>CAZDQB010000030.1:0-16729 GCA_964507525.1 uncultured Sediminibacterium sp. | reverse complement strand
TCTGCCACTCCATCAACTACCGCTTTTTTTAAACGGATCGCAAAGATAGAAACTTACTCTTTAACTCCAAATTTAATCTTAAAATAATTTGAAGTTTTTTATCCCTTCACATCCTTATCCCTGCCTTCAATGAACCTTCCCTTTTCTTTAATCGGGCCGCGAAGATAAGTGCAGAATGTTTACTTCCAAATATTTTTAAGAACAAATCAAATGGTGATTTTTGAAAACCTTACCGGTACTGCATTTCAGCAAAATATTTTTTATCCGCCAGGCATGTGTATTCATGCTGTATGCAGTTATTCTGCTGAAGTATTACCTGGTATTAGTAACAGTTGCTGCACCCAACGGGTATTGGTATATGACCGACACCAGGAATAATCCCTGTGCCGGTGTTGTGAAATCTGCTTTTGAACAATCCAGCGCTTCTATAATTTCCCCGAACCTGTCCATCGTAATTTGCTCCCTTCCCACTTTTAACATCGTGCCTACCAATCCTCGCACCATCCCGCGCAAAAAACGGTTTGCCTGCACATCATATACCAAACCGCCATTTGTTTCATACCATACTGATCGTTCCAATGTGCAGAGAAAGGTTTTTACCTGTGTATTCCGTTTCGAGAATGAAGTGAAATCACGATAGGTTGTCAATACCTCTGCCGCTTCATTCAATAAAGCCAGGTTCACAGGATAGGGATACAGCCAGCCCCTGTCGTTCATAAACGGATCTTTGCGCCTGTATATATGGTATTGATAGGCCCGCGCCACTGCATCAAACCGGCAATGCGCATCATCTTTCACCGGGTATATCCCTTTGATGGCTATATCGGGTAAAAGGATGGCATTGAGGTTGTACACGTGCTTTTCTGTCAGCACCAGGTCTGTGTCGAAATGGAAAAAATTTTGCAACGCATGTACCCCGGCATCGGTACGGGAGGAACCGGTCAGGCTGAATGACGCACGAAACAATACTTCCAGCGCTCTTGTGACCTCCGACTGGATGGTTCGATGGCGATCCTGTACCTGAAAGCCACTGTAATGCGTTCCCTTATATGCTACTTCCAGGAAATATCGCGACATGACGAATGAGATTATTTAGCAAGGTGCGGGACAAAAAGAATAACCGTATCCATCTTATTACCGTTAGGTACTTCATACACCAGGTCTACCCCCTCCGTTCCCGCTTTCTCATATATCTTCCTGATGATTGACTGTAATGCATGTTTGGTTGTTTTTGCCGTTGCCGGCGTTGTGACAACCGTTGTTTTTGGCGTAAGTGCCGCATCGGCTGCCTGTTTTGTCTCCACCGGCTTTTTCACTTCCTGGCTAAGCGGACTGCTCACGGGCGTTGCCGGTGCCCGAACCTCTTCTGTTTCTTTTGCTTTTTCAGTTACAGCGCTTGCCGTGATCACATTGAAACTGACCATATCAAACAGGCTCCAGTTATTATCAACGCCAAGTTTTAGGGAAAAGCCCCGGTCATCCTGTCCTACGGACAGGTTAAAGCTATACAGTGCAGCACTGCGTGGAAAGCCAAGCTGGATGGCATAGTTGCCACTGGTCAATTGTGGGATCAATAAATAACCAGTTGAATTTGAGCTGTAATTCTTCCCATTCAGCTGAACATTAAAAAGCTGGTTGTTCTCCGATTGTATGTAAATATACCGCGCCTGCTGTGCCATTACAGTTTGAAAAAACAACAATACCAACAGCACAAGTAATGAGCGAACCTGAGTAGCCTTGCTTAGCATAAGCATTCTATTATTTATCCAAAATTACTTCAAAATTCTCCATGTATGCACATATAGCCCTCGCAGTCCAAAACCGCTTCTAACCATTAGTAAAATTATAACAGTTTAGCCGGTACTGTCTGCTATCTTTAGGGCTCTAAAACAAATACATGAAGAAACTATTACTCATGCTCGGCTTATTTGCAACAGCCGCTGTTATTGCCCAATCGGTTACGGGTGATGAATGGAAAAAGAACTATCGTGCCACAGCCACCAAGATCAATGACCTGGTGCATACCCGGCTGGATGCCCGGTTCGATTACAACAAATCTTACCTGAATGGTAAAGTATGGCTTACCCTCAAGCCTCATTTCTATGCGACTGACTCTTTGCAACTGGATGCCAAAGGCATGAATATTAATAAAGTGGAGCTGGTAAAAGCTACAGGCGGCAGTATTCCTTTAAAATACAGTTATGACAGCCTCCTGCTGAAGATCAAACTCAACAAGACCTATCAGCGCGATGAACGTTATACCCTGTTGATCGATTATACTGCCAAACCCAACGAGTTCAGTGCTGAAGGCAGCGCTGCCATTACAGATGCAAAAGGCCTGTATTTCATCAACCCGAAAGGAGAAGACAAAGACAAGCCCACACAGATATGGACACAGGGTGAAACAGAAGCAACTTCTGTATGGATACCCACGATCGACAAGCCCAACCAGAAATCAACCCAGCAATTCAACCTCACTGTTCCTGCGAAATACGTAACCCTGTCCAACGGCCTGCTTACCGCTCAAACAAGAAATGCAGATGCTACCAGGACCGACCGCTGGGTGATGGATAAACCGCATGCCCCCTATCTCTTTTTCATTGGGGTGGGTGATTATGCCATTGTAAAAGACAGTTATAAAGGCAAAGAAGTCAGTTATTATGTGGAGAAAGCATATGAAAAAGTAGCCCGTAAAATATTCGGCCATACCCCGGAAATGATGAAGTTCTTCTCTGAAAAATTAGGCATCGACTACCCCTGGGCAAAGTATAGCCAGATTGTGGGTCGCGATTATGTCAGCGGCGCCATGGAAAACACCACCGCTACCCTCCACCAGGAAAGCGCACAGCAGGATGCACGTGAACTGGTAGATGGCAATGAATGGGAAAGTACCATTGCGCATGAATTGTTTCACCAGTGGTTTGGCGACCTCGTTACCGCTGAAAGTTGGAGCAACCTGACGGTGAATGAAAGTTTTGCCGATTATAGCCAGCTGCTCTGGTTAGAATATAAATATGGCAAAGAAGAAGCCGCTTTTGAAAATTTTAAAGAAATGCAGGAATACCTGAGAAGCGGCGATCAGAACAAAGACCTGGTTCGTTTTCATTACCGCGACAAAGAAGATATGTTTGACCGGGTGAGTTATCACAAGGGAGGGCGCATCCTTCACATGCTCCGCAATTATGTAGGCGATGACGCTTTTTTTGCAGCACTGAATAAATATTTGACCAACAATAAATTTGGTAATGGCAGTGCACACAAATTAAGATTAGCATTTGAAGAAGTGACCGGGAAAGACATGAACTGGTTTTTTAACCAATGGTATTTTGGTAATGGCAACCCCAGCCTGGATATCAGCTATGGCTATGATGCCGCTTCGCAAACAGCAAAAGCGGTCATTAAGCAGACCCAGCAGGGCGATAAGATTTTTACACTGCCGCTGGCTATTGATGTATACAATGGAACAGTCAAAACACGTCATAATGTTTGGGTGGAGAATAAAACGGACAGCTTCCTGTTCAAAGTTTCTTCCAAACCTGACCTGATCAATGTTGACGCCGATAAAATCATCCTGGCAGATAAGAAAGACAACAAAGGATTAGCGGAATATATTTACCAATACAAACATGGAAGCAATTATCTCGACAGAAGAGAAGCCGTTGATTTCGCCAGCAGGAACATTAAAGATCCCGCTGCTTACCAATTAGTAGCAGATGCCCTGAGTGATCCGTTTCACAGGATACGCGCCAAAGCTTTATCAAGCTTTGGCACAGCCACTTTAGATGCAGCTACGCTCGGTAAAATAGAAGCCATCGCCAAAAATGATCCTTACAGGAAAGTCAGGGCAGATGCCATTGATGAACTGGCTAAACGCAAAAACAATGATTACAAAGATTTTTTCCTGAAAGCGATCAATGATTCTTCTTATTCGGTTGCAGGCGCTGCATTGGAAGCGCTGGCAGTGATTGACTGCCCCAAAGCATTCGCGGAAGCTTCGCGGCTGGCGGGTGAGCATGTTAAGGGACGATTGATTACTGCTGTTTCAGATGTGCTGATCACTTGCGGCGACGAGAGCGTTTTCGATATTGTTGCCGCAAAATTTGATGCTATGCCTGTTTCGCAACAGAAATTTTCTTTTCTCACTTCTTTCGGCGAGTTCTTAACCAAAGTGACCAATCCTGTCAAATTCAAAAAAGGGATTGATATGATCGTATCATTCAGGGATGCTATTCCCCAGCAAGCCCGCTCCCAAACAGATCCTTATATCAACGCAATGATCCTCTCGGGCATTGCTGCAAAAAAAGAAGCGGCCGGCGCCAAAGAACTGGCAGCTTATGTAAAATCAAAACTACCGGCGAAACCATAAACAGACCAGGTTTACCGCATTATATAAAAGAGGGCCGGACATTTGATCCGGGCCTCCTTTATATAACTGTCTTTTCTGCTACAGCTTATATCTTCTCTCCCTGCAGGATTGGTTTCTTTGTGATGCCCTTTTGTTCATTGTATTTTTTTGTAGCAGCAATAAAGCTGACAAACAAAGGCGCCGGCTGTTCCACTGTACTCTTTAATTCGGGGTGGTATTGTACGCCAATGAAGAAAGGATGATGGGGTAATTCGATGATCTCCACCAGCCCTGTTTCCGGGTTGTACCCGCTGGCTACCATACCGTTTGCTTCGAACTGTTCAAGGTAATCATTGTTGAATTCATAACGATGGCGATGACGTTCACTGATCTTGGTTGCACCGTAGATCTCGCGGGCCAGTGACCCTGCTTTGATCTCACAGGGGTATGCTCCCAGGCGCATGGTTCCCCCCATCATTTTGATCTTCTTCTGCTCCTCCATCATACTGATAACCGCATTTGAAGTAGAGCTGTCCATTTCCATGGAATGTGCATTGGTTAGTCCCAATACATTCCTCGCAAACTCGATCACTGCCATTTGCATACCTAAACAGATCCCAAAGAAAGGCAGTCCTTTTTCACGCGCATACTGCACTGCAATGATCTTGCCTTCAATACCCCTGAGGCCAAAGCCGGGCGCTACGAGCAAGCCATCCAATCCGTCTAATTTTTCTCCTACATTTTCCTTCGTTATATATTCACTGTGCACATTCACTACCTGCACTTTTACTTCATTCACAGCGCCTGCATGCACAAAGCTTTCCAGGATGGATTTGTAAGCATCCTGCAATTCAATATATTTTCCAATCAGGCCAACTGTTACTTTACTCTTCGGGTATTTCAGCTTGTCCAGAAAGCCTTTCCATTTTTCAAGGTTAGGTTCTCCAAAAGAGGGGATGTTTAGTTTTCTCAGGCAGATGATATCCAATTTCTCACGTAACATCAGTAAGGGGACTTCATAAATAGTGGAAGCATCCATCGCTTCTATCACGGCTTCCTGCTTTACATTACAGAAAAGCGCGATTTTCCTTTTAATGTCATTGTTCAACGGTTCTTCTGTTCTGCATACTATGATATCGGGATGTACCCCCGTTTCGCTCAGCATCTTTACACTGTGCTGGGTTGGTTTTGTCTTTAATTCTTTGGCTGCACGCAGGTAGGGGATCAGTGTCAGGTGTACCACCATCACATCTTCTTCGGGTAATTCCCATTGCAACTGGCGCACGGCTTCTATAAACGGAAGGCTCTCAATATCACCAACAGTACCACCGATCTCTGTAAGGATGATATCGTATTGGTTGTTCTCTCCCAATAACAGCATTCTCCTTTTGATCTCGTCAGTAATGTGGGGTACTACCTGTACCGTTTTACCGAGAAAATCGCCCGCTCTTTCTTTATTGATAACGGTTTGATAAATACGGCCTGTTGTAACATTGTTTGCCTGGGAGGTATAAATATTCAGGAAGCGTTCATAGTGACCAAGGTCAAGATCCGTTTCGGCGCCGTCTTCCGTTACATAACACTCACCATGCTCATAAGGGTTCAGGGTACCGGGATCGACATTGATATAGGGATCAAACTTCTGTATGGTTACTTTCAAACCCCTTGCCTGCAGCAACTTTGCAAGCGATGCGGCAATGATTCCCTTTCCTAAACTACTCGTTACGCCTCCGGTAACAAAAATGTACTTGGCCATGATAATGGTTTATTAGTTTATGTATTTATTCGTCTATTCGCCGCTATGCAAAAAATATCCAAACAGCCCAACAGGCAGCCTAAACTGCTTTGCGCCAGTGAATTACTAAAATTTGACCTAGGGAAATGAACTGTGTGAAATATTTCAGAGGTCGTACAAAGGTACAGCAAAAAAAATGATCAAAAAAAATAGCAACCGGCGAACTGCTTGTTTTCCGGTCAAATTGTTAATTTGAGGTGAACATCTTTCTGTTAAAAAATTTGTTATGAAAAAAATACTATTCCTGACAGTTGCCGCTTTCTGTACAGCAGCCTTCTTAGGATACCGTTATAAAGCGCCTGAATCACAATTGCTTAGCCCCGCCTGCTACGCCAGTTGCTTCAATGGCGATGTACGTGAACAATTCAGGCAGGAAGCTGCTACACCGGCTTTTGGCATGATGCATGAAACGCCGGCTTATTTTAAACTGCAAAATCCAAAGGGGCAGCCGGTGACTTTCAGGGCCCCCGATGGCTCTGCAGCTATGGGTTACCAGATCAAAAGTGCCGGGAAAACAGATCAATGGATTTTTGTGATACAGGAATGGTGGGGTCTGAATGATTATATCAAACGGGAAAGTGAAACCCTGTCGGGAGAATTAGGCAATGTCAATGTGATAGCGCTTGACCTTTATGATGGCAAAGTAGCGGCCTCGCCTGACAGTGCGATGAAATTAGTGCAGGCTGTTAAAACAGAGCGACTGGAAAATATCATCAAAGGGGCCATTGCCCATGCAGGTCCGAATGCTAAGATCTATACCATCGGCTGGTGCTTTGGCGGTATGTGGAGTTTACAGACCGCTTTGCTCGCAGGCAAACAGGCAGCGGGCTGTGTGATGTATTATGGCCGTCCTGAAAATAACCTTGAGAAACTAAAGACACTGAACTGTGATGTGATTGGATTTTTTGGCAACCGGGACAAAAGCCCCTCTCCTGAAGCAGTGAGCAAATTTGAACAGGATATGAAGGCGACAGGGAAAAAGATCACTACTTATAAATATGATGCGGGTCATGGTTTTGCCAATCCAAGCAATCCGAGTTTTAACAAAGAAGCTACCGAAGATGCGCACGTGAAGGCGATTGCATTCCTGAAAGCGCATATGAAATAGCGGGTTACATATCGTTCACAATTTTCTTATAACTTGTAACAATACCTTTGATCAGTGAGGAGCTGAATCCCTGGTGTTCCATTTCATTCAGTCCGGCAATGGTGCAACCTTTGGGAGTGGTTACTTTATCGATTTCCTGTTCAGGGTGCGTATTCTTTTTCAATAACAGTTCCGCAGCGCCTTTAACAGTCTGGGCAGCAATCAAAGATGCAGTAGCGGCGCTGAAACCGATTTCTATACCGCCTTGTATATTGGCCCGGATATAGCGCATGGCATACGCCGTACCACAGGCCCCGAGTACGGTTGCAGCATCCATTAATTTTTCTTCAATAAAAACAGACTTGCCAAGCTGGTCAAACAAACCCGCTGCATAGGTTAGCTGTGCCTCGTCGGCATTCTGTGCACAAATGCAGGTCATACTTTCCTGTATGGCAATTGCAGTATTGGGCATAGCGCGGAAAACAGCCATCTGGTCACCCACTATCTCCTGGATGTCCCTGATCCATACACCTGTAACCACACTTACCAATACATGTTTCCCGGCTTTCAAATGCGGCTGCAGGCCTGTCAGCACTTCTTTGACCTGGAAAGGCTTTACAGCCAATATCACCCAATCGGCATAGCGCACTGCTTCCACATTATCATTGCTGACCAATACGCCTTTTTCTTCCAGCGATTTCAAAGTGCTAATGTTTCGTTTGGTGACAATCAGGTGCTCCGGACTGGCGAAGCCGCTGCTTACCAATCCCTCGGCCATGGCCATTCCTAAATTACCACCGCCAATAACGGCTATCTTTTTGCTCATAATTCAATTTTAAAAGAATGTAAAAAGGCAAAAGTCAAAAAGCCAACAATTGCTGGTTAAAAATATTGCATTGTGGTGAGATAATGACGCACATAATCGTTTACGCCTGCCTCAAGCGAGTAAAAATCATCGGTATAACCCGCATGACGGAGCTTTTGCATATTGGCTTCGGTAAAGTATTGGTACTTATCCCTGATGTCTTCCGGCATATCTATGAAAACAATATTGGGTTCTTTATCCATGCCGGCAAAAGTTGCTTTTACCAGGTCATTGAATGTTCTCGCCCTGCCTGTTCCCAGGTTGTAGATCCCATTCTTTTCTGCAGGCCACCGGTTATGGGCCATGGACTCCATCATCCATCCTATCACGCTCACCACATCCTTCACATAGATGAAATCACGCAGCTGTTCTCCATCTTTGAACCCATCCCTGTGGCTCCTGAATAATTTTACCACGCCGTCTTTCTGTATTTGGTTGAAGGCATGCCAGATAACGCTGGCCATTCTTGCTTTGTGGTATTCATTGGGACCATATACATTAAAGAACTTCAGGCCTGTCCAGCAGGGCGGTTGTTCTTTTTGGCCAATCGCCCATTTATCAAATTCGTTCTTACTGATGCCATAAGGATTGAGGGGCATCAGTTTATCGATTACTTCGTGGTTGTCATCATACCCCAGTTCACCTGTCCCATAAGTTGCGGCAGAAGAGGCATAGATCAATGGTACACTCATCGTGGTACAATACTGCCATACTTCTTTTGAGTATTGTACATTGAGTGCTTCATGAATGCTGTAATCAAATTCAGTGGTGTCGGTACGCGCACCTAAGTGAATAACGACAGCGATAACTGGCTGATGCGTATTGAGCCAGTCCATCAGGTTGTACCGCTCAACTATATGTGCATAGGCTTTGCTTTCCCAGTTCTTTCTTTTTTCTTCAAAGCCGAAATCATCTACCAGTACCAGGTTTTCATAGCCCTGTTCGTTAAGGTACTGTACCATACATGAACCAATAAAGCCGGCGGCGCCGGTAACAATGATATAAGGTTGCTCAGGCATCAGTTCAATAATTTTTCAATCGCCGTATCATATTTCTCTTTCCATACTGCTATGTTACCCCAGTTCTCTCCGTTCACTGTAATGTCGCCATCACTGACGGTTCCCAATTCAGTAACAGCGATACCTGCTGTTTTTGCGTTGTTCATTAAGTGTTCTGCCTGCTGCCTGCTGCATGATACCACCACCCTGCTCTGCGCCTCTCCAAACCAGCAAGCGTCTTTGCGCAGGTTGGTTGTATTGTTAACGGTAAAACCAAGATTCCTGTTGAATCCGCTTTCCAACAAAGTGATGGCCAATCCGCCTTCACTGATATCGTGCGCGCTCTTCAGCAGTTTGTTTTTGATAATGCCGGCAACAAACTGCTGCACTTTGTATTCTTCTTCAATATCAAAATACGGTGCAGGTGAATAAGCTATTTTTTTCAGTTTGTGCAGGTATTCAGATGAAGCAATATCATTCCGCTGTTCACCAATGAGCAGGATCACATCACCCGCTTCTTTGAAGTCCATCGTCATCCGGTGTTCAAATTCATCAATGATGCCTACCATACCAATGGTGGGTGTTGGGTAAACAGGGCCGTCGGGGTTCTGGTTATAGAAACTGACGTTACCACCGGTAACGGGTGTGTTGAATTTGCGGCAGGCATCACCCATACCTGTAACGGCTTTTACAAACTGGTAATATACTTCCGGATCGTAGGGATTGCCGAAATTAAGACAGTTGGTAACGCCGATGGGTTCACCGCCACTGCAGACAATATTCCGCGCAGCTTCTGCCACGGCGATCATACCACCCTTATAAGGATCTGCAAATACATATTTACTGTTGCAATCAACTGTTACAGCCAGCGCCTTACCCGTGCCCTTTGCCAGGATAACAGCAGCATCACTGGGTGTGTTGGTAGAAGTATTGGCAGCGCCCACCATGCTGTCGTATTGCGTGTACACCCAACGCTTGGAAGCGATGTTAGGAACCTGAACCAATTGTTCAGCAACTGTTTTTACATCGGTTATGTCGGCCATTGCATCACTGTCAAATGCATGGATCTTTTCAAAGTATTTTGGCTCTTTATAATCACGTGTGTATTGCGGAGCGCCGCCACCCAATACCAATTCATGAGCGGGAATTTCCGCTTCCAGTACGCCATGCATGTAAAACTTCAGCAAACCATCGCCGGTTACCTCGCCTATATTGCTGGCTGACAGATCCCATTTTTCAAACACTTTCAGCACCGCATCTTCTCTCCCTTTTTCCACAACGATCAGCATCCGCTCCTGGCTTTCACTCAATAACAGTTCCCATGCTTTCATATGCTGCTGACGGGTAGGAACTTTATCCAGGTCAATACGCATACCCACACCACCCTTGGCGCTCATTTCAGCAGTAGAGCAAATAATGCCTGCTGCGCCCATGTCCTGCATACCCACAACGGCATTGGTGCCGATCACTTCGAGGCAGGCTTCTAATAATTTTTTCTCCTGGAAAGGATCCCCTACCTGTACAGCAGGCAGTTCTTCTGCACTATCGGCGGTAATATCTGCCGAGGCAAAAGAGGCGCCGCCAATGCCATCCTTACCGGTAGCACTTCCTACAAAGAAAACGGGGTTACCAATACCGGCAGCTGTAGCACTGATCATATCTCCGGCTTTCATAATACCCACACTCATGGCGTTTACCAATGGGTTGGTATGGTAACAGTCTTCAAAATAAACTTCACCGCCAACAGTAGGTACGCCGAAGCAGTTGCCATAATGGCCAATGCCATCCACCACACCACTTAATAAGTGTTGTGTCTTTTTATCCTGCAGGTTACCAAAACGTAAACTGTTCAGGGATGCAATAGGTCTTGCACCCATGGTAAAAATATCTCTTTGAATTCCCCCTACACCAGTAGCGGCGCCCTGGAAAGGTTCAATGGCGCTGGGGTGATTATGACTCTCTATTTTAAATACAACACCGAAACCGTTGCCCATGTCCATCAATCCGGCGTTCTCTTCACCAGCAGCAACCAGCATACGGCCACCGTCCCTGGGCAGTGTCTTTAACCACTTAATAGAGTTCTTGTAGCTGCAGTGTTCACTCCACATGCCACTGAAGGCGCAGAGTTCTGTAAAGTTGGGAGTGCGTCCTAATTTCTGTTTAATTAACTCAAATTCCTCTTCTGTTAACCGAAGTTGCTGGGCAGTTTTTGCTGTAATTTCCATGATGTCGCAAAGGTAAGAAAGTACACTATGCAGGCAAGGCGAAGTTTTGGTTGTTTGGTTAATATAAACAGGAGTTGTTTGCGCCCGTTATTATAAATTTACTGTGTGACGCGCCCGATTCATCCCTTACACGGTAAAATCCGATAACATGTACGAAAATTTAAATTAAAAAAATTTATATGTTTTTATTTCAGGCAAAAACTGCCCGTTTTTTATGATTAAAAATATTTTTTTGTTGAATTAGTGAACAAATTAGCCTTATTTTGTGCTGTCAAAAAAACAATCAACTATGTCCCTAAGATTTAATGCTATCAGCAGCATCAGTAATGAAGCGACAGGTGTAGATGTCCCATCCAGCACAAAAATCACTGGAATCTTCGGCACCAATGTATTCACTTTAAAGACTGCCCGTGAGTATTTAAGTGATGAAGCTTATAAAAGTCTCGTAACCAGTATCCGTGGCGGTAAAAAGATCGACCGCAGTGTAGCCAACCAGATTGCCAACGGCATCCGTGCCTGGGCAGAAAGCAAGGGTGTTACCCACTACACGCATTGGTTCCAGCCTTTGACCGGTACTACTGCTGAAAAGCATGATTCTTTCTTTACCCTGAAAAGCGATGGTACTGCTATCGAAGAATTCGATGGCGCTGCGCTGATCCAGCAGGAACCCGATGCTTCTTCTTTCCCCAGTGGTGGTTTACGTGCCACTTTTGAAGCCCGCGGTTACACTGCCTGGGATCCTTCTTCCCCGGCTTTCATCATTGAGATTGGTCAGGGTAAAACATTATGTATCCCTACCATCTTTGTTTCTTATACAGGCGAATCACTCGATTATAAAGCACCATTGCTGAAAGCACTGGAAACCTTAAATAAATCTGCCGTTGAGGTTTGTAATTATTTTGATAAAAATGTTACCAAGGTAACACCTACCCTTGGCTGGGAGCAGGAGTATTTTGTCATTGATGAGTCATTGGTGAATGCCCGTCCCGACCTGGTTCAGTGCGGCCGTACCGTTTTTGGCGCTGCACCTGCAAAGGGCCAGCAATTGGAAGACCACTATTTCGGTTCTATCCCTGAGCGTGTATATGCTTTCATGCGTGATTATGAAGCAGAGGCCTATAAATTAGGTATTCCTTTACGTACCCGTCACAATGAAGTGGCGCCTGCACAATTCGAGTGCGCTCCTATTTTTGAAGAAGTAAATATTGCCGTTGACCACAATACCTTATTAATGGATGTGATGAGCCGTGTGGCCCGTCGCCATAAATTAGTGGTATTACTGCACGAAAAACCATTTGCAGGCATCAACGGCAGTGGTAAGCACAACAACTGGAGCATGGCTACCGATACAGGTGTGAACCTGCTGGCTCCTGGCAAAACGCCAAAGACCAACCTCATGTTCCTCACTTTCTTCGTGAACACCATCAAAGCGGTACACGATTATGCAGATGTGATGAGGGCGGCTATTGCTTCAGCTCCTAACGACCACCGTTTAGGCGCCAACGAAGCGCCTCCTGCTATTATTTCTGTGTTTGTAGGCCAATACCTGTCCAAAGTACTGGGCGATATCGAAGCAAGAGTGAATACCAAATTCGATGAGCAGGATGAAGCCATCCTGAAATTAGACCTGCACAGAAGTATTCCAGAACTGATGCTGGATAATACCGACAGGAACAGGACATCTCCTTTCGCTTTCACCGGTAATAAATTTGAATTCCGTGCAGTAGGTTCTTCTGCCAACTGCGCTATTTCAATGACCGTGCTGAACACCATCCTGGCCGATACCCTTAAGAAGTTCAAGCTTGATGTGGATGCGCTGATCGAGAAAGGCGACAAAAAAGAGATCGCTATCATGCACGTGATC
Organism: uncultured Sediminibacterium sp.; assembly: GCA_964507525.1. Classification (GTDB taxonomy): domain Bacteria; phylum Bacteroidota; class Bacteroidia; order Chitinophagales; family Chitinophagaceae; genus Sediminibacterium. Next base: position 3,550 of record CAZDQB010000030.1, on the reverse strand, counting down.
CAGAAATACATTGTTGAGAGCAAGAACGTATTGTTTGAAGGTGATGGCTATAGTGAAGAATGGCACCATGAAGCTGAGCGCCGTGGTTTACCTAACCTGAAAACAACACCTATTGCATTGGATGCAATGATCACTGAGAAAGCTAAAAAGCTGTTTGAATCAAACGGCGTTTACACACATACGGAACTGGAAGCCCGTCACGAGATCGAACTGGAAAAATACATTAAGAAAGTGCAGATCGAAGCACGCATCATGGGCGACCTCGCTATCAACCACATCCTCCCTGCTGCAATCAAATACCAGAACGATTTACTGACAAACGTAAACGGACTGAAAGCAGCCGGTTTACCTGAGAGCGCTTACAAAAGCCAGCTTGCTGTGCTGAAAGAAATAAGCGAGCATATCCAGGTAATACACGATAAAGTTCATGCAATGGTAGAAGCAAGAAAAATTGCCAATAACATTGAGAACACACGTACCAAGGCCATCGCTTATGAAAGCCAGGTTAAATCTGCTTTCTTCGATGAGATCCGTTATCATGTTGACAAGCTGGAGCACTTAGTTGACGACGATGCATGGACATTGCCTAAATACCGCGAGATGTTGTTTTTGAGATAAGTTTTTTTGACTTGAGCAATTATAGCCCTGCCCTTATTCTTAAGGACGGGGCTTTTTATTTCCATTTTACTTGTGTGGAATATGGGTCGTGTCAATGCTCAATAAATGTCAAAAAGAATGTAGCTTTACGATTATGGGCAGCGGATTGAAAAAACCGGTTTTGCAAAGCGTATCTTTTGGGATGTAAATTTTGAGACGCTTGATTATGACAAGAAAGCCAATTTTGTTATAGAACGGGTATTTGAACGGGGTGATGTGGAAGATATACGTCAATGCCGCCGGTATTATGGCGATGAAAAGGTGGCTGAGGCATTACTCAATGCAAAATTTTGATCTCTTCATACAACCTATTATCTTGCTGCCGCGGTTATTGACAGGCCTTTAACTGATTTCAGATGTTACAAACCCAGACAATTGAACCCGGAACATTATCTATCCTGAAAAAATTGATGGAGCTTCCGGAGCTTTTGACCTTTTCATTAGCCGGAGGAACTGCTCTTTCATTGTATTATGGGCACCGCTTTTCTGTGGACATTGATCTTTTTTCTTCACAGGATTTCACTAAAGAGTCAATTGTCCCTGTATTGGAAGAAAATTTTAAAGGTTTTACGTACCGCAACAGCAATAGCCCTGTCGGCCTGTTTGGATATATAGATGATGTGAAAGTAGACTTTGTGAAATATCACCATCACACACTTATTACTGCTCCCATAGTTACTGAGGGTATCAGGCTGTTGGGTATTCATGACATCATTGCAATGAAAAAAAATACCCCGGCCAGCAATTATTAATCTCCACACCCCAGGCTATTACCTATTTTGATGATGCGGAGGATAGTGAAGACCCAGTGAGCCTGAAAGGGCAAACATGGGAATCGGTTAAAAGAACTATACAGCAAAAAGTAAGTGAATACCTGAAATAAAAGAATACCGGGAAATGAGAAAGAATCGTCCTGGTAGAGGCTAATAAGCAATGTGGGATGTGAGGATTTCTGATTTGGTGATGGCTGATTTGGGGTTAATATAACATAATTAATTCCTCAAATCAGCCATCATCACATCAGCCATCAGCCATTCCTCATTATTTCATCTTGAAAGACTCTAAGAATTTCGTTGTGAAATTACCTTTTCTGAAATCTTCATGCTGCATCAGTTGCAGGTGGAAAGGAATGGTTGTCTTTACGCCTTCGATCACATACTCGCTCAATGCGCGGTACATGGTATTAATGGCTTCTTCCCTGGTTTGCGCTACAGTGATCAGTTTGCCGATCATGGAATCATAATAAGGGGGGATAACATAACCGGTGTACACATGGCTGTCAACCCGCACTCCGTGTCCGCCCGGCGTATGCAGTGTTGTGATCTTACCGGGGGAAGGGCGAAAATCATTGTATGGATCTTCCGCATTGATGCGGCACTCGATCGCATGCATCTGCGGTTCATAATTTCTGCCGGAAATTTTTTCGCCCATGGCAATCTTGATCTGTTCCTTGATCAGGTCGTAGCTGACCACTTCTTCTGTGACGCAATGTTCTACCTGGATACGGGTATTCATCTCCATAAAGTAGAAATTGCGGTGCTTATCCACCAGGAACTCAACGGTTCCCACGCTTTCATAATTAATAGCTGATGCAGCTTTAATAGCCGCTTCTCCCATTTTCTGGCGCAGTTCAGGCGTCATGAAAGGAGAGGGTGATTCTTCCACTAATTTTTGGTGACGGCGCTGGATGGAACAATCTCTTTCGCTCAGGTGACAAACCGTACCATATTGATCTCCTGCTATCTGTATTTCAATATGCCTTGGCTCTTCCACGAATTTCTCCATGTACACACCATCGTTCTTAAAAGAAGCTGCCGCTTCCACCTTGGCGGTAGTATAGGCTTTTTCCATCTCTGCTTCTTCCCAAACCACACGCATGCCTTTACCGCCACCGCCTGCTGTTGCTTTTAAAATAACAGGGTACCCAATGGCCTTGGCCAATGATTTGGCTTCTTCCAAACTTTCCAGCAACCCCTCACCACCGGGTACAACAGGTACACCGGCTTTGATCATGGTGTCTTTGGCGGTGATTTTATCGCCCATTTTATTGATCATCTCTGGTGTCGGCCCGATGAACTTGATACCATGATCGCCGCAGATCTGTGAGAACCTGGCATTCTCAGCTAAAAAACCGTAACCCGGATGCACGGCATCAGCATTGGTGATTTCAGTCGCAGCCATGATATGCGGAATATTCAGGTAAGAGTCCGAACTCTGTGGCTTACCAATACAAACCGCTTCATCGGCAAACCTTACATGCAGACTGTCTTTATCTGCAGTTGAATATACCGCAACGGTCTTAATACCCATCTCGCGACAGGTTCTGATGACACGTAGTGCAATCTCGCCCCTGTTTGCAATTAATATCTTTTTAAACATTACACGCTTGGTTTAATTCGGTAAAGAAAAAGTCCACGAACAATGATCCGCAGTTTACTTCTACGCAAACGATGGTCTATGGCCCATGGACGATGGCCTGTCTACGCAGGTTCTACCAGGAACAAAGGCTGATCATATTCAACCGGGCTGGCATCATCAACCAGCACTTTCACAATCGTTCCTGTTATTTCACTTTCAATTTCATTAAAGAGTTTCATGGCTTCGATAATGCATACTACTTTACCTGGCGTAATCTCGGTTCCTACTTCTGCCAGTACCGGTTTATCGGGAGAAGACCGGCGGTAGAAAGTGCCGATCATGGGGCTTTTTATGGTAATGAGGTTATCTGCTTTGGGGGCTGCTGCAGGGGCGGGAGCTGCTGGTGCTGCAGTTGGCTGGGGAGCCGGGGCATGGGTCGCAGCTGTTGTGAAAACCTGTGGGGCGGGCGGGGCAACTGTAACAACCTGCTCTTCTTTTTGCTTGATGGTAACCTTACCATCCTTGTCTTCTATAC
>CAZDQB010000029.1:0-24208 GCA_964507525.1 uncultured Sediminibacterium sp. | reverse complement strand
TTCGCAGAGGGGTCATCATCCCGGAATAAGGGGTCAACATGACCGGAATTTACACCATAATCCTCAATAAGCTCTTCTCATCCCTATCTTCAAACAAGTACTCATTGATCTTTCTTGGGCTTCCATGCACCAACAATAAGTTCAGCTTGTCATCATTCAACTGAAACTCTACTTTAATATGCGCAGGCAACGTCCGCAAATATTTTCTTTCATCAGGCATCACAAGTGAGTTGGTGTAAGAGATGGAAATTACCCCCATGTCTTTTTCCGTATCTGTTTTGTAGGCACAGCCGCAATTATCGCTCATCAGCCCTATGCCCTGGTCGTAATTCCCTGCAATTGTCGGAATACCTCGTTTTCTTATTTCGTTAATAACCTCATTGGGCCAGACATTGTATCCCTCCAAATCACCCAGGCAATAGATAGCATCCGGTTTATGCTCATCAATGCTTTTTAAGCAAGCTTCTAATGCAGGAAGATTTGCATGGATATCAGAGAATAATGCAATTTCCATATTATTATTTTTACATGTTTAGTTGGATAAAAACATATTCATTTCGTCTGTCTTCAAATAATCGTTTGTCTTATATAATAAGTTTTCATCCTTATCTGTTATCAGGAAAAAGGGAAGGCCAACTTTTAATTCCGGAAAACGCGGGTCCACTGCATATCTTTTAAAGATCGGAGTACCTTCGTATACCTTTAGCAATACAGCATTTTTCAGCGCCTCATTTAGAACAGGATTGCTTTGTGTTATCTTTTGAAACTCCTTACAATTGGTGCACCAATCGGCGTGAAAATCGACAAAAACAGGTTTGTTTTTTTCTTTAGCAACAGTGTATGCAGTTTCGCGATCAAGGTACCAGGTCAATTGCCCTTTTTGTTCAGTTTTGGGTTCAGAAGGAGTAGAGCTCAGGCTACTGTTATTTCTATCCGTATTAGTACCCGTTCCTACAGGAAAAAATCCTTTTGAAATTAAAATGCTTCCAACTATTGCTGATAGAATAAGTAAAGCCCTCTTTGTCTTTTGGTATGTCAGGATGTCTTCCGCTTGAAAGTGGAAAACTGAAACCGAAACTACCAAAGCACCTACAGCGACTAATGTAATTGTGTTTTCGTTAAATCCGTGCCCAAGCATCCCCTTTTCAAAGTAGACAAAAGAAAAATACATGATTATAATACCCAATGCAAGCTGAATATATTTCATCCATTTACCTGATTTGGGTAATGACATGCCAAATACACCTATCAAAAGAAAAGGGAGGCCAACGCCAATGCCGAAGAGCAGCATCTTGGTTGCCGCAGTTAACCCAAGCAAAAAACTAAATGCAGTGCTGTTAGATGCAATGCCAATCAGGATACTAACAACGACCGGGCCAACACAGGCTGACGATAATAGGCCCGCGCTCATACCCATTACATATGTTGCAACAACGTTTTTTTTATTGGTATTTATTGATGAACCAGAAAAGATAGGCAAGTGCAGCAAATCCATGGATGATAACCCTAATAAAAGTATTACTACCGCAATAATAAGGTTGGTCAATGGGAAATGCAATACCGTATTAAAAGCTCCACCTGTAAATGAAGCAATAACGCCAAACAGAAAATACATGCTGACAATGCCTGCATAATAAGCTATTGGATGAAACAGTTTCCTGCTCCCTTCTGCCCTTGCTTTTAATACATTAATTGTAATCGGATACAAAGGGTAAGTGCATGGTAACAAACTGGCTAATATCCCTCCCAAAAACAAATAGAGGTAAGAAAAAACAGAAGAACTGCTGGATGATAATTGATGTTCGATCCAGGTATTCATCCCTTCCAATGGCGAAGCATAGATGAAGGTTGGAATTAGAAATAAAAACAATAAACAGAATGCGATCCTAGGTTTCATTATTTTCCGGATTTGATCAATGAAAATGCATACAGTATTTCGGTAGCAATTTGTTTGCATCGCTCATTATATATTTCTGTTTCGTTAGGTTTTCCATCGGCATCTTTAGGATCTTCATAAGGGATAGCTATTTTAATGGAAGCACCCTGTACAATTGGACAATTCTTGTCTGCATGTGAGCAGGTCATCACTGCTGCAAAATTAGAGGTTGGATTAGGTGCATCCATATACTTCTTTGAAAATGAAGTAATGACTGATCCATTTTCAGCGAATTTTACCTGGTAAGTCGGGTTTGATCCTTCTGAACTTTTCTTAATGCTGAACCCTGTTTTAGTTAATGCCCTTACAGCTCTTTCATTAAAGGCAGTAGCTTCCAAGCCGCCCGAAAAATTGGAAATTCCCTGTATATCATAATATTCAGCAGCAGCGTATGCCCACAGTTGAGCAGTATGGCTTCTGCGTGAATTATGGGTACAGATGAATACGAGGTTCGCTTTCTTTTCCGAGCTAAGCTTAGTTTTCACATAAAGAGCGATCTTCTTCAATTGTGCTTTTCGCTCTTCTGGTATCTTATAGAAATCTTTCTCTGCATTTTTTAAATAAGCAGTAAGAGGTGAATAGAGTCTTGATGGCACTTTGTCAATTCTATTAAATGACGAGAAAGCAATGAAAAGAATGCCACAAATAGCAATGGTAACTTGTTTCATATTGTACTTATTAGGGGTTTTGCGCTTTGTTAAATGCTTTTATAATCTCAGTTGCCACTTCAGTAAATAACTTGTCAGCATCATCTTCCGAAATTCCTTCACTGGCGTCTGAAAAGGGCAATCCAGCTTTATAAAATGCACCAGGTAAGTCAGTACAATTGCTTTGAGTCGATCCGCATAGTTTCAGTAGGAAAAACTTGCTTTGCGGAATAGAAGCATCTTTTACATCTTTTGAATACACCATCAATGGCGAAATATTGTCTCCGAATTTTATTTCATACGTTTTCCTGCCATTAGCGTTAGGTGACTGTTCTGTTACCTGAAAGCCGTGTTTGATCAAGGCCTTTATCAATTGCGGATTAATATTACCCACTTGGTACCCACAGGAAACAACATTCAGCTTAGTGATCTTATTAACCGAAAGCAGTGATTGGAGTACGATCTGTGCTGCTACGCTTTTAAATGAATTGTCTGGGCAGGCAAGCACCATGTCAATCTTCTTATCAGAAGTAGTAGCTTGTAGAATGTAGTTAGCCAGGTCATTGGATGCAAGTTTGTTTTGCTCATTGGCTTTAACCGAGCTTAGCCCTGCATAGTAGCTTTCGATGCCGGCAAATAATTTAGGTTTTGGTGCAGCCATTTTGAATGATGAAAAACTGATAACAGATACCAGTAATAAAATAGCTGAGAAGGTCTTTTTCATATTGTTTGTTTTTTAGTTGTTGAAGGAGCTTAATTACAGCAATCTGGTCCGCAGCAAGCCGCTTTTTCTGTTGGTTTTTCTGCATATACTGTAATGCTGAATATGCCTGTACTACCTGATTTAAAGCTTGCAATAGCCGTATCACTCAGGTAGTTTTTAAGGATGTCATCCGGGATGATAATAGGTTTTTCCTTTTGCTTGGTGATATTAGTGAAACCGTTAGCCTGAATCAGTTCCAGGTAAACCTCTTTTTGTATCGCACCTGACACACAACCTGCGTACATTTCTGCGGCTTTACAAAGATCCTCCGGTAAATTGCCCACGAGAACGATATCCGAAATACTAAAATGCCCACCCAGTTTCAGTGTGCGGTACATTTCTTTGAATACTTCGTTTTTGTTGGGAACAAGATTCAATACACAGTTACTGACAATAACATCCGCTACATTGGAAGTAATCGGCATTTTCTCAATATCGCCTTGCCTGAATTCAACATTGTTATATCCAAGTTTCTCGGCATTGGCTCTTGCTTTATCGATCATCGCAAGGGTAAAGTCAATACCAATGACTTTACCGGTTTCACCGGTTTCAGCACGAGCAATAAAGCAATCGTTACCGGCTCCGCTGCCAAGGTCTATCACCGTATCGCCTTTTTTGATCCTGGCGAACTGTGTAGGTAATCCGCACCCCAATCCTAAATCAGCATCCGGATTATAACCCTCCAGGTTCGTATAATCATCACTCATGACGTTATATATTTCTGTAGAGCATCCACCAGCGCCACAACAGGAAGCCTGGTTGGTTTCCTTGTCTTGTAAAGCGATCTCGCTGTATTTCTGCTTTACAAGTTCTTTGAGTTGTTCTGAAGTTTCCATCTGGTTTTCCTTAATTGTATTATTGCAATATTGCGATATATATGAGTAAAAAAATAGTTAGCAGCATTTGTCAATTACAGCTGTGTCCTTGAAAAAGGAAAGAAATAGATTTTTATACTGTTTCCAAACAATGGGGTTGATGCAATAACAAACGCTCACACCCTCTACGGCACCTTGTATGATTCCTGCAGTCTTTAGTTCTTTCAGATGCTGTGAAGTCGTCGCCTGGGCCAAACCGAGCTCTTCTACAAGGTCACCACATATACAGGCATTCTTTTTCACCAGGTATTGAAGTATGGCAATACGTGCGGGATGCGCCAAGGCTTTAGCCATCATAGCGATTTCATTCTGCTCTTTTGTGAATAAATCTGTTTTAGTAATGCCCATGCCAAATGATTATATCGCAATATTACGATATTTTGTTTGAAAAATATTTTTTTGTGAAAAATTGCAAAACTGCAATCCCTACATGAGAAATTTACAACATGAAAATATAGAGGCGTATCACCAAAAATTCTTATCGCTTAAGTTATACGAACACAGATTACTATTTTTTGATACCTACTTTGGCATTTTGCCATTCGATTTTCCTCCGTTTGATCCTGCCCTTGGTATATTATTTGTGCCCGAAATGACTACACGAATCATTGAGTTAAATGAAAAAGAAAGGAAGGGTGGAAATTTGCTATCAGAACGGTTTATGGTCAACAAAATGACTTATGATTTTGATATAATTCCTGAAACCACAAACAGGCAATTTTTGAATGACTTTATTTTAAGCAAGTTTTTAAAGGGGTATGAATCTGTTTTTCTCAGTATAAAGAAAAGCAAATTTTCTGCTGAGAAACAGATCACGTCGCTTATCTTTCAAGTGCAGCTATAATACCTCATGTTTCGGGAACTGCCCTCCAAGGTTTTTAGTATATTGAATTTTGTTGTATTAAAATAGCTTATCCTAACTCAGTTTTCCTTTATTTTATATACATTTGAACTACCAGTTCTTTCCACTTTCAAAAGGTGACCAAAAAGGTGAGCAACCATTTGACGCCCTTACAAAACATTGATTTTCATATAGTAATCGAAGTACATTCGATTCTTGTCGGGACTACTTTTAACTACTCGAATTTTGTTAAGACCCGTATAAAACTCAATTTTTATACGGGTCTTGTCATTTTAACGCTTCCTTACTTAACCCATGTTTCCATATCTCAGTAGTCTGTATGGAAACATGGCCTAAGAATTCGCGTATATACACCAGATTACCTCCCGCTTGTAAAGATGCATGGCCACGCCAAAGACTATCAATTTATACTTAAATATTCGGGTTGCTGTGCCTTGTCTTTAGCTACTGCCCTTATTTTGTTACAATAATATCCTAAATTTGCCCTTATTCTGTTACATTTTCTACGAGATTTACATTATGGCCTTTAAAAGAAGTATTGAAAATCATCTTAATCGCTGGAAATTAAGTGCCGCGCGTAAGCCGCTTATTATAAGAGGTGCGCGTCAGGTTGGCAAAACCACCTTGATACGTGATTTTGCTGGAACGTATGCACACGCTATTGTGCTCAACCTGGAGAAACCAGCTGACCGCCGTTATTTTGATGATTTTGATGATGTTCAAACCATTTTTGAAGCTTTATTTTTAGCACATAGTATTCCTTCATCAGCTGTCTCAAATACCCTTTTATTCATCGATGAAATACAGGAGAGCCCTAAAGCCATCCAACTATTGCGCTATTTTTATGAAGAAATACCAGCGCTTCATGTCATCAGTGCAGGTTCATTATTGGAATTTGCCATGCAGAAAGTGCATAGCTTTCCGGTGGGCAGGGTGGAATTTTTATATCTCCACCCGCTGAATTTCCAGGAATATCTGGAAGCCGCCGGAAAACAAGCGTTGCTAACACAATTGCAGCAGGTCCCGGTAAAAGCCTTTGCACATCAAACCTTAATGGATGCCTTTCATCGCTATGCGATTATCGGCGGTATGCCTGAAGTAATAAAAACGGACATTGAGAAACATAGCCTTTCAGATTTGTCAATTATCTATGAAAGTATTTGGGGTACCTATAAAAACGATGTAAAAAAATATACGTCCAACGACACGGAGAGGAAGATCATTAAACATTTAATGGATACTGCGCCGCTGTACCTGGACGAACGCATAAAGTTTCAGGGCTTTGGAAATTCCAACTACAGGTCAAGAGAGGTAGGAGAAGCATTAAGAACCCTTGACGATGCGAAGATTGTGCGTTTGATCTACCCTACCACAGACATGCACCCACCATTGAAGGCCGATTTAAAGAAAGCACCGCGTTTACAGTTCCTGGATACCGGCCTAGCCAATTACTCCTTGGGCATCCAGGCAGAAATGCTGGCTATGGATGATTTGAACAGCGCTTACAAAGGGGCGGTTATCCCACATTTAGTAACGCAGGAACTGATATCTCTCCAAAGTATTTCAGCACACACACCGAATTTTTGGGTAAGAGAAAAAGCCCAGTCCAATGCAGAAGTTGATTTGCTGTACCCTTATAACAAGCTGGTTATTCCCATAGAAATAAAATCAGGTAGCAACGGTACTTTAAAATCACTGCATCAGTTTATTGAGGCCGCAGACCATCCATACGCCATCCGGATGTATGCAGGTGCCTTGAAGGTAGAGAGCGCTGTTACTCCAAATAAAAAGCCATATTTGTTAATGAATTTACCTTATTATGCCGGCACAGCACTGCTCCAATATATTGAATGGTTTGTGCAACAGAAAATTTAATGTAAGGCTTCATTTCGTGTTAGTTCTCTGCCTTACAATACGCTCAAAAATTGCAACTTTACGTACACGAAAAATAGTACCAGTTTCAAATAAAGACGTTGTCGGCGGTTACGCTCTTTAACATGTAATAGCTACTGCCTGATCTTAAAGCTTTCCTAATAGAAGAACTGCTCTAATACAATCTGACCATCTTTTACTTCATATAACATTACCTCATCAATTTTTATTCTTCCAAAACCTTCCACTGTAATGTCTACGCCCCGTCCTACCGTAAAGTGATTGCCGCCTATAACAGGACGGGTTGTATGAGTTCCATGAACCGCCTTAATCTTCGCCACCCACTCCTCGCCTTTTTTGCGAACGGCAACTTTGCCTTCCGCATACTTAAAATATGGAGAATTTGGAGGGTCTATGCTCCTTACATTATCTGCAAAAAGTTCGTCCTGTATTTCAAACCACAGTTCTTGCCTGGCAAGCTCGTCAAATCGTGCTGCAACTTCCTGAGTTGTCAGTGCTGTTTTTGTTTCTTGTATCATAAAACCTTGATTTATTTTTTAGTTAAATACTTAACTGATTAAACCGATTGCTTTTTTTCCCGGTCTTTGTTGTCTCCTGCTTTCAAAAAGGGTGCACCTTTACCTGTTACCAGGTAAGCCTGTAAGCTCGCGAGAAATGTATCCCAGCCCGCCTCACACACCTTATAACATTCGAAACTTTGATTTAAACCCTCGTGCAAAAAAGTCAAGGTTGTACCTTTGTCAGCCGCACTTAATGTCCAAACCAGCTTAGTACCCGCCCATTCTGCCTTGTTTTTCAGAGAAGCCATGTCGATATAAGCTTTAACACATTTCCATACTACTTGCTTATTGGGTATCGCCTCCACAATGTCCATTGTTTTGCTGGTTTTGTCGAACGAGATGGTAAAGCTGTCGCCTCTGCGGGCCGCAGCACCGGTCAGGTCATTGCTCCACCAGTCCGAAATATGTTCGGTAATAGCAGCGTAAACTTCACTTGCCAGTTTGTTTACGGTAATGCTTTTTTGATAATCCTTCATATAGATCTTTTGGGTTGGGCAGACCCAAGTTTCTCTTCGTCTGCAGTTCTTGGGCTACCAGTGCTGTTCGGTTCTCCTTTACCTGTGGTTATCAAGTTAAATAAACTTTGCTGTATATATTGGCTCCATGCATTTGAACAGATATCGAAACATTCATATTCGGGAACTAAGCCCAGGTGAGTGAAACGGATTTTGGTTTTGTTATCCTTTTCAGAGATTTCAAAACTGATTTTTGTGCCCTTCCATTCGCTTTTATCTTTAGTAAAATTAAAATAGTTGTCCATAACAAACCAAACAATTTTTTTGTCCGGAATGACATCTATTAGTTTCATTTTGCAATTATGAACGTCTTTGTAATGATATGTAAACTCATCATTGAGTTTGTTTGTACTGCCTTCAATTTCTTCTGACCACCATCCGCGAACATTATTGATGGCATTGAATGCTTTTTTCGGAGTTTGGTCTACTAATATGGTAATGGTAAAATCTGAGGGAGTCATCTTCTTTACGATTTTTGAAATTTTATGCGGTAAGTGTATTGTTTAAATATCAGCTTAACATTGCCTGCATACCAAATACAGTTAAAAAATTCTCGTATTATTTTTTTACATTAGTTATGCATTATTGGCTTTAAAACAAGCGCCAATTGGCCGAAGTGGTGATTGAGATGCAATGTCCGGGAAAGCAAGACGTTCAACTTATTTCTATGGGGCTCTTTTGCAAAGTCTTCGGCCGAAACAGTTGTGTGTCTTTCAAACCAATCCTGTACAGACAATGCAGCAATGGCATCATCCAATCGTTCAGATGTTGCCTTCCAATATTCACGTGTCTGTGATATACCCGGAGCTTTGACCAGGGAGTCATTCTTAGTAAAGTAGTCGTGATAATCTTCATTTATTTTTTCCCCCAGGCCAAGGATGGTGAACAACGAATCATTCACTGCTGCCAAATGCCCTACTACCCATGAAACTTTATTTCTGCCTGATGCAAGTTCCATATCCATACTTTCATCGGATAAAGCCAATAGCGCCTTTTGAATTTTATCCTGTCCGTTCTTCCATCCTGACAAGATCATTTTTACTGCGATTTCTTCATTTTTCATTTTAAAATTGTTTTGAGGTTTATAGATTGTTCGTCAATTACTGGTTCCTGTTTCAATAGTAACCATGTAAAATTAAGGTCTTAATTTGGTAATTGAAGGGTGTTAAATAGCCATTATACAGGGTTGTTTTGGACAAAATAATTATGTATTTTTGTCGCAAAATTTTTCCATGAAACAAGTGACCATCATTGTTCCGAAAGGGAACGTTAACCTGAGCAGCATAACGGGTTCGTTTGAAATCCTGAGCAGGGCAAATGTGTATTGGCAAAAGATGGGAAACAAACCAATGATTGAAATACGTATAGCCGGTTTTGTGACAGAACTGAAATTGGATGCCGGCTTTTTTTCGGTCTATCCTGCAAATATTAAGGAAATAAAAAAAACCGACCTGCTGATCATACCTTCCGTTTCTTATGATTATGACAATGTAATTAAAGAAAATGCAGCGCTGATTGGCTGGATCAGGGAACAATATAAAAGCGGGGCTGAAATTGCGAGTATTTGCACAGGTGCATTTTTGCTGGCCGCTACCGGCTTGCTGGAAGGAAAGACCTGCTCCACTCATTGGAATGCGGCAACCGATTTCAGGCGGATGTTTCCAAACATTCATCTTCATATCGATAAACTGCTTACCGTTGAACAGGGAATATATACCAACGGTGGCGCCTACTCATTTTTGAACCTGATACTTTTCTTAGTTGAAAAATATTTTGACAGGCAGACAGCTATTTTATGCTCAAAAGTTTTTCAAATTGATATTGAACGAACATCGCAATCACCTTTTTTTATTTTCCAGGCGCAGAAGAACCATGGTGATGAATTGGTTTGCAAAGCACAAACTTATATTGAAGAAAATCTGAGCGAAAAAATTTCTTTCGAGGAACTGGCCTCCAAACTTGCAATCAGCAGGCGAAATTTTGACAGGCGCTTTATCAAAGCTGTAGGCAATACTCCGGTAGAATATTTGCAGCGTGTAAAAGTGGAAGTGGCAAAAAAAACGTTAGAAAAAGGAAGGAAAAGCATTTTTGAGGTAATGAATGATGTAGGCTATTCAGATGATAAAGCGTTTAGGGAAGTTTTTAAAAAAATAACCGGCTTATCTCCTTTGGATTACAGGGCGAAGTATAATAAGGAAGCTGTTTTGGTTTAGCGTTGTGACCTCCACCAAAAACCGGAATAAATCAAGTTAGAAAACTCTGGGTAATTCTTCACAAATTACTATAAAAATGCCCTATGAAAAAGTCAAAATTTAAGTTTGATACAGTGCCAAAACCCCATTAAAATGCATTTAAAGACATATTCAAGTACTCTTTTATCTCCATAGACGCTGATAAAGGGAGAATGTCTTCACAGGTAATCCGAAGTATATTTGGCTTGTTTTGTTGTGCTTTTACAAGCAAAAAATCAAACACTTACACAGTACACAAAAAAGTTTTTTCACAGACAGATAAAATATATTTTTTTGTCATGGCCTGATTTGATTGTGCTTTTGATATTAGCAGATTTCTAAATCATTGTTTACTTGGTGGACACACATCTAAAACCAGTATTTTCAAGACCAGTGTCGGGTGGAGATTTCATTCTGGCCGACACACGATAGCCTGAACAATAAGAAGCATTACATAAAAACGAACCACCCCTTACTATACGTTTAGGCGCATCAGGTTCCTGTGGATCATAGCTGGATGAAGGGCCATATGGATTAATACTCAACTCACCAACACAGTGTTGATAATAATCCGGACGATACCAGTCTGAACACCATTCCCATACGTTACCTGCCATATCGTAAAGAGCATAGCCATTAGGTGCAAAAGACTTTACCGGTGCCAGCCCAGTAAAACCATCCCAGCTATTATTATTATAGGGAAACTGTCCTTGCCATGTATTGGCTTTGGGTTTGCCTTTATCCACTTCCTCAGAGCCCCAACAAAAAGGTTGGTTAATGAGTCCACCCCTTGCAGCATATTCCCACTCAGCTTCTGTGGGTATTCGTTTACCAGCCCACTTAGCAAAAGCATTAGCATCGTCCCAGGAAACATGTACCACAGGGTAGTTATCTTTTTCTTCAATGGTACTGCCCCGGCCCTCAGGATACCGCCAATTGGCCCCTTTTTTCCAGTTCCACCATTGGGATGCATCGTTCAAAGAAACAACCTGGTGTGTAGGAGTAAAAACAAGGGAAGCCGCCACCAGCACAGTTTCATCGGGTTTAGGTGTGCCAGGAGGAAATTGCTTTTTCAACTCTTCCCAATTCGGTATTTTCTCGGCTGTGGTCACATATCCGGTAGCTTCTACAAATTGCCGGAATTGAGCATTGGTTACTTCTGTCTGGTCCATCCAAAAGCCATCCAGTTGTACCTGATGCTGTGGATATTCATCAGGCCTTCCTTCTTTATCAGCAGAGCCCATAGCATATTCGCCTCCTTTAATCCATATCATGCCGGAATGGGAAGCAGCACTAGCTGCAACATAAAACGAGTCGATATGGATATTACTAATTGTTGCAAAACGTGAAGGCATATTTGCATGGCACGAAATTGGCTCAACAGCTACTTGGGATAATTTTTGCTGATTGTTCACTGAACATGAAATTAATCCCGCTGCAAAGCTTATTATATATAGCAAATCAAATCTCTTGAATTTCATTTTCTGATTATTGCCAATAAAATTTAAACCCCTAAAAGGAGTAATAAATTCAAAAGTGATCTTAATTTTTTGTTCACCATCATTCATTTTATTCATCATATACCCAAACGTTACCGCATAAGCTTTTTATACTTATGCGGCAGAATCTTAAAAAATGAAAGAACCAACCCTCAAAAAATAGTTTCACCAAAAAATTATTGTATAAATTATGGTTACTACTCCTTTGCACGCTTATGTTGTTGTGAATATTTTTGAAAAAAATCTGTCAAAGGTCCGGGAAGCATGGAATCCATCTGGCGGTGAGCAGGTACCATTGACGCATTTTGTTTATCAAACTCTTTTCGCAAATCATCAATTATGTCAGGATGGTTTTTTCCTACTTCGTATTGCTCACCCGGATCTATTTCTATGTTGTATAACAGTGCCGTATCATGATGTACAGGAGGAACGGGATCATAAGAACGATGTGTGATAAAAGCAGCCTTCCATAGTCCTTTTCTTACTGCATAAAGAATGTCATTGTCATAATAATACATTACATTTCTTATATTATCCTTTTTCCCGTATAAAAAATCAGATATATCATATCCATCTAAAACTTTGTCTTTGGGCAATGGTACTTTTGCAAGCTTTAAAATCGTTGGAAATAAATCCATGCTTGAGAGCATTGATGCGCTTATCTGATTGGGTTTAATTGTTCCAGGCCACCACATGATAGCCGGTACACGCATACCTCCTTCGTAGCAAGACCCTTTTCCTTCAAACAGCAACCCTGCAGAACCGCCTTCATCTTTCCTTTGCAACCAGGGACCATTATCACTTAAAAATATTACAAAAGTGTTTTTGTCAAGCTTTAGATTTTTTAATGTTTTTAAGATTTTGCCTACGCTCCAGTCAAGCTCCTGAACAGCATCGCCATAAGGCCCTCTTTTGCTTACCCCTGAAAAATTTTCTGAAGAAGCGAGTGGTACATGTGGAAAGCAATTGGCATAATAAAGAAAGAATGGTTTGTCTTTATTTCTTTCAATAAACCTGATTGATTCGTCGGTAAAATGTTTTGTAAGCTGAGTTATGTCAGGATTTTGTTCTATCACTTCATTATCCCTATATAAAGGCATAGGTGGATAGGGAGCGTGAAACAGATTATTGGGCCTCATGTCATGCGAATAGGGAATGCCGAACCAATAGTTGAATCCATGTTGTAGTGGTAGATATTGAGGCTGAGATCCAAGATGCCATTTCCCCACCAAAGCTGTTTCATAATTCCTGTTTTTTAATGCAGTTGCTATGGTTATTTCATCCTGTGGCAAGCCTCCGGCAGAATTTGGAAAAAAAACTCCGAGCCCTCCGGTTATCCCATTTCTTACAGGTAACCTGCCCGTAAGTAAAGCGGCGCGGCTGGGTGTGCACACATTTGCACCCACATAAAATTCAGTGAGCTTGATTCCTTCTGAAGCCATTTGATCTAAACCTGGCGTAACAATTGTGGGATGACCAAAGCAACTTAGATCTCCATATCCAAGATCATCTGCTAGAATCACAATAAAATTGGGTGTCTTTTTTTCTTGTGCATTTACGAATACAGTTAGGGCAGAAAAAAACAGACCTGCTGTTATATATTTAAGTTTTTGAAAAATCATAAATAAAGTATTTTGAGCAACCGGCAAACCCAAGTGTTTGGCCGGTTGTTGCATATGATGAAAGATTGTTAATGTGGGAAAACTTTAAAGATTAAAAATCATATGAAAGTGATACCGAGTAATTACGTGGTAAAATTGTACGACCTGGCCTTATTTGGCCTTGCTGCAGCGTTTTAGGGTCAAGGAATTGATCGCCCCTAACATCTCCTGTTGTTAACGCCCGGGTATTGGTAAGATTATTTACCCAAAACCTGAATTTAAACCCTTTTAAAAATTCGTAACCTGCCCCGGCATTTATTTCTGTAAAAGCTTTAATCATCAGACTATTTGAAGGAGAAGAGGGCTTTTCTCCAGTGTACCTTAACAAGGCATCAACACTAAATCTTTTATATGTATAAAATGCTGATAATTCTTCGATTATTTTTGGCGCTCTTTCACATTGGTTCCCAGACCAGTCATAGGCTTTACCAACGATATCCTGACGGGCACTTGTACCTGGAATAAAAGTATAATCTGTATACCGGCTATCCTGCAGGGTAGTAATTGTTCTTAGATTAAAATTCCTGTTCACCTGGTAAGTAGCTTCAACTTCAGCACTTATAGTTCTTGTAGATCCAAACGCAGTTTGTGTTATTAACGAACCGGAAAGTGCACCAGGAATAGCAATCGACAGAGAAGCATGTTTTACTACCGAATATATCAGGGAGCTAAAAAGAGCAAAAGGGCCTTTACCATATTTCCATCCCAATTCACCTACATAAATATCGCGATTCTTTAAATTAAGAGGGTTAAAATCAACTGCACTAAAATCGTTTATATTATAAGCACTGTAACTTTTGGAAGCCCGGGCAAATAAAGCCGAATTGGATGATAATCTATAATTCATTCCAGCCGTTGCAGACCAATATATTCTATTGTTTGAAAAAGGGATAATTCCATCTATTACAAAACCATTACCGCCTTGCAAAATAGACGAACCTGAATATTTTGCCCTGTTCCCTTTAACATCACTGTTATCTATCCGGGCTGCGAGATCAAGCCGGAATTTATTACTGATGGAAATGTTATCTGAGAAGTAGGCGGAGTACATGGCTGATTTACCATGAGTAATAGTGTGACCATTTGGGTTAATATTCGATATCACTGTTAAACCATTGCCCGAATTTGTTCCAACAAGTATTCTGTGTGGATTTGCCGTTATTTCAGACTGGCCGACAAAACTTATTGCTTCAAGATTACCGTTATACTGATAAAAATTCAATCCCATTGTAATTTTGTGCCTGCCAAAATCCTTGCTTATATCAAGGAAATCAATTATTTGCTCCAATGTTCCCTTGACATTATTAAAAACCGCATTTGTATAAAACCCTGAAGGCATTTGCAATTGTCCACCATTTAAATAGTAATATTTTTTTGTAGAATCATACGGAACAGCACCCGAAACAATTTCATAGGAAGCCGTCAGCTTTGATTTTTGATAACGGAAATTGTTTCTTAGTATCCATCCGGTTTTGGCAGTATGCTGTAATAACATTCCGCCATATCCTAGCTTAGTATGCATGCCATCAGCTAAATCTACATTAAGTGTATTGCCTTCTGGCATTTTTGCACTGAATTTTGTATCAATGGTTGTAAAAGTTTGATTAACCAAATCATAATTATATTTAGTTAACGGATCTGGCTTACCATTATTGTTATAACCATAATAGCCCGGTAAAATCCACAGAACTTTGTCGTTCAGGTATTTTCCATAAACCCGTATAAATGATTTTTCTTTGAACTGATAAGTTAGATTAAGCTTCGCCTGTCCGCCTTCATTGGCAGTAAAACTGGGATTGTTTATTCCTTTATCTGTTCTGTAAAAACCTCCAATATTATATTTCCACCTTTTATTTTTAGACAGACTGCCGCCAAAATTTGCATCGGCACGGTACAATCCCTGAGATAAGCCGGATGACAGTTTAAATTTGCCATAATTTTTATCCGACCCTGTATAACTTAAAACATTAATAACTCCCCCCGCAGAATTCGGAAGCACTATGGGGGCAGATCCTCCTCTTATTGCCTCCATGTTTTTAATTGTATTATCCACTTTATAAAATTGATCTGCAGAAGGAATGGAATTAAAACCTGTGGGCAATACAGGCAACCCGTCTTCCATGATGCCAAGGTATATGTATCCCCCCTGCTGCGGAAATCCGCGAACAAAAACATTACCTGGTCCATCTCCACCGCTGCTTTCAACAGATAACCCCGGGACAGCCTTAAGCAAATCAGCACTGCTAACCGGTGCTCTTGATTCAATCTGTTTTGAATTCAGCGTACTCACTGCAACACTTGATTCAATTTTTCGCAGCGGATTTGCATTCCCGGTGACAACCACTTGCTGAAGCTCCAGCGGATCATCTGGCAATTCTATATTTAGCAATACATCCTGGGTAAATACCGTTATTTTTTGCCTAAGATTGGAAAATCCAATATGGGAGATACGCAATGTATAATTCCCCGTGGGAATGTTTCCAAACGAAAAATTCCCATTATAATCAGTTATAGTACCATGGTTTGTACCTTCAATGACTACTGAAGCACCGGCAATATAGCCTCCTTTGCTCATCACTTTTCCCTGAACCTTCCTGGAAGTATCAGCATTGTTTTTAATAAATTCAGTATTTTTCAATGCTGCTACTGGCTGAGCAGCAACATACTTATCCTTTGTGAGTATGATGTGATTTTCGTAAGACAATTGGTATTGAACGCCCAGTTGTTGCAACAGCCGGCCGAGTAAGTTTTTTAACTTTTCCTGCTTACTGGCAATATCAATCTTGTTCGAACGCTCAAATAGATTAGAACGATAAATAAATTTTACTCCTGACTTAATTTCAATGCCCGTAAGCACCTCGCTATAAGTAGCATTTTTGAGTTGCAGGTCAATTTTTTTGTCTAATATTTCCTGGCCATTAGCATCCCGGGCAAAAGCAATGCCCAATAAAGACAGGTGAACGGCCACAATCATTACAGAAACTCTCATAAGTTTCCTTAATTTAGCATACAGCATTACAAATCGTTGCATAAATTTGTTTCGGTTTTTAGTGATTTTTAATCAAAGTTTAGACTGTACAGGTCTTATGAATAGAGGTGTTAGTAGCACCTCTATTTCATATATATTATCGATCTAACAATATATCAGAAAAAGTTTATCAGCGCTTTCAGCTGTAAGGATGTAAGGAAAAAAGCTGCTATTTACATTGTACTTTTTTAATCCTTATTGTATCCTTATCAAACGTATAGATTGCGCCAACTGTTTTACAAAGCATCTCAATGGTGGGTGTTAAAGCTTGATCAGTAAAATCTCCACTGATATTACATTCTTTGTGATTTTGATTATCAAAAGCAATAAAAACATTAAATTTTCTCTCTATACTTTTAGCAATACTATCTATTGATTTGTTGCTGAAATTCATGTTGTATTCAGTACCCTTGGTATAGGGCTCTTCAAAGGCTATCATTTCCTTTTTTGCAAACCCGGTTTGTTTAAGAATGAGCAATTTTTCTTTGGGTGTTAATACAAACTTTTCAGTTTGGGTTTTCATGCAAGGGCTTACCCAAACTTTACCTGTTAAAACCGCAACTTCTACGGTATCCTTGCCCATATTGTCTCTAATGTTGAAGCTTGTGCCAAGTACCCTTACGTCTATATTATTGCTATGAATGATAAAAGGATGTGACGCATCTTTGGCAACTTCAAATAAAGCTTCTCCTTTAAGGTTTATTGCTCTTTGACTTCCATTAAAAACTGTCGGGTAAGTAAGGATGCTGTTAGGTTTCAGCCATATCAGGGTGCCGTCTACCAATTTTATCTTCTGAATCGGTTGGCCTGCAGCCAGTTTTACGGTTTGAAAATCTCCAGGATCCGATGTCCTTTCCCAAAGCTTCCAGACAGAAAATGTAACCATGATACAAGCAGCAGCCACTGCACTCGTTAAGCGAACTATTCGCTTCCAATGCCATTCAGCTTGTATAATTCTGGCGGGCTGCTTTCTTAGTTTTTGTTGTAATCGCTCCCATGTAGCTCGTTTTAAACCTTCCTCCTGTTCCGATTCCATGGAAACACCGCCAGTGTCTTCCATTTTCCTTAGATACTCATCCACCAATTGCCGTTCAGTTTTGCTGGCTGAGCCTGATAGGTATTTATCTATTAACTGTATAAAACTGCGCTTTTCCATGTCTATTATATATAAGTACCCAAAAAGCATAGGCACCCTACGAATAAATTAAATTTTTCAATCTTCCTATGGAGTGTCTATTATAAAATTCAGCTTTGCAGATAATAAATAATCAGTAAGCTTATGGAAACACTGAAGTTTTGCTGTAGGGCAATTCTTATCAGCTTTAAACTGATCGACATTTTCTTTTCTACGGTTTTCTCGGAGATGTTTAGCTTATTAGCAATCTGTTTATAGGTGAGGTGTTCCTCCCTGCTCAACATAAATACGTACCTACAGTCTTCAGGAAGGGATTCCAGTATGTATTTGATGAAAGTTTCCTGTTCTTTAACTAACAAAGGGTTTTCATAAATAATATCGGCCGTTACTTCGGCCAGGCGCTTGTAAAAAAGAGTATCTACTTTTTGCGCCCTTATCGATTTAAGCACCTGAAAGCGAACCGCTTGCTGAAGATAGGCTTTGAGTGACCGGATCTCTGTTGTATTTCTGCGCTGCCATACAGTAATAAAAACGTCCTGCACAATATCCTGTGCTATACTTTGATCTTGAATGATGTTACAGGCTGTATGATAGAGAAGTTTCCAATACCGGTTATAGATTTCAGCAAAAGCATCTTCATGCTCCTTTCGAAGTAATAATAAGAGTTCAGCATCTTCTAAAGAAGAATAGTCCATTTCTAAAGCAAGCTTTCAATCCAAATGTAATGCATATAATTATATCTTTTAAGAATTTGAAATCGCAGAAGGGGTGAAGCCTTAGCATGTTTGTAGCCTTATCTGATTTTGAAGATAGTTGGTTGAGACGGCTTGTATTGTCCTAAAACATCTAAGGCAATTTGCCTTTTATAGGTTGGTTTTGAGCAAATAAATTTATTCCAATCTGTATTAAAAAGAGCAGGAATAAACATTTCATATTGACATAAAACTGCTTTTTATTGGTGCAAAAGTTTTAAAAATCTTGCTATGTATTATAAAGAAATTTACCTGACTATCACCCGTACACGATCAAGGTTTTGAATACGGGAATACGGTGTTTTAGCATCACCTTCGCGTTGAGATACCACTCGCAGGGTTGTGAAATAAGTTCCTGGCTTGGAGAAAGTGTAAGTGGCTTTCAGTGTTGCACGGGAACCCGTTTTGTCGGCTGGCGTAAACTTTCCTGCAACAGGAAACGTGCCTGCACTTTCAAAGTCCCATTCTGCAGCCACTAATTTGCCGGTGTGTGGCGGCAATTCAACTGTTGCGCTAAAGGTAACGGGTTGACCAATCTTAACTTCGGCCCGTTCACCCCCGTTTGCTTTCACCGTTACGACCGGTTGAATACCTTTACGTTCCGCTGCTGTAGCTGGTACAATAACCTGCCCGTCTTCAATTTTGTAGTTGGTAGTTGCCGGAGGATTGATTCCTTTTTCAACCCAGGCACTCAGGTCGCGCAGTGCCTGCTGCAATACCCCAAGGTAACTGACCGTATGTGCCGGGTCCTCCTGTTTGGAGAGATCTCCGTGCAGTGCATGGTCAGTGTACCAGAGCCGAAAATGACTGTCGGCGCTATCATCCAAATTTTCCTTCACCCGCGAACGATACCAATCGGCCTGCCAGGGAAAGGCCTCACGGTCCCACAACGACGAAAGAACAATCATCTTTCCGTTGAACTTCCCCGCAGGCACTACACCGGATGCACCTCTTGTGAAGAGTGGTCCTAATAACATGGGACGCTGCGGATAAACGGGTTTGCCCTCTGCATCACGGAATTGGTCCCATACACGATACTCTTTTCCAGGTACCTGGTGACGGTGGTAGGTTTGTACTGCGAGAAAATTGGAATTGTCCACCTGTATTTCGTCGCCCGGCTTAATCAGGGCAAGCACTGATGGGTCTGTGGGACCCAGGATAACTTTATCACCTGCAATTTTCGTTAGCTGCAAGGTCTTCCCTGCAGCGGCCCCGCTCTTAATGACTAAATCACCGCCGAGAAAGTCAACATTGGGCAGTATGTCTTCCAATTGAAAAGCAACGGGCATTGATCCTGCTGCGCCACCAATGCTTTTCCAGGCAAGGTCGGCAGTACCGCGCTCCCGGGCTGACATCGGTTCCACTAATCCCATGCTGACGGCCTGATCAACGGGTATCCCTGCTTTTATTTTACTGACTTGCCGGATACGGGCTTTCAGCAATGATGCTGGGGGATTGGCGCCTAAATAACCGGGAACTTTCCAAAAATTATCTGTGAAATATTTTCTGTCGGCCATGACCACACCTTGATAAAGAACCAAAAACCCATGAATACCCATGGTCTTGTACCCAAACCAGGACCTGGGCGGAAAGCCCATTTTAGTTACTTCCTGAAGCGCCTCTTTTTCTTCGGTGTTCAGCCCTGCGTACATGTCACCACTACCACCCGGTTCCACTGCATCAAGCATTTGTGGAAACTTATCTTTCAACACTCGCATTGCATGCATGCGAACGGTAAATACATTGGGAATGGCCATCGGCGACCCAAGCACATAAGGAACAGCTCCATCCCATACACTTTCGGTATTTTCGATTCCGCCAACCGTGCGATAAGCACCCCCGCTCCCCCCAAAAGCATAGCCATAAGGCCGGTGCTGTCCGTAGATTTGAGCCGCTATAACCCTTGAATATTGCGCTGATGCAGCATTGGCCCGGTAGGCGCCGATGGATGGATCTGCCCCGAAGCCAGGTCTTCCAAAATCTACCCTTCCACCCCCATTGGTTTCAATAAAATACGCTCCGCTGCTGATAGAGAACCCGATCTTATCATCTTCTCCGGATGCACCCTGCGATAAGTTTTCATTGTCCGGAAAGGGAGTAATGTATTGAAAAAAGCGGCGCTGGTATTTTTCTTTGGGCGGGAAGTAAAAGGAGAAACGGGTGTTTGTTCCCTTAAACCCGCCATGTACATACCGATGATGCACGGGTGCATCCCGCCACTCGTCTTTATCAACATAAGGTTCTTTGAACAGGGTATCCTGTGTGGCGTTATATTGACTGAATACTTTGGCTCCGCCTGATATTAATAGTGTCAGGCAAACCGCCAGCGTCAGATATATTTTTTTCATATGGCTTTTTTATCTTACCCCGAACACAACCTGTAAATTGGCTGTTACTGGTTGCTTATTTCTGGGCGGTTTCCTTCATGCGCTCGCCTGTTGCATCAAACATGTCCATCAGGTTTCCGGTTACATGGTCGTCATCCTTTTTTTCCAGCGTAATAAATACATCGTACCCTTGTGTGGAAAAGTAGACTGTCACGGATTTTTCTTTTTCTTCAACTCTCGTAAACTTCACTGTATCTGGTTTTTCCTTTGCGAATTGGTAGCCACTCAGTTTACCCTCTTTTCTTTCCAGCATTAAAATCATTTTAGCATCGCCCTGTGGGGTTCCTTTCACTTCTACATTCCATTTACCAACAAAATAATCATTGGCAGATTGGGTTTGCGCTTTTGCGTTGAATGATAAAACCAGTAAAAATAATCCTGCAAAAAATGAACATAGCTTTTTCATAATTGATCGTTGTTTTTTTTGTGTTTATAAAATAGTTGCCATTGAATATTCACTCTTTAATAAAAAAAGAATATGTATTAATACGTTATTTCCTTACACTTTTATTGGTTTATGAGTGGGTAATGGTCATTTTTTCTTTGGCTATTATTCTTCCAGGTACGTTGAGGGTTTGGGCATATTCCTCTAACAGTTGAATGCCTTTTTGTGTACAAAAACCCCTGATAAAAACGGCAATTGTATTGAACATGATGTCATGAGAGGATACACGGAAACCTTGAAATTGTCCTTCCCGGGCAATAGCCTTAAACAAAACCGATATAGCTTCAAAAACAACTTCTGCAATGATAGTGTCCTGAAAAAAGCCTTCTTCTATTCCTTTCCGAATGATTTGGATAAGTTGTTTCTTGTATTTTTTAGTTAATACAGTCTCGTGTTTTTTATGTAGTTCGGGATAGTAATAATGCAAATCCTGGTAAAACACTTTATTTACATTGTACTCTACCTCAATTGCTGAATACCAGACGCCAAAAAACAGGGCAACCGTATTGAAAGTGGCTAAACGCGTTTCCCATTCTTTGAAACTCTGTGTATAAAGGAGAAATAATGCTTCTTCCAGTAGCTGCTCTTTATTTTTAAAGTACTTGTAAACTGTCTTGGTGGAAATACCTAGTGGCTCAACGAGTTTTTGGATAGACACTTCACGAATGCCATATTTTAAGAATTGCTCAAGCGATGTCTGGAGAATCTCGTGTTTCATGCTGGCAAATTTTGGAAAATTTTTGTTTTGGAATATTTTCCATTCAAAGTAAGTGGAAAATATTTTTATATGCAAATTTTCCTGTGGCAATTTTCAAAATAATTTGCCTGCCCCCACCTGAAAGGCCAATAGTACCCCTGCATCTATTTCTGTTTAATCCCTTTAAAACAAAAAAATAATTGAGTGCTTTGTCTTCGCAAATAATTTATACGTATACCAATTAATCATTACTTGTGGTCAAATGAATTTGGTAATAGAGGGTTTTTTTGAAATGGCGAGCGGGGATCAAACTACGAGCATATTCCTACTTTTGTATTTCTTTTAATTTTAAGAACCCGCCAAGAACAGTATACCTTTTATTTACCTGGATATGCAACTTATTATTTGAAAGAAGCAAAATGCCAACCCTATCATTGGAGGAATTCACGTTAAAAAAAATCCCTTTCGCCAATTGCTTTTCCTCTTTCATTGAGAGTTTTTTCTTTATAGTAAATTCAGCATTAAATCCAAGTACTTCAACAGTTTGTGCTAATAAAGCATTTTCTGGCTTCAACAGTAATTCTTTAAAGTGTATCAACGATGAATCGTGTGTTGTACTAAGCAGGTTAATCAAGCTATCATTCACAAGCGTATCAATTCCAATACTTTCCAGTTTTATGCTCATTTGCTTAGCATCAATAATCGTTACAAGGCTTTTGTATTCTGGTGAAGCATTCAAAGCATTCACAACTTCACTAAAAAAATCTACCCGCAGTTTATCATTTAAGTTTATCGTATCATTACAATTGTTCCATTTGACAATTGAGAGCAGATTGAAAATATTCTTATTGTGGGATGTATCTAAAAGCCTGGCCCCGCTATTCACATTTAATTCATGGGCGTTATTTATACTTCCGATATTGACCTTGTTCCCAAGTTGCAAATAAAATGCGTTCTGAAATAATTGTCCCTGCATGCATTTTTCATAATAACTTCTCCATACCGATAAGTTTTGCTTATACGCATCATTTGAATTATACAGGCTATCACTTACAGGCATGAGTATAAGCTTAGTTTTCTCTTTACTACCCAGGTTGCAACTTAAGAGGGCAGCACAAATAAAGTAACCGATAAACAACTTATTTTCCATAAACATAGATTGAATGATTTTTGTGTATTTGATTTTGTATCTGATAAAAACCGAAAAAAGTGGCTGACAGCTACTACTGCATTTTAAGACGCACTCAAATGAGAA
Source organism: uncultured Sediminibacterium sp. (assembly GCA_964507525.1). Taxonomy (GTDB): domain Bacteria; phylum Bacteroidota; class Bacteroidia; order Chitinophagales; family Chitinophagaceae; genus Sediminibacterium. Next base: position 1,067 of record CAZDQB010000029.1, on the reverse strand, counting down.
AGGGATCCTGCCCCTACTCGTTGCTATCGTTATTGCTTGATATGAATGAGCCTGTCCTGCCATTTCAATCCTCATTGCTTCAGCATCATCAAATTACCTCTTTCTTTTCAATTATTGGCTAAGTATTAATACGCAATTTTATTGCGATAAATACTTAATTCTTGTTTTATTGAGATTAGGCTATTCAGCAATAGAATATCCCTGAATATCAGAAATTCTCTCTAAAAATCATTCTCATACTCTCAAATTAATAGTGGGTCACTATTACCGGAATGTACAAGCATGCTCCAGAGTCTGCAGTTGTTCAGGTATTGGTTTAAATGATAACAATACCGGCTATAACTATATCCATCCAGATGCAGATCCAGGTATTCCCGACATAGCAACTGGCGGGTAACACCGGTCTTTGAGAGTTCGGAACCAGAACAAATAAAATGCCGGGTAAGTTGTACAAGCCGCTCAGCATCGCTTTCTTTACACAGTATCATTGTTCCCCATAATTTGTCCCATACTTCCCAAATCTGTTACAAATGGTTAGAATATTGGCTGGGCTCGAACTCATGACCCGCTGTTCCGATAAAATAGTAAGTCAGTGCAGCAGTTATTTGTGGTGCAGCCTTTGTCATAAGATCATTTTTTAATTGTTATGAATTAAGATGCCATTTTCCTGCTGCTGCCCCTTTTGGCAGCAAATAGTGATAAAATGTTTTGCCTACTCGTTTCTACAGGTTTTCGGCTACTCCTGTTGCGCGCATGAAAACACCGGCACCATTCATTTATCAAAACATCAGCAGGCTGATGATGAAACCTGGCAACAAGATAGAGAGAAATAGTTATGAGTGTATGCCAATTTGTTATGCGCGCGTGACTTGCTTGTGCACATAATTTTCTTGCAGAATAGGGTCATTCTGAACTGCCTGGCTGATCAATTCAGTACAACTATCTGGCGCGTCAACTTGTTATACCGGACTGTTCAGCTTACTGTACTGAACAGTTCAACTTACTATGCTGAACACTTCAGTACAACCACCTGGCACGCCAACTTACTATACCGGACTGTTCAGCTT
>CAZDQB010000028.1:0-28481 GCA_964507525.1 uncultured Sediminibacterium sp. | reverse complement strand
ATGCTGGCCTGCAGATAGAGGACTGCCTTTGTCTGTACAAATCATGTCTATCAGTGCTTCACCTATACAGAGTATCTTGTTCATAGAGGAAATGATTTGTCATGGTGAAGTTATATAGCTTCTTCATCTGTTTTGGTTACTTTGATCATCATAGTTGCCAGGGAAGCCAGCAACAGCAATCCCCCGGCAAAACCAATAGCATTGGATGGGTTGGCACCGAGAACATGTGTATAAATGAACCCGAATGAAACGGTCTGTAAGATCATTGGCACCACGATCATCATATTAATGATGCCCATGTAAACACCGTACCTTTCTTTTGGTATGCTACCAACAATCATGATATAGGGAACCCCCATCATGCTGGCCCAGGCAATACCGAAACCAATCATAGGTACAAAAAGCAGGTATTTGTTTTCAATATGTGAAACAAGTGCCAGGGAAACAGCAGCCAGGAAGAGGCATCCTGTATGTACGTACTTAGCACTGTATTTTTTTGATAACAACACTAAAAAGAACGCGGAAAGAAAAGTGATAATATTGTAAAAGCCATTAACTAGTCCTGTCCAGCCAACCGCTTCACCATATAAGGCCTTATTCGTTTCTGAAGAGATGTGCCACACAGTTTTTGCAATACTATGTGAAATGAACTGCCAATAACAAAACATTGCATACCATTGGAAAAAGTATACGAGCCCTAATTGCCAGAGTGTTCCGGGCATATCTTTGATTGCGGAGAATATTTCTACGAAGGGGGTATAAAACCTGGCCTTATGAGCCCTGAGCTTCGCCAGTTCTTCGGGAGTAGGCGGAATTTCGGGTGTTTTGGAAACAGACCACAAGACGGAACCAATAGAACAAACGGCGCCCACAAAGAAAGAACCATATACCCAATAAGGGATACCGGTTTGCCCGTCATTTGTCATTGCAGCACCACTGATTATTTTTTGGAAAAAATAAAGAGAGAGGTTCGCTAATGTAATACCCAGTCCCGTAAAAAAACTCTGTGTCAGAAAGCCGAGTGCCTGCTGGCTGGCCGGTAATTTGTCTGCGATAAATGCCCGATAAGGTTCCATGGCAGTATTATTGGCAGCGTCTAATATCCACAATAACCCAACTGCCATCCACAATGCACTACTGAAAGGAAAGACAAAGAGACAAAGGCTGCAGGCAATGGCCCCTAACAGGAAATAAGGTTTCCGCCGGCCCCAGGCAGGATGCCAGGTCTTGTCACTCAGCGCGCCTATTACAGGTTGTATTAATAAACCGGTCATGGGGCCTGCCAGATTCAGGAGGGGCAGGTCTTCAGGTCTGGCATGCAAAAAGGTGTACAAGGGATTTACTGCAGTTTGCTGCAGGCCGAAACTGTACTGAATGCCAAAGAAACCAACATTCATGTTAATGATCTGCCAGAAATGGAGGCGTGGTTTAGTTAATGACATATGGCATTTTCGTTAGATGATAAGGGTTAGATTCCCCATAGAGCAATCTTTAATAAATATAATGAAAATACCCCTGGCATTGTACTTGAGGTTTAAAAAATACAAGCAGAAAATGTCAACTGGCAACGTTGCCGGTAACGTTTGCGTAAATAAATAATTAAAAGAACTGCTGCTGTCGAAAAATACTGAGTAGACTTGCTGTCAGATAAGCAACACATGCCATGGGAGGAGACATTTTTACATTGCTTGCCATTGGATGGCGTTATAACATTAAGTCGTTTTTATTTGGTATAATAGGCAATAGTTAGACGTTAGGCTATGCAGGTTTAACTGCATAGCCTTTTCTTTGTAGAATAACCGGAATGAAAAGTGTTGCCTGCTTAGCATCACTCTTTATGAACAAGAACACTGGTTACCTGATAGGAATCAAATAAGCCATATGAAGCATTTCTTTTGCGCAACAATTATCATTATCATAGGATACAGCAACACTGTTATTGCACAATCATGGGCCGAAAAAATGGCTGCTACTGCTATGTCGTTATGGCCAGACAGTACACAGTCAGCTAACTGGACATATGAACAGGGCGTTGTTTTAAACGGGATAGAAAAAGTATGGAAACGTACTGCCAATGGAAAATACTTCAATTATATTCAGCAGTGCATGGATCATTTCATTGCTAAGGACGGATCGATACGAAGCTATCAGCAGGAGGACTATAATATTGATCATATTAAACCAGGTACAAGCCTCTTAATGTTATACGATGTATTGAATAATGATAAATACCGTAAAGCTGCCTTCCATTTGAGGAACCAGTTAAAAGAACAACCACGTACCAGCGAAGGTGGCTTCTGGCACAAAAAAAGATACCCCTGGCAGATGTGGCTCGACGGGTTATATATGGGAGAACCGTTTTATGCAGCTTTTGCCAGAAGATTTGAGGAGCCCGCCGCTTTTGATGATATCGCCAACCAGTTTATCCGGATGGAACAACATGGGAGAGACGCTGCAACTGGATTATTATACCATGGATGGGATGAAAGCAAAATGGAAAAATGGGCAGATAAAGCTACCGGGCAATCGCCGCATTTCTGGGGTCGTGCCATGGGCTGGTATGGAATGGCCCTGGTAGATGTACTGGAAAACTTTCCGGCGGATCATCCCAAAAGAACGACGTTACTATCCATATTGAAACGGTATATAGACGCCATAGTAAAAGTGCAGGACAAAAGTAGCGGCCTGTGGTGGCAGGTGTTGGATAAAGCAGACGGAAAAGGGAATTACCCGGAAGCATCAGCCTCTTGCATGATGGTGTACACGATTGCAAAAGCAGTCCGTTTAGGTTATACTGATGCAATAGCATTTACTGCGGCTCAAAAAGGGTACAATGGCATCATTAAAACATTTATAAGTGTTGATGCCAGTGGGCGAACCAATCTTAATAATGTTTGCAAGGTTGCAGGGTTGGGGGGAACACCATATCGTGATGGTAGTTATGGTTATTATATTGGTGAACCAGTTGTTGCCAATGATACCAAAGGTGTTGGTGCGTTCATAATGGCAGCCGCGGAAATGGAAACGCTGGCAGCTATCAATACGGGTGTGGGCAAAGGGAAAAAAGTACTGCTCGATTATTATTTTAACAATGAAAGAAGAAAAGACTACAATGGAAATGATATCCGCTTTCACTATACCTGGGAAGACCAGGCAAACAGCGGCTTTTCATTCTTTGGTACCGCCTTTGCAAATACAGGCGCAAGTATCCATTCATTGGAAACGGCACCTACGGCAGAAAACCTGAAAAAGGCAGCTGCATATATTATTGTTGACCCGGATATACCTAAGGAAAACCCTGCCCCTAATTATATTGAGGATGAACACATCAAAGCCATCACCAATTGGGTAAAAAGCGGAGGCGTATTGATCCTGATGGGCAACGATACAGGTAATGCAGAGTTTGATCATTTCAATAAGCTGGCAGGGGTATTTGGTATCCGGTTTGATAAAAACAGTATCAATCGTGTGATCGGCCGCCAGTTTGAAATGGGAAGGATTATGATTGATGCCAACAACCTCGTCTTTAAAAAAACAAGACAGGTATACATTAAAGAACTTGCTACACTTACGCTGAACGAACCGGCAAAAGCTGTATTGACCGATAAGGGAAATACTATTGTTGCTGTTGCAAGGTCAGGTAAGGGCGCAGTATTCGCAGTAGGCGACCCATGGGTGTATAATGAATACACAGATGGGAGGCGACTTCCACAGGAGTACCAGAATTTTGAAGCAGCCAAAGAAATTGCCCAATGGGCATTACAGCATCATACAAGTGCGCAATAAATTAGTCAATGCAATTATCAAGATCAATATTAAAGCAGCCTGGGGATAGTGGACTGGCAGTGCCATATGAAACAATATTTTCCCTGCCTGAAAAAGTATTACAATTTGGAACGGGAGTGCTGCTGCGTGGATTACCCGATTATTTTATTGATAAAGCCAATAAACAGAACCTGTTCAATGGAAGAGTAGTAGTAGTGAAATCAACTGCGAATGGGAGTACAGATGCATTCAGGCAGCAGGATGGGTTATACACATTATTGGAAAGAGGATTTGAAAACGGGCAACGTACAGAAAGGACTGTATTGAATGCAGCCATCAGCCGTGTATTGTCTGCCACGGAACAATGGAATGATATACTGGCCTGTGCAACCAGCCCGGCTATGCAGGTTATCATTTCCAATACAACAGAAGTGGGTATTATATTGGTGCCGGATGATGCAACAACAGATATGCCTGCTTCTTTTCCCGGCAAACTGTTGTTGTTCCTGTTGAAACGGTATGAAGCATTCAATGGCGATAAAGAGGCAGGCATGGTCATCATACCTACAGAACTGATCGTTGATAACGGAACAAAACTGAAAACAATTGTTTCGACCTTAGCCACGCTGAGAGGTTGCAGTGATGCATTTATGGATTGGCTCCACACAGCCAATGAATTCTGCAGTTCACTGGTGGATCGTATTGTGCCGGGCAAATTAAGTAAAGAAGAGGCAGCAGCCATACAGCAGCAGCTGGGTTATGAAGATGAGTTGATGATTATGTCAGAATGTTACCGCTTATGGGCCATAGAAACAACATCAGAACGGACAAAAAAAATATTGTCATTCAGTAAAGCTGATACCGGGGTAGTGTTGGCTCGGGATATCAATAAGTTCAGGGAACTGAAGTTGCGATTGTTGAATGGTACCCATACATTTTCATGCGGGCTCGCATATCTTGCCGGCTTTGCTACTGTAAAGGAAGCCATGCAGGATAAGGCCTTTGGCATTTTTATCTCCAAACTGATGCTGCGCGAAATTGTACCGTTGGTTGTAAGCGATGATATTACTGCAACAGAAGCAGAAAGTTTTGCCTTAGCGGTGGCAGATCGTTTCTGCAACACTTATATAGAACACCGCTGGTTGAATATTACCCTGCAATATACGCTCAAAATGGCTGCCCGGAATGTGCCCCTGATACAAAAACACTATCTTATTCATCATGAGACACCTGAATTGATGGCGCTTGGATTTGCCGCCTATATCCTGTTTATGAAGTCAGCGCTTACCGCTGAAAGTACTTATGCAGGACAGCAAAATGGAAAAGAATATGTTATACAAGATGACAAAGCCATCGTGCTGCACGATCACTGGAAAGCAGGTACGATAACGGAAGTTGTACAACGAATATTAAAAGATGTGACGCTATGGACAATGGATCTGACCCTATATGAGGGTTTTACAGAAGCTGTGAATACGTATCTTGCGTTGCTGATAAAAAATGATGCATTGACAGTTCTTCGCACGGCAGTTCGTGAAGACAATATGATAAAGCAATAAAGTACAGACCAAGCATGAAAAAGTTTCTTGACGAAAATTTCCTGCTGTCAAATAAGACAGCACAACAATTGTATCATGAGTATGCCAAGGACATGCCCGTGATCGATTACCATTGTCACCTGTCACAGCAGCAGATAGCAACAGACCACCAATTTGAAAACCTTACACAGATCTGGTTATATGGCGATCATTATAAATGGCGCGCTATGCGTACAAATGGCGTTGATGAAGGTTACTGTACCGGTAACAGGAATGATCGCGAAAAATTTGAACAATGGGCGGCTACTGTTCCCTATACGCTGAGAAACCCGTTGTATCACTGGACCCACCTGGAATTACAACGCTATTTTGGCATAACAGATATCCTGAATCCTGCATCTGAGGCTAAGATTTATGATACCTGCACCAATCTGCTGCAGACCAAGGAATACAAAGTGCGCAATCTATTACACAGGATGAATGTGAAATTGGTATGCACAACGGACGATCCGTTGGATTCATTGGAGCACCATTTGCAATTGAAAAAAGAAGGCTTTGAGATACCCATACTGCCGGCGTTTCGTCCGGATAATGCCATGAATGTAACCGATGCGGGTAAATTCAATCAGTATGTAAAGAAATTGGAAGCTGTAACCGATATTGCTGTCTCTTCATTTGATGATTTCCTTCGTGCATTGCAAAGCAGACATGATTTTTTTGCCTCTGTTGGCTGCAGTGTGTCTGATCATGGGCTGGAACAGCTATATGCGGATGATTTTACAGGCTCGGAGATTGACAGTATCTTTAATAAAGTTCGTGCCGGCAAGCAGGTGAGTGAGGCGGAACAGTGTAAGTTCAAATCGGCCATGCTGCTGTATTTTGCCGAATGGGACTGGGAGAAAGGATGGGTGCAGCAATACCACCTTGGGGCATTGCGTAATAATAATTCGCGCATGTTGCACCAACTGGGACCGGATACGGGCTGGGATTCGATCGGTGATTTTTCCCAGGCAAGGGCTTTGGCAACATTCCTCAATAAACTGGATACCAATAATAAACTTGCAAAAACGATCATCTATAACCTGAATCCGGCCGACAATGAACTGATGGCAGCAATGACTGGCAATTTTAACGACGGGTCTGTGGCTGGTAAAGTACAGTTTGGATCGGGTTGGTGGTTCCTTGACCAGAAAGACGGAATGATCAAACAGATGAATGCTTTGTCGAATATGGGGCTGATCAGCCGCTTCATTGGCATGCTTACCGATTCAAGAAGTTTCCTGTCGTATCCGAGACATGAATATTTCAGGCGACTACTGTGCAATCTTTTTGGCGAAGAGATAGAGAGCGGGGAACTGCCTAATGATATACCTTGGGTGGGTAAGGTGATCAGTGATATCTGCTATCGTAATGCCAGGGAATATTTCGGCTGGCAATCCATCACTCCAGAAAAATAACAACAGACCTTTTATAGAATTATCTAAAACCAACCGAAAACAGCACCATGGATTTTATAGCGCAATTGGAAAAGATGTTTGTGACAGAGGAAGAAATCCCTCAGCAATATCTTATTGGAACGGAGATTCATCAACGGGAATACCTGAGCAATGGTGAAATGAGAAAATGGGATGGTGAGATACATGAAGTATACTCCCCAGTTTGTATCAGAACAGCAGCGGGGTTAAAACGGAAATTGATCGGCACTTACCCGGTATGTTCAGAGAAAGAGGCTTTTGAAGCTTTAGACGCGGCAGTGGCAGCATATGATAACGGGCGGGGCCAATGGCCTACCATGGGTGTGGCAGACCGTATACAGTGTATAGAAAAGTTCATCATTAAAATGATCGAACAAAAAGACATTGTGGTAAAACTGATCATGTGGGAAATAGGGAAATCCTATGCAGATTCAGTGAAGGAATTCGATCGTACGGTAGAATATATCTATGCTACGATCGATGCATTGAAAGATGTGGACCGCGATTCATCCCGCTTTACGATTGAGCAGGGAATTGTGGCCCAGATCAGGCGTTCTCCGTTGGGCGTGGTATTGTGCATGGGGCCATTTAATTACCCGTTGAACGAAACTTTTACAACGCTGATCCCTGCCATCATCATGGGTAATACATTATTGTTCAAACCTCCGAAACACGGTACCTTACTGCATTATCCTTTATTGAAAGCGTTTAAGGAATGTTTCCCGAAAGGAGTGGTGAATACTATTTATGGAAGGGGGCACACCATTGTTCCCGGGCTGATGCAATCAGGGAAAATAAATGTGTTAACACTCATTGGATCAAGCAAGGTAGCTAATGAACTGAAAAAACTGCATCCTAAAGTGAACCGCCTGCGCGCCATATTGGGATTGGATGCGAAGAACGCTGCGATTGTTACACAACATGCAGATATTAAGCTGGCAGTGCAGGAAACTGTATTGGGCAGTTTATCGTTCAATGGCCAGCGCTGTACCGCTTTAAAGATTGTTTTTGTACACCGCAGTATTGCAGGCATATTTGTAAAGCAGTTAGCCGAAGAAGTGGCAAAGCTGAAATACGGAATGCCCTGGGAGGCCGGGGTTGCTTTAACTCCGGTTCCGGAACCACATAAACCGGCTTACCTGAAAGCATGCATCGCAGATGCCGAGCAGCACGGGGCCAAAATAATGAATGAGCATGGCGGAACAACTGTGGAATCATTTGTTTATCCGGCAGTATTGTATCCTGTTAACAGCAGTATGAAACTATACCGGGAAGAGCAATTCGGTCCGTTGATACCTGTTATTCCGTTCGACAGTCTCGAAGAACCGGTACAATACCTGATTGATTCCACCCATGGCCAGCAGGTAAGTATTTTCAGTAATGACCAAAAAGAAATAGCTTCCCTGATCGATCCATTAGTGAACCAGGTGAGCAGGGTAAACATCAATTGCCAGTGCCAGCGCGGGCCGGACGTGTTTCCATTCACCGGGCGAAAAGATAGTGCGGAAGGAACATTGTCAGTCGTAGATGCGTTACGTGCTTTCTCTATCCGTTCATTGGTAGCGGCGAAACTCACAGAGAATAATAAACACCTGATCAATGAAATTGTAGCTGCCCATGATTCCAATTTCCTGAGTACAAAATATATTTTCTGAATTGCTGCCTATGAAAAAAGTGTTGTGCCTTGGTGAATTGCTGTTACGCCTTTCCCCCGCTGCTAACGGGGAATGGCTAAGTAGTAACAGTATGCCGGTATTCATGGGCGGCGCAGAATTGAATGTAGCAACAGCACTTGCCGTATGGCAGATGCCGGTAAAGTATTTTACCGCATTGCCCGATAATAACCTCTCAAAAGACATAGCTGCTTACCTGCAGCAGAAAAATATCGATACCTCGCCGGTTGTCTACAAAGGAGACCGTGTTGGCTTGTATTACCTGCAACAGGGCACAGATATGAAGAGCAGCGGAACGGTGTTTGACAGAGTGAATTCTTCTTTTGCAACATTGGCAACGGGTGTGGTTGATTGGGATGTAGTCCTGCAGGATGTATCCTGGCTTCATTTCAGCGCAATAGCGCCGGCATTGAGCGAATCTGCAGTACGGCTTTGCAAAGAAGCGTTAGTAACGGCGGCCGGTAAAAACATCACCATCTCAGTTGACCTTAATTACCGTGCTCCTTTATGGAAGTACGGCAAACAGCCATCGGCCGTGATGCCTGAACTGGTGCAGTATTGTGATGTAGTGATGGGAAATATATGGGCTGCCAATACCTTGCTTGGTATACCGCTGGAACCAGATTTGATTGAAAAGCGATCAAGGCAGGCCTTTCTGGAACATGCAACCATTACGGCACAACGCATACAGGCCGCTTTCTCTAAATGCAAGACCATTGCCAACACGTACCGTTTTGACGAAGAAGGGGAAGGGATCCGCTATTATGCAACGTTGAATGCAAAAGGACAACAATATGTATCGCCCGAATTCACCACACCTGTTGTAGTAGATAAGGTAGGCAGTGGAGACTGTTTTATGGCTGGGTTGATATATGGCATTGTTTCAGGCCATCCGGAACAGGATATCATTAATTACGCTGCTGCTGCTGCTTTTGGTAAATTACAGGAGAAGGGAGATACAACCAATAACAGTGTGGCAGCCATACAAAACATCATCAGACAACATGGATAAACAAGCCATCATAACAACAATTACGAAACAGGGGCTGCTGCCGCTTTTTTATCATGCAGACAGGGAAGTGAGCCTGGAAGTGGCAAAAGCCCTGTACAAGGCCGGCGTACGTGTCATAGAATATACGAACAGGGGAGAACAGGCCCTGGCCAATTTTAAATACCTTGTAGAACAGAGGGATGCTGTAATGCCGGGCATGCTGCTGGGTATTGGTACTATCAAGACAGTAACACATGCACAGACTTTTATAGCAGCAGGAGCGGATTTTATTATCTGCCCGGCTGTGATTAAAGAAGTGGCTGAAGTGGTCCATGCAGCCAACATGTTATGGGTGCCAGGATGCATGACAGCAACAGAAATCACGATTGCAGAACAGGCCGGCGCCACATTTGTAAAATTATTTCCCGGCAACCTGTTGGGGCCTTCTTTTGTAAGTGCCATCAAAGAATTATTTCCAGGCACTTTTTTTATGCCAACAGGCGGGGTAGAACTGGATAGAGCGAATATCAAAGCATGGTTTGATGCAGGTGTAAAAGCAGTGGGAATGGGAAGCAAGCTTATCAGCAAACAAATACTGGAAACTAAAAACTACGAGCAGATAACAACACTGACGAAACAAGTATTGCAAACCATTCAATCAATTAATCCCTGACCATGCCAACAACAAACATTGGAAAATACAGATGGACCATCTGCTCGTTGATCTTTTTTGCCACTACGATAAACTATTTGGACAGACAGGTAATCAGCCTGCTAAAATCGACTCTTTCAGCAGAACTGCACTGGGATGATGCTGATTACACCAATATTGAGATCGCTTTCAAACTGTTTTATGCATTTGGCATGCTGGGAGCGGGACGCCTGATTGATAAATTAGGTACCAAGATCGGTTATGCATTGGCTACAGGTTTATGGAGCGTAGCAGCTTTATGTCACGCTTTTGCATCCGGTGTTTTTAGCTTTGCAGTGGTACGTTCTGCACTGGGAATAACTGAGGCAGGTAATTTTCCTGCTGCGATTAAAGGTGTGGCCGAATGGTTTCCCAAAAAAGAACGGGCATTGGCTACCGGTATCTTTAATTCCGGAACCAATTTCGGCGCTATTATTGCACCCCTGACCGTTCCCTTTATTGCTGCAGAATGGGGATGGCAATGGGCATTCATTATTACTGGTTTGTTAGGGTTTGCATGGCTGATCTTTTGGCTCCTGTTATATGAAATACCCAAAAAACATAAAAAACTTTCACAGGCCGAGTTTGATTATATACATAGTGATATAGATGAAATATCCCAGACAGAAGAAGCCGGCCAGAAAATATCCTGGGGAAAACTGCTTACTTACAGGCAAACATGGGCATTCGCTTTAGGTAAATTATTGACCGATCCCATCTGGTGGTTTTACCTGTTCTGGTTACCTGATTTCCTGGAAAGTCAATACCATTTATCAAGAACACAAATCGCATTGCCGGTGGCATTGGTGTATACATTATCCACCATCGGAAGCATTGGCGGCGGCTGGATACCTTTATGGCTGATCAAAAAAAACTGGCCGGTATTCCGTGCAAGAAAAACATCGATGTTTTTCTTTGCCTTGTGTGTATTACCCATTGTATCAGCACAGTTATTGGGCAGCATCAATATGTGGTACGCCGTATTGGTCATTGGCCTTGCAGCGGCTGCACACCAGGCCTGGAGTGCTAATATTTTTACCACGGTAAGTGATATGTTCCCTAAAAAAGCAACAGCATCGGTTACCGGTATCGGTGGTATGTTTGGTGCGTTGGGCGGTATTGCATTATCCTTCTTAGTGCAAAAAAATATGTTCGTGCATTACCGTTCTATCGGGAAAATAGAAATAGCCTATTATATCATGTTTATCGTGTGTGGGATGGCCTATATACTTGCGTGGCTGGTGATGCATTTTCTGATTGGCAAAAAGAAAGAAGCGATAACCATTTAGGTAATTGGTGCAGCTAAAAAAATTATGTTGTAATTGTTCACTTCTAAATCATTGATCCATATGAAATGTTATAATAAGCCGGGTATCGCTTTTTTGGTATCTATCGTAATGGGGCCGCTGCTCCTTGCTGCGCAGGGAAACAAAGACCGGGTAACGGTTAAGCAGGATGATGCACAACATAAGGTAAGTATTACAATAGGAGGGAAACCCTTTACTGAGCTTGTGTATACAGATACCATCGAGAAACCGGTACTGTACCCGATCTATGCTGCGAACGGTGAAACCATTACAAGAGGGTTTCCCTGGCATCCGCAACCCAATGATCCTACAGACCATCCGCATCATCTTGGCCTGTGGATGAATTATGAAAGTGTGAACGGGCTCGATTTCTGGAATAACTCTTTTGCCATTCCGGCAGCCAAGAAAAACAAATACGGCTGGATCAAAACAGGAAAGATCGTGGCAACTGAAAGCGGCAAGAAGGGTAAACTGATATATGAGGCCAATTGGGTAAACCAGCAGCAACAGGTACTGCTGCAGGAAAAAACTACCTATATTTTCAGCCAGGTAAACAATACCCGGGTGATTGACAGGATCACAGAACTGACGGCTGTGCAGCAGGTGGCAATGCCGGATGTCAAAGATGGTTTGCTGGGATTAAGGGTGGCGCATGAGCTGGAATTACCCATCAGGGAGACGAAAGAATACAAAGACGATAAGGGCAACATTACTAAGATAACAGCGGCAAAAGATGCTGCTGTTACAGGTAATTATATTACCTCAGCAGGCAAGGAAGGAGACGCAGCCTGGGGAACCCGTGGAGCATGGTGTATGCTGTACGGGAAAAAAGGGAACGATACCATCAGTATTGCCATTATAGATCATCCCAAAAACCCTGGCTATCCTACTTACTGGCATGCCCGCAATTATGGTTTGTTTGCTGCCAACCCGTTAGGGCAGAAGGTGTTTTCAGAGGGAAAAGAAAACCTCAATTACAAGCTTAAGAAAGGAGAAACTGCCACCTTCCGTTACAGGATCCTGATTGCAGCAGACAGCAGAAGAATGACGGAGACGCTGGTAGATAAATGGGCAAACGATTTCAAACAATAAACACAGGTTTTATTTCTCTACTTTTGCCGCATACGTTATCTTAATTTATGCAGCACAGTTTTTCTTACGACAAAAAGAAAGTCATACAGGCATTACGTTATCATTTTGTTCAAAAACCGGAGATAAGGGTCTTGATCATACTGGTCAATGTATTTGCGATTGTATCAGCCATTCTGTTTTATATAAAAAAGATCCGCCCGGAGCCTTTCCTGCTGGGCTCTTTTATCTGGATCATGCTGATGGCTTCGTTCTGGTATTTTTTACCCCATAGCATTTACAGGAGGTCTGTCACTTTCCAGGAATCATTTATCATCGATTTCAGGGAAGACGAAGTAAGACTGGAAAGTGAAAGGGGGTATGTACTTTGGCCCTGGAACAAATTCAGCCGTTTCTTTGAAAGCCCGCATTTCTTTCACCTCTATTTTGATTCGAAATCATTCTTTCTCGTGCCCAAAGAAAACATGGGAGATGAATTTAAGCATGAATTAAGGGGGCTATTGAACAGGAAGGTGGGCGTCTGAGACCTGCAAACCACAGGTACTCAAAGTTCTTTGCCCATTTCATAATGCGGGATTGTTACTTCCAGGAATTCCTCGCCGGAAACTTTATACCCGAGTTTTTCGTAGAAGCCGGCGGCAGTTTTCCGGGCATGCATGACCAGGCGGCGGTAACCGCGGTCACGCGCAATGTTTTCGGCAAAGCTCATTAATACGCGTCCGATCCCTTTTCCCTGTAGTCCTGAAGTAACGGCCATCTGGCGCAAACGCACTGTTTTTGGGTCGGTTTGGGTGAGAATGCAACATGCTTCCAGCTTATCATCGTCGAAACAGCCGATCAGGATATCTCCTTTTTCCCGTTCCAGCTCCTCCTCTGTAAAGAGGAGTCCCAACGGTTTGCGCAGCAAATTATAGCGTAAATCCACCATCTGGCGGTATTCCCTGCTGTTGTGATCTATAATTTTTAATGCCATATGACAAGCTAAGTTTTACAAGATACTGATCATTTTGCTAAAAGTCTGGGGGAAGGACTTTTAGCTGTGCGAACTTGAAAATAAAGGTTGTGGAAACAAAAATGCTTTAAAACATTGCTTATTTAACAAAAAGTATATTTTTGCGGCTGTAACAAAAACTTTTTACAATGTCAGACATCGCAACAAGAGTTAAGAAAATCATCGTTGATAAGTTAGGAGTTGACGAAGCCGAGGTTACCAATGAGGCTTCTTTTACTAACGATCTCGGTGCCGATTCTTTGGATACCGTTGAGTTGATTATGGAATTCGAAAAAGAATTCAATATCTCTATCCCTGATGAGCAGGCTGAGACCATTACTACTGTTGGCCAGGCTGTTGCTTACCTCGAAGAGCACGCTAAGTAAGATCTACGCTATTAAGGAATAATTTTAATCCGCCTTTCTGCGGCCCTCAATGCCACGAAAGGCGGATTATCACTTAAAACAGGTTAAGACCATGCAATCAAAAAGAGTAGTTGTTACAGGAATCGGAGCACTGACGCCATTGGGTAATAATCTGAATGATTATTGGAATGGGTTAATCAACGGTGTATCCGGTGCAAATAACATTACTTTATTTGATGCTGCTAAATTCAAAACCCGTTTTGCCTGTGAGATCAAGAGCTTTGATCCTACCCAGTTCATGGATAGAAAAGAAGCCCGTAAATTAGACCGCTTTGCACAATTGGCTGTGGTAGCCAGTGATATGGCCGTAGCAGATGCGGGTATCAGTAAGGATAATGTGGATGTGGACAGGGTTGGTGTCATATTCGCCAGCGGAATCGGGGGCCTTATTACTTTTCAGGAAGAGGTGATTAATTTTGCCAAAGGCGATGGCACTCCGCGATTCAACCCATTTTTCATTCCCAAAATGATTCTTGATATCGCAGCCGGCCAGATATCCATGCGCCATGGTTTCCGGGGTCCCAATTTTGCTGTCGTTAGCGCCTGTGCATCCAGTACCAATGCCATCATTTCAGCAGTGGAAAGTATCCGGCTCGGAAAAGCTGATATTATCCTGAGCGGCGGGTCAGAAGCCGTGATTAGTGAAGCCGGCGTAGGTGGTTTCAATGCCATGAAAGCGCTCAGCGAACGCAATGATGATCCTACTACTGCCAGCCGCCCTTACGATAAAGACCGTGATGGTTTTGTGATGGGCGAAGCAGGCGGTGTGTTGGTGGTAGAGGAATATGAACACGCCGTTAAACGGGGTGCCAGGATCTATTGTGAAATAGCTGGTGGCGGAGCCACTGCCGATGCTTATCATTTAACAGCTCCGCATCCGGCTGGATTGGGCGCACGCAATGTAATGATCGCAGCCCTGAAAGATGCAGGTATGCAACCAGGGGAAATCGATTATATCAATACCCACGGTACTTCCACCCCATTAGGCGATGGTGCTGAAGCAAAAGCCATCGTAGAAGTGTTTGGCCAGCATGCGTATGAACTGAATATCAGCTCTACCAAATCCATGACCGGCCACTGCCTGGGTGCAGCTGGTGTGATAGAGGCCATTGCCTGTATCCAGAGTGTAACACACGATATGATCCCGCCTACGATCAATCACTTTACAGACGATCCGGAACTCGACCCCAAACTGAATTTTACTTTCAATAAAGCACAACAAAGAACGGTGAATGCCGCATTGAGTAATACTTTTGGTTTCGGCGGACATAATGCCTGTGTGATTGTAAAAAAATACGTAGCTTAAAGTTGTGCAATTCTTCAAACAACTATTCAAGCAGTCAGGCGATTCCTCTTTCGAAAAGCAGTTGAAAAACGTGCTTGGAATCAAGCCAGGCAATGCTTTGCTGTATCGTACAGCATTAAGTCACCGCTCCGTTAAAGAAACCCCTGATGAGAATAATGAAAGACTTGAATACCTTGGCGACGCCATATTAAGCGCCGTTGTTGCCGACTATCTTTTCAAACGCTATCCATACAAAGGAGAAGGCTTTCTTACTGAAATGCGCAGCAAAATGGTGAACCGCCAGCAGTTGAATGATATTGCCCTGAAAATGGGATTACGCAAACTTACTTTTTACAACAAATTCGACAATTCCCTCAAGGGCAGCCAGATATTCGGCAATACCCTTGAAGCCGTTGTTGGGGCTGTTTATTTAGACAAAGGCTACCAGAAGACCCATCACTGGGTTTTAAAGCAGATCGTTATTGCACACATGTTTGTGGATGACCTGGAGCTGGTAGACATCAACCTGAAAAACAAACTCATTGGCTGGGCCAGTAAAAATGGTAAAAATTTATCATTTGAATTGGCGGAAGAGAAAATGGAAGGAAGCCGTCGCCTGTTTACCATGAATGTGGTACTGGACGGTGAAGTAATGGCCCATGGAAAAGGGTATAATAAAAAAGACGCCAGCCAGGCCGCCGCACAGGTAGCGATTGAAAAGCTGGGATTAACCTAAGGGCAATGGACAATGGCTGATGGCTGATTTTAGGATGGATGATTTAATTTCAAATCAGCCATCAGCCATCTATAAGTCCGCCATTCTTTCCTGCATTCTTTCCTGGCACAATTCCACCAACACCCCCCTCGTATCCTTCGGGTGCAGAAAACAAACCAATTTATTATCGGCTCCTTTTTTGGGGATTTCATTGAGCAAGGTAAATCCTGCTGCAGCCAGCCGCTTCATTTCGGCCTCAATATCAGTCACTTCAAAAGCAATATGGTGCATACCTTCCCCTTTTTTTTCAATAAAACGGGCAATCACCCCGTGCGGGTCTGTGCTCTCTAATAATTCAATTTTGGTGTCCCCCTGCCGGAAAAAAGCGGTGTTGACCTGTTCGGAAACCACTTGTTCGGTCTTGTAACAAGGGGTGTCTAAAAGCTTCTCAAAAAGGGGTATTGACGTTGCCAAATCCTTTACAGCCAACCCGATATGTTCAATTTTCAACATCTTTCTTCTTTTAATGTCATACCTTTACGATATCTGGAAAAACAGGGTATAGCACCCTGAGGGACCAAATTTATAGAACCTATTGCAGTATTTTTGTCCCATTATTTTAGTGCATAAATTTTTGAGCGAGTATGTTGAAATTACCGATTTACTTAGATAACAATGCCACCACGCCAATGGATCCGCGTGTACTGGAAGCGATGTTGCCTTATTTTACCGATCATTTTGGCAATGCAGCGAGCCGTAACCACCCTTTTGGCTGGGAAGCTGAAGAAGCTGTTGATTATGCCCGTGAGCAGGTTGCTAAACTGATCGGTGCAGACCCCAAAGAAATTATTTTTACTTCCGGCGCTACCGAAGGCGATAACCTGGGTATCAAAGGGGTATTTGAAATGTATGCCAGCAAAGGCAATCATGTGATTACCTGCACGACTGAACACAAAGCCGTACTGGATACATGCAAACATATTGAACGCTCTGGCGGGGAAGTGACCTATTTAGAGGTGAATGCAGACGGATTGATAGACCTGAAGGAACTGGAAGCCGCCATCAGGCCTACTACTATCCTTATTGCCATCATGTATGCAAACAACGAGATTGGTGTGATTCAGCCTGTAAAGGAAATCAGCAATATTGCCCGTAAACAGGGTATTTTATTTTTTACTGATGGCACACAAGCTGTAGGTAAAGTACCGGTTGACGTGAATAAGGATGGAATTGATATTATGGCGTTTACCGGTCATAAAATGTATGGCCCTAAAGGGATCGGTGCTTTGTATGTACGCCGTAAGAACCCACGCGTAAAAGTAACCGCTCAAATGGACGGCGGTGGCCACGAAAGGGGTATGCGCAGTGGTACATTGAATGTGCCGGGTATTGTTGGTTTTGGTAAAGCCTGTGAACTGGCAAGGTTAGAAATGGCCGATGATGCAGCACGTTTAGGTAAATTGCGCGATAAACTGGAAAATGCGTTACTGCAATTGGAAGAAGCCTATGTGAACGGTAGCCGTGAACACCGTTTGCCACATGTCTCTAATATTTCGTTCAAATATGTCGAAGGCGAAGGCCTGATGATGGGCTTTAACAAAGACATTGCCCTGTCTTCCGGCTCAGCCTGTACCTCGGCTTCATTAGAACCCAGTTATGTGCTGAAAGCATTGGGATTGGGTGATGACCTGGCACACAGTTCGCTGCGTTTTGGATTGGGCCGCTTTACCACGGAAGAGCAGATTGATTATACTATTAAAGCAGTGAGCGATACGGTATTGAAATTACGTGAGATGAGCCCGCTTTGGGAAATGTTCAAAGAAGGAGTGGATTTAGATAAGATCGAATGGGCGCATCATTAACAACGGGTAGCTGCCGGCGATCATTTTACATTTATAATTTTGCATTTTTAATCATTTAGTTATGGCATACTCAGAAAAAGTAATCGACCACTACAGCAATCCCAAAAATGTGGGCACGCTGGATAAATCAAAAAAGAATGTAGGCACCGGCCTCGTAGGCGCACCAGAGTGCGGCGACGTGATGCGTTTGCAGATAGAAGTAGATGAAAGCGGTTTGATTACCGATGCCAAATTCAAAACATTTGGTTGCGGTTCTGCTATCGCCTCTTCTTCTTTGGCTACAGAATGGTTAAAGGGTAAAACGGTTGACCAGGCCGTGGAAATTGATAACATGGACCTGGTAGAAGAACTGAACCTGCCGCCTGTTAAGATCCACTGCTCTGTACTGGCTGAAGACGCTATCAAAGCTGCGATCAATGATTACCGTCAGAAAAACGGACTGGAAGCATTGGTGTTCGAAGAAAGAATCCATTGATAAATAAAAAGTCAAAATTAAAAAGTCAAAACAGGGTCTTGCGTTTTAACTTTCAACTTTTGCATTTTTAATTTTTAATTTCCATGGTAGCAACAGAAAATAGTATATACGTAAGCGATAAGGCAAAGAAGAAAGTACGCCAACTGATGGAAGAAGCAGGGGTGGGCGGCGATGATACTTATTTCCTGCGCGTAGGCGTGGTAGGAGGAGGATGCTCCGGCCTGAGTTATAAACTTGATTTTGATAACGAGATCAAGCCGATGGACCAGGTGTTTGAAGATAATGGCATGAAAGTAGTAACGGACTTGAAAAGTTTTCTTTACCTCGTTAATACGGAACTTGATTTTTCGGATGGACTGAATGGGAAAGGTTTTTACTTCAATAATCCCAACGCCAGCAGAAGTTGTGGCTGCGGGGAGAGTTTTGCAGTATAGTTTTCCAGTCTTTTCATGATATAAATAAAATTTATCCGGAGCAGCCTGCTCCGGATTTTTTATGTATAGCATAGTGTAATAAAATCCATTAGTTTTGACACCATGTGGATGATCTGCAAAAAAGAGTGGCAGCAGTTTTTCAGCAGCCTCACCGGCTATATTGCCCTGATGGTTTTCCTGTTGATCAATGGACTGCTTCTTTTCGTTTTCCCCGACAGCAGCATACTCGATTTTGGCTATGCCTCCTTAGGAAGCTTCTTCCGCCTGGCACCCTGGGTATTGTTGTTCCTTGTCCCCACCATTACCATGCGCAGCCTGGCCGATGAATACAAGGGGGGGACTTTTGAGCTGCTCAAAACCCTGCCACTGAAACCTTCGCAGCTTGTCTGGGGAAAATTCTTCGGCGCACTGTTGATCGTAGTATGTGCTTTACTGCCTACCATTCTTTACGCTGTGTCGGTACAGCAGTTGAGTGTTACGGGAGGAATAGATATTGGCGCTACAGCCGGCAGTTATATAGGCCTCGTTTTGCTCGGAGCCGTATTCACTGCCGTAGGTATCTGTGCCAGCAGCTGTACCAATAACACTGTCATTGCTTTTATTGCAGGTGCTTTCGTTTGTTTTCTGCTATACAATGGATTCGATGCCATCAGCAGGCTGCCGGTATTCAAAGCAGGGGCGGATTATTATATTGAAATGCTGGGGATCAATTTTCATTACAGAAGTATCAGCAGAGGAGTTATAGCTGTGAAAGACATGGTGTATTTCATCAGCATCATCCTGCTGTTCCTGCTGGTTACGCAGCGAAACCTTATTAAGCGTTAATCTTTTTGCATGCAAAAATTATTGCAATATAAATACTGGTGGCTGGGACTAACAGGGCTTTTTGTGCTGATCGTGTACCTGTCGTCACGTATCAGCATGCGGGCTGACCTTACTGCCGAAAAAAGATACAGCCTCACCAATGCAACAAAGACTTTACTGAAAGAAGTGGATGATATTGTAACGGTTAAAGTATTCCTGACCGGCGACCTGCCTGCCGATTATAAGAAACTGAGCCTGGCAGCCAAAGACCTGCTGGAAGAATTCAGTGGCCTTTCGGGCAATATGGTGCGGTTCAGTTTTGAAAAACCCGGTGAGGACATGTACAATGATACCGCGAAAGCGATGCTCTACGATAGCCTGGCACGTATGGGGGTAGTGTTTGAACGCAGCGAAACCGTATCATCGCGAAAAGAAAAATCTACCAGCCAGCTGATCATCCCTTCGGCATTAGTAACGTATAAGGACCGGAAACCAATGGCCATTGATCTGCGCAGCAGCCGCAAAGTGTACAAACAATACAATGTCATAACCGAAGACCCGCAGGAGGATGCAGAAGCCACCCGCAATGCCGCAGAAGCATTGCTGGAGTTCAAGTTTGCCAATGCAATAGATAAACTGACAAGGAAATATGTGCCTACCGTGGCTTATGCAGTTGGGAATGGAGAACCGATCGATATGAAAGTGAATGACCTCGGGGAAAGCCTTCGCAGTGAGTATAAACTCGCCATCTTCGACCTGAAGAAAGGTTACCCTGATGCCGCACTGGTAGATGCGATCATGATTGTGAAACCAACCCAGCCTTTTACAGAAGAGGACAAACTGAAGTTAGACCAGTATGTGATGAATGGAGGGAAAGTGATCTGGTTTATTGATAAGCTGCATGCAGAACTTGATAGCCTGATGCGCAGTAAGGCCGAGTATACGGCATTTGACAGGGGACTGGACCTGGATGATATACTGTTTAAATATGGGGTACGCATCAACGGTGACCTGTTGCAGGATCTGAACTGTTCAAAGATACCCATCGTGGTAGGCAGGAACGCCGATGGCTCTCCCAATATGCAAAGAGTGCCCTGGCCCTACTATCCTTTTCTTTCGGCACGTAATAATAACCCCATATCCAAAAATTTAGACAGGGTATTACCACTGTTCCCATCAAGTATCGATACGGTCAAAGCGCCCGGCATTACCAAAACCATCCTGCTGGCGTCGGACACCAATAGCCGTAGGATAGCGTCTCCTGCTATTGTATCTATCAACAGTGTTAAAAGCGATGAAGACCTGCTGAGTTTTAATAAAAGTTACGTGCCTGTTGCCGTATTGCTGGAAGGCAGATTCAATTCTTTGTTTGCCAACCGGGCAGGCAGTAACCTGCTTGATACTGTGCAACGTGCTACCGGCAAGCCGTTCCTGCCCCGGGCAATTAAAGAGGGCAAGCAGATTGTTGTGGCTGATGCGGATATTGTAACGAATGTAATAAGCAATACCAAGGGGCCGTTACCAATGGGAGAGCTGCCATTGGAGGGCTACCGCTTTGCCAACCGTGAATTCTTTTTGAATAGCATGGATTATCTTGTAAGTCATAATAATCTTTTTGAAAGCCGCAATAAAGACATCATCCTGAGGCTGCTGGACAAAAGAAAAGTAGAAGAACAGCGAACTGCCTGGCAGTTTCTGAATATTGCATTGCCTATTGCGCTTGTGGCAATGGCTGGCGGCATCTTTCAGTGGCGCCGTAAAAAGAAATACAGCGTGTAACTTCAGATACGAACAGGAAGTTATCTTTACAATACAAGCATTGTCATGGCAACACACCAGATCGTTTACCTCACATTTGGCTTAATCCTCATCCTGGCATTGGCATTTGACCTCGGGTTAATGAGTAAAAAGAATACTGAGATCTCCATCCGGAAAGCCCTGGTGCAAACTTTTTTCTGGGTATTATTAGCCATGGGCTTTTTTGTTTTTTTATGGATGGAGGAAGGGCCGAAACTTTCATTCGAATACCTGAGCGCTTACCTGATGGAGTGGAGTCTGAGTATTGACAATATTTTTGTGTTCATACTTATCTTCAATTCTTTTAAAGTAAAATCAACCCATTATTCACGCGTATTACTGGCGGGGATACTGATGGCCATCCTGTTCCGGGTCATATTTATCACTGCGGGCGTGGCCTTAGTGGATCGCTTTAGCTGGGTGCTGTACATATTCGGGGCTTTCCTGCTGTACACAGGTTATAAAATGTTCACAACGAATGAGGAAGAACAATTTGAACCCCATGATACCAAAGTGTACCGTTTCCTGAAAAAATACCTGCCGCTTGCACCGCACGATGGAAACGGCAGGTATGTGGTAAGGGAAAAAGGCAAGCCCATGTACACTACACTATTTGTAGTAGTGATCCTGCTTGCCTCTATTGACCTCGTATTTGCATTGGATTCTATTCCGGCCGTGATGGGTATTTCGAGGGATAAGCTGGTGATCTATACTTCTAATATCTTTGCTGTATTGGGATTACGTTCTTTGTTTTTCCTTCTTCGGGGCGCTGTTTCGAAATTCGATTACCTGCAGCAGGGCATTGCCATTGTATTGGTATTCATAGGTATCAAAATGCTGGGCGAACATTTTATCAGTGAATGGATGGATAAAACAACACAGGTATTTCTTTCTTTGGGAGTGATATTGGTTTGTATTTCAGGTTCTATCCTGTATTCGATCTATAAAAACGAGAAGGGGACATCTAAAAATATAAGCAATGGATCTATCTAACAGCATATACTGATAGTGCAGTACACCATACAACATATTGCCGGAATAGTAAATGCAGAGGCAGTGATTGCAGCCGATGCAGCTATTGAACACCTGCTGATCGACAGCCGCAAAATTGTATTCCCGCAAACGTCCCTATTCTTTGCTATTGCCGGTCCGCGGCGTAACGGTCACCAGTTCATTTCTGAAGTGTACGGACGTGGTGTACGGAATTATGTGGTAAAGAAAGGGTTTGACACAAAACCATTTCCCGGCGCCTCTTTCCTGCTGGTAGATGATGTATTGCCGGCATTGCAGCAATTAGCCGCCTACCATCGCCGGCAATTTGCAATTCCGGTGATCGGTATTACGGGCAGCAATGGAAAAACTATTGTAAAGGAATGGCTGTACCAATTATTGCATGCCGACCAGCGCATTGTACGCAGCCCGCGAAGTTATAATTCTCAGATTGGTGTTCCGCTGAGTGTATGGCAGATGCAGCCGCAACATACACTTGGTATTTTCGAAGCGGGTATCTCTACCGTACACGAAATGGAAAAACTGGCCAGTGTAATTCAGCCTACCATTGGAATATTTACCAATCTTGGAGATGCACACCGAGAAGGCTTTGAGACTGACCGCCAGAAAGCGCTGGAGAAAGCAACACTGTTTGCAGGAATTGAACGGTTGATCTATTGCAAAGAAGCGCTTACCCCTGCGCTGCATCCTGACGGAGCAGATGCTGATCTGTTCCGCCGTGACTGCCTTTTCTTTTCCTGGAGCAGGGTGTGGGATGCAACAGTGAGTATTGAAGCGGAAGAAAAAAAAGAAAACAGGACTGTTATCAGGGCAAATTACCAACAACGGGAGATCAGTATCATACTGCCTTTTACCGATCGTATTTCAATTGATAATGCCATCACCTGCTGGTGTACGATGTTGATGCTCGGATATGATGACCAGGTAATACAGCAACGCATATTGCAACTGGAGCCGGTAGAAATGCGGATGCAATTGAAAAAAGGGGCCAACAATTGTTACCTGCTGAATGATAGTTACAGTAATGATACCTCATCACTTGACCTGGCCATCGAATACCTGAAACAGCAGGCGGGCAAACACCGCACTACATTGATCCTTTCAGATATTCTTCAATCGGGACAAACAGAAGAAACATTATACCGCGACCTGGCAGTACAACTGTCACTGCATGGCATTAATCGCCTGATCGGCATCGGCCCGGCTATTGTTAAGTACAGCCATCTTTTTACAACAGCGGAGCACACATTTTTTGAAACAACGGAAGCTTTCCTTCAACAGACAAGTACGCACCAGTTCAGGGATGAATATATTTTGTTGAAAGGTGCGCGCGTGTTTGAATTTGAACGCATCAGTCACCTGCTGGAGCAGCAGGTACATCAAACAGTAATGGAGATCAACCTATCCGCTATGGTGCATAACCTGAAAGCGTACCAGCAGCAGCTGCATCCTGCTACTAAGGTAATGGCTATGGTAAAAGCATTCAGCTACGGCAGCGGCAGTGCAGAAGTAGCCAGGATATTGCAGTTTCACAAGGTAGATTACCTGGCCGTCGCATACGCCGATGAAGGAGTAGAGCTGAGAAAAGCGGGTATCAGCCTCCCTGTCATGGTCATGAATGCCGATGAAGCTACGTTCGATGCCCTGGTAACCTATGACCTGGAGCCCGAGATATATTCTTTTCATATTTACCATGCCTTTCATACCTACCTCAGCCGCCAGGGTATTCAGCAATTCCCTGTTCATATCAAGTTCAATACAGGAATGAACCGGCTGGGCTTTGAGGTGGACGAAGCAAAAGCGATCTGCGTATTATTACACAGGCATCAATCGATGGTAGTGAGGTCAGTATTCAGTCACCTTGCTGCCAGTGACAATGCCAACCTCGACGAATTCACACACCTGCAGGTGCAACGTTTTGAACAGGCTTGTGCAGTGATGCAACAGGAGCTGAATTATGTATTCATCAAACACATTGCCAATACCGCAGCCATCCTCCGGTATCCCGCTTACCAGTTTGATATGGTGCGCCTGGGTATTGGTTTGTATGGAGTTGATAGTGCCGGGGAAAAGGAACTGGCATTACAAACAGTAGCCACCCTGCGTTCTACGATAGCACAGCTACGAACCGTAAAAGCAGGTGAAACGATTGGGTATAACAGGAAGGGCGTAGTACATAGAGATAGTCTCATTGCAACGGTCCGCATAGGTTATGCAGATGGTTTCAGCAGGCGATTGGGGAATGGGGTGGGACATATGTATGTGCATCATAAAATAGTGCCGGTAGTGGGTAATGTGTGTATGGATATGACGATGATTGATGTAACTGATGCAGCAGGGGTAAAGGAGGGTGATGTAGTGGAATTGTTTGGCAGGCACTTACCGGTACAGGAAGTGGCTGCCTGGGGCGGCACCATTGCCTATGAGATCATGACAGGTATCAGCCAGCGGGTGAAGCGGGTATATGTAGAGGAGTAAAGTTAAAAGTCGGTGTTGAATCGTCAATCCTGCATCGCGAGTTATATCTTTGCCAGGTTTAAAATTATAGCAGTGAAAGCCAGACAAGTTATTTTTATTATCCTTTGTATCATTTTTGCCGACCAGGCGTTGAAATTTTATATTAAGCTTAATTATTATGCAGGAGAAGAGCATTATGTGCTGGGAAACTGGTTCCGTCTGCATTTTGTAGAAAACGAGGGCATGGCCTGGGGTTGGAAATTCGGGGGTGGTTTTGGCAAAATAGGCTTAACCCTGTTCCGGTTAGTGGCTGTGATTTGGGGCAGCTTTCTGTTACGCGATTTTATCCGTAAAAAATACCATCGTGGCTTTATTGTGTGTGCAGCGATGATCTATGCAGGCGCATTGGGTAACCTTATTGATAGTCTTTTTTATGGGTTACTGTTCGATAACAGTAGTCCTTATTCACAAAATATAGCCCATCTTTTTCCTGCCGGCGGTGGTTATGCGGGCGTTTTTCATGGCAAGGTGGTGGACATGCTGTATTTCCCCATTATTAGCAATGCGCATTTCCCGTCATGGGTACCATTCTGGGGCGGGGATGACTTTGAATTTTTCCGCCCGGTATTCAATATTGCAGATGCGGCCATATCATTGGGGGTAGGCGCCATTCTGGTTTTTCAGAACAGGTTCTTTAAAAAAGAACATACCACGAAACATGCTACTGTTGAAACAGGCAGCCTGGTGGATGATAAAACCCAGATATTTTAAGCAATCAATTTATTTTATTGTCCAGGATTTTGCTGTAATGGATAACTGCTTTCCGCTGGGGAGGGTCAATACCTGGTCAACCAGACCAATTCCTTTCGCATAATAGGAATGACCTTCCATGAGTTTTTTGTAAACACTGCCGGCGGCTGATGGCAGAAACCAGATTTCGCGCTTGATGTCTATCACATTAGACAGTACCTGGCCACTTACAGTATAAGGCACATTCTTTTGCGCCATGGTAAATATGGCTTTGGCTTTACCAGGTACCCCCTGGTACCAGGCCGTACTTTGTTCAGGCGTCTCCCAGGTTTCATTTACAATAGCATTTTCTTTCAGAAAGGGGTAACTGATATAAGCCGGCGGTACAATGGAATCAAAAAGACTGACATAGTCGAAATCAATGGTGCTTAATGCATAATGAGTGCCCAATCCGTCTTTGGCGAAATAATAACTGTTTTTAGCCCCCTTCAGGTCCACCTGCTGAAATTCGAAATAGGTTTTATTGTCTAAGTTGTATGTATTTGGCAGGACGGTTGTTGTAAACCCATTGTTGTCTGTTGATACAGGTGGGGCGTACTGGTAAGTCCAGTTGGAGCCAAAAGTATTCGGAAAATAATCCGCGTTATTACCGCCTGTGATAGCAGTAACTTTAAAGGAGCAGTAACTACCGCTAAATGCGAGGATGAAAGTGGACTGCTGCGGCAGAATGGGTTTACCATTACCCTTGAGTTTTATGGTTGTTGCCCCGGTCCGTAATGCATAACCTGAGTCAATAAACCATATTCCGTTAGGTGTATCACTGTAGATTTTGTATTTGCCCTGCTGGGTAAAATTCACGCTGATCAGCACATAGTTACTGTCAGACAGGGGGTAGTCAACAACATAGTTCCCTTTAACAGTGGCATTCTTACAATTCCCCGACGAATCGGTCAGGGAGCCCTTTGCCACCCCGCCAAAACCAGAGCCTTCCACGCTCAATTCCTTCTTACAGGCTGCAAAAACCAGGATGGCAGCAAATAAAATGGATAATTGACAGGATATTTTCTTCATAGATACTGGTCTTTAGTTTGTTAATACAAGACTAAAATTAAGGGAATAACGCAGCCCCGCTCATCAAAATACATCATTTTGATGAGCGGGACATATTAATTAATGTAAAATATCTTTTAAACTTTCGTTGGTGGCCCTGATAGTGGCATCAAGGTCTTCTTTGGTCAGTGCATTGTTCAGGAACCAGCTTTCAAAAGCAGAAGGGGGCAGGTAAATGCCCCGTTTCAGCATGGCATGAAAATATTTTTTGAACAAATCATTATTAGCTGCAGCGGCCGATGCAAAATCTGTTACGGGATGATCGCTGAAATGCACACTGATCATGGAGCCAAGCCGGTTAATGACATATGGCGTACCGGATGCCTTTAATACGCTATCTAGCCCCTCATGCAGGTAACCGGTCTTTTCTTCCAGCTCTTTATAGATATGGGTATGTTGCTGTAATTCCTTTAATAAAGTATATCCTGCAATCATAGCAATGGGATTGCCGCTTAAAGTGCCTGCCTGGTATACATTACCCAGCGGGGCTATTTTATCCATGATAGCTTTCCTGCCGCCGAAAGCACCCACAGGCATACCGCCACCGATCACTTTACCATAGGTGACCAGGTCGGCATGTACGCCCAGGTGTTCCTGCGCACCACCGGGAGCGAGGCGAAAACCGGTCATGACCTCATCAAAGATCAAAACAATGTTTTCAGTATCACATACTTTGCGCAGTCCTTCCAGAAAACCAGGTTCAGGTAAAATACAACCCATATTTCCGGCTACGGGTTCTACAATAATAGCAGCTATTTCATTTTTATGATCCTGAACCAGTTGTTCAACAGCCTGGAGATCATTATAAGCACAGGTCAGGGTATCGGCCGATACGCCGCTGGTAATTCCCGGAACGGTCTGGATATTAAAAGTGGCGAGGCCGCTTCCTGCTTTTACCAGAAAAGCATCTGCATGTCCGTGGTAACAGCCTTCGAATTTGATGAATTTATTCCTGCCGGTATAGCCCCTGGCCAAACGCAAGGCACTCATGCAGGCTTCGGTACCGCTGCTCACCATCCTGATCAGGTCAACATTGGGCGCCATGGTTTTGATCAGTTCTGCCATTTCAATTTCCAGCAAAGTGGGCGCACCATACGAAGTGGAATAGAGGGCCCGTTCCTGAATGGCTTGCACTACAGGTTCGTATGCATGGCCGAGGATCATGGGTCCCCATGACGCGATATAATCAATATACCTGTTGCCATCCACATCATACAGGTAAGCGCCTTTTGCTTTGTCTATAAACAGGGGCGTGCCGCCTACGCTTTTAAACGCACGTACGGGAGAATTAACGCCGCCGGGAATACTTAATTGCGCCCTTTCGAATAACCCATTGCTTTTATCGTACATGAATGCTTTTTTAAGGTGTAAATCTTTTAACTATTCAGCAGCCTGACTGCATCTTTTGCAAAATAAGTGGCGATCAGATCAGCCCCGGCCCTTTTGATCGCTGTAAGGCTTTCTAATATCGCTTTCTCTTCATTCAGCCAGCCCATTTTAGCGGCGGCCTTGATCATGGCATACTCGCCGCTTACATGGTAGGCGCTGACAGGAAGCTCAACGGCGTTCTTTATTTCACGGATAATATCCAGGTATGCCATGGCAGGCTTTATCATTACAATGTCTGCGCCTTCTTCCACATCCATCAGTGTTTCTTTGATGGCTTCGAGCCGGTTGGCATAATCCATCTGATAGGTTTTCTTATCGCCAAACCCGGGTGCACTGTCTAATGCATCCCGGAAGGGGCCATAAAAGCAGGAAGCATTCTTGGCACTATAACTCATGATGCCGGTTTTTGTAAAACCATTTTCTTCCAGTCCATTGCGTATGGCACTG
>CAZDQB010000027.1:0-28534 GCA_964507525.1 uncultured Sediminibacterium sp. | reverse complement strand
TTCACTTCATGCAGCAATTGGACCTTTGCTAAACCCCATGTAGTATGGAAAGGCGTCCCGTTGATGTTGTTGTTATGAGTGACCTTCATTTAGGTACTTATGGCTGTCATGCCAGGGAGATCGTTAACTATCTCAAGAGCATTCAACCTCAGATATTGGTATTGAATGGCGATATCATTGATATATGGCAGTTCAATAAACGCTATTTCCCCGTAGCGCATATGCAGGTGATCAAGGAGATCATGAACCTGCTGAGTAAAGGCACCCGCATTATTTACATTACAGGCAACCATGATGAGGCGCTTCGCCGGTACAGCGATATGCAGATGGGCAATTTTCAGCTAACCGATAAAGTGGTGATGGAGATCAATGGTAAAATGACCTGGATATTCCATGGTGATGTATTTGACGCCACCACCAAAGGAAGCGCCAAACTATTGGCCAAACTGGGCGGACACGGATACGACCTGCTGATACTGATCAACAGTTCCATCAACTGGTGCCTGAAAGCATTGGGCAGGGAGAAAATGAGTTTTAGCAAGAAGGTCAAGAACAGCGTCAAAAAAGCAGTAGCCTGGATAGGCGATTTTGAACAGATTGCAGCCGAACTCGCCATTGAAAAAAAATACGATTACGTTATTTGCGGACACATACACCAACCTCAGAAAAAAGAAGTGGTTACCAAAGACGGAAAAGTTGTTTACCTGAACAGCGGCGACTGGATAGAGAACCTGACTGCATTGGAATACAACCATAACGAATGGACCATTTACCAGTACGATGAAAAGCAGTTTGCTTCTTTAGCGGCTCCCGTTGTTATGATGGAGAAAAAATTACCGCAATTGAATGTGGTGACCGATGAGATCGCTTTATTCATTCACTCTTTAGCTGTTCAGTCATGAAGATCCTTTACGCAGTACAGGCAACAGGTAACGGGCATATCAGCCGCGCAATGGAACTGGCTCCTTATCTTTCCCAATACGGACAGGTGGATGTATTCCTGAGCGGCAGCAACAGCAACCTGCAGGCGCAATTGCCTGTTGCATACAGGAGCAAAGGCGTGAGCCTTTTTTATGGAAATACAGGCGGACTGGACTACTGGCGTATGTGGAAAGAGTTCAGCCTGAAACGTATCTGGAAAGAAGCCAATGACCTGCCCGTTGAAAAATATGACGTGGTGCTGAATGATTTTGAAAGTATTACTGCATTAGCCTGCCGGCTGAAAAAAGTACCCAGCATTGGTTTCGGCCACCAGGCCAGTTTCCAGAGCAGGCATACGCCCCGCGGCAGTAAAAAAGACATGGCCGGAGAACTGGTGCTGAAACAATATGCGCCCGCTAAAGCGTATATAGGCCTGCACTTTCAACAGTATGACGATTTTATCTTTTCACCGGTGATCAAAGAAGAGATATTACAGGCGCAACCTACCAATAAAGGACATATTACTGTTTACCTCTCGCATTACAGCGATGAAGTGGTCATGCAATCGTTGAAACTTGTTAAGTGGATCCGTTTTGAAGTGTTCTCCAAAAAAGTAAAACAACCAACGGTTGAAGGGAATATTACATTGCTGCCTATCAGTAATGAAGCTTTTACACAAAGCCTTATTCATTCGCATGGTGTCATTACAGGTGCTGGTTTTGAAACGCCGGCAGAAGCGTTGTACCTGGGTAAAAAACTGCTTGTATTACCTATCAGGGGGCAATACGAACAGCTATGTAATGCCGCTGCACTGAAAGACTTTAACGTAACAGTGATAGACGCCATTGAAAAAGGGTTTCATTATGAAGTAATGAAATGGCTGCAATCCTTACCGGTAAGCCCACTGCAATTATCTCATTCAACTTACGACATAGTGCAGCAGGTAATGGAACTGGGGCGGGAGCTGGCTATTTCTTCTTCGCCAGTATCGAGAAGCCGCTCTCCTCTTTCACAATCGTATTCCTGAGCAGGCCTAATCCTGTTATCTCCATTTCTACTATGTCGCCGGCCTGCAGCCATTGTTCTGCATAGTTAGGATCGTTCAGTTTGCCTGTGCCATTTAATTCCAGGAAGCAGCCGGTACCAACCGTACCGCTTCCGATCACATCACCCGGATGCAGGTCAGCGCCATAGGCGCACCTTTCAATGATCTCTGCAAAAGTCCAGTCCATATCGGCTACATTCCCGTTGCTTACCTGTATACCGTTTACCCGGCATTGCATAGACAGGTTCCAGTTTTTGCCGGTATGACCTTCTTTGCAGGGCACTTCATAGGTTTCCAGTTCGTCTAATGTTACAAGGCATGGACCGATCACTGTTGCAAAATCTTTTCCTTTGGCAGGGCCGAGGTTGAGCAGCATTTCTTCCATTTGCAATCTCCGCGCGCTCATATCGTTCATGATCATCAGTCCGCCTATGTACTGGTCTGCCTCTTCTGCGGGAATATTCCTGCCCTGTTTGCAAATAACAATGGCAGCTTCCAGTTCAAAATCTAATTTTTCAAAATGATCGGGCATGCAACGGATATCTCCCGGGCCCTGTATGCTGTGGTGGTTGGTAAAATAAAAAATAGGATACTGGTCAAACTCGGGTATCATTGCTGCATTACGGTTCCTCCTGGCTGCAGCCACATGCTGGCGGAAGGCGTAGCCATCACGGCAGGAAGTAGGGAAAGGCACAGGCGCCAGTAAATGAATATCGGTTAAAGCAATGCCTTTATCGCGGCTGATCCTGCCGTCTTTGATAGCGGCATTGACCTGTTGGGCAACAGGAAACATATCATCCCAGTAATGAAGGAACATGTTCATGCTGTTGGGTAGCTCCGGATGAACGAGGTCGCAATCATATAAAAGACCATCCACTAAAAAAGCTAACTGATCGCGACCATCATTGATGTAAGAAACGAGTTTCATCTGGCTGACAATTTAGGGGGCGAAAATAATGTAAAAAGCTGAGGCGAATCCCGGGGCATGACAAGTATCTTTAGTGTTAATAACGGCTGTTATGAAAAAAAATATCCTGTTGTTAGCTGTATTGTCTGTAATAACAATGGCTTTTTCATTTGATGTAACTGAAACAACCATATCATGGATACGCATCAACCAGCTGGGCTATACACCCAAAGGAACCAAGGTTGCTGTATGGTGCAGTAAAACAGCGCAGCTGCCCGAAACATTTGAATTGGTTGATGCTGCCAAAAAACAAAAAGTATTTACGGCAAAAAGCAGCAAGACCTTTGGTGCATATGGCCCCTTTATGCAAACGGGCCGGCTTGATTTTTCCGCTTTTCATGAGCCCGGGCGTTATTTTTTAAAGGCTGGCGACGTGCAATCGCCCGTATTCAGTATAGGTAAGGATGTGTACAAAGGCGCTGCCGATTTCTGTTTGCGTTATATGCGCCAGCAGCGTAGCGGGTTCAACCCGTTTTTAAAGGACAGCTGCCATACGCATGACGGGTATACTTTATACGGACCAATGCCCGACAGCACACATATTGACGTAACAGGCGGCTGGCACGATGCAAGTGATTATTTGCAATACACCGCTACTTCGGCCAATGCCGCTTACCATTTGCTGGCTGCCTACCGGGATTTTCCGGGCGTGTTCAGCGATGAAAAAAAGGCAAATGGATTGGATGGGAGCAATGGCATTGCAGATGTGCTGGATGAAGCGAGGTGGGGTGTTGACTGGTTACTGAAGATGTACCCGAAAGACGGCTGGATGTTTAACCAACTGGGCGATGACCGTGATCATATGGGTATGCGGATACCAAAAGAAGATACTAATTTTTACGGCAAGGGATTAGAGCGGCCTGTTTATTTTTGCTCAGGTAAGCCACAGGTTCGTGGCAGGTTCAGCAATGCCACAACGGGTGTTGCATCAACCGCGGGTAAATATGCCAGCACGTTTGCATTGGCCTCTCAATTGTATGCAAAAACGGACCTGGCCTATGCTGAGTTGCTGAAACATAAGGCAATTAGCGCGTTTGAACTGGGTATGCAACAACCAGGCGTTTGCCAGACTGCTTCTGTGCGGTCGCCCTATATCTATGCAGAAGGTAACTGGACAGACGATATGGAACTGGGTGCTGCTGCCATTAACAGGATCAATCCGTCGTTCCCGGTAAAGGGACGGCAGGGCTCATTGATCAGCACAGCATTTACCTATGCGAAACAGGAGCCGGTAACTCCCTGGCTTGGCAAGGATTCTGCCGGTCATTACGAATGGTATCCATTCATCAATATAGGGCACTATGAACTGGCCAAACAGTTGCGGAGCGAACAGAAAGACACGATTATCCGGTACTACAGGAAGGGTATGGAAGCGGTATGGAGCAAAGCAAACACCAATGCTTTTTACAGGGGGGTACCTTTTATCTGGTGCAGCAATAACCTCACCGTCTCTTTTGCGATCCAGTGTTACTGGTACCGGCAACTGACGCAGGATCAAAGCTACCTGCCATTAGAACAGGCCAATTTTGACTGGCTCTTCGGCTGCAATCCATGGGGCACCAGTATGGTATACGGACTGCCCTCATGGGGCGATACGCCGGCAGACCCGCATTCCGCATTTACCCATTTAAAGAACTATCCTATTGATGGCGGCCTGGTCGACGGGCCCGTATACACTTCTATTTACAACAGCCTGATCGGTATTCATTTAACAAGGAAAGATGAATATGAGGCTTTTCAGAGCGATATGGCCGTATATCATGATGATTATGGCGATTACAGCACCAATGAACCTACGATGGACGGGACGGCTGCTCTGGTATAC
Source organism: uncultured Sediminibacterium sp. (assembly GCA_964507525.1). GTDB lineage: Bacteria > Bacteroidota > Bacteroidia > Chitinophagales > Chitinophagaceae > Sediminibacterium. Next base: position 23,776 of record CAZDQB010000027.1, on the reverse strand, counting down.
CTGCTGGCTGCAAAAGAGGCTGAAGCAACGACTGAAACAAAGAGAAAAACAGCGGTTGACAAGAATGCCTATCCTCCCATGCCCAATGCACCATTATATACTGAGGGAGCCATTACCAGGAGCGATTCAACCAGTAAAGAGATCGCATTGATATTTACAGGAGATGAATTTGGCGACGGGCTTCCGAAAATCATTCGGACCCTGCAACAACAACAGATTCGGGGCTCTTTCTTTTTTACAGGAAGGTTTTACCGTAACCCCGCCTTTACACCTTATATACACCAGCTGTACCATGATAACAACTACATGGGGCCGCATTCAGATGCACACCTGTTGTATTGCGACTGGAAACAAAGGGACAGCCTGCTTGTAACCCGCAGCGCATTTATGCATGACCTTAACCTGAACCTGCAGGCAATGCGCGATGCAGGCATTCCAGATGCATCCTACCATTTCTTCATTCCGCCTTATGAATGGTGGAACAAAACGATAGCAAAATGGTGCAATGAAAGCGGTATTAAGCTCTTCAGTTTTACCCCGGGCACCACCAGTAACGCGGATTATACCTGGCCGGGGATGGGTGCTGCTTACAAAAGCGGTGAAACCATACTGAACAATATCCGCTATTTTAATAAAACGAGACCCGGTAAGCTGAATGGGGTAATACTGCTCGTTCATGCCGGAACAGATCCGGGAAGAACAGATAAGTTATACAACAGGCTGGATGAACTCATTGGTTACCTGAAGAAGGAAGGGTATTCGTTCAGGACGATCAATGAATTGTTGGGATGGTGATGATAGCAGCAATAATAGCGTCTGCTACCATTTGTCCTCTTCGGGAATATTATCTTCACGCTGGAACTGTTGCCTTGCCAGTATTTTCTGCTGTTGCCGTTCTGTTATGAGTGCGGCAATAAGCCTGCCGGCATCTTCCTGCGGGTTGTCTGTCAATATTCTTTTTAGCCTTGATTCATTGATGTCGAGCCGGTACAGCAGGTTAATCAGGCCCGTAAAATCATCTGTGATAAGCTGGTTAATATAAGCTGCCAATTCATCGGGAGAGAGTTGCTCCCATTGCTGTATTTCATTGGATAATGGCATAGGGTAAAGATACTGCTTCTAATATTTTTCCATTACACCCAGTCCAAATAAGGCAAAATCATATTTAACAGGGTCCCGCGGATCAAGGGTCCGGAGGTATGCTGTTAATTCTACAGCCGCCTGCCAGTCGATCTGCTTGCGTTCCAGCAGGTTAAACCGTTTGGCCACCCTGGCAACATGCACGTCAATGGGACAGATGAGTTGCGAAGGCTTTATTTTTCGCCAGATACCGAAATCAACACCATGCTTGTCTCTGCGAACCATCCAGCGTAAAAACATATTCAGCCTTTTGCAGGTGGAACCCTTGCAGGGCGTGGCAATATGTTTTTTTGTCCGTGGCGGAACCTGTTCAAGCGAAAAGAAATAGTTATGGAAATGAGTAAGGTGTTGCGCCATAACTATTGCTTCGCCCGTTGTTGCCTGCGTTAAAAAAGCATCTTCCAGCGAATCATGATGAGTGTAGTGGTATTTCAGGAATTCAATGAAATACAAAAGATCGGTGGTATTGAAAGTCCGGTGTTTGAACCCGCTCATCTTTTTCAGGGCTTCGGTATCATGATGCAGGCAGAAATCATGAGGGCGGTTGTCCATCAGTTTCATCAACTCTTTTGATTTGTTGATGATGGTGGTACGGTTGCCCCATGCAAATATGGAAGCGAAGAAGCCGGCTATTTCAATGTCCTGTTTTTTTGTGAAACTGTGTGGTATGCACACAGGATCATCTTCGATAAAAGCAGGACGATTGTATTGGGCTGCTTTTTCATCTAAGAATTGTTTTAAAGAAGCAGAAGCAATCATTGTCATATTAACCAATGGCCTGTTTCAGGTCCTTCGCCAGGTCATCCGCGTCTTCAATGCCAACACTCAACCTGATAAGACTGTCGCTCAGGCCATTCTTTATCCTTTCTTCTCTTGGAATAGAAGCGTGTGTCATGGTTGCAGGATGATTGATGAGCGATTCAACCCCGCCCAGGCTTTCTGCCAGTGCAAATATTTTAGTGGCGGACAATACTCTTTTAGCTTCATCAACACTGTCATTCTTCAGCTCAAAGCTCATCATGCCGCCAAATCCGCGCATTTGCTTTTTGGCAATTGCATAACCATGGTGGTCTTCAAAGCCACACCAGTACACACGTGCCACTTTGGGATGGTTGCGCAGGAAATGAGCAATCTTCTCACCGTTCTCGCAATGGCGCTGCATGCGAACGTGCAGGGTTTTAATACCTCTTAATACTAAGAAACAATCCATCGGCCCAGGAACGGCTCCGCAACTTTTCTGTATGAAATAAAGCTGTTCCCGCAGTGCAGGATCATTCATCACTAAGCAACCCTGGATCACATCGCTGTGTCCGCCTAAGTATTTAGTGGCTGAGTGCATTACTATATCAGCGCCAAGGTCCAGCGGGTTTTGAAGATAAGGTGAAGCGAAAGTGTTGTCTACACAGAGTAATACTTTCTTTTCTTTTGCAAGGGTGGCAACAGCGGCAATATCTGTAACATTCATGAGCGGGTTGGTAGGCGTTTCAATCCATATCAGTTTTGTTGCACCTGAAACTGCTTTACGTATATTGGATACGTTGGTAGTATCAACATAGGTAAAGCGGATACCGTACTTAGCAAATATTTTGGTGAACAGCCGGTAAGTGCCACCATACATGTCATTGGCAGCAATCACTTCATCGCCTGGCTCCAAAAGCTTGATCACAGCGTCTGTGGCGGCAACACCACTGCTGAAAGCCAGGCCATATTTCCCATTCTCAATCTGTGCATAAGCGATTTCCAAAGCTGTACGGGTGGGGTTCTGGCTTCTTGCATATTCATACCCCTTATTGACCCCGGGCGCTTCCTGTACATAGGTAGAGGTTTGATAGATAGGGGTCATGATGGCACCTGTTGAAGGATCAGGTTCTGTACCGGCATGGATATATTTTGTAGCAATTTTCATAGTGTGATGTATGTTTTAGTGAAGCCTTTTTACAGGTACAATAATTTCTTCTGCAAGCGTAACAGGCATAACGGCTTTGATATTATCCCACAAGATAATAAGATTGGCGCCGTTTTTTGTTTCGTCGAAATACATGGTAAATGCTTCAACGGTATCTGTTGTTTTAGCAGTTTCAATATCGGCCCTTGCCACGTCTTTTCTGCTGTCATAAGTAAAACTGCCCCAGCAATAATTGTCTTTATTGATGATAATGGTCCATTTGGTTTCACCGGGAATACAATACACGGTGTAGCGGCCTTTTGCGACGATCTTACCACCTACTTTTACATTCCGGAAAAATTCTATCTCAGTTGATTCATTCGCCCCTAAGCGCCAGAGCTCATTGTACCTGATGATGCCGCCGAATATATCCCTGCCGTTTTTCAGCGGGCGGCTGTAGATAAGGCGGGCTACGGGTTGGTCTTTTGCCTTGCCACTCATCCTGAGAATGGGATAATTGTCGGGCCAGTAGCTCATGTCCATGGGCGATTTATCAAGTTCTGTTGGTTTCTGCTGTGCCTGGGCGCAGGAAACAATGACCAGGAATAACAGGGTGGCAATCGGTCTCATGCAAAAAATTTTACCAAAGATAACTGGCTATTGATTTAGCAGCAAAGTCAATTGCAGCCGGGCAAATTTTTTAACATCTGGGAAAAATGCATCATAATGCTGTTTTAAAACGGCATAGTGCAGGTCAAATAGTTTAAATACACCCGTACCCGCAGCATCATCCAGGTACCGGGCCCGTTTCGCAACGCCCTGAAAGCTTTTTTCAATACCCCAGGTAAAACGGTAATGGTATAACCAGTTTTCGCCCGACATGTAGGGAAGCATCCTGACAAAATGTTCGGGTAGCAGGGACTGGTATTGGGCTAATTGCTCATACACTTCTGCGGCAAATAGTTTCCATCCTTCTCCGGTCAACTCATGTTCGTCGAGTGCAAGGAAATGATCGTATACCACATCCATGAATGCCCCGGCATATAATCCCACGAGCGGCTTAAAAAACTGCTTGCCCGCCAGCGTAGCCGGATGCCGGTCGGTGAAACCATCAATTTCCCTGTGCAACCGGATGCCTTTCCGGATCAGTAAAGGGTAATCATATTGTTTTTTGCCCTTTACAAAATCACTGATCATATTACCCATGAGTATGTCTGGGTTGTGGAAGGACAGGTATGCATGTGCAAGGTAATTCATGGATGATTTTGAATCAGGTATTGGGAAGTGCGGCGTCAACAGTTCCGCTTATCAAGCCGTTAACACCGCTTTTACAAATTAATCACTTAATAATGCTTTTTTTGTTTTTTTAATAAAGCTTGTCAAATACAATGCCGGTAAGCATTTCAGAAGGCGTTCAGGCTTCTTTAACTTATCCTTTAACGCCGTTCATAACACTAAGGTAATGCAAGGGCGTTCTTAATCACAATTCAAATAAAAAACAGAACGGGCATTCTACTATTGATTTGTCAACCAGCAAATGACACTTCAAACATATCAAATCAAAAAAACTAAGATTATGAAAAAGCTACTCCTCGCAGTACTAATTGCTTTCGCAGCAGGAACCAGCGCTTTCGCTGCAGATGCAAGTAAAGTAAGTTACAAAGTGAAAACCAGTTTTGAAGCACAGTTTTACGGTGCAAAAGATGTATCGTGGAATGTGACACCGGATTACACGAGGTTCATCTTTACACTGGTCGACGAAAAAATTGAAGCCTTCTACAATAGTGATGGCGAACAGATCGGAGTTAGCCGGAAGATTGAATTCAAGGGACTGCCATTGGCCGCTATTCAGAAGATCCAGAAGAACTATGCTGATTACACAGTAAAGGAAACAATTGAATTTGATCAGAACGGCGACAAGCGCTATTATGTTTCATTGGAGAATGGCAACGAGAAGAAGATCCTTGAGGTTTCGCTTTATGGTAATGTAAGTGTATTTCAACCCGGAAGAAAATAAAGCAGGTGTTCATTCATCGTAATGAAATCCGCCTCTTTTTTTAAATCCGCGATCAGTCTGGCTAACCTGTTCAGCAGGGGCTCGCCGCATAATTTTCTTGTATAGGCCGGTAAGCCATGTGCTATAGCTGTAAATTCCCAGGGATGAAAGTAGAGGCACAGGTATCCATCTTTTCTAAGGGCCTGAAGCGCCAGGATTTTAAACAGCTGGTACGGCAGGTTCTTAAAACTGAGCCAGAATAAAGGTACGCGTATGTAAGGAGAAACCGAAGCGGGGATGCGTACCATGCCTTCGTCTGTATAGGTAGTCCTGGGCAAATGAAAATTGTTATACCTGCCAGGCAGCCAGGTAGGATTTACAGAGGAATCATAGCTATAACCCGCTTCTTTTACTGCTTCCATTGCTACTTTCCGCATGCGGGGCATCCGGAGACCTGTAATTGTTTGTCCGCTTATTTCCTCTAATCGCTGCTTTGATTGCAGCAGGTGTTCGTTCGCAAAATCAGAATGATAAAAAGTATGGGACGCAATTTCATGCCGTTGTGCCAGACCCCGGATATCATCCGGGTAATGCATGGCAAAATTAGCCGTTGTGAATAAAGTAGCAGTGGTCGTATTCAATAAGGGAACGATGGCATCCAAACCTTTCCTGCCCACTTCCATTTGTTCAGCCGGACTGATCTTATAGTCATATTCCAATGGCATATCGAACTCTTCCACATCAAAGCTCAATAATATATAGCGGTTAACGGGCATTCATTACTGGTATTGAAGGTCAAGCTTGCTGTTATCTATTGCAAGAAACTGTTTTTGCCACATCTGCCAGACAATAATAATCCACATGATAAAACAAGGCAGCGCTTTCAGTGAATAAGGTCTGGTGATATGATCGCGTACATAAGGGGTAAAAATATCGGAATAGGAAAAACTGGTTAGCAGCAATGCAAACACAAAGAACCAGGTTACCCACTTCGCGCGGGGCTGCAGTACAAACCAGGTACATACGGCAGGGAATGCAATGATATAGGTGGGCGATTCTGCGCTGGTGGTGAATATCACTGTTGTAATGAGTACAGAACAAAGCAGGTAGAGCCTGTAACGGAGATCACTGAAGTGTTTTACCAGGAGGTACTGCGAAGCAAATAAAATGACAGCGGGGATGGTGATAAAATAATTCCTGAGTGCGGTGTAATGAAATATGCGTCTTATCATTCCCATTACCGAGATATCCTGGTAATCGTTGTGATTGGCCGACAGGGTATTCTTAATATCCTTAAACCGCAATTCGTGCAGCCAGTCGGCATAAGACTGAACGATAAAGGACCTGGTGGAGATCAGCATTGGCGCTGTAAAGAATATGACCGACCAAACAATAGCCCAGCCAATAAACCTGAGTTTATCTTTGCTGAGAAAGAAAAATGCAAAGCCAACAATACCGTACAGTTTGATAAAGGCAGCCAGCATGATAAAAAAGAGCGCCCATATTTCTTTGCCCCGGTTAATAAAAACGAACCCTAAAATGATGCAGGCACAGATCATGGCATTGCTTTGCATCCATTCCGAAGCGATCATCATTTCATGCGAAGCGAAAATAAGGATGGCGTTCTGCCATTTTTCATGGATGGGTAATTTCCGTATGGCGATGTATAATAAGGAGGCATTGAACATTACCCATAATACCACGCCCAGCCAGTCGGGCAATAGGGCAAAAGGCGCAATGATCAGGCTGAATGCAGGCCCGTAATGATTCACGTCTTCGTACTGCAAAGGATAAGAAAGGAACAGGTTTTGCTGGTGGAGGGTATGTTCCAGTACGCCTTTAAAGATCAGGTAATTATTCTCTGAGCCGCGTGCAAATTCCAGTATCACTCCAATGAGCGACAGGCCAAACCATAATGCAATGGCGAGGTTCCTGTTATAAATAATGTTTTTAAATGCCATGGACTTGTCCAACCGGTGATTCGTGCTGCTCATATCTTTCTTGAAGGTTCGATTCTTTAACAATATAGTGCGGCCTTTCTTTTGTTTGCATGAACATTTTGCCAATATAAAGTCCCATGATACCCAGGATCATTAGCTGCAGTCCGCCAAAGAAAACGATGGTAATGATCAGGGAGGCCCATCCCGAAATGGTATGGCCGAAATAAATGCTGAATAATACATAAGGGATATAGAGCAGTGAAAGCACTGAAAATAGCAAACCAAGGTATATGGCCAGGTTCAAAGGTTTGATACTAAAGGAAGTAATACCGGCCAGCGCCAATTGAACCATACGCTTGAATGTGTATTTTGACTTCCCTTTTTGCCGGTCGGCCGGTTCATATTCGATGCCGATCTGTTTAAAACCGATCCATTTCACTAATCCGCGCCAGAACAGGTCTGTTTCTTTAAGGTTGCGCACTGCCTTAACAACGTTCTTATCCATCAACCTGAAATCTGCGGTCCCGCTTTCCAGTTCAATATCTGATAAACGGTTCATTACATTGTAGAACATTTCGGAAGTCCTTTGTTTCAGCATAGGGACTTCCTTATGGTCTTTCCGGATCGTATATACTATTTCATAGCCTTCTTCCCACTTCTGCAGCATTTCCGGTATGAGTGAAGGGGGATGCTGGAGGTCTCCGTCCATACTAATTAAGCAGTCACCCGTAACCAGGTCAAAACCTGCTTTCAGTGCATTCTGGTGACCGAAGTTTTTTGAAAAGGAAATATAAAAAATATGTTTTTCCTGCCGGGCTAGTGCTTTGATCTCGTTGAGAGAATTATCGGAACTCCCATCATCTACGAAAATTATTTCGTACTGATAGGCGGAGGAAGAAAGCACTTCACGGAGTGCTGCAACAATAGCGTTAATATTGCCTTCTTCGTTGTGAACAGGAATTAATATGCTTACTTTTTTGTTCATGGAGGGGGTCTTGCAAAATAAACACATAATTTGTAATAGGGACCCATCCAAAAAAATTACTTTTGCCCCTCAAAACCAGAAATAATGAGTAAAGGACCCGTTTCCCAGTTTATCCAGCACCACTACCGACATTTTAATGCTGCAGCATTGGTTGATGCTGCCAAGGGCTATGAAACCCATTTACTGGAAGGCGGTAAAATGCTCGTAAGCCTGGCCGGTGCCATGAGTACGGCAGAATTGGGTATTAGCTTAGCCGAAATGATCCGCCAGGATAAAATTGCTATCATCAGTTGTACAGGCGCCAACCTTGAAGAAGACGTCATGAACTTGGTAGCGCATAGCCATTATAAACGTGTACCTGATTACCGTGATCTTACCCCGCAGGACGAGTGGGATTTATTAGAAAACCACTATAACCGTGTTACCGATACCTGCATACCGGAAGAGGAAGCTTTCCGCCGCCTGCAAAAACATTTGGTAAAGCAGTGGAAAGAGGCAGAAGCAAAAGGCGAACGCTATTTTCCGCATGAATTCCTTTATAAAGTGGTCTTAAGCGGCGACCTGAAGCAATATTATGAAATTGACCCAAAGAACAGCTGGATTGTGGCTGCCGCTGAGAAGAACCTGCCGATCGTTGTTCCGGGATGGGAGGACAGTACCACCGGTAATATTTTCGCCAGTTATGTGATCAAAAATGAATTAAAGGCGAGTACGGTAAAGAGCGGTATCGAATACATGGTCTGGCTCACAGAATGGTACCGTGGCAACAGTGGCGGTAAAGGTGTGGGCTTCTTCCAGATAGGGGGTGGTATTGCCGGCGATTTCCCGATCTGTGTGGTGCCTATGATGTACCAGGACCTGGAATGGCATGATGTTCCTTTCTGGAGTTATTTCTGCCAGATCAGTGACTCTACAACATCTTACGGTTCCTACTCCGGGGCCGTGCCAAATGAGAAGATCACCTGGGGCAAACTCGATATCAATACACCAAAATATATCGTAGAAAGTGACGCCACTATTGTAGTACCGCTGATCTTTGCCTATTTACTCAGTTGGTAAGCTAAAAATGACGGTAATAAAAAAGCCAACGCTGAACAGCATTGGCTTTTTTATTAATTGCAGGTAAGGTTTATTTAGCCGAAGGCATATTCAATGGCGTGTCACGTTTCAGCATGGCGTCCTTATTGGCAATTTCCCATGCGGTATGGAAGATCATTTTTACCCTTTTCTCCATCAGCTCAAAATTGATCTTATCAACCGTATCAGTAGGCTGGTGGTAATCGGCGAGCAGCATGCCATCGTAGAAGAATAAAACGGGTACGCCTTTACGGGCGAAATTGTAGTGATCGCTGCGGTAGTAAATAAAGTTTTTGTCATTGGGATCATCATATTTATAATCCAATGTCAGTTGTGTGTACTTATTATTGACGCCTTCATTGATAACGGGCAGTTCGCTGCTAAGTTTGTCGTGGCCTATGACATACACATAATTCAGTGTATCGGCGGTTTTTCGTTCGGTATCAACCCTTCCCACCATGTCAATATTCAGGTCGGCAGAAGTTTTGTCCAAAGGGTAAACAGGATGATCTGAATAATATTCCGATCCCCATAATCCTTTTTCTTCACCACTAACAGTCATGAAAACAATCGTACGGCGCGGCCGGTCGCCTTTTTTAGCAGCGGCGGTAAACGCTTCAGCCATTTGCAATACGCTGGCAGTGCCCGAACCGTCGTCATCTGCGCCATAGTAAATCACATCACCCCTTTTGCCTAAGTGGTCATAGTGGCCGGTAATGAATACGTATTCATCTTTTTTATCGGTACCTGGTAATACACCCAGTACATTGCTGCTCTCAAGGTTTTCAGTTGTTTTGGCAGCAGCTATTTTCAAGGCTGAGACATAGGTACCTTTATTGGTTTGTTTCAATTCATCCGGGGATACCTTATAGGTTCTTCCCAACAGGGCGGAAGCCGCTTCTTCAGAAATGGTTGCAGTAAGAAACCCGCTGTTACCGGAAGGCTTCAGGTACATATTGCCCTGTACTGGTGTAGGTGTTTTGCTTGGGAAGTCGGCAGATACCACGAGCAGGCCAACAGCTCCCGCTTTACGGGCAGCGCTCATTTTGGCGAGGGTGGAGGATGGGCTAAGCTGGCGGCCGCGGGCAGGCGCCGGGCTTGTTTTACTATCAGCGCTGCCTTCCAGCACCATGACCAATTTCCCTTGCGCATCCAGGTTGGTTAAATCATTTATATGATTGGCGGAATCAACAATACCATAACCGGCGAATACAATACTGCTATGATCCCACTCACCGGTAGTAATGGTAGGGAGGGAGAAAGAATAATCCTTGTCCCATTCGAACTGCCGGCCATTCACCATGAATGTTTTGCCGGTCAGTGCATCCCTGTAAACGGGATAGCTCATTTGGTAGCTAACGCCATTACCAGGTTTTAATCCAAATTTTTTGAATTGGCTCTCAATATAATCAGCCGCTTTTTTCTGACCGGGAGAGGCGGTTTCGCGACCTTCCATTTCAGCGCTGGCAATAATGGTGAGTTTTTCTTTGAGTCCCGCTACGGTAATTTTGGCTGCGTACTTTAACGGATCTCCTGTTTGGGCATTACCCATCATTGCGGTGAGTAGTAAACCACTTAGTAGCAATTTTTTCATATGGTAGTTTAAGTGTATTAAGAACAGGCGATCTTGTTTACCCTGCCGGCATGTCTGCCACCTTCAAAAGGGGTTGACATAAAGGTTTCGAGCATCTGCTGTGCAAGGGGCAGGGCCACAAAACGTGCAGGGATGCAAATGACATTGGCATCATTATGCTGGCGGATCAGCGACGCTACATCGTTCTGCCAGCATAGCCCGGCTCTTATGTTTTGGTGTTTATTAGCTGTGATAGCAACGCCATTAGCGCTGCCGCACAATAAAATACCAAAAGCAGCTTCCCCGTTTTCAACGCTGGAAGCGGTAGGATGGGCAAAGTCGGGATAATCAACCGAGTCAGTGGTGTTGGTACCGCAATCCTTCACCCGGAATCCTTTTTCAGTTAGCCATTTCACCAGGGCGGTCTTGTATTCAAGCCCTGCATGGTCGCAACCTATCGCAATAGGTTTGGTCTGGTCAAAAACAAAACTCATGTGGTATAGGTTTTAACTCCATTCTTCTTCCTGCTCACGTTTCTGCTCATCTTTATATACCCTGGCAGAGATGACGATACTTAATTCATATAAAAGCCAGAGTGGTAAAAATACGATTGTCTGGCTCATCCAGTCGGGACTGGGCGTAATAAACGCTGCAATGATCAGGATCACCACAATGGCATATTTGCGTGTTCTTTTTAAGAAGGAAGGAGTGATCAATCCGATTTTGGTCAGCAGGAAGGACAGTACGGGCAATTCAAATGCAAGACCGCATCCCACAATGATATTAGTAAGATTGTCTATATAGTCTGCTAAGGTAGGCCGGGTAACTAAGAACCCACGGGTGCCTAACTGGAAGCCGCCGAGGAAATTAAAGGTAAATGGTCCCAATAAGAAGAAACCAAAAGCCGCTCCACAGAAGAAAAAGAAAGAGACCCAGAATATGATGAACTTGGTATTCCTTAATTCTCCGTCTTTCAGCGCCGGGCGTATAAAGCGCCAGAATTCCCAGAATATATAGGGGAACGCAATCACAATACCGCCTATCAGTGCCATGGAGATACTGCTCAGGAACTGACCGCCGAAAGTGGTGCTTTGCATTTCTACTTTTACCGGGGGCATGCAGAGCGCATCACCCATATGGGCCCAGTGGCTGAGCCGGCACAGGGCGCGGTAGCTGATAAAATCCGGATTGATGGGTCCGTAAATAATATTATCAAAAATCCAGTTGCGGTACGCGAAGATGAAACCAGCCATCACTAAGATGGCCAATACAGAGCGGATAATGTGCATCCGTAATTCTTCGAGATGGTCGATAAAGCTCATCTCAGCTTTGCCTTCGCCTCCCCTGTTTCTGTTCAATAATGCCATTGCTTTCTTTGACTGTTAAGAGGTGGCAAAGTTACGGGGAAGAGGAATATGTCTGACGGATGATTTTTGAATGGCAGACCGATGTTGAAAATACGCTCAATCAGCCATCATCCATCTAAAAATCAGCCATTATTATCTTACCTGAGGATCTTCATTTTGACCATTTCGATCCTCGTATCACTTACATTTAATATATCAAACCGGTAATCGTCTATGATGATGGTTTCTTTTTGTGTGGGGATGGTTTCATGTGCGTTGATGATATAGCCGCTGAGGGTCTCAGATTCTGAAGCAGGGAACTCCATGTCGTATTTTTCGTTCAGGTAGTCTAATTCCAGGCGGCCGCTGAAGATAAATTCATCTTCGGCCAATTGTTTTTCTACAAATTCTTCCACATCATACTCATCATGTATCTCACCAAAAATTTCCTCCAGTACATCTTCCATGGTCACAATACCGGCAGTTCCGCCAAACTCGTCCACCACCCAGGCGATGGTTTTGTGTTCCTTGGTGAATTTATTGATGAGGTCGGCCGCACTCATACTTTCCGGAACAGCCATGATGGGGTGCAGTATGGACTTGATATTGTCTGGTTTCTTAAACAGGTCGATCTGGTGTACATAACCAAGGATATTGTCAACCGTGTCATCGTATACCACTAATTTACTCAAACTTGTTTCAATGAAATGTTGTTTGACGGCTTCAAAAGAAGCATTGATATCCACGCCTTCGATCTCTGTTCTCGGAACCAAGCATTGCCTGATCTTTATCGTTGGCAGGCTAAGTGCATTTTCGAACAGTTCTGTATTCAGTTCCTGGTTGTCCTCATCCTGTTCTTTGGTTTGCTGAAAAAAATGTTCAAGGTCCACTTTGCCGAACGCTTCATTTTTCTCATTCACCCGTACATTGAAAATATATTTCAGTATCCATTGTGAAACATTCACAAAGAGGTTGGTGACCGGCTGAAATAAGGTATGAAAGAACAACGCAATCGGGGCAAATAGGTTCAATAAGGTATCGTTCCTGGCCCTGAAAATGGCTTTTGGGATGAATTCACCTATTACCAGCACTACAATCGAGGAGATAAAAGTGTCAACAATTAATTTTAAATATTCGTTTTGAATTTTTAAAGGATTCCAGGCAATACTTTTCAGAAAGCCATCGAAGAGGAGCCCGTAGATGACTAAGAAAACGTTGAGACCTATCAGGCAACTGCCAATGAGCTTGGCAGGGGCTTCCATAAAATTGGAAAGGATCAGTCCGCTTCTTTTGCCCTGTTTTTTCTTCAATTCTATGCTCAACCGGTTGGCACTTACAAACGCGATCTCATAACCGGCAAAAAAGCCAATCAGTATTAGTGTTATTACTATACAGATGATGGTATAGAGCTCAGTCATACAGGAAAAATAGGGAAAATTTCTGTGGCTAAGCCAGGTCTATCACAGGTTTATTTTGCAATATTTCTTCTATCCGTTCTATAACAGGACCGGTAAGCACCGGTAACACGTCTAATGCTTTCAGGTTCTCCTGTAATTGTTGTTTTTTGGTGGCGCCAAGGATAGCGGTTGTTACATGAGGGTTTTTGATGGTCCAGGCGATAGCGAGGCTTGCCAGTGATACATGAAGCTCCCGGGCGAGTATGGCTAATTTTTTTACTTTTTCCAGTTTTTCGTTCTGTATCCAGCGCTCTTTTAACCAGTCAAAACCTTCAATAGCTAAACGGGAGTCTTCCGGAATACCCTCGTTGTATTTACCGGTTAAAAATCCGGCGGCGAGCGGGCTCCAGATGGTGGTACCTAATCCCGCGGTTTTAAAAACGGGCAGGTAATCCTGTTCCATTTTAAAGCGTTCGAACATATTGTATTGCGGCTGTTCTACGGTGGGCGCTATGAGATGATACTGATCAGCTACCCTGTGCGCTTCCATGATCTCGGCGCCACTCCACTGGCTGGTTCCCCAATACAGCACTTTTCCCTGCTGTATCAGGTTGTGCATGGTCCATACCACTTCTTCAATAGGTACGCCCTGGTCTGGCCGGTGGCAGAAATAAAGGTCAAGGTAATCTGTCTGCAATCTTTGCAATGCTTCATGACAGGCTTCTATGAGGTGTTTGCGGCTTAACCCGGTTTGATTGGGTTTGTTCTCTTTGCCTCGCCATCCGAAATAGGCTTTGGAGGAAAGGGTGTATGATGTTCTGTCCCAGTTCTTTTTTCTCAGTACCCGCCCCATCATCTTCTCGCTCTCGCCTAAAGCATATACTTCCGCATTGTCGAAAAAATTAACACCGGCGTCGTATGCAACGCCCATTAGTTCATCCGCAATACTATCGTCGATCTGTTTGTGAAAAGTAACCCAGCTTCCAAAACTAAGTACGCTTAACTGTAAGCCCGTGTGGCCCATTCTTCTGTATTCCATTGTTATGCAGGATTTGGTGATGTAGGATAGGGCAAGTTACTTAATAATAGGTTTATTTAAACTGCAAACACGATTACTGCACGGGATGCACAGTGCTGTCGGTCGTAGCGTGGGTGCTGTCCGGGGGAATAAAAACAAAGCTGCCGGGCTGTACGTCATAAATTGTCATGTTAGACAGGTCCTGGTTGCATCTCATGCCCTTGCGGCCAACCAAACGCTGGCGCGGTGATTTCTGGCTGATGATGACCTGTTTATCTGTGTAGAATTTATTCAGTGTCTGATCCCAATACAGTTCCCTGGAAAAAAGGGTGTCGCCTTTTATGTTGAAGACCACGACACTATCCCTTAAATAAACCTTGCTTTCCCCTTCTAAGTAGCGGCCGTATAATGCGCTCAGCTGGCTTTCTACCCGGAGGCTGTCGTTGTAAAAATCTACGTGTAATGATTTGGGAAATTCAGCTTTTCGGGCACTGTCGCCCTGGTAACGCAACAGTAAAGGGGCCGTTAGCTTTGCCTTCATTTTGCCATCCAGGCTGAGGTAGCTTTCAATATTTTTTCCTTCTTCAATACCCGGTTTTCTTTTGCCCAGTTCTTTTACTTCATTCACATCATTCTCACAGCCAAACACAAAAAAGCAGCCGATGATACCGGCTGCCAGGATGTATTTATTATGTAAGAAACAATTAGTCATACTTGTGTTTCTGGAACCAAAGATCACTCAAGCTAAGTCCAAAGGTAAACTGGAAAAAATTCTCTGTGATATTATTAACACCGGAACCACGTTTTCCAAACTGGAAGGCGGTATTGATAACAGTGTACTGGTAGTCGTATGCACGCCATTTCTTTACCGGCAAACCGGCACCTAAGGAAATACCCAATTGGTTTAATCCTTTGCCGTCTGCATTCACATAGTCTTTTCCAAAATAAATTCCGGCACGATAATTTACATTACTCCAGTAATTACGTGCATTGACGGGGTCGGGACTAAACTGGCCACCCACCCTGAGCTGCCAGCTGTTGACAAGAGGATCGGCCTGGTTGTAAAAACGGTACCTGCTCCATTGGGTAGCGGTATATTCAGCACCGATCGACCACAGCTCAAAAAGCCCCCTCGCATTGGCAGCTGTTTTATGCAGGGTAATTCCACCTGTATAGGTGGCGGGCAATTCCACTTTCCCTTTGATGTCTCTTGCAGCGTACACACTGTCAATGGTAATATCGCCTGTTGTTGATTGGGTAAAGGTCTGGCGGTGTACATCCTGTGTGGCAGACAGTTTCTGGCTTAAGGTAGTAGTAGCGCCAAAGCGTAAAAGGTAATTTTCGGTTGACTTGGTCTTGGTGTCTTCCACTTTATGAAGCAATACTTCATATTGGATACCCGCGTTTAAAAATATGCCATTGAAATTGGTAGTGGTAGAAGAGCTGGACTGATAAAATGGTATCGTATCATTGAGGAAGGATTTTTTGGTAGCAATTTCTTTCCGGCCAAAGTTGTAGCCGGTATTGACACCTATGCTCAGGGTTCTCCATTTTTTTGCAATACCCACAAAGAACTGGTTTAAACCACCACTGCCTTCATAGATGGTGGCGATGCTGTCTGTGGCAACCTTATCAAAACTGTGTACAGAATAATTGATACGGCTCAGGGGTTTTAACCCGAAAGCAAGGCCCAGTCCTTTTTTCCTGTTGAGCGGAACGCCTACGGCCAAGTAAGAAGGCACAAAATATTTTGAAGCAAAGCTGCCGGAAGGGTTCTGGCTGCGCAGGGTACGGCTGTCAATTGTCAGACCAATATCGAAAGAGGTCATGTAAAGCTGGCTGTAGGTAGCAGGGTTATTAAAATTAATGGACTGCCCAACGTTGTTATTGGTACCGTCTGCATAAACTGCGCTCAATCCGCCCATGGAACGGCTGATGGTATGGCTGGTATTATACAGGTCACCGATGCCATAACGGGCAAAAGGAGAGTTTTCTTGTGCAGAAACGCTAAGCAGGGAAAATCCGAATAGTATTGGCAGGCAGAACCTGGCCACTGTTGTACTCACTGATCGCATACAGGCCTTTAAAGATTAGGTAAGGGTCGGCAAATATCCTGTTTTTTAGATGCGGTACAAAAAAACCCATATCACCCCCGGTTAATTGCACGTTAAAGTTGCTGTATTTCAATGCGTAAGCGTCAATAATACCATCAATTTCCTTGGCCATACCCAGTATTACCCCGCTCAGCAGGTTGGTTTTGGTGTCATAACCCACTAATGGAAACTGGTGTTCAGCCTGTACCAGGGGCAGTAAAGCTGTTTGTTCATGCATGGCCCTGAAGCGCATGTGCAGGCCCGGAGAGATGCTTCCGCCCAGGAATTCATGCGATTTATTGATGAAATTGTAAGTGATGCAGGTGCCGAGGCCGATGGCTAAGTTATGCCCGTTGGGGAAGAGGTTCACGGCCGCCGAACAGATCGCCAGCCGGTCGGCCCCAATGGTCTCCGGTTTGCCAACAGGGGTTGTAAAAGGCAGTTTACTGGTATACCCGAGTTTATGAAAACGGGTGTGTTCGGCTAATTGTGCTTCGAGGGCCGGAGAATGGTTGATGACGGAAGAAAGGATGGATTTTGCGGGGCGGTAACGGTTGACCAGTTGCCCGATCGTTTCGGGCAGGTCATTTTCAAGCGCCACTACTTCCTTAATATGATCATCTTCAAATACAGCACATTTTAAACGGGTATTGCCAAAATCGAAGCAGAGTGTTGTTTGCATACGGGTGCGTTACGGGTCAAAATTAAAACCTTTCTTTGCCGTGACAATTTTTAAATTTAGCGTACCATCATACCATGTGGAAGCAATTATCGGCAGATATAAAGAACGGAGATCATAAGGCGCTGGCCAGGGGTATTTCTTTGGTTGAGAACGAGGTGATGGGGTATGAAAGTTTCTTACAGCAATTGCCTCCCAACAATACCGCTGTTACAGGGATCACCGGCCCTCCCGGCGCAGGTAAAAGCACATTGGCAGATATGCTGATCCATGAATGGATATTCCGGGGAAAGAAAGTAGGCGTGTTATGCGTGGATCCTTCTTCCCCCTTTCATCTCGGAGCATTGCTGGGCGACAGGATACGCATGAGCGAATGGTACAATCATCCGGACGTATTCATACGCTCATTGGCCACACGCGGGGCATTGGGCGGATTGCACCCGCATATCATAGAGATCACCGCGGTAATGCAGGCCGCTGGTTTTGATCATATCATTGTAGAAACTGTGGGCGTGGGACAAAGTGAGATTGAAATAGCAGGTTTGGCCGATACCACTGTAGTAGTGGTGGTGCCGGAAGCAGGAGATGAGGTACAGACTATGAAAGCAGGCCTGATGGAAATTGCTGATATATTTGTTGTGAATAAAAGCGACAGACCCGATGCAGACCTGTTTGTCAAAAACCTGCGCCTGATGCTGGCCCCGTCATTTCACCATACTGCATGGGAAGTACCTGTTGTTAAAACCATTGCAACGGAGAAAAAAGGAGTACATGAGCTGATGCAATCCATTGAAGCGCACCAGCAGGCACAAGTAGGCAACGATCGCAGGAGCTGGCTGTTAGCCGAAAGGGCATGGCAGATCATTCAGCAGAAACGGATGGCTGATTTAGATAAGACGCAATTGAAAACTGCGATTGCAACTGCATCCCAACAAGCGGGGTTTAACTTGTTCGCTTTTGTACAACAGTATACCGGAGAATGTTAACCTGCTCAATGTATGACCTGAATGACTGAAAGACTTCCGCATATCATATTGGATTGTGAACGCATGCGTTATCCCTATACCGGGTTATATTATTACTGCCTGCATCTTGGCAGGGGGCTGCTGCATGAAATGAGATCCGGCGCCGGCAGCATCGACTTTTATTTGCCATCCTCATTAAGAAATGTTTTTGGCGCCAATACGGGCGTGCTGGAACAACATGCGTATCACAAAATGTACCTTCCGCTGCCTAAAAAAAAATATACTGTCTGGCATGCGACCCACCAGGGCACAGCTTATATGCCCTCCGGTAACAAATTACCCGTCGTGCTTACCGTGCATGACCTGAATTTTATGCTGGATGATCGTAAGCCCGGTGCGAAAAAGCTAAAATACCTGGCAGCCATGAAGAAGAAATTGATGCGTACAGATCACATCATTGCCATTTCTCAATTTACCTTAAGCGAATTACATAAATATTTTAACCTTCAACATAAATCGGCCAGTGTTATTTACAATGGCTGTAACATAGCAACACTGACTCCCCAATTACCAGCGATACAACCCGATGCTCCATTTTTATTTTCGATTGGCACCATAGCTGAAAAGAAAAATTTTCATGTATTACCTGCTTTGCTTGCAAAGAATAACTGGACATTAGTGATTGCCGGTATCACACAGGATAAAGCTTACAAACAGCGGATCATAGCAGAAGCTGAAAAATGGGGGGTGGCTGACCGGCTTATCTTTACGGGGCCTGTATCGGAGTACGACAAACAATGGTATTACAGCCATTGTAAAGCGTTTGTCTTCCCCTCGCTGGCGGAGGGTTTTGGATTGCCTGTGATAGAAGCGATGTATTTTGGCAAGCCGGTGTTTTTATCTACGGCTACCTGCCTGCCCGAAATTGGTGGTAATGCAGCTTATTACTTTACCAGTTTTGATCCTGAAGAAATGCAGGAATGCCTGGAAAAGGGGTTATCGCATTATGTTGCAACAATGCCCGGATCAACGATACAGCAACATGCCATGCAGTATAACTGGAACCAGGCTGCCCGCACTTATTGGGAAGTGTATACGCAATTCACCTGAAACGATTGTTAACAGGCTATTTTATTTTGACAAACATTTTAAGGCAGAACATAAGTTTCCTTACCGCGGAGCGTTTTTTTACCGCAAGGAACAGCCCGCTATACCGTAAAAAGAGAGCCACCCGTTTCAGGTTATTGATAAGTGAGAAACTGTTATAGCTGTCTGCCAATGCCAGTAAAACGTTTTTTTCTTTTCGCAATGCATCCGGGCATGCTTCATAAAAAATACGTATCCGTGCACGGATATCCAGCAGCTCCTGCCGTTTCTTTTGTCTGCGGACAGCACCTTGTTCTTTTTTTCTTTTGCCCCCGACGGCGCCAAATACATTGTTGCTGTGCTGGCGATACCACACTAATGGTTCATTAAAGTAAGTAATGCCGCCGTATAAAGTTGCTGTGAACGATAGCCACCAGTCGTGCGGTAAAACAGCAGGAAATGGGATGGCTTGCTTTATAAGACTGCTTTTAATAAGAGTGGCATGACCATATACCCGGCAAAACACAGCTTGTTGCAAACAACTGTGAAAAGGCTGGCAAACCACCGCATCAGAGATTTTTTTCCCTATGGGTTCTAATTGTTCATTGCAAAGCAATGAATCACAATAGACCATAGGGTAGTTGCCAATGGCTGACAGGAGTTTTTCAATTTTTTCAGGAACCCAGTAGTCGTCCTGGTCGCAGAGAGCAATGTACGAGCCGGTGGCCAGTCCGCATGCCTTTTCAAAATTACGTATATAGCCAAGGTTCACCTCATTCAGGTACACTTTTAGCCGGGTATGTTGCAAAGCGTATTGTTGCAGGATAGTACGGGTATGATCGGTACTGCCATCATCTGCAACAATTATTTCGATGGCAGGATGTGTTTGCTGTAAAACAGCATCTAACTGCTTAGCCAGGAATTGCCCGCCATTGTACGTACACATAACTACCGAAACAAGCGGCAATGCGGGTAATTCGTTCATACTTGTCATTTAAAATTGAATGCGAAAATAAATAATGTTTTACATTCGTTCTTTGCAGTTTATGGCAGCCGAAAATCAATCATACGCTAAGGTTTCTGTGGTCATGTGTACTTTTAACGGGGCTGCGTTCATAGAACCACAGCTCAAGAGTATTCTTAACCAGACATATCCCTTACACGAACTCATCATTGCAGATGACGGCAGTACTGACGATACAGTTGCCCTGATTGAACAATGGGCAGCCTTATATCCCTGTATATCATTGCACAGGAACAGGCAAACGTTGGGGTATACCAAGAATTTTGAAAAAGCAATGCAACTGGCTTCAGGTGACCTTATTGCCATTGCTGACCAGGATGATGTCTGGCATTTGCAAAAAATAGAGATCATGCTCCGTGAATGGAAAGAAGATACGCTCATGATTTATTGTGATTCGGTCAGGTTTAGTGAATATCCTCCTGAACATCTGCAGCCCAATCGAAAAAACAGGCGCATTTATGGAGCTAATCCTGTTCAGTTATCTGTATTCAATACAGTAAGCGGGCATGCTGCGATACTTAAAAAAGAATTGCTAATGCTTGCCTTACCCATCAAAACAGAAGTATATTATGATTGGTGGCTGGCTTTAACGGCTGCCTGCAATGGTGGTATTAGTTTTGTGCCTGACATCCTGGTATTTCAGCGGATCCATAACCGGAATGTAACTATTCAGCATAACATAACTGACGCTGAACGGGCAAAAGCATACAGGGTTATGCTGGACAAGCACCTGGCAGTTTTCAGGTTTGTAAAGGGATTGAACGACGGGCAAAAGCATTTTTTTGAAGCGCTGTACCGGCTTTGGCACCGGTCACTTTCGCATAAAATCAACTGGAAATTATTTGTGCTGTTGATGCGGCACAGGCACGACATCTATTTTTATAAGGTAAGAAAGCTTGGTTTCATATCGCAGTTCAAGCATAGTTTTCTTTTTTCTTTCAGAAGGTAAAAGCCTGGGCAGGCCTCATAATCCACGGCTTAGCATTATATCCCTATATTTAATCTATCTAAACCCTGTGGGAGCGTTTTGCCGCCTCCCTTAAAGAAACCTTTATGCAAAGAAATACCTGTCGCGTTTGCGGCAATAGCTCCGGCAATACATTTATCTCTACACGTGAAATGATGTTTGGCTTCAGGGATACATTCGATTACATGGAATGCGCGGTTTGCGGTGTGCTGCAAATTGTGACAATACCTGCTGATATTTCAAAATATTATCCTGAAAATTATTACTCTTATAAAGTAAATGAGTCTGAAAAAGCTTCTTTTCGCAGCTGGCGGCAAAGTATGGTGTACAGGAATCTCTTCGATAAAAGAACCATACTGGGCACCCTTGCTTCAATGATCAGCCGCAAACCGGACGTATGGATGCGGAGAGATATCATGAATAGCCATACCAAAATACTTGACGTGGGTACAGGTGCGGGCAAATTATTATTGGAAATGAACAGGGGCGGGTTTAAACATCTCACAGGAATAGACCCTTTTATTGAAAAGGATATAGTGTATGATTGCGGTGTCAGAATATACAAACAGCATTTTTTAACTTTTGAAGAAAATTTTGACTTCATCATGTTCCATCATTCATTTGAACATATGGACGAGCCATTAACAATTTTTGAGCACATTTATAAGCTGTTGAATCCCGGGTGTTATGCTTTGATCAGGATACCTGTTGCCGATTCTTTTTCAAAAAGAAAATATGGCGCCGACTGGGTTAATTTAGACCCGCCACGCCATTTTTACCTGCATACGACGTATAGTATGAACCTGCTGGCAAAGAAATCGGGACTGCAATTGGCAGATGTGGTATATGATTCATTACGCCTGCAATTTTACGGCAGCGAATTATACCGGCGCGATATGACTTTGCATGATTACCATAGCGGAAAATATGGTGAGGTTTTTTCCAAACAGGAAATGAGAGCATTTAAAAAAGAGGCTGACAGGCTTAATGAAGCCAAAGAAGGGGATTGGGCCTGTTACTTTTTCCGCAAGCCGTAAAATGATTATTTCCGCGGATTTTCAGCTGCGTCATTGGCGTTGACTTGTTTTTCTCTTTTCCACCACTTGTATCCGATAAAACCCATAATCGCGAGGGGGGCGGCGGCAAGGTAAATAATGGCTGAATTTAAGGCTTTGGCCGGCCCCTCACCCAATTGAGAAGCGGTTTTAGTACAAATAGAGCATTGTGCGTTCAAAAGCTGAAAGCTGAAGGCACAAAACACAAAGCACAAAAGCCATATCCACCCCTTCTTGTTCATATCAAACGATTTGAACTGCAAAGGTAAGCAGAATCCCGGTATTTTCTTTTTTTGGCCCCCCGCCAGGTAGTTATACTGACTCCTTCAGTATAGTAAGCTGAATTGTCCAGTATAGTAAGTTGAACTGTTCAGTATAGTAAGCTGAACAGTCCGGTATAGTAAGTTGGCGCACTAAGTGGTTGTACTGAAGTGTTCAGCATAGTAAGTTGAACTGTTCAGTATAGTAAGCTGGACAGTCCGGTATAACAAGTTGACGCACCTGGCAGTTGTACTGAATTAATCAGCCACGGAAGGCTACATAGTAAGTAAGCTTCGTTTGAAAACCGTGGTGTACAAATGCCAAATTTGCAAAATCAGGTATTTATACTTAACCTGTAATTGAAAATAAGAGACTAATTTGTCTGTTCAACTTTTTCATCCCCTGACGATTTTATGATTGTAATGCAATGAGGATTGAAATGGCAGAACAGGCTTACTTATATAAAGGGCTGACAATAGCAACGTCAATGGGCAGGACTCCTTTTCCGTTTAACGATATTGTCTATATGGAATCAATAGGCAAAAAAGCAATGATCCATACCATCAGGGGCGAACAACTGAGTACCAATAAAACCCTGAATGAATTGGAAGCAATGCTTCCCGCCGACCTGTTTTGTCGCGTACACAGGTCTTTTATTGTTGCCTACAGGCATATCACTTGCATCCATCTTCATACCGTATCATTGAACAATCGTCACATTCCAATTGGAAGAGCTTATGCCAACGGACTGAATGCCCAATACATTCATCTATAGCTTACAAAAGAGAATGCTTTTGTCGTTCATGCCCATTATTTTGTCGTTCATACCCATATTCTGGTTGTCTGCACCCTCTCCCTAACTGATCAGGTCAAGACCCCGCTAATTTGCATCCATGATTGGCAGAAGCGCGCTTACCTGTACCGAGGTACCCGGTACAGGACTGCTGAAAGAAAACAAGATTGATTCACTTTTAAACAAACAAAATGAAACTATTTAATTCATACGTACCCACTGCCGACGGAAACCTGGTGGTCTGGGCTACGACTTACAAAGAAAAATTAGGCCTGCTGGGCCCCGACCTGGGCTTATTGCCGGCCGAGATACTGGAGCTGCAGGAAGCGGCACAGGCGATCATCGACAGCATTAATAAGACAGACGTAAAAAAGGTGGAGTCAAAAGAAGCCACCAGCGCCAAGGACCTTATCAAACAGACCAAACTTAAGCTGATCCGCAGCGTGGCTGTTCGCAACAAAACCCTTCCGGCTTATAACCATAACATGGGCAGGGA
>CAZDQB010000026.1:31415-32311 GCA_964507525.1 uncultured Sediminibacterium sp. | reverse complement strand
TAAAGTTAACATTTTTGTCAACTTTTGATTGAGCAGAGTATGGGGGAGCTTACAAAGCCATTCCAATTATTTTGTCATTGTCAGTCGTACAAATTACGGATGTTGATTTGTCAAGCAGTTCAATATAAGTTTTGTCATCAGCTAAAGTATTGTAAAGTTTTAACCAATTTTCATCCGTCAATTTTGGTTGAAATTGTCCCCAAGATTTAATAGCCAGGTTTTTTAATTCTGTCAAGTCATTAATTGTCCCTTGCCTGTAAATTATTTTCATTCGGAATCTTCAATTTGTAGGATTTCGCATTGCTTGCCACCACCGGGCAGGTATTTGCGAAGGCTGGGAAATAATCTTCCGTCCACCCGGCTATCTAAAGCTAAATTTATAAATAAAAGTTGATGATTTGTACATAGCTATTTCAATAACGTCCTGCCCGATATGAAGCCAAATTAAAAAACAAATATTGAAGCACAGCTGATGTCTACCCAGCTTTTGCAAATACCCTTGTTGTAGGCAGTACTTTATTTTAATACTGTAGACTTCTTAATGTTCAAAGTCTTCTGTTTTATCCATTGAATTGAAATGTCAAAAGGTGCTGTATAACTGTCAGATGCAGTATTGTGTCCTAGTGTTGAGAATAAAGTATATTCGAAAGGTTTGCCTTGAACTTTAAATGTGTTTAATTGCTCTATGCACAACTTTACAGGAATTTGTATATCCTTGTCACCAAAAAGCCAAAGTCCAGGAATTGAAAGAGTATTCAGAGAAATTTTTGGGTCAGTCTCTACGAATTGATACCTGTCTGGGTCATTTTTAGTATGTTCACGAGCATCTGCTTCTGTATGATTTTCCCAAAAGTTATTGTTTCCATTAGTATAAAACTGAAATCGGAGTTGTTCTA
>CAZDQB010000026.1:0-31405 GCA_964507525.1 uncultured Sediminibacterium sp. | reverse complement strand
CTAGTGTTGTAATTGTTGGACAACTAAATAGAACCATAAATTCTATTTGTAAATTTTTGCTTGCAGCAATTGGGATTATCCATCCTGCTTGACTGAAGCCAACTAATCCAATTGGTATTTTTTTATCTTTCAAATAGATTCGAAATGTATTTACTGCTGAACTTGCATCGAGAGATAATAAATTAAGATTAGTAGTGTCAATATTATTCGTGCCAACAGATGGTCCTACATACACACCACCAGATTCTCCAACTCCACGTTTGTCATATGTCAATACAGCAATACCTTCTTTAACAAGACGTTTTGCGAACTCCATTTCTCTTTTTACTGGGTCGGACCCATGAACAATTACAACTGCAGCAAATGGATTTTTAGGCTTTAAAATTGAGCCTGCAAGAGTGATGCCCTGACTTTCAAACTTTACATCTTGAATGACAAAGTCAGTCGATTGCGAAAATATAGCTACTGGCAAGGCTATTAATAATAACCAAAGATATAAGTTGGAAATGAGGTTGATTTTCATTTTGATTAATATAAAATAAATTTTGGACAGTCTTGATTAGCATTGCCACCAACGAACAGGGCTTAGCGTTGTGGCGGTATTTGAAAATCGTCTGCCCGGAACCGCAGCCGAATAGAAATATGATGATGAAGATAACAACTAAAGCTCAATAGTAAAAGTCAAGCCCGGACTGCTGTCCAATTGCGAACAAAAAGCTGAACATATATTCGTCTCCCGCCATATTGCCAAACCACCTGTTGTGCGTTCGGCATTATAATTTGTGAAATGTTAATTTCTTATTTGTTGTCTTAATATTCAGTATGCCCCCAATTTCAAAAGTATATTCTTGTGAAGAGCGAATATTGTCAACAAATAAAATACCCCAAGATGTTTCACCAACTTTTGTCATTGCCAAAACAGGAATTGTTATTGTTTGATTTGCTCCTATTGAATAGTCATTTTTCCATATGTCATTTGTTGGTGTGTTTCCAATGAAAGTCCCAATAGTCGAGTTTGTGGAAGTAAATGTTATGTCAACGTCATTTTGAATTGAAGATGGTTTAGTTGTTGTCAAACCTGATGCATTGTCTTTAACAACTATCATCCTCCATT
Organism: uncultured Sediminibacterium sp.; assembly: GCA_964507525.1. Lineage (GTDB taxonomy): Bacteria > Bacteroidota > Bacteroidia > Chitinophagales > Chitinophagaceae > Sediminibacterium. The sequence goes on along the minus strand of CAZDQB010000026.1, from coordinate 30,291 downwards.
TACCGTCTAACGATGTAGGGGCAGGGTCTGGTGAATTTGATTTTTGACAGGCAAATTGTGTCAGGCTGATTATGACAGCAAGAAAAAGTACTTGTTTCATATAAGTCGTTTTTATAAATGACTTTTTTAGTGTCGAAACCTTGCGTATGCTGACGCTCAACGTCCAAGCATTGAAGCGGTTGGGGAATGAACTTCCGTCGCCCATGGTTTTCTGTTGCTAAATAAAGTTACAAAAGTTGATGATATATTCTACTGCCGCTCAGAATTCCTTCAGCCGGGACTGATGCTTGGATATTTGATGCAATTGAAGAACGTTATTTGTCAGCCCCATTATCATAAATCCTACCATTTCAACCTGCAAAATGCTATGAAGAAGTCCTATTTAATGAATCTGATTTCTTTAGCAGATAATTGCATTAAACCATTTTTTTCACGTCTTTCTGCGTAATTTTAACCCAATGAAAACCACCCTAAACCATCTCCCTATAAGCAAACGAAACCAGATCCTGGAGATTGTTGATATTATCAAAGAGGTGGTCTCTCCGGAAAAGATTATATTATTTGGTAGCTATGCTAAAGGCAAATATGTCGAACACCGCTATACCGGTAAGGATGGTATTTTCTATGAGTATGTCAGTGATTATGACTTCCTGGTGGTTACCCAAAATAATACGATTAAAGAATATGAACTGGAAGATATTGTAAACAGCCGAACCCAGCATTTCAAGCAACCCATTAATTTACAGATACACGAAATTGATTACATTAATGAAGGGCTGGAATTTGGTCAGTATTTTTTCACTGATATTGTAAATGAAGGTGTCTTGTTGTATGACACCGATCTGGTAGATTTTGCTGAACCAAGGGAATTGACGCCAACAGAGGAAAAAGAAATTGCGCAGAGGTATTTTGATATTTGGAATCCGCACGGTGTTGGATTACTAAATACTGCAAAATATAATTTAGATCAAAGTGAATACAAGATTGGTGTGTTCATCCTACACCAAGCAGCGGAGAGTTTTTACTATGCAACACTTCTTGTATTTACAGGCTATAAACCTAAAACGCATAACCTGTATAAATTAAGAAAACAGGCAAAACATCTTTCCGAAGAATTATTTTTATTATTTCCAATAGAAACAAATAAAGAAGAAAAAAATCTTTTTGATTTACTAAAACGCGGTTATATTGATGCCCGATATAAAATTGATTATATAATTTCGAGAGAAGAACTAAACATACTCATTGAACGGATTCAGATGATGAAATTAATCGTAGAAAAAATTTGTCAGGAAAAAATAGCATCGCTTAATAGAATGGTCAACCCATAATATTTTTTAAAACCGGATTAATTCGTCAATAGATATTCCCAACCCCTCAGCAAGAGACAACAACATAGTAAGAGATGGATTTGTGATACCTTTTTCAATTCTATGTATCTGACTAAAATCTACATCAGAATTATCTGCAAGTTTTCGTAAACTCAACCCACTCTCCTTTCGACACTTTGCCAAATGCTTTCCAAACTTTTTTAATAATTTCTCATCTCTGCTGCCATTCATTGAGGAAATTTCAAAGAAATAGCTAAAAATTTTGTAGGATTATTAGCATACAGTTTATTTTTTCTTCTTAACTTTAAACCTATCTGCCTTAGTCTCATTACTGCTGAACCTGAGAAATTCAACACATGAGACCGGGAACCATCCATACCAACGCTTTCAGGGGCGGGCGCTCATTTTCTTATCGGGACATTTTCTCAGGTCTCAGTAATGAAAAAATGGGCCCCGTTCCTTGTATTTCCGTACCCCTGGGTTGTTTCGCTATCCTGCCAGCTTTCTCAGTGGGTTTATTTTTCCTATCAGCATTTTCCTTAGTATGGCGTACCCATACCGTCCCTTCCCCTCAAGGGCTGAAGCCTTCTTTCAGAATGGCTTTTTTACACCTGCCAAAAAGCCTTTGCCAGTTAAAGGGCAGTAGTTTGGCACTCCTCAAAACCAATTTCGCCAAGAAGCCCAAAAACCCGGTGTAGTCCCCCTCCTTCCATTTCCCTCCTTATTGATCACCACCTCAACGAACCTGCAAATGAAATACATACTTTGTGTAATTGCCTTTCTGTGTCAGGGATGGCTCTTTGGGCAGCCTCCCAAAGCCTTGACTGTGGGAGACTCTATTCCGGACCTGGCCTTATCTCCCTTTCTGAATGCCCCCTATACTGCCTATAAACTGAGTGCCCAATCCAGATTGGATTCCTTACAAAAACGATTTGGGGATTCTATCTCTATTTTAGTTGTGGGCTATGAGTCACCTGACCGCATACGCCAATTCCTGAAAACCAATGCAAGGGTTAAGAATAACCACCTGCCTTTTCTGACGGGTGATTCCCTCCTTAACCAAACCTTCCCCCATTACCTGATACCCCATGAAGTATGGATCAAAAATGGGAAAGTGATAGCAATTACGGATGCGGAATCCCTATCACGTGTTTCCATCCAGGCTGCATTAGCTGGTTACCCTTTGCAACTGCCACTAAAAAAAGACATACTGGATTTTAACCCATCGATCTCTTTACGTAAGCAATTGGCAGTAGGCGATTCGAGCCTCTTTTTGCGCCAGAACCTGTTTACCCAGCAGGTGGAAGGTCTGGGTACCAGACGGGGTGTCCAATTGACTGCGGGAACCAAAAGGGTGTATTTTATAAATTGGGGGCTTTTAAGTCTTTTTCAGCATGCCTGGAAATTTCAGGCTAATCACGTAGTGCTCGATCTGAACGATCCTTCCACCTATCTTGACAGAACATCAAATCCCGATGAATGGAAAAGAAATAACCTCTTCTGTTATGAAGGCGTTTTTCCACTGAACTGTCCCGACTCGCTGGTATGGGAAGATCTGAAATCATCACTGCAATCTGCCTCTCCATTGCAAGGCTCCTGGCAAAAAAGAATGCTTCCAGTTTATATACTTGTAAAAGAAGCCAGTGGCCCACCGGCTTCCGCTCTCTTACACCCCATTTTTAAAAAAGATGCCGGGACCGATAGTATATACATGCAGGGGCATACACTTGCAGCGATTACAGCTATTTGTAATGAGTCTACCCAACCCAGTCCGGGTAAGCCCATTATTCTGAATGAAACAGGTATTGAATATCCCATTGACCTCATGATTCCTGCCAAAGCGCTCTCGGATCCGGATTTATTGCGGATGGCCCTTGCTCACCATAAGCTTCGGCTTATTCCTGCGATAAGAGAGCTTTCCGTTTTTGTATTAACTGCAAACCCATTCTATCACGCACCCGGTAAAAAATAATTTACATGAAAAAACAATTTCTTTTAACGCTATCGCTCCTCTTAATTATCCTTAGTATACTAAAGGCGCAGACTGTTTTTACCATTTCGGGCATCATCATGGGTACCGACAGCCAACCGCTTTCAGGTGCAAGGCTAAGCCTGAAATACAGCAAAACCATCGGCTTATCCAATGCCAAAGGCTTCTTTCGTTTGGTCAGTAAATACGCGGACGATACCCTGCGCATTGAATACATCGGTTATACAAGCCAAACCATTCCGGTTTCCGGGCTGCAGGCAACTCCGTTACTTATTCGTTTATCAGGCCAGGAACAAAACCTGCAGGAAGTAACGGTGCAAACCGGCTATCAATCTATGGCAAAAGAAAAATCTACAGGATCCTTCTCTGTCATTAATAACCATCTCTTTAATGAGCAGGTGGGAACTTCTGTACTTAGCAGACTGGACGGCATTGCCAATGGTTTGACCGTAGATAAAAAAAGGGCATCCTCCTTCTCAACCGGAATCATGATCCGTGGTTTGAGTACCATTGGCGGGCCTAAAGATCCCTTGATTGTGCTGGATAATTTCCCTTATGACGGTGACTTAAATAACATCAATCCAAATGATGTGGAATCCATCACCCTCTTAAAAGATGCAGCCGCCGCTGCCATATGGGGAACCCGCGCAGGTAATGGGGTCATTGTTATCACAACCAAAAAAGGGCATTATAATCAGCCTGCGACCATAGAATTTTCCTCCAACCTTTCCGTCGTCCAAAAGCCGGATATCTGGTACACCAAACCGATCAGTTCAACGGATTATATCGATGTGGAACAGTTTCTTTATGGCAAAGGCTTTTATAACAGCAGCATCAGTTCAGTATTTAAGCCGGCACTTTCTCCGGTCATTGAACTATTGATCAAAAAAAGCAACGGACAATTATCAGCAGCAGATGCGGATGCAAAGATCAATGCATTACGAAGTGTGGATACAAGGAATGATTTTGAGAAATATATCTATAAACCTGCAGTACTCCAGCAATACGCATTGAGTCTTCGGGGCGGTTCGCAAAATATTTCCTGGTTGCTTTCCGGAGGCTACGATCAAAATGTATCAGAATTATCCGCACCCTTGCAACGCATCAGCCTGCGAAGTGAAAACAGCATCCGGTTAAGTTCCGCTTTACAATTTACTGGAGGACTCTCCTATATACAGAATAATACAACCAGTGGTCAAAACGGCTATGGTTCCCTTACTTCAGGCAACGCTGTTTCCTTATACCCGTATGCAATGCTGGCAGATGAGAATGGGAATGCTTTACCGCTAAACAAGACCTATCGGCAGGCTTATTTAGATACGGCCGGACAAGGCAAGCTGCTCGACTGGAAATATTATCCACTGGAGGATTACAAACATACCCTTACTACGAATAACCGCTATGATCTGATGGCTTTTGCCAATCTCAATTATACGATCTCTAAAGACTGGTTAGCGGAATTGCAATATAGGTATGAGAACCAAAGAACCAGCAGCCAGACCCTTTCTGATATGGTAAGTTTCTATACCCGAAACCTCATCAATTCTTTCACACAATTAAATTATGCCACCGGTCAAAAAACAAATAAAATTCCTGTGGGAGGAATCCTTGATCAATCCAACACTTTACTGGAAGCAATAAATTATCGTGCGCAAGTTCAATACAACCATGTCTGGAAAAAACATCGGCTCAGCGGACTCGCAGGTACTGAAATCAGGGAGGTAAATACCGCCACCAATACCTACCGTACCTATGGTTTCAATGGAGACAATCTGACCACTGGAAACGTAGATTTTACAACCCCCTACCCTCAATGGGTTACAGGATTTTCCTCTTTTATTCCGAACAATGCCTTTCTCTCGAAATTATCGAATCACTATGTTTCTACCTATGCAAATATGGCTTATACGTATTTGGACAGGTACACATTTTCAGCCAGCGGCCGCAGGGACGCATCTAACCTCTTTGGTGTGAGCACCAATCAAAAATGGACACCGCTTTGGTCAGCAGGATTTTCTTGGTTTTTGTCCAAAGAAAAATGCAACACACTGAGCTGGCTCCCCTATCTCAAACTAAATATGAGTTATGGTTACAGCGGCAACATAGATCCCAACCAGTCCGCACTGACGACGATTCTCTACCAGTCAACCTCACCCTATACACTCACCCCCATGGCAACCGTCAATCAGTATGGTAATCAAGATCTGCGCTGGGAAAGAGCCGGTCAGTTCAATATCCGCCTGGATTTTAAAACACTCCGCAATCGTTTAACAGGAACCATTGAATACTTTTCAAAGATGGGAAAGGATCTCTACGGACTCTCTCCGATTGACTATACAGCTGTGATCACTAATACGCTGGTAAAGAACAGCGCTTCGATGAAAGGTTCGGGATGGGACATGGAACTAAATAGCCTGAATATTGATCGGAAATTCAAATGGCAAACCACACTGATGTGGAATGTGTCGAAAAATACAGTGACCGATTATTATACCAATACAGCCAGGGCCTCTTCTTATATCAATGGCGCGAACGTATATACACTGTCACCTTTAAAAGGCTATCCGGTTTATTCGGTATTTTCTTACCCTTTTGCCGGTATTGATCCGCAAACAGGAAATCCGCAAGGAATACGCAACCATCAATTGAGTACCAACTATACAGCTTTATTGGCAGACTCCTTACAGAATGCGGTATACAATGGTTCAGCGATTCCCATTTCACAACTTGCCTTTAGAAATACTTTTTCTCACGGACGCTTTTCACTGGTGGTAAATATCATTGGGAAATTCGGATACTATTTCAGGCGTAACACCATCGATTATTCAGATCTGTTCTACAATGGAAATGGCCATGCTGATTTTGCGAAAAGATGGCAGCAGCCCGGTGATGAGTTAACCTCTGATGTTCCATCAATGGTCTATCCGCTTGTGTCCAATCGCGATGCTTTCTACAAAGGTTCAGAAATAATGGTAGAGAAGGGAGATCATATCCGGTTGCAGTATATCACGATAAGCTATGAATATGGTCCTGCTAAAAAAATGTTTACGCCTTTCAAACATGTGCGGCTATTCCTGAATGCCAATAATATGGGTATTTTATGGAGAGCCAATAAAGTCAAATTAGACCCGGATTATCTGGACAATACCATTCCACCCTCGGTTAGCTTTTCTGCGGGTTGTAACCTCATTTTTTAACACCAAAAAGAATACGATGAAACCATCCTATAAATCCATTCCCGTTTACGTGTTGACAATTTCCTTTTTGCTCAGCGCTTGCACGAAATTTCTGGATACCAAACCCAATCAGGCCCTATCGGTTCCCACTTCACTGAGCGATCTTCAGGCATTGCTGGATACCTATTATAAAATAAACAATACTGATCCCGGCGCCGCAGAAACCAGCGCGGATAATTACTACCTGAGCGATGCGGATTGGGCAACCCTTTCCGAACCGGATAGAAGATTACACACATGGCAAAACAATCTGGTCTTTCCCAATTACCAGAATGATTGGTCAAGAGTCTATAGCACGGTTTATACAGCTAATATTGTTCTTGATAATATTTCTTCCATTCCAAAGAGCAACAGCAACCCATCGGACTGGGATAATGTAAAGGGATCGGCCCTGCTAATCCGCAGCCGATCTTTTTTGCAGGCCGCAATGATCTGGTCAATACAGTTTGACCCGGTAACAGCAGAAACGGCTTTGGGTGTTCCGTTAAGAATGTCTCAGGACTTTAACCAACCTTCCATGAGAAGCACATTGAAAGATACCTATGCACAAATTCTTCTGGACGTAAAAGAAGCAGCTGATCGGCTTCCCTCCATCCCGGTGCATGTCACGCGGCCTTCAAAACCTGCTGCATACGCTTTACTGGCAAGAACCTATTTATCCATGGGAAATTATGATAGTTGCCTGTTATATGCGGACAATTGTCTAAAATTAAAGAGTACACTTTTAAATTACAATACACTAAACGCGAACAATGCTTTTCCCATTAGCCAGTTCAATTCCGAAGTGATCTTGGAAAGCCTGATCCCGGTTCCTGTACCCTTGTCAATGAGTAAAGCAAAAATCGACTCTACGCTTTTCAATGCTTATGCCGCGAATGATCTAAGAAAAACCATCTTCTTCAAAAGCAATGGGAATGGAACCTATGGCTTCAGAGGAAGCTATGAAGGCGGAGGCAATCTCTTTAGTGGCATTGCGGTGGACGAGGTTTACCTGATGCGCGCAGAGGCAAATGCAAAACTGGGCAATCTTTCCCAGGCACTTGCAGATTTGAACACTCTTTTGCAAAACAGATGGAAAACAGGAACCTATATTCCGCCAGCGAATCCAACCGCTGCTGCATTATTACAAATGATCCGTACAGAAAGAAGGAAAGAATTGTTGATGAGGGGGCTCAGATGGATGGATATTAAAAGACTCAATAAGGAAGGAGAAAATATTTCATTATCCAGGTCAGTCAATGGGTTAACTTTTTCCCTTCCCCCGAATGATCTGAGATTCGCCATTGCGATACCTGAAGAAATCATTCAACTATCGGGTATCCCGCAAAATCCTAGATAAAAGAAAAATAAAAACACCAATGAAAAGCTCATTGGTGTTTTCTTAAATCTGCGGAACCGCTCTGAAAAAAACATACACTTACAACAAAGCCATAGAGAGACCAATGCTATCACAGAGTCAGAGATGTGCGTACTTAATTGTTTTGGGTTTTAATTAACACTTTTCTGAAATACATTAGTATCACTAACCTATTGTCTATGAGAAAACTAATATTCTTCATCCTATTTGGAATGACAATAGGTAGTTCTTATGCCCAAAGAATAAAATTATTTGTGGACTGTTCTGGCACCTGGTGCGATCTTACCTTTATTAAAACAGAAATGAATTATGTAGATTTTGTACTGGATAATAAAGCGGCCGACGTGCATACGTTGATCACCCAGCAAATCAATGGTGGAGGAGGAAGTCAATACCAGCTTATTTTCTATGGACAAAACAATTTCAAAGGCCAATCAGATACCCTTCGATTCAATGCAAAACCTAACAATACTGATTTCGAAACAAGGGCCATACTGGTAAAATATTTGCAATTGGGTCTTATTCCTTTTATTACTAAAACAAGTACCATAGAAAATATAAGTTTTCAAATAAAGGAAAACCGCGTGGCAGATTCCAGTGCTGCTAAAGTTGCCCAAACCAAAGATCCCTGGAATTTTTGGGTGTTTCGCATCAGTGCCAATGGTAACATTAACGAGGATAAAGTATATAAAGGTTTTAGATATTCCGGTAATATATCCGTAAACCGGATTACGGATAAATTAAAAGTATCTTTTAATCTGAATCTGGGTAAGAATAAAACCAGTTACGAATTTGATAATGGCACAGGTGGCACCGACAAGATTGAAGTGAAAAATGAAAATTATTATTTTAATCATCAACTGGTAAAAAGCATTAACGACCATTGGTCTATTGGATATGATCTCACGGCATCACGAAATACTTTTACCAATTATCAATTTCTGGGCGTGATAAAGCCAGCGATTGAATATGATGTGTTTCCGTATAAAAAAGTAGCGAATAAACTATTTACCATCCGCTATGGAATTGATGTATCAGAAAATCGATATTTCGACACTACGTTGTATGGAAAGACCCACCAAACCCTATTCGGGCAAGGCATTGACCTTGCCCTTACATTTAACCAAAAATGGGGAACGATCAATCTTTCCAGTAACTATCATAGCTATCTAAATAATCCCAAATATTATAATATCGGACTTGGCGGTGGCGTAAATATTCGTATCACGGGCGGACTTTCATTTAATGTTTATACATTCGGTTCCATTTTGAGAGATCAATTATATTTACCCAAAGGGCAGGCAAGCCAACAGGATATCCTAACACGTCAACGGCAAATTTCTACCAATTATAATTTATTCACGTATTTCGGAATCTCATACCGGTTTGGATCAAAGGTCAACAACTTTGTAAACCCCCGGTTTGATGGGGGTGGAGGCAACTTTTTCTTTAATTGATTGCTTTTTTATACAACTGCTTCTATATCATTCTTAAAAATAAATAGTAGCCAAAGAGCCACTTTATGACTAGGCTTTATTCTCTAATCTCTTTAAACCATAATTTGATATGAGTGGTAGGAGTATCGGAATAAATCTTGAACCATTATGAAAAAGATAAAAATTATTTTTGGATCAATCTTGATAGTTATTATGACGATTGTTTCTTCATCAGCTCAGGAAGTGGCTAATTCAGTTCAAGAGGAAAAGAACCAAATTATAGGAACCTGGCGGCAAATTGAGGGTGAAGCAACTTTAGTTTTTAAAAAGAATATGAAGCTTTATTGGTACACTAATAAAGTTTCTCCAATTATGGTATTTATCTATAAGATTTCAAACGACACCCTTCAATGTGGTCAAAAGGTTAAAATATCTAAGAATTATAGTACTAGTTTTCTTGAACTAACAGAATTGACTGATCACTCCAAATTTTGTTACGAAATTAATGGTATTGGAAAAAAAAGATATCGTTAACTGGCCTTGGAATGGCAACAATTAATTTATTTGAAAGAGTTCCTGATAAGAATTAGGACCAGTATAAAAGAGACTAGTTCTTATTTACTGGTTAAATTTGAACAGGATAAGGAAAGTCAAACTTGAATTTAGAGGCGCCATTAAATACAAAAAATCGCTCGATATTCATTTATAGATTTTCAATTAGATTTTTGCAACTGGTCTTCCTCTCATTCCTTCATTTACCAGATGTCCTATAAATGAAGCAAAGGGAGCAATATCCTGATTGGCACTTGCCCTTTCCAGTGCATTCATATAAGCGTCCCTCTCTTGAACAGGTATAACAGTCCAGGGGAATCCACCGGAAGCGAGCATCAGGTTCATCAGAAAGCGAGCCATGCGGCCATTGCCATCCATATAGGGGTGGATATAAACAAATATGAAATGCCCTAATACTGCCCTTACCGAGGCAACCTTTTCTTCTGCCATCAGCTGGAATAAAGTTGGCATGGCATCGCGAACTGCTCCTTTCGGTAGCGGTATGTGTTTGGATTGACCTATATATACCTGATCATTCCTATATCCAGCGAGATCGGATGCTTTTAATATACCTGCTGATACACTTGGCCCAAATAATTCCCGGTACCAACCACCATGTTCATTATCTGCAACTTCTCCGGCATTGGCTCCGGAAAATACTTTGCGAATGCTTTGTTCAACCAGTTTAAAAGTTTCCCAATACCCTTTTGCAGCCATTGCATCCCGTTGCTTACGGTCTGCTTCGTTATCTTCTGCATTCCAATTACCGCTGCGAACTCTTTCAATTAGATCTGGTGTAACCCGGTAACGTTCGATGGAAAGAGAGTGATAGGCGTCTGTAACATATATCGCTTCAACTTTTTGCATGTACGCTTCTACATCTACAGGTTGACCTGGGTCTTCTGGAAAATGGGCGATTACTGCGTCACGCATTTGCTGCCACATCAACATTATACGATTGCTATAGGGAGAGCTAGCTTTACCTGCCAAGACAATAGGTGTTGGCCCTTGGAATGGATACACTTATTGTGAATTAAATGATGCTTTTTGCATCGATTTTAGGATGTCATCAGCAATTTTTTCCTGGCCGATATTTCGGAATGCACCGGCCAGTCTTCCAGCGATAACTGTGTGTTCGCCATCCAATAGCAATCCAAGTACTTCGGAAGAATCTTTCATCATAGATAGTGCGGTTCTTACATCGGTTGGATTCGAAATAAAAATAGTAGGTGAAGAATAGATCAGTGATGCAGGAAGCGAGAGCAACCTGACACCATCCACTTCTATTATCTCATTTTTCACAGGTAAGGGTGAGGCCATATGAAACAAAGAGGTATTATAAGGAAGCTCTGTTGAAAAATTAGTTGCTTTTGGAGACTTTATTACTAGCTGGGTCGGAACTGTCCAGTTTCCCGAATGAATCAAAAGGGATTGCTCTGGTGATATATACCAATCGTTTGGATACTTTTCTTCTAATATCTGACTCGCGAATTTCCAGAAGGAATGATACCATGAGCTACTATCTCCAGACTGTTCATCTGGCGGCTTAATCATGTAAACGCCCTTATAGACTTCTTTAATAAATCCATTGGCGAGAAGCCTTTCGCGCATGACTCGGGTAAGCGAATTGCTCTTTATCGCAACGACTCCCTGTTCTTGAAGAGTGTGGAGTGCTTCAAGGGCTTCTGCTAGTTTATTTGCTGGAGTGGCCATATTATTTTTATAGAATTAGATTATTACGTTATGCTAAAATTATATTATTATGTTTTATTAAAATTATGGTATTATGTTTTATTGAAATTATAATATTATGCAATAATTATACAATTAACTGATAATCAATAATTTAATTTTATCATTTATCGATAATATTGCCAAATAGTCCTGATTTCTATCTGTAAAAGCGTGAGATATTAGGAAGCAAATGCTAATTGTAGTCTTATACTTCCCAAGCGGGAATCGCAGCAGAGATCTTTAGCGGTGTTTGACTGACTCAATTTACATTAATTAGGTTATTCGAATGGCCTCAGGTAAGTTTCTTTCAAACGAAAACACCAATGAAAAATTTCCATTGGTGTTTTCTTTGTATACACAGGTTAATTCCGTAAGGTTATCACTTGCGCATTATACAGGCTTTGCTTATTGGGCTGGCTATTGAGCCAGCTCATATAATCAGTGATATTGGAATAACCATTGGGCACATCGAATTGACATGTCAGGCTGGCTCCGGAGCATCCTCCTGCAGGTGGGGTGATATCATACTTACTTGAAATGAACTCCTCACCGGATACCCCTGTGAAATAATAAGTCAGCACAAGGTTGTTTTTAGGTGCTGGCTTCATGGCGAAAGCTCCTGCCACTGCTATGAACAGTGCAAGGATGGGAATAATGGATTTTACATGTTTCATGATTACAATTTTAAATGTTGAAAAAATAAATGAGAATATTGCCCCTTGTAAGCAACATTGGTGAAAAATATTGCCTACTCTTTTATAAAGGTTTTCGGCTTACTCCCTTGGATGCATCCTGTTTGATAGCGATTACGGACAGTACTATCCAGATGGTATTAAAAACCAAATGTGTCCGCCAGCTTAAATACTTAATAACTCCCCCGCATGAACAGGGTAGTTTACTTGCATATAATAGCATATAAATAATATAAGTTGTAAAGGCAATCATCAGGATGGCGGCAGCGTATAAGCCCATAGTTCTGGTAGATGGAAAGAGCAGGAGCCCTGCAACACATAATTCCAATAAGGGCAATAACCAGGCAACAGCATAAAAAACGGATCCGATCAGGGGGGACTCAGCAATGACAGCTTTGAAGGAAGCAAAATCCAGCCATTTACTGATGGCTGTATACACAAAAAGTAGAATAAATAGGGAGGAAATGATCTCCACTAGGCGTGATCCTGGATTCATAGGTGTTTGTTGGATTGCACCACAAATTTTAAAAAAGAGTGGAAGGCATTTACGCTTGACTGGCAAAGCCTATGGCTCGATTGGAAATGTTTTTTTGAGTTGACCGGGCGTGACACCAAATTTTCTTTTAAACGCCTTGATAAAACTGCCAAAACTTTTATAGCCTGCCGCATCCGCCACCCGCTGAATAGAAAGCCCTCTTTTCTGCAGCAACGCAACTGCATGTTGCATCCGGGTTTCTACCAGGTATTCAAAAGGGCCCATACCAAATGCTTTCTTGAAAGCGGCTTTAAAACTGGTGGTATTCATACCCGATTTGCGCGCCAGTTGACGGATCGTAAAATGCTGGGTAAAATTTTGTTCAATGCTTTTTTTAATCTCTGATAACCTGTCCCTGATCTCGGGCCTGATCGGATCAATGGGCAGAGAAGCGCTAAAAAGATAAAACAGAAATTCATGGATCTTGATTTTCAGGAATAGATCCTGCTGGTCGATTGCAGAAGTAAAACCTAAGATTTCCTGGATAATACCTTTTAACGCAAAGCTCATGAGCACCGGGTCACTATGCAGCGCGGCCGGTTGCTTTTGAAAAAGTTTCTCCGTAAATTTTTTACCACTATCGAAATGTTCGAGATAGGGTCTTACCTGTGCAGCACGCAGGCACATATTCAGGCTTTGGTAAAGGGTTCTTTTTTGAAGATGGACGGTTCCATCGAGCAGGGGCAGGTAATAGAAATTACATTGATGCTCCCTGAAAACAACGGAATGAAAACCACCTACCTCATAAAAAGAGTCAGCTTCCAGTACGGCATGCACCCCTAAAAAAGCTTTCTTGTGATGAAACCGGATCCGGCAATCCAGGGACGCTTCATAGACACTATGCCAGATCTCAAAAGGCCCCGAGACCAGTCGCTGGCAGGTTACCCGGCCGAAATTTCCTTTGACAAAAAGGATCGTACTGGTTCGGATAACAGGGCCAGGGTATCCTTCGGGCAAAGCAGGTATTTGCCGGAAGGGTTTAAAAACACCGTCAACAAATATGCCTTTCATGGCTGCTCAGTTGGCTATCGGTAATGTTGCCGTTTTGATGAGCAGGGTGCAGGAGCTGCAGGAACAGGCAATGCTGACAGCACCTGCACTGCTGATCGTGGTGACAACCTGGCAATTACAGCCAACCCCCTCACAAGTGCCGCTGGAAACAGCATACAAAACACCTTGCTGGTATTTGTGTTCCAGCAGGAGATTACCCCAACGCTTATTGGATTTGTAAAAGACAAGCGCATAGCTCTTATCCTTTGAGTCAATATAGGATACATGGGTGATCTCACCCAATCGCTCACCGGGATAGCGTTGTGCAATCACGGATTGGATTTGCTGAACCATATCGCTGTGGTTCTTGAAAAAAACATGGGTAGCAGATGTAGGGATTGGGTTGGATTCTTCTTTTTTACAGGCCAGGAACATAGCAATAAAGCAGAAAAACAAGAGAGAATGTTTCATAGGTAATGGATTTTGGTAAGCCAAAACTGTCCTATGCTGCCGGCCGCTTACTACCCCGATGTGTATCCGAAACAAAGGGATGTGTATCGGTTAGAAATCAGCGGTATCTGTTTGTATGCTTTGGATTTTGTATATTCATTTACCAATATCCGGATTGAAAAACCGAATCCTCCATACAGGCTATTTGCTAATTGTGGTATCTATTGCCATAGGGCAAACCTCTCCCCTATCTACCATTACGTATATATCCGAAATACCCTTCATTGCGAAAACAGGTGTATACAGAAGCCCAATATCAGGTGGCGGCCATTTAACCACTTTAAATGGAAACATCCAAATCGCCCTGGCACCCAGGGACAGGACCATACCCAGCGAAGAGTACTATCAGTTGAGTAGTCCAATGCCCAAAGAAGACTACAAAAAAATCGAGTATTGCTGCACAGATACCAGACATCCCAATCCTCAATGGTTGCCTGTTAAAGAAGTAGAGAAGGATCAAAGGGATTTTCCTTTTGGCCGCTTACTCGCAGATATATCCTTACAATATGCAGATTCTGCCACCCTTCTTTTTCGTTACAAAAAATCCGGGCAAATCATACAGCAAGCTGTTTTTTACCGGCCAGAATTGATCCCGTCAATAGAAGCCTATCGTCAAAAAGAAGTAGCAGACTTAATTGACAATAAGATTAAGTCCCTTACCGCCAATGATCCTAATAAAAAATGGATGGGGTTTGATAGCCTTAAGGGTGTATCCCTATTGCTTGCACCGGGTAAAAAAATCGATCTGCTGATCCGGAAAAACAATTGGAATTGGGACTCTTGCATCCAGTATCGTGTCTATAAAACGAAGGGCGCAGCTATTCCCCGATGGCAGTTAACGGGCCACCTGCTTTCCCTAGATTCACTGGAATCCAACAGTCGTTATACACTCGAGATACGCTACCTGGATATGCAACTAATCAATACCTATCAATTGCAAACCCTGCCACACTGGTACCAGTCCCCGCTGGGAAGATCTTCGTTGCTATTCTTGGGCATTGCCCTGCTGACGGCAGCTCCCTACCGGATCTATCGTTATCGTTTACAACGTGAAGCAAATAAAAGAAAGCGTTTGGAAGAGCAACTTACCACGGTACAATCACAACTCAATCCGCATTTTGTCTTTAATGCCTTAAGTTCTATTGAAGGTTTGGTCACAAACCAGGAGAATGAGCGTGCCAATGAATACCTCTCTTCCTTTTCAGACATCATGCGCGATACCTTGAAGAATAGCCGGGAACACATGATCCCCCTTTCGCAGGATCTGGACACACTGGAAAAATACCTGCGTGTGGAACAACTTCGTTTTGAATTCAAATGGAGGATGGAGATTGATCCAACCCTTGACCTTGACGGAACAGAGTTCCCGCCCATGCTACTGCAACCGATTGTTGAAAATGCCATCAGGCATGGGATTTCCGGCTATGGTAAAAATGGGGAAATCACTATTTCATATGAAAACCGACATTCGGATCTAATCATTACCGTTACAGATAATGGATACAAAAAAATCAACCCCAAAACCCAAGGACAGGGCTATGGATTAAAACTGACCAGGGATAGAATTGAGCGCCTGCGTGAATTATACAAAACGGAAAATATTCAATTCACGCTGTCGCACAACCCGACCCATACCATCGCCACCTATTATTTTCAAAACTGGATACCTGCTTATGAGAACGATTATCATTGAAGATGAAAACAAGACCATCACGCATCTAAAGGGATTACTGAGGAACTTACCACAGGTTGAACTTGTCGGAGAAGCTACTAATGCCGCAGAGGCCATAAGATTGATCACAGAACTAAGCCCTGAATTGATTTTACTGGATATACAACTTCCGGATAATAGCGGGTTTGAATTACTGGCTTCTTTAGGTGACTATGCATTTGATGTGATTTTTATTACCGCCTACGATCAATATGGCATACAGGCTGTAAAATGTTCGGCTCTTGACTATTTGTTGAAACCGGTTAAGCTGGCCGATCTTTCCTTTGCCGTTCAGAAAGCAGCGAAAGGGAAAGAGCAAAAGCAAAAACAACTTAAGATCAAAAATTTACTTTCCATTATCAACCTACCTCAAAAAGAACATCGCATCGCCGTCCAGTTAATGAAGGAAGTTCGGTTCATCGATCCCTCCGATATCATCCGCTGCGAAGCTGCCAATAACTATACGCATATCTATTTGAAGAACGGAGAAAAGCTAATCGCCTCTAAAGGTCTCTTTGAATTTGATGATATGCTTGCGCCTTATCATTTCATCAGGTGCCATCAGTCTCACCTGGTGAATAAAAAGTATATCAAAAGTTTACTTTCAACTGATGCTGTATTAGAATTGTTGTTAACAGAAAAGGATATGCGTATACCAGTTTCAAGGTTGAAGAAGGATTTTGTAAAAGCTCAGATATTCAGTTAGTATGATAAGACTTTTTATAGAAAATAATAATGTATGGAACTCCAAAGAAAGATAAGGAAAGGAAATATAGACCTGAAATGCCGCAGATTTTTCCGATATAATTTTTTTATCTCTTTCTAGCTAATGAATATCACTCTTCCAAAAAACACAATTTCAATAATGAATTACCCTATATTTTTCGTCTTTTACAAGATGTGTAGTCTTCCGTCTTTTTTGTCTATAACGAATGTCAGCGGTTGATTGCTTTTATGAGCATCCCACATAACTGATGTTTAAATTGGTCAGAATGGCAAAGTAGTCCGGCTTGCATTTACTTTATAAATAAAATTCCTATTTTTGAACATCGATTCACTTGTCAACATCTCCCTATTGCAGCACGAGGTTGCTGTTATGCGCAGTCAATATGCGTACAAACAATTATTTTTCTTTTTTTATAAGCCGGTCACTCGTTTTGCTATGACCGTAGTTCCTTCAAAGGAGGAAGCTGAGGAAATTTATCAGGATGTGATGCTAAAGATATGGGACCTGGGTGAGCACCTTGCCGAGATCAAAGATTTGCGTGCTTACCTATTGACCATTACGCGGAATACTGCGATCAATTACCTGCATAAGTACCACAAAACAATCGTTATAGAGTTTACTGAAAAAACGTTTGATCAGTTATATGATTCGATTGATCCAGAACAGGTATTGTTGTTCGGAGAATTAAAGGATGTAATAGAAGAAGCGGTTCGAATACTTCCCCCTCAATGCAGGATGGTATATCACCTGGTCCGTGAAAAAGGGCTTTCCTATAAAGAAACAGCGCAGGTATTGGATATCTCTGTAAAAACAGCCGAGCGCCACATGACCATTGCCCTTCAAAAGCTGATGCGTGCCGTTCAGGACTATCGCAAAGCTCACCAGCAATAAAAATAATTTTATCTAGATTGGGGGATACCTCTCTTTTTACTGTCTGTTAAGGTATGCAGCAGGATCGTTTTCTCAGTTTGTTAGCCAGAAAAATGGCTGGGGAAGCAACCAGGGAAGAACTGGATGAGCTCGACTATTTACTAAAGGAACGGGAGGACTGGAAAGAAATGGCAGATTGGGTAACCAGTCCTACTGACCTTGCTCTAACCGAAGTCGAGCGAACCGATGCAGAAGCTTTATTTGCAGTACATGCCGTAAACATGGAACTTTCGGGCCGTTTCAACAAAGAAGTGACGGCGACAAAACCCCGCTACATACGCTTTCGGAAAGCCATTGCTATTGCAGCAAGCCTCCTATTGATAGCAACAGCATATATCGCAAATAATAGATGGCAGGCTACCAATCGCAACAACGACTTCAGTGAGATTGTTACCAAGAAAGGAAACAAATCAAACATAAGACTGCAGGATGGTACGCGGGTAATGATGAACTCTGATACCCGTATTTCTTATGGAAGCGATTTTGGCGGTTCTGCCAGAGAGGTAAAACTCAGTGGTGAGGCTTTTTTTGATGTAACACATAATGCGTCCAAGCCCTTCGTAATTCATACAGGTAATATAAATATCAAGGTGCTGGGTACCGCATTTAATGTAAAAAGCTACCCTCAGGATAGTCTGGTGGAAACATCGCTGATTCGCGGCAAAATAGAAATCACGTTTAACGACCGGCCTAATGAGAAAATAATATTAAAACCCGGGGAAAAATTATTGGTGAAAACTACCTATGATCTTACCACCGATCAGAATAGCTATAAAGCAGAGCCGCATATACAACTCAATACCATCAACCTTCTCGAAGACAGTTTAGTTGCTGAGACGGCCTGGATAAAAAACAAGATCATCTTCGACAACGACAATTTGGAACACATTGCCAAGATGCTGGAGAGAAAGTTTGACGTGGTTGTTGAAATAGCAGATGAGTCCATCAAAAATGATACGTATACGGGCATTTACCAGGATGAGGACCTCAGTACGATTTTACAGCATATGAGCCAGTCAAAACCATTTAAGTTTAAGATAAAGGGAAATAAAGTAATCATTCAGAGCAACCAGACACAAAAAACAGAATAGGCAAAATAAAAAGCGGGAGAATGCTCTAACATTTCCCGCCGATTAGGCTGCAAAGTTCTAAAAATAGTTACCTGTATTTCAGTTTGCGCCGGAAGACAGTTATTATCAGAACCATTACAAACCCAAAACCAAAGCTATGCAAAAATTGCTTGTTGGCAGCCGTTCTTATGCTGGGCGGAAAACCTTATTTGCGATCCGTATTATGAAAATTGGCCTTTTTTTATTGTTAGTAAGTCTGAATGTTTCGGCCAGAACCTATTCTCAGAAAGTATCCCTAACGATCAATAACGAAAGGCTGGGCAACGCCCTTAAAATGCTTGAAAAACAGACTGGTTATCGCTTTACTTACAGCAACCAGGTAGTTCCCACCTTCAAACAGGTATCCCTCACTGTAAAAGACAGGGAACTCAAAGAGGTATTGGGGATCCTGTTAAACAACCTGTCTCTTGGTTACCATGAAGAGGGGGGCAAGATCATCATCATCTTTCAGCAGGACAAAAAAACAAAGCCCGGGGCAGGCCTGGATGAAGAAAGCAAAGCCTTCGCGGAAGAAACCCATTCCCTATCCGGAGCCGTGAAAAGTGAGAAGGGAGAACCTCTCTCCGGCTCCACGGTTGCTATTAACTATAAAAATAAAATGGCTATCGCCGCACCCGATGGGAAGTTTGTGGTGGATGGGATCCCTGCAGGAAAATATATATTAACTGTTACAAGCGTGGGGTATGTATCACAAAAATTTCCCGTTACCATTGGTAGTGAAAACGTTTCTGAAACCTATACTTTGCGGGAAGATAACCTGCAGCTGGACCAGGTGATCGTAACCTCATCCGGTTCCCAGAAAAGGAAAATAGAATCCAGCGTTGCGGTATCTACAGTTTCTGCCAAACAACTTGGGCAGCGTCCGCCCATGAATTCAACCGATATGCTAAAAGCTATTCCCGGCCTTTCTCCAGAAAGCAGCGGTGGTGATGGTCCCGGTAGTGTTCGCGTAAGAGGCCTGCCCGGCGGCGGCTATGTTTTTATGGGTGTAATGGAGGATGGCTTGCCCGTTCTGCCAACAGGGTTCAGCACCATCCCTTCGGCTGATCAGTATTATAAAATTGATCTCACCATCAAAAATGTAGAGGCCATCAGGGGCGGTCACGCTGCAATGGTGCTGGCCAACACGCCCGGTGCGTTGATCAATGTATTATCCAATACCGGCGGAGAAAAATTTTCCGGTAAAGCGAGAATTACCAGGGGGCTTTCCCAAAATGCCAGCAGGGTTGATCTGAACCTGGGCGGAAGATTAGCGGATAAAGTGAAATTCAATATCGGTGGTTTTTACAGGGGTGATGATGGAATCCGTCCTCCTGTATTCCGTGCAAATGATGGCGGTCAAATCAAGGGCAATATAACTTTTGATATTGCACCGAAAAGTTTTGTACGCCTGTATGGTAAGTACCTGAACGATAAAACCACCTGGCTTATCCCTTCCTATTATGCGTATGATGGATCGGGACTGGCCAAACCTTTCGGCAGTTTTGATCTGCTTACCCAGATCCTTATGCCTCGTGATTATAAAACGGTGCTTACAGCACCCGATAGCAAAAACTATACGGTTGATTATTCTGATGGCGTACACCAGAAAACAAGTTCCGTGGGAATGGAGATCAAACATGAAACGGGCAATGGATGGATCATCCGGAATAATTTCCGCTTTCAGTCCTCCTCCAGCTCTTTCAATGGTGCCATTGTAACTGCACCGGTGGCCTATGACCCTGCTAAACAGTATTATTACCTGAACGGTCAGCAGTTGAATAATCCATCCGGTTATTATACCGGACAGGCACTTACCTGGTCTTCCGGCAACGATGATCAACTGTCAGAAAAACTCGATATCAATAAGCAGCTCGGAAAACATGCTCTGACCTTTGGCGCGGGATTACATACCTGGAAATTGAGATCAACCTCACTCGGTGCTTCGTTCAACACAGAGATTGCGAATAACCCGGGTATACTGTTAGTCAATACAATAACCGGCAATGGGTATAGTGGTGTTAATATCAGTGGTTATAATGATGGCAAGACAACCATTTCTTCTGCGTGGGCTTCCGATGAGGTGAGGCTGAATAAATGGACTGTTGATTTCGGGGTTCGTGTAGATGGCTATCATGTAAAAGGAAACAGGCTGATTGCCGCTGCACCTTTTACCAATACGACACCATTTGACGAAAAGCAGACGTACAACACCCTTTCGCTGGGCTTAAACTATAAGATCAATGAAACACAGGCTATTTTCAGCCGCACTACCAAAACTTATAGCGCACTTACCATCGGTAACTATGCCGCGTTTACATTTACACCGAGCAGTGTAAGGGATCGAAGTGTATTTATGACGGAGTTTGGTTATAAGATCAATACACCTAAACTCTCCATGTTTACTTCGCTGGTATATGCAAGCCTGTCTAATATTTCTTCTTCCATGCTCATCCCGAATACTTCGGGTAATTTCCTTTCTGTTCCAACATTCGCATCCAGCAGTAATGTCAGTGCAGAAATAGAAGCGGTATTTACATTCAACAAGCATTTCAATATGCGTTTTACGGCTACCTTCCAGAATAGTAAGTACACGGAATATTCCGTGACCGCTCCTGCGAATGCAAGAGCGGACCTGGCCGGCAAGCCCTTTGTTTGGGACGGCAACAAAGCAGAACGTATCCCTTCTTCGCTGTATGAATTATCAGCTAGTTATTCTGTCAGCAAACTGGATTTTTTTGCCAGCTTCCGCCAGATCGGCAAAAGATGGAGCTCACCAAGTAATATTTACCAGTTGGGCGCCTACAATGAACTCTCTATGGGTATTGAATACAAAGTTGCGAAGTTTCTTGGTCTGCGTATCTGGGGAGATAATATCCTGAACAGCCGCGGTATGACAGAAGGAAATGTTCGTGGCGACCAGTTTCTGGCCAATGGAAACTTTGCGAAAGGCTCACCACAGATCGGAAGAGTTATCCTCCCAAGAAGCTTCTGGACATCCATGACATTTACCCTTTAATGATTCCCTCTCGCAGGCGCAGCACCGGATCAATACCTTTGCCGCGCCTGTTATTTTCATAAACCAAAGAAATTATAATATGAAAATGTTTGCGTGTATACTTGGACTCATCTGTGGTTTGCATGTCAGGGTAACAGCGCTGCAAAATGATAAGCAACCGGTATTGGTTGTTGGAATTATCGTTGACCAGATGCGTTACGATTTTTTATATCGTTATTATGATAAATATGGTTCTGAAGGCTTTAAAAGACTGATGCAGGAAGGATTTGTTTGCAGAAATCATCACCTGCCTTATTCGCAAACGATCACTGCGGTGGGACATGCTTCTTCTTATACAGGTTCTATCCCGGCCATCAACGGCATTGTAGGCAACGATTGGGTAAACAGAATCACCGGCGAAAAAGAATATTGTGTACAAGACACTACAGTGCAAACGGTAGGAAGCAATAACCCAAAAGCGGGCAGGATGTCGCCGCGGAATTTGATGAGCACAACCATACCGGATCAGTTGCGCATAGCAAAAGGGTTTCGCAACAAAACAATTGGTATTGCACTCAAAGACCGTGGCGCCATTTTACCGGCGGGTCATACAGCCAGTGCGGCGTATTGGTTTGATACAAAATCGGGGAACTGGATTAGCAGCACGTATTATATGAAGGAATTACCTGAATGGCTTAAGCGATTCAACGAGAAAAAGGTTCCGGCTACCTTACTGGCCAGAAAATGGGAAACACTTTTACCCATCACATCTTACACAGAGAGTACTGAGGATAATAAATCCTATGAAACAATCCTTGCCGGAAAAAAAGCACCTGTATTTCCTTATGATTTCCAGGGAGTAGCAGATTATACGCTCTTCCCGATATCACCCGGAGGGAACATACTCACCACCGATCTTTCTATTCAGGCTATTGAACAAGAAAAATTGGGAAAGGGGAAAGAGACGGATTTTCTGGCTATTAGTTATTCAACACCGGATTATGTAGGGCATATGTTCGGCCCCAACTCAATTGAAACAGAAGATACTTATTTACGGCTTGATAGAGAGATTGCCCGTTTATTGCATTACCTGGATCAGCAGTTGGGTAAAGGAAGCTATACGGTGTTCCTAACGGCTGATCACGGTGTTACAGAATCGCCGGGTTTTGGAATAGAGAACCGTTTACCTACAGGAAATATGGAACTGGCGAAAATACTGGAGCATGTAAAGAAAAGTCTCAATGAAAAGTTCGGTGCGGGTGAATATATCAGTGCTGCTGAGAACTATCAGCTTTATCTGAATAAACCATTATTGAAAGAAAAGAAACTAGAGATTGATGATATTTTTGTCAGTATTAGAGAGCAATTGATAACAAACCCGGGCATATCAGATGTTTTTTTATTAGAGAAGATTGGATATTCAGCAATGAATCCATTTCTGGCAGAGCGATACAAAAACAGCTACTACCCAAAAAGAAGCGGCGATATACAGTTGGTTATGCAACCCGGCTGGATCGTGGGGTTTCCTGGTTCGAGTACCAGCCACGGAACACCGTATAATTATGACACGCAAATTCCATTGCTGTTATTTGGAAACGGTATTAGAAAGGGGGAACTGCTCAGAAGCAGTTTGTCTGTGGATCTGGCAAGTACTTTAGCTACCCTGCTGAAAATATTATCACCAAGTGGCAATATTGGCAACCCGATAGGAGAAGCTTTGTTGGAAAAATAAGAAATATAGTCACCAGTATCAAAAGCATGTTTGCGAAATCAGAACGATCGGATTTTGCACTATGGTTAACAAATTGTAAAACCTATGATATGATTTTGTAAAGGTAATGTAATGGATGATTGTTCCAGAGAAGTTCTTGTTATTGAAATAGATACTTCTTTATCATCCAAACGTGTGTGCTGCTTTATTAGTTTGTAATCGTTATTTTTATTGTTGTCTTAACTGTATTAACGAATGAAGCTCCATTCGATATATTTAAAGTTATCTCAACTTCATCAGTTCCGACATAATTTAAACTTGGCTTATAATTATAAATCATTTTACCAGTATTATCTCTACTTAAGGAACTTATGTTAAAATTTCGAGCTTGCTGACTTATAGATATTCCATCCTCTATTCCTATTACACCAAAGTTGTACTGAAAGGATTGATTTTTTTTAATAGATGGAGTTGTTGTTTGTTGATTAGTATTATTAGTGTTATTGTCGGTTGCTTTTGTACAAGAAAACACTAACATGCTTAGACTAAAAATTAGGGAAATTGCAAGTTTTATTATTTTCATAAAGCACCATTTATATAGATAGACAAGATGTTCTTTCATTTCGTTGCATCAATTTTATGAACCACATATAACAACTAACAGGGCTTGGCGTTGTTGGAGGATTTGAAAAACGTCCGCCCGGAACTGAAGCCATATATTGTAAAGTACAGCGATTCAAATTGTTGATGCTTGAATGTCAAGCTCTGCATGTAGCAATATCTTTGTTAGCGGTAGTTGTTCCTATTTCTTAGTCAATTTGTATTTCAAGTGTGTTGTCAGGTTTGATGATATTACTTCTGCAATTTGAATATCGTATTTGTCTTTGTCAATCCCGTCAAACAGTCGGATACCGCTTCCTAAAAAAACAGGTGCAATATGAATGAAAAATTCATCCACAAGCCCTGTATTAAGAAATTGTTGAATTGTATTCGCACCACCCTGTATTCTTATGTCCTTTCCTTTGGCTGATTGTCTTGCTTTTTCCAACGCACTTTGTATTCCGTCATTGATGAAATAAAAAGTTGTTGTCCCTTTTTGAAACCAAGGTTCCCGTTTTTCATGTGTCAGCACATAAACATCTGCATTGAATAAATCTTCTGGCCAACTGACTTCGCCTTCTTCAAACATTCGTTTTCCCATAATATAAGAACCTGTTCTTTCAATTGTCTCTCTAATAAATTTGCCGTCAAGTCCGTCTTCATTGCCGCCTTCCATTCCTAAGTGTTCCCAAAATGCCTTTTGTTTAAACATCCACTTGTGAATTTCTCCTGATACACCACCCATTGGGTTGCTTGGACTTCTGTTGTCGCCTGCGAAAAAGCCGTCAAGGGATATTCCGCTGTCAAAAATAATTTTGCTCATACTATTTATTTATGGCTCGTTAAAGTTAATTTTTGTTTGTCGAATTGATTATTGGCACTGTCGCGCTACCGAAAACAACCCGCAAAAAAAACTAGTTCAATGCTAAGTGATAGGTCTGCCTATACCCTCTGGTGGGCTATTGTAAAGGGTCAAAAGAACATTGAAACACGAATGAATTACAGCAATGCTTCCGATCACATAATTTTTGTATAAAATCGCTGGAACAACAGTTCAAATAACTCCTCTATCCAAAGAAAAGAGACAACCCTTTCCCTGGCCGCTTCCTGTTCTTTGGTAAAAACGTCCGTGACATATCTTTTTTGTATTGCTTAATTTCGGAAGTCATAAACTTTTGGTATTGATTCACCATAAAGTCTTCGAATACTTTTGTGTCCTCTCCTTTTCTTGCTGCAACCAATGCGTCAAAATAATCAGTTTTGTCCAGTTGGTATACAATACCGAGTGGTAATCCGAAATATTCCTGTACGAAATTCATCAGCAGTCGACCGGTACGCCCATTGCCATCATAGAACGGGTGAATGCCCACAAGATCGAAGTGTGCCACGAAAGAGAGCCTAAGCTGCGCTGGAATGGTTGTAGCTTTCTGGATTTGTTCCCGCATTCTTTCTGTGAGTGCTTTGGTATAATCCGGCACTTTGTCGAAGGATAGAAAATAACTTCCAACCGCGCTCACGTTGCCTTTGCGGAACATGCCCTTACTGGCATCGATTTCCCCAAAAACGGTTTGATACACACTGCCTGTGCTTTTCATCACTTTGGCATTGATCTCCTGAATCAGGGATACATCCGGTACTCTTTTTTCTTTTGCTGCCTTAAGCGTGAACTGCAGCGCTTCGTAATGGTCTTTAACCATCAGACTATGCTCCAATGGCTTGCCTTTTGGTGTAGTTCCTTCTTCCAGCAAAAGCCTGGTTTCGCTCTCTGTTAAGGTTGATTCTTCGATTCCAGATGAATGATGGACAATTACATACTGATTAAACCTGTCGTGATCAATCACATTATGGAGGTCCAAAGCCTGGTATTCAGCCAATATATCCAGCAGTTTTTTCATCTTTTTAAAGATAACTAGAAATAAATTACTAAATTATTTAGCAATGCACCGTTATACCTCCCTTATCGCAGCATATCATCCTTCGCGAACTCGATACCTTCTTTGTTGCACAAACAGATTTCGTTGACCACCTCAGTCGGATTTTTTTGTTCATTTTCAGCTATTTAGTCTAAATTTTCAGCTAATTTTTTACTTTTATACAAATTTTATGGCAAATTTAAATTTCAACTTTAAATATTTGAAATATTGACTTTAAATTTGCAAAAAAGAGTATGGACTATCTGAACAGGCATATTACCCCGAGGCTGAAAGAATCCCTGAAAGCAAGCCCGGTTGTTTATCTGAACGGGGCCAGGCAGACGGGTAAAACTACGCTTGCTAAAACAATAGCACCACAAATGGGTAAAAACAATCACCCGGCTGAATACCTGACTTTTGACCGTCCTACCCTCATGGCGGCAGCTTCTGCAGCCCCTGAAGCGTTTTTAACGGGCTATGATCTTCCGATGATTATCGACGAGGTTCAACTTGTCCCTGAACTTTTCAGGGCTTTGAAAGTTGTAATCGATGAATTGAGGCTTACGGATAAAGAAAATGCCAATGGTAAATACCTGCTAACCGGATCTGCAAATATCCTGGCTTTACCGAAGCTGGCAGATGCATTGGTTGGACGCGCGGCTATCATGACGCTGTATCCTTTAACCGTTGCTGAGGCAACGCATAATACAGAGGGTGGTCTTGAGCGTATCATGAAAATGGATTTCAAAGGCATTGATGATAGAGGCCTCACTTTAACTGAGGCCATAAAATGCGCGACGTTTCCTGAAATTTCAATGCTTGAAAAGGATAAGCGCAGCATATGGTTTGACGGGTACATTTCGGCAATACTGCAAAGAGACGTTAAACAAATCGCAGAACTGGAAAGGATATCAATACTGCCGCATTTACTAAGCATTCTTGCGGCACGTACAGGATGCCTTATGAATGATTCTGACATTGCCAGAGATATTGACCTCAACCACGTAACAACAAAATTCTACCGCCATATTCTAAAGATGATGTTTCTGACATTCGATGTAAAGCCATGGTTCAGGAATATCGGCAAACGCCTGGCAAAGACACCGAAGGGTTATCTGCTGGACACCTCGATGATCTGTCACCTGCTTGATTATGATATGGATGCTATTGCAAAAACCAAACCCGAACTGTTCGGACATCTGATCGAAAATTTTGTAGCGACTGAACTTGTCAAACAGTTAAGCAATAGTGATATCAAAGCTGAGTTGTACCATTTCAGAACAAGCGATGGTAAGGAGGTTGATTTTGTTTTAGAAAAACCCGACGGTTCTGTATTTGCCATCGAAGTAAAAAAATCGGAAGCAGTTACAATTCATGATTTCAAAGGCATTAAGGCCTTTCAGGAATTGATCGGCGATGATTTTGCAGGTGGTGTTGTTTTATATTCGGGAAGAGATGCTGTTCCTTTTGGAAAAAACCTTTGGGCTGTTCCCTTGTTCGCTTTGTGGTAACCCACTCTTATTTAAAAAGCCAACTACTTGATTATACAAAAAATATTCAAAATATTAATTACCCGAATTAAATTCTTTAACACCAATATCTGACATTACAAATTTTGGTGCTCTTTATGAAGCTTTAGCTGCCGCATAGAATCAGTTACAACTTCCTGAAAGCAAAATCTGTCAATATGCCCTCACTGACAAACGGGGTAACAATGTTTAGGGTTAATTGAAGCAGCAGAAAGATTGGGCTTTATTGTTATTATAATATAAAGAAAAGCGTTGCTGTAAATATGATGGGTTTTTCAGAAATATGGACGCAGCCGTCATTTTTTTTAATTGTCAATCTGATTTTATTGGCTGTCCGACTACCTTCATACCATGGTCTGCGAATACTTTGTGCACTTCCTCCTCAGTGGGTGGAGAATTCCATTTGTCTGTAACAGTAAAGAACTCTTCCATTTTACCTGCTGGTATATAGGAAACAATTGTCTTAGCGGTTTCAGTAAGTTGAACAAATGCATGAGGAACATTTCGCGGAAGAAAAATAGTGTCCCCAACTTTTATATGAAAATTTTCTGAACCACATTGAAATAAATACTCCCCCTCTGTCACAAAAAACCACTCGTCCTGGTCAATATGTATATGCAAAGGAGGTCCTCCATTAGGCGTTCGTCCAATTTGTTCAAATACGGAAATTTCATTATTAGTGTCTTTTCCGGAAATTTTAATATCAATCGTATTAAGAGTAACACCCTTCATTTTGTAATGTATTGCAAATCTTGCTTCGTTTGCCTTAACTTTAAAAGGCTTGTCTGTCTTCATAGAAATTATATTTTTAAAATTTGAAAATACCAAAAGCGGCATTGTCCTTCACGTAGACAAAACAAAATAAAATCTCTCAATATTAAATTAGGCCATCTTCCGATTCTCGCTCGATAAAATATTAGCAAATATGTTCTTAACGTCAACGCCTGATTTGCTATAGTAATGTAAACTTTTTTCGATAATTTAAACAATTTACCTTCCGATACAACTTTGAAAGGCTAATAACTACTGTACCTATTTTGATACAATCACAAAAAACAGAAAGCCAAACGGGATCACTCAAACAACTTTTTCTATTGCTAAAAAATAACAGTTTTGTTTTCAATTGAAGGAAACAAATCATCATCGTAACTGACTTGTATAAACATATTCCGCTGCATAATATTGATCCGGACGATCCAGTGTCAGTATACAGCCGTAATGATGGGGCAAGGCAGTTACTGCCGCCCGGATTTATTCAGTCGTTTACCGGCCGCGCCAACTCGTTCCATCGCCTGTACTTTTTCCAGGATAGGTGTCCTGATGCAAACAGGACGGCTGCTGCTTAATATAATGTGTCAACTAAGTATGTATAATGGACAAGATGCACAGCTTCATTTTGTAATGAAATTAATTAACGGAAAGCAATAAAACTACCTGCAGTTGTAAGCTCCGTGCTACTCTGCTAAATCAAAGGTTGATAGTTAGATAAATTTAAATGGCCGCTTTTCTCAAGAATAAATCGGGCAGTTTAGAGGGTTTCGGCCAGACTTTTGGTAATATCTCAAAAATGATTCCGTAAATTATATGAAAAGGAAAACTATAAACAGAATCTTTGGTTTCGAATATAAATAACGATATTGGCTCATATGATATGTGAAACCTGCCTAAAACTGTCCCCCAAAAAACATATCAACCTACTAAATACATTGACTGACCAGCTAAGAACCGGGTATAATCGCAAAATAAATACTGACCGTAAAAATAAATCAACTTATCATGGAAGTCCACCACCACCCACACGTAGAAAAGAAAAGCTTCAAAGAATACCTGCTCGAAGGATTGATGATCTTTCTTGCGGTGAGTATGGGGTTTATTGCGGAAAATGTTAGAGAGAGTATTTCAGACAGAGAAAAAGAAAGGCAATACATCCGTTTGCTTTCAGACGATTTGAAAAAAGATACGGCTGCATTGAATTATAGTATCCGCCGTTTACAATTCGACATCATAAGAAATGACAGTCTGATCGTTCTTTTTGCCAAAAACCAATTGAAATTGCAAAATGATGGGTATTTGGCAAATCTCACTTTGTTTTCAGGATTGAGTGTAGATATTGTATTTAATGATCGAGCAGCCTCACAATTAAAAAGTTCCGGGTCAATGCGGTTAATCAGACACACGAATGTGACAGATTCCATTTTGCAATACTGGAACAACCAGATCAGGCTTAAAGAAATACATGACAGATTTGAAAACACACGATTAGAACATAGGAGAATAGGGTATAAAACATTTAATTGGTATTTGAGCTATTATAGAAATGTTGGCAGAGACACCTCATTATATAACCTGCCTGGTAAAGCTATTTATAATGATAATACCCTTGTTGAATTTATTAATATATGTGCCAATCTCAATAATACGGCAAGTTCACAATATATGCCATTGCTTAACAAACAATTATTATTGGCGACAGAATTGGTTGCATTACTTCAAAAAGAATACCATTTAGAAAACGAATAAAGAAAAGACCATAGACGATAGTCCATGGTCTGCAAAAGACTTATTATCTACAACTTATAACCTATAACGTATATGGAAGTTCACCACCACCCACACGTAGAAAAGAAAAATTTCAAAGAATACCTCCTCGAAGGATTGATGATCTTTATGGCAGTAACCATGGGTTTTTTTGCGGAAAGT
>CAZDQB010000025.1:38726-41784 GCA_964507525.1 uncultured Sediminibacterium sp. | reverse complement strand
CGTTGATAGGCTATAGGTGTAAAGCTGGTAACAGCAAAGCCAAGTAGTACTAATTACCCGTAAGCTTTATTTTTTTTCTTGTCAGGCGGAAAAGTAGCTTCCCAATATGTAACTTATTGAAGTCAGAAGTCAAAGGAAAAAGTCAAAGGAATATGTTTGATTTTTTAAACTTACTTTTTACTTATTAAGATCTTATGGTGGTTTTGCCGGGGGTGTTCACCTCTTCCCATTCCGAACAGAGAAGTTAAGTCCCCCATGGCCGATGGTACTTGCATTAGCTGGGAGAGTAGGTAGCTGCCATATTTATTAAAAGCCCGTTCACGAAAGCGAACGGGCTTTTTTATTGCACCTGTATCAAAGGCAAAAGGCAAAAGATATAAGCCCACCCCTGCCTGACTTCCTGATTTTTACTTTTTATTTCCCCTCCCTCAGACAAATCAGCCATCAGCCATCAAAAAATCAACCATCTCTCTTCTTCTTCCTTAATTTGCACAAAAATCATCTCCATGAACGCCAAAAAGATCGCTGCGGAGAAAGCTGTTGGATATGTGGGGGATGGAATGGTAGTGGGACTCGGCACCGGCTCCACAGCCTATTGGGCTGTACAGAAACTGGGGCAACGGGTGAAAGAGGAAGGATTGCATATTACAGCAGTCGCAACTTCCCTGGCTACTGAAGCGATTGCAAAAGAAGCGGGCATAGCCATTGTTTCATTTGCTGCCATCGATACCATAGACATCGCAATAGACGGCGCCGATGAAGTGGATGCGAATGGAAACCTCCTGAAAGGTGGCGGCGGCGCTCTTCTCAGGGAAAAGATCGTTGCCAGTAACAGCCGGCAATTTATCGTGGTGGTTGATGAATCGAAAATGGTAGACCAGTTGGGGAAATTCACTTTACCCGTTGAGATCCTTCCTTTTGCAGCCGGACTTACCATCAAACAACTGCAATCTTCCGGCTATCATCCGGTCATACGAAATACAGAAGGAACAAACTTCATCACAGATAACGGGAACCTCATCGCTGACTGCCACATTTACCCGATCACTGATCCTGCCACGCTCAACACAAAACTTCACCTGGTTCCCGGTGTAGTGGAGACAGGCCTGTTCTTGCATACCATGGTTCATTCCATCATTGTTGGATATGAGAACGGGAGCATTCGTGTGTTAACGGTAAGGTAATTTGTTGCAAAAGTTGCCCAATTGGCTTAAATTTGCTGTTTAAACATTGAGTCTGTAAGAAACAACAGCTACCGTATGCAGCGCAAACAGTTTCTTCAACTAATAACAGGAGGGATTGCAGGTATGACAAGTCTGACAGCATTTAACAGGTTCACTAATGAACTGAAGGAACAGGGCCAACTGATGCCTGTTTTATTCATTGGCCATGGATCGCCTATGAATGGCATTGAGGACAATGAATTCAGCCGCAGGTGGACCAAAATGGCCGGAGAGATCCCTGTGCCGGCGGCCGTCCTGGTAGTATCCGCACATTGGTTAAGCAACGGAACAAAAATAACAGCTATGGACATCCCCAGGACCATACACGATTTTGGCGGATTTCCGCAAGCACTTTTTGACGTGCAGTATCCTGCCCCCGGTGATCCTGCATTAGCCAGAGAAACGGCGTCATTAGTGCAGACAACACAGGTAGCCATGGACCACGACTGGGGATTGGACCATGGCACCTGGACTGTTGTCAGGCATATGTACCCCGATGCAAAAATACCGGTGTTGCAATTGAGTATTGATTATACCAAAAGCGCACAATACCATTATGATCTTGCGAAAGAGCTGTATGCACTCAGGAAGAAAGGCATACTGATTATTGGCAGTGGTAATATGGTGCATAACCTTGGCATGGTTGCATGGGATAAACTGAATGAGACTTCGTACGGCTATGACTGGGCTTTGCAGATGAATGATCAATTCAAACAGCTCATTGCAAGCGGAGACAATGCTTCATTGATCCATTATGAAAAACTGGGGAGCGCAGGGAAACTTGCAATCCCCACACCTGACCATTATTTTCCTTTGATCTATACATTGGGGCTAAAAGGAAAAAAAGACGACACTTCATTTTTTAATGATAAAGCAGTAGGCGGTTCATTAACCATGACATCTGTCAAATTTGGTTGAGTGGATGACCCGAATGAGAAAAGGAACTTTATAAAAACAAGCGGAACAGTTATGTCAAAGTTATTTTTAGACCTGAATATCTATTCTTACGACAGGTATTTGAGGTCATTTGAGCAGTGGGTGAAAAATGCTGAAAGCAGTACTGCCGGCGCATCGGAAAATTTAGTCGAATACACCAAATTGAACTGGGCCCGGACACAACGTATCCACAAAACCCTTTCTTTACATCCGGCATTGACAGCGGCGGTAAAAGAAATGAAACATACTTATACATGGATCGTTTTAACCGAAGCATGGTGTGGCGATAGCGCACAGAACCTGCCGGTCATTGCAGCAATTGCTGCGTTGAATCCTGAAAAAATCAAACTGCATATCTTGCTCAGGGAGGAGAACCCCGAACTGATGAATCAATACCTCACCAATGGGAGCCGTGCTATTCCGAAATTGATAGCGATCGATGATGTGCTTGCCAGGGAAGCATTTGTCTGGGGACCAAGACCGGCTCCTGCCCAGCATATACTGAATGCCTGGAAAAAAGATCCGGGTGGTAAAAGCTGGGAAGATTTTGAAAAAGAACTGCATGGCTGGTATGCAAAAGATAAGTTCGAAACCATCCAGGCCGAATTCCTGAAGCTGCTGCAGGGATTATAGTCACTCAGGCACATAAAACATTACCCAGCCTGGTTTTTGAGAGGTTAAGACAATTTTCCTTATCATCGTTCTCTCAAACCTGGTTAAATGGGACTAAGTTTTCCCTATATACTGTTTTGTTTATTCATCAGCATAGCCATCATTGTATTGCTTACTGCACGCTACCGTGTGCACGCATTCTTTGCGCTGATGCTGGCCAGCCTGGTCATGGGCCTGGCTGTGTTGCTTCCTTTACCTGCTGTACTTACTGTAATAAAAGATGGGTT
>CAZDQB010000025.1:34369-38650 GCA_964507525.1 uncultured Sediminibacterium sp. | reverse complement strand
CATGAAGTCGCTCGGACTGCTGATTGTGTTAGGTACTACCCTGGGTGTTGTACTGGAACATACGGGCAGCACACGTGTCATGGCTGCGTATATTCTCCGGAAAGTAGGGCAGCAGCAGGCGCCGTTAGCAATGAGCGTTACTGGCTTTATAGTGGGGATGCCCATTTTTTGTGATTCAGGCTATATTGTATTAAGCGGATTGAACCAGTCACTGGCAAAACGTACGGGTATTTCAATAGCGATGATGGCAACCTCACTCGCTACGGGATTATACGCTGTTCATTGTTTGATGCCACCTCATCCTGGCGCCGCAGCCGCAGCAGGTATTCTTTCAGTTGATTTTGGCAAACTGATCCTGTTCGGTATTCTTACAGCCATTCCTGCAAGCGTGGCAGGCTACCTGTGGGCAAAGTACATGGGCAGAGAAACGCCATCAGCAGGTGGTGAAGAACCCATAGAAAAGCAGGATACTTACGCACCTTCTGCGCTGCATGCTTTCCTACCCGTAGTGGTTCCCATCTTACTAATTGCACTGCACTCTTTTTTACCTGCAAAGACAGCGGATACAAATATGCTGCTGAATATATTAGTTTCCTTAGGTGATCCGGCCATTGCTTTGTCCATAGGCATACTACTTGCCTTTACCGGCAAACGCTCGTGGAATAAACATTCGGTGGGGCATCTTTTACAGGAAGGAGCAGAAAAAGCAGGAGGTATATTAGTCATTATTGGTGCAGGCGGCGCTTTCGGTGCTGTACTGGCTGCTACAAAAATTGGGGAGCATTTCAGTACAGCCCTGCCTTTGGCAAGCATCGGTCTATTCTTTCCTTTTTTACTCACTTTCGTTTTAAAAACTGCCCAGGGATCTTCTACGGTTGCCATCATTACGGCATCTTCCATTGTATTGCCGTTATTGCCGGCCCTTGGATTAGATACGGCTGATGGTAAACTGATCTGTGTGCTTTCTATGGGAGCCGGTTCTATGATGATCTCCCACGCCAATGATGCTTATTTCTGGGTGATCGCAAAATTTTCGGGACTGGAAATGAAAACCATGCTGAAGGTTTATTCTATGGCTACAGTATGCATGGGTATTGTTTCTTTGTTGATGGTGTATTTATTGTCGCAATTTTTAAAATAAAAGCAGATGCATATTTTGATTGCTCCCAATGCTTTTAAAAATAGCCTGACAGCAAAAAGGGCGGCTATGGCTATTGCGAAAGGACTGATGCAGAGCCGGCTTTCCTGCACCTGCGAATGTTTTCCCATAGCAGATGGCGGAGATGGTACAGGAGAACTCATCATTGAAAAACTTAACGGAACCATTGTTGAAGCAGCTGTCACAGACCCGCTTGGCAGAAAATGCAACGCTTCTTTCGGATGGATAGCAAAAGAAAAAACAGCTGTTATTGAAATGGCTGCGGCTTCGGGCCTGCGCCTGCTCA
Source organism: uncultured Sediminibacterium sp. (assembly GCA_964507525.1). Lineage (GTDB taxonomy): Bacteria > Bacteroidota > Bacteroidia > Chitinophagales > Chitinophagaceae > Sediminibacterium. The sequence continues at coordinate 37,205 of CAZDQB010000025.1, read as the reverse complement.
AACAGGATGAACTGAACCCGCTTAAAGCGTTAAGCACCGGAACAGGCGACATGATACGGCAGGCGCTTGACCAGGGAGCCCGCAAAATGATTCTTGGGGTAGGCGGTTCTGCAACTGTAGACGGCGGGGTGGGAATACTCATGGCACTCGGCGTTCGCTTTTTTGATACAGCAGATCAGGAACTTGCCGGCATGCCTGAAAGCCTTATACACTTGAAGCGAATTGACCTTACAGGACTTGACACCCGCATTGGTAACTGCGAGATAAGGATATTATGTGATGTAGACAATTACCTGCTGGGCGCATTGGGGGCGGCTACTGTTTTCGGCCCGCAAAAAGGAGCAGACGCAGACGACGTGATCAAACTGGAAGCTGCATTACAACAATTAAGTAAAGTGGTTTTGCAGCAATATCGTAAAGATATGGGCACCATTCAACATGGAGGCGCCGCAGGTGGTACAGCAGCCGGTCTCTTTGCCTTACTGAATGCAAAACTTTGCAACGGTGCGGAAGAATTCTTAATCCTTACCGGCTTTGAAGAACAGTTGAGAAGAGCCGATCTTGTCATTACCGGAGAAGGAAGCCTTGACGCGCAAACACTCCGGGGCAAAGGACCCTTTGCCGTTGCTGTATGGGCCAAAAGAAAATTGATTGGCGTAATAGGACTCGCAGGAAGTGTGCCTTTGCAAACAAACAATGCCCTGGGCCAGTATTTTGACGTACTGATGGCCATAGGAGACGGGCCGTCAGATCTTTTCACCGCATTAAAACATACGGAAGACAACCTTATCCGAATTGGTGAACAGGTGGGTAATTTATTAGCGCTGAAACAATAGCTATCATGTGCTGACTTTATATTTTCATCATGAACCCGTATAATATGCTTGCCACTAATAAGATCAATAAGACGGTTGTTAAGGTAATCCTGTACTGCGTGGTATGGTTTTATTTTTTTGATGCAGGGGCACAGGACAACCGCACGACATTTAAAGCGATCGCATTTTATACAGCTAAGAATGACCAGGCACATATCAGTTATGTGCATGAAGCCAACAGGTGGTTTTCAGCAATGGCGGTGAAGCATCATTTCTCTTATGATTCAACAAATAACTGGACTGATCTGAATGCCACTTTTCTTTCCCGGTACCAGGTAGTTATCTTTTTGGATACAAGACCAGACGATACGGCACAGCGGGCCGCTTTTCAACAGTATATGGAACATGGCGGTGCATGGATGGGCTTTCATTTTGCCGGGTTTGCACTGACACCTTCGGCATACCCGCAGAATTGGAACTGGTACCACAATGAATTTTTAGGATCAGGCGCTTACAGCAGTAATACCTGGCGGCCTACTGCGGCGATCTTACGTGTAGAAGACAGGAAGCATCCTGCGACAAAACATTTGCCGGAAACGTTTAGATCCTCACCCAATGAATGGTACCGATGGCAGTATGATCTCCGGCAAAATCCTGCTATACACATTCTTTTATCCATTGATGCTTCGAGCTTTCCCCTTGGAACAGGTCCTAAACAACATGAAATCTGGCACAGCGGCTATTACCCGGTTGTCTGGACGAATAAAAATTATAAGATGATGTATGTGAACATGGGACACAATGATATTGATTATGAGCATAAGACCAATAAAGAACTGTCCTTTACGTTCGGAAATAAAATACAGGACCGCCTGATCATTGATGGATTGTTGTGGCTGGGCGGAGTGCACTGACTTACATCAATGACAGGCTGGCAGTGTGTTTTACAGGTCAAAATCGATGATCACCCTTTCTTTTTTCAGTATTTCAAGCCACTCGTTTTTTTCAAACTCCGATTTGATGCGATCCTGTTCCTTTCTGTAATATTTCTTCAGCTCTTTCCTGTGAAAAGCCTCAAAAAAACGCCGCACTTCGGTATGGCTTCTTAATATGAGCCCGGAAACCTGTACCGGCTTATGCTGATCATCAATGGCCACCATACTAAAATAACTGGTATTGGTATGTTTGACCACCTGGGTGCGTATGTTTTCAGACTCTACCCGCATGCCAATGATCATGGAAGAGTTGCCTACATAATTCACCGAGGCGTATAAGGTAACGAGGTCGCCCACATCAACCGATTCCAGGAAATCCACTGTGTCGATGGAGGCGGTAACACAATAGGCGCCTGCATGTTTGGAAGCGCATACATAAGCCGTTTTATCCATCAGCGATAAAATATGCCCCCCGTGCACCTTGCCCCCGAAGTTTGAATAGGAGGGTATCATTAGCTCCTTGATAACCGTTGCGGAATCTGTGATTGGTTTAAAATCTGACATACGTATTGGTTGGATGAATCAATGGTAAAATACAGTTTAATTTCATGTTTGCAATGATCATGCTGAATACCCTGGCGAAATGTTTTTAATTTAGGCATGGGTTGCAACTATTTTACGGGAGTAACGCTAATTTTGGTACGAACCTGTATGTAATTGATCTGCTTGATTACATACTATCTATACCCTATCATATCTCGAAGCAATGACACGTAATAACCTGGTATCATTAATAAAGATTGCATTCCCAACTGTATTGGCAATGATCGCAGGCTCAAATGGCCATGCACAAAAAACAACCGAAAAGAAATGGTGGAAAGAAGCGGTGGTATATCAGATATATCCCCGCAGCTTTAAAGACAGTGATGGTGATGGTATTGGCGACCTGAAAGGCATCATTTCAAAGCTTGATTATATCAAAAGCCTGGGCGTAGATGTAGTTTGGCTCAATCCAATTTATAGTTCGCCCAACGACGACAATGGTTACGATGTTAGTGATTACCGCAATATCATGAAGGATTTTGG
>CAZDQB010000025.1:0-34359 GCA_964507525.1 uncultured Sediminibacterium sp. | reverse complement strand
GGCAGACTTTGACTTGCTGTTAAAGGAGATGCATGCACGTGGGATTAAACTGGTGATGGACCTGGTGGTGAACCACAGCAGTGATGAACACGAATGGTTTCAGCAAAGCCGGAGCTCGAGAATGAACCCCCGCCGCAATTATTATCATTGGTGGAATGCAGAAAAAGGCAAGCCGGCGCCGCGCTATAGCTTATTCGATGTGAACCATGACGCGTGGAAATATGATTCATCGACAAATGCCTGGTATTTACATTATTTTTCGGGGAAACAGCCAGATCTGAACTGGGAAAATCCCCAGCTACGGCAGGAAATCTATGGCATCATGAGGTTCTGGGCAGACAAGGGCATTGATGGATTCAGGCTGGATGCTTTCCAGTTTGCGGCAAAGGATACGGCATTTCCTCATTTCCCTAAAGGGTACGAAAAGAATTTCACCAGGTATTATGCCATGGGTCCGCATTTGCATGATTACCTGAAAGAGATGGATGAGCAGGTCTTTAGCCGGTATAATGTAATGAGCGTGGCTGAGGGAGCAGGAAACTCATTCACAGATGCACATAACCTGGTGGATGCTGACCGAAAAGAACTAAATATGGCCTATGCTTTTGAAGGAGTTGACATTGCCAAACCAGATGGATATAGCCTTCTGCATTTTAAAGAAGTATTCAGCCGCTGGGATAGTGCATTTGAGAAAAAAGGCTGGGTTTCCATTTTTCTGGCCAATCATGACCAGGCGCGATTGGTGAGCAGGTTTGGAAACGATCACCCGGCATACAGAGTGCTATCGTCTCAGATGTTATCAACATTTATCATGACCATGCGGGGTACTCCTTATTATTACAATGGTGATGAGCTTGGGATGACGAATGCAGGGTTTGACAAGATAGAAGATTATAGAGACATGCCCACTCTCAACGAATACCAGCATCAGAAGAACATTGGCGGCGATATGAAGAAATTCATGGAACTGATCCGATTCGAGTGCAGGGATAATAGTAGAACGCCGTTTCAATGGGATACTACCGAAAATGCCGGATTTACAAACGGGAAACCCTGGATACAAACAAATCCGAACTATACCGCCATTAACGCAGCAGCCCAGGAAAAGGATCCCAACAGTTGTCTCAACTATTTCAGAAAACTGGTACAACTGCGTAAGCAAAATGAAATACTGGTTTACGGCAAATACACACTGCTTGACAAATATAATCCTGTTGTATATGCTTATACAAGGGAATGGGGAGGGGAAAAATGCCTGGTATTGCTCAACTTTTCATCTGCTTTGGCAACTGCGAATATTAGGCTGGATATGTCAAAGGCTCAGGTTATTCTATCTAATTACAGTGATTTGCGGGGAAGCAATGGCAATCAAACAGCCCGGACAGGTATTCAATTATTGCCTTATGAGGCAGTGATCTATAAACTCTACAATGAAAAAAAATGAACATAGCTATCAACAGCCTCCAGCATATCGGGATACCCGTTACGGATCTGAACCGGTCAGCTTCGTTTTATGAAAGATTAGGATTTAAGAATGTAATGGACGCTTCGTTCACTTTTGAAGGCGACCAGGGAACTGTACGGATGATGAAACGGGATGCAATGATCATCGAATTATACCAGATGCCCGAAAAGGAGTTGATAGAGATCCGGAGCAGAAAGAACGGACATATTGATCATATTGCCTTTGATGTTGATGACATTGATGCAACATTTTCAGCTTTACAGGAAAATGCTTTTGATATCATTGAGTCACAGCCGGTATTCCTTGCTTTCTGGGAAAAGGGATGCAGGTATTTTAACATCCTCGGCCCGGATGGGGAAAGACTGGAGTTTAACCAGATCTTATAAGTGCTGCAACCTTACCTCCGCAGGAATCTGCCTGGGAATGATTAATACTATATAGGTGCAGCAATTATTCAATAGCCACCCAGGATTCCCTGCCAACTTAAAGAATGCTTAAAAATACCCCTCGTTGCTGTTTCGATTGTTAAAGAAATTTGAATACTGGTTACTGTAACACTTTTGTATTAAACCTGTCGGTTTCATCCGGGTCTTTGTATTTGTAACCAATTAGTAAAAACAAAAAATCTAAAACCATGAAACAGTTTCTTTTTCTCATCGCCATGTTGCTGACAGGTTCAACAATCGCACTACATGCACAAACACACAGAAATGGTGCTGCTAAAATGCACGACATGAACCATGATATGAAAGATATCCGTCACGACCGGAGGGACATCCAGTACGACAAAAAAGATATGCGGCACGATCAGGCCGATATCAACAAAGACAGGAAAGATATCAATGCCGATCGCGCAGACATCAATAAGGACAGGAAAGATGTCAATACCGACAACAGGGATATCAATAAAGACAAAGCGCAGCTGAACTCAGAAATTAAAGAACGGAACGCAGATGTAGCCAAACATGATTACACCGACGCACAAAAAGAACAGAACGACATCAACAGCATCCGGAAAGACATCAGCCAGGACAGGACCGATCGCAACAAAGACGTAACAGACCTCAACAACGATAAGAAAGACCTGTACAAGGATAGAACCGATATCAGGAAAGACAGGAAGGATTTGAACAAAGACAAAAAAGACCTGAAGCGCGACAGGAAGGATTTGAGTAACGACAAAAAAGACCTCGATAAAGATGCTGATCATTTCTAAATACCACCGGGAAACTGATCAACAAAAAAGCGAAGCATTGCTTCGCTTTTTTGTTGGTGGAGTCTTAATCTCTCTGAATAGTGTTAAGTATACCGATTTGGATACCTTTTCAAGGAAATGGTAAAGAGATTTATTTGAATTTAATTCTCTCCACTAAATCAGTGAAATATTTTGGAGACCATATATCCAGTGCTTTGTGGTCATATTATGTTATCATGCAGTTTTATGTTAGACATTATGACTTTTGTTACCTTTTTTATAAAAAAGTAACATGCGGGCATTCCGATCGATTCTATATTGTAATCATTTTATAGTAAAAATTTATAATTGTAATCATTTTACAGTACATTGTATTAATTTTACAGTAATTTAATGAAAAATCGCTTTACGGTATTTATCCTGATATTTATACATATTACAGTATCGAGTAATCGTTTTACAGTAAAAAGTAAACCCTATGGCAAATAAACCGGCAGGAAACGAATGGCTAAAAGTGCATTTTGGCCTGATTAATTATTCCTTTACACACAGTTCCTACGTAGGTAACAATGAATTTATAGCGCTGACTTCGCGTGACAATATTGATCAGGTATATGGGCCAAGGTATGCTGTGGAGGAAGATGCCCCGCTTCTGCATATCGAATTTGCTCTAAAATATGACGACCTGAACCTCGATTTTCTCAGGGCAGTATTTACACGAATCGATGCTGCGGAAATCAATGCCTTTATAACGACTACCCCCAGCGGTCGCTATGCTAGGAAAATCGGCTTTCTCTATGAATTCTTAACCGGTAAAGAATTGAACCCGGAAAAAGAAGTGGGTGGTAATTATATTGACCTGCTGGAACCGGAAAAATACATCACCGGCAAAGTCGTTAAAAATACGCGCTGGCGGATCAACAACAACCTTCTGGGCACAAGTGATTTTTGCCCCATGATACGTAGGACCAAATCGTTGTCAGAACTGCTGGCAAAAGATGTGAAGCAAAGTATCGAGGGATTGAAAAATGAATATCCGGAGGATATCTTCAGACGCGCGGCCGCATACTTGTATACCAAGGAAACCAAGTCATCGTATGAAATAGAAAAAGAAAAACCGTCTCCCGACAGGATGGAGCGGTTCATATCATTACTTACACGAGCCGGTGCCAAACCAACCGAAGAAGTGTTCGCAAAGGAGAACCTGGTTCAGTTACAGAATATCATCGTGGATTCTAGGTATGCGGCGGCAGATTTTCGCGAGTTTCAGAATTATGTGGGTGAATTACTTCCGAATTATCAAACCCTGGTGCATTATATCTGTCCGCCACCTGCCATGGTGAACACCATAATGTCCGGCCTGCAAAATGCCGCTGACAAGACCACTGGCATTGATCCGATTATACGGGCTGCTTTGTTTGCTTTCGGTTTTGTGTTTATACATCCTTTTGAAGATGGTAACGGACGATTACACAGGTTTATGATCCATGATATACTGGTACATGATGGTGTGGTGCCGCAGGGACTCATTATTCCTGTTTCCGCACACATGCTCAATAACATGAAGGCTTACGATCAGATTCTTGAAACCTACTCCAAACCGCTGATGCAACGGATAAAATATGTTTTAAGCAATATCGGGGAAGTCACCGTAAATAATCCGGATGAAGTAGCAGGATACTATCGTTATCCCGACCTCACACCGCAGTCTCTGTACCTGGCCGAAACGATCCATGCAACACTTAAGGAAGATATGCCGGAGGAACTATTGTTTTTATTACGGTACGATGAAGCAAAAAGAGAAATACAGAAAATTGTTGATATGCCTGACAAGGATATCAACTGGATGCTTATTTTTCTGCACCAGAACAAAGGCGTATTTCCAAAAAGACGGCGTGAACAGTTCGCCAAACTAACCGATGAAGAGATCGCGGCTATGCAGGGGGCTTACAGGAAAGTCTATGAAATGGAATGATGTTAATGACTAATAACTTGCTTTAACTATTGGTGATATTTAGTTGTAGCTTATTGTTATTCTACAAGCCAGCATATTGCAAAGTCTGCTGTTGTGCAAACATTCTATGTGTAGCCTTACTCTTTTTAGGACGGTACTAATTTAGACTAATTTCTTTTGATTCATAGTTGAATCCTATGGCGGAGTAAGGCTACACTTCCTGGGTAGTGATGTCTGGCAATTAATGCAAGCATAAAACCAGATTCAAGCAATGTAATAGACACTACTTTTTTTGTGTGAAAAAGAACAAACCCCGCGCTTACACTGGTAAATTGATAAAATTGTACCTTTATAATGTTAATTTATCAAGCTATATAAACTGAGGTAAAGACAAGTAAAGTTCTTCGTAAAAACAGGTTTTTATAGACCCAAAAATAGACCGCAAAAACAAAAACCCGCGACCAGCGCGGGCTTCAAGCTAAACTAAGCGGACCGGACGGGACTCGAACCTGCGACCTCCGCCGTGACAGGGCGGCATTCTAACCAACTGAACTACCGATCCGTTTTCCACAAAATTACCTGTTACAGGCCGTTTTCGGGACGGCAAAGATAAGGGTAAACCATTTTCTTAAACAAATCTTTCTCTAAAAAAAAAGCAACCCCTAATTTTACTGGCTCAACCCAACGCTATGCCCCTATACCCTAATAGACAATTCCTTGATTTTGAGAAGCCTATCAAGGATTTATATGAACAAATAGACGATGCTAAGAAACTTGCTGAAAAGAACCCTAAAATAGACTACTCATCTACCATTCAACAGTTAGAAGATGCTATTATAGAAAAACGTAAAGAGATCACCCTGCACCTTACTCCCTGGCAGCGGGTGCAGCTGAGCCGCCATCCAGACAGGCCCTATACGATGAAATATATCGAAAAAATGTGCACTAACTTTGTGGAACTGCATGGCGACCGCACTTTTAAAGACGATAAAGCCATGGTAGGCGGTTTTGCAGCATTAGAGGGCGAAACAGTAATGATCATTGGCCAGCAAAAAGGAACCAATACCAAACTCCGCCAATTGCGGAATTTTGGTATGGCTAACCCCGAAGGCTACCGCAAAGCATTGCGGCTCATGAAGCTTGCCGAAAAATTCAACAAACCGGTTATCGCATTGATCGATACACCGGGCGCTTATCCCGGCCTGGAAGCTGAAGAGCGTGGCCAGGGAGAAGCAATTGCCCGTAATATCTTTGAAATGATTCGCCTCAAAGTGCCGGTGATTGTGGTGATCATTGGTGAAGGTGCCAGCGGTGGTGCTTTAGGCATCGGCGTGGGTGATAGGGTATTGATGATGGAAAACACCTGGTACACTGTTATCTCTCCCGAAAGCTGCAGCTCTATCCTCTGGCGCAGTTGGGAAAAGAAAGAAGTGGCTGCCGAACAATTACGGTTAACCGCTATTGATATGAAGGGTTTTGGGCTCGTTGATGAGATTGTGCACGAACCCATCGGCGGTGCACACTGGGATTACACAGAAGCCGCCGAGATACTCAAATCATACCTGGTCAGAAACCTGAAAGAGATCAAACAAAAATCACCCGCACAACGCATCAACGACCGTATTGAAAAATATGGCAAAATGGGCTTCTGGGAAGAAGAAACTACAAACCACCAATAATAAATTATCAACCAGCAATGTCTTTACGTCAGCAATTACAAGGAACAGGTGTGGCACTCGTAACACCATTCAGAACAGATCTTCAGGTAGATTTCGATGCTTTGGGAAAAGTGATCGAAGCAATGATAACAGGCGGGGTCGAATACCTCGTTACCCTCGGTACAACAGGAGAAACACCTACACTTGATAAACAGGAGAAGTTAGACATTGTTAATTATACATTCGAAAAAGCAGCAGGCCGGGTGCCTGTTGTTGTGGGTATTGGCGGTAATAATACCAATGAAGTGATCAAAGACCTGCATCATTTTCCGCTGGAAAAAGCTGCAGCTGTGCTGAGCGCCGCCCCTTACTATAACAAACCTTCCCAGGAAGGCATCTTCCAGCATTATAAAGCGATTGCGGAAGCATCTCCTAAACCTATTATCCTGTATAATGTACCAGGAAGAACCGGTCGCAATATGACCGCTGAAACAACCATCCGCTTAGCCAAAGAAGTGCAGAACGTTGCTGGCATGAAAGAAGCCAGCGGAGATATGGCCCAGTGTATGCAATTGCTGCGTGACCGCCCGCAGGACTTCCTCGTTGTAAGCGGTGATGATGCACTTGCTTTACCACAACTGGCCTGCGGTATGGATGGCGTGATCAGCGTGGCAGCCAATGCTTTTCCCCAACAATTTTCCGATATGGTTCGTGCAACCCTTAAAAGTGATGTTAAAGGCGCCAAAGCCATCAACGACAAACTGATAGAAGCCTACGACCTGATGTTTGCGGAGAACAATCCTGCCGGCGTGAAAGCATTCATGCATGAGCAGGGATTGCTGCAAAACACAGTGCGCCTGCCCGTGGTTCCTTTAAGCGGAGGCCTTCATGAGAAAGTGAAACGGTACCTGAAAGGGTAAGTGATACTTTGCAAAGTGCAGCAATTTGGGACAAGCGGTATCCTGTGACGGCTTTTTATGACTATTTTGTATCAACTAATACGTCTATATGCCAACAGCCGCTCTCCCCGGTAAGAGCAGGATCAATTCAATTGATTTGCTGCGGGGTGTTGTGATGATCATCATGGCCCTGGACCATGTTCGTGACTTTTTTCATGTTACTGCTGTTACAGCATCTCCGACTGACATGAATACCACCACACCCGCGCTGTTCTTTACCAGATGGATCACCCATTTTTGTGCGCCAGTATTTGTTTTCCTTTCCGGCACAGCTGCTTTTTTGGCCGGGCGAAAGAAAACAAAAAAAGAACTATCCTTTCTGCTGCTTACAAGGGGGTTATGGTTATTGCTGATTGAATTGGTGGTGATGAATTTTATATTCGGATTCAATCCGCATTATAACGTCATTGCGGTACAGGTGATCTGGGTAATTGGCTGGTCGATGGTGTTATTGTCTGTATTGTTATACCTGCCTTTACGCATACTGCTGATCATTGGATTGGTACTGGTTGCCGGGCATAATGTGCTGGATCAGTTAGATTACCAAAACAGGCAGGAATTGCCCTTGTGGTGGGGATTTCTTCACCAGCAGTATTTTGGCAATATTGCGCCTGGCCATATGCTGTTTGTGTTGTACCCGTTAATCCCCTGGCCCGGTGTGATGATCCTGGGCTATTGCATGGGTGCCTGGTTTACTGAAAATGTTGATGCTGCTGTGAGGAAGAAATACCTGATCCGGACAGGTCTGGTTGTTACCATTGCCTTCTTTGTACTGCGCTGGATGAATGTTTATGGAGATTCTTCGTTATGGTCAACGCAAAAGAATGGCATTACCACAGTGCTGTCTTTCTTTAACCTGACCAAATACCCGCCTTCTTTATTATTCCTGTGTATGACATTGGGACCTGCGCTGCTGCTTTTGGTATGGTTTGAAAAGACAGCGGGTAAGTGGACAAATTTTGTGGTCGTTTATGGCCGTGTTCCCATGTTTTATTACCTCATCCATTTCTTTTCCATTCATTTCCTGTGCATGCTTGTATTCTTTGCAACAGGGCACACGATGGCTGAAGCTATTACTCCTTTCTTCTGGTTCCGGCCGGATAAGTTTGGGTATTCACTTGGAGTAGTGTATGTCATATGGATCGCACTTGTAACGGCATTGTTCCCATTGTGTAAGTGGTACAGCAATTATAAGGCAAGCCATGTGAAATGGTGGCTAAGTTGCCTTTGAGCTTACTTTAAAAGCCCTTTGATCTCATTCAGTTTCATCAATGCTTCAACAGGCGTCAGTCGGTTGATGTCTATGTCCTGTAGTTTCTTGCGGATATCGTCAAATGTCTCGGAATGGGCATCGAAAATGGACAACTGTATTTTAGGAGTTGCTATGTTTTTAATATGCTGCTGCAATGTTTCTTTCGGGTGTTCTTCGTTCACATGTTTTGTCTCTAATTGCTCCAGGATCTCATTGGCCCTGTCGATCAATGCAGGGGGCATGCCGGCCATTTTAGCCACATGAATACCAAAACTATGTGTACTGCCTCCCGGGGCAAGCTTGCGGAGGAAAATAATCTTATTGCCTGCTTCTTTGTTGGTTACGTGGAAGTTCTTTACACGCGGCAGTCTTTCTTCCAGCTCATTGAGCTCATGGTAATGTGTTGCAAACAGGGTTTTGGGCGCAGCAGGGGAGTTGTGCAGGTACTCAACAATACTCCATGCAATGGATATGCCATCATAAGTGGAAGTACCCCTGCCAATCTCATCTAGTAATATCAGGCTGCGTTGAGAAATATTATTGATGATGCTGGCTGTTTCATTCATTTCTACCATGAAAGTAGATTCACCGCCACTCAGGTTATCACTCGCACCTACACGTGTGAATATTTTATCTGTTAATGGAACCCTGGCTGCTGCTGCGGGAACAAAACTGCCAATATGTGCCATCAGTGTAATGAGTGCTGTTTGCCGTAATACCGCACTCTTACCGCTCATATTGGGCCCGGTAAGGATAATCACCTGCTGTCCTGCGGGATCTAAGTAAATATCATTTGCAATATAAGATTCACCGGGTGGCAGGTTCCTTTCGATCACAGGGTGACGGCTTTCCTGCAGGTCCAATACCAGTCCATCGTGTAATTCCGGTTTTTTATAGTTGTACTGCAGGGCGTTCTCTGCAAAACACAACAGGCAGTCAATGATGGCAAGGGTATTTCCATTTACCTGGACAGGAGCGATGTACCGCTGCAGATCGAGCAGCAATTGGTCGTATCGTTCGATCTCAATAGCGAGTATCTTGTCTTCTGCGCCGGTAATCTTTTCTTCATATTCTTTCAGCTCCGGTGTGATGTACCTTTCTGCATTGGCCAATGTCTGCTTGCGTATCCAGTCGGCCGGCACTTTGTGTTTATGTGAATTGGTGACTTCTAAGTAATACCCAAATACATTGTTGTAACTGATCCTGAGGGAAGAAATGCCGGTCTTTTCTGCTTCCCTTTGCTGGATGTTGACAAGGTATTCCTTACCGCCTGTTGCGATCTTCCGCAACTGGTCCAGCTCTTCGTGCACACCATCTCTGATCACTCCGCCTTTGTTGGCAGCCACCGGCGGCGTTTCGTTAATCTCTTTGTGTATTCTTTCTACAATGGTATGGCAGCCGTCTAAAGCACCTGCCAGCTGCCGTAAATAGTCATCCGTTGCGTGTTCACAGATAGCCCTGATATGCGCCACCTGCTGCAATCCTTTGGCGAGGTGCATCACTTCGCGCGGATTGATCTTCTTCATGGGTATTTTGCTGACCAACCTCTCTATATCGCCACACAGCTTAATAGATTCTGCTACTGATTTGCGAAGGTCTGATTGCAGGATGAGGAATGCAACCGTATCCAACCGCTCCTGTATCTTCTTAATGTCTTTCAAAGGGAACAGCATCCATCTCCGCAATAACCTCGCACCCATCGGGCTCACTGTATTATCCAGCACTTTCAATAAGCTGTTGCCCTGCTCTGTTCCGGTGCTCAGCAATTCCAGATTGCGTATGGTAAAGCGGTCCATCCATAAAAAACCATCCCGTTCAATGCGTTGTATGGAAGTGATATGCTGGAGATTGGGATGTTCTGTTTCTTTCAGGTAATAGAGAATGGCGCCGGCGGCAACAATGCCTTTGGACAGGTTCTCAATACCGTATCCTTTTAAAGAGTGGGTTTGAAAATGTTTGAGCAGGCTGTCAGCTGCAAATGCTTCATCAAAGATCCAGCTTTCCATGGTATAGGTATAAAACCTGCTGCCAAATACTTCTTTAAAATGCTTCTGGTAGCTGCGCTGAAAAATGACTTCTGCCGGTTTTAAGCTTTGCAACAGCTTGTCCATGTACTCCTGGTTACCTTCTGCTACGAAAAATTCACCGGTGGAGATATCAAGAAAAGCAGCGCCAGCTTCGCTCTCTGTAAAATGAATGGCAGCAAGAAAATTATTGCTGTTCTGTTCCAGTAATTTATCGTTGGTGGCTACACCCGGGGTTACCATTTCTGTAACGCCCCGTTTGACAATTCCTTTCACAGTCTTTGGATCTTCCAACTGGTCGCAGATGGCTACCCGGTAACCTGCTTTTACCAATTTGTGCAGGTAGGTGTCCATGGCGTGATACGGGAACCCGGCCAGCTCACTGGATGATGCAGCTCCATTGTTTCTTTTGGTAAGCGTAATACCCAAAACCCTGGAAGCAATAATGGCATCTTCGCCAAAGGTTTCATAAAAATCACCTACGCGGAAAAGCAGTACTGCATCAGGGTATTTTTGTTTGATGGCCCTGTGCTGTTGCATCAACGGTGTATCGGCAGCAGACTTTGACATGGAGGACAAATATAGGGTAGTGCCGCAGCTTGCCTGCACAGGGGTTAGGAATTGTGGAAAGAAAGTAGGGAAACCTTACCAGCAACCCTTAGCGGATTATATCGGTACTTGCGGTTACCTTTGCAGCATGCGGAAACTGAGCATGGACGAGTTAGGGCGTAAGACGGTGGATGAGTTCAAGCAGGCCGATAAGCGCCCGGTTATGGTAGTACTGGATAATATACGCAGCATGCATAATGTGGGCAGTGTATTCAGAACAGCCGACGCATTCTTAGTGGAAGGTATTTGTTTGTGTGGTTACACTCCCCAGCCACCGCACCGCGACATTCATAAAACGGCCCTCGGGGCTACTGAAACGGTGGACTGGATCTATTACCCAACCACCCTTGAAGCGGTAAAGGAATTAAAAGGAAGAGGATACCTGGTTTATGGCGTAGAACAAACAGAAGGCAGTATTTCCTTGGAACGGTTTATAACAACAGACGCTAAGACAGCAGTGGTCTTTGGGAATGAAGTAGAAGGAGTGGAGGCTGAAGTGCTGAAGTTGTGCGATGGATGTATTGAAATTCCACAGTTAGGTATGAAACATTCATTGAATATTTCAGTTGCAGCGGGGATTGTTTTGTGGGAGATGGTCAGGGGAGAGATAGCGATTCTCAGATGATGATATATTTAGCTGTAGCATGGATTTTTAATTTTTAAAATGATACCTGTGACAACAATAAAGAACTACTTGAGTCTGGTTAAATTTTCTCATACAATATTTGCATTGCCCTTTGCGATGATCGGTTTTTTTCTGGGTGTGCGGGAGGTTCCTTTTTCGGGACGAATGATCGTGACATTTTTGCTGGTACTTGTGTGTATGGTCACGGCTCGCAGTGCTGCCATGGCCTTTAACCGTTACCTCGACCGCAGTTTTGATGCAAAGAACCCACGGACTGCCATCCGTGAAATTCCCAAAGGCATTATTTCGCCCGACAATGCCTTACGCTTTGTGATCCTGAACGGTATTTTGTTTGTATTGACCACCTGGTTTATCAACCGTATTTGTTTTTATTTGTCGCCCGTGGCTTTATTTGTGATCTTATTTTACAGCTATACCAAACGGTTTACGCCTTTGTGTCACCTGGTGTTGGGATTGGGACTGTCCTTCGCCCCAATCGGCGCCTATCTTGCTGTAACGGCTTCGTTCAGCCTGTTGCCGGTACTGTTTTCCTTTGCAGTCATCTTTAGGGTAAGCGGGTTCGATATTATTTATGCTTTGCAGGATGTTGAATTTGACCAATCACAACAATTGTATTCCATACCAAGTGTATTAGGCAAATCAAAAGCTTTACGCGTATCAGAAATATTTCATGCATTAAGTGCCGTTTGTGTGGTAATTGCCGGCATTAATGGTCATTTTCATTGGATATATTGGTTAGGCATTGCCGTTTTTGTTGGAATGCTCATCTACCAGCACTCCATCGTCAAGCCAAACGATCTTAGTAAAGTAAACATCGCTTTCATGACAGCCAATGGTATTGCCAGTGTCATATTCGGTATCCTTGTGATCACCGATCTTCTTTTCCTAAATCCTCCATCCTAAATCAGCCATCATCTATCCCAAATCAACCCCATGCCCCGAATCCTCTGCATTGACTATGGCGGTAAAAGAACCGGCCTGGCTGTAACAGACCCTTTACAGATCATCGCCAGCGGATTGACTACCGTGGATACAAAGGAATTGATCCCCTTTCTGAAGAAATACTTTCAGGCAGAGCAGGTAGAACTGATCCTGATAGGGGAGCCGCTGAACTTAGATGATACCGCTACTCATGCCACACCCCTGGTAAAAGCGGCTATTCAAAAGCTGCAAAAAGAATTCCCAGCTATTCCCATCCGGACGGTGGATGAGCGCTATACTTCTAAAATGGCTTCCCGTGCCATGATAGAGATGGGCATGAAAAAGAAAGACCGGCAAAATAAAAAGCTGGTAGATGAAATAGCAGCCACCATTATGCTGCAGGAATACCTCCAATCCATCAGTTAGCTATGCAATTTGCTGATTGCAGGTTTTGATGGTATTTTTGTGCCCTCTTATCATTATAAATGAATTAATTCGATGATATTACCAATTGTGGCATATGGGGCGGCCATACTCAGGAAAAAAAGCTTGGATATTACACCAGATTACCCCGGACTGCAGAAACTGATAGAAGATATGTGGGAAACTATGTATGCAAGTAATGGCGTAGGCCTTGCAGCGCCCCAGGTTAATAGGGATGTCAGACTGTTTGTGATGGACAGTAAACAGATATTCGAGCACATGGAAGATGATGAAAAAGGGGTGTATGCCGATGAACCTGGGGTTAAGAAAGTGTTCCTTAATGCACATATTCAATCGCTCAATGGTAAAGAATGGGCCTATAATGAAGGATGCCTCAGTATTCCCAATATCAGGGAAGACGTCAACAGGGCGGAGGAAGTAGAGATCGCTTATGTGGATGAAAACTTTGCTGCACATACAGAAACCTTCACGGGACTCACTGCCCGCATCATCCTTCATGAATATGATCATATCGACGGCAAGCTTTTTATTGACTACCTCAAACCCCTGCGCAGAAAAATGCTGCAGGGCAAACTGAACGACATCAGCAAAGGGAAAGCCAAGGTTGATTATAAAATGATATTCATTAAGTAATGAGATACTGCGCGATTCTTTTGTTGCTGTTCTGTTCCCGCTCCACTGCCCAGGATACGGCCGTGATGATCAATAACCAGCGGGTTACACTGGCTGAAGTAGTGGTGAGAAATAATTTTGATTACAAAAGGTTGCTGGAACAGATCAAAGAAGACACTACTTTCTATAAGGCATTCAGGAACCTGCGCGTCATGGGATTCACTTCTTATAACGACATTAAGATGCTGGATAAAAAAGGTGAAGTGAAAGCTTCCCTTTACAGCAAAACAAGACAGAACAGGAGCGAGGGCTGCCGCACAATGGAGGTATTGGAGGAGCAGGTGACGGGTGACCTGTATGACAGTAAAAAGAATTACAATTACATGACCCCGGAGCTTTACGCGGGTCTTTTTTTTACCAAAGGAAAGGTCTGTGGTGAAAATAATATTGTGAAAGGAAGGAACCTGGGAGCCGGTGGTAAGTCAGGCATGGAAAAACACAAAGAACAATTGAAGATGTTGTTCTTTAATCCGGGTAAAAAGATACCCGGTATCCCTTTCATTGGTAATAAACTGGATCTGTATGATGAAAGTGCACACAAATTATACGATTACAAATTAGATATCCAGGAATACCACGGAGCCTTGTGTTATGTGTTTTCCATTACACCTAAAGAGGATCTGGGGTTCTTAAAAAATGACCGGGTGGTGGTAGACCAGATGGTTACCTGGTTTGACCAAAAAACATTGGAAGTATTGGGTCGTAATTATTCGCTGAGCTATAAAGCAGGCGTATATGATTTTGACGTAAGCATGGAAGTGGAAATGGCCAGGTTTGGGGAACTTATCGTGCCGCGTGTGCTGCGTTACAAGGGCAACTGGGATGTGATCTTCAAGAAGAGGGAGCGTGCTGTTTTTACAGCTACCCTGTTTGATTATAAATGATAAGGGCTGCTTTCGCAACCCTTATACCCCCTGACTATATAAAAAAACGAAACCTTTATAAACTGTTGAGATATTCAATGATTTCTCTCAACGATTTTCTTGTAGGATCAACGGTATACCTGGTAACAGTGCCAACATCATTGATATCCTTGATGCCGAGGTAGAAATCGTCTCCTATCTTTGAAATAGATACAAGAGAAATCTTGCTGCCGATCGGAATATTCATTGCGGTAAATGACCTGGAAGGATAATCAGGATCAAGTCCCACTACTGTTTTCTGGTTGGCAAACACTGCAAACACCACACTGTTCTTATTGGTGAAATTAGGAGGCAATACTGCAGTGATCTTTGTCTTAGGTTTTGTACTGTCTACGAACCTGTCTGCACTGATCCATCTTAAATTTTTTGACACAACCTCATAGCCTTTGACAAGTAAGGTACTGGTGCTGTTTGGTTTTTGCCATGTTTTGATCCATGTGGTGTCCAGATCTCTCATCCAGGTATGCATGCTATCAATTCCCTTTGTAAGGTAGGGTATGGTTTCCCGTGCATAGAAGACCTGCATATTGGGTTTGGGATCTTCTGTATCGCTGAAGCGGATAGTGATCGTAGCGCCGGGTCTGAGTGTAACTTCACGACCATCTTTTGTGATGCGGATAAAGATGCCACCCCCTGTTTCCAGTAAATACCCGTTGCTGGTAGTGGGTTTAAAGAACTTGATAAAATCTCCTTTTGTTTTCAGTCTGAATAATTCCAGCCGCACTTTGCCGGAACAGATGCTGCCGCCGCTTCCACCACTACCGCTTCCACCGCCACTTCCACCGCTTCCGGAAGAAGTAAGAAAAGCGCTGTCGGGTATCACAACATCAAGGCTATCGCCATAATGCAGTGTATCCGCTTTTGAGCAGTCGAAAGAATCGATGACCAGGTTGGGCAGAAAGAGACCCGGAAGGTCGTTGATTGATGAAAAAATGTTGGCACCTCTTGTCCATGCGGTATCATTCAACGGGTGATTGGGATATAGTACAAGGTTGCTCGAAAATTCTTTTTTGCAGGCAGTAAAGAAAAGAAGAGCGAGGCATCCGATCGTAATTAAATTCTTTTTCATGTTCATAGCTGATTGTTGTACTTAATAGATACAGGACATACCTGCCGCGTTGCCTGTACTTATTTTTATCTCCTGTTTAAATTAAACCTGAGGCCAATGGCGAGCCCGCCTATACTGAATTTCTGATTATAAGAAGCCTGCGCATTCGTCATGCTGGAAAGGTTATACCTGAAATAAGGCTCAAAGAATAGATGCGTATTCTCATTCAGCCGTTTCATCAAACTGATGCTGCCATATAATCCCAGTCCTATATTACTCTTATAGATCATGCTGTTATTGCTTTTGTTAACAGGTACAGCAGTCAGTGATGAGTCGAGTATGACACCCTGGTACCATGACGACAGGTTGATCACAACGCCGGCATTAACACCAACACGGAAATCATCATCATCTGTACCAAACTGATAACCTACTGTCAGTGGAAGATCAATACTGCTGTAACGGTTATGAACCGTTTTGTTGCGGTAGCCGATCTGTTGCAAAACACTGGTGTCTCTTACAAGTACAGTATCTCCGGGGCCCCTGATGATTTGCCTTACAGTGACAACTGTAGTGGTTTTGATCTCATTCTCCGAACGGTAAACAAATTTTTCATTCACCTGAGCATACTTCAAGCCGGCTTTCAATAAGAAATGATCATCAAATGGTTTTACAATTCTGAACCCGGCGCTATAACCAACCTGCATGCTTTCGCTGCTGTCCTTGCGCTGCATGTACTGCGGGGTGGCTGATATGTTTTGAATGGATTTTACGGCAATATCCGGGGAAGCATATGCTTCTATGTACCAATCGGGGTTGAGCATGGCACCGCCGCCCCTGCTTGAAGGGCAAACCACAATATTGGGAACCCGCCTGGTATGAGCAATAGCATTGGCTAATTCCAGCTCTTGTATGTTTTTCATGTCAAACAGTAACGCATTCCTGGAAGCAGGAATGGCAGCAGCTGTTAACAGGTTAAAGTGATTGTTATAAGATGGGATGGAAACATCTGCAGCGGCTTCATTACTTTCCTGTGATACTATCGTTGTAGTATATTGGTTGTTGGCAGCAGTGGTAAGGGGCGGAACAAATGAAATATTGTTGTCCATTATTACCGAACTGCGATGACGGGTTACGGGTAAATTGCCTGCGGTGCTGTTTGTATTATTATTAGTTAAAGTGTTGGGGGTGCTTATATTTTCCTGTTGTTCCTGGTTGTTCTCTTTTGTGTGTGCATCTCCTGTGGCAGATGCAGCTATGCTGCTGTGGCCGGTATTATTATTATTATTATTTGCATTGTTATTATTACCAGCCGCAGTTGTGTTAGACTGAGTAGTGGTAGCTGTATTGGCCGATGACAGTTCTTTTTCCTGTCTGCCATTAAAATACAGGTAGCCGCCAACACCTATTGCCACCAGAAGGGCGGCAATGGCGAGGTAACCAAAGCGGTTGATTTTTGGAAGGATGAAGCCTTTGCGGTCATCCTTATCAGCAGGGTGTATCTTCTCCCAAAGACCCGGCGGCACCGGAGCGGAATGGTCCTTGAGCCTTGCCCTGATGAAATCATCAAATTGTTTATCTGTCATATTATACAGCAATTTTTTGTAATTGTAAGATTTGATGTTGCAGCATCTTCCGCGCCTTTACCAACTGGCTGCGGCTGGTGCCGGGTTGAATATTGAGCATCTCGGCTATCTCTTCATGGCTATAGCCTTCTACCACGTTCAGGTTAAAAACAAGCCGGTAACCATCCGGAAGCCGGCTGATCAGTTTCAGCAGGTCTTCCTGTCCCAAATGCGTATACGCATGCGGATCCATCTGTGGTGCATCGCTGCTGTGGTCGTCTATTTCCTTGAAATGCATCTTCTTTTTCTCTAACTGCCTGATGGCAGTATTGACCACAATACGCCTGATCCATCCCTCAAAAGAACCCTCCCCTTTAAACTGGCCAATGTATTGGAATACTTTAATAAAAGCATCCTGGATCATATCTTCTGCCTCCATGCTGTCATTGGCATAACGAAGACATACACTCATCATTTTACCTGCATAGCGCTCAAAAAGCATGCGCTGGCAGCCACTATGCTGGTTAATACATCCCTTGATAAGTTCGTATTCTGTCACCTGCGGGTTTGTTTTGTTGGTTGACGTCTAACTATAGATACCTTTCTTTCAGGTACTGTTGCCTGGAGGAGAAATTAATAATTAGTTGTTAAAATTACTAACAGCTCTCTATTTAATAGCAGTTCAAATGTATACAAATTAGATTATTCTATTATTAATTGTCGCTTAAACACTGAGGAACTGGTCATGGATATAATCCACCACGCTGACAAGGCTATTGGTCTCTTTAAAAACCGCCAGTTGCCTGTCGGCACCCGTTCCCATTTCAAATACCTTATGGATGTAATTGAGCACGTGCCGGCTGCCGAGTTCATCTACGACATCATCTACAAAATCGAGCAGTTCATAGATCAGCGCCCTTGTGTTGACTTCGGTTTCTTTGCCAAAGTCGATCAGGGTGCCGTCGATGCCATATCGACTGGCCCTCCATTTATTCTCATTGATCACCGAGCGCTGGTACATCATAAAATTGAGGTTCTGGCTGCGCAGTTTATAGATCTTGGCACAGATCGCCTGGAAGAGGGCTGCAATGGTAATGGTTTCGTTAACGGTTAGCGGCACATCGCAAATGCGGAATTCAACAGTATTAAAGAAAGGATGCACACGGAGATCCCACCAGATCTTTTTTGCATTATCAATGCAATTGGTTTTGATGAGCAGGTTCACATAGCTTTCATAGGCTTCGATGCTTTCAAAAAAATCGGGAATGCCGGTGCGCGGAAATTTATCAAAGACCTTGGTGCGGAATGATTTGTATCCTGTCTGCCGGCCTTCCCAAAAAGGTGAATTGGTACTGAGTGCATACACGTGGGGCAGAAAATAACGGGCTGTGTTGGCAATATGCATGGCCATTCTCCGGTCTTCCATGCCTACGTGAACGTGCAGGCCAAAAATCAGGTTACTGCGGGCGGCTTCCTGCAGTTCGTTGACTATTTCATTATACCTGGCGTGGTCAGTGATCAGCTGGTTTTCCCAGTGGCTGAAAGGATGTGTGCCGGAAGCCCCTACCCAATAACCAAGGTCACCTGCTATCTGGGCAATGGTGCCGCGGAGGGTAACTACATCTTTGTATGCCTCTTCAATATCCTGGCAGATATCAGTACCTACTTCCACAACGGCCTGGTGCATTTCTGCCTTTACCTTGTCTTTAATGATCTTTTGTCCTTCCCATACGATCTTCTGTTCGTGGCTTTTCAGCTCACGGGTATGCGGATCCAGCACCATATATTCTTCTTCCACACCAAGCGTGAAATGTGTATAGTTCAGGTCTCCCATTTGTCAGATCAGTTTTTGTTTGGTGCTGCTGTGTTTGATGTATTCTCCCCAGGTGAGGTTATCTCTATCTGGTATGAGCGCTTGTGCTTTTTCTATGGCATAAGCAGCAGCAGTTTCCACTACCCAGTCAAAATTTGCCTGCCCCACACTTTTCAGGTCGGCATCAGGTGCCGGGTTGCAGAAATCAATGGCATAAGGAACGCCATCGCGCAAAGCCAGTTCAACCGTATTGAAATCATAACCTAAGTACTGGTTGATACGCAGAACAATTTCTTCCATTTCTTTCAGCTTTGTTTCCGAGGGTGTAAAATCGGCCATGTAACGCAAATGATGCGGATTGCGTGGTTCGTAAGGCATAATGCGCACGTACTTTCCGCCTATACAGTAACAACGGTAATATTCTTCAAATATGATTTCTTCCTGCAGTAACATCACCAACTGCCCTGTTTCACTGTGCTTTTCAAAAAAATCATCCATGCTGGTCAGTTTGTATACGTTCTTCCAGCCTCCGCCGGCAAAAGGTTTCATGTAAGCAGGGAAGCCTACATAATTGAAAATCCCTTCCCAGTCCAACGGATAAGCCAGGTTACTGAAAGATTGATCAGACGTATCCGGCGGCAGATCACGCGAGGGTAATATCACGGTTTTGGGAACCGGCACATTGATCTTAGTGGCCAAACAATTATTGAAAAATTTTTCATCGGCACTCCACCAGAACGGGTTGTTGATAACAGCAGTACCGCATAGTGCGGCATTTTTCAGGAAAGCCCGGTAGAAGGGTACGTCCTGGCTGATACGGTCAATAATCACGGCATAACCCGCAGTTTCTCCCTGCATCACTTTATCAATGCGAACGGGCTCGGCTGTAATGCCGGGTATGTTTTTACTGTTGATGCGTTCAATAAATGCCATGGGAAAGCTTCTTTCCTGCCCGAATAATATGCCGATCTTTTTCATATGCAAAGGTTTTGCAGTTGGGATATGGTGGGGTAATTGCTTTCAATTTAACAACAAATTTTAGATTTTCAATTTTCAATTTCCGGCTTGCCGGCACTCTGGTTACAAATTATGTTATCATTACATTATTTTTGAAGTTATGGATGAAGCAAGAACAGTAGCCTCTTCAATTGTGGTTGCACAGCAGACCATTTTTTCTGAATACCTTGAGCGGGAAGTACTGGTTGATGTGTATTTACCGGTTGCCATGCAAAGGCCCGATCAGATAAGTCTTTTATTGATTAACGACGGACAGGATCTGCGTAAAATGCCGTTCGATATCATGCTGGATGAAATGATCGCAGGCAACGAAATCGAACCATTGGTTTGTATAGGCATTCATTGCGGCCCGGATAGAAAAATGGAATACGGAACAGCCTATGCGGCGGATTTTAAAGGCAGGGGTGCATCTGCAGGTCTTTACACCAAATTTATATTGGAAGAGCTGCTTCCTTTTATTCGTAAAACCTATCAGGCGCCTTCTTTTAAAGATAAATCATTCGCCGGCTTTTCATTGGGAGCATTGAGTGCATTGGATATTGCCTGGAACCATGCCAATGAGTTCAGCAGGGTGGGGATTTTGAGCGGTTCATTATGGTGGAGGAGGAAAGGATATGAGGAAGGATATGATGAAGAAAAGGATCGCCTGATGCATTTGCAGATCCGCAAGGGTATGTACTATCCCTGGATGCAATTTTTTATTGAATGCGGTACAATGGATGAAACGGAGGATCGCAATAACAATGGCGTAATTGATTCTATTGATGATGCATTAGACCTGATTGTGGAATTGAAAGCAAAAGGCTATACGGATCAGCATATTCATTACCTCGAAATGGAAGGAGGTACGCATGATGTAGCTACCTGGGCAAAAGCTTTCCCGGCATTCCTGAAGTGGGGATGGGGGAAGTAAAAAGTCAAAAATAAAAAGTATGATGCAATAAAAAAGCCCCGCAAATACCGGGGCTTTTTTTATATAATGTGTGGGCCTTTAATTGAATAAATACCTGATACCAACCTGTCCCTGCCATCTTGAGAAAGCTCCGAAGCTATCCTGGAAGCTGTTCACATAAGGGATCTGGTTAGATGCATCCTGGTAGAGGAAGGAATAGCGTGGTTTACCAGCATTGGGGTCGCCGGCAGGAGCAATGCCTTCAAATTTCAGGAAAGAATTGGAGCTGAACGTTTTGGCAATACCCCAGTTCCTGTTGAGGAAATTACCCACGTTGATGATATCGAAGCTCACACGCAATGTATGCCTGTTCTTGCCTGATTTCAGGTAGAAATCCTGTGTAACGTTCAGGTCGAGGTGCTTGAACCAGGGCAGTACTGCGGCATTTCTTTCGGCTACCTGGCCGCGGTGTGTGCTCATATAAGGATCCTGCTGGATAAAACCATTTAACTGGTTCCACATCTGCAACGGGGTACGGGTATCAGTGATGGTACCACCGCCGGTGTTCACCGGAACGAGTACAATATCGGACTGTTTGGCGGGGATATAAATGAGTGAGCTGTTACCACCTGTGGCGGCGTTCACCACATCACCCTGGTAGGTATAAGAGCCTGCGCCATTGGGAGCGGCTTCAAATACCAGGCCAACTGAAGTAGCGAAATATTTGGCATACTCTTTCCGGTAAGCAGCGTAAGCGATCACGCGGTGCGGCTGGTAGAAGTTGGAAAAGCCGAGTTCATCTGCGTTCAGGTCTCCCTGTGCCGGCCTGTCGCGCCAGTTACTCTGTGCAATCGAGCCTCCATCATTGATGGTTTTAGATTTGCTGTAGGTATAGGCAATGCTGGTAGTGAGGTTACGTACCGTTCTTTCCAGTCTCGCTGTAAGCACATGCACATATCCTTTGTTGGAATTGGACATCAGGATGGCGTCTGAAATGTTTGGGTTGGTGACAGTTTCACCACCCACACCAGACCAGATCTTGGGCGATGAATAGCGGAGTCTGTTATCGGGGCCTGCCAGCGGTGTACCGGCAGAAGGCAGGTTTACGTTCTGGAAATAAACGGCATTCACATCTTTGGAATACATGTATTCCAGTGTAGCTACAATGTTGGCGGGCAGTTTCTGGTCAACCGCCAGGCTGAACCTCATTACCTGGGGATATTTAAAGTTTTGATCTGTAAACACTAAGTTATAACGGGTATTAGCAGCGCCGGCACTCGGGCGATTGGCATTGATATCAGATTTGAAAATGAACCGGGGATCGGAGGCGGAGACACCGGGGGTTTTAGGAGTGATGGTATACGAACCGAACTGAACGCCGTTATTGCTGGCCTGGTTGCTGATCCAAACAAAGGGCGGGGGACCGGAGAACAGGCCTATACCGCCGCGAACCTGGGTCCTGCCATCGTGGAATACATCCCAGTTAAAGCCAACACGGGGAGAGAACAGAGCATTATTGCCTGGTTTCTGACCCACGTCATACATCTTGCCATCCCTGAAGGCGAGTTGGGAAGCATAGGGATTGGTTTCGAACTGGTTCTTGAAGATGGGCAGGTCTACCCTGAAACCATAAGTAAAGGTAAAATTGTTCTGGATACGCCATTTGTCCTGCGCAAAAAATCCCAGTTCAGTAGCGCCAATTTTCGCAAAGGGGAAGGATCCGTCCTTGGTCAATGAATAGCGCACACCATAGGATGAGGCAGTAGGCGTTCCGTTGTTGACACTGTTATAGAAATCTGTCAGTGTACTAAACTGGTAGGCGCCGGCATAGTTGGGTGCAAATCCATTTTTAAAATCCTTGATATAGTTCTGGGTACCCAGGGTAATTTCATGGGCGCCTTTGTATAAGGTGAAAATGTCGGAGAACTGGAATACGTTCGTGCTCAGTACATTGTTATAAGTAAAGGGCTCATAACCAAAAGCGGTATAGCTTTGTCCTGTCCCATTCAGGATATCCACCAGCGGGAAGTCGGCCCCGCCAAGGCTGGCCCGGTAATCGCGTAAAGCAGTATAACCCACTTGTAATTTGTTGGAAGATTTATTGCTGAAACGGGTGTTCAGTTCCGCAATAACGATGTTGAAGTTGTTGTTAATCCGGTAACCGCTTCCGCTAAAGGGCAGACCGGTATTGCTTGGCTGTCTGTTACCGGCGGGCGCGCCACTATTACTGGCGGAAATATCCCTATACGATTTGAGATAGTTGTACTTTAACGTAAAAGTACTGTTCTTGCTCACATTCCAGTCGATACGTGCTGTTAGCTTATCGCTGTAAGTATCATAATTATAGCCCTGGTATGATCCTGGATCATATTTGAATTTTTGTATGAGTGCATTCCTCAATGCATCCAGCGTATCGGCAACGGCCTGGGAGATCACACCGGGAATAGCGGTCTGGCCGGGCTTATTGGCCACAAGGGTGGTGGCCGGCTGGCTGATCCTTTCCTGCTCAGCACTTACGAAAATAAAGAGCTTATTTTTTACGATTGGGGCGCCGATAGAAACGCCTCTTAAGTTATAGGTAAAGCTCGGTTTGGGAACGGTATTGGTCCTTACATTGTAACCCTGTAACCCGGGGCTCCTGAGGTAGGTATACACCGAAGCTTTTATTTCATTGGTACCGCTGCGGGTTACTGAATTCACTCCCGCACCGGAAAAACCGCCCTGCCTTACATCGTAGGGAGAGAGGTTCACCTGGATCTGCTCAATCGCGTCCAGGCTGATGGGTTGTGAATTGGTCTGGCCGCCCAATACGCCGGAGAGACCGAAAGCATTGTTGAAATTGGCGCCATCAACCGTAATATTATTGTATTGGCTGCTGCGGCCGCCGAAACTAAGGCCATTGGAAGAAGGAGACAGTTTGGTAAAATCCTGTAAGCTCCGGTTGATGGTAGGCAGTTTTTCAATCTGAGAGCGGTTCACCACTTCCTGGCTGCCGGTTCTGCCTGAGTTGAAGATCTTGTCCTGCCTTGTTGTGGTAACAACTACTTCCGTCAGGTTTTTGGTATCGGACTGCAGGGCAAAGTCAGCCTTGAACTCCTGGCCAAGCACCAGGAATACATTGTCTTGTTTTTGTTCTTTGAAACCGAGGAAGGAAACGATAATGGAATAGGGGCCGCCTACTTTCAGGTTGGCAAGGTTATAACGGCCATCTTTACGGCTGGTAGTTACGTATTTAGTGGCCGTGGGTTGATGGATGGCTGTAATCACAGCGCCGGCTATTCCGGCTTTCCCTTCGGTGATGATCCCCTGGATATCAGCGGTGGTCTCCTGTGCCTTCGACGCTTGCATGCTTAAACATACGAACGCAAAAAGAGCACACACAAAACGCAAAATTTTGCTCATAGTTTGTTATGTTTTAGTTACTGGTGGCGAAATTAACCTATTTTTAAGATGAGGAGCTTCAGGTATTATATTAAACCTGTATTAATTATGATAGGCGAACAATGAAGAAGGACATAAAGATATGCGAAAACTCCTTTTTCGCAAAGCCCTCCGATTTCTTCATTTCGGAATGCAGGCCTCTTACCTGCTCCACCCCGCCAAAGACACCTAACTTACTGTGGGTCTTTTGTTTATAGGGTGTTTGTTTTTCATGATAAGTGGCGCAGCTTTTCAGTGAAAATTGATTTCGCCCAATGTATTGCTAAACTTTATTTACGCATTTACCGGTCATGGGTCGTAATTTTGCCATTCAATAATTGATTATGCTTGATAGGATACAGGATGCCATTGATGATATTCGTCATGGTAAGATGGTGATAGTAGTGGATGATGAGGATCGGGAGAATGAAGGCGATTTTGTAATTGCTGCCCGTCACACCACTCCGGAAGTCATTAATTTCATGAGCAAAGAGGGCAGGGGACTTATCTGCGCTACTTTAACGGAAGATCGTTGCAAAGAACTGCAGCTCGATCCAATGGTCTCTTCCAATACTTCCCTGCATGAAACAGCATTCACTGTATCGGTTGACCTGCTGGGGCATGGTACCACTACCGGGATCTCTGCACACGATCGCGCCAAGACAATCCAGGCATTGATTAACCCCGATACCCTGCCTTCTGACCTGGGACGCCCGGGTCATATTTTTCCATTAAGGGCTAAGAATGGCGGTGTATTGCGCAGGACAGGGCATACAGAAGCTGCAGTTGACCTGGCACGGTTAGCAGGGCTTGAATCTGCCGGCGTATTAGTGGAAGTCATGAATGAAGATGGTACTATGGCCCGTTTGCCACAGTTACTTGAAATAGCAAAGAAGTTTAAGCTCCGTATCATCTCTATCAAAGACCTGATCGATTATCGCCTGAAAACTGATTCTTTGATCGAAGAATTAGTACGGGTAGACATGCCCACTAGGTACGGTCATTTTAAATTAATAGCATTTAAAGAAAAAGCGACCGGTGGCGAGCACCTGGCATTGATCAAAGGAAGCTGGAGTAAAGATGAACCAGTGCTTACGCGCGTGCATAGCAGTTGTTTTACAGGTGATATCCTCGGCAGTTTCCGTTGTGATTGTGGTGAGCAATTGCATAAAGCCATGTCCATGGTTGAAGCTGAAGGAAAGGGCGTGATCATTTATATGAACCAGGAGGGAAGAGGCATTGGCCTGGTCAATAAATTAAAAGCGTATAAACTGCAGGAAGAAGGGTTTGATACCGTAGAAGCCAACCTGGAACTGGGTTTTGGGAAAGATGAACGGGACTATGGAGTAGGTGCACAAATCCTGCGCTATCTTGGCATCACCAAGCTCAAGCTAATGAGCAATAACCCGCGCAAGCGCGCAGGCCTTAGTGGCTATGGCCTGGAAATCACTGATATTGTTCCTATTGAAGTACCTGCCAATCCGCATAATGTAAAATACCTGCAGACAAAGCGGGATAAGTTAGGGCATGAGATATTGGGGAATGATTTTTAATTTCTGATGGCTGATTTGCTGATCGCTGATATAGAACTATAAAACCAAATCAGCCATCAGCAAATCAGTCATATTTCCTACCTATGATGGTACCCCGGTTCACTCTCTTCCTTTTCCTTTTCTTTTTCGTAAGCCTTGATGATGGATTTTACAAGTTTATGGCGAACCACGTCTTCTTCGTTGAGTTCAATATGAGCAATGCCATCGATACTTTTTAAGATACGTGTGGCCTTCTCAAGACCGCTTCGCTGGTTGCGGGGCAGGTCTATCTGGGTGGGGTCGCCGGTGATGATGGCTTTGGCATTGGCGCCAATACGGGTAAGGAACATCTTTAACTGCAGGTCGTTCGTATTCTGCGCCTCGTCAAGGATGATAAAAGCATTGTCTAGTGTACGTCCGCGCATGTAAGCCAAAGGCGCTATTTCAATCGTACGTGTACTCATATAATAACCGAGCTTATCAGCTGGTATCATATCATCCAGCGCATCATATAAAGGACGCAGGTAGGGATCGATCTTTTCTTTCAGGTCGCCCGGAAGAAAACCAAGGCTTTCCCCCGCTTCAACCGCCGGCCTGGTTAAAATGATTTTTTTGACCACCTTATTTTTCAAAGCCCGAACAGCCAATGCCACCGCGGTATAGGTTTTACCGGTACCGGCAGGACCTATCGCGAACACGATATCGTTCCGGTCAGCTGCGTGTACCATTTTTTTCTGGTTCTGTGTTCGGGCCCGCACTGTTTTACCATTCGGGCCAAAGACCAGCACATCATTGGGATGGCTGTCAACAAAATTGTCTACTGTTTCCGCATCATCCCCGCCCAATATCTGCTCAAAATAATTTTCACTAAGGTGACCATTTCTTTCAAGGTACTGGATGATCAGGTCTATTTTTTCCTTAGCCGATTCGATCTGCTCAGGAGCGCCGCTCAGTTTCATCTGTGTTCCGCGTGAAAGGATCTTTAATAAGGGGAATTTCTTTCGCAGCAGGTCTAACTTTCCGTTGTTTACGCCAAAAAATTCAATGGGATTAACGGTCTCGAGGTTAATAATAGCTTCTGTCAATCTGTTACAGTTTAATGTTTGACGGAATAGGTTTCATACTTACCCTTACATCCATTTCAAATTTAACTGGATATAACTATCAAATCCTAATATTTGTTATACACAGGATGTGGATTAGATGTCCAATGTCTGATATGATCATGTTTGATACCTGATTTGCACATCTTCAAATGGAACAAATCAAATCAGACATCAGCGATCGACAAATCAGACATTCTTATAACGCTTTCAGGGCTGCAATTGTTTTAACAGGATCTTCTGATCTGAAAACTGTATTGCCTGCTACCAGTACATCGGCTCCGGCGTGCAGGATAGCAGCAGCATTTTGTAAGGTTACCCCTCCATCAATTTCTATCAGTGTGGGAAGGTTTTTTTCCCTGATCATGTGTTTCAGGGCGCGGATCTTATCAATAGTATGCGGAATGAATTGCTGGCCGCCAAATCCCGGATTCACACTCATTAAACAAACCAGGTCAATATCAAGCAACACATCGCTCAGAAAATTGACAGGTGTATGCGGGTTCAGCGCTACGCCGGCACGCATGCCCAGGCTTTTGATTTGTTGCAGGTTGCGGTGAAGGTGCGGGCAGGCTTCTATGTGTACAGTGAGAATATCAGCGCCTGCTTTTTTAAAGGCTTCGGCATAATTACCCGGCTCCTGTATCATCAGGTGTACATCACAGATCTTTTTGGTGGCTTTGCGGATATGCTCTATTACAGGCAGTCCAAAGCTGATATTAGGAACAAAACTACCATCCATTACATCGAGATGAAACCAGTCGGCCTGGCTTTCATTCAGCATCTCACAATCCTGTTGAAGGTTCAGAAAATTGGCACTCAATAGAGACGGGGCAATGATGGGCATGTTATTTCATTTTGAAAGTGCAAAACTATTCTAATTATGGTTAGTTCACCCCCAGTTTTTTTAAAGCCGCAATGGCCTCCGGGATATTGGGGTCAAGCATGAGTGAGGCCTGGTAGTTTTTAATGGCTTCCGGTTTATTATTCAGCGCTTCGTAGCATTTGGCCTGCCAGTAATAGGCATCTGAATACGTATTTTTTACGGTTGCAGCAGTCTTAAAAATGTGTAACGCTTCTGTTATTTTTTTATCATCATAATAAACAAACCCTTTTTCCATGTAAGCTTCCATATAAGTATAATCATTGGTAATGCAGCGGTTAAAATAGTCGATGGCCTGTTGGGAATGACCGGTCCTTGCATAATAAATACCACTGATAAAACTATAATGTGCAGTATATTCCCTGCCCAGCCGGAGGGCTTCTACCTGTTGACAAAGCTGCAATGCACGTTTGTCTTTTTGTTCCGCATATAAATTGGCCATAGCCAGTAAAGCATCGGGCGATGCATAGATGCGCGCGGCATAATGGTAAGACTTCAGGGCGCCACTGGTATCTTTTATATGCTCCTGTACCTGTGCTTTACGATACCAAAGACCAAAATTCAGGCTGTCTTTTGTGATCAGTGAATCCAGCTGTGCAAGTGCCGGCGGGTAACTGCCTGCACTGTCCAGCGCATCCACCAGCTTTAACCGCAGCCCCATACTGTCAGGATAATGGGCTACGCTTTTGTATAGCAAAGTAACTGCAGCAGGTATTGTTTCTTTTTTAGCAGCAGGTTGGTCAGCAGATGAACCGGGCGTTTTATCTTTATTGCTATTGCATGCGAGGAGCAGGATTGCCAGGAGAAATAAGTGCCATTGTTTCATGGGGCGAAATTAGTAATTAGGCGTTAGGAATGATGACCCGGGTTGGTAATTTGCGTTACTTTGCAACAATTAAAATCAATTATCATGGAAACAGGCCTGGTACACTTACACAATTTTCTGCGTTGGGTTATTTTGATCTTGTTACTGGTCTCTATATTCAAAGCTTATGCAGGATGGAAGGGGAAGAAAGCATTTACTGCGGGTGACAGGAAAACGTGGTTGTTTACGCTGATCAGTGCACACCTTACTTTATTGATAGGATTATACCAGGTGGCATTGGGCCGTTATGGTATTTTTAATTCCAATGTACACCTGCCGGAAGGTGAAACTGTTATGAAGAATAAATTCTTCCGCTTCTTCTGGATCGAACATCCTGTTGCCATGATCCTTGCGATCATATTCATCACACTTGGTTATGGGATGGCTAGAAAAACAGTCAGTGATGAAGTGAAATACAGGAAAGCATTCCTCTTTTTCTTGGTTGCGCTGTTACTGATACTGGCAGCTGTACCCTGGCCTTTCAGGGGTGCAGACATCGGCAGGCCGTTGTTCCCCGGAATGAATTGATCGAAAAGGTAAAATCTTATGAAAAGCCGCTCTTTAAAAAACTGCGGCTTTTTTTATGGACTTAATTTTCGTAGCTTTAAGTATAGATTGCCACCTATGCCATTCCACAGAAACTTCACGTACTGGATTGATAAAAGGATATGGAAATATTATTTCCTGATGCTCACATTACAGTTGGGTCTATAGGCTGTTGCCCTCAGTTTGTTGTTACTCTCCATTTTACACATTTAACCATCCACAGCATGCCTCACTATCACACCTTGGGAACCATCCCGCATAAACGTCATACCCAGTTTCGTAAACCAGACGGGTCCTTGTATTCAGAACAATTGTTTTCTACTGAAGGATTCAGTAACGATTATTCCTTATTGTACCACACCTGGCCGCCCACGCAGATCATCGGTACAGATGAACCGGTGGATGTAACGGCAAAGGCAGCGGAAGAAAAAATGCTGAAACACAGGAGTTTTGACGGCTTTAAGATCAGGCCTGAAGCTGATTTTCTGCAAAGCAGGAAATCAGTGTTGTTAAATAATGATTGCCATATTGTACTGGCTGCGCCGCAACAAAGCATGCACAACTATTACTATAAAAATGCAGATGCGGATGAGATCATTTTTGTACACGAAGGAAGCGGTACGCTTACCACGCAATACGGTCAGCTTGACTTTCATTATGGCGATTACCTTGTTATTCCGCGCGGCACTATTTACCAATTGCGTTTTGACAATACTGCCAACCGCCTGTTCATAGTGGAAAGCTTCAGCCCGGTCCGTTATCCTAAACGTTACCAGGGCCCCTATGGCCAGCTCCTGGAACATGCCCCTTACTGTGAGCGGGATATCCGTACCCCGCAAAATCTGGTTACCGTTGACGCGGAAGGGGATTTCCTGATCAAAACAAAAAAGAAGGGGATACTATATGGGTTGCATTATGCACACCACCCCTTTGATGTAGTGGGATGGGACGGATACTGTTACCCGTTTGCATTCAGTATCCATGATTTTGAACCCATTACGGGCAGGGTACACCAGCCCCCGCCGGTACACCAGACCTTTGAAGCCAGGAATTTTGTGGTGTGCAGTTTTTGTCCCCGTTTATACGACTACCACCCCGATGCCGTCCCCGCACCCTATAACCACAGCAATATTGACAGTGACGAGGTATTGTATTATGTGGATGGCGATTTTATGAGCAGGAAACATGTTACGAGGGGGATGATCACACTGCACCCGGCAGGCATTCCGCATGGCCCCCATCCCGGCGCAGTGGAAAAAAGTATCGGTAAAAAAGAAACAGGAGAACTGGCTGTAATGATTGATACTTTTCACCCCTTGCAGCTGACGGCAGAAGCGCTTTCAATTGAAGACCCGGGGTATACAATGAGTTGGGCGGAATGAGACGCTCACTACTTTTTTTTCTCTTAACCAAAAAATTACTAACTTATCACTCTAAAATACATTGCCATATGATCAAGTTTAATGACATCAAAATCGGCGACTATGTACGCGCTGAGTACGGAGGCAAAATGTGGGATGGAGAAGTCGTGCGGCTAAACGGAGATGAAAAACAAATTTGTGTGCAGACAGATGTGCAGGAATTCTGGTTTGAGCAGGAACAGTTACACCCGATTCCTTTGACTGAGGAAACACTATTGAAGCTTAATTTCAGTAAACAAGTCAACGGAGAGGCGTCTGTCAAATATCTCAAGGGCCCTTTTCGCATTGTGATTCCAACTGAAGGCGATTTTTCGCAGATGGAAATGTGGTATCGTGAGGACAGGCGTCATCATCCCGATGTAAAATACATCCACCAATTGCAGAACCACTACCTGCAAATGACCAAAGTGCATCTGACAAGTGACCCGGTACATTGAGCAGTGGAGCTTTTAAGAAATTGAACGCTTAACAAAATGATGCATCACCCATACTGAATAGATAGAGGCGATGGAAGATAGTGAATTGAAAAGGTGCCGCTGAACGTGGCACCTTTTTTGGTGAATCTGCCTGCTGAAATGATTCATTGCCTATCTTCAAAATAAAAAATGCGGCATCGCTTTACCATAACCATTCTTTTCTTTCTTTTCACTGCCTGCTTTGCGCATGCCCAGCAGTTCGGGGGTAATCCTCCCGGTACTAAATGGCAGCAGATCAATACCGATACGGTGCGGGTGATTTTTCCGAAAGGATTTGATCAAAAAGCACAACGGATAGCTGCCATTGTGCATCAGCTGCAAAAAAAATACGGTCACACGATCGGGGATTCGATCCGTAAAGTGAATATTGTTTTACAAAATCAGACACTGGTCTCTAATGCATATGTGGCATTGGGCCCCTATCGCAGTGAATTTTATACCACACCTCCGCAGAATGCTTTTGAACTGGGGGGCGTAAGCTGGACAGATAATCTCGCAGTGCATGAATTCAGGCACGTACAGCAATACAGTAATTTCAGAAAAGGGTTGTCTAAGTTTGCTTCTTTTATTCTTGGAGAAGAGGGACAGGCCATTGCCAATGCAGCGGCCGTACCGGATTGGTTTTTTGAGGGGGATGCCGTGTTCAATGAAACAAAACTAACCAGGCAGGGAAGGGGAACATTGCCTTTGTTCTTCAGCAGTTACCAATCATTATACAACAGCGGCCGTCATTACAGTTATATGAAAATGCGTAACGGCTCTCTCAGGCATTATGTACCCAATCATTACGACCTGGGGTATTTATTAGTAGCCTACGGCAGAAAACAATATGGAGAGGATATCTGGCGAAAGGTTACCGATGACGCCGTTCGTTTTCAACCACTTTTTTACCCATTTCAGGGTGCATTGAAAAAAAATACCGGCCTCTCTTTTTCGCGTTATGTGCAAAATGCCATGGAATTTTACGAACAGCAATGGAGCCCGGCCAAAGGCCATGAGCCGGAATGGCTGTCGCAACCGGTTAAGAACAATGTTGTAAATTATAAATACCCTTATCCGGCAGCTGACGGATCGCTTATTGTATTGAAGAATAGCTACAGCAGCATTCCAGCATTCTACAGGATATTGCCCGACAACAAAGAAGTAAAAATTGCAGTAAGAGACATTGCGGTGGATGATTATTTCTCTTACAATAACGGCAGGATCGTTTATGCAGCTTTCCGGCCTGATGCAAGGTGGGGCAACCGCGATTATAATGTGATTAAAATATTGGATACGGAATCTGGAGAAGAAAAACAGGTAACCGGCCCCGGCCGTTTTTTCTCTCCTGATATCTCTCATGACGGGAAGCTGATCGCTGCTGTCATCCCTGCTGCGGATACTTCTCAACTTGCGATCCTGCAAACAGCCGATGGAAAGATGATCCACGCAGAAAAAGGGGAAGATATGGTCTATTCCTACCCCAAATTTTCGGCAGATGATGCCTTGCTATACTGGGTGGCGCGTAATGCAAAGGGAGAGATGGCTATTTATAAAGCAGGTGTGGAAGGCGGAAAAATTGAACCGGTATTGCCTTTCAGTAACCGCATCATAGGCTTCCTGCAGGTGCAGCACGATACACTTTTGTTCAGTACTACTTATAAAGGAAGGGATGAACTATGGGGATTGGTTGACGATAAACGCCAAAAAAGCTTCTGCAGGCTTGCATCGTACGCCACAGGCCTGTACCATGGGGCGTTGCGGGGGAACAAGGTAATAGGCGCTGCCTTTACAGCTGATGGTTACCGGCTGGCATCTTTCAATGCACTATGGGAGCCGGTTGCGTTGAAAGATGCCATGACGGATTTGTATGTACCGGAAGTTTACAGGCAGCAGGATCACCAGGTGCTTGATTCATTACCCGGCCGGCAGTATGCAGTTGGCAAATATCCCAAAAGCTTTCACCTGTTGAACATTCATAGCTGGAGGCCTTATTATGATTATCCGGAATATTCCTTCACCCTGTATGGCGAAAACGTACTTAATACTTTCCGCTCCGAGATCGCTTATCGCTATAACCAGAATGAAAGCAGTCACCAATTGGGTTATAATGGTATTTACGGAGGCAGTTACCTGCAACCTGTATTCGGCATCCATAACACCTGGCAGCGGAGTGCCCTGTGGAATAAGGATACCACCCTTAACTGGAATGAACTGGTGGCCTATGCCGGGTTAAGGTTGCCCCTGAACTTGTCGGGAGGCAGGCAGTACCGGAACCTTGGTTTACAGGCAACTGTTAATACGGAGCAGGTGAGATGGACGGGTGTGGGGCAAAAGCTGCTGAAAGATGCCACTTTCAATTATATAGAGGCAAGTGCGCAATACAGTGGCCAGGTACAGCAGGCAGTGCAGCATATTTATCCTAAGTGGGGACAATCACTCCTGGTTCAATACCGGTCCATCATTAATAAATACACAGCCCACCAGTTATTGGTCAAGGGGGCACTGTACCTGCCCGGATTAGCCAGGAGCCATAGCTTAGTGCTGACGGGTGCGGTGCAGGTAAGGGATACCATGCGGCAGTATTTCTTCACCAATAATTTTCCTTTTTCGAGGGGGTACCAGGTGATCGATTTCCCGCGCAGCTGGAAATTAGGCGCTAATTACCATTTTACGGTCTGGTATCCGGATTGGGGTTTTGCCAATATTGTCTATTTCCGCAGGATAAGGGCCAATGCCTTTTATGATTATACCCTTGGTAAAAGCCTGCGTACGGGTATGGAATTTTCGTTTGGTACGGTTGGGGGGGAGCTGTATTTTGATACTAAGTGGTGGAACCAGCAGCCTGTTACCTTTGGGCTACGCTATAGTCACCTGGTAGACAGGCAGTTCTTCGGTACCACAAAACCCTCTGTCTGGGAGCTTATTTTACCGGTAACATTGTTCAAATAGCTTATTTTTGCACAGTTTTCCACAAAATCACGAAATTTTTACACTAAATTTTCATATTTCGGTTGCATTTTAATATCTTTGCAGCCCCAAAAATTGTATGTCGAAACAACCACTGATTAAACAAG
>CAZDQB010000024.1:23595-44787 GCA_964507525.1 uncultured Sediminibacterium sp. | reverse complement strand
TTGGAAGCAGCAATATCGGAGGCCGACCCATGAGCATTCTGCTGAGCAGTAACCTCCCCTACGGCAACTGTACCGTCACCATCTGCCATTCCCATACCCCTGACCTCAAAGACATTTGCCTCCGGGCCGATATTATAGTCGCCGCTTTAGGCCGGCCGGGCTTTGTAAAAGCAGATATGGTAAAAGAAGGCGCTGTGATCATCGATGTTGGTATCACGCGTGTAGATGACAGTACAGCCAAAAAAGGCTTTCGCATCAAAGGCGATGTTGATTTCGACCAGGTTGCCCCCAAAGCTGGCGCCATCACCCCAGTACCAGGAGGAGTGGGACTGATGACCATTGCCGGATTACTCAAAAACACCATGAAGGCATACCTGGCAAAGTGATTAATTTTGCACCATCAACCCATTATGAACACCAGTATTACATTAACAAACACTACCCTTCCCGTCATGGAAGCCTTTTATACCTTGCAGGGCGAAGGTTTTCACCAGGGCCGTGCCGCCTATTTTATCCGGCTGGGCGGTTGCGATGTGGGCTGTTTCTGGTGTGATGTGAAAGAAAGCTGGGATGCTTCAAAGCATCCGCAGTTAACGGTTGCGGCGATTGTTGCTGAAGCAAAGAAATACCCCGGCCGTCTGGCCGTGATCACTGGCGGAGAACCGCTGATGCATCCATTGGATGAACTGACACGGGCTTTGCAGGCGGCTGGTTTTGAAACCAATATCGAAACCTCTGGATCCTCTCCATTCAGCGGCCATTGGAACTGGGTTTGCCTATCCCCAAAAAAGTTCAAAGCGCCTTTGCCTGAAATTGTCCCCTTAGCCAACGAACTGAAAGTAGTGGTCTATAATAAGCACGATTTTGAATGGGCTGAAACCAATGCGGCTCAAACAAGTGCTGCCTGTAAACTTTACCTGCAACCAGAATGGGATAAGGCAGCCGAAGTAACACCAATGATCATCGATTATATCAAAGCCCATCCCCAATGGGAACTGAGCCTGCAGGTACATAAGTACATTAATGTTCCTTAATACCACCTGTACCTATTTTTTTTCTTTTGATTTTTTACTTTTTACTTTTTACTTTCATCCTCCTCCTATGAAAGCATTATTCGTTTCTGTTACGTTATTGATCATCCATGCTCCTTTTGCGCAGGTTCACCAGCCCGCCAAACTGAATCCTAAAGCGGCAGCCTTATATGAAAAGGCCATGGATCAACTGCAAAACAATGCTTTCCGCGATGCCATTCCCCTGCTCACGCAATGCATTTCGATCGACAGTAACTATTTAGACGCTTACCTGTCTCTCGCCGGCGCCTGCGGTGAATTAAAAAAATACCAGCAGGCAGTTACACTCTATGAAAAAGTAAGGAATAAGGACAGCAACTATTTCAAAGTGTACAACCTCCCCTATTCCATTAACTTAGCCGGCCTCGGCAGGTTTGAAGAAGCGCTGCAGGCTGTTACCGTCTTCGCCAATATCCCACGCATCAGCGAAAGAGGTATCAGAAGCGCCGCTTACAGAAAACATTGTTATGAATTTGCAATTGACTACGCCAAAAAACACCCGGTTGCTGATTATGTTTTCACCCCGGTCAATTTAGGCGATAGTATCAATACCCCCATGCTGGAATATTATCCTTCGGTAACCGTGACCGACAGCCTGCTGGTATTTACCCGAAGGACGGGCAGCCAACGGGAAGATTTTATCGAAAGCCGCATCACCAAACAGGGCTTCGGCAAATCCAAACTCATTGATGGTGATATCAATATCGAACCTAAGAAAGGCGCGCTCACCGTTTCACAGGATGGTGAATGGTTATTGTTCGCCGGCGCCCTTTCGGGCAAGACCTTCGGCAGTTATGATATCTATATATCGTACTATACCCCGCAGGGCTGGAGCGAACCACAGAATATGGGCGAAAGTATCAATACCGAGTTCTGGGAAAGCTCTCCTTCTCTTAGTCCCGATAAACGCGCGCTATATTTCAGCAGTAACCGCCCGGGTGGCAGTGGCGGAGCCGATCTTTATGTCAGCTACCGGCTTCCCAATGGAAAATGGTCCAAGGCTGTAAATATGGGCCCGGTCATCAACTCTGCCGGCGACGAACTGGCTCCCTTTATTCATGCCGATAACCAGACCCTCTACTATACCTCCGACGGCCTGCCCGGCTACGGCGGATCTGATCTTTTTGTGATCAGGAAGGGACCCACCGGCGAATGGGGCGCTCCCGAAAATTTAGGCTACCCTATCAATACCATTGAAAACGAAGGAAGCCTCGCTGTTGCCGCTGATGGCCGTACCGCTTATTATGCCAGCGACAGAAGCGACAGCAGGGGCGGACTCGACCTCTATCAATTTGAATTACGCCCCGATATCCGTCCCTATAAAACCCTCTACGTCAAAGGAACCGTTATCGACAGTAAGACAAAGAAACCCCTCCCATCCAGCGTTGAACTGGTCGATAACAGTACCAACAACATCCTGATGAAAGTACAGACCGATGAGTTGGGTGAATACTTCATCACCCTGCCTACCGGCAAAGATTACACGTTCACTGTCAACAGGAAAGGTTACCTGTTTTACAGCGAAGTATACGGACTAAGCAAAAAGCTGGCCGACAGCACTTATCAAAAAGACATTTACCTCCAGCCAGTAACACTGAATGCATCCTTCACCTTCAATAATATCCAGTTTGCCAACAATTCTTTCAGTCTCCCGTCAACCGGGCTTGTTGAATTAGACAAATTAGTGCAGGTGCTGACCGATAACCCTACTCTCCGTGTTGAGATCAGCGGGCATACCGATACGATTGGCAAACCGGAAGACAACCTGATCCTCTCCACCAACCGCGCCAAAGCCATTGTAGATTACCTGGTCAGCAAAGGCATCAGCCTCACACGCCTGACCTATAAAGGCTACGGCGCCACCAAACCAATAGCAGATAACAACACCGAAACAGGCAGGGCACTGAACAGACGTACGGCGTTTACTGTTACAGGACTTTAATCGTTTGTGGTTATACAGACAACGAGTTGCCCAAAAATCAGGTATAAATACTCAGCCATAAAATCAATTATTATCCTGACCTTGGATTCCTATGCAAGAGGAATTATTATACCGGCTGGCGCTTACGCAGGTGCCCGGATTAGGGCCTGTACATGCCAGGTTATTAATAGAACGGTTTGGCAACGCGGCTGCCGTTTTCAAAGCGAAGAAAAAGGAACTGGGCGCCGTAGAAGGCATTGGGGAAGTAAGGGCAAGGCAGGTGAAAGGATGGAATGATTTTTCGCAGGTGGAAAAAGAATTACTTTTCCTTGAACAGCATTGTATCCGGCCATTGTTTATTACCGATGCCGCATATCCGCAACGGCTATTACATTGTTATGATGCACCGGTGCTTTTGTATTACCGTGGCATGGCCGATCTGAACAATACAAAGATCATCAGCATCATTGGTACACGCAATCATACACCTTATGGCAAATGGGTAACAGAACAATTGGTGCAAACTTTGCAACCCTTACAGCCACTGATTGTAAGCGGACTTGCATTCGGCATCGATGCCATTGCACACAAAGCTTCACTGCAACAGCAACTGCCTACAGTGGGCGTATTGGCACATGGCTTTGATACATTATATCCTATGCAACACAAAACACTCGCAAGGGAAATGTTAGTACAGGGCGGATTGCTGAGTGAGTTCAAAAAAGGCACCAAGCCCGACAAACACAATTTTCCCCGCAGAAACCGCATCGTGGCGGGTATGGCCGACGCTATCGTTGTTATTGAAACTGATGTCAAAGGCGGCAGTATGATCACAGCCGGGCTCGCCTGTTCTTATAACCGCGATGTGTTTGCCGTTCCCGGAAAGATCACTGATACAAAAAGTACCGGCTGCCTGCAACTCATTCATCAAAACAAAGCCATCCTGTTTACCGGTGGTGAGCAATTGATCAACATCATGGGCTGGCAGGAAAAGAAAAAAATAATGAACAAACAAAGAGAACTGTTCACCGATCTCTCAGCAAACGAGCAAAAAATCATTAGTCTGCTAAAAGAAAAAGAATGCCTGCATATTGATGAACTATCCCTGCAATCCGGCATAACCACCAGTGCGGCAGCGGCAGCAATACTAAATTTAGAAATACAGCAATTAATATACGCTTTGCCCGGAAAACAATACCGGCTTATTTCATAAGACAATCCGCACCCGATACTTTTGACTTTTTAATTTTGACTTTTTAATTTTCGACTCCTCCACCCCATCAACAGCCCCAGCGCAATCACCGCAAACACAGCCGGCAACATAAATGCGTACACAAAATTGGCCGTTTTATTTTGATAGATCATGGCCGAAAAATAAGCGCCTGTGCCAATGCCTGCTTCTAATGCTATGTACATGGAAGCTATTGCCCTGCCTCGGTTTTCGGGCGAGCACAGGTCTACAGTCCATGCGGTAATGGTAGGTCCGTTCATCCCCCAGCTCAGTCCGAATATAGCAGCGCTGACCATTAACATCCATGCAGAATGCGCGAATGACAATATGGTCATTGAAACAGCTAATGCAACGGAAGATAATATCAATACAATCACACGTCCATGCCTGTCAGACGATTTTCCTGCCAGCAACCGTATCACTAAAGAAGTAACGGTATAACAAGCAAAGAACAGGCCTTTATTGTGCAGCCCCACCGATTCACTCATATCAGGCGCCAGCGTTAACGTACAGCCGGTAGAAAAGGATAACAGGAACATGATCACCGCCGGTTTGAGGGAACTGCGTTCAAATATCTCATGCCGCTTCACCCGCACTGCCTGCATAGAAAATTTTTGCGGCTCCGGTAATGTCTCCTTCACGTTATATAAAATGATCACAGAACATAAGGCCAGTCCCGCTGATGCGTAAAACATGATGTTATATGAATAGGCATTGACAAGATAGCTTCCCAATAGAGGTCCGAGCGACATGCCAATCGTATAACCGATTGACAAAGCGCCCAATGCTTCCCCTCTTCTCGATTCATGCACTACATCAGCGCCGTAAGCAGAAGTAGCCGTAGGTTTGAACCCGGTAGAGAAGCCATGAAAAAAACGCAACAGCAAAAAACCGGATACGGTGGTCAATACAGGATATAACAGGCTGCATACCACGCACACTAAAGAGCCAAAGATCATCACCGGCACACGTCCAACCGTATCGGTCAGCTTACCACTGAAAGGACGGGATATACCCGCCATCAATGTAAATAATGAAATGATCAACCCCTTGTATTCAGCGCCCCCCAGTTTGGTCAGGTAGCCCGGCAGCTCGGGAATCATCATCGTAAAACTGGCAGAGAACATAAAATTACTGACACACAATAATGCAAACTGGAAATTGAAATAAGGCTGATCTGCTGCAGGGAGGCTCCGTTCCATTCTTCAAAAGTAATACTTCTTGTAACCGCAGACCTCCACATAAACTACAGGCCACAAACCACCACCCATTTTACTTTTTTTTGGATCAAACTTCCCCATTTTCTATCTTTGCACATGGCAACAAGAAATACTTCTCCCAAAAACAAGTCTGAAGCATCCCGGTTATTTGGCGAAGGTCTCACCTTCGATGATGTGCTGTTAATGCCCGCGTACAGCGAAATTTTGCCCCGCGAAGTGGATATCAGATCACAACTTACCAGGAACATTACATTAAATGTCCCCATGCTCTCCGCAGCCATGGACACCGTTACCGAAGCCAACCTGGCCATTGCACTGGCCCGTGAAGGTGGCCTGGGTATCCTGCATAAAAATATGAGCATTGAGCGCCAGGCCGACCAGGTCCGTAAAGTAAAACGCAGTGAAAGTGGTATGATCATTGACCCTGTTACACTATTGGTCGATGCTACCATCGGCGATGCTTTGAAACTGATGAAAGAGAATAAGATCGGTGGTATTCCCATTGTTGACAGTCATCAAAAATTAGTGGGTATCCTTACCAACCGCGATCTCCGCTTCGAAACAGACAAAGCGCGCAAAGTAAAAGAGGTAATGACCAAA
The DNA here is from genome assembly GCA_964507525.1 of uncultured Sediminibacterium sp. GTDB lineage: Bacteria > Bacteroidota > Bacteroidia > Chitinophagales > Chitinophagaceae > Sediminibacterium. The sequence continues at coordinate 38,745 of CAZDQB010000024.1, read as the reverse complement.
GACAACCTCATCATTGCCCCGGAAGGAACCGACCTCAAGAAAGCTGAAAAAATATTACGTCAATACAAGATTGAAAAATTACCGGTTGTCAACAAACAGGGTAAACTCATCGGGCTCATCACTTACCGCGACATTTTACAACTGCGCAATTTTCCCAATGCTGTTAAAGACGGATTAGGCAGATTACTGGTAGGTGCAGCCCTCGGCATTACGCGCGACCTGATGGACAGGGCCCATGCTTTACAACAGGTGGGTGTTGATGTCGTAACGCTTGACAGTGCACACGGACACAGCAAGGGTGTAATAGAAGCACTGAAAGCGTTGAGAAAGAATTTCAAAACCCTGAATATCATTGCAGGTAATGTTGGCACAGCCGCCGGCGCCAAAGCATTGGCTGATGCCGGCGCTGATTGTGTAAAAGTAGGTATCGGACCAGGATCTATCTGCACCACACGGATCGTTGCCGGTGCTGGTGTTCCTCAACTAACCGCTATCATGGAAGCCAGTCATGCACTGAAAGCAAGAGGTATTCCATTGATCGCTGATGGTGGTATCCGTTATACAGGCGATATGGTGAAAGCATTGGCCGCCGGCGCTAATGTAGTGATGATGGGCAGTGTGTTTGCAGGCGTGGAAGAAAGTCCGGGCGACACCATTATTTACGAAGGCCGTAAATTCAAAGAATATCGCGGCATGGGAAGTTTAGGCGCTATGAGCCAGGGCAGCGGCGATCGCTATTTCCAGGATGTAGAAGATGATGTAAAGAAATTTGTACCCGAAGGCATTGAAGGCCGTGTGGCTTATAAAGGCAACCTGAGCGAAATTGTTTACCAGTATGTTGGCGGCCTGAGAGCAGGCATGGGCTACTGCGGTGCTAAAAACATGAAAGCATTGCAACAGTCAACTTTTGTAAAAATATCCAATGCAGGCATGAAAGAAAGCCACGCACACGATATCGATATCACAAAAGAAGCCCCTAACTACAGTAGAAAATAAAAAAATTATATTCCATTCGTTCTGAAGAGCGGGGCAAGATTTTTTTATTTTTTGCCCCGCTCTTTTCCCCCGCTCTTCTTTGCCCCGCTCTTCTTTGCCCCGCTCTTCTTTGCCCCGCTCTTCAGAGCGAGGGAATATGTTTCAAGTGCAAGTTTGCGGGCTGCTTCATGTTGTACAATGGGTTGGGGATAGCTCAACTCATCCAGTTCAGGCACCCATTTGCGGATATAAGTCAGCTCCTTATCAAACTTTGCAGTCTGCAATGCCGGGTTGAATACCCTGAAATAAGGCGCTGCATCACAACCACTGCCGCTGGCCCATTGCCAGCCTCCGTTATTGGCAGCAAGATCAAAGTCAAGCAGCTGTCCGGCAAAATAAGCCTCACCCCATCGCCAGTCAACCAGCAAATGTTTACACAGGAAAGAGGCCGTAATCATCCGAACCCGGTTGTGCATATAACCGGTAGCATTCAATTCCCGCATGCCTGCATCTACAATCGGGTAGCCCGTCATACCTTTACACCATTTTTCAAATGCTGTTTCATTATTGCGCCATGGTATGCGATCATATTCGGGTTTGAAGGCCAGGCTCTTACCCACTCGCGGAAAATGCCAGAGTATGGCATGATAAAAATCCCGCCAGATCAATTCATTCAGATAGGTTTCATTCCATGCATTCGCTTTCGCCGCCAGTTGCCGTATACTTACAGTTCCAAAACGCAAATGCACACTCATTTTAGTAGTACCGTTTTCCAAAGCAGGAAAATCACGCGTTTGGCCGTAATTGCTGATGAAGCCTTCTTCCCATTCTTTTACAGGAAAATGAACTTCCGTTTTCCTGAAACCGATCTGTTCCAATGATGGCAATGTCACTGCTTCCTGCCGGTAAAAGTTATAGTAATACTTTTCAACAGGATAAGATTGCAGATGAAAAGAGGCAAGCGCAGTCCGCCATTTTTTACTGTAGGGAGTATACACTGTATAAGGTTTCCCATCATCTTTCACTATTTCATCTTTCTCAAAGATGACATGGTCCTTATAAGTCTCTAATACCACACCGGCATCCCGCAATAATTTTTCAATCAATGTGTCTCTCTCTCTTGCATACGGTTCATAATCATGATTGGTGTAGACTTTTCCTATATCATACTGCGTTGCCAGTATTTTGAATATTTCCAAAGGATGGCCATGGTGCACAGCAAGACTGCTCCCCATCTTCACCAATTCATCCTGCATTTCCTCTAAAGCTGCATGGATAAAAGTCAGACGTTTGTCGAATGGATTGTCAAGTTCATCCAAAATATACCGGTCAAAAATGAAGACGGGTAGTACCGGGTGGCCGCATTTCAGTGCATGGTACAAAGCTGCATTATCAGTCAGGCGCAGGTCTCTTCTAAACCACATGATATTGACGCGGGGCTTCATTGGCCGGCAAATTTTTTATACAGCACCTGCGATAGTGTATTGGAATAACCATTCTCTCCTACCTGTTTCACCCACCTGATACCGGTAATGGCATTGGTCAAAAATATTTCTGAAGCCTGCAACAGGTCGTCAACTGTTATTTGTCCCTCTGTTACCGGCATATGCGCTTCGCGCAAACAATGCAACAGGTGACGGCGCATCACACCATTAATAGCGCCTTCTGTAAGTGCCGGTGTTACAATCGTTCCGTCTTTAACAATAAACACATTGGCGATGGTTGCATCAGCTACACAGTCATGCGGGTTGAGCAGAATGGCATCATTTAATTTTTGCTCTTTCACCCACAGGGCCGCCAGCACATTGGGCAAATAATTATTGCTCTTGATATGCGAATATTTGTCGCACACTTTACGTGCATCTTTAAACACACCGATCACCAACCCGTTCTCATTATACCCATTGCCCGATGAAGGCAACGCCCATGTCTGGACCAGGTGGTTGGGAAAATGATTTTCCGGATCGTACAAGCCGCCATCTCCTCTTGCAATGGTCAGGCGTACCCGTGCCAATGCACTGTGCCTGTTCTTTGCAGCAAGCGCTAAAATATTTTGTTCTAAATACCCAGCTGTAAAATAATGGGGTAATTCGAACTTCAACAGGTCAAGCGAGGTGAACAGCCTTTCAAAATGATAGACCGCTAATTGCAATTTTCCATTCACTACTTTCATGGTTTCAAAACATCCGTCACCGTACCGGAAAGACCGGTTATCGGGAGTGATCAGGGGGCCATTCCCCTTGATCATCCTGCCATTGTAAAAAAGAAAATCCGCTGCTGCCATACGATCAAATATAGAATGAAGGTAAATTAGCTGTTCCCAATTCAAAAACATGAAAATAATTGACGCAATACAGGCACTAGAGACAACTGCGCCCCTGGCTTTGCAGGAAAGCTATGATAACGCCGGTCTGCTTACCGGCAACAGCAGCTGGCCCTGCACTGGTATCCTCTGTACCCTGGATGCTACTGAAGCCGTAGTCCTGGAAGCCAAACAAAAAGGCTGTAACCTTGTAGTAGCCCATCATCCCATTATTTTCGGGGGACTAAAAAAGATCAATGGCAGGAACTATGTGGAGAAGACGATCATTGCCGCCATCAAAAACGATATTGCCATCTACGCCATTCATACCAACCTTGACAATGTGCTGAACGGGGTGAATGACCGGATGGCTGATAAACTTGGGCTCATCAATCGCCGCATACTGGCCCCAAAAACGGGTCAGTTGATGAAATTATACACTTTTGTTCCCCTGGCCCAATCCGCAGCAGTCCGTTCCGCCCTGTTCGAAGCAGGGGCCGGCCATATCGGTCAATACAGCGAATGCAGTTTTAATACCGAAGGAACGGGTACCTTCAAAGGCGCTGCCCATACCCGCCCGTTTGCCGGTCAGCCCGGACAATTGCATGAAGAAAAAGAGATAAGGATGGAAATGGTTTTCCCTGCTTACTTACAGTCGAGCATTGTTAATGCCCTGCTCAAAGCCCATCCCTATGAAGAAGTGGCTTACGACATTATCGGCTTAACCAATGATTATCAGCAGGTTGGCAGCGGACTATTGGGCGAATTGCCTGAAGCCTTAGAAGAGACCGGCTTTTTACATATGTTAAAAACATCATTTGAACTCTCCCTGGTGCGCCATACCCCGCTATTAGACAAAAAGATCAAAAAAGTAGCGCTCTGTGGCGGGGCCGGCAGTTTTTTAACCGGGAAAGCGCTGGCTGCCGGGGCTGATATCTATATTTCCGCTGATATCAAGTACCATGAATTCTTCGATGCCAATGACCGGCTGGTCATAGCCGATATCGGCCACTGGGAAAGTGAACAATTTACCACAGACCTGCTGGTTGATATTTTACAGGCTAAATTCCCTACCTTTGCCGTCCTCAAATCAGCAACGAAAACCAACCCGGTTCAGTATTTCTTGGGATGAGATGAGGCAACTACAAATAACAAACCACAAACGACAAACCATATATGGCTTCAGTTAAAGATTACTCTGTTGAAGAAAAATTGGTAACCCTTTTGCAGTTACAAAAGATTGACAGCAAACTGGATGAGATCCAGATCCTGAAGGGTGAACTCCCGATGGAAGTGAGTGACCTGGAAGATGAAGTACAAGGTTTACGCAGTCGCCAAACACGTATCGAAGAAGAACTCAATGGTATTACGGAATTCATTGAAAGCAAGAAAAATGCCATCAAAGAAAGCGAAGCGCTGATCAGCAAGTATGAGAAGCAAAGCGAGAACGTGAAGAACAACCGCGAATTTGAAGCCATCAACAAAGAGATCGAAATGCAGCAGCTCGAGATCAAATTGTCTGAAAAACATATCCGCGATGCCAACGAAGAACTGGCTGATAAAGTAAAAGGCCTGGAAGTTGCTAAAAAGCAGATCGCTGTTAAAGAAGGTGTGCTGAACCACAAGAAAGGTGAACTGGAAAAGATCATTGCTGATACTGAAAAAGAGGAAACACATTTCTCAAAACAAAGCGCTGATGCCCGCAGTCATATCGACAACAGGTTGTTATACAGCTACGACCGTATCCGCAAAAGCTACCGCAATGGATTGGCTGTGGTGCCTGTAGAAAGAGATGCCTGTGGTGGTTGCTTTAATTCTATCCCCCCTCAACGCCAGAGCGAGATACGCCTGCACAAAAAGATCATCGTTTGTGAAAACTGCGGTCGTATCCTTGTAGATGCCGATCTGAATGACAGCGTTGAAGCTAAATAAACCTCAAGCTTTTCATAAAATACAGGGAAAGGGTTACCGTTTGGTAGCCCTTTCTTATTTTCGGGCCAATGAAACAGTTTACGCTTTTTGCAGTGTTATGGTGTGCAGTCTTCACCTGCCGTGCCGGGAAAGTATATGAATACAATAATACCTGTCAGCAAGCCTACCTCGAAATTTCAAAACTCAGGATCAATAACGGCTTAGCCCTGATTGAAAAAGCGAAGCGCCAGGATCCCGATAACCTGATTCCCGTTTTGCTGGAAAGCTATGCCGATTTCTATATCCTCTTCTTCAATGAAGACCCTGCCGATTATGCATCCCGTTATCCCAAATTCATAGAGCGCATCGATCTCCTGCAGAAAGGACCGCAAAGCTCTCCCTTTTATAATTTCTGCCTGAGCGCCGTGCGGGTTCACAGGGCCACGTCTGCCATCAAATTCGGACATACCTGGGATGCCGCATGGGATTTCAGAAGGGCTTACCAACTCATCAAACAGAACAGGAAAGATTTCCCCGGTTTTGTTCCGAACGATTTTATGTATGGTGCCCTGGAAGCCGTGATCGGCACAATTCCCAAAGGGTACAAATGGATCGCCAGCCTGTTCGGCATGAAGGGTTCCCTTACCGACGGCATGCGAACTGTGCGTAATTTTGTTTACAGCAACGACCCCTGGGCAAAGCTGATGAGCAGTGAAGCTTCTTTCCTGTACCCCTACCTGCTGTTCTATATCGAAAACAAAAAAGAGGAGGCAGTTCAATTCATACAGCAACGGAAATTAGATATTGTCAACAACCACCTGCATGCTTACATGGCCGCTAACCTGGCTTTGAATAACAAACAATCCGAATACGCCAGGAGCATCATCCTCAACCGCAACAAATCCGACGAATACCTGAAAATACCTGTGTGGGATTTTGAAATGGGATTCGCCCAATTATTCCATCTCGAAACGCAGGAAGCAGCCCATCACCTTGAGAATTTCCTATCAGAATTCAAAGGAAAATTCTACGTAAAAGATGTGTGCCAAAAACTCAGCTGGTGTTATTACCTGCAAGGCAATATGACTGCTGCTGAAAATGCCAGAAAAAATGTACTCACCAAAGGCGCTACCGATGCAGATGCCGATAAGCAGGCGTTGAGAGAAGCAAAATCAGGTACCTGGCCCAATATGCTGTTGTTAAAAGCAAGGCTGTTGAGCGATGGCGGATATCATCGCGAAGCATTGGCCCTGTTACAGGGAAAAACTGATCATGACTTCCAGAAAGAAGTAGAGAAATTAGAATTCGTTTACCGCGTGGGCCGGATCTACGATGATCTTGGCAGGGATACAGAAGCCATCAATGCCTACCAGACGGCTATCAGGATAGGTGAATCAAGGAAAGAATATTATGCTGCCAGGGCGGCTTTACAGGCCGGACAGATCTGCGAATCAAAGGGACAAAAAGCATTGGCCATTACCTATTACCAGAAATGCATCAGCATGGACGACCATGAATACAAAAACTCGCTCGACCAACGCGCAAAATCAGGGATCGCACGGTGCAAAGGGGAATAGTGATATCTTGTGAGAGATGGAGGATGCAGGATCGCTGATGGAGGATTTGAAGATGCAGGATTTAGGATGGGGGATTTTTTTAGCTGTCTACTGAAAACAACTTAAGATGCTTAAGAAATTATTCATACGGAACTATGCTATCATCGATGAGATCGACATTAATTTTTCGGCGCAGTTGAATATGATCACCGGTGAAACCGGTGCGGGTAAGAGTATTCTGATGGGAGCGCTTAGCCTGATATTGGGTGAGCGGGCAGATAGTACGGTGCTGGTTAATAAGGAAAAGAAATGTTTCATCGAAGGCACTTTTGCAGTGGAGGAGAAAAAGCGGGTAGTCGATTTTTTACAGGAGCAGGATATTGATGCAGCTGATGAATTAATATTGAGAAGGGAGATTGGTGCTAATGGAAAATCAAGAGCATTTATCAACGATACACCTGCCACACTACAACAATTAAAAACACTGGCTTCTTTATTGGTAGACCTGCACCAGCAATTTGATACGCTTGAACTGGGCGACTCCGGTTTTCAGCGGGAAGTATTGGATGCACTGGCCGATAATGAAACATTATTGAATACCTATCGCGACTTATTCCGCCAATGGCAGCTCGCCAGTAAAGAGCTGTTACGCCTGCAGGAACAGAAAGCCGCTTTTAATAAAGAAGCTGATTACCACCAGTTCCTGTTTGATGAATTGAATGAAGTGGGCCTGAAAGAAAATGAACTGGAAGAACTGGACCAGGAACTGAAATTGTTAAGTCACGCTGAAGGCATTAAAACCACACTGTCAAAAGTTCATTTTAACCTGAAAGAAAGTGAACTGCCTGTGGTTACTTTATTAAAACAATTGGTGAACCAGTTACAGGGCTTTGCCTCCTACCATCCCGATCTGCCCGCAATAATCACACGCCTGCAAAGCAGCCAGATTGAATTGCAGGATATTGCCGGGGAAGTGGACAGGCTGAATGATACTGTGAACTTTGATGAAAAACGGATCGATCAGATCAGCCAGCGGTTGACAGATGGTTATAAGCTATTGAAAAAACATGGGGTGCAAACCACCCAGGAACTCCTGGCGCTGCAGGCAACATTAGCAGTCAAATTACAGGCTGTATTACATATAGATGATGCCATCGCTGCCAAAGAAAAAGAAGTGGCGCAATTGTATCAATCGGCCGAAAAAACTGCCGCTCTCATATCCAAAGCGAGGCACCAGCAGGTAATACCGATGGAAAAAAAAGTAAACCAGTTATTGCACCAGGTTGGTATGCCCAATGCAAGACTAAAAGTGTCCATGCAGGAAACAACCCTGCAGGCTTTTGGCAAAGACGATATAGATTTCTTATTTGACGCCAATAAAAGCAACCGTTTTGAGCCGGTACGCAAAGTGGCAAGCGGCGGAGAGCTGAGCCGGCTCATGCTCTGTATCAAATCACTCGTAGCCCAATCCATCGACCTGCCCACCATGATCTTTGATGAAATAGATACTGGTATTTCAGGAGAGGCGGCCAGGCAGGTAGGGCTGATCATGAAAGGACTCGCCGATAACCGTCAAATCATTTGCATCACACACCAACCCCAGATCGCAGGCAAGGCCAATGCCCATTTCTTTGTGTATAAAGAAATCACCAACGATATAGTCAAGACCAATATCAGGCTGCTGGACCAGGACGAGCGCATTACCGCCATCGCACGCATGCTGAGCGGCGAAAAGCCCACAGCCGCAGCGATTGAGAACGCGAGGGAAATGATTGCGAGTTAGATGGAGGATTTGAGGATGGAGGATTTATGATTTGAGGATTGGGGCTTGGGTGATATTATCTATTTTTATTGCCCTTTTAATTAATTATTTGAACAACAACAAAACGCAAACAACAGATACTATGGCATACAACTTATTAAAAGGAAAACGTGGCATTATTACCGGTGCATTGGACGAGAACTCTATTGCATGGAAAGTAGCAGAGAAAGCGCATGAAGAAGGCGCCAGTTTTGTTTTAACCAATGCACCCATTGCCATGCGTATGGGTGAAATTAAAAAACTGGCCGAAAAAACAAGCTCGCAGATCATCCCTGCCGATGCTACCAATGTGGAGGAACTGACAACACTCTTCACCCAATCGCAGGAAATATTAGGGGGTAAAATAGATTTTGTACTGCATTCCATCGGGATGAGTGTAAATATCCGTAAGAACATTCCTTACACGGAATCGAACTATGATTATTTCATGAAAGGGATTGATGTATCCGCCATGTCATTTCATAAAATGCTGGCCGTTGCAAAAAAACTAGACGCCATCAGTGAATGGGGCAGCGTAGTGGCCCTCACTTATATGGCGGCTCAGCGTACCTTCCCCTTCTATACAGATATGGCCGATATCAAAGCCATGCTCGAATCTATTGCGCGCAGCTTTGGTTATCACTACGGCTTAGAGAAAAAAGTGCGTATCAATACTGTTTCACAATCGCCTACCAAGACGACAGCCGGTACAGGCATCAAAGGGTTTGGTGACTTCTATGATTATGCTAATGCCATCGCTCCTTTGGGCAATGCCACTGCAGAAGATTGTGCCAACTATTGTATCACCCTCTTCTCCGACCTCACCCGCATGGTAACCATGCAAAACCTTTTCCATGACGGTGGTTACTCTACAACGGGAGTGAGTAATGAAGTGATGCAGAAGCTGGGGATAGGTTGATGATGGCTGATGGCTGATTTGTTGATGGCTGATTTATATCCAATTATTCAATAAAATCAGCCATCAGCCATAAAAAAAGCTATTCATTACTGAATAGCTTTTATACAATATTCTCATCCTCTTTCAGGAGGTCATTTTTTAATACTCGTCTTCATTAAACATAAAATCTTCCTGGCTGGGATAGTCGGGCCAGATGTCCTCGATGCTCTCGTACACTTCTCCTTCATCTTCCAGTTCCTGCAGGTTTTCTACCACTTCAATGGGTGCACCACTCCGGATAGAATAGTCGATCAGTTCATCTTTGGTGGCAGGCCAGGGCGCTTCTTCCAGGTAACTTGCTAATTCTAATGTCCAGAACATATTTTACCTTTTAATTTTTTGCAAATGTAGCCGTATAAATGATATGACCAAACCCCAGTTTTACGGTGTGCAAAGAAATATTTAAAATTTAATCAACATGAATCGCCCTGTTGTACGTTTGCAGGGTTAATATCAATCATTTAGATGCTGAAAGCGGAACATATAACCAAGCAATACGGCCAGTTACGGGTGCTCAAAGGTGTGGATATTACTGTCAATACCGGTGAAATCGTCAGTATTGCAGGCTCCTCGGGGGCCGGTAAAAGCACGTTATTACATATTTTAGGCACATTAGACAGCGCCGACGAGGGCGCTATCTGGCTCCATAACGAGCGTATCGACCTGCTCAAAGGCAAAAAACTGGCTGCTTTCAGGAATGAGCACATCGGTTTCGTGTTCCAGTTTCATCACCTCCTGCCCGAATTTTCAGCCCTGGAAAATGTATCTATCCCCGGCTGGATCGCCGGTAAAAAGAAAAAAGAAGTGGCTGCCAGGGCAGAACAGTTACTTGCTGCATTAGGACTGCATGACCGCATCCACAACAAGCCCCAGCAACTATCCGGGGGCGAACAGCAACGCGTAGCCGTAGCCCGTGCCCTTATCAATAACCCTTCTATCGTTTTTGCCGATGAACCCACCGGCAACCTCGATAGCACCAATGCCCGCGAACTGCATCAGTTATTTGTACAACTAAGCCAGGATTTCCGGCAAACATTTTTAATCGTCACCCATAACGAAGAACTGGCTGCTATGGGCGACAGGGTACTGCATATGAAGGACGGCAGGATTGTTTGAGGTCAAAAGTAAAAATTCAAACCCTCGGTTTCCACGGAATTTCTGCAACCCGTAATAAGTGCCCCGCATAACGGGCCAGGACAAAGAGGTAGTCGCTTAAGCGGTTGAGGTATTTGATTACTAAAGGGTCTACGAATAATTCCTGCTCCTGCATGTTCACACAGCAACGCTCGGCCCGCCGGCAAACACAGCGGGCTACGTGGGTGGTGGAGACAGCTAAGTGCCCGCCTGGTAAAATAAAAGCTTTCATGGGAGGTAATACCTCATTCATTTGGTCTATTTCTCCTTCTAAGTATACAATGTCCGATTCTTTCAAATCGGGCATTTTCATCATGGGTTCTTTATCCGGATCACAGGCAAGTGAAGAGCCTATCGTAAATAAACGGTCCTGGATTTCTTTCAATGTTAACTTCACAGCCGTGTCTGTCAGGTAATCACTCACCACACCAATAAATGAATTCAGTTCATCCACCGTACCATATGTTTCAATGCGGATATGGCTCTTGGGTACTTTAGTGCCCCCGATCAGCGAGGTCTTACCCAGATCGCCTGTCTTAGTGTATATTTTGATAGCCATGGTATTGTTTTTCCTTGACCCTGTCACTCTCCACCACCCCATCGCGCAGCCTGATGATTCTGCGGGCATTAGCGGCAATGTCTTCTTCGTGTGTTACCAATATTACGGTATTCCCTGCCTGCTGAATTTTGCCGAAAATCTCCATGATCTCAACAGAGGTTCTTGAATCGAGGTTACCGGTGGGTTCGTCGGCTAATAAGATGGATGGATTATTGACCAGGGCGCGGGCAATGGCTACACGTTGTATTTGTCCCCCACTCAATTCATTGGATTTATGGTGACTCCGGTCTTCCAGTCCCACTTTTTTCAGCGCTTCCATAGCGCGTTCTGTCCTTTCTTTCCTCCCAACCCCCGCATAAATCAAAGGCAGGGCAACATTTTCAGCGGCAGTTAAACGGGGCAACAGGTTGAATTGCTGGAATACAAAACCAATTTCGGTATTGCGCACATTAGCTAAATCATCATCAGGCATCTTACTCACGTCTTTGTTGTTCAGAATGTACCTGCCACCCGTAGGGGAATCCAGGCAACCGAGAATATTCATCATGGTGCTTTTGCCACTGCCGGATGGTCCCATCAATGCCACATATTCATTTTTCATGATCTCCATTGAAACCCCTTTCAACGCAGCTATCGCCTGACTCCCCATAAAATAACTTTTCTGGATATTTTCCAACCGGATGATCGCATCGCTCATAAACAACAGGTTTCGTACGGGTAATGAAATTATTTTTTAATAACCTTCGGCACTTTGAAAAATTGCGAATCTTTTACCGGGGCATTCAATAATGCCTCCTCCCGTGACAACGATCCCGCTACCACATCATCCCGCAACACATTGGCAGCATCACCCATGTGCAATAAAGGAGCCACACCGGTCGTATCCACCGCCTGTAAATGCTCCACAAAAGCAACCATTTTCTGAAGGTCAGCGCCGATCGACAGTTTTTCAGCCTCAGTAAATTGCAGCCTGGCTAAATGAGCCAGGTTTTCCACCATTTCAGGAGTTATTTCCATACCAACAAAAATAACTGAAAGCAGGGCAAATCCTGCCAGTAAATGTTTAAAATCCCCCCTTTTCCCCCCCGCTATTCACACAAGTGCATAAAACCGGGGAGACAATGCTAAGTTTTTTTTAAATTTCTCTGTATATTGGGTTAACAAATCAACCCCCCGATTATGTTAGTTTATGTATTGCTAGTCGTTTACCTGGTCTGCCTGTATATGGCATACAAGGGTGCCGCTACCTCGGAAAAGTGATCATTAAACACAAATCCGAACCGGCCAAAATAATATCCAACTTCTCCGCTACCCTGCTTTGGAAGTTGGATATTTTTTTTGCTACCTTCGGTATAATAGTTGCATAACTAACTAATTTTATACAAAGCTTAGCATATGAAGATGAATCTTTCGATCAAAAAAGTTGCTGTTTTGGGTAGTGGCGTCATGGGCTCCCGTATTGCCTGTCACTTTGCAGGTACCGGCGTACAGGTACTGCTATTAGATATGGTTCCCAAAGGAGCCGAAGCAAGTACCAAACCTGCTGAACGCAATAAACTTGTCAACGATGCCTTACAAGCTGCCATAAAAAGCAATCCTTCTCCCGTTTTTACCAAAGAAGTCATCAAACGTATCACTACCGGTAATTTTGATGATCACCTGAAAGAGATTGTTCATTGCGACTGGATCATTGAAGTGGTCGTAGAGCGCCTTGATATCAAACAACAGCTCTATGAAAAAGTAGAGAAGTTCCGCAAGCCCGGTACCCTTATCACTTCCAATACTTCCGGTATCCCCATTCACCTCATGACGGAAGGAAGAGGCGATGATTTTAAAAAACATTTCTGTGGCAGTCACTTCTTTAACCCGCCCCGTTACCTGCGCCTGTTAGAGATCATCCCTACTCCGCATACCGATCCCGCAGTTGTGGATTTTCTCATGCATTATGGCGATCTGTTCTTAGGCAAGACCACCGTTCTCTGTAAAGACACCCCCGCTTTCATTGCCAACCGCATTGGTGTGTTTGGCATCATGAGCATTTTTCATCTGATGGATAAGATGGGATTGGGTATTGATGAGATCGATGCCCTCACTGGCCCCATCATCGGTCGCCCCAAATCTGCCACTTTCAGAACGGCTGATGTGGTGGGTATTGATACTTTAGTGAAAGTTGCCAAAGGAGTGGCAGAGAATTGCCCCGCTGATGAATCCAAAGCCATTTTCAATATTCCCGGCTGGTTAGAAGCCCTTGTTGCCAATAGCTGGCTGGGGGATAAGACTGGACAAGGCTTCTTCAAAAAAATAAAATCTGCCGACAGTAAAGAGATCCTTACGCTGAACCTCCAAACCATGGAATATGGCGCCAGGGTGAAACCTAAGTTTGCAAGCCTGGAAGCCGCTAAGCCGGTGGATGACCTGAAGCAGCGGATCAAAATGCTCAGTGCAGCAACGGACAAAGCCGGTGATTTTTACCGGGCTTTCCATTATTCCCTCTTCTCTTATATCTCTCACCGTATTCCTGAGATCAGCGATGAATTGTACCGTGTTGATGATGCCATGATGGCCGGCTTCGGCTGGGAGATCGGTGCATTTGAGACCTGGGATCTGCTCGGCGTGGCCAAAACAACGGAAGCCATGAAAGCAGCCGGCTACAAAGCAGCGCCCTGGGTGAATGAGATGATCGCCGGCGGCATCACTAATTTCTATAAAATAGAAAATGGTAAGCGCTTGTACTACGATCTTCCTTCCAGGTCATACAAGGCCCTGCCCGGTGGCGAAGCATTCTTAGTGTTGAAAAACCATAGCGATCAATTGGTATGGAAGAACAGCGCCTGCCGCCTCTACGATATTGGTGATGGAGTGGCGGGTTTTGAATGGAGTACTAAAATGAACAGTATCGGCGGAGAAGTATTGGAAGGATTGAACAGGGCGATTGGTATTGCAGAAGAAAAATTCAAGGGATTGGTTATCGCTAATGAAAGCCCCAATTTCAGCGCGGGCGCTAATGTGGGCATGATCTTCATGCTCGCCATTGAACAGGAATATGATGAACTGGATATGGCCATCCGGATGTTCCAGAACAGTATGATGCATGTGCGCTATTCCTCCGTTCCCGTTGTTACCGCACCACATGGCCTGGCATTGGGTGGCGGTTGTGAAATGAACCTGCATGCAGATAAAATATGTGCTGCCGCTGAAACTTATATTGGCCTGGTAGAATTGAGCGTGGGGTTGATACCCGGCGGCGGCGGTACCAAAGAATTTGTCATGCGCGCAGCCGATGAGATGCATGAAGATGAGCCGGAAACCATCACACTAAAAAACCGTTTCCTTTCCATAGCTACCGCCAAAGTAGCCACTTCTGCGCAGGAAGGATTTGACATGGGCATTCTCCGAAAAGGATATGATGCAATAGTCATGAACCCCAGCAGACGCATCAACGAAGCTAAGAAAAGTGTGATTGAATTATACGACCAGGGATATGTAACTCCAGTCCAACGGAAAGACATCAAAGTACTCGGCCGTTCTGCATTAGGCGCTTTGTATGCAGGTATCAATGGCATGTGGCGTGGCAACTATGCTACGGACCATGATGTGGCAGTAGCCAAAAAATTAGCTTATGTTATGTGCGGTGGCGACCTGAGCGAGCAGACTTTAGTAAGTGAACAATACCTGCTCGACCTCGAAAGAGAAGCGTTCTTAAGCCTGTGCGGCGAAAAGAAAACCCTGGAACGCATCCAAAGCGTCCTGAAAAACGGCAAGCCACTGAGAAACTAAACCTTAATAAAACTTGAGAGTAATCATCCTATATATCGCACTACTGATGTCCGGTTCTTTGTATGCACAAAATGCAGAGAAGGAACTGAATGCACATCTGCAGCATATACAATACTGGCGTTATGAATATTCGGCAGAAGACACAAGTTTTCCCGGAGAAATAAATCAGGACGACTC
>CAZDQB010000024.1:322-23585 GCA_964507525.1 uncultured Sediminibacterium sp. | reverse complement strand
GAGAAACTAATTTCATCAATCTATACGCGTTAGATTTTTGACTTTTAACTTTTGACTTTTGAATTCAAACTTCATGCCTCCAGTCCTTTCGCTTCAAAACATCAGCAAATCCTACGGCTCCATCCAGGCGCTTAAAAATGTGTCTTTTGAAGTACCGGAAGGCAGCGTATTTGGCATACTGGGCCCCAATGGCAGTGGCAAAACCACTATGCTGAGTATTATACTGGATATTCTCAAACCCGGTACGGGTACATTTGCCTGGTTTGGACGGCCCGGTTCGCCGGAGACAAGGAAGCAGATCGGTTCCTTATTGGAGACGCCCAACCTCTATCATTATCTTTCTGCTGTTGACAACCTCAATATTACACAAGCCATCAGTGGCAGGGGTACACCCGCCGATATCGACAAAGTATTGGAGATCGTAAAATTAACCCAACGCAAAAAAAGCAGGTTCAGTACCTATAGTCTCGGCATGAAACAAAGATTAGCTATCGCTGCCGCCCTGCTGGGCGATCCGCAGGTACTGGTGTTTGACGAGCCTACCAACGGATTAGACCCGGTAGGAATTGCAGAAATCAGGGAGCTGATCAAAACACTGGCACATCAGGGTAAGACAATTATCATGGCCAGCCACCTCCTGGATGAAGTGGAAAAAGTCTGCACACATGTAGCCATTATGAAACAGGGAACACTGCTCACAGCCGGACAGGTAGATGAAGTGCTTGTTAACGAAGACATCGTGGAAGTCTCCTCCAATAACCCCGATCTCCTGCACGCAACACTGGGGCATTTTTCGGGCTATACAACTATCAAACAGGATGGCCGTACAGTACAGTTATTCTTTCCAACAGGTACTGCCAGGTTAGAAGAGATCAACCGGTTTTGTTTTGAAAAAGGTATTGCACTGAACCTGCTGGTATTGAAAAGGAAAAGCCTGGAGACCAAATTCCTTGAATTAACCAATGACTAATTGCTAAACGATCGACCATGCTTGCACTCATAAGAATTGAATGGCTGAAACTGAAAAAATATCCGGCATTCTGGTGGATGCTGGGCATTGTTATGCTTACTTACCCCGGCATTAACACCATGTTCTACAATATCTACATGAAGATCACTTCAGGTAAGGATGCCGCCAATAACCTCGCTAAAATGTTATTGGGCAATCCTTTTGCATTCCCGGAAGCCTGGCATTCGGTCGCATATTTTTCGTCGTTCTTTGTCATACTGCCGTCTATATTGGTCATCATGCTGATCACCAATGAATATAATTTCAGAACACACCGGCAAAACATTATTGATGGCTGGAGCAGGAACCAATTCATCACCAGCAAGCTCTGTGATGTACTGATCATCTCCATCATCGCCACCATCGTGTATGTGCTGGTGGCAGCGGGTTTTGGTATCTATAGCGGTGAAAGCCTGTCGGGCCAGTGGGGTGAGCAATTACAGTATATCCCGCTTTTTTTGTTGCAAACATTCGCGCAGTTATCCATTGCATTCCTGCTCGGTTATTTAATTAAGAAAGCCTTCATTGCATTGGGCGTCTTTCTTTTTTATTACCTCATCGTTGAAAATATTTTGGTCAACCTGCTTAAATACAGGTACCACGCCGATGGTATTGCCAGGCTATTGCCTTTTGAAATATCTGACCGTTTATTAGTAGCCCCTGCCTTTATTGGCAGGTTCGGAAAAGATGCCAAAGCAAATTATGAAGCGGCGTTAGGCATGGTTTCCCAACACATCGTGCTGACGATCGTATTGACAGCCATCATCTGGCTGATCTGTTACACCGTACACAAACGAAGAGATCTATAAAAAATTACCCCGCTCTTCAGGGCGAAGGGGTTAAAAAAACTCCCGACTTTTCAGTCGGGAGGACAACAACTAAAATCACCAAGCTAAACAAAAATCAAATCATCTATGGTGAGCAATCTTTAGTCAGGTTTTTTACCGTCAAGGAAAGTATTGATGGTTGATATCTGCGTCTGATCATTCTCATCTTTGCTTACGGTGTACTTGCTGTAGAAGTTTTCTACAGAAGTCAATGTGTTTCCAAACAATTCCATATTACGCCGAACATAGGCAGGAACACTATCGAACTCATTGTTTGCATCGGAGGTGTTGTTCATATTGAAAGAGAGGTTACGCAGTTTCTGGATCCTTTCTGCAGCCCTTCTTTTCTGTTCTTCCATATCATCCAGCACATCATCGTGTACAGATACGGGTGCCACGACCTGGGCAGCTGGTTTTGCAGCGGGCGGGGTTGCTTCTTCGCGCATCACTAATTGCATCTCCATTGGTGCTTCTTCCTGAACCGGCTGAGGTGCAGGTGCAGCTTTTGTTTCAACCGTCGGTGGCGGTGTCGCAGCTTTTACCTCTTTCGGTTCGGGCTCAGAAGCGGCGTAGATATTAGCAGGTTTATTCAGGTAAGACACAGCAGGAGCTGCGGGTTTTTCCGTTACTTTGAAATCCAGCATCTCGTTAATTACCGTTCTAGCCACATGTACTTCTTCCTGCATGGGTTCTTCCACTTTTACATCGGTGGTCAGCTCCGTACTCAGTTCAAAATGCAGTACAGTTGATCCCGGCTCCTCTACTTCCGCTATTTCAGTATATGTTGCTGCAGGAGCTGGCTGTGAAAACAAATTGATAACGGGTTCCTCAACCGGTGTTTCCTGCATCCTTGGCGCAAAGGGGTCTTTGTCTTCCAATGGCAGGGTTTGTTGCACCAATTGCTGTACGGGTTTGGGTTCTTCCGTATCAAGTCCCAATGTCATCACAATCTTTTCAGGCCTGGGCTCCGGCTTTTTCACGGCCACGGGTTTAGCAAAAGGATCTTTGTGCTCAAAACCGGTAGCGACTAAAGTAATGCCTATCTTCTTACCTAAGGTAGGATCGTAGCCCATACCCACAATCACATCGGTGTTTTCTCCCGCCTGCATGCGGAGATAGTTATTGATGGTTTCCAGTTCGTCCATGGTGCACTCATCTTCGCCTTCCATACTGTTGATATTGATCAGTATCCATTTGGCTCCTGTGATATCGTTATCATTCAGTAAAGGAGAGGCCAGCGCTTCTTCAATAGCACGCTGTGCACGGTCCTCACCTTCCACTTCCGCTTTACCCAATATAGCCACACCGCCATTTTTCATCACGGTACATACATCGGCAAAGTCAACAATAATATGACCGCGGCTGTTAATGATATCCGTGATGCATTTAGCAGCAGTTGCCAGTACATTGTCTGCTTTGCTGAAGGCTTCTTTCATTTTAAGGTTACCGTACTGCATGCGCAGCTTATCGTTACTGATCACCAGCAGGGTATCCACATAAGGTTTCAATTGTTTGATCCCCTCTTCAGCCTGTAGCTGTCTGCGGGGGCCTTCAAATCCGAAAGGCGTGGTTACGATACCTACCGTAAGGATGCCCAGGTCTTTGCATATCTGTGCAACAATGGGAGCGCCGCCGGTTCCGGTACCACCGCCCATGCCTACTGTAATAAAGGCCATTTTAGTGTTGACCTCTAAAATGCGCTTGATCTCGTCAAGCGATTCTTCTGTGGCTTTCTTTCCTACTTCGGGGTTGGCGCCGGCGCCGAGTCCCTGTGTCAGGTGCGGTCCCAGTTGTATTTTATTGGGTACATTACTTTGTTCAATTGCTTTCGCATCGGTATTACAAATAATAAAATCAACGCCTGTAATATCCTGTTCAAACATAAAATTAACAGCGTTGCTTCCCCCGCCCCCTACACCGAGGACCTTGATGATGGAGGATTTCTGTTTGGGAAGATCAAAGTGAATCATAGCGTATTATTTGGGTTAGGTAGATATTCTTGCATACAATAAAAATTGGATCATTGGATTTTAAAAACGGGGCATTGGATGCAATCATTTAATCACCTGGTCTTCCTCTTCCTTGAACAGGTCTATCAGGTTATTTTTAAACTTATCCCAGAATTTTTGTTTTCTTTCGGTTACATCCACACGTACATTGGTAGCCAGTGTTTCTTCCACAACAGGCTGCGTAGCCGGTGTTACAGTCAGCGCCCTCGGCACATCTACTTTCCTGAATTTCTCAGCGAACTCTTTGTATTTGTGATCGTAATCGCTGTATCCTTTTAAGATCAGTCCAAGACAAGTGGCATACATCGGCTTCTTCAGCTCATCGATATGATTGGGCGCCAGGTGTTCATTTGGCAGACCAATGCGTGCATTCAGCCCGGTGGTATATTCTGTTAACTGGATCAGGTGTTTCAGTTGTGAGCCTCCTCCTGTTAAGATAATACCTCCATTCAGTGCGCGACTGTCAAGTCCCACCTGCTTAATATGGTATGTTACAAAATCAAGTATCTCGCTCATGCGTGCCTGTATGATGGCTGCAAGGTTTTTCACACTGATCTCTTTGGCGGGCATGCCCTTCAATCCAGGGATGGTAATGAAGGCATTGTTCTTAGCCTCATCAGCCAATGCGCTGCCGAACTGTACTTTCATGGCTTCAGCCTGGCTTTTCAACACGCCTAATCCCATGCGGATATCATTAGTAATGTTCTCCCCGCCAAATGGTATTACAGCCGTATGTTTTAAAATGCCTTCATAAAAAACAGCGAGGTCACTGGTGCCGCCACCGATATCCAGGATAGCCACTCCTGCTTCCATATCTATATCGCTCATCACAGCGCTTGCAGAAGCCAGCGGCTGCAATACCAGGTCTTTGGTGCTGAGCCCGCTTCTTTCCACCGCACGGTTGATATTCCGGATTGCATTCCTGTCGCCCGTGATGATATGGAAATTAGCGCCAACTTTCACGCCATTATATCCTACAGGATCCTTAATATTTTGAATATTATCCACATGGAAGTCCTGCGGTATCACATCAATGATCTGATCGCCCGCCGGTATAAAGGTCTTACGCTGGTTATTCAGTAACTGGTCTATTTCCCAGCGCTGGATCTCCGTCTCAGGGTCCTGGCGAACGATATCGCCCCGGGTTTGCAAACTCTTGATATGGTGACCTGCGATCCCCACATATACTTCCGTGATCTCCAGGTCAGGATTGCTTTCATAGCAATTGAGTAAAGCCTGCTGGATAGCTTTGATGGTCTGGTCAATGTTCAATACCTGCCCATGTTGCACGCCATTGCTGTTGGCACGGCCAAAGCCGAGTATCTCCAGCTTGCCATGTTCATTCTTGCGACCGGCAATAGCGGCAATTTTTGTAGTTCCAATGTCGAGACCAACAATGATTGGTGATTCATTGTGATTCATAGCGTATCTGTTTTAGTTGTTTGTTGTTTTTTTTGTGAGACTCTTCATCACTGCTTTCGGTTGCTTCACATTTGCTGCATGCTTCTTCGTTAACGAATTATTATTTATTTTATTGTTTGTTGCATTAATAGTTTTTGTTTTAACAGGTTCTTTTATCAGCGGTTTAACAACAGGCATTGACTTTGCTATTACTGCAGCACTGTCTTTGACAGGCGTAGCGGCGGTTGCTGTTGACACCAGTAATGGAGCAGCACTTCTTTTTCGGGCTACTACCTGGCTATTGAAACGCAGGTCTAACCTGTCATAAGTGTTCATGCCATTTTGCAGCCAGGCCTGTTTATAAAACGTATACAGGCGGTTGAATTTATCGTCCAATTCATCTGTATTACCTAAGGATACCACATGATCTCCCATCACCGGCACCAATTCAAAATTTGCCTGTGGCGTAATGTCTACCTGCGCTACCTGTGCCATCCAGAAAGAATCAGCAAGGATATAACCGCCCAGCTTCACTACATTCCGTAATAGTGTACTGTCCGGCTTTGACAATAGTTTCCTGTCAGACGGGAAGTTGGTGAACATGGGTACCCGCGCCGATAATTTTTCACTCAGCGGCAAACGCATTGCACCGCTGTCCAGGTAAAAAGAATGTCCCTGGATGGTGAACACCCTGGCCACCGGCTGTCTTTCTTCTATCCGCACCTGCAATACCTGCTGGTTATCAAAGAACATTTCTGCTTTCTTCACCCATGGGTCTTTTTCAATCACCGTTTCCATACCACGAAGATTCAGCGCTGAAACGGGTGCGCCGGTAACGGGTCCATTCCTCTGTAACATATCCATGATGTCTTTTTCATCAATGAACATATGTTGTTCTGCACCGGTGATCTCGATCCTGATATCGGTACATTTTTTCCGGTTTTTTTGCTGCATGGCTGCGCCCAATAACACAATCGTGCCAATCCCGGCCAGCAGCCAGGCCGCCTGTACCAATCGTTGTTTCCAGTTCACCTTTTGCATGCTCAGTGGTTCAATAGCAATGTTTTTACGGGCTGTACCAATGCATCTATATCACCCGCTCCTGCCATCACTACTAATTTGGGTTGCTGCCTGCTCATCCATTCCTGCATCTCTTCTTTGCTCATCACCTGTTTCTGTTTCAGTTGCATCTGGTTTGCGATCAGTTCACTTGTCACCCCTTCCACCGGTAATTCCCTCGCCGGGTAAATGGGTAATAAGATCACCTGGTCGGCTTTATCAAGGCTCGCCGCAAAAGCAGTAGCCAGGTCTTTTGTCCGGCTGAACAAATGCGGCTGAAACACCAGTACCAGTTCTTCTTCTTTGAAAATGCTTTTCACCCCGCTGATCAGTGCACGCAGTTCTTCCGGGTGGTGTGCATAGTCATCTATCAATACATGCGATGCATCTTTCAATGCATATTCAAACCTTCTCCTTACCCCTCTGAAACTTTCTACCGCAGCTTTGATCTTTTCATCAGCTATGTTCAGGTATTTGGCAACTGTGATGGCTGCCACCATATTTTCAATATTGTGCAACCCGCCCATGTACAACACTACATCTTTCAGTAACCATGATCTTGCGGTCACGTCAAACCGGTAACTGCCTTGTTTGACCCTGATATTGCCTGCATAAACATCTGCCGCTGTATCATCGAGACTATACCGAAAGCCATGCGCAGCTTTCAACTCACTGCTTCTGCGCAGTCCTTCTTTTACAATTAAGCAACCGCCCGGCTTCACTTTCTGTGAGAATTGTACAAAGGCATTTTCCACTTCTTCAGGTGTGCCATAAATATCTAAGTGATCCGGATCCATGGCTGTGATCACCGCGATATCAGGGACTAATTTCAAAAAACTCCTGTCGTATTCGTCGGCTTCCACTACCACCACATTATTATCGCTGCTCCAGAAATTAGTGTTGTAATTGGCTGCTATACCACCCAAAAAAGCATTGCACCCATACCCCGAATCCCGCAACAGGTGCGCGATCATGGAAGTAACGGTGGTCTTGCCATGCGTTCCGCCCACGCAGATATTAAAAGAACCTTCGGTGATCCACTGCAATACATCACTGCGTTTAACGACCGTGTAATTGTGTTCACGGTAATACACCAGTTCTGCATGCGTGGCAGGGATGGCGGGTGTGTACACCACCGCATCTGCATCTTTCGGTATCAGCTCAACCCTTTCCTCGTAGTGGATGGCAATACCCATTGCTTCAAGTTCACGGGTAAGCGGAGTGGATGTTCTGTCATAACCGCTTACTGCCACTTTTTTCGCATGGAAATACCTGGCCAATGCACTCATGCCAATGCCGCCTATGCCTATAAAATAAATCTTCTGTATGGATGCCAGTTTACTCACCCGATATGTTTTAATATTTCATCAGCAATCATTTCATCTGCATTGGTCACAGCCAATGCTTTGATATTTTGCTGCAGTTGCTGTTGTAATGTCTGGTTCATAGCCAGTTCAATGATAACAGAGAACAGCTTTGCGTTCACTTCTCCATCCTTCACTAATTTCGCCGCCTGCCTGCCTGTTAAGTAGGCAGCGTTTACTGTCTGGTGGTCTTCGGCTGCGTGCGGATAAGGCACAAATACCACTGGTTTTCCCACTACGCATAATTCTGCTACCGACATAGCGCCGGCTCTCGATACCACCACATCGGCCGCTGCATAAGCTTTATCCATGTCCTGTATAAACGCTCCCACCCATACATTCGGAAACATTTTTCCTTTTTGCCGGTAAACTTCTGCGCCGTTTTTTCCTGTCTGCCAGATCAGTTGCAGGTTGAATTGTGCCAGCTCGGCAATATGTGAAGCGATCAGTTGGTTGATACTTCGCGCACCGAGGCTTCCGCCTATGACAAGTACTGTTGTCTTACTGTTATCCAACCCAAAAAAATGCAGGGCTTCTTCTTTCGTGACCGATGATTGCGATATGGCTTTCCTTACCGGGTTACCGGTAACAACAATTTTCTCTTTCGGAAAAAACCGCTCCATGCCATTCGATGCTACAAAGATTTGTGTTGCTTTCTTTCCTAACAGGATATTACTCTTGCCCGCAAAAGAATTACTCTCATGAATGAACGTGGGAATACCTTTTGATTGCGCATAACGTAATACCGGGAAACTGGAATAGCCACCCACGCCTATCACGGCATCTGGCTGAAAAGCGTCTACAATTTTCCGCACCTGCCAAAAACTTTTGACCAGTTTATAGGGCAGGCTGATATTTTTAATCAAAGAACTCCTGTTAAACCCTGCAATATCCAATCCCTTAATCGCATAACCTGCCTGCGGCACTTTCTCCATTTCCATCTTACCCTTCGCACCCACAAACAATATCTCCATCCCCGGCACCCGCTGCCGCAATGCATTGGCAATGGCGATGGCAGGAAATATGTGCCCCCCAGTTCCCCCTCCCGCTATAATTATTTTCTTCACCTGCATCTAAATTTATTTACACATCAAAAAATCCTCCCCCATCAAATCAGCCATCATCCATCAAAAAATCCTAAATCTCCCTTTCCTCCTGCACTATCGCCTCTCCTTCCAACTGTTCCACATTTCTCGCTACACTTAATATGATCCCGATCGCGCCGCAGGTAAACAGGAAGGAACTTCCGCCCATGCTCACCAAGGGAAGTGTGACACCTGTAACCGGCACAATATTTACATTCACCGCCATATTCGCAACAGCCTGTATCACCAATGTGAAGCTCAATCCCAATGCGAGAAAGGCGCCAAACGCATAGGGGCATCGCCTGAAGATGCGTATGCATCTGAACAGGAAGACCAGGTATATGAATATCATGAAAGCTCCTCCCAGCAAACCATATTCTTCTATGATGATCGAATAGATAAAGTCGTTATAAGCCTGTGGCAGGAAATTCCTTTGCCGGCTGTTACCCGGCCCCAGCCCCATCACCACACCACCATTGGCAATGGCAATCTTAGCCTGCTGTACCTGGTAAGGCGTTTCACTGTCACGCGCATACATAAAGTCCTGTACCCGCTTCACCCAGGTTCCGAACCTGCCGAATGATTTTACTTTTTCAGCAGTGGCCACTTTTTTTGTTTCTTCTTTTTGCTTACCGTCATAGGTAAGCATTGCCACCGACACGATTAACGCTACCGGTATCAACGCCACACCAATCGTCAGCAAAATATGTTTAATACTCACCCTTCCAATAAACATCAGTAACAGGGAAGTAGCGCCGGTGAGTAATGCATTGGACAGATTTGCCGGCATGATCAGTGCGCAAATGATCAGTACAGGAGTCACCACCGGAATAAATCCTTTTTTAAAATCCTTGATCACTTCCTGTTTCTTACTCAGCATACGCGAGATGTACATAAATAATGCCAGCTTCGCCAGGTCGCTCGTTTGAATGGTCATGTTGATAATGGGCAACTTGATCCACCTGCTGCCTTCGTTAATTTTAGCGCCAAAGAACAAGGTATAGATGAGCAGGGGGATGGACAGCATAAACAAAATTGTAGCCACCCTCGAAAAGATCGAGTAGTTGATCCGGTGCAGGAAATAGATCAGCAGCACACCCACCAGTGTAAAAGAAAGTTGTTTGAACAGGTACACGCTGGTGTTCCCTTTGTACATCTTATAAGCCAGTGATCCCGTTGCACTATACACCACTAAGATGGAAACGAGCGACAGCAACACCACAATACCCCAGATATACTTATCCCCCCTTGTCCTGTACACAAGCTGGTTCCGCATACCCTCCACCGAAGGTATCTGGGAAAAAAGTTTATCTGATGTTTCGTTGATCATACATTAACTAATATTAATTTCGACAAAGGAGAAATCTCCTGAGGTTGTTACGCCCCCACTCACAACTCCTTTACCGCTTCTTTAAACTGTGTGCCACGGTCTTCGTAATTTTTAAAGAGATCAAAGCTGGCACAAGCAGGGCTTAGCAGCACTACATCGCCTTTTGCAGAAAGTTTGAAAGAAGCATTCACTGCTTTTTTAGCGCTGTCTGTTTCTACTATAACAGGAGCGATATCTTTAAAAGCTTCCATGATCTTTTTATTGTCCGCGCCCATACATACAATCGCTTTTACCTTCTCTTTCACGAGCTCGGCAAGTAAGCTGTAGTCATTCCCTTTGTCCGTACCACCCAGGATCAGGACAACGGGTTTGTTCATGCTTTCCAAAGCAAACCAGGTGCTGTTGACATTGGTAGCCTTGCTGTCGTTGATGAACTCAACGCCCCTTACCATGGCTACAAATTCCATTCGGTGTTCCAGGCTATGGAAGTCTTTTACTGCTTCACGGATCTTCTCCTTGCGGATACCGATCGTCGTGGCTGCGATACATGCTGCCATAGTATTGTAATTGTTGTGTTTACCTTTCAGGGCGAAATCGTAAATACTCATGCTTACTCTTTCTTCCTGGATTCTCAGCATCATCTGGTCGCCTTTGATGTAGCCGCCTTTTTTTACTTCTTGTTTCATAGAGAATGGTAATGGGTTAGTATGGATGGTTAGTAATGCTAAATGTTTCATGATCACTTCATCGTCTTCACAATAAATGAAGTAATCGTTCATGGTCTGGTTTTGTATGATCCTGAACTTACTGTTGATGTAATTTTCAAACTTGTACTCATACCGGTCAAGATGGTCTTCAGTAATGTTCAGCAGCACACTTACGTCTGCACGGAAATCTTTGATATCATCCAATTGAAAAGAACTGATCTCAGCCACGTACCACTGCTTCGGGTCTTCTGCTACCTGTTTGGCAAAAGAGTAACCGATATTTCCTACCAGCGCACAATCCAGTCCCGCTGTCTTGCAGATATGGTAGATGAGCGCGGTCGTCGTGCTCTTGCCGTTGCTGCCGGTGATGGCAATGATCCTGCTGTCACCTTTGAATCGGAAAGCCAGTTCTATCTCACTGATCACCGGAATACCCTTAGCCCTGAGCTGCTTCACCAGTTCGTTCTTCTCGGGAATACCCGGGCTCTTTATCACTTCCGATGCATTCAATATCTTTTCAGTGGTATGCTGCCCTTCTTCAAAATCAATCTTATTGTCAATGAGCTCCTGTTTATACTTGGGTTTGATACTTCCTCCGTCGCTCACAAATACTTCATACCCCTGCTGCTTTCCCAACAAAGCAGCTCCCACGCCACTCTCTCCACCGCCTAATACAACCAGTTGATGCATATGCTTTAATTACCTTTTAATATTATGTCCGTCTTATTATTGTCTCCTCCTACCTGATCTTCAATGTAGCAATCGATGCCACTACCAGCAATACCGTCACAATCCAGAATCGCAGTACAATTTTATTCTCATGAAATCCTTTCTTCTGGTAGTGATGATGCAGGGGACTCATTAAGAATACCCTTCTGCCCTCGCCATACTTTTTCTTTGTGTATTTGAAATAACCCACCTGGATGATCACGCTCAGGTTCTCCACCAGGAAGATGCCGCAGAAAATAGGGATCAGCCATTCTTTTCTTACGATCACCGCTAATGATGCAATGATGCCACCCAGCGCGAGGCTGCCGGTATCGCCCATGAAGACCTGTGCCGGAAAGGCATTGTACCACAGGAAGCCAATACAGGCACCCACAAAAGCACCCACGAAAATGGACAGTTCGCCAAGGTTCGGTATGTACATGATGTTCAGGTAATCGGCAAACTTGTAGTTACCACTTACATAAACAAACAAACCGATCCCTGCGCCAACAATAGCGCTGACACCAGCGGCCAGTCCGTCTAACCCATCTGTCAGGTTGGCCCCGTTACTTACGGCTGTAATGATGAGTGTGACGATGATGATGTAAATGATCCAGGTATATTTCTCTGCGCCAGCACCCATCCAGCTGATGAGCCTGCTGTAATTGAATTCATGGTTCTTGATGAAAGGAATGGTGGTGATGGGCGTTTTCACCCTGACAAACTTTCTTTGAATGCCATCAATTTTTTTGATCACAATATTCGAATCCTTTGCAAACCGCTCGCCTGTATGCAATACGCTGTCTTTTACAAAAACATCCCCGATGACTTCTCTTTCCACCGTTACTGCATTACTGAAATAAAGTGTTACGCCTATGATGATGCCCAAACCAATCTGGCCAATGATCTTTGAAATGCCTGCCAGTCCATCACTGTCTTTCTTTTTATACGCTTCCCCTTTCGCCTGTGCTGCTTTGCGTGCCCTGATCTTAAAATGGTCATCTAAGAAACCTATGATCCCAAGCCATACCGTACACAGGATCATCAGCCGGATGTATACTTTATCAAGGTTGGCAAACAACAAAGTAGGTATCAGTATGCTCAGCAGGATAATGATACCACCCATGGTGGGTGTGCCTTTCTTTTGCACCTGTCCTTCCAGTCCCAGGTCACGCACACTTTCTCCAATCTGTTTGCGCTGCAGGAATAAAATAATGCGTTTGCCATACACCGTAGCAATCAACAGCGACAATAAGATCGCCATCGCAATCCTGAACGTCAGGAACTGGAACATCCCCGCTCCGGGAACATTGAATGTTTGTTTTAGCCAGGTGAATAATTGGTACAACATAACCTGTGGTTTATGATCTACAGTTAAACTATCTATCTTCTAAAATCAGCCATCAAAAAATCAGCCACCGTCCATCAAAATCATTTCCCCAACAACTCAAACATCTCTCGCAACACCTGCTTGTCATCAAACGGGTATTTTATGCCGCTGATGTCCTGGTATTTCTCGTGGCCCTTCCCCGCTACCAATATGATATCGTCTTCTTTGGCAAAACTCACGGCGGTTTTAATGGCTTCTCTTCGGTCTATAATAGAGATATATTTTCTTTTGGCAGCACTGGTTAACCCGGTTTCCATGTCTCTCAATATCTGGCCGGCATCTTCTGTTCTCGGGTTATCACTGGTAAAGATGACGCGGTCGCTCAGGTCGCAGGCGGACTGTGCCATTACTGGTCTTTTGGTCTTGTCCCTGTCGCCCCCGCAACCCACTACCGTAATGATCTGCTCATGACCCTGGCGTAGCTTCCGGATGGTGGCCAGCACATTTTCCAATGCATCAGGTGTATGTGCATAATCAACGATACCTATGATCAGTCCATTGCTGATGATATAATCAAACCTGCCTTCAGCGCCGCTCAGCATGCTCAGTTTCACCAGTACCTGTTCCTTATCTTCCCCTAAGCAAACAGCAGCGCTATACACAGCCAGCAGGTTATAAGCGTTGAATTCACCAATCAGCCTGAAATGCACTTCCCTGTCATTCACCAGCATCACCAGGCCCGTCAGTGCATTCTCGAGTATCTTGCCTTTGAAAACAGTTGCACTCTTCAGGCTGTAGAAATATTTCTTAGCATGGGTATTCTGCAACATCACTTCGCCCCGCTTATCATCTGCATTGGAAACAGCAAACGCTGACGCAGGCAACTGGTCAAAAAAACTTTTCTTGACACGGATGTATTCTTCAAATGTTTTATGGTAGTCTAAATGATCATGGGTGATATTGCTGAACAAAGCACCGGCGAACTGCAGGCCGGTAATACGGTGCTGGTGAATAGCGTGGCTGCTGCATTCCATGAACACATGCGTACAACCTGCTTCTGCCATCTGTTTCAGCAAGGCATTCAGGCTCACCGCATCCGGTGTGGTATGTGTGGCCGGAATGATGACAGCTCCGATCTGGTTCTGAACCGTACTGATCAATCCGCAGGTATGCCCCAGCTGCGTAAACAGTTTGAACAACAGGGTTGCAATGGTTGTCTTGCCGTTGGTGCCTGTTACACCTACTAATTTCATTTTCAATGATGGCTCATCATAAAACAAGTGGGCCATGTATGCCACCGCTTGCTGTGCATTGTTCACTTTCAGGTAAGTAACGCCATCGGCATACGAAGCAGGCATCTCTTCACAAACAATCACCGCAGCACCTGCGGCAATGGCGTTGTCAATGAACGCGTGCCCGTCGGACAATGCACCACGGATGGCCGCAAATACAGACCCTTCTGTCACCTTTCTCGAGTCGAGCTGTATCCCCGTTACCTCCCTGTTCGTGGTGCCGTGCACTTCCGTTAAGTGTACCTTATATAATATGTCCTGCAATATCGCCATAAGGAATTGTTGATTACCGACGCTTTATTTCTGCTTTTGAATTTTGCTTTTTGAATTTTACATTCAGTTCAACTCCACACTCACCACCTGCCCCCTCGCAATCTGCTGTCCCGCTACAATCGACTGACCCACTACTTTGCCTCTCCCCTTCACATTCACTCTCAGTCCCATATTTTCACACAGGTACACCACATCTTTCAGGCCCATTCCTTTCAGCTGGGGCATTGCTTTCGGGTCTGTTTTTTTCGTGTTCATTACCACAACGGTATTCCTGCCAGTGATATTGGTCCACTCATCTGTATTACCCGAAGAATCCCTGTAAGGCAGTTGCAACTGGTTGGCCACAACGGCCATATCCTGTTTCATGCCCGTATAGTAAAAAGAACTGCTGTCTGCTTTCTTTATCCTGGTGTTTGGTTTGTTCGACTGGCGCACATAGGAACTATACAACCTGTCTGCTATCTCCTTGAACACCGGGCCCGCAACGGCACCACCATAAAACACGGCAGCATGCGGTTTGTTTTTGATCACTACAATACAGGAATACTGCGGATTATCTGCCGGAAAATATCCGGCGAATGACGATTGATAGATCTTATCAGCATAACCCCTGTTATTATCTGCCACCAATGCTGTACCTGTCTTGCCGGCAACAGGATAAGGATTGTTTTTAAAGAGCTCGGCTGCCGTACCGGCGATACAAACGCCTTCTAAGCATGTTTTCAATTGTTGCAGTGTTTGTTCGCTGCATATTTTTTCGTCCCTTACCACCGGTTCAATTTCTTTCAGCAACATCCCTTCTTCTTTCACCGCACTCACTAAATAAGGTTTCATCATCCTGCCATCATTGGCCACTGCATTGTAAAGTGATAAGGTTTGCAGGGGACTCACTGCCAGGTTATAACCAAATGCCATCCAGGGCAATGTTGTCGGGCCCCAGTATTTTCCACCCGGCTTATAGATCACCGGTCTTTTCTCTCCTGTTAAGTCAACTCCTGTCAGCGTATCCATCCGCATCTTCTTCAGGTGCCGTATGAACTGACCTGGCGATGTTGCATAATAAGTAGCAGCAAGCTTGGCCATGCCCACATTCGAACTCAGTTCAAAAGCCTGCTTCACGGTAACATCTGTCCTGCCATGTTTCTCACTATCATATACTGTCTGTCCTGCAATCCGCCAGGTACCGCCTTCTAAATTCACCGTCTGGTTCAAAGAAACTTTTTTGTCTTCCAGCAAAGCCATCAGCGTTGCCAGCTTGAATGTGGAACCGGGTTCAGATGGAGTGATGGCATAATTGAAATCTTCCCAATAATTTCCTTCTCCTCTTTTACCTAAGTTGGCGATGGCTTTGATCTTTCCGGTTTTTGTTTCCATTACAATCGCACAACCATGTTCCGCTTCATTTTTGATCATCATCTTCATCAGGGCATTCTCTGTCACTTCCTGGATAAACACATCTATCGTACTGACAATATCTTTTCCTGTCTCGGGCTCTATCTCATAAGTATCATCCACCGGCACTGTTACCCCACCGGCAATAGAACGCACCAATTGTTTACCATTCCTTCCTTTCAGCACACTGTCATAGGTCATTTCCAAGCCCACTTTGTTGGAATCCCTCGCCAGGCCAATGGTCCTGAAAGCCAGCATCTGGTAGGGGTTCAGGCGCACCGTTCTTTCGTTGGCGATCAGTCCGCTTTTATACCTGCCCAACCTGAACAGCGGAAACTGACGCAACATTTCATACTGCCTGAAGGTTATTTTTTTCTTCAGTAAAAAATAAGCGCTGTTATCGCGATATCCCTGTTTCAGCAAAGCTTTGTACTCGCCGGCTGACTGATCCTTAAACAGATCAGCCAGGCAATAACTCAAAGAATCTATGTTCTCTCTGAACTTCAGTCCATTCTTTTCTCTCAGTCCCGCCACCCTGAAATCCATATAGATATCAAACTGCGGAATACTGGTACTCAGCATTTGACCGTCTTCACTATAGATCGTTCCACGCTCTGCATCTATCTCTGTTATTTTCTGGTGCAGGCTGTCACTCATACTCCGCCAATACTTACCCTGTACCTGTTGTATATAAACCGCCTTCCCAAAAATGGCCACGCATACCACCACCACCAGTATGTAACTGAGGTAAACTCTCCAGAGTATGTCGCGTTTTACTTC
The DNA here is from genome assembly GCA_964507525.1 of uncultured Sediminibacterium sp. GTDB lineage: Bacteria > Bacteroidota > Bacteroidia > Chitinophagales > Chitinophagaceae > Sediminibacterium. The sequence continues at coordinate 7,019 of CAZDQB010000024.1, read as the reverse complement.
CATAATTTTTATTCCCCGGGCTAAAGCCCGGGGCAAGTATTAAAGCCCGGGGCAATCAGTGTTCTGCTTTCAATCGCTGCGGCATTTCTTTCACCACCCGCAGTCCCAATGGTTCTGTTGCTTTTACCACCTGTATCTCTTCACTTTTAAACATCACTTCACTCTTCAGCGTTTTGTATTCGTATTGCAATTCCTTCAGTTCATTGGAAGTGCTGTTGATCTTACGCATGGTCCGGTCGGCCATATGACCATTGGCGATGTACAGTACAGCCAGCACCGACAAGAACAAAAAGAAAGGAATGTTCTTAGTGATCCACTGATAGTTGAATAAACCCTTCAGGGGATTTTTGTTGGGTGCTGTATTTGTCATTTTTTGTTCCCTTCGCTCTGAAGAGCGGGGTAAAGTTTTTTCTATTGTTTGCATTTATTAAAATCCCACATCAAAAAATCCTACATCCTACATCTTAAAATCAGCCATTCTCTCTTTTCTCTTTTTCCCTCGCTCTGAAGAGCGGGGCAAAATTTATTTTCTCATTTCCTCTCCGCTATTCTTAGTTTGGCGCTCCGGCTTCTTGTGTTTCGTTTTAGTTCTTCTTCAGCAGCAGTGATTGGTTTCTTTGTTATTACTTTCAGTACCGATTCTTTCTTTACAGGCAAGAGGGGGTTATCGGGTGTTTCGTCGAAACTGCCCTGGCGAAAGAAATTCTTCACCACTCTGTCCTCTATCGAATGAAAGGTGATGATGGCAACACGGCCACCTGGTTTTAATACAGCAGTAACCTGCTGCAACATTTCCTGCAATGCCCCCATTTCGTCGTTCACTTCCATTCGCAAAGCCTGGAATACCTGGGCTAAGTACTTGTTGGGATTTCCTTTCACTGCGGGACTGATCAGCGCTTTAAATTGCTCAATGGTGGTTACCTGCAAATGGTTCCGCTGTTGTGCAATCTGTCTCGCCAGGGTTTTTGCATTCGATACTTCGCCATACTGTTCAAACAGTTTGTGCAGTTGCTGTTCGTTGTAAGTGCGAACAATATCAGCGGCTGTCAAAGGCTGCCTCCTGTCCATACGCATATCAAGCGGGCCTGCAAAGCGGATAGAAAAGCCCCTGCCGCCTTCATCAAACTGGTAACTGCTCACACCAAGATCGGCAAGTATACCATCTACCTGCGTCACTTTGTGCAAACGCAGAAAGCGCTGCAGGTGACGAAAATTCTGCGGCACAAAAACCACGCGATCATCGGCAGGAATATTCCGCTGCGCATCTGCATCCTGATCAAAGGCAAAGAGCCGCCCTGCTTCATTCAACTGCGCCAGGATACCTTTACTATGACCACCACCACCAAAAGTGCAGTCCACATAAACACCGCCAGGTTTGATTGCCAAACCATCGAGTGATTGCTGGTAGAGTACGGGAATATGGTAGTCATTTGCTGATGGCTGATGGCTGATGGCTGGCTTGCTTTCTTTTTCTTTCATAGTTTTCTTTTTGTTCAGCACCATCATATATCATAAAATCAGACGTCAGACATCTTCCCCGTCATCACCTCCTGTGCTAAGCTGCTAAAAGTCTCGGGAGAAAAATCCTCAAAGAGCTGTTTGTACATACCGGCATCCCAGATCCCGAAACGGTCAAGGGCAGCGGCCAGGATGATGTCCTTGCCTAATCCCGCATATTCCTTCAGTGAGGCAGGCAGGAGCATGCGGCCAGCACTATCTAATTCTACTTCTGTAGCTCCACCTAAAAACTGACGACGGAATTGGCGTACCTTGGGATCGAAATCATTCAACTGGCTGATCCTGGCAATAATTTGTTCCCAACTTTTGATCGGATACAATGTGAGGCATTTTTCAAAACCACGGCTGAGGATGAAACGACCCTCCCCTTCAGGCAACTGTTTTTTCAGTCCGCCCGGAAGCAGGAAGCGACCTTTCGCGTCTACCGTAGCCTCATATTCGCCGTGAAATCCGTTCATTGGTTAATAAATATTTCCAAGATTACCACTTGTTGACACAAAATAACACTTTTTCCCACTTTTATCCCAAATTTGGCGTATTTGTATTTATCCACAGAACTAAATGACTTAGAACGCAATAGGAGACTGAATTGCAGTGATTTACCCCAAAAACAGGTGTGAATAGCATGTGGATTAAAGTGAATAAACCCCATTTCAACGTGAATAAGCAGTGGAAACCTAAAACGTAACCCCGTCAAAACAACCATTTTGACTTCTGAATTTTGATTTCTGAATTTTGCCCCCCATGCATCCAAAAAACCTGTCAATCACCAACTATACCTACTCCCTCCCCGAATCCCGCATTGCCAAATACCCCCTGGCTGAGCGCGACCAAAGTAAGCTGCTGGTCTACCGGGGTGGTCACATGACTGAGTCAACCTATGCGCAATTAGCCGGTCAGCTACCCGCCGGCAGCCTCCTTATCTTCAACAATACCAAAGTGGTGGAAGCCCGGTTATTGTTTCAAAAAGTGACCGGCGGAACTATTGAGATATTCTGTTTAGAACCCCATGAGCAATATCCCGATATCACTACGGCTATGCTGCAGAAAAGAAAAGTGTGGTGGAAATGTTTGGTAGGCGGGGCGAAGAAATGGAAGGAAGAAATACTTAAGAAGCAGCTCAGCACGCAGACGGGGACGCTCGAACTGTCTGCTCAAAAGATAAAACAGTGCAGCGATTATTATGTTATCGAGCTGCAATGGGGAGATGCGACTTTAACCTTTGCAGAAGTATTGCACCATGCCGGACTGGTTCCCTTACCTCCCTACCTGAACCGCGCTGCAGAAATAACTGACAAGGAAAGATACCAAACCATTTATGCCCGTCATGATGGATCTGTTGCTGCACCTACTGCGGGATTACATTTTACGGATCGCCTGTTTGATACCCTGAAAGCAAAAAATATACAACATGATTTTGTCACACTCCATGTAGGCGCCGGCACTTTCAAACCTGTCAAAGCCGCTACCATGCATGAACACGAAATGCATGCAGAGTTCATCGATGTACATCAATCATTGATTGAAAAGATATTGCAACAATTACCCAACACCATCATCACTGTCGGCACTACTTCTTTAAGAACAGTGGAGAGCCTCTACTGGTTGGGTGTCAAAATAAAACTGCATCCGCATCTCACCCCCGCCTCCCTTCACCTCACGCAATGGGAACCTTATGAACTGGCAGAAAAAAATATTCCCGCAGCAGATGCCTTGCAATCCTTATTGCAATGGATGAAGACACATAACACAACACGGCTCCTCACCAAAACACAGATCATTATTGCACCCGGCTATTCATTCAGGCTCATCAATGCTTTGATTACCAATTTTCATCAACCCCAATCCACCCTGCTCCTCATCGTAGCAGCCATCACCGGAGATGACTGGAGAAAGATGTATGATTATGCATTAGTGCATGAATTCAGATTTCTGAGTTATGGAGATGGATGTCTTCTTTTCCTTCCCTCGCTCTAAAGAGCGGGGCAAAGAGCGGGCAAAAATGAAGATATTTGTGAACTTCGGGGTTGCATCATTTTAATATGACACTATAATATCAATGTCTTTCTCATCGACTATTTATCTGAAACTTTGCCCCACTCTTTGCCCCACTCTTTGCCCCGCTCTTTGTCCCACTCTTTGCCCCGCTCTTTAGAGCGAGGGAATATGAGATCAGTAATGTTTTAAGAGGGGGACTTTAGTCCCTGATAGATGGTGAGGATCATTCACGATTCATGCCGGGAATTTCTATGGTGAAGCTGCTTCCCTTGCCCAGGGTGCTGTCTACCCTAATCTTTCCTTTGTGTCCGTCGATCACTGTTTTCACATAGCTCATGCCTAATCCAAAGCCTTTTACATTGTGCAGGTTACCGGTATGGGCACGGAAGAATTTTTCGAAGATGCGTTTCAGCGACTCTTTGCTCATGCCTATACCATTGTCTTCTATGCGGATCACCAATAAGCTGGATGTGCTGTGGGTGGATATTTTTATCAGCAGGCTTTCTTTCGAATATTTGATGGCATTGTCAACCAGGTTGGAGATCATATTGGCAAAATGCACTTCATCAGCCAATATCACATCATTCTTTGCATTCAGCAGCAACTCTACCTTAGCATGCTTGTCATGCAATTGCAACTGAAAATTGTCCAGTGTTTTCCGTATCACTTCATGTGCATGCAAAGTACCGAGATTCAGGTTCAGTTGCTGCCGTTCAGATAAAGCGGCCTGTAAAATGGTCTCCACATGTTTGTTCATGCGGATGTTCTCTTCTTTAATAATGCCTGAAAAATATTTCATCTTCTCCTCATCACGCTGCACTTTTTCATTCCGTATCGCATCTACTGCCAATGAGATCGTAGCCAGCGGCGTTTTGAATTCATGCGTCATATTATTAATGAAATCACTTTTGATCTCACTCAGCTTCTTTTGCCTGAGCAATGATCGCACTGTAACATAAAACGCAGCAATGATCACCATCATAAACAAAGCTGCCCCAAAGATCACCCAGCGAAGCGATTTCCATACCTGCGCTTTGTAGTCAGGAATCACCACTACAATATGTTCAAAAGAAGCAAAGCCTTCCATATCCGTACCACTCTCCGGTACAATAGCAATGATCAGCTTCCTGTTATTAACCGTATCGGCGTACTCTTTCCCAAATGAAGTTGTGCCCATTTCAAGGTCACCCGTTCCGTTGAAAACCGCAAATTCAAACTGCAGTCCTTTGATCTCCTCAATATCAAATGCATGCCTGAGTTTGGCATATATTTCCTGTGTGGTGAACTTGTCTTCGATGGTCGGCGGCTTCAATACATACAAATGAAAATCCGGCCCCAACCTTAACCCGCCCCTGCGTGGTGTGCGGAGTGACTGTCCCGCTCCCCCGCCGCTATACACTGCCTTACTCAGGTCATTGGCTACGGTTGTTCCGGCCTCATTCAGCCTGGAATACAACTGTGCCTCCCGCAATGCCAGCAAGGTCTTGAACCAGGATGCCTGTAACCAGATCAATCCCAGCAGGGACAGTGTGATCAGGATAATAATAGCGGGAAAAGTTTTCTTCATCCGTGCAAATATAGAGGGAAGGAATGATTTTAACGTGAGCTGAAAAGTTCGTAACTTTTCAATATGGACATGGTCACACCTGGTATGTTACTGATCTCAGATCCTTTCCTGAGAGATCCTAATTTCACCCGGACAGTGGTACTGCTCTGTGAACACCAGGATGAAGGGAGCTTTGGGTTTGTCCTGAATAAAACCCTCAATATTAAACTGGAGGACCTTGTAAAAGAAGCAGCGGGACTGCAACTGCAGCTATATGACGGCGGCCCCGTTCAGAAAGACACACTGCATTTCTTACACCAGCAACCCATACTCATTCCCGGTGGCCTCGAAGTATTTGATGGCATTTACTGGGGCGGTGATTTCGATGAAGTATTAACCCTTCTCCATGACGGCCGCCTTGATCCCGATGATATCCGTTTCTTTATCGGTTACAGCGGCTGGAGCCAGGGCCAGCTCAATGATGAACTCAGCCAGAAAAGCTGGATCACCCGCGAAGCCAGCAGGAGCCTTGTCTTTAACAAGAACAAAGATTTAGTATGGCAGCAGGCGTTGAAAGAACTCGGAGGGGAGTATAAACAGATGGTGAATTACCCGATTGATCCGCAATTGAATTAAAAGGAAAAATTAAAAAAGAAAAGCCTCCGATTTTTAGTTGGAGGCTTTTAAATATCATTGAAAAGTCAAAAGGAAAAAGCAATCATAATGCAGCAGCGCCTTCTACGAGCACGGTTACTTTGTTGTGCAGCACTTCTACAAATCCGCTTTGGATGCTGTAGTGTTCTGTGTGGGATTTGTCTTTTAATATTTTGAGGTTCCCTTTGCCTAAAGCGCTTACCAACGGCGCGTGTTTGTCCAGCACTTCAAACAAACCGGTAATACCAGGCAGTTGAACACCGTAAACTTCGCCGCTGTACAGCTTTTTTTCAGGAGTTAATATTTCTAAAGTCATGGTCGTATCAGTTTATTATCCCTTCGCCGCTTCCAGCAATTTCTTCCCTTTCTCCATCGCATCTTCCAAAGTACCTACTAAGTTAAAAGCTGCTTCGGGGTATTCATCCACTTCACCGTCCATGATGGAGTTGAAACCGCGGATGGTGTCTTCAATGCTTACGAATACGCCTTTCAGGCCGGTAAACTGTTCCGCTACGTGGAATGGCTGCGACAGGAAACGCTGTACGGTCTTCTTTTCTTCTTCACTCAAGTCATCCATACCCAGAATCGGAATGATATCCTGTAACTCTTTGTATCGTTGTAAAATCAGCTTAACGCGGTTGGCCGTATCATAGTGTGCATCACCCACGATCGCAGGTGTGAGGATACGTGAAGTGGAATCCAACGGGTCCACTGCAGGATAGATGCCTAAGTCGGCAATCTTACGGCTTAATACGGTAGTCGCATCTAAGTGAGCAAATGTAGTTGCAGGTGCAGGATCGGTCAGGTCATCCGCAGGCACATATACCGCCTGTACGGAAGTGATAGAACCATTTTTGGTAGAAGTGATACGCTCCTGCATCAGACCCATCTCAGTGGCCAGCGTAGGCTGATAACCTACGGCAGAAGGCATACGGCCCAGCAGGGCTGATACTTCAGAACCGGCCTGGGTGAAACGGAAGA
>CAZDQB010000024.1:0-312 GCA_964507525.1 uncultured Sediminibacterium sp. | reverse complement strand
TCCCGGTACCATCGCCATCACGGAAATATTCAGCAATGGTCAGGCCAGACAGGGCCACACGCGCACGTGCTCCCGGAGGTTCATTCATCTGTCCGAATACGAATGTAGCTTTGGACTCTTTCAGGCCTTCCATATCCACCGAGCTCAGGTCCCAGCCGCCTTCTTCCATGCTGTGTTTGAACTTGTCGCCATATTTCATGATACCGGCTTCGATCATCTCACGCAGCAGGTCATTACCTTCACGTGTACGCTCACCCACACCGGCAAATACAGAAAGACCGCCATGGCCTTTGGCGATGTTGTTGATCAGCT
>CAZDQB010000023.1:0-51166 GCA_964507525.1 uncultured Sediminibacterium sp. | reverse complement strand
TTCTTTATATCTTAGTTAAACACATTATCTGTCCTACAAGTAGGGTACATCATATTGATATGAAAAAAGCAGTATTGATGTCCTGTATTTTGTACCTTAGCAATAGTTCTTTCACAAACACATTTTTTATCCTGAGTAGTTCCTTGAGTTGGATTTTTAAAAAAAGCCAAGTCACTGAATATTAACATATTAGGAGCAATATTGTCGACCTGTCTTCCCGACGGAAAGCCTCAACAGATTTGTTGGGGCTTTTTCTTTTGGTTCAAACCATACAAATAAATGCCAACAAGCGTTTTAGGGATTTAGCATGCACTTTTGTTTCAGCTACAAAAAGAAAATTCAGTTCACGAACTAAAAGTGCCAATCCTGCGTGTAACCTTAAAATGGAACGGAAAAATTTAAAAGGAACTGTTGCATTATTAAGGACAGAAACAGGATTAGATTAGGGCGGCAGTATCAATTAAAGAGGTACTCATTCAATCTTTTCCGGCACAATAATGCAATATCCGATTGCATTGATCAGTTGATACCGGTTTAGACGTTACACACTTTGAACTCACGAAATTTCCTATAAGTTGTTGAAAAACAATTCAGTAGCATTTTTTTTGATTTATTTTGGTTCGAACCCTTCGCTGACTTTTAGAAAAATAGCGGCTGACAATCATTCAGACTTACAGCTGACGACACCCAAAAACATCCGTTAGAAAAATCGCAAAAAATTTGTGTAGTTAAATAACTACATATATATTTGTAGTCAAATAGCTACGTAATGAATTTAAGACGAGACGTATTTCAAGCCATAGCAGACCCGACAAGAAGGGCTATACTTTTGTTGGTTGCTTCGCAATCGATGACAGCAGGTGCGATAGCCTCAAACTTTGATACAGCAAGACCGACAGTTTCAAAACACTTGCAAATACTCACCGAGTGCGAATTACTTGAACAAAAACAAAATGGCAGGGAAATTTACTATCACATCAATGCAAAAAAAATGAAAGAAGTAGCCGACTTTATTGAACCATTCCGCAAAATGTGGGATGACCGATTCAACAAATTAGAAACAATAATGAAAAAATATAAAAGCAAATAATATGGAACAAAAAACAAAAATTAATGCCGAAGACCGCAAACAGGAATTAGTGATTACAAGGGAATTCGATTTGCCATTGGAATTATTGTTTAAAGCGTATGTAGAGCCCGACATTGTTGAGCAATGGATGGGAACGAAAGTGCTGAAACTCGAAAATAAAAAGCACGGCAGTTATCAATTTGAAACAACAGATGCTAAAGGAAACGTGGCATTTCGGTCCAATGGGGTAATCCATGAGTTTGTTCTGAACCGGAAAATTACACGGACATTTGAAATGGAGAATGCACCTTTTGACGTCCAGCTTGAGTTCCTCGAATTTGAACAACTTACTGACGACACCAGCAAGCTCAATATGCATATAGTATATAGATCGGTTGCATTCAGGGACCAAATGCTGCAGTTACCTTTTGCTCAAGGCATAAATATGGCACATAACCGATTGCAAGACATCGTAAACAAATTAAAATAACATAGTATGACAAAGAGAAATAAAATTATCTATTGGATTGTTACTATCTGGCTTGCATTAGGAATGCTATCAAGCGGAGCAGTACAGTTATTCAAAGTGAGAACGGAAGTAGATTTTATTACACATTTGGGCTATCCTGTCTATTTTATAACAATATTAGGTGTTTGGAAAATTTTGGGAGTTGTAACAGTGCTAATTCCTAAATTTCCTTTGCTAAAGGAATGGGCTTACGCAGGCTTTTTCTTTGCCATGTCGGGAGCTGTATTTTCACATATAGCATCGGGTGATTTGGTTAAGGAAATATTTCCCTCGTTACTATTGCTAATCCTGGCTGTGGTATCGTGGTATTTCAGACCTGCTGATAGAAAAATCATTTCAGTTAATTTTAATAAATGAATAGAATAAATCCTAAGGTTGATTTTTATTTTAATAAAGCCAAAAAGTGGCAGAAAGAACTGGAGCAATTGAGGATGATCGTTCTTGACTGTGGGCTGACTGAAGAATTGAAGTGGGGTGTTCCTTGTTACATGTTTCAGAAAAGTAACATAGTTTTGATACATGTGTTTAAAGAATACTGCGCGCTTTTGTTTTTCAAAGGTGCCTTGTTAAATGATGCCAATGGTATTCTAATCCAACAAACGGAGAATACGCAGGCGGCGCGCCAGATTCGGTTCACCAATGTTCGGGAAATAGTGGAGGTGGAACCCATTTTGAAAGCCTATATTTATGAAGCCATTGAAGTGGAAAAAGCCGGTTTGAAAGTGAATTTAAAAAAGACTACAGAATTCATCATTCCTGAAGAATTTCAAAATAAATTAGATGATACCCCTGCATTGAAAGCCGCTTTTGATGAATTGACACCCGGACGACAAAGAGCATACATTCTTTATTTTTCTGCACCCAAACAATCCAAAACCAGGGAGTCAAGGGTTGAAAAATGTATGCAGCAAATTCTCAATAGAAAGGGATTAAATGATCAATAAATTCAGCCTTAATTAAAGAGGATACAAAACTGGAGTCGCCTTGTAAGCGTACACGATTCGTACCTGTAATTTTCTCATACAGATAGTTTTTTAGTAAAGTTAGATGACTAAAATGCCCGCTAATGGGTGTGAATACGACATTGTAGCGGGTGATTTGCGTCGTGTTCACTTAAAGACCATGCCTTATGCAGAGGGAATTCGAAAAAGGGGCTTTTTCCCCTTTTATCATTCAAAACAGATTTCTACTTTGTAGCGTGAATTTCCAGATCTTATTTAAAACCAAACATACTATTGTATGCCAAATCAGATAACATCCAAAATCAAAGCATTTGCCAATTGCGATCATGTCATCATTGCCTGGAAATATGACCAGCCCGTACCTAACTGTATCGGTTTCGCCTTGTATAAAAAAGTAAAAGGCGAGACCAACGCAACTGGCGTACCCCTGAATAATCGTATCGGTTTTGCCGGCCAAAACCCAAAACCGGGAGAACAGCGCCCGAGTACCGAATGGCCCATCCAGCGTTTACTCTGGACAGATTTTGATGTGAAAGAAAATGATACAGTAAGCTATATGGTAGTACCGATGCTCATGAGCGGAACGAATGTAGTAAAGGATACTGTCAATGTAAGCGACTGGAGTAATACGGTAACCGTGGCTACTGCTGCACCTGGTACGGGCATTGAAGCTTATTTTAACCGCGGCATTATTTCTTCCCAGTTCATGTCACACCAGATGACCAATTTACAGGCAAATGATAAGAGTCAAACCCTTGCAGCCACTTTGAGTAATGAGACTGCACCGGTTACAAAGTTTCTTGGCGGCGTGCTCGTCAATAAATTGTTCACAGAACTCAATGCCGTGATTTCCGATCAAACCTTGAGTATTTATGCTTCACTATATGAATTAAATGACATGGCGGTCATTGATGCCTTTAAAAAAATCGGTAAACGTCTGAACCTGGTACTTGCTAATGGGGCATTTAAAGGAAATGCACCGGGACAAAACGATGAGAACGCAAATCTCAGGACTCAGTTAAAGCAAACAAACATTAACCTGATAGACCGTATCGTTCCTTTAGGTCATTTTGCACATAATAAGTTCATGGTCTTCTGTAAGAATGGAAAGCCATATAAAGTTTGGACAGGCAGCACCAATCTTTCGCAGAATGGTTTATATACCCAGGTGAATAATGCCATTATTATCAATGACCCAGCCGTTGGACAATGGTACCTCAATGAGTGGAACCAGATAAAAGCAGCAGGCAATACCTATCCAAAATCTTTTATCCAGTATAATACAAAAGGTAATGTTCAAAAGAACCTCTCCACCTGGTTCGCACCAGTGAGCGGGTTCGTTGACCTGGCCGCAGCCAAAGCACTCATCGACAATGCCAAACAGGGCATACTCTTTTTATTTTTCAATCCTGGAACAAAGGATACCTTATATAATGAGATCGTTGACCAGATCGGTAAACCAGGCAAGGAAAACCTTTTTGTACATGGAATCATGAACCAGGATCCCGGTGGTAAAAAAACACCGCTGGTGTTTATTCATAAAAGTAATCCTAATCCACAGTCTACTGATTTTGATACGGTAATACCCAAAGCCATTGGTGGAGAATTTTCTTACTGGAGCAAAGAGATCACTCCCAAAATGGTTACCATCCATAGCAAGGTAGTGGTTATTGATCCTTTTGGCGATCATCCCGTGGTGATTACCGGTTCACATAACCTTGGCCCCAAAGCCAGCAGTAAAAACGATGATAACATGAATATCATCGAAAACAATCCTTCCCTGGCCCAACAATACACGGTAAACATTTTATCAGTATATGATCATTTTCACTGGCGTTATTCACTTGCGAATAATAACAAAGGATCCAAAGCCTATACAGGTTTATCTACCGATCCCAAATGGATGGCGAGTTACCAGTCGGGAAGCAATATCAATGAGATCAATTTTATCTTTGGTACAATAGCTAATGTTGCCGCTGCTTCATCTGCTACTGCAACAAAGGCTGGCGCGGGAAAACCTATGCGCAAAAAGCCAGTTAAAAAGGCAGCGCCGAAAAAGCAGGCAGTATCCGTGAAGAAGAAAGCCGCGGTGAAGAAGAAAGTGGCATCTAAGAAAAAAGCTGCGCCGAAAAAGAAAACCGTGCCAAAAAAGAAAGTGGCACCGAAGAAAAAGGCCGCACCGAAAAAGAAAACTGCGTCGAAGAAAAAAGCGATACCTAACAAAAAAGCTAAACTCAATAAGAAAGTTGCTACAAAGAAAAAAGCCGCACCTAAAAAAGCAGTTATAAAGAGAGCAAAGAAAAGATAATCATTGCCATTTGAAAAGATCACTTATGGCAGTAATTAAAGATGCGCTCTTTTCTAATGAAATTATTACACCTGCACCTCCCCAATGGCTATTGATTAAAAATTAATCAGTGTATTGAAAATTTATAGTGTGTAGATGATGTTGCCAAAACCTGAAATTAACTTTTTCAATAACGCATAACAAAAGCCGTTATGGAATACATTGATATCAAACCCAGGCACCTCGAAAATATTGCACTAAGCTTTTCGGGTGGCGGATTCCGGGCGGCTTCTTATACGCTTGGTTGTTTGTCCTATATGGAAACAATGGAAATAGGCGGCAGAAAACTAACCAGCCTGGTGAATTTTATTTCATCAGCATCAGGTGGTACCATCACAAATCTTGCTTATACGGCCAACCAGCGAAAAGGGGCTTCCTTTGCAGATTTTTATAAACAAATGACTGAACAGACACTTCAGGGATGCCTGCTGGTGAATCGTGTGTTTGACATTCTGCAGGATCAAACCTGCTGGGTCGGAAGGCCATTAAAATCAAGGAACCTGATTAACGCTTTTTCTATTGCCTACGATGAATTGGTATTTAAACAGGAAACATTTGGCATCTACTGGAAACATACGCCCGGTGCAGTTGCGGAAGTCTGCGCTAATAGTACAGAATTTGATGACGGGATGTTGTTCCGTTTCCAGAATGCAGGAGTGGCCGGCAATAAGTTCCTGAAATTTAAAAGTGGAGACCCTTCGTTAAAAGTTTTGCAGTCCATCAAGCTGGGCGATATACTGGCATGCTCTTCCTGTTTCCCGGTTGGCTTTGAACCATTTATGTTTCCTGTGGATTTTACTTCGCCTGAAATTGGAAAAGAGCAATTAGAAAAAGCAATAGAGCAGGACCCCCGATATTCTTCAGATAAAGATGATGACGTGAATTCCAAGACTCCCTGCTTTGGTTTTATGGATGGGGGTATTGATGATAACCAGGGTATCGATTCTTTTATCAGGGCGGAAGAACGCCTGGAATCCCAGAACAGATTTGGTTATGATCTGTATATCAGTTGTGATGTCAGCAGTAATTATACGGGAGGCTTCGAATTTCCGCAGGAAAATAAAACCGCTTTTTTGCAAAAACACTCTCTTTTGCAATATATATTATTGCTCTTAGTAGTGTTCGGATTTTCCCTTGCAGGTGTATTGTCGAAAGAATGGCCTGGTTTTTTTTACGCAATGCTTGGCGCCACCGGTTGTTTGCTGGGATTGGTGATATTGCTCTCTGTCAGGGGATTTATGGCATGGAAAAATTCAGATAAAAAGAAAAATACATTTGGCATCCTCATCTTTCAACATATTTTCCTTTTCCTGAAACTCCGGTTAAGTATCGTATTGCAATTACTCAATGCAAGGGCCACTTCTGCAGCTTACCTGTCAGCAGTGGTATTTCTGAAAAAGATCCGGCGCATTTCTTATGACCGGCTATTTGAAAGAGTAACAGAAAAAAAACTAAATGCAAACAATGAAGCGGAAGGCGATGATACTAAGGTAACAAGAGTAGAGATAAAGCATTGGCGTGATTTTTCGCTGCAAAATGCGATTTACCTGTTAAGCCCAAAAAATAACGAACAAAGAATAATGGATCTGAAACATGAACCATGGTTCAGGAACAATCCAACTGCATCTGTCAATGGTCAGTCCATCTCACTGGTTAAACTGCTTCAACCTTCGAAACAACTCCAGGAAGTGGCAAAGATGGCTACAGAAATGGATACCACCCTTTGGTTTGACGAAAACCATATACGTGATCGCCGCCTGGAGGCACTGATTGCTACCGGCCAGTTCACCACCTGCTATAATTTACTGCGGTATGCTTTTCGCTTTAGTCCCGCAGATCCATACTGGGCGGCTTTTCAAACAGGATTGGTAAATGACTGGTACAAATTTAACCAGACCCCTTACTGGCAACATGAACAATACGCTAAAACGTGAGATGTACATGTATCGTAGCATGCAATAGATCATTTCTTTTTTTAATAAGACGACTGCGAATGTTCTTTCACAAACCTTAGCTTGTCTTCCAAGAAGCAGTACCTTCGTACTCACAATTGATTTTGGTAATGCCCCAAGAAGGTTTTTTACGGATTGGTTTATTGGTTTGGTTGCTAACATTTGTTAGGGTTTGGTAAATAAAATTCGTATAAATCAAGGCTAATCGGGAAATTTTATCGATTTTTACTGTTTTATTTAAAGATTAGTTAATCAGTTTCTAAAATTTTTGAAAATGAGCAACACTCCAAGCACCTTGTTCGATAAAGTGTGGGATGCACACGTGGTAAAGAAAATTGAAGATGGTCCTGATGTGTTTTTTATCGACAGGCATTTTATTCATGAAGTGACGAGCCCTGTTGCATTCTTAGGCTTGAAAAGCAGGGGTATTACAGTCATGTTCCCTGAAAAAACATTTGCAACCGCTGATCATAATACGCCTACTATTAATCAGCACCTCCCTGTTAAAGACCCGCTTTCGGCCAATCAGTTAAAAGCTTTGGAAGACAATGCAGCTAAATATGGTATTTCACATTGGGGACTGGGGAATCCCAAAAATGGTATTGTGCACGTTGTTGGGCCTGAGAATGGTATCACGCTTCCCGGAATGACCATTGTTTGCGGTGATTCTCATACTTCAACACACGGAGCATTTGGCGCTATTGCATTTGGTATTGGTACATCGGAAGTTGAGATGGTGCTTTCATCTCAATGTATTATGCAGCCTAAACCAAAGAAAATGCGCATTAATGTCAATGGAACTTTGGGCAAGGGTGTTACCCCGAAAGACGTTGCATTGTATATCATTTCTCAAATTACTGCCAGTGGCGCAACCGGGTACTTTGTTGAATATGCAGGCGAAGTATTTGAGAAGATGAGCATGGAAGGAAGAATGACCGTTTGCAATCTTTCTATTGAAATGGGTGCACGTGGCGGTATGATTGCTCCTGATGAAACAACTTTTGCTTACCTGAAAGGACGTGAGAAAGCTCCAAAAGGAGAAGCCTGGGATAAGGCATTGGCTTATTGGAAAACACTTAAGACAGATGCCGGCGCCAAATTCGACCTTGAATTAAATTATCATGCCGATGATATCGAACCACAGATCACTTATGGTACGAACCCAGGCTTAGGCACAGGTATTACAAGAAACATCCCACTGGCATCTGCGGTAAAAGACGGGGAAGCTTCGTATAAAAAATCACTGGCATACATGGGCTTTGCGGAAGACGAAAAAATTATGGGCAAGAAGGTTGACTATGTTTTTTTGGGAAGCTGTACCAATGGCCGTATTGAGGATTTCCGTGCATTTGCCTCCATTGTCAAGGGCAGAAAAAAAGCGGATAATATTACTGCATGGTTGGTGCCCGGCTCTCATATTGTAGAGAGCCAGATTAAAGAAGAAGGCATTTTAGATATTTTAACGGAAGCAGGCTTTCAATTACGTCAGCCGGGTTGCTCAGCCTGCCTGGCGATGAATGACGATAAAATACCTGCGGGGAAATATGCAGTTAGTACCAGTAACAGAAACTTTGAAGGTCGCCAGGGTCCGGGTAGCAGAACATTGTTGGCGAGCCCTTTAGTGGCTGCTGCTGCTGCTGTTACAGGTGTTGTTACAGATCCCAGGGATCTGCTGTAAAAAAATCTTAAAATCAGAAATCATCAATTAACATGGCGTACGATAAATTCAACGTATTAAAAAGTACAGCGGTTCCTTTACCGATTGAAAATGTAGATACAGACCAGATCATCCCCGCACGTTTTCTGAAAGCCACAGAGCGTAAGGGTTTTGGCGATAATTTATTCAGAGACTGGCGATATAATGGAGATGATACGCCTAAAAAAGACTTTGTTCTTAACAATTCCATTTATTCAGGGAAGATCCTGGTGGCGGGTAAGAACTTTGGAAGCGGAAGCAGCCGTGAACATGCTGCATGGGCTATCTATGACTATGGCTTCCGTTGTGTGGTTTCAAGCTTTTTTGCTGATATATTCAGGGGCAATTCACTCAATATCGGTATCCTTCCCGTTCAGGTCAGCCCCGGGTTCCTGGATAAGATTTTCAAAGCAATTGAAGCTGATCCAAAAGCTGAATTAGAAGTGAATTTGCCGGCGCAGACCATTTCCATTGTGGCAACCGGCGAAAATGAGTCTTTTGAGATCAATGGATATAAAAAACATAATCTTACCAACGGGTTCGACGATATTGACTATTTACAGGCAATGAAAGAGAATATCCTATCATTTGCAACCCACCGTGAATTTTAACCTTTATAAATATAGCTGTTAGCCGCTGGCCAATAGCTTCGGGCAAGAACCAATGGCAACAGCGCTACGTCATATTGAAATAATGGATACGACACTCCGTGATGGTGAACAAACCAGCGGTGTGTCATTTTCTGCTTCTGAAAAGTTAACAATAGCCCAACTGTTGCTTACCGAAGTAAAGGTTGACCGGATTGAAATTGCATCTGCCCGTGTATCGGAAGGTGAGTTTGAAGCGGTAAAAAACATTACAGCATGGGCCAGAGAAAACGAGTTTATTGATAAGATTGAGGTACTAACATTTGTGGACGGAGAAACTTCTGTCAACTGGATGCTGCAGGCTGGGGCCACTGTAATGAATCTTCTGACCAAAGGGTCATTGAATCATTTAACGCATCAGCTTAAGAAAACTCCTGAGCAACATTTTGCAGAAGTGGGCGAGGTAATTGCATTGGCCCAAAAAAATAATATTTCCTGTAATATATATTTAGAGGATTGGAGTAACGGGATGCGTCATTCGCAAGACTATGTTTTTCAGTATTTGGATTTTCTCACTACGCAACCCGTCAAACGGATCCTATTACCTGATACATTGGGTATTTTAATTCCATCAGAAACACGCGAATATATCGCTGCAATTGTTCAGCGCTATCCAAACATTCATTTTGATTTTCATGCGCATAACGATTACGACCTGAGTATTGCGAATATACTCGAGGCGGTGAACGCAGGTGCAAGAGGTTTGCACCTTACGGTGAATGGAATGGGAGAACGAGCTGGGAATGCACCACTTGCAAGCGCTATAGCTGTTTTAAATGATTACGTGAGTGATGTAAAGACTTCTGTCGTTGAAAAATCTTTATACTCGGTAAGTAAACTCGTTGAAACATTCTCAGGTTTCAGGATTCCCGTCAACAAGCCAGTTGTGGGTGAGAATGTATTTACACAAACTGCGGGTATTCATGCTGACGGGGATAAGAAAAACAATTTATATTATAATGACCTGATGCCTGAACGTTTTGGTCGTAAACGTAAGTATGCATTAGGAAAAACAAGCGGCAAGGCCAATATTGAAAATAACCTGCAGCAGTTGGGTATTCAGTTATCTGATGCCGACCTGAAAAAAGTGACACAGCGGGTGATTGAATTAGGCGACAGGAAAGAAGTGGTAACCCAGTCAGACCTGCCCTATATTATTTCCGATGTGCTGGATAGCAATAGGATTGAGGAGAAAGTACACATTGATAATTACGTGCTGACCCATTCAAAAGATTTGAGGCCATCTGTGACCTTAAGAATAAATATAGACGGAGAAATATTTGAAGAGCATGCGCAGGGCGATGGCCAATATGATGCATTCATGAATGCGCTGAAATTGATATACAAACAAAAAAAATTAGAATTGCCTTTGCTGACTGATTACGCTGTTCGTATTCCACCTGGCGGAAAATCAGATGCATTGTGCGAGACCATCATCACATGGGATTATAACGGCAAAGAATTCAAAACACGCGGATTAGATAGCGATCAAACAGTGTCTGCAATTATTGCTACTAACAGAATGCTGAACTTGTTGAGTTAATATTTCAAATTATATCATGGCAAAAAAACACATCCTCATAGTTCCGGGAGACGGAATTGGACAAGAAGTAACAGCAGTTGGTAAGAAAGTATTGGACAAGATAGCTGCGAAATTCAACCATGAATTTACTTATGATGAAGCCCTGATCGGGCACGTGGCTATTGAAGCAACGGGGAATCCTTTGCCCGATGAATCATTGGAGAAAATGAGAAAATCTGATGCGGTTTTATTTGGCGCTGTTGGCCATCCAAAGTATGACAATGACCCATCTGCTAAGGTTCGACCTGAACAAGGCTTGTTAAGGATGCGTAAAGAATTAGGACTATATGCTAACCTTCGCCCGATTAAGTTGTTTGATGAATTATTGGGCGCATCAAGCATTAAACCGGAAATTCTAAAGGGCGCGGACATTTTATTCTTCAGGGAATTGACGGGCGACATCTATTTTGGTGAAAAAGGCCGTAAGAACGATGGCGACACAGCGTATGATGTAGCTGAGTACAGCCGGTTTGAAGTTGAGCGTATCGCCCGTAAAGCGTTTGAGGCAGCACGTACAAGAAAGAAAAAATTATGTTCTGTTGATAAGGCTAATGTAATTGAAACAAGCCGTTTATGGAGAGAGGTGGTTCAGAAAATTGCTTTGGAATACCCTGATATTGAAGTGGAACACCAGTTTGTTGATGCAACGGCCATGTTGCTGATCAAAGACCCACGACGTTTTGATGTTGTTGTGACAGCTAATTTATTCGGTGATATTTTGACTGATGAAGCTTCTCAGATCGCAGGCTCAATGGGAATGTTAGCCTCTGCATCTATTGGCGACGGAACAGGCGTCTATGAGCCTATTCATGGTTCTGCACATGATATTACCGGAAAGGGTATCGCTAACCCGTTGGCATCCATTCTTTCGGCGGCTTTACTGTTAGATATTTCTTTTGGGTTAAAAGCAGAATCGGAAACTGTGATCAATGCAGTAGACGCTGTTTTGAAGGCCGGTTTCAGAACAAAAGATATTGCAGATGCTGCAACCCCGGCATCAATGATCTTGGGTACAGATGCAATGGGAGAGGAAGTCTTGAAGCGGATTTAGTATTTGCGCTTAAAAGCTACCGGCAGAGCCATAGGAGTAAGCAATTGCTCTTTATGGCTTTATTTCCTGTTCCGTTCATCAAAACTTAATATCGCCCGTTATTTTTTTCTGTAGTTTTAAGAAAAAAAATGACAACACCACAGATCGCTGCACGGCTGGCAGAACTCTGCCGTCAGGGCCAGTTTGAAACCGCCCAAAAAGAACTCTTTGCAAACGATGCCATCAGTATCGAACCTTTCCCTTCACCCGATTTTGACAAAGAAACAAAGGGGCTTGAGGCCATCATCCTAAAAGGGCATAAGTTTGAATCTATGGTCGAAGAGATGCATAGTATGACGGTATCCGATCCGTTGACAGCAGGCAATTCTTTCGCATTGATCATGGGCATGGACGTGAAAATGAAGGGCCGGGACAGGATGAACATGTCTGAACTTTGTGTGTATGAAGTAAAAGACGGAAAAATTGTATCAGAAACATTCCTGATGTAAATTCCTGCACTGCTGTTTCTGTTAAACAGGTATACGCACAATCGCGTCTATCAGGCCGTTTTTTGCCTGCTGCAATTCGAAACTGGCATCAGCGTCATATAAGAGTTCCAGCCGGTTCTGCAACTTGTAAATGGCGATGCTTTGCGTGTTGCTGTAAGCTTCAAAATCGCCGCTGCTTTGAACGCTTACAACATGGTGCGCATTGCTGAAGAAAGAGCTGATATGGATAGAGCCTCCTTTTACTTCATTGTCAATACCGAATCTCAGGGCATTCTCAATCAGTGCCTGTAACACCATTGTAGGTACCGGCTGATCCAGCGTGTCTTCATCAATGCTGTATGATACACATAAGCGGTTTTCAAAACGGATCTGTTCCAGTCCAAGATAATCTTTGGCAACACTCAGCTCTTTTTCAAACAATGTTCTCTCTGTTTTATCGCTATGCATGCTATTGCGGAGGATATTGCTTAACTGCGTAATGGCTGAACGGGCTTTTTCGGGCTCTTCTACTACTAAAGCCCGGATACTATTCAGCGAGTTGAAAATAAAATGCGGGTTAATATGTGCTTTGATGGTCCTGATCTCAAGTTCTTTCAGCAGGCTTTCCAATTTTGCCTGGTCTATTTTTTGTTGTTTCGTTTTCTGGATATAATGGTAAGTAAAGTAGATGAGGTTCCAGAGTATAATAAAGTGAAAATAGGAGAAAGCATACCGAATGGCAATATTTAGAAAAGAGTATTGCTCTGATTGTGTCACTTGTATGTGGAGTAATCTTTCAGCAGATATGGAAGAAATGCCCATAAAAAAAGAAACACAAAGGGAAAGGGCAACCAATGTAATCACCTGTTTTTTAAAACTGCATCCCAAAATGCCCGTATGCTGTATGACTGCACGCATCACATGCGTGAAAAGCAGGCCCAATAAGGCGTGCATCATCAACTGTTCAAAGAAAAATGGCTGTGGCCGGGTGCGTATCGTCAGGTAAAAAAAGCCATACCCAAGGCAATACAGGCTCCACCCTCCCAGTTGAAAAACCCAATATCTCGTGGTATGTTTTCTCATACCACCTAAAGTTATTTAATCATTCCTGCGTGTTCCCTGTTCAATTGATATGCGGTAAATAATGCGGTTGCCCGGTCCGGCACTACACGATCAAGCAGGAACAGATCGGCCAGCAGTTAATGCAGAAAATCTTTTTTGTATGGTTATGGAGAGCAGTATGCTTATAACTGCTGCCAGCATTCCTGCGCCCACATCTAATGGGAAGTGTTGTGCAAGGTATATCCTGGAATAACCTACCAGCAGTGCATACATAAACCCTGCAGGAATCACCCATTTTTTAGGAATGACTAAGCAGGCTAATAAAAAAACAGCAAACGCAGTGGTTGTATGGCCCGATGGAAAACTATTCATAGTATGCAGTTCTACACCGGGAACGGTATGTATCAATGTCAGCTCACTAATAGCTTTGGTTGGCCTGGGTACCGAAGGAAAGATAAAGTTTTTGGTTACCTGTACGATCAGTGTTGAAATGATAACAGCGCTGAAGCACAGGGGCAATATTTTTCTTCTATAGACCAGGAATAAGAGACCCACAATGACCCATACCGCACCGTCGCCAAGGTTGGTCCAGTAACGGAAGAACTGGTCGGCCATTTTTCCCAGGTCAGTATTCAGCAGAAGAAAGCATTCATTTTTTCCCAGGCAGGCTGAGAGCAATAACAGCGCAACACCTGTAACAGTAGTAAGTATTGCGCCGTTTTTGAATAAATGGTAATTTAACTGCATGCCGCAAATCTATACAACTCCTGCCAGTTCAAGGCTGCGTTTTTTAAGTTTAACGATGTCGATATTATCAATAAGCGGTTCCTGGGTAAGGATAAGAGAAGTATTGTTTTCTTTCCACCAGGTGCCTTGTGTTAATTGATTGGTATGCAAAACGCCAATCAGGTATTTTCTTTCTGCTTCTGCATGCCATTCCTCTATCCATTCAAATTTTTCACGGGGAATGAATTTCCAGTCGTCAAAACTTATATAGACTTTCAGGTAATAATCGTTGCTGAGCGTATGGGGTTTGTGGTGGTATAGTTTTTTGTATTCGTAACGGTATTCGTAACGTAATGCCGAAATATCACTCAATACCGCAGACGCGGTAGGGAAGCTGCCGGCGCCCTTGCCATAAAAGAACTGTTTGTCGGCAAAGCCACTTTCAATTACCACCCCGTTGTACTCATTCTTTACAAATGACAGGGGATCGTCGTGTTTTACGAATTGTGGTAATACAAAAGCTGCCACCTGTCCGTTGCCAAGTTTTTTTGCCTGGGCAATCAGCTTGATATCAAGGCTTTTTTCTTTGGCTACCAGCGAATCGCTCAACTGTATGTTCTGTATCCCGGAAAAGAGAATATTGTCAGGATGTGTTACAATGCCATAAGCATGATTCAATAAGATGCTCCATTTATTTACGGCATCATATCCTTCTATGTCTAATTTGGGGTTGCTTTCCGCAAAGCCGAGCTGCTGGGCCAGTAATAAGGCAGATTGAAAATCTAATTTGTCCTCGAACATTTTGGTAAGAATAAAATTAGTGGATCCGTTTACTATGGCTTTGATAGAATGCAAAAGATCATTATCGTAATACTCTTCCAGGTTGCGTATTACAGGAATCGATGCACATGCTGCGGACTCGTAAAGGAAGGGCAGGCCTGTTTCCTGCTGCAGTTTTAATATTTCAGGCAAGTGTTCCGCAATCATTTTTTTGCTGGCACTTACTACTGCTTTTCCGTTACGAAGGGCTGTAGATATGATGTCAAAGGCTGCATCGGCATCATCAATTACTTCTACAATCACATTAATACTTTCATCAAAAAGCAACGTCTCTTTCTTTGTGGTGAACAAAGCAGCAGGTGCGTCCCTTTTCTTATCCGGGTTTTTGATACATACTTTCTTTATTTCAGCCTTTAGCGAAGGGGTTTGCTGTAATACTTTGTATAAACCTTCTCCTACTACGCCAAATCCGAATAGGCCAATTGTCAATTGCTTGTGTGCTACCATTATCTGTTATTGTATTATGCGTTAATTGCTATAGTTGCTTGTTTGAGATCTTTTAAAATCAGTTCAAATGTTGCCTCAAGATCGGCTACGAGGTCTTCTGTTTCTTCCAGTCCAAGAGACAAACGGATCAGGCTATCTGTTACCCCGGCTGCTTTTCTTCTTTCTGCCGGAATTGATTTATGCGTCATGTTGGCCGGATGCGATACCAGGCTTTTAATGCCACCGAGGCTCTCTGCCAGTTGAAACAGCCTGGTATTGGTAACAAATGCAACTGCGGCCTGTTCGGTATCATGTTTCAAAGTGAAAGAAACAATACCACCAAAACCCTTTGATTGTTTTTTAGCGATGGCGTGATTAGGATGAGAGGGTAGTCCCGGGTAAAACACTTTGTCAACTGCCGGGTGCTGTTCTAAGAATCTTGCAATAGCCAGTGCGGAGGAACAATGTTGTTTTATCCGGAGGTGCAATGTTTCAATGCCGCGTATCAGCAGCCAGCTGTCGAATGGCCCCAGTACTGCCCCGCAGGCATTCTGGAGAAACTTAAGCTGGTCACCAAGTGCTTTGTCTTTTGCCACTATCACACCTGCCACCAGGTCGCTGTGCCCGCCGAGATATTTGGTAGCGCTGTGAACTACAATATCGGCTCCCAGTGAAAGCGGTTGCTGCAAGGCTGGGGAAGAAAAAGTATTATCCACGCAAAATAAGCAACGGCTGGCCCTTGCTACTTTTGCAATGGCTTTAATATCAGAGATCTTTAAAGTGGGGTTGGTAGGCGTTTCGAGCCAGATGAGCTTGGTATGGGGTGTAATGGCGCTGAATACGTTGGCTGCATCGCTTGTATCGACATACGTTACTTTGATGCCAAACTTCTCATACACCTGGGTAAAGAGCCTGAAAGCACCGCCATAAATATCATCTACGGCAATAATCTCATCACCAGCCCTCAATAATTTTACAACAGTGTCTATGGCTGCGAGGCCGCTGCTGAAGGCAAGTCCTGTGCTGCCTTCTTCCAATTGTGCTACCAATTGTTCCAAAGTGGCGCGGGTAGGGTTGCCACTCCTGGAATAGTCATAACCTTTGTTTACACCCGGTGCTTCCTGTACAAAAGTGGAAGTCTGGTAAATGGGCACGGAAATAGCTCCTGTTAAAGGATCTACCGGAATGCTGTGGATCAACTGCGTTGCGTTGCTCATGTCTTGAAGATTTACCCCCCAGCCCCCTGAAGGGGGAGTAATGAGGGATTGGTTAATAATTACTGTTACCAATCTTCTTCGTGCAAAACTTGTCAGGAGAACCAACTTACAGAATGAGTATCTCTTTACCCCGGTCTCTTTACCCCGGTCTTCAGACCGGGGAGGACAAAAAAAAGCTCACCCGTAAGTCAGATGAGCTTGAAATATAGTGAGCGACGCATCGCTTTGGTATCAAACTTTTACTCTGACTTATCTTTCCACGTATACGTGGTCGGAGTTGGCACCTTCGTACCGCTGAGTAAGCGATATGGGTTGCCAAGGCATCATCGGGCCATTTCCCTCTGCCTTTCTTGATAAGTTGTTGCTTAAAGAACTGGCGCAAAGGTAAGATTGAAAGAATTAAACCACCAAATTTTTTATTTCTGATCGCTGATATTAAGATGGCTGATTTGAAACAGGGAGGCTGCAAATTCCCCTCCAATCAGAAATCTTCAAATCAGCCATCAGCCATCCCAACATCTGCCTATCTTTATGATCCAGCTATGGCAAAGACAAAGAAAACCCCTGTTTTGGAAGGAGAATCTATTGAGGTATTCGGCGCAAGGGAGCACAACCTGAAGAACATTGATATTACCATTCCCAAGAACAAATTAGTGGTGTTTACAGGCGTGAGCGGCAGCGGCAAATCCTCTTTGGCATTCGATACCATTTACAATGAAGGGCAGCGCCGGTATATGGAAAGTTTCAGCGCTTATGCCCGGCAGTTCATGGGCGATATGGAGCGTCCGGATGTAGATAAGATCACAGGTCTCTCACCCGTTATTTCTATTGAGCAGAAAACTACCAACAAAAACCCCCGTTCAACTGTTGGCACTGTAACCGAGGTATATGATTTCCTCCGCTTATTGTTTGCCCGTATAGGGGAGGCGTATAGCTATAATACGGGTAAAAAAATGGTGAAGTTCAGTGAGGAAGAAATTGTTGAGAATATTTACTCCCGTTTCAAAAACAAGAAGATTACTTTACTGGCGCCATTGATCCGTGGCCGTAAAGGACATTATCGTGAGCTGTTTGAAGAGATACGCAAGAAAGGATTTCTGAAAGTGCGGGTAGATGGGGAAGTGATGGATCTTACGCCCAAGCTGCAGGTTGACCGTTATAAAATACATGATATTGAAGTGGTGATTGACCGTCTGCAGGTTACTCCAGATATGAAGGTAAGGTTGAGCCAGAGCGTACAGCAAACGTTGAAAATGGGCAAAGAACTGATGTTCCTCCTGGTGAATGAGCAGGATAAGCTGGTGCAGTACTCGCGCCAGTTGATGTGTGAAGACACAGGCATCAGTTATGAAGAGCCATCACCCAATGCCTTTTCTTTTAATTCTCCTTATGGCGCCTGTCCCGCCTGTAAGGGCTTAGGCAGTGTTTATACAGTGAATATGGAAGCCATCCTGCCCGATACAACTATGAGTATCAAAGCAGGCGGTATTGCACCCTTAGGTGAGCAACGCGATGCCTATATGTTCCGTAACGTGGAAATACTGGCTAAGAAACATAAGATCAGCCTTGATAAACCGATCAAAGATCTTTCACCTTCGGCGATGAACATTTTATTATATGGTAATGCCAATGGAGAATCGGAAGACACTGCGGATATGGATGAAGCACCTGCCGGCAATCCGTATGAAGGAGCATTTGAAGGAATTGTGCCGATGCTGAAGCGTTGGTTTGCAGGAAGTGGCAGCAGTGAGACCTTACTCGCGTGGGTGGAAAAATTCATGGAGCTGAAAACCTGTTCCACCTGTAATGGCGCAAGATTGAAGAAGGAAAGCCTCTGGTTCAAGATAGACGGGAAAAATATTGCAGAACTGAGCAATCTGAACTTAGACAAATTACTGGCATGGTTTGCAACTATCGAACAACGGTTGAGCAACAAGCAGAATACAATAGCCAAAGACATCCTGAAAGAAATTCGTGAAAGGGTGCAATTCTTATTGGATGTGGGATTAACCTATCTGTCGCTTAGCCGCCCTTCCCGGACACTGAGCGGCGGTGAATCACAACGTATCAGGCTGGCCACCCAGATAGGTTCCCAGTTGCAGGGTATCACTTATATATTGGATGAGCCTTCTATCGGGTTGCACCAGCGCGATAACCACCAGCTGATCGCCGCCTTGCAAAACCTTCGCAATATTGGTAACAGTGTATTGGTTGTGGAACATGATAAGGATATTATGATGGCGGCCGATCACCTGGTAGATATAGGCCCGAAAGCAGGGATACACGGCGGACAGATCGTTGCAGCCGGAACGCCCAAAGAAGTGTTGCAGAGCCATTCCGATACGGCTCAATACCTGAGCGGTAAAAAAAATATTGAAGTGCCGGCAGAAAGAAGGAAAGGCAATGGCAAGGAACTGGAACTGAAAGGCGCCAAAGGAAATAACCTCAAAAATGTAGACGTACAGTTTCCGTTAGGCAAACTGATCGTTGTCAGTGGTGTCAGTGGCAGCGGTAAGTCTACACTGATCAATGAAACGTTATACCCCATATTATTCAAACATGCTTACAACAGCCGTGTAACACCGATGGAGTTTAAATCGGTAAAAGGACTGGAGCATATAGACAAGGTGATAGAGATTGACCAGTCGCCCATCGGCCGTACACCCAGGAGCAACCCTGCAACTTACTGCGGGTTCTTTACAGAGATCAGGACTTTATTTGCAGCCGTTCCTGAAGCTAAAATACGCGGATATAATGCAGGCCGTTTTTCTTTCAACGTAAAAGGCGGCCGCTGCGATGTGTGTGAAGGGGGTGGTATGCGGGTGATTGAAATGAACTTCCTGCCCGATGTCTACGTGCACTGCGAAAAATGCAATGGCAAACGCTATAACAGGGAAACATTAGAGATACGGTACAAAGGAAAATCGATTAGTGATGTATTGAATATGACGGTGGATGAAGCCTGTGAATTCTTTCAGCCTGTTCCTTACCTGTACAGGAAAATAAAAGTATTGCAGGATGTGGGGCTTGGTTACATTACACTGGGACAATCGGCTGTAACGCTCAGCGGCGGTGAGGCGCAAAGGGTGAAACTGGCAACGGAGCTGGGTAAAAAAGACACGGGCAAAACATTTTATATTTTAGATGAACCCACCACCGGTTTACATTTCCAGGATATCCAGCACCTGCTCGACGTATTGAATAAATTAGTTGACCGCGGCAATACGGTATTAGTCATAGAACACAACCTTGATGTGATCAAAGTAGCCGATCATATCATCGACCTTGGTCCCGAAGGAGGGGACGGCGGCGGCAGCATATTATTTGAAGGAACACCCGAAGCAATGATCAGGAACAAAGAAAGCCATACCGCGCGGTTCCTGAAGACAGAATTGATGGGATAATCGGTTTAATTTTCAGTACATTTGCCACTCTTCCGGCATCACCCGGGTATTGTATGTATCTATCAAAAAAAGCAACTAAGTTTTTCTTATACCCGTTTCTGATAGCGGTGTACAGCGCTTTTTTTGTTGTACAGTTTACTTCAAATTTTGATATATCTAATAGTGATCCGCTTAAGGTACACACCCTTTGGCACCAGGATCACAAGCACAATGTGCCAGTAATAACCGGAAGGCATGGGGATCATCACCCACATGTTAATATCCGGCTGAATAAAAGATTTCAACCGGAAGCTGCACCGGTTTGCAATAATAAAATAACGAAAGCGCCTTCATTTTATGTTGTATCAAAAACAACATCGCTTTATATAAATAACTGCGTACCCACCTCTGCAGTACCTGTGCATTTATTGCGCGGGCCTCCTGTTGTTACCTGATATATTAGGTAGGATAACAACATTTTTCATGATTAAATATGCAATATGATTCCTTTCTGTAAAGGAAAGTACTGCCTGGTATGGAGTATATGCATACTCATGCCAGTCTTTTCTTTGTTTTCACAACAACGCTATCATACATTAGCAGGGCTTGAAGATAGCGCCGCACACTATTTACCATTATTATTACAAAAGAGGGCACTGGTAAAAAGCAGCCGGGCTGCTGTAACAGAGGCCAGGCATTCTTTTTTACCACAGGTTAGGTTCAATGAGCAAGTCAGTATTGGGTCTGATAACTCATTGGCAGGCACTTATTTTCCGTTCGGGATTGTACCTTCTACCTCGGGAGGTATCAGGAACGATAACAATTATAATCCTGCTGCCGGCAATCTTGCCGTGTTGTATGGCGAATATGAATGGATAAACTTTGGACTGCGAAATGCCAGGATCAGGAATGCAGAAGCGTACACGGACCTGCAGGAAGCAGACCTGAACAAAGATCTGTATTATACACAACTGGAAATTGCCAGGTTGTATTTCTCCATCATCCGGAACCAATACAGGCTGGCCGCAGATGGACAGAATATTGAACGGTATGAAAATATCTTCAGGGTCATACAGGCATTGGCTGCAAGTGGTATCAAACCCGGGGCCGATTCTGCATTGGCAAAAGCGGAATTGTCTAAAACAAAGATCAGTTATAACCAGACCAGGGGCCGTATCAACCAGCTAAAAGAACAACTTTCCTATTTAACCGGCATTCCCGCAAGGGGTATTCAGTTAGACACTGCAAGTATCAGTTATACCAAAATCCTGCCCGGTATAACTGCATTACAGCCAGATAGTTCCGGTAACCCGGTGATTGACTATTATAGCCGGAAGAAAGATGTATTGCTGGCCAACGAAAAACTGATCACCAAAAGCTACCTGCCTAAAGTTTCGCTTACGGGCAGTACCTGGGCAAGAGGATCAAGCATCGCTTACAATGACCATTATAAATCATTGTTTGATGGGATGGGTTACCAGCGGTTCAATTATGCAGTAGGTGTATCCTTCTCTTATAATTTATTCAATGGTATTTACAAAAAAGATAAACTTGCCGTCAACCGGTTACAGGTAGAAGCCGGTGAATATGAATTACAGCAACAAAAACTTGCCTGGCAAACCGCATCTGCACAAGCCGCTAATGCATTGCAAACAGTAAAAGATAATCTCGCTGAACTGCCGGTGCAGTTGCAATCGGCGCAAATCACTT
This sequence comes from uncultured Sediminibacterium sp., assembly GCA_964507525.1. GTDB lineage: Bacteria > Bacteroidota > Bacteroidia > Chitinophagales > Chitinophagaceae > Sediminibacterium. The sequence continues at coordinate 29,500 of CAZDQB010000023.1, read as the reverse complement.
ATCAGCAGAAGCTGGCACAGTATCGCGCAGGTCTGATCACTCTGGTAGATCTTACCAATGCATCTTTTGTACTCTATCGCTCCCAGACAGATTATATAGAAACACTGAGCGACTGGTATGTTGCACAGTTAGACAAAGCAGCGGCAGATGGCAGTCTCACTCAATTCATTCAAAAAATAAATTAACAATATATGGTACGGGCCGCTTTAAAAAGACCCATTACAATATTGGTATTGTTCACAGGGCTTTTACTATTCTCTGTAATAGCTGTAAAAACGATACCTATTGATATATTCCCCAAACTCAATTTGCCCACCATTTATGTGATCGAATCGTACGGAGGTATGTCGCCACAGCAGATGGAAGGTTTCTTTGCAACCCGGCTGCAGGATCAGTTCCTGTATGTGAACGGGATAAAAAATATTGAGAGTAAGAATATCCAGGGGTTAACCCTCATCAAACTATCTTTTTATGAACAGACAGATATGGCGGAGGCTTCGGCACAAGTAGCGCTGCAGGTAAACAGGGCATCAAAGTTCTTTCCACCAGGTGCATTACCGCCACAGGTAATCCGTTTTGATGCTTCCTCATTACCTGTTGGTCAGTTGGTGTTCGGCAGTAAAACAAAATCGCTGAAAGAAATTTATGACCTCGCCGTAACCCGTGTGCGTCCTATGTTTGCAACGGTTGCCGGGCTCTCTGCACCACCTCCCTTCGGGGCTAACTCAAGATCAGTGGTTGTAAGCGTAGACCCTGGAAAACTCCGTCAGTTCAATATATCGCCCGACCAGGTAGTGGATGCCATTGCAAAAAACAACGCAATGACCCCATCGGGAAACCTGCGTGTGGACAGTCTCATGTACGTTACTACCGTTAATTCGCTCGAAGAAAAAGTGCAGCATTTTGAAGACATACCCATCGTAACCAATGGAACTTCAACGGTGTTTATTCATGACCTGGCAAAGGTATCTGACGCGTCTGATGTAACCGTTGACTATGCACTGATCAATGGCAAACGTTCAGTATATATCCCAGTTGTAAAGACCGCCGATGCATCGACCTGGGGTGTTGTACAGACCCTGAAATCAAAGTTACCCGAGATGCAGAGCCTTTTGCCGGATGATGTATTAGTAAGTTATGAGTTTGACCAGTCCGTTTTTGTGATCAATGCTGTAAAAAGCCTGATGACCGAAGGTGTCCTGGGAGCCATACTCACCGGCCTGATGGTATTGTTGTTTCTAAGGGACTGGCGAAGCAGTATTGTGGTGATCATTATCATCCCTGTAGCGGTCTTGGCAAGTGTATTGTGCCTTCGTCTTTTTGGCCAGACAATTAATATCATGACGCTCAGCGGGCTTGCATTGGCCATTGGGGTATTGGTAGACCAGGCCACAGTAACCATTGAAAATATTCACCAGCATCTTGAAATGGGTAAAAGCAAAAGAAAAGCCATACTCGATGCCTGTGAAGAAATATCATTTCCATTATTGCTGATACTGTTGTGTATACTCGCGGTTTTTGCACCATCGTTTATCATGACTGGTGTGCCAAAAGCTATGTTTCTTCCATTATCTCTTTCTATCGGGTTTGCAATGATCATTTCTTTTGTTGCAGCACAAACACTGGTGCCGGTAATAGCTAACTGGTTGCTGAAAGAAGATATGTTCCGGTATCATCACAACAGGCCGCATGCCCACGCAGGATTAGCGCTGGATGAAAATGAGATTAAAGAAGTGATCCTGCACAAGCAGGAAGATGAAGCACATCCTGAAGAAAACGATTTCTTTCAACGCATTAAGGTAAAATTAGGCGCCTGGCTTGAAAAAAGAATGCCGAAACGAAAGCGTATTGTAACTGTATACTTAGTACTTACATTCGGCGCTGCCGCTTCCTGTTTTATTATGATTGGAAAAGACCTGCTGCCCAAGACAAATAATGGGCAGTTACAGGTAAGGATCAAAGAACCGGATGGCACAAGGCTCGAAAGAACGGAAAGAACCGTCAAAGGGATACTGGATATTATGGATGCTACCGTTAATGGGCACCTCGAGGTGAGTTCAGCTTATGTAGGCCTTATTCCCAGCAGTTACGGATCCAGTAACCTGTATATTTTCAACAGTGGTACACACGAAGCGATCATGCAGGTGAACCTTGATGAACGTTATAAAGTAAATCTCGATGAGTTAAAGGATGATTTACGAAAGAATATACAGGCCAGGTATCCTGCTGTTAAAGTTTCGTTTGAACCGGCAGAGCTGACAGAGAAGATCATGGCGCAGGGGGCTGCCACACCGATAGAAGTGAGGGTTGCCGGAAAGAATTTTGCAGAACTGCAATCGTATGCGGAACAGCTTACCAGGAACCTGAAACAGGTTCCTTACCTGAGGGATGTGCAGATTGCACAGCCCCTGCATTTTCCAACGATCAAAATTAATATTGACCGTTACAGGCTTGCGCAGATGGGACTTACTATGACTGAGGTTGCACGCAGTATAACAGATGCCACATCATCAAGCCGTTTTACTGAAAAAATACAATGGCTTGACCAGAAAGTCGCCTATACCTACCAGGTACAGGTGCAGGTGCCGGAATACCTGATGAATTCATTAGAACAACTGCGCGCTGTTTCCTTAGTGAAAGGAAAAGTAAGACCGTTATTATCAGACGTGGCAACAATGTCCGTTGATACTTTACCCGGCGAATACGACAGATCAGGTCCAAGGCGTTTTTTAACTGTCAGTGCCAATATTTATAAGAAAGATCTCGGTACTGCAACAACCGCAGTTCAGCAAGCGATCAGGGATATGGGCGCACCACCCAAGGGCCTGGTGGCAGAAGTGAAAGGGATGTCGGCATTGCTGACTGAAACACTGGATTCTTTACAGACGGGATTGCTGGCTGCAGTGGTGGTAATACTATTATTGCTGGCTGCCAATTACCAGTCCTTTGGCCTGGCCATTTCTGTATTGTCTACCGTTCCTGCCGTATTGCTTGGCTCATTGTTATTGTTACTGGCAACCGGCGCTACACTGAACCTTCAGTCTTATATGGGCATTATCATGTCAACAGGGGTGTCCGTTGCCAATGCGATCCTTATTGTGACAAATGCGGAAGCCCTGCGGCTGGAATACAAAGATCCATTTAAGGCAGCAATAGTGGCGGCGAGTGTGCGGCTGCGCCCTATATTGATGACAAGCCTTGCCATGATAGCCGGAATGATACCAATGGCCAGCGGCATAGGGGAAGCGGGCGATCAGTCAGCCCCATTAGGCCGTGCTGTAATTGGCGGCCTGGCTGCTTCCACTTTTGCAGCTTTGTTTATTGTGCCATTGGTCTATGGCTGGATTCAGCAGAAAGCATCTTTTCAATCAGTTTCATTATTACCAGAAGATTAAACCAATAAATTTTTTTATTGTATGAAATACATAATTATTTGTATCCCTTTTATCGCACTCCTTGTTTCCTGTTCAGAAAATAGAGCAGGCAATGACAAGCATGACAACAATAAAGCTACCGCTGTCAAATACCAGCTGGCTGCCGTGGAAAAAGCAGGGGTGACTGCTGTAATAAAATTGCCTGCCCAGCTGGCAGCGTATGAGGAAGTGAGCATCTTCCCTAAGGTTAACGGTTATGTAAAAACAGTAGCAGTGGACATCGGTTCACAGGTGTCCAAGGGCACATTGCTGATGACTCTGGAAGCGCCTGAACTGGAGCAGGCTTCCCTGCAGGCAAAAGAGAAATATGCAAAAACAAAGGCAGATATGTCAATCAATAAAGAACATTACCAGCGGTTGTCTGAAGCTGCAAAAACTGCAGGCGCTGTTTCACCGCTCGATCTGTCTACCCTCAAAGCCAAAATAGATGCTGACAGCGCTTTGTGTAATGCAGAGAAAGCTAACTGGCAGATGCAGCAGACGCTTTTGGGCTACCTGCGTGTAACTGCGCCTTTCAATGGTGTGATCACTGAACGGAACGTACATCCGGGAGCCTTGGTAAGTGCGGCTGTGAAAGACAAACCAATGCTGGAATTAAAGCAGACATCCCATTTACGTCTGCAGGTAGATGTGCCGGAGGCAGTAGCAGCAACGCTGAAAAGTGGTGACACGGTTGCTTTTTACACAAGTGCTTATACCGGGAAGAAAATGATTGGTAATATCAGCAGAAAATCCATGAACGTGAACACCCAATACAGGGTTGAGCGGGTAGAAGTGGATGTGTTGAATAAAAACGGCCTGTTATCTCCCGGTATGTATGCAGATGTGGTACTGCAGACAAAGGGTAACAAAGAAGCATTATCGGTGCCGGCATCTGCAGTCATTACTTCTACGGAAAGAAAATATGTGCTGGTGTTGCGTCAAGGCAAAACAGTGAAGGTAGATGTGGCTACAGGCAATGAAGCAACCGGCAAAATTGAGGTATATGGTGTATTGCAACCGGGAGAGCAGGTCATCATCAATGCAAATGATGAAATCAAAGAAGGCGTTGCTGTCCTTGCTCCATGAGCATCTCAATATGTTCAATGCCATCTTCTAAGTACACATTACCGGTTGTCATAAATCCCATGGAAAAATAGAATTTTTTTAAATAGAGCTGAGCCCCAATCCTGATGGGGCCGGCTCCAAATAAAAGGCGACAAGCTGCAATGGCTTCTGCGATCAGTTGCCTGCCGGCCCCGGTTCCCCTGTACGCAGGTGAACTGACCACCCTGCCGATGGACATCTCTTCATAAGCAAGGCCGGCAGGTAATAACCGTGCATAAGCCACCAGCCTATGACCATCCCATGCCATTAAATGATGGCAATGCGGATCTTTGCCGTCAGGGTCCTGGTAAACGCAGTGCTGTTCAACCACGAATACTTCACTGCGCAACTGCATAATGGCATAAAGTTCAGCAGCAGTCAGGGCCTCAAAAGGCTTATAATACCATTGATAAGGGCTGGTTTTCATCGTTCTGTTGTTTAAAATAGGATGTTCCGGTCGCAATGGCAAAAATACTGGTAGAACCACATTTATTTCACACCTTTGCCACTTTATCAGTATATCCTAATTTTTATATACGATCTCAGGTATGAAGAAAAGAGTGGCTATCATAGGCGCCGGTCCTGCCGGTTTAACGGCTGCCTATTTATTGGGTAAAGAAAACCAGGATGTAACGGTATTTGAAAAAGATCCCCGCTATGTGGGTGGTATTTCGCGTACAGAATCCTATAAAGGGTACCATTTTGATATTGGGGGCCATCGCTTCTTTTCAAAATCAAAGGAAGTGGAGGACTTCTGGACAGAAATCCTGGGCGATGAAATGCTCGAACGTCCGCGTAGCTCGCGTATCTATTACAACAAGAAATTTTTTTCCTATCCATTGGTGGCTTTTGATGCCTTGAATAAATTAGGGATTATTGAAAGCGCATTGTGTGTATTGAGCTACCTCCGCGCAAAAGTATTCCCGGTTAAGAACCCTGCTAATTTTGAAGACTGGGTAACGAATCAGTTTGGAAAAAGGCTCTTTAATATTTTCTTTAAAACCTATACAGAGAAAGTATGGGGTATTCCCTGCAAGGAGATCAGTGCCGATTGGGCGGCCCAGCGTATCAAGGGCCTGTCGCTCAGCAGTGCTATCTGGAACGCGCTTGTTAAACCCAAACAAAAAGGCACCGGTAAAGACAAAGTAATCAAAACCCTGATCGATTCTTTCCGTTACCCTAAAATGGGGCCTGGTATGATGTGGGAAGTGTGCGTGGAGAAGAGCAAACAAATGGGCGTGAAGATTGAAATGAACTGCGGGGTGAAAAACATTAGTACGGCCAACGGGAAATGGACTGTACATACTTCTGGTGACAGAACCTTTGAAGATTTTGATTATGTATTATCATCTGCCCCCATGCGTGAACTGGTATCGGCCGTTACGCCAAAGTTCCCTGAAAATGCACTGCAGTCATCACAGCACCTTGGTTATCGTGATTTCCTTACTGTTGTACTGATTTGCAAAGATGAAGATGCCTTCAGTGACAACTGGATCTATATTCACGACCCAAGTGTAAAAGTGGGCCGGATACAGAATTTTAAATCATGGAGCCCGTATATGGTACCCGATCCTGACATGGCCTGTTATGGACTGGAGTATTTTTGTTTTGAGGGTGATGGCTTATGGACAAGCAAAGATGAAGACCTGATCAGCCTTGCCAAAAAAGAAATTGCGGAGATCGGGTTAACGCAACCCGCTGCTGTGGTAGATGGCTACGTGGTACGCCAGCCGAAAGCATACCCTGTGTATGACCAGGAATACAAGGAAAATGTACAGGCAGTGCGCGAGGCCCTGAAAAACTACCCGGGTTTGTACCTTGTTGGCCGTAATGGCATGCATAAATACAATAACCAGGATCATAGTATGATGACAGCTATGCTGGCTGCAAAAAATATTATTGCCGGCAAAGAAGTATATGATCTGTGGGATGTGAATGAAGACGCGGAATACCACGAAGGCGGCAACCGCGGCGCGGAAGAAACAGACAGGATTGTAGGCAGGGCAGTACCTCAAAGAAATGTATAGAATGGCTGATGGCTGATTTGATGATGGCTGATTTAAGAAAAAACAAATCAGACATCAGCCGTCTTCAAATCAGTCATTATCGTTGTTTTACCGATGGCACCACCGCTAAACTTTCATTCCCGGCCTCATTTACTGCCTGTATAGCAAAGAAATAATTGTCTTTGGAATAAGGCAGGCAGAATGCTGTCTCGGCGGTGAAGAATTTTTTTTGCCAGAAGGCGCTGGTGGTTTCACGCATCATTACATAATAGCCTTTTACTTTACCGCTTACAGGCGCTTTCCAGTTAAGACAGGTATAATTACTTAATTGTTTTGCTTCTACTCTTACTTCTTCCGGCATGGCAGGCGCTTTAGCGAGATTGGCTAAATTGCTCAGGTTCATGGCCGTGTTTTTACGCAGGTATTCAAAATCCATAAACTCCGGCAGGTCGCCGTATTGAATACCTTTTTCTTTCCTGATATCCTGGTGCTGGTGGTCATAGTTCTCATTCATTTCGGTAATACGTACGGCGGCATAACCATTCTCTGCATAAGGAGTATGATCGCCACCACGCAGAAAGCGGTCATTGCGATAGATCATCACCACTTCTAAATTCTCAACATAACGCTCACTGGTTTCTTTTACATAGCGGGCTAACTGCCGCGCTTTGCCATCATTCTCCAGTCCAAGCTGGCGGATCTCTTTGGCAGCTTTCCCGGTTTCAAAAGCCGGCAGCCCTTCACTGAACACACGTACGCGCGTATTGTCAATGATATTGGTCTCATTGCTGTTATTACTTCCCATGATATCATTGTTCAATACGGCTTCGATGTTCCAGCCTTCTTTTTTTGCTTTGGAAGCCATAAATCCGGCGCCTAATAACCCCTGCTCTTCACCGCTGACCGTGACAAAAATGATGGTTGCCGGAAAACTGTGCCTGCTCATGATGCGCGCGCATTCGATCACTGCAGCGGAGCCACTGCCATCATCATTGGCGCCGGGCGCACTACCTGTCCTGTCCATCACCTCGGTACGCCTGCTGTCTAAGTGTCCGCTGATCAGGAATACACGTTTATCGGCAGGGTCGGTTCCTTTCAGCACCGCTACCACATTGCCAAGCAGGGTAGGAGTATCCACTCTTTTTTTATCTGCGGCCAAAGTGATGGTGTCAATAAAAGCGGTGAGCCTGCCGTTTGATTGTTTGGCAAAACTGTTGAACTTGTGCAACACCCAATTTCTTGCCGCGCCGATACCGCGTGCAGGATCGATTTGTGTGCTAAGCGTATTGCGGGTGCCATAGCTCACCATTGTATGGATGTAGGATCGAAGCGAATCAGCAGAAATTTCTTTTATCATTTGTGCTATCTCAGGATCGCGGTTGATCGTTGTCTGGGTAAAAGCCTCATGGGCTGTCATGACCAATAGGATACCAACAAGGATTGATTTTCTCATTAATGGTAGTTGAAAACTAAAGTTAACGATTCCTCTAATAGCCGTACTTGTCTTTCCAGCGTTCTCTCAAAAACTTTCTCAATTCATTTTCTCTCGCATTATTGCCCGGCTCGTAAAATTTTGTTCCTGCAATTTTTTCTGGCAAATATTCCTGTTCAATGAAATTTCCTTCGCCCAGGTGTGAGTATTGATAACCTTTACCGTAGTTCAGCTCTTTCATAAGCCTGGTGGGAGCATTACGTATATGGAGGGGAACAGGAAGATCGCCCTGTTCCTGCACCGCTTGCAAAGCGGCGCCTATGGCAGCATAAGCAGCATTGCTTTTAGCCGATGAGGCGAGGTAAGTGGCGCATTGTGATAAAATGATACGGCTCTCAGGATACCCAATCTTGCTTACTGCATCAAATGTGGCATTGGCTAATAACAGGGCATTGGGATTGGCATTGCCGATATCCTCACTCGCAAAGATCAGCATGCGGCGGGCAATGAACTTCACATCTTCACCACCTTCGATCATCCTTGCCAGCCAGTATACTGCCGCATTGGGATCGCTGCCACGCATGCTTTTGATAAAGGCAGAGATGATGTCGTAGTGTTGTTCGCCCTGCTTGTCATACAACGCAATTTTTTTCTGCGCTACCTGCATGACGATGGCGTCAGTGATGATAATGTTCTGGCCTTTGGAAAGTTTACTGTTTTCAGCATGTTGTGTTTGAACAACGAGATCAAGCAGGTTTAAAAGTTTTCGCGCATCTCCGCCGGAAATATTGATAAGAGCTTCCGTTTCCCTGAGGTCTGTATGGTATTGCTTTAAAATTTCATCTTTGGTAATGGCCTGTTGCAGCAAATTAATAAGGTCTTTTTCCTGCAGGGCTTTCAGTACATATACCTGGCAACGGCTGAGTAAAGCGCTGTTGACTTCAAAAGAAGGGTTTTCGGTGGTGGCGCCGATCAATGTAATGATCCCTTTTTCGACTGCACCCAACAAAGCATCCTGTTGTCCCTTGTTAAAACGGTGGATCTCATCAATAAACAAAATGACGCCCGTTTGCTGCCTGGCTGTATCAATTACCTCTCTTACTTCCTTTACCCCGCTGCTGATAGCGCTGAGTTGAAAATAAGGAACCTGCAAGGTGTGCGCTATGATATTGGCGATGGTTGTTTTGCCTACACCTGGCGGTCCCCACAGGATCATGGAAGGGATGCGCCCCTGTTCGATCGTGGCTCTCAAAATGCTTCCCCTGCCTGTCAGGTGTTCCTGTCCCACCAGGTCGTCTAATGTTACCGGTCGCATTCTTTCCGCTAAAGGTGTTGCAGTTTTCACACCGGGAAATTAACGAAAAAGCAGATGAGCGGTCTTTATTTGTGACCGGGATCCTGGAAGATATCCCTGTAGATTTTCATCATCCTGAAATTGAGAAATATATGAACCAGGAGGATGAGACTGACAACCAGCATAAAACCCGATACGATCTTCATAATACGGATGAAAAAGTCGGGGGTAAAAGTGGCAGGAACATTGGGCTGGGATTCCAGCATTTGCGCAACAAATTCCCTGAGTGCAACAGGTCCGATTAAAAATACGCTTAAGGAGTTGAGCAGGAACATAACGCCTAAGAAGACAGATACATAAGCATTGACCCTGATCCAGTCGCGCAAAGATGCTTTACAGGGGTGGGCAGTATCAATCCCTTTTGACACAAAGGTCAGGCTGGCAAAGACATAGATCACAAAACAGGAAAACAGAAAAGCAAAGAGCAGCGCCGCGGGATTGGACAGGGCTGCCAATAAAAACAATAAAGCCATAAAACCAAAAATGGCTGCTACAGGCAATAAGACAAAAGTGAGTATGCGAAATAAGCTAAGTTGTTTCATTAGACTGGCTGCAGGTTTATTGTTGCTGTCCGGCAAATGTATCAATAAAATTTTCAGCAGTTAAAGATGATTGCTTTTCCAGGTGAACATTGGTGAGCTCTTCAAAAGAGTTGCCGCCTTCATAACTAACAGCAACATACACAGATAATGATTGGCGGGCTGGCCCTTTGAACGTTCCTTTTACAGGGGTGCAATCTGAAAAATCATGCCCTATGGCCAGCTTTACATGTTTATTGGTGACCCATACATTATTGGTGGGGTCAATGCCTGCCCAACCATATCCTGGTATATAAGCTTCCACCCATGCATGTGTGGCTCCTTCTCCGCGCATGCCGTTCTTGTTCGGACAGATATAACCGCTTACGTACCTGGAAGGGATTCCTATCATACGGAGTATTTCAAGCATCACGTGTGCAAAATCCTGGCAAACGCCGGCTTTTTTTTCCAGTATTTCATCTACAGTCGATTCAACGGTAGTAATGCCTTTGATATAGGAAAAGTTGGTGAAGATGAATGTGCAGCAATCTGTGATAATGGTTGCCAGGTCTTTCTCCGGATGGAACAAAGCTGCTGCATATTCCTCCATGAGGGCAGTAGATATAACCGGTGAAGCCTTTGTCAGTGTCAGGAGCTGAAGGTCATTCACAGCTACCGGTGCCAGGTCTTTATAAAAAACATTATCAGGCACCGGATTTTCATCCGGACCGGTCGTACGCACAAGAAGTTTGCTTTCGATCACCAGTTCCCGATGCGGCGGGAGCAGGTTAAAAGTACCTGCCCTGTTACCCCAGTAATCAGCGTATATTAATATCTCAGGAGAACCGGTGATCACCAGGTCGTGTTGTAATGTTTCCTGTTGTTTGTCAACAAACGGAAAGATTTTTATTTCGTTCACACTTTCTTTAACCGGCCTGTCGTATTCGTATCTGGTAATGTGATGTATTTTAAAAACTGGCATTCGGGTTTTGTTTATGCATAAGAGAAATACAGCTGTCCAAGTAATCTGCTGAACTCATTCAATTGTCTGCGTATCTGTATCAGGTATTCTTCTACCCCTTCTTTCACAACGATATCCAGATCAGAAAACCGCACCATGCTGTGAGTCCGGCCAAATAGCCTGAGCAATGCTGCACTGCCCTCCACCGGATTTGAAGCCGCAATATCGGATAAATATTTGTTTGCCCTTTCAAGTGCATAATAGATGGAACGCGGGAAGTGTTTGTCAAACAATACCTGCTTTGCCACATTATAATTATGGTTTTGGTTGTTGTAATGCTTTAAGTGGAGTTCATAACCTGAAAGGGCCAGCAATAAGCCACGCCAGAATAGAATGTCCTGTTCATTATCAAGACCGAACTGTATCTTTTTAAGAAAGTTATGGGTGAACTCAACTGTTAGCAAACATCGTTCTGTATACTTTCCCAGGTTCATGTAATTCCAGCCCTGGCCGCGGGGCATGGTACTGTCGCTGATACCGCAGAACTGGTCGCTGCTGGTGATAAAGGAGTCGATCACTATGATCGCTTCAGGGCCAGCCAGTTTTTCCGGTATCGCAGGGCTATTAACAAGGTGGTACAGGTGATTGACCTGTTCCCATACTTCTTTGGTGATATGATCCTGCACACCTCTTGCATTTTCCCTGGCACGGTTAACGATCACTTTTAATGAATTAAAATTACAGGTATCAGTCAGCAGGTATTGCAGCGCAGCAGTATTATCTTTTTTCAATGCTCCGATTTCTTCGGACGATAAGGCAGTGAATATTTCCAATGCCGGCTGCCAGGTAATACCGCTGGCCTGCACTTTATCGAATGAAAGGATATAGCTTGTCTTCATTAAGCGTAACAGGCCGTCTGTCCGTTCCATATAACGATGTAGCCAGTATAAAGAGTCTGCAATTCTGCTGAGCATAATTTTTATTTTATAATCCATCAATAATCCACGTATCCTTACTGCCACCACCCTGCGATGAGTTCACCACCAATGAACCTTCCCGTAAGGCCACCCTGGTTAAACCACCTGGTACGATTTGAATGCCATTGGGCGAATACAGCGCGTATGGACGAAGGTCAACATGCCTGGGCTGCAGCTTACCATTGATAAAACAGGGCACGGTTGATAACTGGATGATGGGTTGACCAATGAAATTCCGTGGGTTCTTAAGAATGTTATTCTTTGCTTTCAGCAGCTCTTCCTCACTTGCCTTGTTTCCCATCACCATACCATAACCACCCGATTGGTTGGTTTCTTTTATCACCATTTTATGCATATTAGCAAAGACGTATTCCCGTTCATCTTTGTTCTTCATTTGATAGGTGGGTACATTAGGAATGATGGGCGCTTCGTTCAGGTAGTACCGGATCATATCAGGTACATAGGCATAGATGGCTTTATCGTCAGCAACCCCGTTACCCAATGCATTGACAATGGTTACATTACCCTTGCGATAAGCACTGATTAAACCAGGAACGCCCAATGCGCTGTCCTGCCTGAAAACCAAAGGGTCAAGGAACTCATCATCAATCCGCCGGTAAATCACATCTACCTGGCAAAGGCCTGCAGTGGTTTTCATATACACTTTCTGGTTATCTACCAGCAGGTCTCTGCCTTCCACTAACTGGATACCCATTTGCCGGGCCAGGAAAGTGTGTTCAAAATAGGCGGAATTAAAAACGCCCGGTGTAAGTAAAACAACTGTAGGATTCGCCACCTGACGGGGTGATAATGCTATGAGGTTATCGTGCAGGATAAGCGGATAATTATTGATCATCCGCACATTACTGGCTGCCAGCAGATCCGGGAAAATCCTTTTAGTGACTTCCCTGTTTTCCAGCATGTAAGATACACCGGAGGGGGTACGGAGATTGTCTTCCAGGATATAGAATGTACCATCATCGCCACGGATAAGGTCAATACCGGCTATATGCACATAAATATCATAGGGAACCTTGATGCCAAATACTTCACGTGTATAATACGGACAGGACGCAATCAGCATAGCAGGAACGATATTGTCTTTGATGATCAGTTGTTCGTGGTAGATGTCTTTCAGGAAGAGGTTCAACGCTTTGAGGCGCTGCTGGATGCCTTTTTCAATATGATTCCATTCCGTACCCGTGATGATCCTCGGAATGATATCAAAAGGAAAAATCCTTTCGATCCCTTCGTTGTCATTGTATACTGTAAATGTAATACCCTGGCTCATGAACAGTTCACTGGCCAGCTTGTCTTTCTGTAACAAATCATTCAGATGTAGCCTGCTGACAGCTTCATATATAGAATGGTATTGTTGCCTGATCGCCACATCGTTTTTCATTTCATCCCAGATGTGGGGCACGATGGGGTATTGGTGAAAAAGGAGGTCACCCGTCATAAGTATTTGATTTGTATGGTCAGTTACAAATAAAAATCACCACCCTCGGGTGGGGGGCAAGCAATTATCCTAAGATAAGGATTTTTGAAGTAAAAAACTTCAAAGCTGACCATCAGACCCAGATCGCAAATAACTTTTGCCGGGTATTGTTTCAACTTATGACGTATATATCTTGTTAACTTTTAACGATGGTTACAATTCTTTAGAAGTAGTGGCTTTTAAATCCAGTTTGATCTGCAATTCTTCAAATTGTTTGGCATCAATAGTGCTGGGTGCATCCAGCATTACGTCGCGGCCACTGTTGTTCTTTGGGAAGGCAATGAAGTCGCGGATACTTTCGCTGCCGCCTAAAATGGCACACAAACGGTCGAAACCGAATGCAATACCACCATGCGGTGGAGCGCCGTATTCAAAAGCGCCCAGGAGGAACCCAAATTTGTGTTGTGCCTCTTCCTCACTCATGCCTAATGCGGCAAACATTTTTTCCTGCAGTGTTCTTTGGTAGATACGAATAGAACCTCCGCCAATTTCATTGCCGTTTAATACCATGTCGTAGGCATTGGCTTTGATGGTAGCATAAGGATGTTCTAAATATTTGTCTGCATTTTCAATCACCGGGTTGTTATGGATCATCACTTCAATATGATCGGGTTTGGGTGAAGTGAACGGGTGGTGCCGGGCTACCCAGCGGTTCTCTTCTTCTGCATATTCAAAGAGCGGGAAATCCATCACCCATAACAATTTGAATTCATCCTCCTTCCGGAAGCCCAATCGTTTACCCATTTCTAAGCGTAGTTCACTGGTTGCTTTACGGGTTCTTTCTTCACGGCCGGCGAGTACCAGTACCAGGTCACCGCCTTTGGCGCCTGCTGCACCGGCAATGGCTTTCAGTTTATCCTCCGTGTAAAATTTATCTACACTGCTTTTAAAAGTACCGTCTGTGTTACATTTAATATACACCAGGCCCTGCATGCCTATCTGCGGACGTTTCACCCATTCTGTCAATTCATCTGTCTGCTTGCGGGTATATTCACTGCGGCCCGGCGCTGCAATAGCCAGTACGGTCTCGGCATTATCAAACACGCCAAAACCGGCGCCATTGATCAATTCGCCGGTAGCTTCGATTTTTCCGTTCTTCAGAAAAGCTGATTTCAGGTTGGCGATCTTCATGCCAAAACGGATATCAGGTTTATCGTTACCAAAGCTCCACATGGCATCTTCCCAGCTCATGCGTTCTACTTTTTCGGTGTAGTCGATATTTTTTACGTCTTTGAAAACCCTTTTCACCAGGCCTTCAAACATATTCAGAATGTCTTCCTGTTCTACAAACGCCATTTCACAATCGATCTGTGTAAACTCCGGCTGCCTGTCGGCCCGCAGGTCTTCATCACGAAAACATTTCACAACCTGGTAGTAACGGTCATAACCACTCACCATCAGTAACTGTTTGAAGGTCTGCGGCGATTGCGGCAATGCATAGAACTGTCCGGGGTTCATGCGCGATGGTACTACAAAGTCTCTTGCACCTTCGGGTGTTGATTTGATAAGAAAAGGTGTTTCAATATCCATGAACTGGTGTTCGTGGAGGTAATTCCTTGCAGAGCGGTTCACGGCATAACGCAGTTCCAGGTTTTTCTTCACTGCATTACGGCGCAGGTCGAGAAAGCGGTATTTCATCCGGAGGTCATCGCCGCCATCGGTATCATCCTGTATGGTAAAGGGGGGAATAGCAGATTTGTTTAAAATCCTGAATGACTTTACTAAGATCTCAATGGCTCCTGTAGGGATATTTGCATTCTTACTGCTGCGTTCAGCAACAATGCCGGTGGACTGGATAACAAACTCCCGGCCTAACGGAGTTTCATCTAATAAAGTATTCAGTTCTTCACCTAATAATAATTGGGTAATACCATAACGGTCGCGCAGGTCTACAAAAGTAATAGCGCCAAATTTCCGAACGGTTTGTACCCAACCGGCCAGGATTACTTCTTTTTTAACATCACTGATCCTTAATTCACCACAGGTGTGCGAGCGATACATATTGATTTATGATTTTTCGATTTATGATTTTTCGATCCCCCCACATCCTCCATCCCCCATCCCCCACAGGGCTGCAAATATAGCCGAATTGCAGAGTTTGCATGAAAATGCACCAATTATCTCAATTTGATAGCATCTTTGTGGGTATGACAACGGCAATCTTATCCAAAAGGGCCCACAGATGGGCGGTAGCAGTGTTTTTTTTCATAGCCGGGCTTTGCTTTGCCAGCTGGGCCAGCAGGATACCTGACATTAAATTGCAACTGCAGTTGAGCGATGCCGCTTTGGGGGGTGTTTTATTTGCGCTGCCGGCGGGACTGATGACGAGCCTGCCCTTATCGGGCTGGTCTGTGGCCAAATGGGGCAGTAAACACATGGTGGTTATTGCAGCTGTTGGTTATCCGCTCACATTGATCCTGCTGGGTTCTGTTACCCATACCTGGCAATTGGTAGCAGGGCTCTATTTATTCGGCATCTTCGGCAACCTTTTCAATATCTCAGTAAACACCCAGGCCGTGGGCGTGGAAGCATTGTACAGCAAGTCCATCATGGCTTCTTTTCATGGTATCTGGAGCTTAGCCGGTTTTACAGGCGCTGCAGTGGGTACTTTTTTAGTATCAAAGGATGTATCGCCCCTTTTTCATTTCTGCCTGATCTGTATCAGTACTTTATTGTTATTACTCATGACACAGCGTTACCTGCTGACAACCAATGCCGGTAAAAGCAACCAGCCCATTTTTGCAAAACCGGATGCAGCGATACTGAAATTAGGACTGATCGCATTCGGCAGTTTAGTGTGCGAAGGAACGATGTTCGACTGGAGCGGTGTTTACTTTCAGAAAGTAGTGGCTGTACCTAAAGAACTCACCACACTAGGCTATGCTGCTTTTATGAGTACAATGGCAGGGGGCCGTTTCATTGGGGACTGGCTTACCGGTAAACTGGGTATCAAGCGTATGTTGCAATGCAGCGGGCTTGTTATTACAACGGGACTGCTAACGGCGGTACTGTTTCCTTATATGGTTCCTTCTGTCATCGGGTTCTTATTGGTAGGTATTGGTGTTTCTTCTGTTGTTCCCTTGGTGTATGGCGCAGCCGGAAGGTCAAAGACCATGTCGCCCGGCGTGGCGCTTGCCGCAGTCTCCACGATTGGTTTCCTTGGATTTTTATTGGGCCCCCCGGTGATTGGTTTTATTGCACAAATCTCAAGCCTTCGCTGGTCTTTTGCTTTGATCGCCTGTTTCGGACTGGCCACTGCTGTACTGGCTTCGCTAATGCGGTGGCGTGAATCCTGATTCGTTAAAAAAAGACTAAAAGCAGTTGCTTTGGTAAGGAAAGAGGTTTTTGGTAAAGGAATTGAATAAGTATCAGTGTTATTCATTCATGAAACCTTAAATCTTTTGTATGAAAAAACTGCTACCCATTTCTGTTAGTATCATGCTGCTTTTTTCGCTGGCATCCTGCACCAAGGTAGTGGTGGGCCCCGGACAAGCATCAGTAACCGGGTCATGGATACTGACCGAATCTACAAGATCGGATGGTTACAGCTGGCAATACTTTAATTCAGGTGTTGAAAGAGGCGTATTTGATTTCTATGGCAATGGCATTGCCGAATATAACGACGGATATACTTCTATGCACGGAAACTGGTACACAAGGTTTGTCTCCAGTGGCTATTATGACAGGTATGGCAACTATTACAGCGACTCACACCAGTCGATGGAAATACATGTCAACGACAGGTATGGCGGTGGTTCCATTAACCTGTTTTTTGATGATGTGATCGTTACAGGAAATGAACTTATTGCCACTTATTATGACGGGCATTATATCCAGCGGTATATTTTCAGAAGATACTGACCTGTGTTTTAAATGATCAGGTGCGGAACAAAGCGGCTATGGTTATCCGTTACTAAAGTATCTGCCTCACGGATACCCATACCCGCCGGTTCCTGGCCAATGATCCAACTGCCAATGACAGGATAATGGCCATCAAAAGAAGGTAAATTAAAAAGCTGCTGGTAAATAAATCCTTCCTCACCATAACTTCCTTCCGTTTGTTGCAGCAGCTGTCCGTTCTGCACTAAGTTAATGTTGGCGCCTTCCCGGCTCAGTACAGGTTTTTTTACATAATTAGCAAGTTTGTCTGCTTCAAAATAAGCCGGTAAAATATAGGGGCAATCGGGATACAATTGCCACAAGACGGGTAATATGGCTTTGTTGGACAAGATCATTTTCCACCCGGGTTCTATCCAGTATGTTTTGTTGCTGTCTGTAATGATATTTTTACCAAACGCTTCCTTCACCAGCCATTCCCAGGGATATAATTTGAAAAGATTCCTGATCGGCCCGTCTTCCATGTCTACAAACTGGTTCATTTCTTCATTCCAGCCGATATCGTCAATGAATACCAATTTCGTATCCAGTCCGGCCTGTATGGCGCAGTCGCGCATGTATTCGGTATTGGTGAGGTCTTCCAGTGTTTCTTTCAGGCAGGTAAAATGCAAGGTGCCGGGGTACAGGTAATTTTTGAGGTATTTCCAATAAGCGATCAGCTTTTCATGTATGCTGTTGAACTGGTCTTTCTGCTTATCAAGATCCTGCAACCAGAACCATTGTACAATGCCGGCTTCGTACAGGCTGGTGGGCGTATCTGCATTGAATTCCAATAATTTCAACTGCCCGTTTCTGTAGCAAAGATCGAAACGCCCGTAAATGGCAGGATGGTCTTCAGTCCAGCTTTTTTCTATATAAGGAATGACCCATTCAGGGATATGGAAGAGGTGATAGAGCTTATTATCTATCACGTGCTGTACGGCACCGAGACAAAGATCCCACAGCGTTGCTGTTGCTTTCTCGATCAGCAGAATGTCATCCATCGACATTTCATAATACACTGATTCATTCCAATAAGGAACATCAGTGGTATGGAAACCAAAGCCCAATTTTTCTACTGCAGATTGCCAATTATTCCTGGGTACTGTTGTGATGCGGTTCATGTATTGATTTGCTTTTAATAACTGGGCTTTAGGACGACACACTAAATCCACTCCTGCCAAATCCTCCCCGGCTAACGGCCCTCTTGAACCCATTGCTGCCGATATTAGAGTAATGGCTGATGGCATCTGAATAATAGCCGGCCCGTTGGTAACTGCCATTGTTGTAGTTGCCATAAGGACGAAATGCATAGTACCATAAAAGCCCCCCTGCAAGTGAATGATGTACCCTTGTATAAGGTGCAGAAGAATCACTCCTCATGTGTATCTGGCCATTGTCATCCCAATCACTTTTAGGTTTGGGCTGGTTGCAACTGGCAAGGGCAGCAGTGATCAGGACTAATTCAATATAGCTCGACTTTTTCATTTAATGATCCTTTATTTAACTGTGATAAAAATTTCGTAGTCTTTTTTTACAGTTACCGGCATCGTATCACCGTCAGCGTTTTCAGCCGTGGTGCGGATTTTTCCAAGAGCCGGCAAAGTGTCCCGGTAGATAAATGTTTTAGCCAGTTCATTGTGCACCCATACATGGTGGGTGGTTACCAGTACATCCCGCGTACTGTCTAAATGCTCTACCTGTATGGCTGTTTCAACAGCACCATTTTTATTGACCGTCTGGGTAATGTCTTCTTTTTTCTGGTTGTCTTCACAGGAGAACAGCAGTATCGAAAGGGCGCCTCCCAATATTACTAATGCGATGGGTTTCATTTTTTTATTCATAAATAAGTGTATAAGTGTTCATATAATACTCAATGAGCGCATCAGCGGCCTATTTGCTACATGGTTTCAAATTCATCTTTGTTTTTTGGCTTCCAGTAGAGGTAATAATAGGCGAGTATCAACAATCCGAGTGAAAAAGGAAGGATGGCTAAGTGTTTGAATGTAATAGCGCCTTTGATCACATAGGCATCGAAGTGCAGGAACTCAGAGATCATCCAGTAAGAGTTGGCGCTGATCCATACAGTGATGGCAAGGTTATGACATAGTTCAGAAACAAGTTGCCTTGTTCTCCAGGCAATGACAATGGAAATGATAAGGGTGGGAAAGATCATGGCAATGCCCAATGGTTTCCAGATCATGCACCACGACACGTCTTTGAATAACCAGAATACAATGTGCAGGTTTTCCATTTTGCGATAGCTTAGCGGGATGCTATAAGCAGGTTCTGCTGTTGCAGTAGTTGTATTGCTCATTACCGGTAATAGTTTGGGTATGGAAACTAAGGTAGTTTATTGCTGTTTTTTACGCTTAAAATTTTTGAGAACCTTCTTACATCCGCCTGCGGGGTAAGCGGTGTGCCGTTCGTAAGATAGCTGGCGAACTCGGCAGCAAAGTAAGGCGCTAATGAGCAGCCCTTTGTTCCCATGCCATTCAATAGGCCTATAGTGTCAGCTGCCGGGTGCAGCCCCGCAAATGGCCTGCGTTCCATATTGGCCGGGCGTTCCGACGCGATATGATCCACTAATTCAAAAGGCAGTTTTAACCAGTACCCAAGCTGGTCTTTTACTTTTTTGAGGAAGTCAGCGGAAGGATGGGGATCAGTAAAATCCCATTCATAAGTTGAGCCGGCCCAGAAAAGATCGTCCTGCCATGGCACCAGGTTGATGCCTTGTTTGAAAATATGGGTTCTTGGAAGACCTGGTATGCTTACGATGATGGCCTGCCCCTTGTTACGCGCATAAGGCAGCAGGCTGAAATAGGGATTGTCAAATCCTGCGACACCTTCGCAACAAATGATTTTTTGTGCAGTGATATTGTTATAGGTAATATGGTCTGCCGATACCTGGCAGTGCTCCCAGCTGAAATTTTCTTCCAGCAGCAATTGCCGCTGTTGTAATTGTGCACGCCATGCCGTGAGCAGGCTACGCAGATCGATCAGCCAGCAGGGGTCGATCTCACCGATGCCAAATGGATAATTGAAATAGGTTTTCCATTGGTCAGCATTACCAGGTAAACGCAGATAGTCCTGTTCAACAGGCAGGCGTTCTGTAAAAGCCAGCTGCATTTGAGGAGTGGGATGGAAGTCCAATATATTACATTGACGTATCAGCGATACACCCAGTTCCTGTTCAAGCTGCCGGTATGCAGTTACTGCAAAGGGCATCAGCTTCTCAATCTCCCACGTTCGCACAATCCTTCGCCCCGTAACGGGATTGATCACGCCACTGGCCACTTTGGAAGCGGTAAAAGGTTTATCAGCATCAATGACACAAACGGTCTTTCCCGTCTTCAGTAAGTTCCAGCTTAAAAAAGTTCCGCAAATACCCTGGCCAATGATCAAATAATCTATAGTCATCTCACCCTGATTTTCATTCCTTCTGAATGGCTGTTAAATTCCGGTGCATACATACATTGAATAGTGGCGATGCCAACAGAGAAAACACCTGAGTGTGTAATGAATGTTGGGTATTCAAATATATACGTTCCTTTTCTCAGGTAGCCGATGAAAAAATTAGTACTGGCGTCCCTGGTGCTTTCATAATAACCCAATCCATCCTGCCATTTGTAGCTGCTCAATACGTTTACGGGTTCCATAGTGGCTGCCCGCATATCTTTCAGGTGTATATACTCCATGTCTCGATCACTCCTTAACTCCATCCTGATCACTACCTTGTCGCCCGGCTTTAATTCATCACCGTCTTTCACAGGATCGAGTACTTTACCCTGATCGGTATTTTTTTCCAGGAACAGTTTTTTAGTAAGCGATAATGGGCTGGCAGCCGGTGTGATCTTATCCAGGTCTTCGAAATATTGCCAGTAGATACTGCCCCAACTGGGAATCTCCTGGTCGCGCGATGGGGTAACCGGGGAATCAGTTGATTGGATACGCACGGTAATATTGCCCATTGCTGTGGTTACCGATCTGCCCTCGATGCGCTTCTTAAAATATCCTGTACCTGGTTCTGTTTTTTCATTTTGATTGTTAACAGGGTAACTACCCAGCCGGATGGTCAGTTTTCTTGCCGTGTTGAGCCAGCCTGTTCTGTTTAATAACAAAGCATAGCAGGCGTCGGCTGTGGCTACGGTGGTTTTCCAGTTGGTCGTTTGTTTGTTTAGCAATAACCATGTTTTGGCGCTGCTGATCTTTTGATCAAGATCCTTTATATGTGTTCCCTGTTGCAGTTCCTGCAGGAAGGCGATCATCATACTTTGGTGCTCAACAGGAGCGGCGTACCAGAAACAGGTCTGTCTTTCTTTCCAATACAGGGTTCCTTTGGCAGCATCCGAAACTGCATTTTCAAGAATGGATGGAAGGATATTATTGTTTGCCAGTATCCTTTCATTGTTACGGTAATATACCAATCCAAGCATCGCCTGATTATACAGGCTTTGTTGGTTCCAGAACTGTTTGCCCTGGTTATAAAAGTATAGATAAGCACCGGACGATGGCTGTGCAATATCGCCAAAGAAACTCCGCATGAATAAATACTGTATATGCGTTGCTGAAAGCTGCTGCTTGTTCAGATCGGCATTGTGGCTGACCAGCCATTGATAGTCTGCCGTTATTTTTCCGTCAAGGTATTGAATGGCATTTGTTACCAATGGCGTCAGACGCATGGCTATGTCTGGTGTGATGGCCCCCAGTCTTTTTAATTTGCCAATACCTGTGAGGATATAGTTGGTCATATACCTATCCTCATAGCCACCCTTGAACCAGCTGAAACTACCATTCGGTAATTGCAGCTGCTGCAGTTTTTCGATAAACTGACCGGCCTGTGTACTGAGTTGTACCAGGTTGAACAGCAGCGCGATATTCTTTTTCTGCGCTGTCTCATTTTCGGCCTGCAATACCCAGGGTGTTTCCTGTATGAGCAACTGCTTCAGTTCTTCATTCTTTTGAAGGTTGCTTTTGAGTGCAGTACTGTCAGCTTTCCACAGATCCAGTACCTGCCTGATTGCCGGATGCTTGCTTACAATATACGATGCCAGTGCGTTGGCGTAAAAGCGGTTGAAACTTTGTTCTGCGCATTCATAAGGGTAAGTGATCAGATAGGGGAGCGACTGCACTGCATACCAGACAGGGTTAGTGGTATATTCTACTGTGATCGCTTCATGCGTCAGGGTTTCACTATTGGCCGCTAACAGTTTTTCAAAACGGAAAGATTGTGTGGTGTCTTTCAATAACAATAGCGGGAGGCTTTCAGTTACTAATGTACGATTGGTAACTACGGGTAGTATGTTTTCTTCTCCGTCGCTGAAATTACCCGCCCTGGCTGCCATACGCCAGATGAGCGGTTTATTATAGCTGAACGGCACCTGTATAGGAAATTTGACAGTGATACTCTTTCCGGCTTCAGCGGTGAAGTATTGAACAGGAAATACATGCTGGAACCAGCCGTCTACGGAAGTGTTGGTGAGCGCATCCACCAGTTCCAGTGTTACCTGCCCGGTCAGTTCTTTATCGCCCAGGTTTACAATCTTTGCACTGAGTTCCATGTTGTCGCCTTCACGAAGGAAACGCGGCATATTGGGTTGCACCATCAGCGTTTTCCGGGTAATGATGGATTGTGTGGCAGTACCGAAAGCAAGGTCTTTCGTATGTGCCAGGCTCATCCATTTCCATTGCGTGAGCGCTTCGGGCATGGTGAAACTGAAATGATAGCTGCCGGTTGAATCTGCATAAAGATGCGGCAGGAAGAAAGCAGTTTCGTTAAAGTTCTTACGGATCTTCATATGATCGCCTTCTTCAGGGCCCAGGGCCTTTTTGTCTGTGGCTTTTTCGTCTGATGCATCTCTTGGTGTCATTGCCTTATCATAATACGCTTCCTGTTTGACCGCTGCACCTCTGAGCATGACTGTTCCGGCGTGACTTTCCGCAACATCATATCCGGCACGCATCTGTTTATTTTCGATTAATGGCGGGGGAGAGGGTTTTACCGGGAACCTGTTCCAGAACTCAGCGGCATCCGCTGTGAGATAGTCATAAGTAACGGGTACTTCCTGCAGGTAAGGTTCGGAGAGGTAATTCTCCTGGGCGCCCTCTGTTGTAAAATTATGAATGGCATTGAAGGTATTGGGCCAATACTTTGTTTCCCATATGTTTGGTGCATTCCAGTTATGCGGGCGGAATTGATCCAGCGATGCATCGTACATGCCTGTAAGTAACTCTGCTGCCTGTTTCTCATTTTTATTACCTTTTATGCTCACTGTCCATTGCTCATTGCTGCCTGGTTCGGTTTTATTGCGATAGCTTGCATAGCTTACCTGCAATTGTTTGTTGTTCCATGGTACGGTAACATAGTATTGATTCATATACACCCTGTTATCATATACAAAGGCTTCAGTAATACCTACACCACCCCTGTCTGTTTCAACAGGCGTATAATTGATGGTTTCCAATCCTTTGGATCGCTCTATATAACTGTAAATACCTGTTTTATTTCCGGGTCTTTCTGTTTTCCTGATCACATATAACCAGTCGGCCATAGTGCCGCTGATAAAAGAAGCAGTTTGTCCGGGTGCTGCAGTTCCTGTGACGGTGTGATTGAACTGGTAAACCGGAAAAGGTGGCCGGTTGCGGGTCCTGTTAAACAACTGTGTATAATGGATACCTTTTACTTCCGCTCCATATTTATCTGTGGTAACGGCTTCAATTTTATAGTAGCCATCCTGTAATATGCCAGGTATAATATCAACCGACTCCTTGTCACGGGTGTCAATGGTTGTTGTTGTTACCAATTGAGCGGCTTCCCAGTTAAGGTAGTTGCTTTCTTCTTCATATTCATCTGAAGGAAAATATTTTGCAAATTCATTCCTATCCATCACAAACTGATCCGGCCTTTGCCAGTAACGTTTCCTGATCAGGTGGTTGGGGGTCTGCAGGGCATAGATTTTTACCTGCACTTTTGCAGCTTCTTTTTCATTGTCTAAGTTGGTAACATCCAGTTTTATTTGTTTCAGACTATCTGCTTCGGCAAGCGATGGAACATTGATCTGTAACTGCAAAGCGGTATAACCTATGGCGATCACCGTATGATTGCTGCGGGTCTCTCCATTGATATCCGTTATATCGGCCGAAACACTGAAGTCAAACAGTGGATTACCGGAACGGTCTGTTATATCGTCTGCCAGTGCTTTGAACGAAATAACAAACCTGCCATCAGCATCAGTGTTGATTTCACCGTAACTGATCTCCCTGCTGTCTGTCTGCGATGTTGGCGATCTCCTGAGCCAGGGATACAGGAAGCGTGTATCGCGTTTAACAGTGTAAACTACTTTTGCACCATCAAGGTTATTGCCCGCATAGGCTTTGGCAGTTCCGCTGATGGTAATGGAATCATTCAGCCGGTAAGCGCCCTTCGCTTTATCAAATGTGATGTTGAAAGTGGGGCGCTTATATTCTTCCACAGAAAAATAAATGTTTGACTGGTTGTACTTTGCCAGTTGTATACTGAAGTTGCCGGTCAGCACATTTTGCGGTAATTGAAATTTACCGCTGAATGAGCCGTAGTCATTCAATGTAAAACGAATGGAGTCAATCTTTTTGCCATTCACATCTATCAGAAACACCCAGTCAGTATCTTTACGTGTAACAATTTTGCTTAACCTGGTTTTGGGATCCCTCGTAACGGCAATGCCTTTGAAATAAACCGTTTGCCCGGGGCGGTAAACAGACCGGTCGGTAAAGAAGAAAACCCGCCTGTTATTGTTTTCAAATTGGGTGATGCTGGCTTCGCTTTCTTCTTCCTGTCTGTTGTTTTCATAGATGATGAAATCATTTTCTTTCAGGTCTAATTTGTCTTTGTATTTGCTGAATACATAACGGATATTACCAGTATTCTTGTCTCCGGTAAACCTGAAATAACCATTTTTGTCGCTTGCCCCGGCACCGATTACCGAATAGGCCATGTCGCGTAATCCGCTGTTATAACTACCTGCAAGAATGGTAATGCCAACATTGGCAAGCGGTTTGCCATTTCTCCTGTCTAATGTGAAAAGGTCATTTTTATTCCTGATATAGCTAATGTCAGAAACATGGAAAAACTGGATGCAAAGTTTACTGCTGCTGTCGTTGAAAGCAGGGTTATTTGATGAGAGCAATGCATAACTGCCAACGGGCAGTCCATCGATTTTGATCTCTGTCTTGTGTAACTGATGATCAGCAGTGGCAGGCAAGGCCTGGGTAAAAACCTTATAAGCTCTTTGCCTGGTTACTCTTTTCCAATAGTCTTCTTCCCACTGCCTGTTGCGGATAGGTTCATTATTGCCAATACGGATAATCCTGCTGTATAAAGTATCAATATTACGGTAACTGATCAATGCTCTGAATGCTTTACCCGGAATATTCACACGCTCTGTTTGTGTGCTTAATTCACGCTTGCTAATGTCCAGCAAAAGGTTATGCATACTGATAGCTCCGGGATCATTTTTTTGGAAAGCCGGTAATACCTGCTCCATCATTTGTTTTGCTTTTACATAACTGTACCGGTTAGCAGTATCGCCAAAGGGGTTATAACTTTCTGCCTTATTGGTTTCCAGCCGTGCCAGCAGGTACCAGGCCTGGGCTGCTGCAGGGGTGGTGGCATGCTGTGTGGTAATTTCTTTCAGCGCCTTGACATACGCTGCTTCTTTGTTGCTGAAACCGGCCTGCTGGTACACCCATTCTATCCTTTCAATATTAAGGTCGGTAAGGGCGTTTTTATCAGCGTCATTGCCGTGTACAGCTATTAACTGCTGAAACAATTGCAAAGCCATCCATTGCTGCGCACTGCTGTCGCGCGTGATGAAATTGCTGTGCAGAAATACAGCAATTGTTCCCAGTGCGTTACTGTTGTCAATGGTAAACGCATAGCTTGGTTTAGTGAGGTAACTATCACCCGATTTAAAATAGTCCAACGCTTCATGCGCCAGCAGATCATACAGTGAGGTTCTGGTTTTATTTCCTTTAATAATGATGGCATTATAAGCGCGTAGACTGGTTTGCTGCAACAAAGCCTTGATAGATAATGCCTGCAGGAAGTTTTTTGTGATCGCCTGGTGAAAATCAGTGATGCCCCAGGTGGCTATATCATTTTTGGAAAAATTAATGGTGTTTTTCCTGTTATAGAATCTCCAGCGGTAATTGTTGAAATACTGGTAAAGCCTTTTAGCCAGCAGTACCTGTAATATGCTTTTTTGCACCGCGTTGTTAGTGAGATCGATTTCGGGCTGGATACTCTTGATGATCCTGTTGGGATCGTCTTCTGCAATCCTGTCTTCCAGCGTGTATCGATAGATCAGGCATTTGATGGCCTGTCCGGATAACTGTTGTGACTGTGCTTTCTGATAGATCGTATTTATTTTCTCTAATGCGGTCCTGGTAAGGTTACGCGTAATTACAAGAGAATCTATGTCCATCCATTCTTTGGAAAACGAAGTATCCGCTTTTTGAGCCCTGACCGGCAATGAAAACAATAATGCGAAGGCCATGCAAAATTTCTGTAAAGCCATACCCTGTTTTTTGAGTTAAAGTACACTGTTGCTCCTAATGATGCAAACATGCCGATTATTGCATAAATCGCGTTACCGTTAAAAAAAATCCCGGCTACTGTTCAGGTTAGCCGGGATTTTTTTTAACATATACTGTTACATTATTTCTTCAATACTTCTGCCATGGTCTTGCCGATATCAGCGGGACTGGCCACAACAGCGATACCGCATTCTTCCATGATCTTCATTTTAGCGGCAGCGGTATCATCTGCACCGCCAATGATGGCGCCGGCATGACCCATGCGACGGCCGGGAGGTGCTGTTTGTCCGGCTATGAAACCAACCACCGGTTTTGTTTTATTGTCTTTGATCCAGCGTGCAGCATCAGCTTCCATGCTGCCTCCGATCTCACCGATCATGATGATACCATCAGTCTCGGGATCGTTCATGAGTAATTCAACGGCTTCTTTGGTAGGTGTTCCAATGATCGGGTCACCACCAATACCAATAGCAGTACTGATACCAAGTCCGGCTTTTACTACCTGGTCGGCCGCTTCATAAGTAAGCGTACCGCTTTTTGAAACAATGCCAATGCGGCCCTGCTTAAAAATAAAACCAGGCATGATGCCTACTTTGGCTTCACCGGCTGTGATCACACCCGGACAGTTAGGACCTATGAGACGGGTACTGGTTCCTGACAGGTAGTTTTTAACACGGACCATGTCCTGTACGGGAATACCTTCTGTGATACAAACAACTAAGGCAATACCTGCATCAGCAGCTTCCATAATAGCATCTGCTGCAAAAGCAGGCGGCACGAAAATGATACTAACATTGGCACCGGTAGTTTTAACTGCATCGGCCACCGTATTGAAAACGGGCCTGTCTAAGTGTGTGCTGCCACCTTTACCGGGTGTTACACCGCCCACTACATTGGTACCATACTCAATCATCTGGGTAGCATGAAAAGTACCCTCTGTTCCGGTAAAACCCTGAACAATGATCTTTGACTGTCTGTTCACTAATACTGCCATGATATAGCTGTTTCTGGAGGTTTAAAATTTGCCCGCAAAAATAGGTGAAAAGACAGTAGGGTTTGAGGTTTGCAGCTCAAAGCCCGGAGTTTTTTATAAAAAGCGTGAGATTTATACCGTTTCGGGTTCAATTGCAGCTGGATTCGATACAGATAGAAGCCCTGTTCGGGGTTAATACAGGTATAATTCATAGATAACCCATATATAAGCTATAGATAAGCCATATATTGCTAATAATAGCTTATCTATGGGTTATCTATAGCTTATATATGGGTTATCTATGAATAAAGGCCGAGGTTAGCCAGGGTTTGTAACGGGTAGGGCGGTAATTGATACCGGTTATTATCCTGGTAGTATACAGTGTACCTGCCTGGTAATATGTCATCAAAAAAAGAGCAGGCTTTTGAGCCCGCTCTTTTTCACGTTCAAAGCATTTTAACCATGCTTTTTTTCATTTCTTTCATTTGCCCTGTGAATCTGGTGTTCTGCTCTGCGAACAGGGTGTTTTACACCATCTTCCCTGAGGTCTTTGGCATCTTTGCGGATGTCTTTTTGGTCTTCCTTAATGTCCTTTGTAAGCTGTCTGGCTCCCTTTTTATCTCCTTTTTTCCATTCTTCACGACGTTCAGCCTTGTCTTTCCTGATATCCCGGATATCTTTACGCAGGTCTTTCATATCCTGTTTCTTGTCAGAGGATGATGGCGTACTGGTTTGTGCCATTGCTGTGATTGTAAAAAATAAAGCCGCTGCTGAGGCAAACATGATCTTTTTCATAGATTACTTTTTAGATTTTAGTTTGATAATACTCAATAGATTGGCTTTTGCTTCAAAGGTTTATTACCCGGATATAACCTGTTTCTTTTTAACATTTTAATGATTTCAATCCTGATTTTCCGCCCCAATACCTACTTTTGCGCCTGCCTGTTCAGGGCAGTATTAAAAAACAAAGATTATGGCAACTACATCCGACATCAGCCGCGGTATGATTTTAAAATTAGACGGCAGCCTTTATTCTGTGGTGGAATTTGGCGAAAACAAAACGGCCCGTGCTGCCGCAAAAGTGTGGGCAAAGCTGAAAGGAGTCGACAATAAGCGCTCTATCGAAAAAACCTGGAACAGTGGTGAAACTATTTTCCCTGTGCGTGTAGAGAAAAAAGCATTCCAGTTCCTGTATAAAGACGATACAGGCTATAACCTCATGAACAATGAGACCTTTGAACAGATAGCACTTGCAGAGGAAATGATCGATGCACCCCAGTTCCTCAAAGATGGATCCGAGGTATTTGTTTTCATCAATACAGAAACCGAACAACCCATCGGCGCCGAGCTTCCCGAAAAAATTGTAGTAAAGATCACTTATTGCGAACCCGGCCTGAGGGGTGATACCGCTACCCGTGCACTCAAAGCTGCTACAGTAGAAACAGGAGCCACTGTAATGGTGCCCTTGTTCGTAGAAGATGGAGAACTGATCCGCATAAACACCAAATCAGGTGATTATGTAGAAAGGGTGAAAGAATAATCTCTTTTCGATGCTCATCATTTTAATGGCAGCCAATCCGGGCTGCCATGATTTTTAATGATACCGGAAAATACCCTTTTTTATCAAAAAATGGCTATTTTGCCCCTCTATTTGACCAAATCTAACTGATTTTACCCCTAAAATTGCCTAATTATGGACTTAAAGCAGATTCACGAATTGATCAAGATCATCAATAAAAGTAATATTGGTGAGATCAGTATAGAAGACAAGGATGGTAAGGTTACCATCAAGCAAAAAGAAGAGCAGGTTGT
>CAZDQB010000022.1:4777-71974 GCA_964507525.1 uncultured Sediminibacterium sp. | reverse complement strand
AGCTCTTTCAGGTAAGATTCGATAAATGTCATAGTGCTTGATTTTGGTTTAATAACACAAAGAAAAGAGGCACTACTGACAACCCTATGGCAGTCGTTTTTTGCTGGTTGTATTTTTTTTTGAAAAACTTATTAATAATTAACCGGCAACTGCTTCATGTAGCTGTTTAACGAAATATGTTCCTGTATTTTAAACGGCTGTTCCGTTTGCTGCAGTTGAACAATGCGCTGCACTTTAAAATCGCGGTAGTCTTTGCGCATATGGCACCATGCAATGAGGTGCCAGCTGAAAGCATAAAATACCAGCCCAATCGGCTCTACCTGCCTTTTATTCGTCTCCTGGTTGTTATTGGTATATTCCAGTTCAATGATCGTCCTGGAGGCAATGGCATGCTGTATCATGGAGAGGTATTCAGCATTATTGTACAGCCGGTCAGGCACCTGCAGTTTGATATTTCCTGTCAGTGCTTCTATTTTTTCTTTCTGCGCTGAACGAAGCACCGTCTTTATTTTATTCAGTGCACTGGTATAATGTTTCTGAATGGACCTGTCGGCAAAACCCTGCACCAGCACTTCGGTTAACAGCAATGCATTGGCCTCTTCATTACTGAATGCCACCGGTGGCAGAAAATATCCATGCACAATAAAATAACCTTTCTGCGGTTCAAAACTGATAGGGATCCCTGATTCGCCAAGGGCTTTGATGTCGCGATACACGGTACGCACACTCATCCCAAACTTATCAGCTATCTTTTCTGCTGTTACATATTTCCTCGATTGCAAAAAAGTGAGTATCGCAAATAACCTGTCAATCCGGTTCATATTGATAGCGGTAAAAAAGCAGGTTAGAGTTTCCTGATCCTGATATTCCTGAACCAGGCTTCTCCGCCATGATCCTGTAAAGCAATATGCCCTGCCTTAGCCATACCATACCCTTCCTTGTCTTTCCACTTGCCGGCAGTTTTGTGTTGCTTCCATGCATCGCTCCACAGCTCATATTCCACCACTTTCTTTCCGTTCAACCAGTGTTGAACGTGCTGTTTATTAACAATAATGCGGGTTGTATTCCACTCCCCGGCAGGTTTGGATGCATGCACCACCGGCGCATCCATGGCATAGTTCGCGCCTGTTTTCTGATAGTCTTCCAGTTTATCGGGATAGCCCGCATCGTCGATCAACTGGTACTCCGGGCCGCTCTCATAAGAAGCGGGGTATGCTTCAGTAGCCCTGTAAATGATACCGCTGTTGGCAGTCGGGGCAATTTTCCACTCAATAGAGAGTTCAAAATTATCAAATTCATCTTTTGTAATCAGGTCCGCATGTTGCTTGTTGCCATCTTTATTGCCTTTGCAATACAGCAATCCATCACTTACCGACCATGATCCGGAAGGTTTGTTCTGGTAAGTGCGCCAGCCATCGGTGGTCTTTCCGTCAAACAGGGAAATCCATCCTTTTTTACCCTGGGCAGCAGCTATACCGAAAATCAGTATGGTGCAGATCAGCAGGCAAGGCAACAGCAATAAACGGTTTTTCATATATGCAATTGTTTCAGCGATGAAGATAAGGAATTCCTAATTTTGCGGCATGAAGCAGTTCAACGTCCCTACCGGCTACCGCAGTACCTTGATCAGTGACATAAAGAACAGGCGGAAGGAGCAGGATAAACTGAAAAAAGACTTTACGCCTACTTTACTCAATCTAGGACCGATCCAGATATACCTGGCAAGGCATTTCGGGTTTTGTTATGGTGTAGAGAACGCTATTGAAATAGCTTTTCATACCATTGAAGAGAATCCCGGCAAACGCATCTTTCTTTTAAGCGAGATGATCCACAATCCACAGGTGAATACCGATCTCCAGCACCGGGGTGTTCAGTTTTTACAGGATACCTATGGCAGGCAACTGATCCCTTTTGAAACACTGACACAGCAGGATGTAGTGATCATCCCTGCTTTTGGCACCACACTGCAGATAGAAGCCATGCTGCGCGATAAGGGCATTCCTACCGAAAAATACAATACTACCTGTCCCTTTGTAGAGAAAGTATGGAATCGCAGTGAGCAGATTGCAAAAAAAGGATACAGTATCGTTATACACGGTAAACCAAAGCACGAAGAAACCAGGGCCACTTTCTCACATGCTTCCAGCCATACGCCCACTGTAGTGGTGAACGACATGGCAGAAACCATTGAGCTGGCCAAATACATTACCGGCGAAAAGCCCGCTGAACAATTTTATACTGAATTCAAAGGACGTCACTCTGCAGGTTTTTCCATCATTAACGATATGCAACGTATAGGAGTGGTTAATCAAACTACCCAGCTGGCAAGCGATACCCAGGCTATTTCTGACTACCTGAAATCAGTATTCATTAACCATTTCCATTTAACTGCCAACACTATTGGCGATCGTTTTGCAGATACACGTGATACCCTGTGTTATGCTACCAATGATAACCAGACTGCTGTAACAGGTATGCTGGAGACCCCTGCCGACCTCGCTATTGTTATTGGTGGTCACAACAGCAGTAACTCTTCACACTTAGTAGAACTGTGCGAAGCATCTCTCCCCACTTATTTTATTGATGCTGCAGACAAGCTCATCAGCAAAGAAGAAATCCTTAACCGCAACTGGCGTACGAAAGAACAGTATAGGGTCAGGAACTTTTTACCAAATAAAGCCCCCCTGCGTATCCTCATGACCAGCGGGGCGAGTTGTCCCGATGCAGTAGTTGAATCCGTGATCAGGAAATTAGCCGCATTGTATGGTGTGGAGGCATTGATGGACAATAACCAGGGCGCTTAATTTACCAACACAAACCTGTTTATGAAGCAATGGTTACTGGCCGGTTTTATTTTATTATCCTTTTCCCTTTCGGCACAGGATAACTACGAGATACAGGTATATGGCTCGCAAACACAGGCCAAAAACAGTACTATTTTTGAACTGCACAGCAATTTTACTTTTGCCGGAGAAAAGAATATCGTAAAAGGTGTACTCCCTTCTCACCATGCGTTGCACGAAACACTGGAGATAACACATGGTATCACCCATCATTTTGAACTTGGTTTCTATTTGTTTACCAATTACACTTCCGGGTACGGTTACAAAGTTATTGGTACCCATATCCGGCCACGTATCATGGCTCCGCAATCCTGGCACCTGCCTGTGGGGTTAAGCCTTTCTGCCGAGATCGGTTACCAGAGCCTTGATTATTCACCCGACCTGTGGAATGTAGAAATACGTCCTATTATAGACAAACAGTGGAATAATTTTTACTTATCCTTCAACCCTACATTGGGTATTACACTGGCAGGCGTAGAAAAACAAACCGCACCTAAATTCGAGCCTAATATCAAAGCAGCTTATAACTTCTTTAAAAAAGCAAGCCTTGGCCTGGAATATTATGGAGGCCTGGGAACGCTTGAGCGTTTTGAAAAGCTGCATGATCAATCCCATGCGCTCTTTGTTGTGTACGACCTTGTTGGTAACAATGACTGGGAATTGAACATTGGTCCCGGCTGGGGTCTTACACAGGCTACTGACGGTTTTGTTTTTAAAATACTGGCAGGAAGAAGAATACAGTGGGGTAAAAGAAAGTAAACACTGGCGGTGTGATGATCAGTTGATAAAATTCCACCAGATACCAACCCGTGTCCACAAGCCGGTATTGGGGTAAAGGCCGGATACAAAATTGAGTTTGCTGAACTCGAATCCTTTATTAGGATTCAATGTATTCAGGTTTTCCAGCCGCACAAAACCTTTAAAGCTCTTGATGCGTATGTGCAGAAAGGCATTGATATCGGGCCTGTTACTAATACTTTGGGTATTCTGGTAAAAGAACTGTCCAATGAATGGTGAGTAATTGTCTGCCTTATATGCCGTATTATAGCGCAATTCAATTCCGGTTGAAACAAACAGGTTGGTATAGAAATTTCCTTCAAAAGCAATCCTGTTGCGGGTAAGCAATAATGGAAGGTTCACAGGTGGTTCTCCTGTTGTTTGTTGCATATGTATTTCTGTATACCAATTCCAATACTTAGACAGCCGGAATTTCTTTTCCAAGCTGATATGCAATACATTGAACAAAGTGGCATCCTGCTTGGCTGAAAAGAAATTGTCGAAATACAGGTAGTTGTTCACTGCAAAATATTCGGCTCCCAGTTTTAGTCCATTGCGGGGGTTCTCATAACTGGCAAAGAGGCAGATGATGTTTTCTTTATTGAAATTGGCCCTGTTGGTTACCGGAAAATGACTGCTGGTATCTGTTACTAAAAAAGAAGGTGAGCGGTTTACGTTCTGGAAGCCGATATTAAAGTAGCCCAGTTTTTTGCCAAGCGAACGTTTCATACTAACAAAGGCAGCATAATCGCCCGCATTACGCCCGTTCAGGTACAATTGCCCGTTGGCTTCAATATCCCATACCTGGTTCCGGGTGCGGTTGCGGTATTCGCCCAGTGCATAGACATTGTAAAAGTTTTTAGTGGTGGCAGAATCAAATGTCCCTTTGATGTTCTGCAGTGCAATACCTGCTTTCAAAAACTGGCTTTGGTTGTTTTTATCGGGGAAAGAGAGCAGGCTGAATTCGTTGTTAACGCGGCTCCACTCATCTTTAGTAAGGATAAATGCATTCCTGGCAGGGACCAACGCATTGAAATAAGTTTGATACGCTACGGAATCTGCATTCCTGTCAATGAACTGGTAGCTATTGCTGGTGATATTAAGTGTGTGCTCTATTCTGAACCTGGGATAAAACAAACGGTAGGTCGTGGAATCGGTCACTACTGAATCTTTGGTACCGAGATCATAATGATGCCTGAACAGGAAAGTGGTGGTCTTATACGTATTCCCTGTATTAACGGCCGTGTTAAAGGGGTTTCTCCTGGCAGCACCGGCTTCGCCCAGTCTGGTCTCCAGCTCATAAGGATCATTCAATGCCAGGCTATCCAATTTTTTCACATCCCGTAATCCGCCATTCTCCGATGAGGCGGCTTTATTGGAAAGGTAAATGAAAAAGTATTCGTATTTCTTATTCCGTGTCTGGTAATGTAAAGTAAAACGGAGGTTATTCTGGCTGGCATTCTGGATTTTGAGATTGCCCGGTGCATTGCTGAAACGATACTCAAAGGAAAAATTGAGATTACTTTTCCGATTCTGCGTGTGTGTCAGGTTAACCAATTGTTCGGCTTTGCTGCCCAGCAGGTAAGCAAGTTCTGTATAGGGCCTTGTTGTTTGATAGAACCGAGTGTTCTCCACTGTAAAAGCATAAATATCATATTGATGAAAGCCCGGGTCAAAACCCGGTTTCATCAGGGGATTGAATATAAATAATTGCGCTGCAGTGCCATAATTACCCAGTGTATGGTAATAGTAGGGCAATGGGAAACGTGTGGTAAAGTCGTTAATGGATGAATCCAGTATTCTGTTGCGGGTAGAATCGTAATAGCGGTAGAAGATGGTTATGGAATCGGCATAACGGTCGCGGTGCTGTAAGGAGTCATTCTTGGTATTTTTCCTGATAGGCCGCCCCTGGTTATCATAGGCAATATTGGAAGTATTGCTGTTTGACTGCCCCTGCCTTGGCGGTGTTTGAAAATTGCTTTGCGCCAGCAGCCGTGTACTGCCAAACAACAGCAGGATGATCAGAAACTTTTGCCTTATCTCTACATGCATGCCGGAAATATATGGTTATAAAGATTGTACCAATTCTTTAAACAACAAGGTAAGCTTTGGTTCTGCTTCTTTGGCAGCCTGCAGCACTTCTTCATGGGTAATGATATTATTTTCTTCCCGGATACCCAGATCGGTAATCACGCTGATGGCAAACACCTGCATGCCGCAATGCACGGCAGCAATAGCTTCCTGAACAGTGCTCATACCTACAGCATCGCCGCCCAGTACATGTATTAGTTTATACTCTGCACGTGTCTCAAAAGTCGGGCCGGTTACACCAAAATAAACACCTTGTTTTAATGCAATATTATTGGCAGCCGCTATAGCCAATACCTGCTTGATCAGTGCTTTGCTATAGGGCTCACTCATGTCAGGAAAGCGGGTACCCAGCTCCTGGTCATTTTTTCCCATCAGCGGATTTGCAGTGAAGAGACTGATATGATCGTTAATGATCATCAGGTCGCCAACTTTAAACCCGGGCGTAACACCGCCTGCGGCATTGGATAAAAGTAAAGTCCGTACCCCCAGCAACCGCATCACCCTTACCGGGTAAGCTACCTGTTGAGGAGTATATCCTTCATAGAAATGAAAACGGCCTGCCATCACCCATACTTTCTTACCTCCCAATGCGCCAAAGATCAGGCGCCCCTTGTGCCCCTCTACCGTGCTTACAGGAAAATGTGGGATATCATTGTACGAAATTTCCTTCTCCACTTTGATCTCGTTAGCCAGGTTCCCCAATCCGCTCCCCAGTATAATGCCTACAGATGCCTCCGTACGCATTAATTGTTTAATGAACGTTAACGTTTCCTGTAATTGTTGCATGGTCTGTGACATTCGATGATAATTAGGTGGGCAAATATAGGGAAAGCTCAAAAGGATTTTCTATTTTCAGCATGCAGCTAAACAACAAAGAATGGTGCCATTGATCAGAAAGCAGTTCAACCAGCAATTCAGCAAAGCAGGAT
The DNA here is from genome assembly GCA_964507525.1 of uncultured Sediminibacterium sp. Classification (GTDB taxonomy): domain Bacteria; phylum Bacteroidota; class Bacteroidia; order Chitinophagales; family Chitinophagaceae; genus Sediminibacterium. Next base: position 65,334 of record CAZDQB010000022.1, on the reverse strand, counting down.
ACCAGCGCTACCTGGAAGAGCTGAACAGTAAACATCCCGGGGCCATTGAATTCCGGGTCGCAGAAACACCAGTATTCATTGATAAGGCATTCAAAGAAAAAATGCTGTCTGCCTGTGAAAGCATTGTAGATGTGATTGCCCAGTTCAATTTCAATACTCTCACCGCTCATGCCATACCTCCTGAAGTGTGTGTGCCTAATGAAAACGCACATGCACATTTCATTGCTTTTGATTTTGGTGTCTGTGAAAATGAGGAAGGAGAGTATGAACCGCAGCTGATTGAAATGCAGGGCTTCCCTACCCTTTTTGCTTACCAGGTTTGGCAGGATGAAGCAGTACGCCATCATTTTACCATACCGGATCATTACAGCACTTATTTAAATGGATTTACGAAAGATAGCTACCTGCAATTACTCAGAGAAATCATTATTGGCACCCATGCACCTGAAGAAGTGATCCTGCTGGAATTGTTTCCGCACCAGCAGAAAACGAGAATTGATTTTTATTGTACGTCAGATTATACCGGTATTTCCATTGTTTGCCTGACAGCGCTGATCAGGGAGGGCAACAAGTTGTACTATATCAAAGAAGGCAGGAAAATACTTGTCAGGCGCATCTATAACCGGATCATATTTGATGAACTGCAGCAACAGCTTGAAGCTATCCAGGAGAAAGGAAAGCTCTTTTTCTCAGACCTTGATGTTGAATGGGTGCCCCACCCCAATTGGTTTTACCGCATCAGCAAATACACATTGCCTTTTATTGAACATCCCTATGTTCCCCATACAAGGTTTTTAAATGAAATAGAACCCCTGCCGGAAGACCTGGAAAAATATGTACTGAAACCGCTTTTTTCCTTCGCGGGACAAGGAGTAGTCATCGATGTTACTAAAGAAGATATTGAGAAAATAACCGATCCCTATAACTGGATCCTGCAGCGCAAAGTAAACTATGCAGGCGTCATAGCTACACCTGATGAACCCGCCAAAGTTGAGATCCGCATCTTTTATTTTTGGAAAGACGGGGCGCCACGCCCGGTTGCTACCAATAATCTTGCCCGTTTAAGCAAAGGAAAAATGATCGGTGTACGATACAATAAGGATAAGGAATGGGTTGGAGGAAGCTTGGCTTATTTTGAACAATAAAAAAGTGTACCCTGCTAATCGCGGGATACACTTATAATTTGGTCAGAAATGTTTAGTATTAAGCTAAGCGCTTAACGTTAACGGCGTTAGGGCCTTTGCGTCCTTCCTGTACATCAAAAACTACTCTGTCATTTGCTTCAATCTGATCGATCAAGCCGTTTGCATGTACGAAAGTTTCTTTGTTGGAGTTATCATGCTTAATAAATCCAAAACCTTTTTCTTCGTTAAAGAACTTTACAGTTCCTTGAATTTGTGTGTCCATTTGTAAAATTGTATAAATAATGAGGCGCAAAGGTAAGGTTTATAATCTCCCCTACCTAATAAATATCAGTCTTTGTAGCATAAAAGACTGTGCAAAAAAGAATTTACAGCAGGCTAACCTATTCAATATCAACAACTAACAGCTATGCTTAACCACTTATACAACAGTTTCCCATATCCTGTATTTAATCATACCCGTAGCTTATCTTAGCAACGAACAAATCTTTTACTTACAATATTTGTCCATGAAAAAACTGCTCTTTGTTGCCCTGTCTGCTATCGTCAGCTTGTATGTACAGGCACAAAAAATGCATTACGAAGTATCGTTTCCCAATGCCATACACCACGAAGCCCATATTGAATTAACCGCCAGTGGCATTCCTGCCTCGCCCGCCATTTTTAAAATGAGCCGTTCCTCCCCCGGGCGTTATGCTACACACGAATTTGGCAAAAATGTGTACGCTGTAACAGCAAAAGACCAGTTCGGAAAACCATTGACCGTAAAAAGAACGGATGGTGACATTTATGAAGTAGCACAGCACCAGGGTATAGTTACCATCAGTTATACTTTGTATGCTAATTACCCGGACGGTACTTATGCAGGTATTGATCCTGAGAGCATTCACCTGAATATGCCCGCTTGTTTTATGTGGATGAAGGGACAGGATGAGGCACCCATTACCATTAGCTTTGACATACCAAAAGAGAACAAAGGAATGATTGCCACGCAATTGGTTCCTGCTTCTAACCCCCACGCGTTTACCGCTCCCGGGCTTCAATATTTTATGGATTGCCCCACTAAGATCGGCAACCTCCGGTTCAGGGAATGGGAAGTAACAAATACAGATGGCAGAACCTATACCATTCGCCTGGCCCTCGAAGCAGATGCTACCGATTTGCAGGTTGATGAACTCGCGGCGAAAGCAAAAAAAATTGTAGCAGAAGCCAAAGAAGTATTTGGCGAATATGCATCATATGACCATGGTACTTATACCTTCATCGTCAGTGCCAATGCGTATGTTTTTGGCGATGGTATGGAGCATCGGAATTCTACCATGATCTCTCAAACAACAGGCAGCTTTAATCCGGACTGGTTAACAGGCGTACTCTCGCACGAATACTTCCATAACTGGAACGTAGAACGCATTCGGCCGAAAACACTGGAGCCCTTCAATTTCGGGAAAAGCAATATGAGCCATGAACTCTGGTACGCCGAAGGCTTCACACAATATTATGGAGAGCTCATTTTATCGCGTGCGGGACTGCGCGATCCCAAAACATACCTGTCTACCCTTGCCATGCTGGTGAATACCAAAGCGAACACACCGGGCGCCCAGTATTATTCGCCTGTACAGGCAAGCAACCATGCCGTTTTTGTAGATGCAGGTGTATCGATTGATAAGAACAATTATCCCAACATGTTTACCTCCTACTACACCTACGGCGCTGCACTGGCACTGGCACTTGATCTGGAAATGCAAACACGCCTTCATAAAAACATCGATGCATTCATGCAGGCCATGTGGAAACGCTTTGGCAGAACAGAGATTCCTTATACCATTGCCACCATGCGGGAAACACTGGCTTCTGTAACAGACACAAAATTTGCCGCTTCTTTCTTTGAAAAATATATCGTTGGTCATGAACCCATCCATTATGCCGCGTTACTGGCCCAGGCAGGATATGAACTTAAAAACACAACAGCAGGAAAAGCAGCCATCGGCATCAGCAGCCAGGCCGACGAACAGGGCCGCTTGCTGGTTACGAGAAATACCATCAAAGGCAGTGCCGCTTATGAAGCGGGATTAGACATCAACGATGAAATTTTAAAGCTGGATGCAACGCCTGTAAAAACCAGTGCCAACATCAATGCTTTCCTGCAACATAAAACCCCCGGGGATGTAATCACGATTGCCTACAAGCACCGCAACCAGGAAAAGAGCACCCCCCTCACCTTAAAAGAGCAGGTTTCCTATGCACTTGTTCCGATAGAAGAAAACGGCCAAACGGTTACAGGGGACATGCAAAGGATAAGGGATAGTTGGTTTACGACCAAAACAAAATGAATACTGCAGCACCTGCTGAACGGCTCAATCTAATTCGCCAATGTCATCTATTTTTTAAACTTTGACTTTTGACTTTTCATCTAACTATCGAGTCATCAACCCCCATGTTCTTTTTTCAAAACAACATAAGCCCATATTGAGCTTCATAACATCAATACGGCGCCTAACAAAAAAGCGGCCCCCGGAAAATAGACAGCCGCACCCGGTGCGGTAAAATGAGCAAACAGGTTGGTCATCATAAGAGGCCCTATAATAGATGTAGCGCTCATTAAGCTGGTCAGCCCCCCCTGCAGTTCTCCCTGTTCATTGGGGGGTACATGACCCGATATAATGGACTGCAAAGCAGGGCCGGCAATACCACCCAGGCAATATGGAATCAAGAATACAAACATCATCCAGCTTTGTGAAGCAAATGCAAATAAGAGTAAGCCCAAAGCATACAATCCCAATCCCACATATACACTTTTCTCATTCCCGATTTTAGGATTGATCACTCTCACCAATCCACCCTGTACTGCCCCCACCAGCAAACCTACCATACCTAAGGATATGCCAATCATTTTAGGTGTCCAGTGAAACTTTTCTATATTGAAGAAACTCCAGTTACTCTGAACGGCATGCGCTGCCAGGTATACAAGTACGAGTGACATTACCAACCCGGCCACACCGGGATATTTTTTCAGTTGCAAAAGCGAACCAAGCGGGTTGGCCCTCTTCCACTCAAATGGCCGCCTGTGTTCGGGTACCAATGATTCAGGCAGCACAAAATAGCCATAAACCAAATTTAATAAAGCCAGCCCCGCCGAAACAATAAACGGAATACGCGGCCCGAATTCTCCCAGCAAACCACCCAACAAGGGGCCTATAATAAAACCCAGCCCAAACGCAGCGCCGATCATGCCAAAATTCTGCGCACGGTTCTCTGCCGTACTGATATCAGCTATATAAGCGGAAGCTGTGGTAAAACTGGCACCTGTAATACCGGCAATGACCCGGCCAACAAACAGCCAGCCAATGGTTGGGGCAAATGAAAGAAACAGGTAATCAATGCCAAAGCCAAGCAGGGAGAACAGCAATACGGGCCTTCGTCCGTATTTATCGCTCAGGTTGCCAAGCACAGGCGCGAATATAAATTGCATGATGGCATAAGAGAAAGTAAGCCATCCTCCATATTGAGATGCCTTACTGATGTCAGCCGTGTGTAATAATTGTTCAATGAGCTTTGGCATAACAGGAATAATCACTCCCAACCCTGTTACATCTATCAATAAAGTAATGAAAATAAAACCGATCGCTGCTTTGCGGCTTGCTGCCATATACCTGGTATGTTAAGGGTTTTAAAGCACCAAAGTTGCTGTTTTTTGAATGAAATACGCAAACAAAAAAGGGAGCTCCTTCCGGAACTCCCTTTTGCTGCTTATTCTTGTAACAAACCCTTTAAACCCCTATTTATGCAATTCGATTGTGCCAACTGAAGTTTCTTTCGGTGCGGCAACTGTAATATTATTGATGGTACTGTCTGCATAACCATTAGAGGCATTGATGAACAGTGAATAAACACCATCTTTTAACCCTCTCATTCTAAAGTAACCTTCCCTGTTGGGGAGTGCATAAGCAGTATCTTTAGCGTTAAACAGTGTAAGTACTGCTTTGGCATCTTCAGGTTTTACCCTGCCGGCAATACTTGCAGTGGTCCTGACGATGTAAAAGTGGAATATCGGACGCAGGTAAAACTCATTGTTGTATCCCTGAACAATAGACCTGTTCACATCAAAATCAAGCCATAAACGTACTTTACCAGGCATGTATTCCTCACACTCATCACCCCTCAGTTTCACTAACACATAACTGGGTCTGTTTGCTGGCCATTTAAGCGGGTAAACAACGCCGTTTTTCACCAATGAATTATTGGTTCCAAGATTGATCTTGAGCATGCGGATGGATCCTTTAGGAACAGCCGATGCACCCAGCAGTGTATCAAGGCCGTTTCTCAGATTCAAGATATCATAGATCCCTGCTTTGATGTTCAGGTTCTCCCATACCAAAGAAGAATCCCTTTTACCTTTGTCCCTGTCGTCCCTGTCATGATCCTTTTTCTCGCCAATATCATCCCAGTCGGAGTGGTCGTTACGGCGGGTGTCTTTACTCGTATCCACGAGTACTTCCACCGATTTGATTTCTACCAAAACTTTGTCAAAAAAACCGGGGCCATCAGTAAGGTACAGGCTCAGGTGCTGTGTTCCGGCCGGGGTTTGCGCTGATTCATTTTTTTTACATGCTGTCATTGCAAATGCAACAGCAATAGCCATTACGGCTGTTAAGAGGATCTGTTTACGTTTCATGTTGATTTGATTTTTAGCGTAGCATTAGGCCATCAATAGGATTGGTTTTGGAGTAACAAATAGATATTGTTTCTGGTAGAGACGAAACCAAAGCAAAGCATTGGCCAAAGTGCTGTGAAAAAGGAGTATTGAATTCATTTTAACATTTTTTTAAAGTTGTGCGTCCTGGTGGCGTGTGTACCTTGGTGGTGCCTGCTCTAACGCACTTCATGAAAAAGATACCGCCCATAGTTTCCGCGTTGCCTGTATACAACAATATTTTTTTGGGCCCAATAATAAGGACTATGGCGCCGGCACCGGATGAAACCATTATCTTAACATACCAAATCCACTAAATCAAAAAAATGAACACATTGAACCGTTTTGTTGCCGGGCTTTTGCTGCTCACCCTTTCTTCTTCCTCTTTTGCCATTCATTACAAACCTGCAAAAAGGGACTACTATCAAATCAAAGTTTACCGGCTAAAGACGAATGAACAGATTGCAATGACAGATGCATTTCTCAAAAATGCATACCTGCCCGCCCTGCATCGTTTGGGTATTCCTAAGATTGGTGTTTTTAAATTCACTGGCAATGACACTGCTACTGAAAAAACCATGTATGTATTCATTCCATTACGTTCGGCAGAACAGCTGAATGATATAGAAGAAAAACTGGCAAAGGATGAAGTTTATCATAAGGATGGGGACGCCTATCTGAACACCCCTTTCAATGCACCTGCTTATACCCGTACAGAATCCATCCTGCTTTATGCCTTCAGCAGGATGCCGCAATTCCAGGTGCCTGTGCTGCAGGGTAATCCTGCTGAAAGGATCTATGAACTGCGCAGCTATGAGTCGGCCACAGAACAACTGAACAAAATGAAAGTACAGATGTTTAATGAGGGCGGAGAAGTGGCGCTATTCAAGAGATTAGGATTCAATGCTGTTTTTTATGCTGAAGTGCTGGCCGGCAGTCATATGCCCAACCTGATGTATATGACCAGCTTTGATAACCGGACTGCGCGCGACGAGCACTGGAAGACCTTTGGTGCTGATCCTGAATGGAAAACATTATCGGCTATGCCGGAATACAAGAATACCGTTTCCAAATCAGATGTTATCTTATTGCATCCTGCAGTTTACTCTGAGCTATAAACTGCATGCAATTTTCCCGCCTAACCTAAACCGCACAGGCAATACTGTACAGCTTAGGTTAGGCGGGAAAATGTTCAGAACCCCCTTTGTTCTCTTTCCTGTTTATGTTCCTGCATCATTGCTACAAAATCCTGGTTCTTCAATAGTGCTGTAATAACCATTGCAATGCGCTTAGCCATAGCAGCTTCTCCTTTTACACCCCCTATCCATTTGATATAATAATTGCGGTGTGATGGCTTCAGTTTGTCAAAAGCGGCTTGCGCACGGGGTTCATCGGCAAGGCATTCCACTAATGCCGGCGGTATCTCTAAAGGATCTTTGTCTACAGTCACCCGGACTTTTACCATAGCCCCTTTTTTCTTATGGATCCCTTTGCGAATAGCGGCGTTCAGCGGCATAATAAAACCTCCACCACCTACTGGCAACAAGGCTACTCCTTTAATCGCAAAACTGTCGAGTTTGCCTTTTACGCGAAAGGATCTTCTCATACCCGGAAAAATCTCCTGCGATATATCCTCCGGGATTATTATGTACGTCCACCCGGTCTTCTCTCCCTGTGCTGCAAATTGCTGGATTGTAGCAGTAAACGTTGCCATCTGTTTGATTATGTCCTGTAAATGTATGTTACAGCATTTAATTATTCTTCATTCCGGAACACTACGATTCCATCAAACACATCAACCAATACTGTCTTACCCCTGTCAATATCACCCGAAAGTATCTTTTTGCTCAATGCATTGGTGATCTGTTTTTGTATCAGCCTTTTTAAAGGTCTTGCACCGAATTGCGGATCATACCCCTGTTCTGCGAGGAACTCCAATAAATAATTACTGAATTCCAGTTCTATTCCGTTCTCTGCTACTAATTTCCTGAGTCCTTCCAGCTGTATCTTAACAATGCCCATGATCTGTTGTTTCATCAACGGCCTGAACATGATGATCTCATCCACCCTGTTCAAAAATTCAGGGCGTATGGTCTGGCGCAATAAATTCATTACATCAATTTTGGCCTTGTCTGTCATCTCTTCTACATTGGCCTCATTCACATTATCAAATGCTTCCTGAATGAGGTGACTACCAATATTGCTGGTCATGATAATAATGGTATTCTTAAAATTCACCACCCGCCCCTTATTATCTGTCAGGCGGCCATCATCCAGCACCTGCAGCAATATATTCCAGACATCAGGATGTGCTTTTTCAATTTCGTCCAATAGCACCACGCTATAGGGCTTGCGCCTTACAGCCTCCGTTAATTGTCCGCCCTCATCATATCCCACATAACCCGGAGGTGCACCCACTAAACGGGAGACAGTATGTTTCTCCTGGTATTCACTCATATCGATCCTCGTCATCATACTCTCGTCATCAAACAGGTATTCTGCGAGTGCTTTGGCCAATTCTGTTTTTCCAACACCGGTTGTTCCCAGGAAAATAAAGGAACCTATCGGTTTTTTGGGGTCCTGCAGGCCGGCACGGCTCCTGCGGATAGCATCTGCTACCGCAGTGATGGCCTCGTCCTGCCCAACCACCCTGTTGTGTAGTTCATCCTCCAACAACAATAACTTCTCTTTCTCGCCCTGCATCATTTTGGCAACAGGGATGCCGGTTGCTTTGGCAACGGTCTCTGCAATATCTTCCGCATCCACTTCTTCTTTCATCAATCGCTTGCTTTGCTGGCTGAGTTGGTTGAGCTGATCAGTGTATTGTGTAATCAGACCCTCCTGTTCTTTGATTTTGCCATACCTGATCTCAGCCACCTTACCATAGTTGCCATTCCGTTCTGCCTGCTCTGCTTCTAATTTCAGGTTCTCGATAGCAGCTTTGGCTGTCTGTATTTTCTCCACGATCTCTTTTTCTTCCCGCCATTTGGCTTTCAGGGTATCCCGTTCTACGCTGAGGTTACTGATTTCAATGCCCAGGTCTTTCAGCTTATCTTCATCATTCTCCCGCTTAATGGCTTCTCTTTCTATTTCCAACTGGCGAATCTGCCTTTCCAGTTTGTCTAATTCTTCGGGCATCGAATTCATCTCCAACCGCAGTTTGGCTGCGCTTTCATCAATCAGGTCAATCGCTTTATCAGGAAGAAATCGGTCTGTTATATAACGGCTTGATAATTCCACCGCTGCAATGATGGCTTCGTCTTTGATACGCACATGGTGGTGTGTTTCATAACGATCCTTCAGGCCTCTCAGGATAGACACGGCATCTTCTACGCTTGGCTCTTCAATCATTACTTTCTGGAAACGCCGTTCCAATGCTTTGTCCTTCTCAAAGAATTTCTGGTATTCATTCAGCGTTGTGGCGCCAATCGCACGCAGTTCCCCGCGTGCCAATGCCGGTTTCAGGATATTGGCTGCGTCCATTGCCCCTTCGCCGCCGCCTGCACCTACCAATGTATGTATTTCGTCGATGAATAAAATAGTTTCCCCATCACTGCCAGCCACTTCTTTCACCACTCCTTTCAAACGTTCTTCAAATTCTCCTTTGTATTTGGCGCCGGCAATCAATTGCCCCATATCAAGGGCAAAAATCGTTTTCGATTTCAGGTTCTCCGGCACATCGCCGTTTATAATACGCATGGCAAGGCCTTCTGCAATAGCTGTCTTACCTACACCAGGCTCTCCCACCAGGATGGGATTGTTCTTGCTTCTGCGCGAAAGAATATGCAGGGTGCGGCGTATTTCCTCATCACGGCCGATAACAGGATCAAGTTTACCCTGGCGTGCAAACTCATTCAGGTTCTTTGCATATTTGTTCAGTGCATTGAATTGCGTCTCCTGTGTTTGCGATTTGATACTGTCTCCTTTGCGAAGGTCTTTGATAGCGGTGACCAGTCCTTTTTCTGTAAGCCCCGCTGCTTTCAACAACTTAGCCGTTGCATCATTTACCTGTAACAAGCCGAGCAACAAATGTTCAGGGCTGATAAACTCATCATTAAACTCTTTGAGGGAGGCATTGGCTTTCAGCAAAACATTGTTCAGATCGCGACTGATGTTTTGAGCCGGCTCACCATTTTCTATTCTGGACAGCCGTTCAATGCTTTCATCTACTTTGGATTCGGTAAATGCGGTATTAACATTATTTCTTTTTAACAGAAAAGCTACCGGGCTATCCTTATCAGCCAGCAATGCTTTTAACAGGTGGTCTGTTTCAATAGCAGGGTTGCTCTTGTTAAAAGCAGCCTGTTGTGCTGCCTGGATGGTTTCCTGGGCTTTGATGGTATAATTATTCAGGTTCATATGATCAATACCCTCCTTTGGGGGTTATTTCATGGTTTGCTTGTGAAATCATAATTTGTACGCAAAAACTATTCTAAGCATTTTTTTGCCCTTTATTCCCGTAAAATTCCGGAAAATATGTCTGAAAAACGAATATCCAACTGCATGAAAGTCATACCAGCGTTTATTTTTATGCTATTCTTGCAGGCCGCACCCGCTCAATATAGTTTTTCATCATTGGATCAAAAGTTAGACGCAGCAAAAAAAGAGTTGGGTGGCCATGCCATTACGCTTATCTACAAGGATGGCAAGATCATTTACCAAAAAGCATTGGGTGACTTCAACCCCAAAACGCAGGCCCCAATTGCCAGTTGCAGCAAGTGGCTTACGGCTGCCCTTGTCATGACCTATGTAGATGAAGGCAGGTTATCGCTCGATGATAATATCGGCAAATACATCCCTTTCTTTATACAATACAATAAAGGAGGCATCACCATCCGCCAATGCCTCTCACACCTGACCGGTATCGCATCGGAACCGACCCGGTCATTCAAAGCGTTTTTTGAACGCAGGAAATACAAAAGCTTAGAAGAAGAGGTCAATGATTTTGCCGCCAAAAAAGAAATACAGTCCAGTCCCGGTCTCGAATTCCGGTACAGCAATATTGGTTTGAACATTGCCGGCAGGGTATTGGAAATCATCGGTCACAGGAGTTTTGAACAACTGATGCAGGAGCGGATTACCCGCCCGCTGATGATGCGCAACACTTCTTTCTCCAGTTTCGACGCGGTGAATCCATCAGGTGGCGCTTTATCGAGCGCGGGTGATTATATCAACTTCCTGTCAATGATCCTTAACAAGGGCATGTTCAATGGTAAAAGGATATTGAGTGAAAAAGCCATTGAGACCATGCAAACCGTTCAAACCACCCAGGCCATGATCAAATACGCGCCAAAGGCCGCCGAAGGATTTAACTATGGTTTCGGCGAATGGATACAGGAAACTGATGAGAATGGGAAAGCAACCGTAGTATCCAGTCCGGGCCTGTTTGGCACCTGGCCAATGATTGACAACTGCAGAGGCTACGCCTGCATCTTTTTTACTACTGGCTTATTAGGGGAAGAAAAAAGAGTTTTATACCTCGATCTGAAAAAATCGATAGACGCGGTTATTCCGGCGACGTGTAAATAATAGAACTTTGTAGCTTGAATCAAACTGCGATATATACACATTCGGTCAAAACAGTTGCCCGGCAACTGGGCTTCGATTATTGCGGTATTGCCAAAGCTGAAAAGCTCGATGATGACGCGCGGCGTTTGGAAGCGTGGCTTAAGCAGGGCAGGCATGGCAGCATGCAGTACATGGAAAATTATTTCGATCTCAGGATAGATCCGGCGAAGCTGGTACCCGGCGCAAAATCTGTGGTCACTTTGCTGAAGAATTATTTTCCATCACAACAACAAGTTGCTGATGCGCCGCATATAGCAAAGTATGCATTTGGAAAAGATTATCATGAAGTGATCAGGGAGCAGCTCAGGGCATTGCTGCTCGAACTCAATACACAGATTGGCGAGATTCACGGACGGGGTTTTGTAGATTCTGCACCGGTACTGGAAAGAAGCTGGGCTATGAAAAGCGGCGCCGGATGGATTGGCAAAAATGGTAATCTGATCACCAAACAAAGCGGCTCTTTTTATTTTATTGCCACCCTGATCGTTGATATTGAACTTATTTACGATGATCCTTTTGCCAAAGATTATTGCGGCACCTGCCACAAGTGCATTGATTCTTGTCCCACAGATGCCATACTGGATAACAAAGTAGTTGATGGGAGTAAATGCATCAGCTATTTCACCATTGAGTTAAAAGATGCTTTAATACCTGAAGCAATGAAAGGCAGGTTTAACGACTGGATGTTTGGTTGTGATGTATGCCAGGATGTATGCCCCTGGAACCGCTTCAGCAAACCCCATAATGAAATTAACTTTACGCCAATTCCCGAGATACTCAATCTCTCTACTAAAGAATGGCAGGCCATGAGCGAAGCAACCTTTAAAGAAGTCTTCCGGCACTCCCCGTTAAAGCGTTCCAAATTCCAGGGCATACAACGAAACCTGTCTTTTATAGCTACAACCTGACGCCTAATTTCAACGCAATACGATTGAGCGTATACTCCAGTTTTCTTTCTATATTCTGTGCCGACCCGGGTTGTGGAAATGGAACAATCCAGAAAGCAACTTCCTTATAATACTCTGTAATTGTTTTTACAGAATACCCAAGACTGATCACGATGCCCTTTCTTTGTTGACCTCTTACTGAATATCCTATACCCCAATCTCCATAGAAGCCATTATTAAAATTACTCAGATTGTTCCCCGTAATTGTCCAGGTCTTCCTGTATTGCGATTCCAATGGCCAGGCAATATTGGTTCCAAAATCTGCATAGACAAACAAAGAGCGGGCTTTACCCAGGCAGGCTCTCAGGTCAATGAACAGGGGTATTGTTCTCACTTTATAATAATCAATACCTGTACCCAGCCCGATGTTCCACTGTTTCTTTTCCATACCTGCCACGAGCTGTACCTGCCCGCTGACGGACTGGTCTCCATTCAATAAGACAGCCTGTGGTATAAGGTAATAATCAACTTTGTTCTTATTGGCCTGCGCCAGTGCTGTTCCTGTAATCGTCAGGAGCAGCAGGGTTAACATATTTTTATACATGCTTTTAGTTGGTTTTAGTGACGGGTATTTTACTGATCACTTTAGCATTGTTTACATCAGTATAGTCAATACAATAAAGTCCGTCTTTTGCTGTTGCAATAGCAATCCCCCGCTGTGCAATCACATCAGTTGCTTCAAAGTCCGGAATATTTTTCAATTGCAGGAGCATCGCCGGATCTTTGGCATCAAATATTTTTATCCCTTCCTTCCCATCACAGATCAATAAAAGATCACCATCCTTAGCCAGACCTTTAGGCGCTGTAAGATTGTATGATCTTAGCAATGACGGGTTGGTAAGGCTCCTGATGTCCAGCACATCCAGCTGGTTGCTGAAACCGCCGCAGGTACTTCCACCGCTCAGCGTAACATAAGCGTAATTACCGTCTGCAATAACAGGATCACAGGTTCTTACGTGTGAGAATTGTCCAAGCTTCTGTGGCTGATCAGGGTTTGATGCATTATAAATGAACATACCGGTTTGTGTGCCGATCAGCAAATTGTTCTTATAAGGAAAAATAGTTTCAACATTGCCCTGCTGCAATCCCAACGCAGTTACATAAGAGGGGGCGGCAGGAGTGGTAATATTAAATACCTTAAGATCACTTTGACTCACTGTATACATGCGGTTATTTAGTAAAGCAAACCTGGCAAGTGATCCTGCAATCCCTATACCACTGATGGTACCAACGGCACTGAAACTGGAAGCGCTGAACATAACATTGCCGAAAGCCTGAGATTTCGTTTGTGTCAATGTTTCGCTGAATCTTCTTTTCACCACGGTATCCACCCGCACCCACTCAGTGATCACTTTCGATGTATCGGCGATGAATCCTGTATAATACCTGTGGGGAAACACACCGTTCAGAAATTGTTTCAGCTGTACCTGCTGCGGGTTGCTGATGTCCAATGTTATCAATGCCGTATAACAGTCGGCATACAGGTAATTACCATTCACTGCCAGGTCTGCGCTCCCGGGAATGTTAATAAAGGCAATGTTCTTAGGCCGGGATGGGTCTGCAATATCAATCACATGGATGCCTTTATCAATATCATTGAGAAAAACATACTGTCCCAGTAATACCATCTTTCCGGGTGATGTTACCGGAACTGCGACCGAATTTTTAATATTATCCCTTACAGCATCCATCGTTTTATACACAGGTCTGTAAAAAGTATAGTACTCATTTACTGTGTCTTTGGTGCAGGCAATGATCAGTACAGCAAGTGCAGCCACTGCAAGTATGGATCGTTTCATACTATTGGTTTTGCAATACTGACACCGGGCTTTTGCTCACCGTTGCATCTTATTTTTTCTTCCGGGGCAGCATGAACGTAGCCCGTAGGGAAGATTGAAAAAGATGCTGGTCTGCACCAGGCTGTTTGGAAAGTTTACTGATGAAATAGGTAAGCTGCGGGCCAACATACAGGAACGGCTGTTTGCCTATTCCAACTTCCAGCCCGGTCGACGCCTGCCATTGTATGGTTGTCAGCAAAGGCCTGCTCCTGAAAAAGATACGCTCGTTCTCTGCATAATGAAGGCCATTACTGGCCAATAATACATTCAGTCCTGTTCCCAATTGCCACCGGACCGATACCGATTTAAATATTTTGTACTGTGTATAAAAATCAACTGCCGCCTGTAAAAAATGGTATCGGTTCAAATACCTGATGCTGTCTGTATCTTTAAAGTAAAAACCATCCTCATTATACCTGCCGGCACTACTGATGGACCGGGTGCTATCAATTCGTCTTCCTACCCCTGTCTCATCCTGTAACAATCCATAGCCGATCGAAACACCGATGTTATGCCTTCTGCTAACCTGCTTACTGGCTTGTACGCCTAAGTTAAATGCAAAAGCATCTTTGATCACGGGAGAGCCAGGGCTGAGAAACTGGCCGGTATTGCCATTAAAATTAGCAGGATTACTGTAATAGTTTGCTTTCTCCATTCCCTTAAAAAAGCCCAGGGCCTCTCTTACGCCGCTGTTCCCTGCCTGCGCCGTTACGCCCCATTGCCATGGGTGTTTGTTATTCTTTTCCTGTTTTGCTTTTTTTATTTCGCCGGCCGTTATAACTGATTCTTCTTCCCTGACAGTTGGCTGCGCCTGCATTATTACAGGCAACCCAGTGGTAGTGATGGGAGCCGGCGTATCTTTTGCAGCAGTTATGATAGCTTCCTGCTGGAAGCTTTGTTGTTCTATCAATGTTATGCGATTACCGGCGGGCAGGTTGGCAACATCTTCGTGCGTGTGCTCCGCTTCTGCTGCATGATGTGCAGCAATTTTTTTATCATGCAATGCTGCAGCCTGCTTTACTCCTTGCTCTTGCAGACCGGTGTCCTTTAAAACAGGAAACGCGGCAATCGACGTTCCATTGCTGTTATTTTTTTCCTTTTTATTTGTTATCAGAGATGCAGGTATTTGGTGATGACCAGCAGTAACTGCATCATTTCGTTTCACTGGTGATTTTTGCTGATACAACCAAAAAGCACCGCCACCACAACAGATTACGAGTGCAACAAACCAGATGAGCCAGCGGCGTTTTCTTTCCTGCCGTAAGGAAGCCTCCACAGTCTTCCACACTGCTGCATCGGGCTTTAACTGCAGATCGCCCAATGTTGCTTTTACCTGCTGTTCAAAAGATTTACCGGGCATAATAATCTCTTTTTCCGTTAACAGAATGTTTTTCCAGCCAGCTGATCAGCAAACCACGGGCGCGGGCATATTGCGAACGGCTGGTACCTTCACTGATGCCAAGTATCTTCCCTATCTCCACATGCGTATAGCCTTCTACTGCATGAAGATTGAAAATGGTCTGGTAACCGGGCGGGAGCTGCCGTATAAGATTGAGCAGGTCCTTCAGGTTCAGTGCAACATCAGGCTCAGTTGTGGTAGCCGGGTGAAGCTGGCTGTCTTCAAAACTTAAATCAAGCTGGTAACGGGGTTTACGTTTCAGGTAGTTGATGGCTGTATTAACCATGATCCGCCGGATCCAGGCACCCAGCTCTCCTTCTGATTTGTACTGGTGCAGGTTTTTAAACACTTTGATAAAACCCTGCTGTAATACCTCTTCGGCATCGTTCATACTTTTCGTATACCGGTAGCAAATACCCAGCATACTGTCCGCAAACAACTCATATAATTGCTTTTGGGCAATCGCATTATGCTTTAAACAGTCTTTTAGCAGTCTCTGTTGATCAACCATGCTTCCGGATTCATTATTGTGACACAGGCCTGCGCTAATGTGTTGCACAAAGTGCGAAATTATTCTTTTACATTTCCCTTTACATTTGTGTCATGAGTTTAGCAGCAAGGGACCAGCAGGTGATCTGGCACCCGTTTACCAGGCAAAAGAATATGCTTCCCCCCATACCCATCACAAAAGGAAGCGGCAGCATATTATGGGGAGAAGATGGCAAAGCATACATTGACGCAGTCAGCAGCTGGTGGGTAACCCTGCATGGCCATGCCCACCCTTATATAGCTGAACAATTATACCGGCAGGCATTGCAGTTAGAACAGGTCATCTTTGCAGGCTTTACCCATGAGCCGGCGGTACAGCTGGCTGAGAGATTATTACCGTTATTGCCAGGCAACTTTGCCCGGGTATTTTACAGCGACAATGGCTCCACTTCTACCGAAGTAGCCATTAAAATGGCGGTGCAATACTGGTGGAACCAGGGGCAAACCCAACGCAAAAAAATAATTGCCTTCCGTCATGCCTATCATGGCGATACATTCGGAGCGATGAGTGTGAGCGACAGGAGCGTATTCACCCTTGCTTTTCATTCGTTGCTTTTTGAGGTTGTTTTTATTGACACACCCGATACCGGCAATATCGAAGCACTTAAGCAAACAATTCACCTGCATGCGCCTGAAGCAGCCGCATTAATTTATGAGCCGTTGGTGCAAGGTGCCGGTGGCATGAAAATGTATAACGCAGCACAGATGAATGAACTGCTCGAAACCGCGAAGGCCGCAGGCATCATTTGTATTGCTGATGAAGTGATGACCGGTTTCTACAGAACAGGAAAACTGTTTGCAAGCGCTTACATGCAGGTGCCACCTGATATCATCTGCCTGAGCAAGGGTCTTACCGGCGGTACGATGGCACTGGGTGTAACAGCCTGTACAGATAACATTTATCAGGCTTATGTAACTGACGATTCGTTAAAGACTTTTTTCCACGGCCATTCATTTACTGCCAACCCCCTTGCCTGTACGGCAGCCCTGGCCAGCCTTGACCTGCTGGAGAAAGCAAGCTGCCGCCAGCAGGTTGAATGGATCTGCCGGGAGAACCTGGCATTTGCTGACTGGCTACAGGCATCCGGATTTCCGGTTAAACATATCAGGACAACAGGCACCATACTGGCGTTTGAAATCGAAGCGGGAAAAGACGAATACCTGAACAATATCAGTACCGTTATAACAGAAAAGGCGCTGGCAGCCGGAGTTTACCTTCGTCCTTTAGGCAATACCATGTATATCATGCCTCCTTATTGCATCACACCCTCCGAACTGGAAAAAATTTATGCCTGTATACAAACACTTTTACGGGGATTGACAAAATAAAGCCACCGGGATATACCCGGTGGCTTCTCATCTGCTCAGCCTGCAATCATTGTCTGGTTATAACCCAAACAATCCGGCGTTCAATAACTGCAGTGTTTTTGTTTTATACTCACTGGGGACCAATAATGAAATATTATGAGGGCTGCCGCCATAACTCACCATGGTTACCGGTATTTCTTTAATGGCATCAAACAGTTTCTTTAATACATCCTGTGTCTGCGCTATTTCATTGCCAACGATTGATACAATGCTTTGATTTTTATCCACCTCCACATTACCAAACGGCTCCAGTTCCTTAATAATATTGGCTAAAGAAGCGTCGGTGTCAATAGTTACAGAGACAGCCACTTCAGAAGTCGTGATCATGTCAATCGAAGTCTTGTATTTTTCAAACACTTCAAATACTTTTCTCAGGAAGCCATAAGCGAGCAGCATACGGCTGCTCTTTATTTTGATAGCAATGATCCCGTCTTTGGCAGCCACTGCTTTTACGCCCACACTGCCAGCTTCTTTAGTAATCACTGTTCCGGCTGCATTGGGCTGCATGGTATTGAGCAGTTTTACCGGCACATTTTCCTGCTGCGCGGGCCAGATACAGGTGGGATGCAGGATTTTTGCGCCGAAATAGGCCAGCTCTGCCGCTTCATCAAAACTCAGTTGTTCAATGGCTACCGTCTTGTTTACAATGCGCGGATCATTGTTATGCATGCCGTCAATATCTGTCCATATTTCACATACGGTTGCATTCGCTGCAGCAGCGATCAATGAGGCAGTATAATCGCTGCCACCCCGTTTTAAATTGTCTACTTCCCCCCTTGCATTACGGCAGATATAACCTTGTGTAATAAATAATTTTTTACTGCTATTATGCTGCAGCAACAGGTTCAGCTTATGCCTGATACTGCCGATCTGTGGCTCTTCATTCACATCAATGCTCATGAATTCGAGTGCAGGAAGCAGCAAATGATCAATACCGTTCTCTTCCAGGAATACACTGAACAGCTTGGTGCTCATTAATTCTCCCTGTGCAAGGATATCTTTATTCAGCGCCTCACTGAAAGAAATACGCAGAATGATATTTAAAAACTCAAAGTGTTCTGTTACGATGGCGTTTGCTTTTGCGCGTGTAGCTTCTTTCTTCACTAATTCCAATACAAAGCTTCTGTAATGTGCTTCCAGTTGATCTATCTTCTGTTTCGCTATTTTACGGTCACTTCCCGATAAGCTGCTGCTGATGTCAACCAATGCATTGGTTGTTCCGCTTAAAGCGCTCAGCACCACAATTTTGGGTTCATTGTCTTTTGTGATGAGTTCAGATACCTGCCGCATACGTTCCGGCTTTCCCACACTGGTGCCGCCAAACTTCATAATTTTCATAAGAACACTCCTCTCCGGTTTTGTTGATTAGATTGAGTTGCAAATGTAAAGTGCATGCGTCAAAAGCAGGCAATATTTTAGCAAACAATTGTTAGCATGCAGTATGTCAGAATGGTAAGGAAAATTTTGCTGCTACCAACTCCAGATCCTTTACCACACTATCTGCCACTGGTATACCCTCTTTCATTCTTATCGCTTCTGCCTCCCTTTCGGGGTCGCCCGGTATCAATACCTTCTCATGCCCTGCTGCGGGCCTGGCAGAGCGGAAACGCTGTATCCAGTTATCCATGTGTTGCTTGAATTCATCAGCAGGGCGAAAAGCATCTACCCGCATGGCGCCAAAGAAATGCCCCAATCCCTTGCCTGGCATATTTTCCGGCATTGGTACATAGGCCGGGAACGGCGGCGCCCAGGGGCCATAGCTGGCACCACTGAGTACGGCCGAAAAAATATCAACAACCGCCCCCAATGCATAACCCTTATGGCTTCCATGCTCCCTGTCGCTCCCAAGGGGTAATAAAGCGCCTCGTTTTTTAAGGATATTGGCGTCTGTTGAAGGCTGCCCTTCCTCATCCTGTACCCAACCCAATGGCGTATCCGCATTTTTGCGCTGCAATATTTCAAGCTTGCCATTGGCTGCTGTGGTTGTGGCTAAGTCTGCTACAAAAGCGGGTTGTTCATGAGCAGGTATGGCCACCGCAATAGGATTGGTACCCAGCATTCTTTCAACAGAGAAAGTAGGCGCCACCAATGCACTCGCATTGGTCATGGCCATTCCAATCATATCATGCTGCAATGCCATCATTGCATGATAGCCTGCTATCCCAAAATGATTCGTGTTTCTTACACTTACCCAGCCTGTCCCTACCTGCTTCGCTTTCTCAATAGCCACCTGCATGGCAAATGGCGCCACTACCAATCCCAATCCCGCATCACCATCCACTACTGCCGTTGAAGGTGTTTCATGAACAATGCTGATGGCAGGGGTTGCATTTATCCGTTGCGCTTCCCATAAACGCACATAGCCGCTCAGGCGCGCCACGCCGTGACTGTCAATCCCGCGCAGATCGGCTGCAAGCAATGTTTTTGTTGCAGTAGCAGCATGTTCTGCTGAACAGCCGATGCTTTTGAATACTGATGCAGTGAACTGATATAAATGATCGTATGAAAAAACCTGTTCCATCCATGCAAGATAATGGATATTGGATGATAGGTAGCAGGTGTCAGATGTAGTTAACAGAATGTAGTAATTTTAGGGGATGAGGTATCGCTTTTTTTTAATGGGATTATTATTTTGCGGTGTTTTACCCGCACAGTTTTCAAGGGATTCAATTTTTACAGATGTCGTGTTGCACCAACGCCGGGTTTCTTCTGACAGGTACATGCGTGAGAAAACCATTAATGCTGCTTTTGAACAGCCATTAGATGGCAATACGGAAGACAATTACCGCGAAGCATGCTGGACCATTACCCAGTTCGTATTAAGGTCTGCGGAAATTGAAAAGGGTTTCAAAACGCTTTTCAACAGCTATGCATCATTGGAAATATCCACCAAACGGGCTTTACTGGAAGCCGTATATGCCAGCTATCCGGCCGAGTTCAGGATTGAAATACAACAGTTAATCAAACAGGAGACCAATCCTAAATTATTTGCGATAGCAGCTGTTTACCTCTACCGTACAGATCATAGCAGCCGGAGCAGCAGTTCCTTGCAACAACAGTTACATCAGCAATTTAAAGGGACAGATACATTGACTGTACTGCAGGAGCTTGACAAATACCTTTCACAGCATGAAGCATGGGCCAGCAGGCCAACACCAGCTGTCAGCTCCCTTTTTTCGCATCAAAAAAATACCGGGCATAAAATCATTTATTCTTTTCAGCGATGGAGCAGGGATTACCCTGGATTAGCCGTTGTTCAAAATGCCGATGGCCGTTTTTCCAGGGATGAACACGGACAGTTGCGTGTGTTTGAGCAATTAGCCAGGTCTGCTTCCGACCTGCCCTATTTTATTACCAATGGCAGTACGCCACAGGGTATCTATAGCATACAGGGCATTGCCGTATCGCACAACCATTTGATAGGTCCCACGCCTAACATACAATTGGTGATGCCTTTCGAAGCAGACGGCGTGTACTGGCATGACCAGGTTGATACAACCAATGATGCCCTGGCTAATTACCTTTCTTTATTACCCGTGTCCTGGCGCGGCTATACTCCTATTACCGAAGCTTTTTATGCCGGCAAAACAGGGCGCACTGAAATCATTGCGCACGGTTCTACCATTGACCCTGATTATTTCAGGGACAAGCCTTATTATCCGCTCACACCTACCATGGGTTGTCTTTGTGCCAGGGAGGATTGGAATATATTCAATGGCAGGATCAACACCAGCGAACAATTGAACCTCGTCAATACTTTCCTTGCAACACCTGGCGACACCGGTTATTTAATAGTGATCAATATAGACAATCAGCCTAAAGCAGTAAGCAGGGATGAGATCAGCCAATGGGTCAATGAATTTGAAAAGGATACAAAATAAAAAAGGATGAACCGTACAGGCCGCATCCTTTTTAACTAAAAACGATATCATACTTAACCTAAAACGGCAGGTCATCTATCGGTTCCGTAAGCTCATTGGCAGCAGGCGCCGAAGCTCCAGGCTGATGATAGGAAGGCGCCGCTGGCTGGTAACTGCTGCCTCCTTCATGACCTCCCCCCTCACTGCTCTTGCTGCCCAACAATTGCACGCTCAGTACCCGCAGCGTCAGGGAAGCGCCATTCCGGCCATCCTGGGTGGTATAAGTGCGCACATCAGGGGCTCCTTCCACATATACCTGTGTGCCTTTCTTTAAATAGGGAGCAATACCGGTACGATCAGTCCAATACGCACAATCTACCCAGGTGGTCCTGTCTTTCTGGTTACCCTGTGCATCCTTGAAACGTTCCGTATGAGCAACAGTAAAATTGATCACATTTTTACCATTGACATTGTTCAGCACTGCATCCTTGCCCAGGTTTCCAATTACTTGAAGTTTGATCATAATAGGTCAATTTCGGTAAATATCGGGAAAACGGAAGAAACAGGGAGCAGGTATTTGCCGCAAATGTTTTTCGCCTTTCGAAACCCGTGCTACCGCTCAAAAGCACATATTAACGCCCCATTCCCGCCAGTTTTTCTAATTTTGCACCAAATTAAAAGTTTAACATGAGCCGTAAAGGAAAGGTCCTGGTAGCGATGAGTGGCGGTATTGATAGTACCGTTACGGCTCTCATGCTGCATCATGAGGGGTATGAAGTGGTGGGAATTACTATGAAGACATGGGATTATGCCAGCAGCGGCACCAGTTCTAAAGAAACAGGTTGTTGCAATATTGATTCTTTCAACGATGCAAGGCAGGCCGCTGTACACCATGGCTTCCCTCATTTTATTTTAGATATCAGGGAGGAGTTTGGCGATTTTGTCATTGAAAACTTTGTAGAAGAATACTTAGCCGGCCGTACGCCCAATCCCTGCGTTATGTGCAATACCCATATCAAATGGCGGGCTTTATTGAAACGGGCCAATGCCCTGGGTTGTGAATTTATTGCCACCGGTCACTATGCCGAAGTGCGCCAGCACGATAACGGGCGTTATGTGATCAGCAAAGGACTGGATGATACCAAGGACCAGAGTTATGTATTATGGGGGTTAGACCAGGAACTGCTCAACCGTACCATGATGCCTTTAGGCAAATACCGCAAAAGCGCTATCCGCCAGATGGCCATGGATATGGGATACCCTGAGCTGGCCAAAAAAAGCGAGAGTTACGAAATATGCTTTGTCCCGGATAATGACTACCGCGGCTTCCTCAAAAGAAGGGTGGATGGTCTCGAAGACCAGGTGGCGGGTGGTTGGTTTGTTGACAGGGAAGGAAAAAAATTAGGGCAACACAAAGGCTATCCTTTTTATACCGTAGGTCAACGCAAGGGGCTTGATATCGCGTTGGGCAAACCTGCGTATGTAACTGCCATCAATCCGGATACAAACACTGTTGTATTGGGCGATGAAACCGACCTGGAACAAAACGACATGATCGTTGGTAAGATCAACTGGATCAAATACGACGGCATTACCGACGGTACGGAAGCGATGACACGCATCCGTTACAAAGACAAGGGCGCGCTCAGTAATTTATACAATGATAATCAGGGTATCCGCGCAAGGTTCTATGAGCATGTTAAAAGCATTGCACCCGGACAAAGCGCTGTCTTCTATGAAGGTAATGACGTGATCGGCGGGGGTATCATTCAGCGGGGGAAGCTGATTTTATAAACAAAGCTGCAAACATCGAATCGGCTTTTTTATCATACCCTTTCAACAATTCCATTTTTACCAGTTTGATGGATGGATCTGTTGCTATTAACGCAGCCACTTCTTCATTCTCCTTTTTAAAGACGGAGCAGGTGATGTACAACAGGTGACTGCCTGCTGAAAGATGCGGAAGTATGTTACCAACGATTTTCTTTTGCAATACAGCATATTCTTCTATTTGGTCTTGTGTGAAATAGGATAACTGTTCGGGGGTTCTTCCCCAGGTACCGCTGCCGCTGCAGGGGGCATCGCAGATAATGAGTTTACATGACAGATGGCGGATGGCGGATGGCGGATTTGCAAGGTCTGCAACAAACGAGTGGTAATTTTTGATCCCTGCTTTTTCAAAACGTTGTGCAAGGTTCCGGAGGATAGAAGGGCGTATATCGGAGACTGTAAGCGAAATATTTTTAAGGATATCTTTTGCAAGGATGGATTTTCCGCCACTGGCGGCACAGCAATCCCAGGTGGTAACTGGTGAGCCTGTTGCCCCCTGGTGCATGGTAAGCTGAAGGAAGTCGGCTATCCGCTGGGAGTTGTAATCCTGGATCACAGCTTCTTTATCGATGGCAATAACAGTATCTATTTTACTTGCATTTGCCAGAGCAAGGCAAGTGGCCGATAATTGCTGAAAGGGTATGGATGCAGCTGTTAGCTTCTTTACAACAGGCACCTCCTGCCCGGGCCTGATACGCAGGAAGAGATCGGGCTGGATTAAATGTGCGGCAGCAAAAGCAGCTGCGCCAATACCGCTACTCAGTTCATCTATCCATGGAAAAATAGCTGTTGTTGTAAAAACGGGTTCAATTGTTTTGATAAAATCAATTCTTTGTTGCAGAACCGGCGTCCACTCATCTAACCAGCCCTGTTCAAATAAAGCGGCCCACTCGCCCGGTTCATGCTGGCAGAGAAATAATGCAATTCGTATGTTTTGCTCAACCGGCGCCCCCTTTACAGCATGACCCAGCCTGTAGCAGCAATAGCAGAGATGGGAAATATATTTTCTGTCTTTCGAGCCAAATTTTTTGTTTTGCGCAAAATAGTTTTTCAGAAATGCAGTCAGCGGCAACGCACCATCATACAGTTCCATAACTGTAACAGCTGACCTGATATATTGGCTCGCATACTTCATACACGCCGTAAAAATACAGCCGCTGTAATTAACAGCGGCTGTATAATTTTACTTAGCTACAAAGTTCTATTGGTAATAATAAGAAGCCCTTGAAATGATGCCGCCCGGGTTTTCTATGACAGCCGACACCGGGAAGTTCCCGGTGTTATACTGGTAGACAATTTTCGTGGTACTGGTATCTTTCCTAGTACCATTAGTGGATACCGATACCGCTTTTATGATATTGTTTTTTGCTGTAAGGTTGCCCGCTCCTATAAGATGGGCTTCATTTCCTAATTGCAAAGTTGCTTTTTTATCATCGTAGAAAAAGTTAACTGTAAGGGTATCATTTGCCGTAGTCGTTGCAGGAGTATAGATGGCTAAGATGCTCAGGTTCTCTGCAAGGTCATATGTATAGTCTATCTTGCCGGCGAGTGTGTAGGCACTGCCTGGCTTACTTCTGTAATCTAGCGTATTGGTAATATGCCCGTTTGTATAGGCAAAAGCAGTACTATCCATAGCGCGCAGGGTGCCCAGGCTAAATAAAGACAATTCATAATCGAAATTGGGAGAACCAGCCGGGTAATGGACATTTTGAACGATGCTATCTGTAAATGCAGTGGCATTGGGCTTCAGGTTGCCCAATACAACCTGTATCACCTTACCATTAGCATCGCGAATCAATCTGTATGTTTTATTTAAAACTGTGCCTCCGGAATTCAATGTCTCACTCAGCTTAGTGAGCTGCTTCGAAGTATTATATCCATAAATAGTTACAGTAGTATCGGTATTTTCAATGAGTACACTTTTTAGCAGCAAACTTCCATTGGAGGCGCCTGTTGTGGCAGGCAGGTCCAGGTCTGCAGGGGTGTACGCTTTTTCGCAGGAAGCAAAACTAAGCAGGCCGGCAATACCCAATACAAATAATCGTAGTTTCATGATAGTTATACCTCCAGCAAAGTTTTAACCGGGTCTTTTCCGAACAACAACAGTTCAGGATTTTCCAGCAATTCCTTCACACGAACAAGGAAGCTTACACTTTCACGCCCGTCTATAATGCGGTGGTCGTAGCTGAGCGCCAGATACATCATCGGGCGTATCACCACCTGGCCGTTGATAGCCATGGGTCTTTCCTGTATTTTATGCATACCCAGAATGGCGCTTTGCGGTATGTTGATGATCGGTGTACTCATGAGGCTGCCGAATACACCGCCATTGGTGATCGTGAAAGTACCGCCCTGCAGGTCTTCAGCGGTCAGCTTGCTGTCCCTCGCCTTACCGGCAAGTTCCACTACTTTCTTTTCTATCTCAGCCATTCCGAGGCTTTCTACGTTACGCATCACCGGTACCGTTAATCCGCGTGGTGTACTTACAGCAATACTGATATCGGCATAGTCATGGTAGATAAGCTGGTCACCATCAATGTATGCATTCACCGATGGCCATTCGCCCAGTGCAATGGCACAGGCTTTTGCAAAGAAGCTCATGAATCCAAGGTTTACACCATGAACTTCTTTGAACTTGTCCTTGAATTGTTTACGCACATCCATGATACGGGTCATGTCCGCTTCGTTAAAAGTGGTCAGCATGGCAGTTGTATTCTTTGCTTCCACCAACCTTCTGCTGATGGTTTTGCGCAGGCTGCTCATTTTCTCCTGGCGTACATTCCTGGTGAATAATGCGCCGCCCGCAAATGCTTTTTTACCCGGGTTGGATAATGCTTCCAATACATCATGCTTCGTGATCTTTCCGCCGGCACCAGAAGGTGTAATGGCAGCAGTATCTACTTTTTTATCTGCAATAATAGCTGAAGCGACTGGCGTTGCTTTTACATCAGCCTGGGGCTGGTTAGCAATGGGTTGTTTTGCAGCTGGTTTCGGGGCTTCCGCTTTGGGTTGCGGCTTACCCTCCGGCTTAGCTGCCTTCTCATCAATTTCAGCCAATACATCCCCGATATTCAATGTATCACCTTCCTGTCCTTTTGTTTTCAGGATGCCTGCCTTTTCTGCGTTCACTTCAAAAGTGGCTTTTTCGCTTTCCAGTTCTGCAATTACCTCATCACGCTCCACCCATTCACCGTCTTTCTTTGTCCACTTCAAAAGTGTTACTTCGCTAATTGATTCGCCTACCGTTGGAACTTTTATCTCAATCATAAATGCTGGTTTGTGGTCTGTTGTTTGTACGCTGTTGTTTTCTCGTGAATTACCAATTGATCCTATATCCCGAATGCTGTGTCAATAATTTCAGCCTGCTCCTGTGCATGCACTTTTGCATAGCCTGTAGCAGTGGCCGCGCTTGCGTTACGGCTGATCACACCAAAATTAATACTCTTAAGGTTCATTTGCAGGAATCCTGCAGCGCCCATATTCAATGGCTCTTCCTGTACCCAGAACCAGGTGGCTTTATTGTACTTTTTGTACAAGGCATCCAACTGTTTCGCAGGCAGCGGATACAATTGCTCCAGGCGAACAATGGCAATATCAGCGCGGTTTTCTTTTTGCTGCTTTTCGGCAAGTTCAAAATACAGTTTACCGCTGCATAGCAATACTTTCTTTACCTGTGCTGCGTCGGTCACAAAGTTATCGTCAATGACTTCTTTGAACCCACCATTGGCAAACTCGCTGATATGACTATAAGTGCCCGGATTACGAAGATTCGCTTTGGGTGAAAAGTTGATCAATGGTTTACGGAACTGCCAGGTGAGCTGTCTTCTGAATACATGGAAGAGATTAGCGGCGCTGGTGATATTGGTAACCACTAAATTCAGTTCAGCGCACATTTGCAGGAAGCGTTCCATCCTGGCGCTGCTGTGTTCCGGTCCCTGTCCCTCATAGCCATGGGGCAATAACATCACCACACCATTCTGGCGCTGCCATTTTTGTTCGCCTGCTGCAATGAACTGGTCAATCATGGTTTGGGCGCCATTACAGAAATCTCCGAACTGGGCTTCCCATATCACCAATGCATTGGGATTGGCCATGGCATAGCCATATTCAAAGCCCAGCACACCATATTCGCTCAACAAAGAATTATAGATGCGGAATTTTTCCTGCTTTTCCTGGAAATGATTCAACCGGTTGTATTCCAGGTTGGTGTTCTCGTCTCTCAACACCGCATGCCTGTGGCTGAACGTACCACGTTTCACATCCTGACCGCTCATCCGCACAAGTTTACCATCAACGAGCAGCGATCCGTAGGCCATTAATTCGGCCGTAGCCCAATCGATTTTTTGTTCGGTCTGTAACAGCTTGATTTTATCCTGCAATAATTTCTCTACTTTTTTTAATGGCTTGAAGTCTTCCGGCCATTTCATCAGGCTATCGAATAGTCGCCTGATCTTCTCTTCTTTGATGGCAGTAACGGGCGATCGATCAAAATCTTCTTCTGTTGCTTTCCGGAGGCTTTTCCATACCAGTTCGGGCTGCTGGTATTTATAAGGCAACGGATGTTGTTTGACCTCGTCTAACCTTTCCTGCAGATCGCCCCAGAATTTTTTCTCCATGTCTTTGGCCAGTTGCTGTGCGTCTTCCTCACCGTTCTCTATCAGGAACTGTGTATATATCTCCCTGGGGTTCTGATGTTTATCGATCAGTGCATACAATTGCGGCTGTGTGTATTTTGGATCATCTCCTTCATTATGTCCATGCCTGCGGTAACACACCATATCTATGAAGATATCGGAGTTGAATTCCTGGCGGTAGCGCGTGGCAATCTCGGCACATTTCACTACTGCTTCTGCATCATCCCCATTCACGTGCAATACAGGCGCCTGGATCATAGCAGCAGCAGAAGTACAATAATCTGCACTTCGTGCATCATCGAAATCTGTGGTAAAACCAATCTGGTTATTGATTACAAAATGGATAGTGCCACCAGTATAATAACCGCGCAGGTTACTCATTTGCAATACTTCGTATACAATGCCCTGCCCCGCTACCGAAGCATCTCCATGAATCAGTATTGGCAACAGCTTGTCAAAATCACTTTCGTATAAAACATCAGCCTTCGCTCTTGCAAAACCTACCACCACCGGATCTACAGCTTCAAGGTGGGAAGGATTGGGCATAAGTTTCAGGTGAATGGTTTTATGATCCACGGTCTGCACTTCACTTCCGTATCCCATGTGGTATTTTACATCACCACTGCCCATGGTTTGGTCAATTGCCGCAGTGCCTTCAAACTCACTGAATATCTGCTCATAGGTTTTACCCATGATATTGGCCAGTATATTCAGCCGGCCACGATGTGCCATCCCGATCACCACTTCCTGTACGTCATTATTGGCAGCTACATTTATGATGGCATCCAATGCTGCAATAGTGGTTTCGCCTCCTTCCAGGGAAAATCTTTTTTGCCCGATGTATTTGGTATGAAGGAATTTTTCAAAGATCACCCCTTCGTTCAACTTCTGAAGAATGCGCTTTTGCTTCTCAATGGTAACAGGATTGGTAAAACGCTGTTCCATTTCAGTGGTCAGCCAATCTATTTTCTTCTGGTCGCTGATATATTTGAATTCTATACCCACATGACCCGCATAGCATTGCTGTAAATGGCTGAGAATGTTGCGCAGGTTAGTAGCGCCAAGCCCTATCAGGTTTCCTGCCTGGTAAACAGTATCTAAATCAGCATCCGATAAGCCAAAAAAAGACAACTCCAGGTTGGCGCCGCGGTCTTTCCGCGCACGGATCGGGTTGGTTGTGGCCAAAAGGTGTCCTTTGTTTCGATATCCCAATATAAGCCTGTAAACCCTGATCTCTTTCATCCAGTCGATCGCCGCAGTACCGGCAGCAGGCTGGCCGTTTGCAGCAACAGCGCTGCCATTGGCAACGGCAAAATCAAATCCTTCAAAAAATTTCCTGAGATCCGGATCAACCCCTGACGGGTTTTTAAGAAATTCCTGGTACAAGCTTTCTATAAAAGCCGGGTGAGAATTGGTGATATACGAAAAATCCTTCATTTGACTAGAAAATTCAGCTTTTTAGTTGAAATTGAGGCAAATATCGGTCATTGAGGGCAGAAAAAAAGGCCTGGTTTTATGGTTTCCCAATTATTTTTTTCCGTAAAAATTTCCCTGTTTCGCTTTGAGTCCTTACCTTTGCCGTCCTGAAAAAAACAGAACATGGCAAATCATTCAGCTACAAAAAAAGATGTGAGACAAGCTGCTAAGCGTCGCGATCGTAACCGTTACTATGGCAAAACAACCCGTAATGCCATCCGTGACCTGAAAACCACGAGCGAGCAAAAGGCTTATTCAGAGCAGTTACCTAACGTAGTTTCTATGATCGACAAGTTAGCAAAGCGTGGTATCATTCACAAGAACAAAGCAGCTAACCTGAAGAGCAAATTAGCTAAGAAAGCGAATGTAACTGTAGCCTAAGCTGCAGTTGCTGCGTATTAACCATATTGAAGCCAATCATGCAAAGCGTGATTGGCTTTTTATATTTTCCCGAACCCCGTTTTGGGCAGGGTTACTGTAAAACGGTTCATATCATCATACAAAGGCGTATAGCGTAGTTTTCCGTGATGAACAGCAAGTATCCGTTGCACGATAGATAAGCCGAGTCCAAAGCCTTTTGTCATGGCCGCATTCTCTCCCCTGAAAAAGGCGCTCATGATCTTTTCTGATTCTATCGGGGAAAGCTGCAATCCGTTATTATCAAAATGCAACTCTATATGGCGGTGATAGATGTCTATGCCAATAGTCACTTTTTTATCAAATGAATAGGCGTAGGCGTTTTTGAGCAGGTTGCCAAAAGCCGATTTCAGTAAGGAGTCGTTGCCCGAAATGATGCAGTCATGATCATCTTCGGGTGTTTTGGTAAAGAAAACAGTTACTGCAATGTCGGGGAACATTTTATTGACACTGCTGATGGTTTCATACAGCAGTTCATCTATGCGCAACCGGGGCCAGTCTGAACTGAAATTAAGCTGGTCATACTGAGAGATCAGTAAAAGTGAATTGGTCAGCTCAATCAATCGCTGCTCATCTTCTTTAAGTGAAAACAATACCTGCTGGTAAGCTGTTTCATCAAATTCTTTGCTCAGGGCAGATTCTGTCTGTGCCAACATAGATGCCAATGGTGTACGCAATTCATGCGAAGCCTGGTGTACAAAATTTTTCTGGGAAGCAAATGCCTTATGAAGTCTTTCGAGCATGGCATTGAAATTCCGGGCAATGTCATTGATCTCTTCGTATTTACCCGCTTCCGATACCCGCTCTGTTAAGTTTTGCTCTGTTATGTATTTCATTTGATCGCCTAAGCGTGTAAGCGGCTTAAGTGCATGCCCTACAACAGCAAAAGATATGATCGCAGTTAATAACAGCGCTCCTATAAAAACAGTAACCAATATTGTTTTCAGGTTGTTCAGTTTACGTAAACCCGGTAAGTCATAACCAGAAGCCAGTACATAGTACTTTGTATCGTCAACATACAACCATACCCGTTGGTAGTTGTTTTCCTTATACCTGAACTCTTTCAGCCGTTTTACTTTATTAAGCAATGGCAGGGTGACTGCCACTTTCACAGTATCCGGCAGTTTATTCAACACTTTGCCGGTTGAATCAAAAATAACCAGTTCCTCATCGTAAGAGGTATTGCTGTGTAATGCTTTATTCAGCATAATGGACGCAGCCTTATCGGGATCTTTGATCTCTGCAACGATATTGTGAAATTCGAGGCCATCTTTTTTTACACGCTGGTAAAAATCTTCCTGCCGGTAGCTTGCGTCCAGAACGTAGATAGTGGTGGATGAAATAACCAGTATGATCGCAACGAACAAAGTAAACAGTAAGGCAAACCGCAACTTGAGATTCATAATCCCGCCCGTTTATTTGATGTAATAACCAAAGCCCGGTTTTGTATGTATGAGTTTCTGGTCAAAGGGTTTATCAATCTTATTACGCAGGAAACTGATGTATACTTCTATGGTGTTTGTACCGGTATCAAAACTCATGTCCCACACTTTTGCCAATATCTCCTGTTTTGAGATCACTTTCTCTTTATGGCTGGCGAGCAACACCAACAGGGTAAATTCTTTCGCAGTAAGTGCAATCTCCTTTCCTCCCCTTGTCACTGTTTTATCCCAGAGATCAATCACTAGGTCGTGTACCACAATTTTATCCGCTTCACGTGGTTTTTCGGAGCGTTTGAGGAAAACCTTTACCCGTGCAAATAACTCATCAAAATGAAACGGCTTTACAATATAATCGTCTGCTCCCAATTCAAATGCCGTTACCTTATCGCCTATCTGCCCCGCTGCTGTCAGCATAACAATCGGCACTTCCTGGTTTATCGCTCTGAATTCCTTGCATAGTGCGAAGCCATCTTTGAAGGGAAGGTTAATATCCAGCAATACTAATGAGTAAATGCGTTGCCTGAATAATTTCTCCGCCTCCTTTCCATCTCCCGCTATGTCTGTATAATACCCCTTCCTGTTCAACTCATCCTGGATCACTTTTCCGAGTTTTGCTTCATCCTCAACAAGCAGTATGCTATGTAGTTTTTCCATTATTCTCAGGCAATTTTCAGCTGAAAGTAATGAAAATACTGTTTTAGTCTAACTTTTTAACCTCACCGCTGCCTGTAATATGTTGTTTCACTGCGGCATTTCCTTTGTAAGACACAGAACCCAGGCCTGCAATCCGAATATCCAGGTCCCTGTCTGCAAATAACCTCGCATTACCACTACCGGCAATCTTTACAACAGCCTTTTCTGCCTTTAAATCCACCCCATGAAAATCTCCGATGCCATTGATCCCTATTCTTTCCTCCTGTGTCTCGCCAGCCAGGGTAATTGAGCCACTTCCGTTGATATCCGCTTCCACTTTAGGCGTATTTACTTCGAGGTTCAGGTTACCAATGCCCGATACCTTCACTTTCAACCTGTCGGCCCCCGTAAACTTACCTTTCCCGATCACATTGCCGCTGCCCGATAAATTGACCTCCTCCAGGCGATTAGTCGTTACATATACTTTGATAGTACCCGATGATGAAGTGAGGATGATATGATCCCGCAGCCTTACTACCAGGAATCCGTTTTCCATCCGGGTAATAACATAGGGTAATACGTTCTCATCTGCCTCAACTTTGACTGAAGTGGCAGGCCCTTCTGTCAGTTCTATATCCAGAACGCCGGATAGCTTAATCTTTGCTGCCTGGGCTATTGTCCGCTGTTCCGTAATAACATGCCCATTCCCTTTGATCCGTTTATAGCCCAACATGTGACAGGAGGAGAAAAATACCGGTATTGCCAGTATGAGGAGACAAAGATTCCGTTTCATGTGTTTGTTTTATCATGGAAAGATAAAACAAAGTGCCGGCAAGCCCTAACCGCTCCTGCCGGTTTTGCGGCCATTAGTCAGGCTTTAGTGCCATCAAAATTTCAATTACCTTCGCAGCCATGACAGAAAAGATACTCATCCTCGACTTCGGCAGCCAGTACACCCAGTTGATAGCCCGTGCAGTGAGGGAAGCCAATGTTTATTGCGAGATCATTCCTTATCACAAACCCTTTTCTTTCGAACCCGGCCTGAAAGGGATCATCCTGAGCGGGTCTCCCTTCAGCGTCAATGAAGCGGATGCTCCGTCCGTAGATGTGGCGGCTTTTGTACAGCATTTACCGGTATTGGGCGTGTGTTATGGCGCCCAGCTAACCGCTAAGGCGTTCGGCGGACGGGTAGACAAATCAAATAAAAGAGAATATGGCCGGGCCAGGATGCAGCAGCAAAGAGAAGATGTGCTGCTGGCTGATATCAGCGATCATTCCCAGGTATGGATGAGCCATAGCGATTCCATCGTAACACTTCCCCAGGGCTTTGAAATATTAGCCACTACGGAAAGTATCCCTGTAGCAGCTTTCAGAAAGGCTGACAATAATACCCAACCATTGTATGGATTGCAGTTCCATCCGGAAGTATACCATTCCACTGAGGGTAAAAAAATACTGAAGAACTTCTTAGTTCATATTTGTGGCTGTAAGCAGGACTGGACACCGGCCTCTTTCGTGGCTGAAACTGTTGCACAACTCAAACAACAAATTGGCGACAGCCATGTGATCATGGCATTGAGCGGTGGCGTGGACAGTACTGTAGCAGCAACCCTTATCAGTAAAGCCATTGGCAGCAGGCTGCATGGTATTTTTGTAGATAATGGCGTGCTGCGCAGGCATGAGTTTGAAAAAGTGCTGGAAACCTATCAAAAGATCGGCCTTAATGTCAAGGGCGTTGATGCCAAACAGTTGTTTTATGGTGAGCTGAAAGGCAAAACTGATCCGGAGGCAAAACGCAAAGTGATCGGCCGGTTATTCATCGATGTCTTCCAGGAAGAATCCAAACAGGTAAAAGGCGTGAAATTCCTCGGGCAGGGCACCATTTATCCCGATGTAATCGAAAGCATAAGTGTACATGGTCCTTCGCAAACCATCAAATCACATCACAATGTAGGCGGGCTGCCGGATACCATGCACCTTGATCTTGTAGAGCCTTTGCGTTTTCTTTTTAAAGACGAAGTAAGAAGAGTGGGATTGGAAATGGGCATCCCTGCCGATATGATCAACCGCCATCCTTTCCCCGGTCCTGGTTTAGCCATCAGGATATTAGGCGAAGTAACAGAAGAAAAAGTAGCTTTATTACAGGCTGCTGATGATATTTACATACAGGGTTTGAAAAAACACAATCTCTATAACGCCGTATGGCAGGCAGGTACTATTTTATTACCTGTAAAAAGCGTGGGTGTGATGGGTGATGAAAGGACCTATGAATTCACCGTTGCGCTAAGGGCTGTTACTTCTGTAGATGGCATGACTGCCGACTGGGCACACCTCCCTTATGAATTCCTGGCACATATTTCCAATGAGATCATTAATAATGTGCGGGGTATTAACAGGGTGGTCTATGACATCAGCAGTAAACCCCCTGCTACCATTGAATGGGAATAACCATCTATTTCGTATTTTGTTATAAATCTCCGATATGCGACTGATGAAACCGGCATTATTTGTGGTTTGTTGCCTGTGGATGGTATGCAGCACATCAGCACAAGTCACCGATGCCAAGCCATTGAAGGTAGCAGTATTTGCACCTGTATATCTCGATTCCGCTTTTAATGGTCCTAATTACAAATTGGGTAACAGTAACAGCCTGCCGCGCAATATTTTGCCCGGCCTTGATTTTTACAATGGTGTGATGCTGGCAGTTGATTCGCTGAATGCAGAACATGCACAGGTTGATGTGCTGTTCTATGACACAAAAAGTATGACTGAGCCGCTACAGACGGTGTTGCAAAAACCGGAGATGGCAGGCACTTCACTTATCATCGCATCGTTCAGCGCGCGCAGTGAAATTAAACCGGTGGCCGATTTTGCGCTGGCGGGTAATATACCACTCATTTCTTTTACCTATCCGAATGATGGCGGGCTCAGCGGCAATCCTTTTTTTGTGCTTGTAAACCCTACGCTGCGAACCCATTGTGAAGGCCTCTATAAATACCTGCAACGCATTTATCCAACCAGCAGTATGGTCATGTTCAGAAAAAAAGGCGCTGTGGAAGATCTGATCCAATCTGTATTTGGAGAAATGGGACGCAATACCCAGGGAGTACCGCTAAAAATAAAAACAGCAGAGCTGCCGGACAGTTTTACCACTTCGCAGGTCACCAGCTACCTAGACAGTAACAGGCAGAATATAGTGATCTGCGGTACACTGAGTGAGACGTTTGGCACCAACTTAATGAAATCCCTGGGGGAGTCTAAAAATTATCCAAGCATTGCTGTTGGTATGCCCACATGGGACGCGCTGAAAGTATTGAACAAAAGTGTAACCTACATTTACTCTACTCCCTATAATTACCTGCGCAGCGACAAAACGGGTTACCAGCTTATTGCACATTACAAAGCCAAATATGCCGGACGGCCAAGTGATATGGCATTCAAAGGATTCGAATCTATGTACCACTTCACCAGGCTCTTACTGAAGCATGGCTCCGCTCTCATCAATAACCTTTCTGATAGGGATTTTAAACTATTCAATGAATTTGACATACAACCTGTCCATACAAAAAAAGAACAAATACTTCCCGATTATCTCGAAAACAAAAAGCTCTACTTTATCCGTAAAATTGACGGACAGGTAAAATCTATTAATTGAGGCTATGGAGCATTACAGCAGCACATGGCTCCTTAGTTCAGCTTCTTCTTCAAAGTACTCACCTGTTCCTGTAGATTATTCACCATACCGGCCAGTTGGTTTACATCCCAGCGTGGAGCAGTATTGGCCTTTTGCATAATGTACACGGCTTTCCACACTTCCAGTACATCTTCTGCATTTACATTATACGGTTCGTATTGCGGGTTATCGCTGATCAGGGTAAGTTTATTCTTTAGCCGGTTGTTCTTCATGATGCGTTTGTACACCACGCCTTCATTTTTAGACAGCACCACATAGGTGTTGCTATTTTTTACATCTTCCAGGTCATCAATTTTTTCACCAACTATCACACTGCCGCTCGGGGTGGGCAACATGCTGTCACCCACAATTTCAAATGCGCGGTACTGTCCCGGTGCCAGCATTGGCAGCGTAAACGTGTTCAGTTCATCTACAAATTCCGGATCGGCATAGCCAGCTAAATAACCGGCAGCCGCTTTTACCGGAACAAAACTGATCGCGGTTGCTTCGGCGGTCATCTTTAACTGCCTTCTTTTCTCCAGGTAATTACCGCTTTTTGATTCTGCCAGGTCCTTAAACAGGAAGTCCTCCAGACTCAGTTTAAAGATATTGCAGATGGCCTCCATGACTTCCAGGCGCGGTTCAGCACGCTCTTCTTCATAAGCTCCTACCAATGATCTTTTGATCTTGAGCTTATTGGAAAATTCTTCCTGTGTCCAGCCCCGCAGTTTGCGCAGGTAGCGTAAATTCTTTCCGGCGTTTGACATAGCTAAGTGATTTAGCGCAAAATACTAATTTTTTTAGTTACTGCAAATTTTTCTTTTATGGAAAAAAACTGCAGGTACACTAACACTCTTCCTTCCCAGTGAAAGAAATGTGGCAGCAGTGCGGACAGCGGCCAAAAAATTACGTGAATCACATGATACTTCCACTGTTATCAGGGTCGTATACTCCACCCAGGCTACCTGCCAGGAACTGGTTAACCTGGTCGATATGCTGCAGGTCGACAAACAAAAGCGTTATGCGATCATTGATAACGACATTTATATCATCGGATCACCTATGTCCAGTTTCTGACACGTGAAGAATCGTATCTTGCAGTCATGGCCAAGTTAGCAAAAAAGAAAAAAGAGCGGCCCGTTATATTGGTTACCAACGATGATGGCGTTACCGCTCCCGGTATCAGGGCGTTGGTAGAAGCGGTTAAAGGGTTGGGAAAAGTAGTGGTTGTGGCACCTGATAAACCTCAGAGCGGTATGGGGCACGCCATCACTATCGGCCACCCGCTTCGCCTCCAGAAAGTGAATGTATTTGAAGATGTAGAAGCATACAGCTGCAGCGGCACGCCGGTCGATTGTGTTAAACTGGCGGTTGATAAAATCCTGCACCGCAAACCGGATATCTGCATCAGCGGCGTTAACCACGGAGCCAATCATTCTATCAATGTCATTTATTCCGGCACCATGTCTGCCGCCCTGGAAGCTGCTATCGAGAGCATCCCCAGTATCGGCTTCAGCCTGCTTGACTATAGTATCGAAGCCGATTTCAGCGCCGCTAAAAAATACGCGAGGATACTTGTTGAACATGTATTAAATGGCAAGCAACTTGATAAGCACCTTTGCCTTAATGTAAATATTCCGGCCGTTAGTGAAAGCCTCGTCAAAGGTGTAAAAGTCTGCCGCCAGGCCTATGCCAAGTACGAAGAAGAATTTGATGAACGCAAAGATCCGCATGGCAAGAAATATTACTGGCTCACCGGTGAGTTCCAGAATTTTGACAAGGGAAAAGACACCGATGTATGGGCGCTGAAAAATAATTATGTCAGCGTGGTGCCTGTACAGTTCGACCTCACCCACTACCAACTGAAAAAGAAACTAGAAACCAACTGGAAGTTCTGATGCTGAAAAAAGACAACCTCAAACTCGGACTTGTGCTCGGGTTCATTGCACCGGTAGCAGGCCTCTTTGGCTACTACCTGCTCAAATTCCGCCTGTTCTCGCTAAAAGAATTTTTTGAAGTGCTGATGATGCAAAAGTCCTTACTTACAGGCATCATCAGTATCGCATTAATTGCCAATGCAGTCGTATTCACCCTCTACATCAACCAGCAAAAAGACAAAACAGCGAGGGGTGTGTTTATTGCAACATGCATTTATGCGCTGGGGTCGATGATTATTAAATGGACGGTATAGGATGTAGGATCGCTGATTTGAAGATGGCTGATTTAGGATGTAGGATTTTATGATGTAGGATCGCTGATTTGGTCTTTTTTGGGGGTATCCCTTCAACAAAGGAATAAATCAGCCATCTTCAAATCAGCCATCAGCTATATCAATTAAACGCTTCCCGTACCCGGTCGAAGAAGCTCTTATCACTCTTGCCCGGATTTGGCTTGAAGTTATCGCTATGGTTTAATTTCTCCATGATCGTTTTTTCCTCTTCAGTCAGGTGCTGCGGTGTCCATACATTTACGTGTATCAGCTGATCACCTTTACTGTATCCCTGTACTTCCGGAAACCCTTTTCCTTTTAAACGGAAGATCTTTCCGCTTTGTGTACCCGGGGGTATTTTTATCTTGGCCCTGCCGTCAATCGTTGGCACTTCCACCTGTGTGCCAAAAGCAGCATCAGGGAATGAGATATGAAGGTCATATGCCACATTAAGGCCATCACGCTGCAGTTCTGCATGTGTTTCCTCTTCGATCTGGATAATGAGATCGCCTGGTGCACCGCCACGCTCACCTGCATTTCCTTTGCCACTCATGCTTAACTGCATACCATCCTGTACGCCTGCAGGAATATCTATGCTGATGGTTTCTTCTCCATAAACCCTTCCTTCCCCTTTGCATGAGCTGCACTTGGCTGTGACAGTAGAGCCTTCGCCATTACAAGTGGGACAGGTAGTGACTGTTTGCATCTGTCCCAAAAAAGTATTCGTTACTTTTCTTACCTGCCCGCTACCACCACAGGTATGACAGGTTTGAACACTGCTCTTATCCTTTGCACCATTTCCGCCACATGTATTACATACCACATGCTTCTTCACTTTCACATTTTTCGTTACCCCCTTTGCAATCTCCTCAAAAGTCAGCTTCATTTTAATACGAAGATTCGATCCTCTTTGTCCCCTCGAACGGCCACCGCCTCCCCTGCCGCGTCCACCGCCAAAGAAACTGCCGAACATATCATCTCCAAACACATCTCCAAACTGACTGAAAATATCATCCATATTCATACCGCCATAATGACCACCGGCGCCACCACTGGTACCCGGACCAAACGCAGCGTGACCATAACGGTCATACTTCGCTTTTTTATCGGCGTCGCTCAACACTTCATAGGCTTCTGCAGCTTCCTTGAATTTCTCTTCCGCCGCTTTATCACCGGGGTTGCGGTCGGGATGGTATTGCATAGCCACTTTGCGATAAGCTTTTTTGATCTCATCGGCAGAAGCGCCTTTGCCTACGCCCAGTATTTCGTAATAGTCTCTCTTTGTCATCGCTTTTGTTTATGTCTGATTTTGTGATGTCTGATGTCTGATTTGATTTATCGATACCTCTTTGGATTTCCAAATCAGCCATCTTCAAATCAGACATCAGCCATTATTTCCCTACCACCACTTTCGCAAACCTGATGATCTTGTCATTCAGCAAATACCCTTTTGTCACTTCATCTATCACTTTTCCTTTCAGCGCTTCTGTTGGGGCTGGTATTTCTGTGATGGCTTCATGTTTTTCCACGTCAAAATCTGCATGGATGCTTTCCATGGCTTTCAGCCCCCTGTTCAGTAAAGTGGTACGGAGTTTATTGAATACCAGCTGGATACCTTCTTTCTGAACCGCAATATCTTCACTGTCCTGCAATTGTTTTTCCGCCCTGTCACAGTCATCCAGTACCTCCAACAAAGAAACGATCACATCTTTACCGGCAGTTTGTATCAATTCCAGGCGTTCTTTAGCGGTTCTCCTGCGAAAATTGTCAAATTCGGCCATTAGCCGCAGGTACTTATCCTTTTGTTCCTGTAATTCGGCTTGTATTTTCTCTACTTCATTTTCTTCTGCCACCGGCTCATTAAGGCAGGACGTGCCGGCTGCATTTTCGTCAGTATTGATATCCAATCCATTGCCATTTCCGGCAGTTTCTGTGTTTTGCGTCATTTCTTTCTCTTCCATAGTATGATTAGGTTATGTGGCTAATATGGTCAAAAATTTTGCCGGTGCAAAGAAAAGGGAAAAATTGGCAGGGTTCGGGGTTATCTTCGCATGATGATAAAAGTGTATCTAAAGAAAAAGATTGCCCCCCGGATCGCCAACGGGCATCCCTGGGTGTTTGGCAATGAGGTGGACCGGGTGGCAGGAGACGTGGAGGCTGGGGATATTGTAGAAGTGTCTTATAGCGACGGGAAATTTGCAGGCCGTGGATATATTAACCCAAAATCACAGATACTGGTCAGGCTGCTGACCCGCAATAAGCAGGAAATCATTGACGACCGGTTCTTTCATAACCGCATTGCACAAGCCTGGTTATACCGGCAGAAATTAGGTTATACCAACAATTGCCGGCTTGTTTTTGGTGAAGCAGACGAATTACCTGCATTGGTGATTGACAAGTTTAACGACTATTTTGTACTGCAAACCCTGTCACTGGGCATTGAGCGCTGGAAGCCCGCTATTGTAAAGGCTATTGAAACGATCTTTTCGCCCAAAGGTATCTATGAACGGAACGATGTGCCTGTGCGGGAATTAGAGGGGCTGCAACAGCAGAAAGGTTTTCTGTCGGCCCCTTTTGATACCACTATCCTTATCCATGAAAATGGACTGAAATTTCATGTGGATATTGAGAACGGCCAAAAAACAGGTTATTTTCTTGACCAGCAGGATAATCGCCGCGCCATACAACACATCGTAAAGGGCGCCGATGTACTGGGCGCTTTTAC
Organism: uncultured Sediminibacterium sp.; assembly: GCA_964507525.1. Taxonomy (GTDB): domain Bacteria; phylum Bacteroidota; class Bacteroidia; order Chitinophagales; family Chitinophagaceae; genus Sediminibacterium. Next base: position 24,934 of record CAZDQB010000022.1, on the reverse strand, counting down.
CTATACCGGTACTTTTGAAATCCATGCCGCACATTATGGAGCTAAAAGTGTATTGGGACTTGATATTTCAGAAAATGCCGTTACCCAGGCCAACCGCAATGCACAGTTGAACGGGCTTGATGCTATCTGCCGGTTCGAGGCAATGAATGCCTTTGATGTATTAAAACAATGGGGCCGGGAAGGAAGGCAATATGATGTAGTGATGCTCGACCCGCCTGCATTTACCAAAAGCCGTGAGCATATTCAGAAAGCGGTGGCTGGTTACAAAGAGATCAACTTGCGGGGAATGAAACTGATCAAAAACGGAGGTTTTCTTGTTACTTCCAGTTGCACCAACTTAGTACAACCCGACCTTTTTCTTCAAACCATTGATATGGCTGCCAAAGACGCCCGCAAAAAGATCCGCCAGGTTACTTTCCAGGCCCAGGCAAGCGACCATCCAATCATCCGGGGCATGGAGAACACGAATTATTTGAAGTTTTTGATCGTGGAAGTCTGTGACAGGTAAAATTTAGGATGTAGGATTTGGTGATGTAGGATGTCGGATTTGATCAGCAATCATCATCTGCTTACCTGAAACTTTCCCGACTCTACAATTTTACTGCTGGCATCACGAAGCTGGTAGATGTAGAGGCCGCGGTAATAGCTGTCGTCCAGGTTAATAGTAACCTTGCTGTCAGTAATTCTTATTTCAGTCATTTTTCTGCCGATAAAATTGTAGATCTGTAACGAATAGGTTTTATCTACACTCCCGTCAAATTCAAAATTGATGACCGTAGTAGCCGGGTTGGGATAGAAACGTATCACTTTAGACTGACTTTCATCAAACTCCATATGATTCACCGGCCGGACAGTAATAAAACTGCTGCCAATTGATGCAATAACCAGTAGAATGACTGTGTAAAGCTTTCTCATAGGTTTAATGACTACTCTAATATAGTTAAAATTCTATAAATCAGAAAGCCCTGAAAGGTTAATGCCTGTTGTTTGCAGTTGCGCTATTATAAACAACCACAAACAACAGGCCACAAACAACAAATACTAACGTCGCTTTTAATTGAGTTCCGCCAGTGTTTGCCCGATAGCTTCAAAAGAGGGCAGGTCAGAAGGTACGGCGCAGACTTCTGCATATCTCACCACTCCTTCTTTATCAATGACAAATGCTGCCCTTTTACTTACACCCTGCATTTCAAATACCGGGAATGTCTCATACAACACCCCAAATGCTTTGGCAGTTTCTTTATTGAAGTCGCTCAACAAGGGAAAATTGAGTTTTTGTTCTGCCTTGAATTTACCCAGCACAAAAAGTGAGTCGATCGATATTCCCAATACCTGTGCATTGGCATTGTTGTAAATAGCGATGTTATCGCGGATACTGCACAGCTCTGTAGTGCAGGTACCTGTAAAAGCCAAAGGAAAAAACAATACCAATACATTCCTGCCTTTAAAGTCTGTTAAAGATACTTTGTTCTTATCCGAATCGTATAGAACGAAATCCGGCGCTTGTTGTCCAACTTGTATGTTCATAAAATTTATTTGAGTGTGCAAGTTACAGCATCTGCCCGCTTGTTATTTGCTATGCTTTTGTTTCCTCGTCTGACTTTTTATTTTTGACTTTTATCTTTTGGCCACGGTGCGTTTATTCATATGTTCATTTCCGGCACTACATCCGGTACTGCCAGCCTTCCTGCTGTCTTTGCAATAATTTCTTCCACGCTGACGCCTGGTGCTCTTTCCTTTAGAACAAATCCTTCTGCTGAGACAGCTAACACCGCCAGTTCGGTCACTATTTTTTTTACGCATTTTACGCCTGTCAAAGGCAGGGTGCACTGTGGCAGTAATTTGCTTTCCCCTTTAGGATTGGTATGCATCATGGCCACAATGATATTTTGCGCGCTGGCTACAAGGTCCATCGCGCCGCCCATTCCTTTGACCATTTTACCAGGTATTTTCCAGTTCGCAATATCTCCTGTATCACTCACCTCCATGGCGCCTAATACGGTAAGGTCAATTTTACCTGCACGGATCATTCCAAAACTTTCCGCACTATCAAAGAAAGCGCCACCGGGTATCACCGTAACAGTCTCTTTACCTGCATTGATGAGGTCTGCATCAATTTCTGCTTCCACAGGATAAGGCCCCATGCCTAATATTCCGTTCTCGCTCTGCAGGATCACTGTCATTCCTTCAGGAATAAAATTGGATACAAGGGTAGGGATGCCAATACCCAGGTTAACATACATACCGTCTTTTAATTCCTGCGCAATCCGCTTAGCAATATGAAATTTGTCAAGTGCCATACCTATCAATGTTTTTGAATTTCGACTTCTCAATTCCCTCCCAACCTCACTGTCTTTCGCTCAATCCTCTTCTCATATCCGCTTCCCTGGAAGATACGATGCACATAGATACCTGCTACATGCACCTGGTCGGGGTCAAGTTCGCCAGGCTCGACAAGCTCTTCTACTTCTGCGATAGTAACAGTGCCGGCTTTGGCCATGGAAGTGGAGAAATTACGTGTTGCTTTACGAAAGACAAGATTTCCCAGGGTATCACCTTTCCAGGCTTTTACCAGGGCAAAAGAAGCATGCAGCGCATGTTCCATTACATACATTTTTCCGTTGAATTCACGCGTTTCTTTGCCGATAGCTATCTCTGTGCCATAACCGGCAGGTGTGTAGAAAGCAGGGATGCCCATGGCTGCCATTTGTATGCGTGTAGCTAATGTACCCTGCGGGATGAGGTCCACTTCCAGTTCACCGCTCAGCAACTGTCTTTCAAACTCAGCATTTTCTCCCACATAGCTGCTCATCATTTTTTTAATCTGCCTTGTCTTCAGCAAAAGACCCAGTCCAAAATCATCCACTCCTGCATTATTGGAGATACAGGTTAGCCTGTTTACTTTCTTTTTAACCAATGCGGTAATACTGTTTTCGGGAATTCCATTTAAGCCAAAACCACCGAGCATGAGGGTAGCGCCGTCTGTAATATCATGAATGGCAGCATCTGCATTCGCATAGACTTTATTCATAGGGCAATCGTTAAAGCTCAAAGGTAATACTTAACGGCTACTCAACGGGCCTGCCCATGTCTTTCTGATGTTCTCAGCCGCTCCCTGGATGACATTGCGTCAACCGAATCCAATAATTCTTTGAATGCAACCGGACGTGCTTCGTAGAACTTATAACTGTTGTAAAACTGGTCTTTAGTAATATGATGCACCGCAAATACCTGTTCGTATAAGCGGATATCCTCCCTTTTCTTACGCGCAAGAGAATCTTTCTGCACAATGCGTGCATACCATTCATCTGCCTTCAGCAGGTCCCACATCACCTGTTTCATGGTATTCACAGGTAATACCTTTTTATTGTCTGATGATTTGCAGGATATCAATAATGCTGCACAACATAAAATAGTAACCAGTCCATAGCTTCTCATCGTAACTCCTGTTTATAACGTGGCCCGTTTACAATGTCCAGCCTGCTCAGCAATTCCACTGCCCTCGTTTTTTCTTCCTGGCTTCCCTTTTTAAATATCCCCGTTAGTTCCTGGAATTTCCCCTGCAAAAAGAACTGCAGTATCATGGTGTTGGGGTTTTCTTTATTGAAGGCGTCTAATTGTGTCAGCGACTGCAATACGTTTGACCTTGCTTCCTTTTCTTTTTCATACAGTTTGTCCATACCACTACGGTAATACCCGTAAATCACATCGTGTATAATATTGTACCTGTTATTGATCAGGTTTTCATTTAACCAGTAGCGGTTCCGCAATCCGTCAAATACCCGCCAGCCGCTGATATTTCTTCCTTCCGGTGCATTGGTAATGATATGCTGGGCCTTACGGTAATAAGGGTCTCCACCCTTAGGGGCAAAAGAATCATAATCCAATCCTATGATCATATATGCATAATAGGCAAATATGGCGGTGATATTGGCAACTGATGCGTCTGTACCCTGCACCCTGTTCTCATTGAACTCAACAGGCTGAAATTCTACATACCTGAAAGTCACATCTGCATCTATATAATTCACCAGGGCTGCCTGGTAGGCAGTATTGTACACCGGTCTCGCTGCCTGTACGGTAAGCGTTGCCTTGTATACATTGGGTTCAAGGATGCTTTCAATATTGAGAATAAAACTGCATTCAATTTTTTCATTTTCCTTAAATACATCATTGGTCCATTGCCTGGTATTCATCAGGTTGTTCAACTGTGTTTGCAGTGTGGTGAATATCTTTCTGTCAACCGTTGAACCCACCCGTGACGCAATAACGGTTACCCTTGCCTGCAACTCCTGCGGGTACGCTCCTTTTGCCATTAAAAAGCAAGCAAGCAATATGACTAAGCATTTATTCGGCATGCAGGCGTGAGATGATGAATGATACAATTTCTTTTGCAACGTCTTGTTTCGACAGGAGCGGTATTTTCTTTTCTTCACCTGACCGGTGCAGGATGGTTACCTGGTTGGTATCTGTTCCAAACCCTGCCCCTTCATCGTTCAATGAATTCAGGACAATACAGTCTGCATTTTTTTGTGTGAGCTTGAGCAATGCATGCTGCTTTTCATTGCTGGTTTCCAATGCGAATCCCACAATAAATTGCCCTGCTTTCTTGTGTTTTCCCAGGTGCTGCAGGATGTCTTTTGTTTTGGTGAGTGACAGCTCCCAACTGTCAGCCTTCTTTTTTATCTTGTCTTTGGCAATCTCTACCGGTGTATAATCGGCAACTGCGGCAGACATGATGGTAATAGCGCTCTCACTGAATACAGCGGTACAGGCTTCAAACAACGCTGCTGCCGATGTAATATGCTGCACATCAATACCCGTATATGCTGTTTGCTGGTGTGTGGGGCCTGTTATCAGTGTTACTTCTGCCCCCTGCAGGTATAATGCCTCTGCCAACGCAAACCCCATTTTACCTGAAGAATGGTTACCGATAAATCTTACCGGATCAATGGCTTCATAACTAGGACCCGCAGTTACCAGCGCTTTTTTCCCCTTAAGTACAGCAGTCCTGAAAAAGTGTTCTGTTATAAACGTCACAATGTTTTCCGGTTCAGCCATACGGCCATCTCCAAACAATCCGCTGGCCAGCTCTCCTTTTGTTACCGTAATAATATGCTTACCGTCCTGCGCCAGCAGGTCTACATTTCTCTTAGTAGCCGGATGATGCCACATATCTTCATCCATTGCAGGAGCAATGGCTATCGGGCAGGTAGCAGACAGGTATACTGCCAGCAGCAGGTTATCACAAAATCCATTGGCCATTTTTGCAAGCGTATTGCAACTCAATGGTGCAATGACAAATACATCGGCCCACCGTCCGAGCATTACGTGATTAGTCCATGCATCGCCTTCTACAAGATCAGCAATCACATGGTTCTTTGAAAGCGTGGAGAGCACTACCGGCGATACAAATTCCTTTGCAGCCGGTGTCATGATCACTTTTACTTCTGCACCTGCTTTTACAAGCAGCCGTACCAACAGGATGGACTTATAGGCGGCAATGCTTCCGGTGATCCCTATTAATATTTTCTTTCCTTTGAGCATAATGGCATTTGAAGTGACGATCAACCATTCCCTATTCTCCCTCAAAATAACAAAAAACGACAGTTAAATAACTGTCGTTCACTATCATTTGAGAAAGATTTATCTTACCTGAACAGGTCGGTGTCGTTGTTTTTCCTGTAGTATACTTTGCCATCCATAAATTCCTGTGTAGCAAGAATGGCGGGATTAGGCATTTTTTCGTAGGCCCTGGATATCTCAATCTGCTCTTTGTTTTCGTGGATCTCTTCCAGGCTGTCGGTATGGCTGGCAAATTCTTCCAGTTTATTATGCAGTTCTTCCCTCAGGGAAATATTGATCTGGTTAGCCCTCCTGGCAATGATGGCTATAGACTCGTACAGGTTACCTGTCTTTGATTTGATCTCTACCAGGCTTTTGGTTTCTATCACACTGGCGGTATTACCGCCCATTTGCCTTCTTAGCTTGCTCATTTTTGAGGTTGTTTAAAAAGTTATTTGATTGTGTTTTGTATTTATTCACTTCATCTAATAATTTGCTGTCGCTGAAACGATCGGCAAAGTCTCCGCATTCTGTTACTACTTTTTCGTAACGTTCTTTTTGCTTTTCTTCATAACTCATCACTGCATACTTATAGTAAGACCTGATGGTCTGAAATTTGTATTCATCCGCTTTTTTAGAATCGGGGAAATTATCAGATACATTTCCAAATGCAATAGCCGCTGCTTTATAATAACCGAGGTTATAGTACAATTGTGCAGCTTTGAAATCTTTCTCTTCTAATTTCACCCTGCACTTATCAATAATATCTGTTGCATCCTTTCCTCTTGCCGAGTTGGGGTGCGTATTAATAAAAGCCTGCATCAGCTGCATGGTCTTATTGGTGTTAGTCTGGTCAAGGTCTGTTTTGGGCGACTGTTTAAAATAGCAGAAAGCCCGCATATAATCACATTCCTCACTGTGGGGACTGGTAGGGAAGTTCTCCACGAAATTTTTGAAGAGGTTCTCCGCATTGAGGTAATCCTTATCATAATAGTATGAGAAAGCATACTTATAATACATATCCTCATAACGGGCTGTTCCTTTTACATAAGGGAAAATATCTTCAAAGAGCTGCGTTGCTTTTCCATAATCCTTATTGGCATAATATTGCTCTGCCATTTTTAATTTATACTCATAATCCTTACTCTTAAAGATCTTTGAGAACTTATTAGAGCATGAGCCGAACAACAATACCGATAGCATTAACAATAGGATCCTATTCATACAAGTTGGCAAAATTAGTTATTTGCGGGCAATTTATAAAGTCCAATTCTGGTTTGGGCCTCCGGGTAGTTAAGAAATACATAAAATGTTTAACTACAGGCCATTAGCCGCCAAAAATAAAGGCCGCCCTATCAAATAGGACAGCCTTTATTGTATTCAAACGAAGGCTTATTTATTATCGCCTTCTCCTTCCTGCAATTTGGCTTTGATCTCAGCCAAAGCGCCCAGGTCGCCCAGGGTGGCTTTTTCTACCTTGCTTTGGATGGTCTTAACAGCTTTCTTGGTTTTGTCAGATTCGGCTCTCGCTTCTTTCTTGGCTGTTTCCTTTTCTTCTGCTAAAGACTGTTCCCAGATGCGTGCATGGCTCAGAACAATGCGTTTTTCGTTACGGTCGAACTCAATTACCATGAACTGGGCTGTTTCATCGGCCTGTACCTGCTTGCCATCTTCTTTGTTCAGGTGACGGTTAGGGGTAAAGCCTTCCAGACCGTATTGCAATTGTACCAGGGCACCTTTCTCATCCTTACGGGTAACAGTACCTTCATGGATCGTACCTACTGCGAAGGTATCTTCCAGGGCATTCCAGGGATCTTCTTCGAGTTGTTTGTGCCCTAACTGCAATTTGCGGTTTTCTTTATCAATACTGAGGATGATCACATCAATGTGCTCCCCTACTTTGGTATAGTCTGTCGGGTGATTGAAACGTTTCAGCCAGCTCAGGTCGCTGATGTGAATCATACCGCCGATACCTGGTTCCAGTTCAACAAATACGCCATAAGGAGTGATGTTTTTCACCAGTCCTTTGTGTTTGCTGCCTTCAGGGAATTTGGTTTCGATGGTGTTCCATGGGTCCTGGCTCATTTGTTTGATGCTCAGGCTCATTTTGCGGGCATCTTTGTCAAGCGTTACCACTTTGGCTGCATACTCATCTCCCAGTTTGAAGAATTCCTTCGCATTGATCGGAGTATTTGCCCAGGTAATTTCAGATACGTGAACCAGGCCTTCAACACCAGGCTGAATTTCCAGGAATGCACCGTAATCTTCAATATTCACCACTTTACCTTTCACAACAGAACCTTCTGCCAGTCCTTCAGGCAACACATCCCAGGGATGAGGGGTCAGTTGTTTCAGGCCTAAGCTGATACGTTTTTTGTCGTCGTCGAAATCGAGTACCACCACTTGTAATTTCTGGTCCATCTTCACCACTTCACTTGGGTGAGAGATCCGTCCCCATGAAATATCTGTGATATACAGCAGACCATCCAGGCCACCCAGGTCCATGAACGCACCGAAATCTGTGATATTTTTCACCACACCTTCCAGTACCTGTCCTTTCTCCAGTTTGCTCATGATCTCTGCACGTTGTGCTTCGATATCGCTTTCGATCAGCGCTTTGTGCGATACTACGGCGTTCTTGATGGCTTCGTTGATCTTCACCACTTTGAACTCCATGGTCTTACCCACAAACTGATCGTAATCGGTAACAGGTTTCACGTCGATCTGTGAACCCGGCAGGAAGGTTTCCATGCCAAACACGTCAACGATCAGACCGCCTTTTGTTTTGCTGGTAACAGTACCTGTAATAACCTCACCTGTCTTATGAACCTCAACGATTCTTTCCCAGGCGCGGAAGATACGTGCTGATTTACGGCTCAGGTGCAGGTTACCCTGGCGGTCTTCTTTTTCAACCACCATAACTTCCACTTCATCACCGATTTTCAAACCCTGCACATCACGGAATTCGTTCAGCGAAACCAGTCCGTCGCTTTTGAAACCGATGTTTACAACCACATCTGTTTTGGTCAAAGCAACCACACCGCCTCTTACGATCTCACCATCTTCGATCTGTACGAAAGTATTATCGTACACTTTATCATACTTTAGTCTGTCTGCTTCGGCATAATGACTAACGTTACGTTTGTCAATGCTCCAGTCAAAATCATCATGCGCTGTTTCCACAACAGGCGCTGCTACAGGTGCATTTGTTGTCGCAGTAGTAACTTCTGCTGCCTCAGCGGCCGCGGCGTTCTCCTGTGCATCTGCGTTTAATTGTTTATTGAATAAGTTCATAAAAATATCCCGACGGTTTTTATTCGGGGTTGCAAAGGTACAAAGACTGCCTTAAAACAGGAAGTTTAAGCCCGGTTTTTTCAGTCAAAAAGGGTAATTTCAGGGCTTTTACCCCGTTATTTCAATACAAGCCCCCGCAACCACCTCCGGCCCCCAACTGGAAACAGCACCCGGCACCCCGCTCTAAACAAAAAGTTAACCTTGAAAAAAAACTGTTCTTATTAGCCTGCTTTTCTTAACTTGACATTGATTTTAAACCTAAAAAAAGCAATATGAAAAAAATCTTTCTTGCCATGCTCGCATTTGTTGGTATGGTAACTATTTCCAATGCACAGACCGACAAGGCAAAAGAAAAGGAAAAGACAGCCAAAGCCACCACTGTTAAAAAGACCGCTCCTGCTGCTGCCACTAAAATGACTACCCCTGCACCAGCCGCTAAAACAGCCGCTGCACCCGCAACTGCCAAAGCAGCTACTGCTGGCACAAAAATGAAAGCTGATGGTACGCCCGATATGCGCTACAAAGAAAATAAAGGCAAAGCCGCCCCGGTAGTACACACCAAAAAAGATGGTACGCCTGATATGCGTTACAAAGAAAATAAAGACAAGAAGAAAGGATAGTCTTGTTGGAAAACTGTATTTGAAACCTGGAGTCAGCAACTCCAGGTTTTCTTTTAGGACTGTATATAGTTCTGCAGGTGGTTGATTGTCTCCGCCTGGTTCAGGATGGTTTCGGTTACCACATCATTAATAGAGATAATACCCGCCAGCTGCCCGTTTTCCATTACCGGCAGGTAGCGCAGTTTTTGAGATGACATGAGTTGCATGCAGGTTTCAATCGTATCATCTTTATTTACGTGCGGAAAATCGGTTGTCATGATCTCTCCTACCAGTGTATCATTGGAGTGGCGACCCTTGAGGATCACTTTGCGGGAATAATCGCGCTCCGTTAATATACCGGCAAAGCTTCCATTTTCCATGACTACAACAGAGCCAATGTTTTGGTTGGCCATGATCTCTAATGCTGCTATAACAGTTACGGCAGGGGATACAGTTACTACCCGGTCACCTTTACGCCTGAGAATATCGCTCACTTTTCTCATGGAAATTTTTTTCTTAAGATAAGGCATTTATACGATTTCTGCAATAGCTTTTGCAGCAACCCATCCGCTGGTCCAGGCATGCTGAAAATTAAAACCGCCGGTAATGCCGTCTATATCCATTACTTCGCCGGCAAAGAACAATTTCGGGGTGATCCGGCTTTGCATTGTATTGGGATCGATCTCATTTAATTTAATACCTCCACAGGTAACAAATTCTTCTTTGAAAGTCGTTTTCCCTTCCACAGCAAACTCCTGTGCTACAAGGCTCCTGATGAGTTTGTTTTGTTCCTTAGAAGGCAGGTCGGCCCAGCGCCACTCCTGCTTAATATCGCTTAGTGCTACAAGGTAGAGCCATAACCTGTTGGGTAGTCCGAATGGGTTTTTATGGCAGATCTTTTGCGCTGCTAACTCATTCCGCAGTGAGGTCCATCTGTCACGCAGGCTTTGTTCATTGTAATCCGGTATCCAATTCACCAGGATAGAAAAAGTATAGCTCCGCTGTGCCAGTTCCCTTGCACCCCAGGCAGATAAGCGTAAGATCGCCGGCCCGCTCATTCCCCAATGCGTAATGAGCAATGGCCCGGCTTCGGAAAGCTTACTTCCGGCAACTTTCACTTCTGCCCGTTCCACGCTTACCCCCATTAATGCGGTAACCGGGTTTCCAGGCATATTAAAGGTGAACAGGGATGGAACCGGCGCTTCAATGGTATGCCCTGTTTGCTGCAACCATTGAAACATTGCTGACTTGGGATATCCGCCGGAAGCAATACAGATGAAATCTGTGGTCTGTTCGCTGTGATTTGCTGTTGTCAGCCTGAAGCCATTAGCTACAGACTCCAAACTGCAGACCTCTGACTGCATCTCTATCTGAACGCCATACTTATCGGCCTCGCGAAGCAAGCAATCGATAATAGTTTGTGAATGATCTGTTACCGGGAACATGCGGCCGTCGGCCTCCGTTTTAAGTTTCACATTTCTTTCTTCAAACCATTGAATAGTGTCGTTGGTATTGAACCAGTGAAACGCTTTCTTCAAAAAGTTTTGGCCACGTGGATATTTTTTAACCAGCTCCGGTATTTCGAAACAGGCGTGTGTGGTATTACAGCGACCGCCGCCGCTTACTTTTACTTTGGACAACAGTTTATTGCTCTTTTCAATAATGGTCACTTTCAATGCAGGGTTCATCCGTGCCGCGTTGATCGCACAGAAAAAGCCTGCTGCGCCACCTCCTATCACTGCCAATCGTTTTTGCATATGCTATGAAACGAAGCGCCCTCGTTGGAAGAGGGCGCTGTCTGTTTAATAATATTTCGTATTAAGGTTCGGATTTGCTTTTTCAGCTGCTTCAATAATACTATAATCGGACAGTATCAGCGCTTTGTCGCGTTTGATACATACATCATGTTCAAAGTGAACAGATGGTTTGCCATCGCGTGTTTTTACGGTCCAGCCATCTTCGTCGGTATACACTTCTTTCGACCCCAGGTTGATCATGGGTTCGATGGCCAATACCAGGTTTTCTTTCATTTTGGGTCCGTTACCACGTTTACCATAGTTAGGCACCTGCGGGTCTTCGTGCAAGTTCCTGCCAAGCCCGTGCCCTACTAATTCCCTGACCACCCCGTACCCGTATTTTTTTTCTGTATGTTCCTGTATGGCATAGGAGATGTCTCCTATCCTGTTGTTCACGGTTGCCTTTTCAATCCCCTTGTATAAGGATTCCTTGGTTACACGCACCAGTTGCAATACTTCCTCACTCACATCTCCCAGTATAAAAGTATAAGCATGATCGCCGTGCCATCCGTTCAGGATCACACCCATGTCTACAGACACAATATCACCTTCTTTCAGGTCTGTATCATTCGGGAACCCATGTACTACCACATCATTCACTGAAGTACATACAGAATAGGGATAACCGCGGTAATTGTGAAAGGAAGCAACGGCATGGCTGTCTTTCACAAATTCAGCGCACAGTTTGTCAATCTGTAATGTGGTCATACCCGGTTTCAGCACTTTGGCCACTTCGGTCAGTGTTTTACTCACCAACGTTGCAGCTTCTTTCATCAGTGCTATTTCGGCCTCGGTCTTATAGATCATTGCATGGATTCTTCTGGTCATTGTAAAAAAGAAACCTGCCAGTAACCTGGCAGGTTTACAAAGTTCGCTATTATTTCTTTAAATCTTAAATAGTAGTGGGAGAAACTGTTTGCCTGCCCTGTACACGGCCGCTCTTCATCAAACCATCGTACTGGCGCATGAGCAGGTAGGTTTCTATCTGCTGTAAGGTATCCAGGATAACACCTACCATAATCAGCAGTGAAGTGCCGCCGAAAAAAGTACTGAAGCCCTGTGTCACATGCAGGCGTTGTGCAAAGCCTGGCAGGATACCCACAAATGCCAGGAATATAGCGCCGGGCAATGTGATCTTATCCATGATAGAACCAATATAATCAGCGGTAGGCTGGCCTGGCTTTACACCGGGAATAAATCCGTTGTTGCGTTTCAGGTCTTCTGCAATCTGTTTGGGGTTAAAGATCAGGGCTGTGTATAAGAATGTAAAGCCGATAACCATTACAGCGTAAATGATCATGTACCATACGTTACTGTGGTCGTTAAATATCTTTACAATACCCTGTGCCGAATCGATATTGGTAAAGGATACCAGCGTTGGCAGGAACATGATGGCCTGTGCAAAGATGATAGGCATTACACCGGCGCTGTTTACTTTAACCGGCAGGAACTGGCGCGCACCACCAAACTGGCGGTTACCGATGATCTGCTTGGCATAGTTTACAGGTATCTTTCTGACCCCCTGCACAAGGATGATCAGCCCCATAATAATGGTAATCAGGATGGCGATCTCAATCAGGAACAACAATAAACCACCGCCGCCTCTTTCACCTTTGGCGCCAAATTCCTGGATGACGGATTGCGGGAACCTTGACAGGATACCCACCATGATAATGATGGAAGTACCGTTGCCCAGTCCTTTGTCCTGTATCTTCTCACCGAGCCACATGACAAACAAAGTGCCGGCTGTCAGTGTCACCACAGTTGAGAACCAGAAAAATGGTTTGTATGCAGGCAGGATGGCTTCGGCATAACCGGGACTATTCAGATAAGCTACATAGGCGCCTGCCTGGAATACGGTTACAATAACAGTGAGGTAACGTGTCCATTGATTGATTTTCTTGCGGCCGCTCTCTCCTTCTTTCTGCACTTTCTGTAATTGGGGCACAAGGATGGTCATCAGCTGCATGAAGATAGAAGCAGAGATATACGGCATGATACCTAATGCAAGAATGGATGCCTGTGAAAAACCACCGCCGGCAAACATATCAAAAATGCCAAGCAGGCCAGTACTTTTTGAAGCTTTCTGCGCTGCTTCGATGCCATTCGGATCGAGACCAGGGAGTACGATGTGATTTCCGAATCTGTAAGTAAATACCAGTGCCAGGGTAACAATGATCTTGTTACGCAGTTCTTCAATGGCCCAGATATTCTTTATTGTCTGAATTAGTTTTTTCACTTTGAATGCAGTTGAAAGCGTTAATACTCAAAACCAAAAAGACGCATCTTCAGATGCGTCTGGCAAATTACGGTAAAATTACTTTACAATTTCAATGCTTCCGCCTGCTGCTTCAATAGCGCCTTTGGCTTTTTCGCTGGCAGCATTCACTTTGAAAGTAAGTTTGCCCTTCAATTCACCATTGGCCAATACTTTCACTTTATCTGTGCGACTGATCAGACCGTTGATGTACAGGTTTTCCAGGGAAATTTCTGTAAAACCGTATTTTTCTGCCAGTTGATCAATCTGACCCAGGTTAAACACTTTGAATTCAACACGGTTATTATTTTTAAAGCCGCGTTTAGGGATGCGACGCTGGATAGGCATCTGACCACCCTCATGGGCCATTTTGCTTTTATAACCGGCACGACTCTGTCCGCCTTTATTACCTTTTGTAGAAGTGCCCCCTTTACCGGAAGCTTCCCCGCGGCCTAAACGTTTCTCTTTGTGTGTTGCGCCTTCTGCGGGCTTAAGTGTGTGTAATTTCATTTTGTGCTGATTTTGAACTTTACGGGGAATCGCCCCTCGCTGGTAATTTAGAAATGTAAAATTAAAAATGAATAAGCAAAGAATGGCAGCTGTTTTAAAGTTTACAACTGTCAGCCTTTAGTTATTCATTGCCATCAGAAATTAAGCGATTTCTTCAACCTTCACCAGGTGGCTAACTTTGTTAACCATACCCAGTATCTGGGGAGTAGCTTCAACTTCTTTGGAGGCATTGAGTTTCTTCAAACCCAGGGCGATCAGTGTCTGCTTCTGACGTTCAGACCTGTCAATACCGCTTTTTATTTGTGTTATCTTAATCTTTTTCATACCCCATACCCCTAAAAGGGGCTCATTTAAGTTTTTATAATAATGCTCACCTAATTCCCCCTTCAGGGGGCTAGGGGGTTTATCCGTTAAATACTTTGCTCAGCTTCACTGTACGTTGTTTTGCTACAGCTACCGGTTCCCTTAAGAGGCCCAATGCTTTGATGGTAGCTTTTACCACGTTATGAGGGTTAGCAGAACCTAAGCTTTTTGCAAGTACGTCGGTAACACCAGCGCTTTCAAGTACTGCGCGCATGCTGCCACCTGCAATTACACCCGCACCATGTGCGGCCGGCTTGATCAATACCTTGGCTGCCCCTTCTTTCGCCCACTGGTCGTGAGGAATGGTTCCGTGCATGATAGGTACTTTTACCAGGTTCTTTTTAGCATCTTCAATACCCTTTGTAATAGCTTCCTGAACTTCTTTCGCTTTACCCAGGCCCTGGCCTACCACACCATGCTCATTACCTACTACTACCAATGCTGAGAAACTGAAAGTACGGCCACCCTTGGTTGTTTTCACCACACGGTTAATGGCAACTACTTTTTCTTTGAGTTCCATCTCGCCACCGGCTTTCACCTTATTTACGTTTACTTTAGACATTTATCTAACGATTAATTGTTGTTAGCAAATTAGAATTGAAGACCACCTTCTCTTGCACCATCAGCAACAGATTTCACCCGGCCATGGTAAAGATTACCGCCCCTGTCGAATACACAGGTTGTTAACCCCAGTTCAGTTGCTTTGCGTGCAATAGCAACCCCTACCAGTTTGGCTTTCTCTATCTTGGTAGTTTTCTGTGCTGCGATATCTTTGTCTCTTGAAGAAGCTGCAGCCAGTGTTACACCAGTTACATCATCGATCAGTTGTGCATAGATATCAGCATTGCTTCTGAATACAGAGAGGCGTGGATTTTGGGCAGTACCTGACACCTTTTTACGGATGCGGTACCTGATCTTTTGCCTTTGAATTAACTTACTCATCTTTTTATATTTATCAACCTCCGATACGGCCGGAGATCTGTTTCTGATTTATGGTTTATTTACCTGCTGCTTTACCTGCTTTTCTTCTCAGTATCTCACCAGCATATTTAACACCCTTGCCTTTGTATGGCTCCGGCTTACGTAAGCTGCGCAATTTGGCTGCTACCTGGCCCAGCAATTGCTTGTCGATACCTTCGATGGTGATTTTAGGATTCTGCCCCTTTTCAGTTACAGTAGTTACTTTCAATTCTTTAGGTATTTCAAAAACGATGTTGTGAGAATAGCCCAAAGCGAGATCGAGTACATTACCGGTATTGGCGGCTTTATAACCCACACCCACTAATTCCAGTTCTTTCTTAAATCCTTCGGTCACACCTTTTACCAGGTTGGCAATCAGGGCGCGGTACAAACCATGCATGGCACGGTGACGGATCTGGTCTGTCGGACGGGCAAATGTTACATGACCATCTTTTATTTCAACAGTAATATCCCTGTCAATAGGTTCTTTCAATTCGCCTTTAGGTCCTTTTACAGTCACAACATTATCGCTGTTTACTGATACGGTAACACCTGCAGGTACTACAACCGGTTGTTTTCCAATACGAGACATAGTCGTTTAACTTTTTGTTGTTGATTCAATAGATCCGGTCCGTGTTCTGCTCCGACTAAAAAGCATAATTGTCAGACCGGAATGTTTATAGCTATCAGCTGATGGCTTGTGGCCAAAGCGGTAGTTTTTAAGAGATATAGCAAAGCACTTCACCGCCAACATTCTGCGCTTTCGCCTGCTTGTCGGTCAGAACGCCTTTGGATGTGCTCAGGATAGCAACGCCTAAGCCATTGATCACACGTTTGATCTCGGCTGGTTTTGCATACTGGCGCAGGCCCGGGCGGCTTACCCTTTCTAAGGAACGGATAGCAGGTTGTTTGGTTGACGGATCGTATTTCAATGCGATCTTGATCAGCCCTTGCTTGTTATCTTCCTCGAATTTGTATTTCAGGATATAACCCTGTTCGTACAGGATCTCTGTCATACGCTTTTTCAGGTTAGAAGCAGGGATCTCAACCAGCCTGTGGCCAGCCAACTGAGCGTTACGAATCCTGGTTAAGAAGTCTGCTATAGGATCAGTTACCATGTTTATTTGAATTAAATCTTGTTCACAATTTTATTACTACGACAGTGGTGCATTGCCCCGTGTCTTTGATTACCAGCTTGCTTTTTTCACACCCGGTATCTTGCCATTCAGTGCCATATCACGGAAGATCACCCTTGAGAGACCGAAGTATCTCATGTAACCTTTCGGACGACCCGTTAACTGGCAACGGTTTTTCAATCTTACAGGTGAAGCGTTCTTGGGAAGCAGGTCCAAAGCTGCATAGTCGCCTGCCGCTTTCAAAGCAGCACGCTTTTCAGCGAACTTAGCAACCATTTTCTCGCGCTTTCTTTGTCTGGCTTTTACTGATTCTTTTGCCATAGTTTTTGAAATTCTAATGTTTAAAAACTAAAAACTAACTGTTTGAATTTTAGTCTTTAGACTTTCAGTTTTTAATTATTTTCTTTTTTAGCTGCTCCTTTAAATGGCATACCCAGTTCTTTCAGCAGTTCGTATGCTTCTTCATTGGTACCTGCTGAGGTAACGAAAGTGATATCCAGACCTGTGATCTTGTTCACCTTATCGATGTCGATCTCAGGGAAGATGATCTGCTCGGTTACACCCAATGTATAGTTACCGCGGCCATCAAATGCTTTATCGCTGATTCCTTTGAAGTCACGCACACGTGGTAAAGCCACAGATACCAGCCTGTCGAGGAATTCATACATCTTCTCGCCTCTCAGCGTAACGCGGGCGCCGATGGGCATGCCTTTACGCAGTTTGAAGTTAGAGATGTCTTTTTTAGACAGGGTAGGAACTGCTTTCTGACCAGTGATGGTGTTCAGTTCTTCCACAGCTATATCAACCAATTTCTTATCCGTTACCGCGCCATTCACGCCACGGTTGATACAGATCTTTTCCAGCTTAGGAGCCTGCATAACAGTTTTGTATGCAAACTTCTTCATTAAAGCAGGTATCACTTCTTTGGTGTACTTGTCTGCTAATCTCGGAGTGTATTTTACAGTACTCATTACTTGATTACCTCCCCTGATTTTTTAGATATACGAACTAATTTACCGTTTTCCCTGGTACGCGTTGCTTTGGTAGCGGCACCTGCCTTGGCATCCCACAGCATAACGTTACTGATGTTGATAGGCGCTTCTACTTTCACAATACCACCCTTTGTGTTCTGAGCAGAAGGCTTGGTATGTTTGGTTACGATGTTAACGCCTTCAATCACTACACGGCCTTTGTCTACGATCACTTCCAACACCTTGCGGGGCTTTTTCAAGTCCTTGTCATCGCCGGTGATCACCACTACGGTGTCTCCTTTCTTGATGTTGAATTTGGGTTTGAATCTTGTACTCATTTTTCTACGCTTTATGCTTAATGCTAAACGCTTAACGCTTAACTTAAATTATTATCTTTTGCTTTGGCCTTCTGCATTTTTACAGAACTTCAGGAGCCAGTGAAATGATCTTCATATATCCTTTATCACGCAATTCTCTCGCTACCGGTCCGAAGATACGTGTGCCACGGGGCTCATCAGCATTGTTCAACAACACTACTGCGTTATCGTCAAAGCGGATGTAAGAACCGTCCTTACGGCGTAACTTGTTTTTAGTACGTACAATAACCGCTTTGGACACTGTACCTTTTTTGATACCGCCTGCAGGAATTGCATCTTTTACAGTTACCACGATCTTATCGCCAACTTTAGCGTAATCCTGGCCGCTGTTTCCCAGCACCTTAATACAAAGTACTTCTTTGGCTCCACTGTTATCAGCTACATTTAGTCTGCTCTCTTGCTGAATCATTTTTTTAGCTTTTTCTTTTCCCCCTCCCTTTGCCCCGGACTTAAGTCCGGGGCAAAGGGAGGGGGAAATTTATGAATGTTGTTTGTCAGAGGCTGGAACTGGAAGCATCTGCTTGCAGCCGGCAGCTTGAAGCCAAGATTATTTGGCTTTTTCAACCACTTCCACCAGTCTCCAGCGCTTTGTTTTGCTCAGGGGGCGGGTTTCCATGATCTTTACCACATCACCAATACCGCACTCACTTTTTTCATCATGCGCGTGGAACTTGGTTGTTTTCTTTACGAACTTACCATAGATAGGGTGTTTCACTTTTCTTTCTACAGCAACAGTAATGGTCTTATCCATCTTATCGCTGGTTACCACCCCGGTCCTTGTTTTACGTAAATTTCTTACTTCAGCCATTGTTTTAAATTTATGGTTTAGATACCCATTTCTTTTTTCTTCAATTCCGTTTTTAAACGGGCGATATCCCTGCGGAGGCCGCGGATATTCATTGGATTCTCCAACGGAGAGATCGCATGGGCGAACTCTAACTTTTTCAGTCGTAACTGGTCTTCCTGGATCCTGGCCTTCAGATCTGTAACATTCAGTTCTTTCAGGTTTTTGTTAAAATCTTGCTTCTTGTTTGCCATTGCAAATTCGTTTTATAATTAAGCTTGCAAATCCCTTCTAACGATGAATTTGGTTTTGATAGGCAGTTTTTGTGCCGCCAGTTCCATGGCTTCCTGCGCTGTCTGTTCTGTAACACCATCACATTCAAATAAAATGCGTCCTGGTTCTACTACAGCAGCCCAGAATTCGGGGTTACCTTTACCTTTACCCATCCTCACTTCCAGTGGCTTGCGGGTAATGATCTTATCCGGGAATACGCGGATCCACACATTGCCTTCACGCTTCATGGCACGGGTCATAGCCTGTCGGGCTGATTCGATCTGGCGGTTTGTTAACCAGATAGGCTCAAGCGCTTTCAGTGCATAAGAACCAAATGAAATAGCGGTTCCACGCTTTGCAACTTCGCGAATGCGACCCTTTTGCTGCTTCCTATGTTTACTTCTTTTAGGCTGTAACATTTCTTAGTTTTTTTAGTCCATAGATCATGGTCAATGGTCTATAGTTATTTCAAACGCTTAGCAACTACTTATTATGCTTATTAATTACTAATGATTAATTCCTGCGATCTCTTCCACCACCGCGGTGATCACCGCCCCCTCTCCTGTCGCCACCGCCTCTGCGGTCATCTCTCCTGTCACCACCACCTCTCCTGTCATCACGTCCTTCCCTTCTTTCGCTCATATCGTTCTTACCGCCTACAAAGTTCGGATTCAGTTCGCGCTGGCCTAATACTTCACCTTTACAGATCCATACTTTGATACCGATTTTGCCGTAAACAGTCTGTGCAAACACATTAGCATAATCGATATCCATACGGAAAGTATGCAAAGGCACACGCCCCTGTTTGAATTCTTCGCTGCGTGCGATTTCTGAACCACCCAAACGGCCGCTCACTTTCACTTTGATCCCTTCTGCACCCATGCGGAGCGTAGAAGCGATCGCCATTTTGATTGCGCGTTTGAAGTTGATACGGTTTTCGATCTGCCTTGCGATGGTATCGCCAACAATGTTGGCATCCAGCTCAGGGCGGCGGATCTCAAGGATGTTGATCTGCACATCATCCTTACCGGTTAACTTTTTCAGTTCTTCTTTGATACGGTCAACCTCATTACCGCCTTTACCGATGATGATACCGGGTTTGGAGGTATGGATGGTTACGATCAGCTTACCCAGGGTACGCTCTATTACAATTTTGGCAATACCGCCCTTGTTGATACGGGCGTTGAGGTAAGTACGGATCTTATGATCCTCAATCAACTTTGATGCGTAGTCTTTTTTGTATGCGGTCTTGATCGCATGCTCGATGATCTC
>CAZDQB010000022.1:0-4767 GCA_964507525.1 uncultured Sediminibacterium sp. | reverse complement strand
CTGTAGCCACGGCCCTGTGGTGCCGGACGCATCCGTTTCAAAACACGGCCACCATCTACGAAAACGGTTTTAACTACCAGGCTGCTGTCCGCCGCACTGGCGCCACTGTTTTTCTGTTCCCAGTTGCTGATCGCACTTTTCAGCAGTTTTGCCAAAGGAACGGCATTGTGCTGCGGATGGTGCTCCAGGATAGCCAATGCTTTCTCCACTTCCATTCCACGGATCACATCGGCCAGCAAACGCATCTTGCGCGGCCCTGTAGGATAATTGTTCAGTTTAGCTACTGCTTCCATTGCTTTATTGGTTTGTGGTTTGTAGTTTAAGGCTACAAACTATTAACTATTTTTTGGTACCTGCGTGTCCTTTGAAGTTACGGGTAGGGGCAAATTCACCTAATTTGTGACCTACCATAAATTCTGTTACATACACCGGAATGAACTTGTTTCCATTGTGCACTGCAAATGTGTGCCCAACAAAATCAGGAGTAATGGTGCTGCGACGGCTCCAGGTTTTGATACCACCTTTCTTGGCTTTACCATCATTGATGCCGAGCACTTTACCTTCCAGGTTAGCGTCTACGTAAGGACCTTTTTTAATCGAACGACCCATAATTTATTTTGTTTACTGGTCTATTAGTTTATTAGTTGGTTAGCCGGTTGGTTATTTAGCTAATTTTTTTCCATCTCTGCGCTGGATGATCAGCTTATCGCTGCCTTTTCCTTTGGTGCGTGTCTTCTCACCCTTAGCGTATTTACCTGTTCTGCTGCGTGGATGTCCGCCTGAAGCCCTTCCTTCGCCACCACCCATCGGGTGATCTACCGGGTTCATCGCTACACCACGTACACGCGGGCGAACGCCTTTCCAGCGGTTCTTACCTGCTTTACCGGCAGTTTCCAGGTTATGGTCGCTGTTAGAAACCACACCTACGGTAGCATAACAGTTGATCAATACTTTCCTGAGCTCGCCGGAAGGCATTTTCAGTACGGCATATTTTTCTTCCTTGTTCGCTAACTGTGCAGAAGCACCGGCGCTTCTTACCATTTTACCACCCTGGCCAGGCTGTAATTCAATGTTGTGAATCATAGTACCCAAAGGCATATTCTTCATCAGCAGTGCATTGCCTATTTCAGGCGCTACTTCATCACCGGAGATTACGGTTGTTCCAACCTGCAAACCCTGTGGGGCAATGATGTATCTTTTTTCACCATCAGCATATTGCAGTAACGCGATGAATGCTGTACGGTTCGGATCGTATTCAACAGATACTACGGTAGCAGCGATATCTCTTTTATTTCTTTTGAAATCGATGATACGATAGTGGTGCTTGTTTCCACCACCCATGTAGCGCATAGCGCGGCGTCCCTGGGAGTTACGGCCCGCAGTGTTTTTCTGGGGTTCCAGCAAACTCTTCTCAGGTTTGTCGGTGGTGATCTCAGCATAAGCATTACCGATTCTCCAGCGTGTTCCGGCGGTCATCGGTTTGTACTTCTTCAGTGCCATTGTCTTCGTTTTTACCCCCTAACCCCCTGAAGGGGGAATAAGGTTTTATTTTATTTAATCAACTTTTGCGGTAGTTGAACTACCATCCTTTAATTATGTATGTAACTCCTCAACTCCCCCTTCAGGGGGCCCCGGGGAGTTAAATATTTGCGTACAGATCTATTGTCTCTCCTTCTGCTACTGTTACAAAAGCCTTCTTGTAAGCAGATTTCATCCCCTGGATGAAACCGGCTTTTGTATAGCGGGCTTTGTTTTTACCTGGCGCAACAGCAGTGTTTACGTCAATAACGTTCACACCATAGAATGCTTCTACTGCTTTCTTGATCTCCAGTTTGTTGGCCTTACGGTCTACTTTAAAAGCATACCTTCTCAGTTTTTCCTGCTGAGCATTTGCTTTCTCAGTCAAAATGGGTTTTATTAATACGTCGCTCTGTTTCATTTTATATATAGTTGAAACGTTTCTTAATTTATGCTACTACTTCCGCCTCGTCTTCAGCGAAGATCTTAGCTGTGTTTTCAGTGATCACCAGTACATCTGCATTCACGATCTCGTAAGTGTTGATGTCAGACAGCAAAGTGCTGGCTACATTTGGCACGTTACGGGTGCTCAGGTACAGGTTATCATTGTATTCAGGCAATACCACCAATGCTTTTTTATCTGCTACATTCAGGTTTTTCATTACCTCAAGCAATTGTTTGGTCTTTGGCGCTTCCATAGTGATATCTTCTACCACAACGATGGCATTTTCTTTTGCTTTATAACTTAAAGCAGATATCTTGGCCAGGTCTTTCACCTTACGGTTCAGTTTGAAATCGTAAGCGTGTGGTTTGGGTCCGAAAATGGTACCGCCACCCTTGTACAAAGGGTTACGGATATTACCTTTACGGGCACCGCCGGTACCTTTCTGCTTGTGCAGCTTGCGGCTGGCGCCATGCACTTCGGCACGGGTTTTTACTTTATGTGTACCCTGACGGCCTGCAGCCAGGTATTGTTTTACAGCCAGGTAGATCACATGATCGTTTGGCTCGATACCGAAAATCTCAGCCGGCAATTCTACCGTTCTGCCGGTTTTCTGTCCTTTTATATTTAATACATCTACTTGCATGATCATTCTGAATTAAAGTGTGATTACTTCTGGATTAAAACGATGGAACCGTTATGGCCAGGAACCGATCCGCTGATCAGGATATAGTTCTTTTCAGGGAATATCTTTACCACTTTCAGGCCCTTCATTTTCACCCTGTCGCCACCCATACGGCCAGCCATTCTCATCCCCTTGAATACCCTTGAAGGATAAGAAGAACCACCGATAGAACCCGGGGCACGCTGACGGTCGTGCTGACCATGCGATGCTTCACCCACACCGGAGAAACCGTGGCGTTTTACAACACCCTGGAAACCCTTACCCTTGGTAGTACCCACTACTTCAACGCTATCGCCTTCAGCGAAAATGTCTACGGTGATGGATTCACCTAATGCTTTTTCTATGGAATAGTTGCGGAATTCTTTTACGAATTTTTTGGCGGCAGTCTGGGCTTTTGCGAAGTGGTTCAGCTCAGCCTTAGTGGAGTGCTTTTCTTTTTTGTCGCCAAATGCTAATTGCAGTGCAGTATAGCCGTCAGACTCTTGTGTCTTGACCTGTGTTACGGTACATGGACCAGCTTCGATGATGGTACAAGCTGTCTGCTTGCCATCTGCTGCGAAGATGCTGGTCATCCCGATTTTTTTACCAATAATACCTTTCATCGTTTTGCGGTTTATGCCCCGCAGAGGTAATTGAGGACATTCCGCCGATGAAGCGGAATTCAATCCTTGTTTCCTGCCGACCTTTTCCGTTGTTTCCCCGAAACGAGTTCGGGAAGAGGAAGTACCGGAAGTAAACAAACCTCGAAGGGCCTGGTTATATGTATTAGACGATTTCTGATTTTATCACTTCTGATTTATATCAGAAAACCATCGTTTATTTCAATCAGAGCTGCTTTTTCGTTTTGATCCGATTGGCAGGTGACTATCTAAATTTTTACAAGAACTATTGATGGAAGCTGTCTCCAGCTTTTCATCAGGCTTTGATCTCAACTTCCACACCGGAAGGCAGGTCTAATTTACTCAGTGCATCTACTGTTCTTGAAGAAGAAGTATAGATATCGAGTAAACGCTTGTGAGTAGCTAATTGAAACTGCTCACGGCTCTTCTTATTCACGTGTGGTGAACGCAGTACAGTAAAAATCCGCTTGTGTGTAGGCAAGGGAATTGGACCAGTTACTACGGCACCAGTGCTGCGCACTGTTTTTACGATTTTCTCGGCAGATTTATCTACCAGGTTGTGATCGTATGATTGTAATTTGATTCTGATTCGCTGAGACATAGTCAAAACCCAATTTTCTGATTGGGGTTGCAAAGGTAGGGAGCTGTGATTGAATAGGCAAGAAATTTTAAAAGAATTTTGCCGGAAAAGGCAAATAAATCTTAAAAAAACGCAGGTTTCACAAAAAAGCCCCGTTCATACCTGAACGGGGCTGTATTTTTAGTGTGCTATCGACAGACAGTTTAGTCTTCTATCTTCACCTTACCCTTGCTCTTCGCTATCACTTCTTCCGCGATATTGTTCGGAGCCGGTGAGTAATGGCTGAACTCCATGGTTGAAGTGGCGCGGCCTGATGACAAGGAACGCAGTTGGGTTACATAACCAAACATTTCGCTCAGCGGCACTTTTGCCTTGATCACCTGCAGGTTGGCACGGCTGTCCATACCTTCCAGCATACCGCGGCGGCGGTTCAGGTCACCTGTTACGTCGCCCATGTATTGATCAGGGGTCAGCACTTCCACTCTCATGATTGGTTCCAGCAGGGTTGGTTTTGCTTTACGGCCTGCTTCACGGAAACCGGCCCTGGCACACAATTCAAAACTCATTGCATCAGAATCCACATCGTGGTAGCTGCCGTCGAACACCCTTACTTTCATGTTATTAACCGGGTAACCGGCCAATACACCTGTGGTCATTGAAGTTTCAAAGCCTTTATTAATAGCAGGAACAAACTCTTTAGGGATAGATCCGCCGAAGAGGTCATTCACAAACTGGAAATGCTTGCCTTCGTTCTCTTTCAGCCATTCTTCATCAGCGGGACCGATAGAGAACTGGATATCAGCGAATTTACCACGTCCGCCCGATTGCTTCTTCAGCACTTCACGGTGCTCAATGGTATTGCCGAATGCTTCCTTATAAGCCACCTGGGGCGCTCCCTGGTTCACTTCTACTTTAAACTCAC
>CAZDQB010000021.1:0-73291 GCA_964507525.1 uncultured Sediminibacterium sp. | reverse complement strand
CAACCACCTGGCACGCCAACTTACTATACCGGACTGTTCAGCTTACTGTACTGAAGGAGTCAGTATAACCACTTGGCGGGCCAAAACAAAGAAAATGGCAGGGAAAAGACTGATTTCCAGGAATAGAACCAGCTTAATTTTAACAAAGTACTGAAGGTATAATACTTAATTTTAATACCAAAACTAACCCTATGCAAACTGATAGAAGAAATTGGCTAAAGCAAATGAGCCTGGGCGCCATAGGTATAAGTGCCTCCCGGCTTCAAAGTTTTGCTTCACCAACCCCGGTCTTTTTAAAGCACAGCACAGCGGATGCTCCTATCAAACTAAGCTCCAATGAAAATCCTTACGGCCCATCTCCATTAGCCAGGATTGCCATAAGTGATAAGATGCTTTTGAGCAACCGGTACAATTGGGAGCTTACCGCCGAACTGATCTCTTCTATTGCCAATAAACATCATGTTACCTTCGATAATATTCTAATGGGTGCGGGCTCTACCGAAATCTTAGACCTGGTGGCTCGATTTGCAGCTTTAAAAGGAGGCAGTTTTATGGTAGCAGAACCCACTTTTTCTTATTGGACAGTGACTGCACAAAAATTGGGGCTTAAGAAAGTTTCCGTTCCACTTACCAAAGACAAACGTCATCATTTACCCAACATGCTGGAGGCAATAACGCCCGATACCAACCTTATTTATATATGCAACCCTAATAACCCAACCGGAACCATTTGTGAGAGAGAAGAACTTGTAACATTTATCAAAGAGGCGTCAAAGAAAGCGCTGGTATTGGTTGATGAAGCCTATATTGATTTTACTGAGCAGCCATCGTTGTGTGATCTGGTGGTTGACAATAAAAACCTGGTCATAGCAAAAACATTCTCTAAGATTTATGGACTGGCGGGTGCAAGGGTAGGTTATGCAGTTGGGCATACAGCCACACTTGAACAATTGAGCCAATTACAAACCTGGCCTAATGGCAGCATCAGTGTAATATCAACAGCCGCCGCATTGGCTTCTTTTAAAGATGAGCAATTTGTAAAAGAGACTTATTCGTTAAACCAAAAAGTAAGAAACTATACTATTGAACAACTGGAACGCTTAGGCATCACTTGCATCGCCTCTAATTCGAACTTCATTTATTTCTCCTTAGCCAACTATAAAAAAGATTTCTTTGAGCAACTAAAAAAGAACAAGATCATCGGGACTAAAATATACGAAGAACAAGGCCAATGGTCCCGGATTACGGTAGGAACCATGTATGAAATGGAGAAGTTTATCAATGCTGTTGGGTAAAGCTGTAATTTAATTGTAATAGCCAATACTTATAGTATTTCGTGCCGCTTGTTGCTTGTATAATGTTTTATGACTAGCTTATTTCGCCCAGATTTCAAAACGATGCTGCCATTTTCGGATGTAACTCCCATATTATTAGCCAACACTATACTACTATTAAGGGGAAGAACAAATTCACCCTTCATATTTTTTGGTAATTCGATAGTATATATTTCCTCAGTACTGCTAATTTGCCTGAATGCTGCATTTATTGGTCCTTTGATAGTGGGTACTTTAATTTTACTGAATTTCAAATTACCCGGCTGCGGTTTAATCTGCACTTCTGCAAATCCCGGTTGTACGGGTTTAATACCCCAAAGATAACGCGTGATAATGTTTACAGGAGCGGTACCCCAGGCATGATTCCAATCTAAATTAGGTTTGTATTTTAAGTCCCAGGCTTCTAAAGCCATGGTGGAACCACTTCTTATCATGTTCCACCAACTTCTGTCACTAGTTGACGTCATTAAATTCAGAGCGTAGTTTGCCTCGCCCTGCTTATAAAGTGCTTCCAATAAAAACTGGGCACCGTAAACACTGCAAGCCATTCCCCGAGATTCTATAAATGAGGTAACTGACTTTTGATATTTATCAGGCACCATGCCGAATGCAAGCGGAAACATGTTGGCATGCAAAGATGAATGCGTAGAATTTTCACCGTCGATATAGATTCCTTTCTCCTTGTTTATCATTTTATCGTTAAGCGAATTCATGACTAAGACAGATTTGTTTTTAAAAAATGCGGCGTCTTCCTTTTTGCCTAAATACCCGGCTATTTCAGCCATCATTTTTAGGCTTGTGTAATGAAAGGCGTTCACCACGGTATTAACGTCAACCATGTCATAACCATCCCGCTCACCTTTAGTGTCAGCAAGGCCGGGAATTCCACTTTGGGCAGCAGGCCAATCAACAATGTCTTGCAGTTTTTTCTTAGTATTTCTAAAGCCCAAGCGTACCATGAACTCATCGGTCAGTTTGGGCGATTTCGAACTGATCAAACCATCTTCCCGTTCGATCCCGATAAGGGTTTTATATTTTAAAGCTTCGTAATGTTTCGAAAGAGGTACTAAATTTCCGGTATACAAGAAATCCTGATAAAACAGCATGACGGTGTGGAGAATCCATTCGGTAGGCCAGGTCGGATTGTCCATAAAATATTCATTGGTCCGGCGTGCTATGGCATATTCATTGTCAACAGCATAATGACCTAACTGGTTGATGTAAGCATCGGCTTCGTAAGGTATTCGCTCTCTGTCACCATCAATATAAACTCCGGCAAAGCTTGTTGCTTTGATGGTGTATTTACCAAGATCCCAAACCTTATTTAATATTGTATCCGAGCTTATAAAGCTGCTGCTTTTATCATTAAATCTATAGTTATAGGCTTTTTGCTGAACAACAATATCCGCAATAGGTATTTTCAAATTCTCTATTTCACAATACCGAAAAGGCATTATTACACCGAATGAGTCGGGCAGAAGAACCGCTGGCGGATTGGAATTTCTCCTAATGGGTGAGAGTTTAAGCGTAAATGTGTTATTCATTGGCGGATTCAATAACTGCACCTCCTGATACCGAATAGTTCCTCCAGGGTTTTTATCAATAGCATTGGGGCCTGCCAATTTTTCACCAAGATGAATGGTTATAGCGTCTTTTTGCAGAGATTTTAAAAGCAACACCAGGGTGCCAAAAGCGTCCTTGCCAAAATCAATGAAATAATGCCCCTCGCCAATTTTAACAACCAGTTGCGGTGTCAAAAATCTGACCTGAATTTCATTACTGTCTGTAACTGTCCGATTGGTATGGAATTTAACACCCCGGTGATGATTGAATGATTGGGCATCTTTATATCCTAAAAAAGCAAGTATAGACGCAATAAGGAATAATTTCATTATATTTTTTATTTAGAGATCTGTAATTATTGAGGCATCTTTTCACGCCGAAATGACCTTCACAAGCTTACAGGCATAATATAGCCGTCCTGGTATTGTGTAAAACCAAATTCTTAATAAGGTGGAATTCCAACAGAAGTCCATCCACCGTCAATAACAAGGTTCTGTCCCATTATTTGACGTGAAAACGGAGATACTAAAAACAATGCAGCATTTGCAATATCATCAATTGTTGATGGTCGGCCTGAAGGAGTAATTTTTGACCAGATTTCTATGTAATCAGGATCTTCAATCAAAGTTCTTTCCGTTAAAGTTGCTCCCGGCACCATTGTGTTGATATTAATTTTATGAGGACCTAAATCTATTACAAGATTTTTGGCTAACTGATCAAGTCCTGCTTTGGTCATTCCATAAGCAGCTAAAAATGGATGAGCTGTATGGCCAGTTACAGAAGAAGTTATTAATACACTGCCTCCATGCCCCTGCAGAATCATTTGTTTTGCGGCTGCTTGGGTTAAGAAAAATGTTCCAAAAAGATTAATCTGTAATAATCTTTGCATTGACTCCGGCTTGTACTCAAGGAAATCTCCATAAGTTGTGATGCCGGCATTAGCTATCAATATGTCTAATTTGCCAAATTTATCAACCGCAAATTTTACAATCCCTTCAATAGTTGGCATTTCAGCAATATCTCCGCCAAATGGTTCACAAGAGCCGCCTTCTTCATTAATCTTATTACTTGCAGATTGGGCCAATTTCAAATTAATATCGTTTAAAACAACATTCGCTCCTTTCAGTGCTAACTGACGAGCCACTTCGAAGCCAATTCCAATTCCAGCCCCAGTTATAATGGCTACTTGATTTCTGAAAACTTTATTTTCCATTTTACAATAGTCAAAATGAGTATTAGTTATTTAAATCGCAACCTGTTACAAAACCAGCTTTGCCTGAACATAAATACAATACAATACAAGATATGCAACCTCTTCTGGTTTAACCATACAATTGAAGGTAATTCACTCTGTCACAATTCCATTTCGCACAACCTGCTTTGCTTAAGTTTCATATATTTTCTTAATTGTTAAATTCAAATGCCTGTAATCCCTCATATCCACAGTTTTTAATCACGAATACTGAACCAGCCAGTGGCTGTTGTTGCAGGTCTTCATTAGAAAGTCCAACCCTTGCCGATGTAATAAATAAATCCCTTAAATGTTCCCCGCCAAAAGTACAAGAGGTAATTCTTGCCACAGGCATTTTGATTTGACTAAGTTTTTCACCCGTATCCGGATTCCATCTTGTAACCTGCCAACCATCCCAATGTGCAATCCAAAGCATCCCCTCCTTATCAATTGTCATGCCGTCGGGATAACCTTCCGATTTTGGAATCCTAATGACCACTTTTTTATCCTTAATAGTTCCGGTAGTGCTTTCATATTGATAAGACACTACTTCAAAAGTTGGCGTATCAATATAGTAAAGTGTTTTATTGTCGATACTCCAAGCCAAACCATTTGAGATAGTTACATTTTCAATCTTTTTTTCCGACTTGCCTTTATCAAAAACATAAACATTTCCTGCACCAAGGCTTTCATCAATTGACATCGTTCCTGCCCAAAGCCTTCCCTGTACATCACATTTTCCATCATTGAAACGGTTATTAGGAATATGACATTCCGGGTTTCCGATCCCAGTTATTTTTCCTGTTGCTCTATCGAGTAAGCTAAATCCACTTTTTGATGCAGTAAGCAATTCACCACTTTTACAAATTGCGATACATCCTATCAATTCATTCACGGAGTATGTTCTAAGCGAATCATTTGAGAAAGAATACTGATGAATTTCTCCCCCGATAATATCAATCCAATAAATTTCATTCCGGGAAGCATCCCAAACGGGACCTTCCCCTAATTGACAGAGATGCCTGGAAAAAGTTTCTATTTTCATTATTAATGTGAATCGCGTTGAATGTTTGATCCTGAGCATCCTTTTAAATAATCAAAGTCGGCACCTTCTTCGGGTTGCAAAACGTGATCGATAAATTGCCTGGTGTAACCTCTTGTATATCCTAAATCAAGTGGCACATATTTGCTTTTACGCTCTTCCAATGTCGCATCATCCACATGTAAATGCAAAATCCTTTCTTCTACATTTAACGTAATCAGATCACCATTTTGAACAAAAGCCAGGTTGCCACCAATAGCTGCTTCCGGCGACACATGTAAAACAACGGTTCCAAAGCCGGTACCGCTCATTCTTCCATCAGAAATACGAACCATGTCGGTAATTCCTTTTTCAAGTAATTTCGGAGGCAGGCCCATGTTACCTACTTCAGGCATTCCCGGGTATCCTTTTAGCCCAACATTTTTCATCACCATAATACTATTCTCATCAATATTTAAATGAGGATCTGCAATTCGCTCTTTATAATCATCAATAGATTCAAATACAACAGCTTTGCCAGTATGGTTCATTAAATGTTTACTAGCAGCTGATGGTTTTATAACAGCCCCATTTTCGCATAAATTTCCTTTTAACACAACTATACCTGATACTTTATTAAATGGATTATCTAAACCAGAAATCACTTCTTCATCATAACAAGCGCTACCGGCATAATTTTCTTTCACCGTTTTACCATTCACAGTGATGCAATCTTGATTTAATAATGGCAATAATTGTTTTATCACCGCTGGAAGTCCGCCAGCATAATACAAGTCTTCCATGAAATATTTTCCGGAAGGCTGCAGATTAGCAATCAGTGGAACGGATTTAGAAAAAGTATCCATATCCTGCAAATTCAATTCAACACCCACTCTCCCGGCTATTGCCAACAAATGAATGGCAAAATTGGTAGACCCTCCGATTGCAGCATTTACTCGAATGGCATTTTCAAATGCGCCTCTTTTTAAAATATCAGAAGGTTTTCTATCATCCGCCACCATTTTTACAATCTCTCTTCCCGTCAATTGCGCGATCACTTTTCTAGCCGAATCCGGTGCTGGAATTGCCGCATTTTGAGGAAGTGATAATCCTAAAGACTCTACCATACAAGCCATTGTGGAAGCTGTACCCATCACAGCACAATGACCATCACTTCTACACATACCAGATTCTGCAGCAAGCATTTCCTGATCTGTCATTTTACCAGAACGATTGGCTTCACTAAACCGCCAGATATCACTTGTACTAATACTTTTGCCCATATGTTTCCCAGTAAGCATGGCACCACCAGAAAGCACAATTGTTGGAATGTCTACACTGCATGCACCCATCACCAAAGCAGGTGTCGTTTTATCGCATCCACATAAAAGAACAACGCCATCCAATGGGTTGGCTCTGATAGATTCTTCCACATCTATGCTGACCTGATTGCGGTATAGCATGGTTGTAGGCTTCATGAGTGTTTCACCCATTGACATTACAGGAAATTCAAATGGAAAGCCACCTGCTTCAATGATGCCACGCTTAACCATTTCTGCTAACTCTCTAAAATGAGAATTGCAGGGTGTTAATTCAGACCAGGTATTGCATATACCAATAATCGGCTTTCCTTCCAGTTCATCTTGAGGAATACCCTGCTTCTTAAACCAGGACCGGTAAATAAATCCATCCTTACCTGAACGCCCGAACCAGCCTTCACTTCTTAAATGTCTTTTGCTCATGACTTATTTGATTGATACCTGCCTAACGAATTGCTATGGTTTGCAAATAGCAAGTAAACCTAGTCAACTTTTGATTTCACAACTACTACATTATTTGCTATTTTTAATACATTATTTACATTCAATTGATAATAAACCATAAAAATGCCAATTAGTGAAAAAAATATTTCGAGACTTATCACTATCCAGTGATTCTAGTTTCGTAATCAAAGAAGAGATGGCAGCACAATTTGCAGCTCCATTCCATTTCCATCATGGTTATGAATTTACTTATATCGTGAGAGGGTATGGCAAGTTTTATGGAGGAGACCATGTACTAAATTTTCAGTCGGGCGATATCTTTCTTTTTGGGATTGGCTTTCCACACTACTTCATAAACGATCAAAGTTTTATTGAAACAGGAGAATTAGCACATTCTATCATTATTCAATTTAGTGCCGATTTTTTGGGAAGCGATTTTTTTCTAAAATCCGAGTTTAAAGCAGTAAAAGAATTATTGAAAAAATCTAACCGTGGCTTAAAATTTGAATATCAAACCGGAAAATTACAAAGGCAGATACTGGAGCTTAAAAAAACGACAGGATTGAAAGCATTAATTAACATTCTTCAATTGCTTGAAGTTGTTTCATCGCAACCAAAAGACAAAGTTTCTATTATTAGTTCTGCAACTTATAAAAGTCCTGTTCGAACAAGCAATAATGAAGATAGGCTAGATGAAGTTTTTAAATATGTTCTCGAAAAGTTCAAAGATGAAATATCTTCTAAACAAGCAGCATCACTAGCCTGTATGAATGAAGCGGCTTTCTGCAGGTTTTTCAAAAGGAGAACTAACAAAACCTTTTCGCAATTCACAAATAATGTACGCATCACACATGCCACTTTTCTTCTTGCAGAAAAAATCTTGAGTGTATCGCAGGTATGTTTTGAATGTGGCTTCGATAATCTATCCTATTTTAATCGGCAGTTTAAATCGATAATGGGTAGTACGCCTTTATCTTACCGCAAATCGTTCAATCAATTAAATGAATAATAAAGTTCAGCATGGTAAATGTATTGGGACACAGCGTTTTTTTTCTGATTTAAAGATTTATAAAAAATAAGGCACCCAAACACTTCCTTTAAATCTTGTAATATTTGGTTCGAATCTGAGGCGCATGTAGTATCAACCGAACTGTAAATTATTTGAAAATCGTAATGATCTCTTTGAACTTCGTTGTAAAAACCCTGCCGGGTAAAGTTCCTTTGCATCTTGAAATCATCACACAGTCAAGACGATGCAAAAAAGTACTATTTTATTGGTTATCACTCTTTTAATGCTTGCTCATGTCTCTTTTTCGCAAAAGGCCGACAGCGCAAAAAGTATCAGTTATTTTTCCGGTGCGGTAAGTGTTACCAACAACGGAATTTCAATTGTACCCAGCTTTTCATTGGGCAAACCTGCGGCTATATTCAACCTGTCGATGGGAAAAAACAGGTTTAGTTTTGAACCGGACCTTCGGTTTTCATTGGCGGGAAAGCCCTGGTCTTTTCTTTTCTGGGGCAGGTACAAATTAGTAAACAACGACAGGTTCCAGATGAATGCAGGTACACATCTCGGGCTGAACTTTAAAACATCTGTTCTGCCCATCAACAGAGATTCAAGTGAAGTAACAGTTACAAGACGTTATTTGGCCGGAGAACTGTTTCCCAGGTATTTGCTTACTAAAGATATCAGCATTGGTATATATTACCTGTATTCACATGGCATTGATGCAGGCACAATAAAGCATACAAATTTTCTTACGCTCAATACCAATTTTTCAAATATCAAACTATCGGATCAACTTTTCGTGAAGGTCAACCCCCAGTTTTACTACTTAAAACTGGATGACCAGGATGGGTTTTACTTTACCTCATCAATGACTTTGGCAAAGAGAAATTTCCCGCTTTCGGTCTCGGCAATCGTCAACAAAATCATCAAGACCAATATTACTTCAAGTGAAAATTTTGTGTGGAATGCAAGCCTGGTTTACTCATTCAATAAAAAATATTCCAAACTATAGCAAGTGTTATGAAATCAGTAACTTTATGGGAGATGAGAAAAATAGAAACCATAGAGGAGTTCTACCAAAGAAAATTCGGGGGGATACCTGAGAATATTCGTCATGAAATCGGGCATTTCAATGTATTTAAATTAGACCCTTTTGTAGGGAGTGGCGCTAAGCCGGTCCCTTACAGGAGGAGAGATTATTTTAAGATCATGCTGGTAATAGGTAACTACAAAATGCACTATGCTGATGAAGTTGTCGAAATACAAAAGCAGGCCTTAGTGTTTTCCAATCCGCAGATTCCTTATAGCTGTGAATATATTGACAGAATTCTTAGTGGCGTTTTTTGCCTGTTTACGCCGGCTTTTTTTCATCAATACGGAACCCTGAATCAATATGAGGTATTTCAACCGGGCGGAACACATGTTTTTGAATTGACCGGTGAACAGGTAAGCAGGGTAAATAGTCTCTATCAACAAATGTTTGAAGAAATTGATTCTGATTACATACACAAATACGATGTGTTGCGAACGCTGGTTTTTGAACTGCTGCATTTTGCCATGAAGATGCAGTCATGTACAAAATTTGACAAACAGCCTATCAATGCTTCCCAAAGGATCTCCACTTTATTTTTAGAACTATTAGAACGACAATTTCCGATCGATGAAACGCATCAGGCATTGAACCTGCGTTCTGCATCTGATTTTGCAGGCCAACTGAATATACATGTTAACCACTTGAACAAAGCAATAAAAGAAACAACTGAGAAAACAACATCACAGCTCATTGCCGAACGCATTTTGCAGGAATCAAAAATTCTGTTGAAGCATAGTGCGTGGACTGTAGCTGAAATTGCCTATGCATTAGGATTTACTGAAGCTACTCATTTCAATAATTTCTTTAAAAAGCATGCCCAGTTAAGCCCGTTAAAATTCAGAAATATTTGAATTTCGTAAGTAGTTATTTCGCTTTTGTTATTTCCTGACCCGTCTCCTGTTTAGCTTTGCTCTATATTAAAATAAAAATGTATTAAGATGAATACAAAAATGCAAAAACGGAAACTAGGCAATAGCGGCCTGGAAGTTTCAGCCATTGGGCTGGGTTGTATGGGTATGAGCTTTGGTTACGGACCCGCTGCCGATAAGAAAGAGATGATCTCATTGATCCGTTCAGCCGTTGAACAAGGCGTCACATTTTTCGATACTGCCGAAGTCTATGGACCATTCACAAACGAAGAACTGGTGGGTGAAGCACTATCTCCCTTCCGTGGGCAGGTGACCATAGCTACCAAATTTGGTTTCAGGCCAGATCCAAATGGCGGGCCAGGATGGAGTGGTTTGGACAGCCGGCCAGCGCACATTAAAGAGGTCGCAGAAGCTTCACTCAAAAGATTGAAAGTAGAAGTCATTGACTTATTCTACCAACATCGTGTTGACCCCGATGTTCCCATTGAAGATGTCGCCGGTGCTGTAAAAGAATTGATCCGGGAAGGAAAGGCGAGGCATTTCGGTCTTTCTGAAGCAGGGGTACAAACGATTCGCCGGGCACACGCTGTTCAGCCTGTCGCGGCGCTTCAAAGTGAATATTCATTATGGACAAGAAGCCCTGAAACGGAAGTATTGCCCACCCTTGAAGAACTTGGAATTGGGTTCGTTCCATTTAGTCCGCTTGGTAAAGGTTTTCTTACCGGTAAGATGAATGAAAATACCACTTTCGATAGTGGCGATTTTCGCAATATCCTTCCGCGTTTTACGCCGGAGGCGCTAAAGGCAAACCAGGTCCTGATTGATTTGCTTGGCAAGATGGCAGAACGGAAGCATGCGACACCTGCCCAAATTGCGCTCGCCTGGTTGCTTTCACAAAAACCATGGATTGTTCCCATTCCAGGAACCACGAAATTGCATCGCCTTGAGGAGAATATGGGAGCAGCAGCTATTGGGCTTACCGCTGATGATCTTCATGAGATTGAAGAAGCCGCCGCAAAGATCAAAGTGCTTGGGGCCCGTTACCCCGAACACATTGA
The DNA here is from genome assembly GCA_964507525.1 of uncultured Sediminibacterium sp. Taxonomy (GTDB): domain Bacteria; phylum Bacteroidota; class Bacteroidia; order Chitinophagales; family Chitinophagaceae; genus Sediminibacterium. The sequence continues at coordinate 62,350 of CAZDQB010000021.1, read as the reverse complement.
GCGAATGACGGGGCGCTGAGCTTTGAATAAATAAAATTAAATATGAAGCTGTGGTCGTAATTTGTAAGGACAATGATTAAAAGCAGCATGAAAGTTGCAATACCTTTGCACTATTGATAGGATATGAAGAACAACAGCAGCAAAAAAAAATTTTACCTTATCCTGATACTGGGTCTGCTCACAGCCATCGGGCCTTTTTCCATTGACATGTACCTGCCTGCCTTTCCGGATATCGCAAAAGGCCTGCACACCACTGTTGCGCAGGTCATGCTGTCCCTGTCCAGTTTTTTCATTGGCATTTCTGTGGGGCAATTGCTCTATGGCCCGCTGCTGGAACGCTTTGGCAGGAAAAAACCTTTATACTTCGGGCTTTTCATCTACCTCGTAGCTTCTGTGGGTTGCGCCATGGCCGCATCAGTCAATGCCCTGATCATGCTCAGGCTGCTGCAGGCCCTGGGCGGCTGCGTAGGCATGGTGGCAGCACGGGCCATGGTGCGTGACCTGTTTGAAGTGAAAGAAAATGCCAAAATATTTTCCATGCTGATGCTGGTGGTAGCCGTGTCGCCCATCATTGCACCTACATTGGGTGGTTATGTCACCGCTCTGTTTGGCTGGCGCTATGTTTTTGTGGTGCTCATTGTTGTAGCTCTCCTTATCCTCACTGGCATACACTTTTTATTGCCCGAAAGCAAAAAGCCCGATCCCAATTTCTCGCTAAAGCCTGCGCCTATCCTCAACAATTTTGCGGGCATCATCAAACATCCCCAGTTTTATACGTATGCGTTAACAGCAGCCATCTCGGCAGCCGGTCTGTATGCCTATATCAGCGGTTCACCCTATGTGTTTATGGAACTGTTCCGGGTAAGTGAAAAGCAATATGGATGGATATTTGCGCTGATAGCCATGGGCCTGATCGGCTCCAGTCAGATCAATACAGTATTGCTAAAAAGTTATACCAGTGAAGAACTCATTAAAGTAGCATTGATCTGCCAAAGCATTATCGGGCTGATTTTGGCCGGGCTCAGTCTTTTTGGCTGGAATGAACTATTCGTTACCATCTTTCTCATTTTTACTTTTTTGTGCTGCCAGGGCTTTATCTTCCCCAATGCATCGGCACTTTCTTTAGCGCCATTTGGCCACAATGCAGGCAGCGCTTCGGCGCTGATGGGCGCTATTCAAATGTGCATTGGCGCCAGTGCATCGGCCACTGTAAGCCTTTTACAAAACCATAGCTCACTGCCTATGGCCGGCGTAATGGTCTGCTGCGCCATGACTGCACTGCTGGTTTTCTCCCTGGGAAGAAAAATCATTACCCAACGAGCTGGCACAGCGTCAGTAGAAGAAGAAGACGTGGAGATGATCAGCACGCTATAATATTTCAAAAGATATGCAAGTGAACCATTCATTGGCACGGCGCTTCTCACGATAGTGCACTCACTCACATTGCCATCAATGCCAATATTAATAAAGGCGTAGTTGTATGGCTGGACAGGGTAACAGATGAAGCATACAAATAAGATTTTATCAAGGAATTCAAACTCATCTTAAGTGCGTATGTCATTCCTAATCAGGATGATTTATGCTCTATGTTATTATTTATTTTGTGTATATTTAAGTGCCGGCAGCAATTTTATGAAGACCAGGGCAAACAAAAAAGCTTTAAAAAGATAAAACAGGTATGAGAACATATTTGATTTTGCTGATTGCATTATTTACTTCGCTGACATTAAATGCTCAGGGCATAACAGGGCAGTGGAATGGTATACTAAAAGTTCAAGGAATGCAGTTACGGCTTGTATTTCACATTTCTACAACTGAAAATGGTTATAGCTCAACGATGGACAGCCCGGACCAGGGAGCAAATGGAATTCCTGTGACAAACACAACCTTCAAAAACTCAATGTTAAAAATAGAAATCCTTAATGCACGAATAGAATATAATGGAGAACTGAAAGAAGATGAAATACTTGGAACATTTAAACAAGCCGGACAAGCATTCCCATTGAATCTGTCAAGAAAAGCAGTTGAAAAAGAAGCTGTAAAGAGACCACAAGAGCCAACAAAACCATATTCTTATTACACGGAAGACGTGGCTTTTCAAAATAAGAAAGCAAACATAACTTTAGCAGGAACATTATCATTACCTAAAAAAGAAAGCGGTTCCCCTGTTGTGGTTTTAATAACAGGAAGTGGTCCGCAAAATAGAGATGAGGAACTAAAAGGGCACAAACCTTTCCTTGTCATTTCAGATTATTTAACTAAAAATGGAATTGCGGTTCTGAGATATGACGACAGAGGAATTGGGCAATCAACAGGCAATTTTAAAACAGCAACTACAGCTGATTTTGCATCCGATGTTGAAAGTGCAGTAGCATTTTTAAAGACCCGGAAAGAAATAGACAAAAATAAAATTGGCTTAATTGGGCACAGCGAAGGGGGAATTATTGCACCAATGGTTGCTTCAAAATCAAATGATATAAGTTTTATTGTTTTATTAGCAGGCACAGGAATCCGAGGCGACAAATTATTGTTGCTTCAACAAGAATTAATTGCTAAAGCTTCAGGTGTTGCTGAAACAGACATAAAAAAATTTCTCCAAACCAATACCAGGGTTTTTGATATGGTTCTTAAATCACAAGATGATCAATCGTTAAAAACTGATCTGATTAAATATATAAAAGGAATTTTTGGAAGTGATACAAGTGTTAAAGTGCCTAATGGAATGACAGAAGATGAATTTATCACTGTACAAGTAAATCAAATTATGAATCCCTGGATGCTTTATTTTATAAAATACAATCCCGCGGCAGCATTAGAAAAAGTAAAATGCCCAGTTTTGGCATTAAATGGTGAAAAAGACTTACAAGTTCCGCCAAAAGAAAATTTAACTGCAATAGAAAATGCACTTAAAAAAGGGGGAAATAAGAAAGTTACCATAAAAAAGCTCCCAAATTTGAACCATTTATTTCAAGAGTGTACAACAGGCTTGCCGGCAGAATATTCAACTATTGAACAGACGTTTTCACCCGCAGCATTAAGTGAAATAGCTAAATGGATTACTGATCAAACAAAATAAAAACATACTATTACACTACCAACAGCCCATGTCTTATTGCCACGCCATCCAAACCATGTCTCCGGACAAAAAAGTCCTGCACAAAGCCTACCACGATCACCAATACGGCTTCCCTATTCATGATGATAATGAATTGTTTTGCCGCCTCGTGCTCGAAATCAACCAGGCCGGGCTGAGCTGGGAAACGATCTTAAAAAAAGAAGCCGGGTTCAGAAAAGCGTATCACAACTTTCATATTAAAAAAGTAGCAGCTTACACCGATAAAGACAGGGAGCGCCTGATGGCCGACGTAGGCATCATACGCAACCGGTTAAAGATCAACGCGGCAATTGAAAATGCGAAAGCCATTGCAGCATTACAAAAAGAATTCGGGTCCTTTGAAAAATGGCTGGAACTGCAGCATCCCAAAACAAAAGAAGAATGGGTGAAACTGTTCAAAAAAACCTTTCGCTTTACAGGTGGTGAGATTGTGAACGAATTCCTGATGAGCGCAGGATACCTGCCCGGTGCACATTCCCCTGATTGCCCTACCTTCAAAAGAGTACAAAGAACAACCCCCCTGTGGATGAAAAACAATGCCCCCGGGGCCTGACCGTTACACCGCTTTTTTGATCATCCTGCCGAGCCAGACTAAAATTACCGCGCCCACAAAAGCTGTAATTAAATACCCGAAACTGCCCCCTAAAGCTATGTGTAATTTTTCGCCAAGCCAGCCTCCAAACCAGCCGCCAACCAAACCAAGAATGACATCAACAATAACCCCGTAGCCATCGCCACGCATTACTTTACCAGCTAAGAAGCCAGCTACTCCGCCTAAAATTAAATGCCAGATCATAGGATTGAATTTTAATTGTAAGGAATGATGTTAATAAAAAAGCTTATACAAGATATAAAAATCTATTTCACAATAACACCCTGTCAAAGAAAAATAACATGGCTTTCCGCATACTGTCGCAAACCGCCCTTCATTTGTCGTTTTTACCCATCACAGTTTCTGATCAGGCACAGTATGTTTGTACCGTCAAAACAAATCAACAACATCACTTGCCTTAAAACCTTGCAACATGAATACAACAGACAAAACAACGATCACAGTAGCAGTTACCGTCAATGCACCAGTTGAAAAAGTTTGGGATAGCTGGACTGCCCCTGAACATATTATTCAATGGAACAACGCTTCTGACGATTGGCATACACCCAGGGTAACAAATGATTTACGCGTAGGAGGAGCATTCCTGTCGCGCATGGAAGCCAAAGACGGGAGTTTTGGTTTTGACTTCGGCGGTGTATACGACGCCATAAAAACCAATGAACTGATCGCTTATACCATTGGCGATGGCAGGAAAGTGAAGGTTTCTTTTATCAGGAATGGCAACACAACAGCCATAACAGAAACATTTGAAGCAGAAACCACCAACTCCATTGAAATGCAGCGGGGCGGCTGGCAATCTATCTTAGAAAGTTTTAAAAAATATACTGAATCGATGCCTGTTTAAGCTACACAAAGCAGCTTAAACAGCCCGATCTGGCATACCATACTTTATAATAGTTATGGCGACGATTGGCAATTTTACCGCTAATGGCCAATCGCAATTAACTTCTTTACATCCAGTACAATTATTTTCCTGCCTTTTGTCTGGAGAATATTTTCCTCTTTAAACTCACGCAATACCCGTATTATATTTTCCCTGGCTGTTCCTACGAGATTAGCCAGATCATCGCGGCTCATATTGATCTCAACGGGCATGCCGGGTTGGAAATCAACTTTATATTTTTCGCGAAGCACGATTAATTGAAGCGCTAAACGTTCTCTTACTGATTTTTGGGCAAACATGGAAAGGCTGTTGGCTAAAACGGCAAACTCATGACTGAGTGTTTTCAGCAACCGGCTGTTTAAAATTTCAGATCGCTTCAATGCGTCCAGGAAATCTTCCCGGGGGATAAAAGCTATTTTGCTTTCTTCGAGTGCAGCAGCAGAATCCGGGTACCTGTCATCGGCAAGTATCGCATGATAGCCTATCAATTCTCCGGTATTGGCCACATAGATAATTTGTTCTTTACCGTCCCTGTTTACTTTATACTTTTTTACTTTACCTGAAGTGATGAAAAAAATACCAGCAGGAAAGCCGCCTTCCCTGAAAATGATTTCACCTTTTTTATAAACCTGTTCAGTTTTGTTGGCAGTAAGTAATTGGATATCCGCAGCAGGCAGGTCCTTGAGAACAGATTCACTCTTGAAATCCCACTTATCTATTGGAAATATACCCCTGATGCTCATAGCGGTTTCAAAAATACCTCTTTAAAACTGATAAAAATCACTTTTTAAAGTGATAAGGTTAACCCCTATGACGCGATATTATAAAGATCTTTGCGCAATGAATGCAGCTAATGCAAGCAAAAAGACTTGCATGGCAAAAGTAGATATGCAAAACAATATCCTCAAAGTAAACCCGGTTATGCCCTTATTGGAGAAAAGAGATGCCGCAGAAAAGTGGTTTAATTCAGATGTACAGTTTAACCAAATTTATCCCCCGTTTATTCAAAACCTGGCAGCCAGGCATTGGACGCCTTTAGTGGTAGCCCGGAAAGCCGCCAATTTCCTTGCTGCGGAAAAAAATGTACGGATATTGGATATCGGCAGCGGAGTAGGTAAGTTTTGCTTAAGTGCAGCGCATTACAAACCAGACGCATTTTATTACGGCATTGAACAAAGGGCCAACTTAGTCAGTTACGCAGCAACTGCCAGGGAAAAGTTAGGTAGCGGAAATGTAACATTCCTGCACGGAAATTTCACGCAACTGGATTTCAGGCATTACGATCATTTTTATTTCTACAATTCTTTTTACGAAAACCTTCCCTCTACTTACAAAATAGACGAGAGCATTGAATATTCTGGCGAGCTGTATCATTATTATAACAGGTACCTGTATAAACAATTGGAAAAAATGCCACCTGGTACAAGACTGGCAACTTTTCACAGCCTGGAAGATGAAATACCTCCCTGCTATCACCTGGTAGGTGATGAAATGGATCATTTGCTAAAATTCTGGATCAAAATATAACATCAATTAAACCCAATAAAAAGATGAATACGACAATAACAAATAAACTGAAAGACAGGTGTGAGGGCTTATGTGAATTGTGCACTGCCGAAAGTGCAACTTTGGCATACGCTGTTAGTCCCAAAAGTAATGATGTCATAGAAAACGAGGTTGCACTATGCAATACCTGTATGACTGCGATGGATAACAAAGATCTGGTTTCGCATTGGCAATGCCTTGCCGGCAGCATTTGGAATACAGAACCCAGCGTACAGGCATTGAGTTACCGGATCTTATATGGCATTAAAGACCTCGAATGGGCTAACGAAATTATTCATTCTGTTGAGCCGGATGAGAGCATAATTAACTGGGCATTGAGTGTTTTTCAGACGCAGGAAGTACACAAAGACAGCAACGGCACAGTTTTAAGTAATGGAGATACGATCGTACTTACGCAGGGACTCAATGTAAAAGGCGCAAACTTTATGGCTCCCAAAGGCACTATTGTAAGAAAAATAAGACTGGTGCCCGACAACACAGAACAGATCGAAGGAAAAATAAACGAACAAACCATTGTCATACTGACAAAGTATGTTCGGAAATCATAACCCAAACGGATCCGGCTTAAACAAGCAGTGAAAAAATGTTTAGACCCGAGCTATTTGATACCTTAAAGAACTATACCAGGCAGCAGTTTGGTAAAGACCTCATGGCCGGACTGATAGTTGGCATCGTAGCATTGCCGCTTGCTATTGCTTTTGCCATTGCTTCAGGTGTTTCGCCAGAGAAAGGATTATATACAGCGGTGATAGCCGGTTTTATTATTGCTGCAATGGGTGGCAGTCGCGTTCAGATTGGCGGCCCTACTGGTGCCTTTATTGTGATCGTGTATGGTATTGTGCAGGTACACGGGGTAAATGGGCTAATTATTGCCACTTTTATGGCAGGCGTTATGCTTATTATCATTGGTTTTGCCAAATTGGGTTCAGTCATAAAATTTATTCCTCACCCCCTGATCATTGGTTTTACCAGCGGCATAGCCCTCATTATTTTTTCATCGCAGGTGAAGGATTTCTTTGGATTGCAAATGGGGGCCGTTCCGGCAGATTTTTTGGGTAAATGGAAAAGTTATGTTGAACACTTTCAATCCATCAATTACTATGCGATGCTTATTGCTGCATCAACTGCCATGATCGTTTTTCTATGGCCGAAGGTAACGCATAAAATTCCCGGCTCTCTCATTGCTATCTTACTATCGACCGCAGCAGCACAATTACTGCACTTGCCAGTCGAAAGCATTGGCAGTAAGTTTGGAAGCATACCCACCGCATTACCTGCGCCTGCAATACCATCGTTGGATGTTGCCACCATTAAAGCTTTAATCCGGCCTGCTTTTACCATTGCCCTGTTAGGTGGTATAGAATCTTTGCTGTCTGCCGTAGTGGCTGATGGGATGATTGGTGGTAAGCACAAATCAAATATGGAATTAATTGCACAGGGAGCAGCCAATATATGCTCCTCCGTTTTTGGCGGTATTCCTGCAACAGGCGCCATTGCCCGTACGGCCACCAATGTGAAAAATGGCGGCCGAACACCGGTTGCAGGAATGGTTCATGCAGGTACATTGTTACTGATCATGTTATTCGTTGGTAAATGGGCAGCGCTGATACCAATGGCAACATTGGCAGGGATTTTAGTGATGGTAGCTTATAACATGAGTGAATGGGAAAGTTTTATTGCTGTGCTGAAAGGTCCGCGCAGTGATGCTGCTGTTTTGCTGACTACCTTTTTCCTTACCGTTTTGGTTGATCTGACTGCTGCGATTGAGATAGGAATGGTGCTGGCAGCTTTTCTTTTCATGCGCAAGATGATCAAATTCAGCGATGTGAGTGTTTTAACAAAAGATATTGAAGACAACGGAGACAGCATACCAGACAAAGAAGCATTAAGCAATTATTCCATTCCACGTGAAGTAGAGGTGTTTGAAATCACCGGCCCGCTGTTCTTTGGGGCGGCATATAAATTTAAAGACGCCATAAAATTCATCGAAAAACCTCCTAAGGTACTAATCATCCGTATGCGCCATGTGCCGATCATTGATGCCACCGGTATAAAAACCATTGAAGAAGTATATAAAGAATCCAGACACCGGGGAACGAAACTGATACTATCAGAAGTACACAGCGCCCAGGTAATGAAAGAATTAAAAGACGCAAGGCTTTTGTTTGCGATAGGCAAGGCAAATGTCACCAGCAGTTTTACAAAAGCGCAGGAGCGGATGCATGTCATTTTAGAAACTTATCCTTAACACCCATGCTTCGCTGCAGGGCAAATGCGCTGTCATCTTTTCCGGAACAGTAATTTTCAATACCTGCTTCTCCTGTTTCCAGTTGAGTTTTTGTGTTGTGCCCAGCATGGTTACACTTTTAATATTGCCGGCCGGCAGTTTGTCTATGCTCAGTTCTGCTGGTATGGTACGTTCCTGTTCATCCGCCCTGTAAATAGCATACACTGTGTGGGGTTTTAAGGTGAATACGAAATGACCCTGCTGTCTCATAAGGCTATCGCCTTTGGTTCCGTACACAGCTTCTCCATTCACTTTCAGCCACTGGCCTATTTCCTGTAAACGGGTATAGGCATTGGTATCCCAATCGCCGGCCGGGCCGGGCGCTACATTCAGCAAGAGGTTGCCGTTTCGGGATACCACATCGGTCAGTATATGAATGATCTTATTAGCTGTTTTAAAATGATCGTTGGGAACATAAGACCATGAATTGCCCAGCGTCATACAGCTCTCCCAGGGATAAGGTAAATAACCCGCGGGAATGCTTTGCTCCGGCGTAACATAGTTTTCATATTCGCCGCTCACCGTTCTGTCAACTACCAACAGTCCCGGTTGATGCGACCTTCCCATTTTTGCAATGGCTGCCATGTCTATGTCCTGGTCATAGGGAATCGCTTTCTGCCAGTCCACGCTGTGATCAATGGTATGCCTTGGGCGTACCCATCCCCCATCTAACCATAAAATATCTACCGGTCCATAACCTGTCATCAATTCTTCTATCTGGTTATAGGTATATTTCTTAAACTGGTTCCACCGCTCCGGGTACTTTGCCGGGTTATAAGAAGGGTTCCTGTCCTTCGGCGGAAAATAACGCCACCAATAATCGTTGCTGTGCCAGTCGGGCTTTGAGAAATAAGCGCCGATCATAAAGCCATCTGCCCGGAATGCTTTGAACACTTCTTTCGCCACATTACTTCTCGGATGGGAAGAGAAAGGAGTTTTAGGATCGGTGATCTTATAGTCTGTCTGTTTGGTATCGAACATGCAAAAGCCATCATGGTGCTTGGTTGTAAATACCACGTACTTCATACCCGCATCCTTTGCAGCAGCGGCCCATTTTTCCGGGTTGAATTGTACCGGGTTAAAACTTGTCTGCAGGTTTTCATAGGCTTTTACATAATCGGTGTACGCTGCACTGTAGGGGCCGCGGCGTTGCGTCCAGCCTTCGTCTTCTGGGCAAATACTCCAGCTTTCCACCACACCCCACTGGCTGTAAGTACCCCAATGCATTAATAAACCAAATTTCTGGTCCTGCCAATGGTGCAGCTTCTGTACAACCAAGCTGTCCTTTGGCCAGACATATTCCTTACTGGTATTATGCTCTTGCGCTGTTGCATACAGGCAACTGTTCAGTAATAACACGATCCATATCTTTTTCATAGTGATCTATTTAATAACTTTTTTATTTTACATTCAATAAGCCGCGTAAACGGGTGTCTTTTGAAGAACTGCCGATCATGATGCGGAATACGCCCGGCTCTACTACTCTCTGCATGGCTGCATTCAGCATGCTTAGCATTTCAGGAGTAATTACAAAACTGAGCTGTTTGCTTTCGCCCGGCTGTAACCCAACCCTTTGAAACCCTTTCAATTCTTTGACTGGCCTTGCCACAGAAGCCACTTCATCGCGCAGGTACAACTGTACTACTTCTTCTCCGGCCAGTTTTCCTGTGTTGGTAACAGTAAAGTTTACTACAGTGGTATCGCTGGTACCCATTGTTTGTTTGCTGAAGGATAGGTCCTTGTATTGAAAGGACGTATAACTCAATCCATAACCAAAGGGAAATAATGGCTGGCCGGTAAGGTTATCGTAATCATCGCCGCGTCCGGTTGGTTTGTGGTTATACACCAGCGGTAATTGTCCTTCAAACACCGGGAAAGTAATAGGTAGTCTGCCTGCCGGATTATAATCACCAAAGAGCACATCGGCCACTGCATTACCACCTTCATCGCCCGGATACCAGGCAGCTACAATAGCAGGTGTCTGGTCTATCCAGCGCTCCATGGTAACAGCACTGCCGCCTGTTATAACAACTGAAAATGGTTTGCCCGTTTTAGCAATGGCCCTGATCAACTCCTCCTGGTGGCCGGGCAGGCCCAGTTTAGCCCTGTCGCGAAACTCTCCTTCTTCGATACCCACCACCACAACGGCTGCATCTGCTTTTTGTACCGCCAGTACAGCTTTGTCAATTTGCTCCTGCCAGTTGTTGTTCACACCGGAGGTCCATACTAATTTCAATCTTGCGTTACCAGCGGGCTCATAATACACTAATCTTATCTTATAGTTTTGATCCCTGACAAACCGGTAATCGGTAAGAACAGTATTAAAAGATGTTTTCTTCCAGTTATCGATCACCAGTTCATCATTGATATACAGTTTATAGCCATCGTTACCCTGCACTCCTATCTTTACTGTCTCAGTTACCGAATCTTTGATGAACCCGTTCCATTCTGCAGAGAAGAAATCATAATTTATTTTCTTATCAGGTGAAAACAGTGTCCACTGAAAGTTGATGTTTTCATCTGTGCGGACAATAACAGGTGTTCCTGTTGCGTCTGCATTATTGAAATAAGCTCCCTGCAAACCTTTCTTTAATTCCCCGTTTTCTGTATGAGAAAAACAGGTAGCAGGTACCGCCGTCACATCATGTTCATACCTGCCGCAACCAGGCTCGTAATAAACGGTTGCATGTTTCAGTTTTGTTTTGATCCCGTTGAGTATGCTCACAGTTTCGGTACCGGGGCCGCTGTATCCGCCCAATCGTGGCGTAGCTGCATCTTCGCCAATGACGGCAAAGGAGTGTAACGATTTGCTGAATGGTAAAACAGTATGCTGCTGCTCCGGCAGGCGGTCATTCTTCAACAACACCATTGATTCCTGTGCTGCCTGTTTCGCTATGGCCCGGTGTAATGGGTTGTTGACATATTGTTGTACGGCGGCTTCATTTACATAGGGGTTTTCAAACAAACCCAATTCAAATTTTATCCGCAAAACACGGGCTACAGCACTGTCTATTGCCTGTTGCCTGATCATTCCTTTATCAAAAGCCTCTTTGAATAAGTGATGATGATCGTACGATGTCTGAAAGATCACATCCAATCCATTGTTGATGGCATCAGCTGTGGAACCGGCATAATTGCCTGCCGTAAAATGCAGCACATTGGCACCTCCCACTGCTGAGGCGTCTGAAATAACAAAACCTTTGAAACCCCAATCCTGCTTCAATACTTTATTCAGCAGGTAATTGTTGGCAGTACAGGGACTGCCGTCGTAAGAATTATACGCCGTCATGATGGAGCGGGAGCCTCCTCTTTCAATACATGCTTTAAACGGCGCTAAATATATTTCCTGTAACAATCTTTCATTATAATGGATGGGGTAACTGTCGCGTCCGCCATCGCCTACATTAGCAATAAAATGTTTGGGGGTTGTAACAATACCCATCTTTTCAAAGGGGCTTACAAATGCAACGCCCATTTCAGTGGTGAGGAACGGATCTTCACCATAGGTTTCTTCTGTTCGTCCCCATCGCACATCAGACGCAATATTTACCACCGGTGTTAATATCTGCCTGATGCCCCTGCTCTTTGTTTCTCTGGCAATGGCCTGTGCCACGCGGCCCATTAACAGCGTATCCCAAGTGGCTGCCAATGCAATGGCCTGTGGATAAACGGTTGCCTCTGCCCTTAGTAATCCATGCAATGCTTCATCAAAAGGAATAATGGGAATGCCTAATCTCGACTGCTGCAGGAAGAAACGTTGCATCGCATTGATCTCATGCGCCATTTGCAGGGCGTTGCCTTTATTGCTGTAGTTTAATAACTGGGCTGCAGCGCCACCGGGCTTACTGCTGGTATTTACCTGGAAGCCAAAAATGCCGTGTTTGTATTGTTCACTTCCTTCCTGTAGCCCGCCGGGGATCATATACAACTGCCAGAATTTTTCTTCCGGCGTCATTCTTTTCAACAGGTCCTGCACCCGTAATGCAATGGGCTGGGTGCTATCTTTATAGACTATTGGTGCAGACTGGCAAAGTGATGCCGTTACTGCCAAACACATACCCGCAACACTGATCCATTTCCTGTATATCATATACCAAGTTTATCAAAAATTATTTAAGCTGTGCTATGTTGAACCGCAACAATTCAATCGATTCTTTTTGCCGCGAGACGATCACATACATATACCCCTTATCAATCATGGTATGCGGGTAACCGTATTGTCCTCCTTTCCAAAGACCTTCTTTCTTAAGTGTATAAGGTTCGTTGGCTATCATGTATTGCCGGTCAAACAATTTACCATCTTTGGAAACAGCCAGCACCAACGGTGTTCTCGCATAATGATGCAAGGTATCAGGAATGCCTACATAATAAAAACGGCCATCCGGTAATTTTCCAAAATGAAACTTACTGTCGTTGTCTGTAAAAGATGTTTCAACGGGTAAGGACCAATGGAGGCCATTGTCTTTACTTTCTGTCAGCCATAGGCGGCCTTTCCACCCTTTACCCGTAACACGCAGCAGCATGTGCAACACTTCATCGCCCGTTTGAAAAAAGGAGCCCTCACACAAAGGCGGTAAGCCCAGTTTAGCTGCAGGTGCATAAAAAGCAGCAGGATTGTCTTCCTTATACAAAGTATCGGGATAGAAGCTGCTCATTTTCCAGCCTGATAAACCCTTAGGATCATCGGTATAGGGAAAAGTAAAATTGCCGCTGATCAGCAACCTGCCACCCGCTATGCTTTCAGGACCATGGTTGGGGTTTACTGCCACATGCATATCTATTGGCTCACTCCAGTGTTCACCATCGACACTTGTTCTGGCCCAAAGATGCGTATGCTGCCGTTTGGGCGAATACTCGCCATAATAGGCCACCAGCGTATCTTTAAACTGGTGAAAACCTGCTGCCGTTAATACATTCAATGTGTCGTTATGATACACAGCCGGGGTAGCCAGTACCCTGGGGACTGACCATCGCCTGCCATCTTTAGAGATGGCAAATACAACCCGTTGCCCCGGCGCATCTTCATCAATCATCCCATTTGACCAGATGGCGATAAAATATTTTTTAAACTGAGTGATGGATGCATGGTGCGAATACAACCACTCTTTACCGGGTGTATAGATCATGCTGCGTTCTATCTGCAAACGTGGTAATCCCGATCCGGCAGCATCATTGTTTTTTATATCATTAGCCTGCGCCCGGCAACATAGTATCGGGCAAAAGCAAAAAAGCATTAATGCGGAAAAAAGAATATGCGTTTTCATCAGATCAATTGTTTGCAGTTGCGTCAATGCAATAAAAAATACTAAAAATAAAAGGCCTGCGTGCAGGCAGACCTTTTATTTTTTACACAGTTTGCTTACTGCAAATTATTGCATATTCCAGAAGACCCTGGTAGTAAGGTTGTCTTTAGGTTTTACCGTTCCGTAGTTTACAGCATTGTAAGTCTGCTCACTGGTTGGATAGATCCACCTGTAAGGCGGCTGTGTTTGTGTATTGGCATTGTCTACCATAAAACTTAAAGCCGGTGCAGCCAGGCGTCTTGTCTCTGCCCAGTTTTCAACTGGTTGTACTACGCTGAAATGAATCCATTTCTGTGTAGCGATCAGTTTTAATTTATCTGCAGTAGCGGCAGCATTATCCCAGTTTACCTGTGGCTGGGCAATATAAGCTGCTATTTCAGCATCATTTGTAGGTGTAAGGGCGCCTGCCGTATTATCATTGCTGAGTGTTCTTAACCAGTAGTAATATTTAACAGATTTGGTGATACCATCGTTGTAAGTAGTCTTTGCAGCAGCATCGTTTCCGGCTCTCAAATATGCTTCTGAAGCTAAGAAACTTACTTCAGCAGCATTCATCAGCTCGCCAGGAAAAAATTGGTTACGGCTCAAAGTAGAGCGGTTGTAAATAGCCACACTACCGCCGTTCACTAAATTGGTTTGCGCAGACTGGTTCAACATAGGATCCAGGCCAATGTAAGCTCCACCTGCATTGGCACCTGGTTCAAACATAGCCCTTAACCGTGGGTCTGCGTTGGTATTCATGTGGTCGATCATGGCTTTACCCGCTAAGTTGCCGTTCCAGTCTTCCAGTCCGCTTTGGAAACCTTTGGAATTAATATCTGTACTCAGGTCAAGGACATTGATCTGAATATTGTCTGCATTAGCTCCGATCACAGGATAGTTAACAGGATCAGCCAGTATAGCTGCTGTTTCTGACGCATACCTGGATTGGAACGTAGCCACTTTAGACACCCTGGTTAACATTCTCAACCGCAGTGAATTGCAATATTTTTTCCAAAGCGCCACATTGCCGTGATTCACGATATCCTGTGTCTTAACGCCGGCCTGGATACCAGGTTTAACAGTCAAAGTATTCAACTCATCTGCAAAGCCTTTCAGATCGTCCAGCATTTTAGTGTAGATAGATCCGGCATCATCATACTTGGGTAAAGAAGCACTATAATTACCGCCATTGGCACTTAGTTTGCCGGCTTCAGTCCATGGAATATCGCCATGCAGATCCACCACTTTTTGTGTATGGTCATAGAAGTAAATGGCAGCGGCGATCATGTAAATACGCCTGTCTTTTTGATCATCTGCACTCAGGCTGGCATATACTTTTTGTAATTCCCTGTATTGCGCCAAAAAATTATAATAAGCATTCCAACGGTCGTTGATAGCGGCAGCGCCCGGTACATACTGGGCCGATGCGTTGACCCAGCCTGCAGCCTGCGTGAACAGGGTCAGGTTCCTTGAGACTACAAAATAATTCCAGTAAGAAGGCAATACATAATCACGGTTAGAGACCAAAAATCCTGCAAACTGCTTTTCTACAGTAGTGGTTGATATTTTTGAAGGATCTGCATAACTATCAGAGAAATCTGACTTTTTACAGGCAGTAAACCCCACGGTTACTGCTGCGGCCAGGATAAACAATGTCTTTTTCATATAATTTTTTTTAATTATGATTCTTTACTTAAACTTTAGAAAGTGGCTCTCAGCATCACACCAAAACTCCTGGTCGATGGATTAGTACCTACATTGGTAAGCGTCTGCGACCATCTTGAACCTGCAGTGGTTTGTTCAGCATCCATGTCTTTGATTGTCCTGTACAGGTAGAACAGGTTGCGGCCAAATACTGACAACTGAATTTTCTTAGCGCCTATTTTTTCCACCAGTTTAACAGGTATATCATAACCTAAAGTAATTTCCCTGAATTTCACGTAGCTATTCTCTTTGATGTACAGCTCATAACGGGTGTTAGGACTGTATTGCGGTCCACCCCAGTTATACACTGTCCAGTAATACTCTCCGGAAGAAGCGATATAGTCATTTTTGCTGCCATCTGCTTTAACACCGCCCAGGACCAATCCGTCGTTATACACTTTTTCGCCATTAGGTCCCTGGGTTGCACTGGTTTGTGTCCTTATCGTATTTCCATTAGCATCTTTCGATTCATAATAACTAATGCCACCGTGTGCTTTATCCATATAATTTAAACTCTCTTCCAAAAGACCGCGGCTGATCATCCAGTTGAGTGCGGTAGGCATTACATAACCACCGATCCTGAAATCAAGCTGGGTAGTTATTGAAAATCCTTTATAGCTGAACGCATTGGATACACCACCTGTTACTTTAGGCATGGCATTACCAATTTTGATCATCCTGTTTGGATCTACTTTATACATTCCATTAGGATCAACGATCCACCCGCCTTTGGCATCAACAGCCACAGGGTGCGCATAAAAATCGCCCATGGGTTGTCCTACTACTGATTTCAACTGCGCAGCATTACCATCATAATCAGCATGCAGCAATTCAGTTGAACCGTTCGCTAATTTTTCAACTACGTTTTTATTCTGGGCCAGGTTAATACCCGCCTCCCATGTAAAGTTTCTTGTTTTGACAGGCGTACCGGTGATGGCTATTTCAATACCCTTGTTCCTCAGTGTACCGATATTGGTTAAAACAGAAGTGGCGCCTGAGCTTGCGGGAATGGTTAAAGGCAATATCTGGTCCCTGATCTGGGCATTGTAATAAGAAACTTCCAGTCCTAAGCGATTGTTCAGGAATTTAGCTTCCAGACCAAATTCAATTTCATGCTTTTCTTCAGGTCTGATGGCATCGTTACCAAAACCTGTAGGAAGTGATGTATAAAGAACGGGCTGGCCTCCAACCTGCTGAACACCCAGCGTATTTTGGTTATACGCTATGTTGGCCCTGTACAGATCAGGATAGTTACCTACGATACCCCATGAAGCGCGGAGTTTACCATAATTGATAAAGGCAGGTAAACTGAACGCATTGGTAAATATGAAACTGGAATTGATAGAAGGATATACAAAACTGTTTTTACTCGGGTTCATGGTAGAGGTTCTGTCCCTGCGCACGGTTCCTTCTAAGAACAGGTAATCTTTAAAACTTCCGTTCACCGTTCCGATAAACGCATCTTTTACCAATGAATACCTGGAGGAACCGCTATACGGAGTATTTACAGAAGCAGCAATATCAAACAGGTTTTCTGTGCTCAATCCGCCATTGGTACTGCGGCTCAGGGTAGTTCCGGTTTCTTTATTAGCGGTATAACCACCCATTACATTCATCTCCAGATCTGGTGTAACTTTTTTGGTATAGGTCAACAGCACATCTCCATAAAGGATGCTGTTTTGATAAGAACTAAGTCCAAAAGAACCCGAATTACCAAATGCCAATGGCTTCTCGGTAGACTGCCTGGTTTCTATTCTTTGAGAAGTGAAATCAGTAGCTATTCTGGCACGCAGTTTCAGGTCATTGATGATCTGCCAGTTATTGGTGAGGCTGGCTATCACACGGTTGCTGTACTCATCTTCATGCTGTTCTTTTACCCTCCACACATAATCAGCTACATCACCCCTCAGGCCCGGATATTTAATGTTCTCATCAGGTGTTAAGCTTTGGTTGGATCCGGTTACAAAACGGTATCCTTTGCTGGTCTTATATTTTGCCAGGTACCAGTCGGCATTATCAAACCTTCCCATCATACCGCCAAAATTGTTCGTCAGACGGTCAACAGAATAGGGACGATCATGGATATGCTGGTTGATATAATTCACCATGATATCGGTGGAGAATTTTTTGCTCAGCCGGAAAGTACCGTTCAGGTTGGCAACGTTTTTAGTATTGTCAGATCCTATACTTACCCCTTGGGTTCCCTGGCGTGTCAATGAAAACCGCACATTGGAATTTTCTGAAGACTGTGACATGGCCACTGTGATGCTGGAGTTATTAGCAGTTCTGAATAAGCCTTTGTAGTTATCAATTTGCGCTACATAAGGTCTTATTTTTCCATCCCAGGTAACTGTTGGCAGGCCATCGAATTTAGGTCCGAAGTTGATGCTCATTCCCACTACACCCCTGGTAGGAACGCCATTTACATTCTGGGTAAGAAAACCGGCATCGTCCTGTCCTGCATCGACAATGTTTTTTGCAATACCGGGTCCCCTTACATTTTGGTACCTTGGCAGGAAAGCAACATTGTCAACACTATAATTAGCACTTACGTCCACGCTCATTCCTTTTTTACCTTTTGCACCACTCTTTGTAGTGATCAGCACAACACCGTTCACCGCTTCAGAACCATAGAGCGCCGCAGCAGAAGCACCTTTTAAAATAGAGACATTATCAATATCCTCCGGGTTGATATCCAGTAAACCGTTGCCTCTCAAGCGTTGATCGCCCCAATAATTATTATTATTAACCTCACCGTCACGTATAGGCACACCATCCAATACGATCAACGGCTGGTTTTTACCGGTGATGGAGTTGATACCGCGGATCGTGATGTTCACCGCGCTGGTAGCTCCGCCGGGAGTAGCGCCGATACGAACACCGGGTGCTTTACCATACAATGCACTGGCAAAGTTGGGTGAACCAGTCTTGGTAAGGTCCTCCGCTTTAATGGTGCTCACGGCATAGCCCAATGCCTTTTGTTTTTTTGTAATGCCTAAAGAAGTTACGACTACTTCAGACAGTTCATTGCTTCCTCCCGCTAATGCGATCACCATAGCACCCTCTTCATTCGCTGCTATTTCTTTAGGAGTGAACCCCGTGTAAGAAACGACAAGCCTTGCTTTGGGATTAACTTTGATGGAGAAGTTTCCGTTTTGATTTGTCAGCACTTTGTTTGAAGTGCCTTTTTCAATTACTGTGGCGCCTATCAGGCCAACACCAGCGTTGTCCCTCACTACGCCTGTAACTGTTTTCTTCCCCTGTGCCAGCAATATGGTATTGCATGCGAACAGGCCCAGAAGAACCAATAATAATCGTTGTTTTGTGTTCATTGCAGTTGTTTTGTGGTTTAAAAAATTAACACTCAGGTTTTATATCAATAGAACTAAGCAAGTATGTTTCTGGCCCCATTCAGCTGATGCGGTTGTTTTATCTGATCATATTGTTCCATTACCAAAGCAGCAGCGCCAACCAATTCTGCCTGGTAGCCCAACGAGGAAATCCTGACTTCTAAATTTTCGGCTATCTTGGGAATACAGTGTTCGTTCAAAGCCTGTTGAACAGGAGCCAGCCATAATTTACCGCCAATGGAGCCCCTGCCGCTTAAAACAATGGTTCCAGGGTTTAACAAATGAACTAAGATGGCAAGACCGCGTCCGATATTGTATCCTGCTTCGGAAATAATCTCAATGGCAAACTTGTCGCCGCGCAAAGCCGCCTCCAGGATCAAACGGGCCGTTTCTTCCACGTGGTCAAGCGTCAGATCTTTCAGTATGGATAGTTTTCCCTGCTGCAATCCGTTGATGGCTTTTTGCGCAATGACCAATAAAGATGTTTCTGTTTCTAAGCAGCCCATTTTTCCGCAGCTGCATATCTTATTATTGGTAAAAAGAGGTATGTGGCTGAATTCACCGGAGAACCCGTTATCGCCCCTGAATAATGCGCCGTCGAGGATCATGCCCAAACCAATACCCCAGCCAATATTCAGTACCATCACATTCTTTTTGCCCCTGGCCATACCCAGTTTAAACTCGGCAAGTGCAATAAGACTGGAGTCATTATCGATCAATACAGGTAAGCCGGTGACAGATTCTATATAAGTGACAATACTTCCTTCCTTAACCTTCAAAAAAGAATGGTTAATGCCTTTCTTCACATCTACAAACCCAGGCATCCCGATACCGATACCCGCAATCTTGTCCCTGGTAATGCCTGACCGGGTAATATATTCATCAATATGAGCAGCCAGTTCTTTTAAGACAGATGGATAATTGCTAAGCGCCAGTTCCAGCTTTTCTACTTCACCCACATAATTGTTCTGCATGTCCATAATAGCGATACGGGTAATAAGCTGGTCAACCGCTACTGACACCACATACATTAAATTGGTCTGGAGTGAATACATCTGCGGACGCCTGCCACCGCTTGAAGAAGCCAGGCCGGTTTCAAGTACGTAACCTTCTTCAATCAATTCATTCAATACCCGCGTAGTAAGCGGTACACTTTTTTCTGTGAGAAGACTCAGGTCTGCACAGGAGAGAGGGCTCGTAAAATAAAGATGCTTGATGATGCTTCTCCGGTATATCGTTTGTTTATCGAGCATTTCGTATTAAATTAATTAAGATAACTTCTTAAAATTATTCGTAAGTTAATGGTACTTTTTTAAAAAATTAATTATTAGTTAACTTTTTTACAATTTAAAGTTAATTTTAAGGTTGGAAAAGCTGGCCGCTGACCATAGCTTGTCGTAATCAGCCCCTTATATTGCCGTATCCGCACCCCCTGGAAGTAAATGATAGATGGTAGTTTTGTATATTAAACCAATAACAATGGCAACATTAAACCCTTACCTGAATTTCCCCGGCACCGCCGAAGCAGCGTTTAATTTTTACAAATCCGTATTTGGCGGTGAGTTCGCCGCTTTGCAACGCTTTAAAGACACCCCTGAAAGCAGTAAAGTCGCTAAAGCTGACCAGGAGAAGATCATGCACATATCCCTGCCTATCGGGAAGGGCAATATCCTGATGGCTACTGATGCGCTGGAATCAATGGGGCAGCCCCTGACCGTTGGTAATAATTTCTATTTATCCCTCAGTACAGAAAGTGAAGCAGAAACAACTAAGTTATTCAACGCACTTTCAGCTGGTGGTCAAATAATCATGCCGTTGGAAAAAACATTCTGGGGTGCTCTTTTCGGCATGTTTACCGACAAGTTCGGCATCAACTGGATGGTGAATTTCGATTATAACCAACAGCAATAACCGGTAACACCCATGTTAGTTGAAGTGTTTAAAACAAATGTTCAGGAAGCCCAACAAGCAAAACTGCTTGTTGAGATGCTTCTTGAACATTTACCCGGCGGGCGTATCAATTTTGATCTTGAAGATTGCGATAAGGTACTTCGCGTGCAACGGCATGAAATTAGCTCTGCCAAAATCATTTCACTGCTTAATCAACAGGGATTTCACTGTGAGGTTTTGCCCGATTAGTCAAAGCAATTATACCGCAACTGCATCTTTATTGTACCTGTTCCTGTACTCAATAGGCGATAAGCCGGTAATCTTTTTAAAAGTGGTCCTGAATGCTTTGGTATCAGAATAGCCCACTTCATACATGACTTCGTTGACGTTCTTCCTGCTGGCTTCCAATTCTTTTTTGGCAGCTTCAATTTTCACCCGCTGGATATATTCTGAAACCGTATTACGGGTGGCTTTCTTGAACCTCCGCTCCAGGCTTCTTCTTCCTAAAGCCAGCATGTCTGCCAACTGGTCAACCGTTGTTTTATCCTGGAAATTGGTTTCAATAAACTCCTGCGCTTTTTTCACCGGCTCATCTGCATGTTCTTTCTGGCCTTTGAACATGATGAATGGCGATTGGCTTTTCCGGTCAATTTCTATCACAAAATATTTGGCGGCAAGGACAGCCATTTCGCGCCCTGCATATTTTTCAACTAAGTGCAACAACAGGTTCCAGTAAGCGTTCGCGCCACCACTTGAATAAATGCCATGTTCTTCTGTAACGATTTTGTCGTCAACAAGGGTCACACCAGGAAACATATTCCTGAATTCATTAGCATATATCCAGTGCGTGGAGCATTTTTTTCCATCCAGCAAACCTGTGGCAGCAAGCAGAAAAGCACCGATGCATAAACTGGCAATTTCAGCGCCGCCATCATATTGCGCCACGATCCAGGGAATGAAATCACGGTTCCTCTCCAAAGCAGTCTTCATATCGCCACTGAGTGCAGGTATGAAAACTAAGTCTGTTTTCTTTACTTCTTTCAGCAACAGATCGGTGTGCACCGTAAACGACCCTTTATGCAATTGCACTTCCTTTGTGAGACCCACAAGCTGCACTTTAAACATGGGAGGCTTTCCTGTTGCCGTTAAAAAATCATTGACAGCCGTAAACAGGTGACGGGGATCATCAATGCAGGCTAATACAGCCTCTTCGGGAACAAGGATGGAAACATGTTTCATATCTTAAAGATAAATAATAAAAATGTCGCAATCAACCCCTTAGATTGCCGTATCAACACCCTTTATCATCTGTTTGCAACAGGTAGCTTTGGGGTGTACCCGGATAGTTCATTAAAAGGAGCACGCGTCATGAGGAAATTAATCTTATCGACCAATATTACCCTTGATGGTTTTATGGCGGGTCCTGACGGGGGGTTAGACTGGCATTTTCAACACTGGAATGATGAAATGGGCGCATACTCCATGGAACAGATCAATGCAGTGGACACCATTTTAGTAGGCCGCGCTACTTATGAGGGCATGGCCAACCACTGGCCTGCAGTAGCGGTAAACCTGGCGTCGGAGCCATGTGAAATTAAATTCGCCAATAAAATGAACAGTCTGCCAAAAATTGTTTTCTCAACAACATTGTCAGCTGTTCAATGGAATAACTCGAAGCTGGTTAAAACAAATATGGTGGAAGAAGTGGTAAAACTGAAACAGCAACCCGGCAGGGATATGATTATGTGGGGCGGCGTTGGTATTGTTGCCACTTTTATGCAGCTCCGCCTGATCGATGAATACCGGATCTTTATTGCTCCTGTTGTAATAGGCAGCGGCATGCGGTTTGGCAAAGACCATGACCGGAACCTCGATCTGAAACTCCTGAGTACAAAGATATTCAGCAATGGGGTTGTTTTACTTTGCTACGAGCCAGCATAGTCATACCCTACAATTTTAAAACCAGCATTCAATCGTATCGTCCTCTGCCGGCGGCGGTACTTTGCTGACAGCCGTAACAGGTTCTCCTTTTGCAGGTGCAGTTGCTTTACTGCGCGGCTTTTTTTGCTGCACCCTGGCTTCTTCCACCCGGGCGCCTTCTTCTATTTCAATAGCAGCGCAATTGATCCTGCCTTTTATTTGGGCCGTGTTTGCAATAACAACCTTTTTACTGCAGGTAATGTTCCCCTCTACTTTACCAAAGACAAGTGTTTCGGCTGCGTCGATATTACCATTGACCAATCCCGGTTCTCCGATCACCAGCTTGTCCTGCGACCTGAGATCACCGATCACGGTACCATCTATCCGCCCAAAAGAAGCGGCTTCAAGGTTACCGTGTATCACTACATCCTTCGATAAAAAGAATCCTGCAGTTTGCGTACCCTGTAAAATATTTTTTAAGTTCAATATGCTCATTGCTTGTTTGCTGCAACCGTTTCTTTTTCCTGGAAAACCGATACAGTAGTGCTTGAATTGCCGATATCAATGCCCACACTCCGTTGTTGTTTTCCGTCTGATATCCGGAAAGAATTGTACAGATAACCAATGCTGGCAAGCTTTTCAGGTTCTGGCGCCACTTCTACATCAATACTTCCCTTGAACTCATTTTGAAAAGCTTCCACCAGTTCCGGGTAGTGGGCGCCGCCGCCCATCAGGTATATTTTCTCACATATTTCAAAATCCTGGTCGGTAAAGTATTTATTCAGCAGCAGGAAGATCACTTCGCGGTAATACTGGTTGAGTATGTTCTTGCGTAAACCCTTCAGGTCTATTTTTTCCCTGTTGATAAAAATAGAACCCTTCCTGAAAGCGTCATCCAGCTGATGCACATTCTTCATTTTCAGGTAGTATCTTTTATTCAGTTCCTGGTTCAGGTTATCGATCGCATATTGCAAGCCGTAAGAACTGAAACAGGTACGATGCACCAATCCCTCTTCGGTAGCCATTCCCCCTTCAATTGTACCAAAGCCAAGACTGATGGCAATGAAGTTACCGGGCGGTTTATTACCAGACATTTTTTTCAGGCCGATGACGCATCCTACTATTTCCGGTATCACATCGAAATTATCAATATCAAAAGTGGTTCTCTTTACACTGCCGGCAACATTATAGGTCTGGGTATCGTATTCGGCAAGAAAATGTCTTTTACTCAGGAACTGTTCTGCAGCTGCTTTGTATACACTATAAGTTGAGAAAGGAAACCCCATGGTAACAGCTACCGGCTGCTCTATATGATTGGCCACCGAAAGCATGGCTGATTTAAAAAGGATCTCATAGTCTTCGAGCTGGGGGGAAGCATTGGTAAGGTGATTGGGGTTGACGCCGGCTCTTTTTGCAAGATTGCCCACCATATACCAGGTATCTTCTTTTTTAACTTTGAGTCCGTTGAGCAGGTCTTTGGACGAATTTTCAGTGTTGCCGAAGGTGGTCTCCAGCACACTGGGGAAATTAACAGTTAAAACTTTCATGCATCAAGGCACTGTTTAAGGGAGTGCGGGTAGACTTTTATGCGATAGGGGTACCCTTTTTAGATGAACCGGGCCTCTATTGATCCACCAATATCGAGCCAGATTTTAATTGTCTGTATATTTTTTACTAAAGAATAGATAAACCCGATCAGAATCTTTAGTTTGGTAACTGGGAAAACTAAAAAAACCACTTCAACATGATCAAATCAATTATCCAAACTGCCTTTAGTAAACCGGGCCAGTCCACGGCAGCCTCGGTTGTGCTGTTAATACTGCGCCTGATTGCCGGGATTGCATTCATATTGCATGGCTGGCAAAAGATACAACACCCGACAGCATGGGTGCCTCCGGGCGGGCCAATTTCCATTTCCGCATTTTTCCAGTTCCTGGCTGCTGTGTCCGAATTTTGTGGCGGCATTGCCTGGATGCTGGGGTTCCTGACGCCCCTGGCTTCTTTTGGCATCGCCTGCACCATGGCCGTTGCAGTTTATCTCAACATAGAATTATTTAAAGCGCCTTTTGTAAACCAGACCGGCGGCCCTGCCTATGAACTGCCATTGGTGTACCTGGGGATTGCCTTACTATTGTTCATACTCGGGCCGGGGAAATTTTCATTGGACAGCCAGCTCTTCGGTAAGCGCAAACAGTAGCACCTGAAAACCATTGCTTTTGAATGCACCGGGTTGTTGATTACCAATAGCCCGGACAAGACTTTATTTTCTCCTGAAACTGCAGAATAAAAAATGCTGGGTGGTATGGAATGGTGTGGTATGATCCTCCTCGATACATTTGATCTTTTCAAAAGAGGCTTCAAACCTGGCCGACATGGAAGCTTCTGAATATTGCTGCACTTCTAACCCGGAGCATTTATCAGGACCCTGCTCTGAAAAAGTACCCAGCACTAAGTATCCGTTCTTTTTGATCATGCCCCCGGCAGCCGCAACGTATTTGCCAATCTTTTCTTCCGTGGTCAAAAAATGAAATGCGGCCCGGTCGTGCCAGAAGTCGAACTGAACATCGGTTTCAAACTTTGTTACATCGGTAACGATCCAATGAACTTTGTTTGCCTTCTCTCCCAGGCGCTGTTTTGCCCGCTCTATTGCATTCGCAGAAATATCTAAGACGAAAATATTTTGATACCCCTTATCCAAAAGCACATCTACTAAATGAGCATCGCCGCCGCCTATATCAATAATATTAGCGGTCAGCGGTAGTTTAAATAATTCCAGGAATTCAATGGAAGTGGCCGGATAGGGCTGGAACCAGCTTAGTTCCTGTTCTTCTTTTGAACTGTACACCTGCTCCCAATGGTTTGTTTCGTTTCCCACCTGCTTAATTTTTCTGAAAGTTACACCAAATAAACGGTCAGTCCCCGCGCGCCATGCGCTCCTATCACCAACGATTGCTCAATGTCTGCCGTTTTAGAAGGGCCCGCTATGAACACCCCAAATCCGCCTGCCCCAAGATCGATCTTTTCCAACGCATGATGCATGGTAGGTACAATAGCATGCCTGTCAAGCACCAATACCAAATACTCGCAAATAAAAGGCAGCAAACGGTTGGGCAGCTGGTGCCCGTATAGCCAGACGGCGCCATTCTCCGCTACCCCAATGGTGCCCTGTATATATGCTTTATATAAGCCCGCGAGCTCCTGTGCTGATGCTGCGGAGAGGTTGCCGGTCGGTTCGCCAAGCGCAGGGATGGTATTGATAATGAAATGCCCGCTTGCTTTTTCTGTTGCCAGCTGCTGTTGCAATAGCTGAACCCCAGTTGATTCAATCACCTTAGCGCCGATGCTTTCCAATGCCTGCCTGAACTGTGCCACTACATCTTCGTATTGTATGACCCTGTCAATTTCGATGCGGGGTAATTTAACCGGTGCTGGTTTATTGACTGCGATGGCTTTTAATATCGTTTCCCTTGAACTCATTTTTTTTGTTGCTTTAGGTACCAGTCCCTGAAACTTTGCGCAGGTGGTTCCGGCATTTCCCGTTGCTTATACCAGGGATTTAATTTGTTGCTGACGAGACCCGGGAATATACGCATCACCCATCTTCCCATTTTACCTGCTATCCTGTACAGGCCCGGTTTAGAAAGTACCAGCGCCATTCCTTTCATTCCTATCTTTTTACTGGCGGCAACATATCCTTCTTCAGCAATTACCTGCCGCCATTTCCACAACTGTTCATGTATATCAATTTTTACCGGGCACACATTGCTGCAGGAACCACAGAGCGTGGAAGCGAACGGAAGGTCTGCATTGGCTTTAAGATCGGTATTCGGGTTGAGGATGGCGCCGATGGGCCCCGCTACTGCCGTATGATAACTATGCCCGCCGCTTCTCCGGTATACGGGACAGGTATTGAAACAGGCGGCGCAACGGATACATTTGAGTGAGTTCCTGAAATCTGCCCGGCCCAGCTGGCGGCTGCGGCCATTGTCTACGATCACAATATGCATTTCCTGGCCGGGACGCGGCTTGGCAAAATGACTGGAATAAGTGGTGATGGGTTGGCCTGTTGCACTGCGTGCGAGCAGGCGGAGAAATACAGCCAGGTGTATTGCCTGGGGTATGATCTTTTCAAAACCCATACAGGCAATATGAACCGGGGCTGAGTGTGCTCCCATATCGGCATTGCCTTCATTGGTGCATACGACAAATCCGCCTGTTGCTGCGATAGCAAAATTCACCCCTGTAATAGCCAGTTCTGCCTGTATGAATTTTTCCCGCAGGTGCTGCCTTGCGGCTTCTGTAAGGTATTGCGGGTCGTTGTTTCCTTTTGCGGTGTGAAGATGTTCATGAAAAGTATTGCTCACATCTTCTTTCTTCAGGTGGATGGCAGGCAGCACAATATGGCTTGGCGGCTCTTTCCTGAACTGTACGATGCGCTCACCCAGGTCGGTATCCACTACTTCAATACCTTGGTGCAGCAGGTATTCATTGAGATGGCATTCTTCCGTGAGCATGCTTTTACTCTTTACAATCCGGCTGGCCTGGTGTTGACGGATGATACCGTGCACAATGCTGTTATGCTCGGCAGCATCAGCGGCCCAGTGAACCATAATGCCATTGTCCTGGGCATTCTTTTCAAACTCCAGCAGGTATTGATCTAAGTTGGCGAGTGTATGCGCTTTGATGGCAGAAGCCCAATTTCGCAGCTCTTCCCATTCAGGCAGGCTTTGCGCTGCTTTGTCTCTTTTATGCCGTACAAACCACAGGGTCTCATCGTGCCAGTCGGTTCTTGGCTCATCTGCAATAAACTGTTCTGCTAATATGGCGTGGTCTTTCTCCATTCAAAAAATCATTGCTGGCTGTTCAGTATTTCTGCAATATGGATGGTCTTAACACTGCTTCCTTTTCTTTTCAGTATCCCTTCCAGGTGCATCAGGCAGCTTACATCGCCGCCGGTGATATAATCCACTTCATTTGTTTCGTGTTCTTTGATCCTGTCTTTCCCCATCTTCACACTCACTGCTTCTTCGAACACGCAAAACGTGCCACCGAAGCCGCAACACTCATCACTCCTTACCGGCGTACTCAGCTGCAACCCCTTTACCATGCCAAGCAAATGCGCCGGCTTTGAAAAAGAGGGGGCTACCAGTTCCGACATGGAAGACAAATGCAGGCCACGTTGTCCGTGACAACTGTTGTGTAAACCAACTTTATAAGGGAAACTGGCGGCGATATTATTTACCTGTAACACATCTGTGAGGAATGCTGTCAACTCATAAATATGGTTACGGATATAAGTCGCTTCTTCCAAGGCTTCACTGCTTGCAAGGTGTTCTTTCACATGCAGCACGCAACTGCCCGATGGAGCCACGATGTAATCAAAGTCTTTAAAATTGCGGATGAAGTTTTTATCACAGCCCTTGGCCAGGCTTGCAAACCCACTGTTTGCCATGGGTTGTCCGCAGCAGGTCTGGTTAAGCGGAAACCCCACTTCACAATCCAGTTTTTCCAGGAGCTGCAGGGTAGCGATACCTACCTGCGGATAGAACTGGTCAATATAACATGGTATAAATAATCCAACGCGCATCAGCCTTTCATTTCCTGCGAAACTGTATAATATTTTAATTCAATCAGATCTCCCGGCAGTGGCCTGCTGTTCCAGTGACGGTGAACAGCAAGGGCGGTTCCCAGTGCTGATGCCTGCGCTACCGAAGCTGCAAAAACTTCAATATCCGGAAAGGCTGCAGCAAGAAGATGCATGTATATGGGGTTTTTACTAAACCCTCCGTCGACAAATATACGTTTAACATTCGTACCGCTCAGCACCAATTGTGTTGATATTAATTGTTGCTGCATGATATCTAAGATCAATTGATGGTACGCTTTTTCATAGCTGTCAAAAGCGTCCAGGTTTCTTTTTTCAAAACGGGAACGCTGTACCATTTGTTTTGCCTGCTCATACGGCGCTTCCTGGTTAGCCTCTTGCTGCAGTTGCTGCAGCAGTAAAGGGTTACAAGTTAATTGTTTGTAATGATCCGCTGCCGTATTGAAATGAGCGGCCAGTCTTTTTGTTTGTTCTTCATGCTCATATCCGGCAAACAGTCGCGATGCTTTCACCGGTTTCCCATGGTAAGTAAAATAGGATAAGCAATCCTGCTGTAATTCTCCTTCTGTCAGGAGCGATTCATTGAATGGATTGAGGCTGATGCACCAGGTGCCGGTGGACAAAAGTATAAAGGGCTCGTGAAAACCTGAAAGGTAGGGTATCAGTGCAGCAGAACTATCATGCAATCCGACACCTATGGGAATGTGCCTGCCATCTTTTGAACAACTTACCAGTGCATCTCCCTGGAGAATGGGCGCAAACTTTGTTATCAATCCTTCTTTGTACACCCATTCATGGTACGCATTCTTTTCAAAATCCCAAAGACCGGTATGGCAGCCGATACTGGTGATATCTGATCCTACCTGCGAGGAAAGGATAAAACTCAGGTATTGCGGCAGGTGCAGCGTATATTTTATTTGCTTAAAAACCTCCGGCTTTTCATATTTGATGCGGTACAGTTGCATGCCCGAATTCAGGTTACCAAGTATGGGAGAAGCGGTCTGTTGTGCCATATGTACAGTACCGCCGTAAGTGTTGTAGAACTGCTGGTGCAGGTGTTCCGGGTAAGGATTCAGGTAATTATACAAAGGGATGAATGGTTGATACTGGTCATCCAGGTGCACAAAGCTGGCGCCATAGCCCGAAAAGTTGATGGCCCTGATATCAAATGATGGCATCTGGTCAACCGATTTCCGATAAGTGGCCCATACCCATGCTGTGAGTGCGTGTACATCTTCGCAAGGATAATCATCTTCATCAACGGTCTCCTTCAGGGTGCAGCTTTCTTCCCAAACTAATTTGTATTGTTCATCGAACAACAAAAACTTCTTGTTGGTTTTGCCTACATCAAATATGGCTATCACAGGTAAGGGACTCATATTATAACCCTGTTGCAATGCTCGCGGCACCTCTTTCTTTAATCAGTTGCGTTCTTACTTTTAGTGACCTGAACAGTTGCAGGGGCTGCAAAGCGCCTCCTGCTCTTTTGCGTGCTTCTGCCACCAGCGGCCTTACATCGGTGCGGTAAGCATGTTGTAAAATTTCCTGTGCTTTTACCACGTCATTGTTTGCCTGTGCTGCCACTAATTCTTTTGTATCTACCAGCAATGCCTGGGCATAAGCAATCTGTATGGCTTCGACAGATTGCAGCAGGTCTTCCAGCGGGTCTTTGACATTATGCGATGCATCGATCATCCAGCCTAAGTCATTGGCATGGTTCATTCCCCTTGCATCCATTCCTTCCACCAGCTCATTAAAAATAAGGAAGAGCTGGTAAGGATTGATGCTTCCTACGGTAAGATCATCATCGCCATATTTGGAATCGTTAAAATGAAAACCTGCCAGCTTGCCTTCCATCAATAACAAAGAAACGATCTGCTCGATATTGGCATTGGGCAGGTGGTGGCCCAGGTCAACCAGTGTGTAGGCTTTCGGACCAAGCTTATTTGCATACAACAACGATTGGCCCCAGTCGCCCACTGTCATGGAATAAAAATTGGGTTCAAATGCTTTGTATTCTACAAATACTTTCCAGTCGTTGGGCAGGGCTGCATAGATTTCCTGCAGGCTTTCAAAAGTATGCTGGAATGCTTTCCTGAAATTCAATTGACCGGGGAAGCAGCTGCCATCTGCCAGCCAAACCGTCAGCGCTTTGGAGCCTAATTTTACCCCGTGCCGGATCACTTCAATATTGTGTTCGATGGCTTGTTTGCGAACAGCTTTTTCCACATGCTGCAACGATCCGAATTTATAACTCAGCGCCTGGTCTTTCTGGTCCTGGAAAGTATTGGAGTTGACTGCGTCGAATTTCAATCCCAGTTCACCGGCTAATGATTTAATGGCAGTGTAATCGCGGGGAATATCCCAGGGAATGTGCAGCGAGATGGAGCCACTGGAGCGGTTCAGCGCATGCAGCAGGCCCACGTCTTCCATTTTCTCTTCCAGGTTACGGGGCTCCCCAGAGCCTGAAAAACGGCCAAACCTTGTACCCCCTGTTCCCAATGCCCAACTGGGTATGGCTACCTGGAAGTCTGTCAATTTCCGTAGTACTGCCTCTGTACCAGGCACCGTGCCGGCTATGAATTCAAATTGTACTTTGTGCGCAGCGTCTAATGAATCATTGTGTGCTGCTATGTTGTTTTTTTCGATCAGCATGTCGTCTTATTTATGGCAAGTAGAAAACTTCTTTTAATAGAACCGAAACGGGTGAGTGATCCGGGTTAGATTCCATGATATCATACATATAGTCCCACCATTTTTGCATGACAGGATGATGCGGTAATGCATCCAGCTTCAAAGGATCGTCAATGGTCAGTACACCGAATAAAATATTCGTCTCTTCATCTAAGAATATGGAATACGTGCCCACGCCCGTACTTTTTAATAATTGCTGCAGCTCAGGCCAGATGGCGTTGTGTCTTTTTGCATATTCTGCTTCATAACCCCTGAACAGTTTCATTTTAAATGCTACGCGTGTCATAGGCAGTGATTAACGAACAAAGGCAGGGGCTACTCCTCCGTCTACATTCAGCACATTGCCGGTTGACTTATTCAGCAGTCCCCCTACAAATGCAAAGCAGGCATTGGCGATATCATCGGGTTCTATGATCTCATGCAGCAAAGTGCGTTTGGCATAGTACTCGGGCAATTCCTCTACCGTAACACCATATGCTTTGGCTCTGCCTTCTGCCCAGCCGCCACTCCAGATATTGCTTCCTGAAATTACAGCATCCGGGTTAACCACGTTCACCCTTATTTTATCGGCACCGAGTTCAGCTGCATTCAGTCTTGACAAATGCAATTGCGCCGCTTTGGCCGAACCGTAACCGGCGTTATTGGGGCCGCTTACAAGTGCGTTCTTGCTCACAATATTCAGCACATCGCCGCCAAAGCCCTGCTTGCGCATGATTTCCACACTTTTTTGTGTTACTAAGAACTGCCCTTTTACCAATACATCATACAGTAATTCCCAATCTTTCTCTGTATGCTCCTGCAATGGTTTTGAAATAGATAAGCCCGCATTGTTGACAACAATATCTACCCCACCAAAAGCCAATGCAGCTGTATGCAGTGTCTGCTCAATAGAAGCTATATCTGTTACATCCAGCACATCTGCTGCAAAAACATCCTTCCCATACAAAGAGGAAAATTCTTTTTTGGCTTCTTCTAACCGCTCTGCATTATTATCATTCAGCATAACACAGGCGCCTTCTTCTGCAAATTTTTTGGCAATGGCTTTACCAATACCACCAGCGCTGCCTGTTATGAGGGCCACTCTTCCGCTCAGTGCTTTCGGTTTAGGCATCCGCTGCAGTTTCGCTTCTTCGAGTAACCAGTATTCAATATTAAATGCTTCCTGCCTGGGTAAAGAAGTGTATTCAGAAATTGCTTCTGCTCCGCGCATCACATTGATTGCATTGATGTAAAACTCGGCAGCTACCCTTGCCGTTTGTTTATCTTTTGCAAAAGTAAACATACCTATACCCGGATAAAGCAGTACAACAGGATTGGCATCACGCATGCCCGGGCTGTCCGGATGTTTGCAGCTGTTGTAATAATCTGCATACAGCTGCCGGTAAGCGGTGAACAAAGGCGCCACTTTTTCTTTGATGCGCCGGGCATCGGACAGGTCTTCCTCCGGTGACAGGTTCAATACCAGCGGAGAGATTTTAGTACGCAGAAAATGATCCGGGCAACTGGTACCCAACGGAGCCAGCCTGTCCAGGTCGTTCGAGTTGATGAACTGCAATACCCGCTCGTCATCGGTAAAATGACCGATCATTTTTATTTGTGAAGAACAGAAACCCCTCAGTACCGGCGCAAGCGCAGCTGCTTTTGCCAGGCGTTCCTTTTGACCGGGTGATGTTAGTCTTGCACCACCGAAGACAGGACTCTTCTTACCGTAATGGTCTTCGAGGTATTGGGCACAGCGTTCAATGACTTCCAGTGTATTGATATAGCTTTCATAAGCCGTATCACCCCAGGTAAACAAGCCATGTGAACCAAGCATGATACCACGGATACCGGGATTGGCATCCAGGCAGGCTTTCAGTTGCAGGCCCAGGTCAAAGCCCGGTTTCTGCCATTCTACCCAGCCGATAGTGCCCTGGAATAATTCCTGTGTGATCTTCTTTCCATCTTTTGCCGCTGCAATTGCGATGGCTGCATCGGGATGGAGGTGATCGATGTGTTTGAAAGGAAGAAAGCCGTGCAGCGGCGTATCGATAGATGGCGCTTTGGATGCGAGGTCATAGATGCAATGGTTGAAGAGTTCTACCATTTCATCTTCATGCGCAATACCACGATACCTGTTTTTCAGGTTGCGTAACCTGTCAACATATAAAGCAGCCAGCCCGTTTCTTTTCATGGTACCCAGGTCGCCGCCGCTCCCCTTCACCCACATCACTTCTGTATCCTTACCTGTCAGCGGATCTTTTGCCATTGCTTTACAGGAAGTATTTCCACCGCCATAATTGGTCAATCGCAGATCGGCTCCCAATAAGTTGGAACGATACACTAATAAGGCCACTTCATCTCCTGCCAGTGCGGCCGCCTTTGCTTCGTCCCACAAATAACTCACGTGTTTAAATGTTTTTGTCACAGTGCTCATAAATTATATACATTTTAAAAACTCAATTGATCTGCGCACAGTTTGCTTATCCTTTCAGCGCATTGCCATATCCTACCACAAATACCGACAACATAATGGTGGCAATGCCCAGTGTGATGACAAGCTTTGTCTTTTTGCTTACGCCTTTCCATTCTTTTAGTATAATGCCCCACATATTGGCGACTAAGATGATGAAAGCCATGTGCAGTATCCAGCTGCTTGCACCATTACCCAATTTGCTTTCGCCCATGCCATAGAAGAAAAATTGCAGGAACCACACGGTACCCGCCAATGCTGAGAACAGGTAATTTTTTAATAAAGGTGTGTTCCCGTCTGCATAATTACCAAAGCTTTTATTCCGGAAATTCAGGATCGTGCACCAGATAAGATTGGTGCTGAGCCCCCCCCATAACAATACAACATAAGTAACATTGTTCTGGTACAAAGGGTTCAGTCCCGCCCTTACCGCCGCTTCGGCCATTGGCTTTCCTGCTTCGATACCAAAGTTGAAACAGGCGCTCATGATGCCCGAAAAAATAGCAACGATCAATCCCTTCGCAAGGCTGAACTCAGCCACTGATTTTTTCTTTTCTTCTTCGGGCAATTGTTTCTCTTTCATCATGCCTGCTTTTCCGCAGATATAAATACCCGCCAGGCATAAGAGCACGCCAGCGAGTACAATACGTCCCCAGCCTGTTGTGAGCAGGTCGTTAAAAGTGGTTTTACCGGGGGTAGGGTTAAAGTTATAATAGATAGAAGGGACTAACGCACCAAAAGCGGAGCAGAAGCCTAATACCACCGAATTACCGAGCGACATACCAAGATAGCGTACGCCCAACCCATAAGTGAGTCCGCCTACTCCCCATAACACACCAAAAAGAAGCGTGAATTTGATGATATCGGCCGAAGTGGCGCTGATGATGGCAGAAAACCCCGGAACTGTTAACCAGGCAGCCAGTGGTGGCACAATGAGCCAGGAAAACAAACCTCCGACGATCCAGTAGCTTTCCCAGCTCCAGCTTCTTACTTTTTTATAAGGCATATAAAAACTACCCGAGGCGAAGCCCCCGATAAAATGAAAGATGATTCCTAAAATAGCCTGCATGCTTGATAATTTTTCAGTATGGCATTAAACGGGTGTAAAAATAAGTGAGCGGTAAAGCCTGTCTGTCATGGCCTGTCATGGATCATTATTGTTGCACTTTAATCAGTACTGGTCCTGCCAATCCTGATGGTACAAGTGTATGCTCCTTTCCTTTGAATTGTGCATAACGCGGGTTCCCTTTTACAGCCTCGCCTGCAAAACCATTTCTGCGCGTGGTAGTAACGTGCACTTCTACCTGGTTTTCTCCTGGTTGTACCAGTTTGGTAATGTCTACACTGTAAGGGGCAAATAATCGCTTGCCGGCTTCTTTACCATTAATGCTTACCGTAGCAGTATAAAACACTTTACCAAGGTCCAGGATATAATGATCGGCAGCGCGCTTATTATCAAGCCTGAAGGATGCCGTATAGACACCTTCATCAGAACTGTATTTTAATTGTTCATGGTTGCGCCAGTCTATTAACGGGCTATTGATGAGGGTGATGTCTCCCACCCTGATGGTCCAGTTATCAATAGGCAACACTTCTTTTGCATCTTCAGCCAGGATCGTTGGCATGGATATAAGATCCGGTGCGATTGCTTTTTTCACTGAAGCATACAGGATCACAGAGCCATACGGTGGTAACCGGTAGCTGATCGTGTTTGCATTGTTCCTTTCAATAGAACCATCTTCCGGGTTCAGCCAATATGCATGCGTAAAATGTGGATCAAGATCCAGGCCAATGGTTTGCCACTGGTCTGATTTGTTCCATATAAATTTAACCTGGCTGCCATCTGTCATTTCCCGTGTGATCTGCCTGGAAAAATTAACAGGTTTTGCAAACCTTATTTTTTGTGCCATGGTATTCAAAGGAAGCAGGCCTGGTATTCTTTGACTATTTTTCTGTTTGGCTGCTTCTTCCATCAATTGTTTGGCTAACCGGTCATTGGCTGCATAATTAAGATAGGAGGGTTGCTGCTCAGGAATAGCTCCTATTACCCACAGGTTCAGTCCCGCTTTACTCAATGTATTGATCTTCTTAGCGCTTGCCAGGTTGATATAGGGAAGATTGGCAAGTATGAGCGATTGGTACTGATTGCCTTCAATGGTTATATTACCTGCAGCTGATGTTGCTTTCTGCAATGATTCATCATTGACAAACTCCCAGGATATCCCTTTTGATTCCAGTTCATTCACCGTCTTCCATAATTTACTGTACCATTCACTGATGCGTGTTTTAGGCGCTTCAAAAACGCCAAAGCCCTTGATATCTGGTTCCACTCCTTTGAAATAGCCCCTGTACAGGATCTCTTCGGGGTTCATAGACATCTGGTCTTCTGTGAAATCTATGAATGGCATATAGATCAATACATCTGTTTTGGGTTTTCCTGCCCGCAATGCATATTGACAGCGCGCCAGGTATTGGTTCACTAATTTCAGGTCTTTCCAGAAAGGATCAGACTCATTCATGCCGGTGGAGAAATTAATAAAGGGCATAAAAGGAGAAGACCAGGTGTTCCATCCTTCCTTTCCATATTCACCGTTATTGTATTTGTACGGTGTGCCGTGATAGATCAGTTGGTTGATGCCGCAGGCCAATGATTTATCAGCCCATATTTTGATCTTCTGCGGGGTAGTCATTTCTGCCCGGAAAATAGATACGAAAGATTCCTGTGTAATAACGGGGCGATGATAAAGGTGGGCACCTGAAGTAACTAATTTCAGGTAACCTTCAGAACCTTCTGCAAACAATTGTTCTGCTTCCGGTATATCGGCAGCCCCTGCACTGCCAATCAGGTCTATCGGGAATCCATAAGCCTGTGTACGGTGCAGCAGTCCATGCTGCTGCATCCACTGATCGCTGGTTTTGATAAAATTTTTCTTAAATACTTCATTCACGACCTGGTCATAATCATACATCATGCGCCAGCTCTCTGTTTCACTGAACGTATAAGGCGGCCTTGCATTGGGATACATGGAAGCTAAATAAGTAGGGTGGTTGTACCCCTGCTGATACACAGCAGCAAGATACGGTGCAATATCATACCCGTTCTTTGCTTTGAACACCTGTAAGAAATCTGGTGAGATCATCCTGTCGGTATGAAACTCATAACTATCATTAAAGATGGCACGCAGCGGGCGGTGGTAATAAGCCGGTAATCCTGTGCGGGAACCCAGCAGGTAGTCATAGGTTTTATTCACCACTTCGGGATTGAGGTGATCGATGACATAATTGGTTTTGGAAGAAGCGATGAGGGAAGGCTTTTCTCCCGTTGGAATAACCCATGATACAATGATCCGCCACTCTCCCCCTGCGGGCGCCTGCCAGTTTAAACTGCGATCTTTCACTTTGCCTGCCAGGTTTACGATTGTTGCAGGATCGAGCAGTGTTTGCTTGTTTACCGTTTTAATTACCCTCGCCGCGATCACACTTTGTATACGGGCCCATTTTTCATCGATGAAATTCTTCTGCAGCATCATGGCCATTGTTCCTTCGGCTTTTGATCCTTTTCCCAAAGGTGATGGCAGCCGGCCATTGAAGTTTTGGCCGCCTGCGAGGCTGGTATCTGATATAGCCAGTGTTTTCATGCTTTCCTTCGGATCAAAAAAAGAACCACCTAATGGCCATCCGCTTCCGCCATTCATATCTACCGTTATACCCGATTGCTGCGCCTGCTGCATGATTGCCCGGAGGTGCTCATAGAAGGAGGGTGTATCCCAGCTATATATCCTGTTCTGCTGATCTGCAGGTGCATTGGGATTCAGCCCCATGGTCAGAGGCTGCACTTCTACACCCGCAAAGCCATTATCGGCGAGCATTTTTACTTCTCTTTGCAGTTCCTCACTGGTAATATCATTACCGGGTAACCACCAGCGGGTAAAGGGACCAAAAGCGCGGGGCGCTTTTTTAAAAGTGGCCGCATCAAAATCATAAACCGGAAACCATTGATGCTCATCCTTGCCCGGTGTTTTTGTTTTGTCATCATTGGTAAAGGCAATCGTAGTTATTGCCAATAAGGCTACTGCTGATCCGGTCAGCCACTGTATTGATTTCATACGATATGCTTTATTTGCTTACCAGGTTTGTGTTAATGCTTATTGCTTTGTTCCTTCGAAACTCATTCCAAGTGCATTTATTTTTACTTTCATTACTTTCCCTTGTTCATCCCTGCTGAAAGTAGCCATGGAACCATCGGCACTGCTGAATTTGTCTTTGGCATCTTTAACTGGTTCCAGTTCTCCATTGTTATTCAGCACAACAGCCATCAGCTTTCCAT
The DNA here is from genome assembly GCA_964507525.1 of uncultured Sediminibacterium sp. Lineage (GTDB taxonomy): Bacteria > Bacteroidota > Bacteroidia > Chitinophagales > Chitinophagaceae > Sediminibacterium. The sequence continues at coordinate 24,659 of CAZDQB010000021.1, read as the reverse complement.
TCTGCTGTTTTATTTCAATCATACTCACCATACCTCCTTCTGTTTTGTATTTGCCCACGTATTCTTTGGTGTTGATGTTTTCGTTTACAGCTACCGGCCTGGAGGCGGCAAAATGATACGTACCGGACCCCAATTGCAGTACAACATAGCCTTCTTCTGTGCCGGTAATAGTAATACCATTTTCAGCCGAAAGCGCTTTCCCGGATTCCGTAATATCACCTGCTTTCGGGGTAGGGATATACACAGTGGCGGTAGTGTTGGCAGGTATCTCCACATCCATCAGTATCCTGCCTGTCTCCACTTTCCATCCACTGCTTAGTTTTCCATAATAGGTTTGCAGGCTTGCCGATGCATGTGTAAAACTGCCCCCGATATGCGGTTGTATTTTGATGTGTTTATAACCCACCCCGTCTTCATAAGTATCCAGGCCTACCATTTTCCGGTACATCCAGTCGCCAATAGCGCCATAAGCATAATGATTAAAAGAATTCATTCCGGGTGTCTGGAAGGAACTGTCAGGCTTTTGCCCGTCCCATCTTTCCCAGATAGTTGTGGCGCCCATTTTTACCGGGTACAGCCAGGAGGGGTAGGTTTCCTGCAATAATAATTTATAGGACGCATCAGTAAAGCCAAAGCGTGTTAATACGTGACATAAATAAGGGGTGCCGAGAAAGCCTGTTGTCAGGTGATTACCATAGGCCTTTACATTATCTGCCAGTCTTTGTGCCGCCTGCTGGCGTAAAGATCCGGGCAGCATGTCAAAATTGAGGGCCAGCACATACGCTGTTTGTGTGCTTGAAACCAGGCGGCCGCTTCCAGTTACATATTCTTTGTTGAATGCTTCTTTGATCCTGGTCAGTAATTCCGTATAGCTCTCTGCATCTGCTGTTTTACCCAGCACTTTAGCCGCATTGATCAGTAGTTGGGTAGAATGTGCATAGAAGCATTGTGCAATCAGGTATTTATCGGTTACAGCTGCCCTGCCATCATTGTCATCATCGGGCCGGTAAAAAAGCCAGTCGCCAAAATGGAAGCCCGTATTCCACAGCTCATTTTTTGCTGCACGGCGGATGCTCTCCACATAGGCTTTCATGCTGCTGTACTGGTTCTCCAGTAAGCGTGTATCGCCATAAGCCAGGTACATATTCCAGGGTGCAATAGTAGCTACATCTGCCCAGCCTGCACTGTTGATGGCACCTCCCAATACATTGGGTATGACGAAAGGCACCACACCATTTTGCTGGTCTGCTTCCAGGTCTCTCAGCCATTTGGCAAAGAAATTATTGACATTCATATTAAAGGATGCTGTTCTTGAAAACGCCTGCGCGTCTCCTGTCCAGCCCAAACGTTCATCGCGCTGCGGGCAATCTGTCGGCACATCCAGGAAATTGCCCCTTTGCCCCCATTGAATATTATGCTGCAACTGGTTGATCAGTGCATTGGAAGAAGTAAAAGTACCGGTTGGCTTCATATCGGAATACAAAGCAACCGCTTCAAAATTTTCCGGTTTCAGCTCCCCGGGAAAACCATCCACCCTTACAAACCTGAAGCCCTGCCAGGTAAAATGCGGTTCAAATATTTCCTCTCCGCTTCCTTTTAAAATATAAGTATCCTGAGCTTTCGCTGCACGCAGGTTGGTGGTGTAGAAATTACCATGCTTGTCTAACACTTCTGCATGTGATAATACAATTTTATCGCCGGCATTCCCCTTAACTTTCATCACTACCCATCCTACCAGGTTCTGGCCGAAGTCAATTACTTTTTCTCCTTTGGGCGTTGTAAAGATTCTTACCGGCTGAAAGGTTTCATGTTTTCTTACCGGTTCATTACAGGTAGCCAGTAATACATCCATGGGATGCACGGCTACTTTTACACCGCTCCAGTCAGCGTCGTTATAAGCAGGTTCCGTCCAGCCCTGTTTACCTAAGCGTGCGTCGATCGTTTCACCGTTATAGATCTCTGCATAACGGATGGCGCCGGTAGATGATTTCCAGGTGTCATCAGAAACAATGGTCTGCTTTGAACCATCTGTATAGGTAATGTCTAACTGGAAAAGCAGGGCAATATCTTTCCCATAGACATTCAGTCTATTTGTGAAACCGATGGTACCCCTGTACCAGCCGCTTCCCAATACAACACCGATGGCATTATTGCCGTTTTGCAACAGGCTGGTGACATCGTAGGTCTGGTATTGCAAGCGTTTTTTGTAGACTGTCCAACCCGGTGTTAAATAAGCATCGCCAACCCTTTTGCCATTGATCTGCGCTTCGTACAAACCATGCGAAGTGATGTAGGCTGTAGCAGATTGAATTTTTTTGTTGCTGGAAAATTGTTTGCGGAACAGTGGACTGGGGCGCATTACTGAATCTTCTGTATAACCTGGCTCTATCCATTTGGCTTTCCAGTCGGAGACATGCAATAATGCCATCTGGAAGGAAGCGGGAGCGCTCCATTCGGAAGCCTTGCCTGCGTTATCCCACACACGTACCTGCCAGTTGTATTTCATGCCAGATTGTAAACCGGCGCCTGCATAAGGCACATGAACCGACTGATCAGACATTACTTTATTGCTGCTCCATGCAACTGTTTTACCATGCACTACTTTTATTTCATAAGCAACCTGCCTGTTGTTTCGCTGGTCGCTGGTTAGCTGCCAGCTGAAACGGGGAATAGTTGCATCTAAGCCAATGGGATTGGTAAGGTTCTCTGTTAACAGGTTTTGAACCTTTACCTGGGCACCTGCAAAGAAGGATACCATAAGAAAAGCGATGGCAAATAATTTTCGCATAGCGATCGTTGTTTAAAAGATATTAAGTTAATCAAAAAACAGCATCCAATTAAGCCAGGAACCTGAAATACCTGGAGAATAAGTTCTTTTTATATCAATCGTTAACACCGGTTTTTTTCCAGCTTTTGGAGACCGCTGAATCGAGAACAGCCTGGCAAACTTTCTCAGTTTCAAATGCGTCTTTGAAAGTGGGTGCGCAGGGTGTTCCTGTTTCCAGGCTTTTAAGAAAGTCTGCAACATGATGAATAAAAGAATGTTCATAACCGATGCCTAATCCGGGAACCCACCATTTATTCATATAGGGCTGGTCACCGTCTGTAACATGAATGGAGCGCCAGCCGCGAACCGTTGAATCATCGGCATTGTCAAAAAATTCAAGCCGGTTCAAATCATGCAAATCCCAGCGAATGGAAGCATTGGCTCCATTGATTTCAAAAGTATACAAAGCTTTATGTCCCCTTGCATAACGGGTAGACTCAAAGATGCCAAGTGATCCATTATTAAAATGGCAAAGGAAAGCACAAGCATCATCAATATTAACTTTCTGTACCTTACCTGTAAGCTGATGAACACGTTCTTTAATGAAGGTCTCCGTCATGGCCGATACATCCCTTATACCGCCATTGAGCCACATCGCAGTATCAATGCAATGGGAAAGCAGGTCTCCAACGACACCGGATCCCGAAACATCGGCATCCATACGCCATAACCCCTCACCGCCTTGCGGAAGATTTGCGTTAATGGTCCAGTCCTGCAGAAAGTTTGCTCTATAATGAAAAATTTTTCCAAGTTTGCCCGAATCAATGATCTGCTTGGCCAAGGTAACGGCAGGAATACGGCGGTAATTATACAATACCGTGTTATTAATTGCAGCTTTTTCAACAGCATCCACCATTTGTTGAGACTCGGCCAGGGTTCTGGCAAGAGGCTTTTCACACAAAATCATTTTGCCTGCCTCAGCTGCGGCAATAGCAATTTCCGCATGCATATTATTTGGTGTGCAGATATCTACTGCATCAATATCAGCACGTGCAATCACTGCCTTCCAATCCGTTTCTACAGACTCATAGCCCCATTGGTCGGCGAATGCCCGCACTTTACTTTCACTGCGTGAACAAACCGCCTTCAAGACAGGTGAATATGCAAGTTCCGGAAAGAAATCACCAACACGCTTATACCCATTGGAATGCGTTCTGCCCATAAAACCGCATCCTATCAGTCCAACTCTCAGCTCTTTCTTTTTTTTCATTTATATCATTATTAAATAAACAATTGAAGTTGTATTAGGCTTCATACCATCCATGTAACTCACGAACTTTTATCATGGCTGCCAGTATATCGTTCCATGTCTTTTGTTGCGTCATCACTTCATTCGGAAACATACATCCATCCCAGCAAATATGTTTAAAGGCTTTAGTAAGCTTACCATTCTCATCGCGCAGCCAATAACCTGCATCGTGCGCAATGTCGAGCTTTCCGTTAGGATCAGTTGCCTGGCAGTGGCGGCCCGTTTTATCATGCGAACCTGTTCCGTGTACAGTTCCATCATTCTGAGCTACATGGAAATCGATGGTCCAGGGGCGAAGTGCATTCGTTAAGGTTATGAGGCCTTCCTTCAAAGCATCACGGTTTTTCCAGTCAAAATCAATGGGCAGGATTCGGTCTTCCGGTTTGTTATAACCTAACAAGTACAACAAGGTATGCGCCATGTCTGCCTGAAAGCCAATGTTTGGACGATCAACTGCCTCCAGCGTATCAATCATGGCTTTCCAGCTGTGCATACCACCCCAACAGATTTCGCCTTCCGCAGCAAGTTTTTCTCCATAGTCGGCAGCTACATCGCATGCTTCACGAAACGTACCGGCAATTAATTTTGTATTGTTAACCGGATCAAGCGCCCAATGATCGGGTTTACAGGCAGAATCAATACGGATAATACCGTTTGGCCGAACACCTAATTCGCGCAACTTTTGACCAAACCGGCAGGACTTACGAACCATGTCAACAAATACGCCACGTTCTTCTTTACTGCCCATTGCAGGGCCGCCCCAGATAGGCGCTACGATGCTTCCGATATCAAGGTTAAGCGCAGCAACTTTATCTGCCAGTTTTTTGATACCATCATCTGTAGTATCAATATTAAAATGAGGTTCGAAAAGGCCGATATCAATGCCATCAAACCTGACTCCGTTTACAGATGCAGAAGCGGTGAGTTCAAGTAAGATGTCCAGAGAAATGGGAGGTTCTGAATCCGGGCCCTTTCCCACGATACCGGGCCAGGTAGCATTGTGAAGCTTAGGATAATTATTTTTCTGCATATCGTTAGTTTAAAATTAGCAATTCTGATAATGAAGCTTATATTTTATAACACGAGGTCAGGGTTTCCCGGGCCAAAGTGTTTAAGAATCACTATAGGGTCTGTTGCCGATGCATTTACGATCTTAACACCTTCCAGCGCTGCTTTTTCGCTAATGAAAAACTCATCATTGGTTAACTGGCCATAACGAATTAAAGCAGGTGTTTCAATATCCCACACACCCATTTTACCGTGCCCCTGCATCACAATAATCCCATATGCCGCGCTGTCTTTTATAGTGACCGTTTCCCCGGGAAAAACAGTAAGTTCCTTTGCACTGAATGCATCAGACTTATAGCAAATCCAATTTTCAATATATCCTTCCGCTTTCATTTCGTCTATGGGCCTGATGGGCTTTGGAGCCATAAAACGGTTGATCATTGTATTAGGATCAACATTCAGCTCCCAGTCAAGTACGTCCATCAGTGCATCGAAATCACCTATGCTTTCTTTGGGCGTACCATTCCATAACAGTTCTTCCGGAATGATCGCTTCATTAACCAGTGATTGGTACATGGCAAAAACATCGGATGCTTTTTGGGGTTCATAGGTACACATGCTTCCCGGAGCATGGAGCAGTCCCGGTGGTACATCCCAGCCAGTGCCAGGTTCAAGACGGTATGCCTGTGAATGATTGGTTATTTTATTATCGCCTTTTGTAAAGTTTATCAGGCACTCGCGTATCTGCTCTTTGGTGGTGCCTGGTGCAATACCAATAAAAGTATACGGGTAATCGCCCCCATGATTATTCAATTGCGGTGGAAAGTAATATGCCTCTGGTTTGCCTTTTTGGCCAATTAATGCTGCTTTCTCGTCGTTATGATGCACATGATGCGGAAGCGGCCCCATATTATCAAAAAATTTAGAATACATAGGCCAGCTGCCGTATTCATCCCACAACCGGTTACCAATTAAAGCGCCTTTCAACTCATTTACCGCATCTTTTAATAGTATTTGCCTTTCTTTTGTGCCGTCATAAAAAACCACGGCGCTCAATCCTTCATTCTCTCCGGTTAAGGGGCCGTTTTTCGCTGGTGTGGTTGAAGACAACCAACGTTCGTCAATACCACCGCGTTGTCCGCCCAGTACGTAATAATCATCAGGATGTAATTTAATTCTACGGCCTGGCACACAAAATGACCTGGGCACCCAGGTTGGAGCCAACCGTAAAATTCCTTTACCCTGATCAAACGCTTTTTCTGCTAAACTTAGTTTTTCCATTGGTATAAGTTAAAAAATTAATTTTCGATCCGTTTTCATCAGCTCGTTTAAAAATGAAGCTATTTTTTCTTTGGTGTCTGGTACCTCAATCTCTATATTGTATGTCTTGCTTTCTCCGGGTGCAATATGTGTAAGCTGATTTTGCGCTCTTGCTTTTGCCTGCCCTATAGGAGGATTTGTTCCGGGTTCAAGCCCTGTTACATATTCCCCATTACCCCAATGTTGCCAGTTGGTGAGCCAGGGCAATTCTTTTTTTGAAAACCGTAAAGCAACTGCCAGGTTTAACTGAGCATTATACAAGCCACATACACACCTGCCGGAACGATCAGCAGTTACATTAATGAATGCAGCTTCCTCGCCACTGCCATTATGTTCCTCCATGGGGGCCGGGCATTTGAGAAAGTCATTCCCTTCTCTGAAAATTTTATTATTGCTGTTCCCATTACCGGATTGCCATTCTCCCTGCCATAAAATATCTGTTCCTTCATCTACCAGTGGCCATCCGAAATTGCAATGGTATAGTATCATATGAGGAGCTGCTCTATTGCCCCGGTTAATAACTTCATCACTAATTTTAATGAATGCCTGTCCGAGCGTTCCCGATATTGTTCGCTTCAATTCCAGGCTCGGGCCAAATATCTGTGTCTGCTTAATTCTTCCTGTAATACTCATATGCAGTTTGCCTGCGGCGGGGTCAGGCTGTATAATTGATTCAAGCTCTGCCGGTATATTGCTTATTGGTCCATGAAGTCCACGCTCACCATAAGTATCTGCCTCCGGTCCGCCTACATGTGTTTGTCCGCATGTGGTAAGCAACCCGCCGCCAAATGTTCTTAGCCAGTCAGTTCCCCTATTCGAAAATGGTTGCGGTGAAACGATTCCCGGATGATTCAACCAGGCCAGGCTATGCTGGTTATAAAACGCATCTGCTATATCCATAGCCCGGTCAATCACTACTTTGTACCGCAAACCTGTTCCTGTATTGATCCATGCAATACGTGTTCCCCGTGCTGAACCATTATCCAGTACCGACATTTCAATACCGCCGAGTTGTGCAGCATTCGATATTTTATTTCTCCAGGTTTGTTTTGTCAATGCTATTTCCTCCTAAAGTATATACCCTGTATAAGGTTAAGTTTACCCTATACAGGGTATATCAAATTATCTTCTAGTTCTTTTTAGCCGAAAAAATAGTATCCTGTTTATTGGCACCGGATTTAAGATAAGCCAGCAGGTCTCTTAATTCTTCCGGGTTTAACCGGTTAATCAAGCCCGGAAGCATAGGTGAAACCTCAGAGATCCTTGTGCGTACAACATCTTTCTTCAGAACTTCCCTGGTTGTTTGCGGCGAGAATGGATTCTGGGAAATAGTGTATTTACCATTGTCCTGGCTGATTACCCTTCCTAATATGGAACTGCCTTCTTTTAAATAGAAAACAGTAGCACCATATTGGTCAGAAATTGTTTTACTGGGCTCAATAATTGCTTCGAGCATGTCTTTATAAGAAAAGCGGGTTCCCAGTTGCGTAAGATCAGGGCCAGCCACTCCACCTTCACCGCGCATGGTATGACAGGAAATACAAAGCGAAGTAGTAAACATTGCTTTCCCTCTTTCAAAATTACGATGCGAAATACCACTATCTGCTACAGCCAACGCCTCTTTCATTGTCCATCTTCTTCCCGGGCCTTTAGGTTGCTCAACGCCATTAGCCAAATAGTTTCCGGTACTGGCAACTAAAGAATCCCCTGAAATTGTATTCAAATAAGTGAAGCGATCCTGGGCAACATTTTTGAGGGCGTTCTTACGGGTCTTGTCAATAAAGCCAATAAAACTATGCCCTCCTTTAAATTTAAAAGCAGCATAAAACCATTTGAAATATTTTTCCTGCAGCTCAGGTGTCCATCCTGATTTTGTTTCGCTCAATACCGTTGCATAATATGTTTGTTGTGCAGGAGGCACATTTGCAAGCATGCCTGCAATATCTATTCCGTATTGAGGGTTTCGCAGAATCAGGTCAGAGGACTGGGTAACCGTATTTTGCTTATCATCTTTTGCAGTAGCGAGCAAAGCCATTGTTTTTTCTGCTGACTGAGGCGCTTCAATATAAACCAGCACCTTACTCAGCTCCCTGTTCAATTCATTGGATTGGGCGGGATAATGCAGATTAAGATAAGCTGCCACCTGAGCTTTTACATCAGTATCAGGCAATCCCATTCGGGACAAAACCAGTTCAAAAGCGCGCACAATATCTATTTGCTGTGATTCGGAAAGTTGGGTATAGTTAACGCTGGTAAGCGACTTCAGCGCCTGGTTTTTTAAACTGGCACGACCCTGGTGCGCCAGCGCAATAATGCCCTCTATTAAAGTCTGCGGATCTTTCTCTTTTAAGACCTGCTGTTGCCATTGGCTTACCGGCTGGTGTTCTATAGCAACCCGGGCTGCATAGCGTATAAACCGGTCGCTGTGCTTCAAATATGGCCAGGCAAAAGCAACAGCGCCTGCCTGCGGCTTCCCATGATATTCTTCTAATTTTCTTCGGATCTTCTGCTCTTCATTGAGTGGGGCAGGCTTTAAGGTTTCTGTGTTCTGCGTATTGTTGCCATAGTAAACACGGTAAAGATCCGATTCGAGCCTGCGTCCGCCTGTAAGAAAATAAAGTGCACCGTCCGGACCTATCATACCATCTGTTAAAGGCAAAGGCGAACCTGAAACAAACTCTTCTCCCTTCGCCTTATAAGATGCTCCATCCTGATCGAGATGAATGGAATAGATAATTCCAAAGCTCCAGTCAAAGGCAAATAAAGACCTGCGGTACTTTTCCGGAAAGTGTGCATTTTGCCCATTAAAAAAACTGGTAGGAGATCCCTGGCCAACATTTAAAATGGCCGGCAAATTATCAGGGTAAGCTGGTGACCATTTCTCTGTACCGGGACGCCATCCAAATTCGCTGCCACTGGTTACCTGGCAAATACGGGTGGGGCGATACCAGGGAAGTCCAAAATCCCATTCCATATCCGAATCGTAAGTGAACATGTCACCTGCATCGTTAAAAGTAAGGTCAAAAGGGTTGCGATATCCTGAACTGACCAATTCCCAATTAGTTCCTGTTGAATCGATATGGGCTATCCACCCGCCATGGGTATTAACTGTATTATCATGCCCATTGGGATCTTTTATAAATGGCAACAGGTTGTCAATCTTAGCATCAGTAGGAACCCTGTATGCATCCATTTTCGGGATCTTGGTAAAATTTCCTGCAATAACATAAATCGACTTCTTATCGGGCGCCAATACCACACTGTGTGGTCCGTGTTCACCCCGCCCTTCCAAAGATTTCAGTAATGTCACTTTATCAAACTGGTCATCTCCGTTCATATCCTGCAAGCGATAAAGTCCGCTACGACTGGAATGGATTGAATCACCTTCATCGTTGACCATAACATACAGGCTGTTAAAGGCATACAACAAGCCGTGGGCGAAACCAATTTTTATTTTAGTCGTATCACCCGGAATTTTAATTTCAAGCGTTTCTACTTGTACTTTTGATTTCGTTGTATCTGAACCAATAGCCGGGATTGTTACGCGATATAGATTTCCATATTGATCAGATGCAATCATTCTGCCCTTGTCATCAAAAGTCATGGCAACCCAAGAACCTTGTTCGTTTACGCCGGGACTGTATAAATGATCGGCATGAAACCCATCGGGCAGTTTAAGGTTTGTAATTTTAGGATCTGATCCTTTTCCCAATTCCTTTGAGTTATTGCAAGATGTTCCAGCCAAAAGAAAAAGTGCAAATAATAATGCCAAATATTGATTACAGTTTCTGCGCATATACATTGATATTTTTTTATTCATACACCTATATATTTATGTTTATAATGGAGCGATATTAAAAAAGACATATAACCCCTCTTTTCCTGCAACAATGATGTCCTTCCTTCCCGTGTTATGCAGGTCTGCAATGGAAAAAAAAACTCCAGTCCCTTTCCCTTCGCCAAAAGGCCCATAGCTGATAACGTTCTTAGTAAATGATTCGCCATTCCATTTAAAATAATAGAGCGAAGGAGCGTCGTTATCTCCGGGATTATTACCATTATGAGCCCGATAACGCTTCCCGGTAATCAACTCCATCTGGCCATCATTATCAATATCAGCCCATGCCATGGTATGATACTGCGACTGAAAAGGGTCAATAGCATGTTTAACAAATTTTATCAATTTCCCATCACGCTTTTGCTCATACCAATCAAGACCATACCCGTGGCCCTGCCCAACTATCAGATCATTCAGGCCATCATTATTTACATCTGCTACGATCATGGGAACACTTGCATCACCCATATCAAAATCAGGATGAAATTTCCATGGTTTATTTTTCCGGTCGTCCGGAGCTTCCAGCCAGCCATTTGAAACAATGAAATCTCCGCGGCCATCTCCGTTAATATCGCCAAATCCCAATCCATGCCCGTGTTTCTCAGCTACCTGTGTTCTGGAAAATTGACCTGTGGAAAGGCCGTTTTTATCACGTATCAAAGTATAATAGGCTAAGGGTTTGCCAGGCGTATTGGGTACAATTTCATCAAAGCCGTCTCCATCAATGTCCCAGGCACGTGTAGTTTCTATATTCCCGGTTACTGCAATATCATGTTGTTTCCATTCCTGGTCATTTCCCGGGTTTTCCCGCCAGCGAAGTGTGGCATCGAACCAACCCCCTGTTATAAAATCCATCTTTCCATCGCCGTTCACATCCATTGGGATGGTGGAGAAATCGTCATAATATTCACTCACTCTTTTTACCTGACCTATCAAGTGACGCTTCAAAAATGATGGCCCTTCATACCAGTAACTACCCGATACAATATCTAACACATGGTCGCCATTAACATCAAATACACCCGCAGATTCAGAACTTTCAGCAGCAATCATCTGCTTTCTAAATTTCAGCTCCGGAATTGGTTGAAAAGAAAGCATGGGTAAAATAGATGATACCACAAAAAATACAATATACCTGTTCATTGGCTTTTGCTTTATAAAACGGCATGCTGCAGCTGTTGCATATTACTTCTTATGAAATTAATGTTGCCGATCATATCCTAATATTTTGATTGTACATTAACTTATTGTTTGAGCATGATGTTTCGATATTCTACTTTCATTGGCGGACCAACGTGTACCTGTACCCCCATCAATCCCTCCGATTTTCCATTAACGGTATCATTATCCGTTACATCACTCATTAAAATGCCATTAATATAATGTTGCAGGCGGTTACCTTTTATAACCAGACGGTAAGTATTCCAATCTTCAGAATTAATTTTAGACTTTAATGATTCTGAATCACCCAACGAGCCTGTCACAGTTGTTCCGGTCCAGGCATTGTTCTTAATGTACTCTTTTAAAGAAACCGGCTGCGTTGTATGATCAAACGGTTTCACCATTACTTTTTGGCCACGGTAAGCCAAAGTTGTCCTGGCACGTTCTTCGTAGTTTTGCCCGGTGTACCGGTTTGCGCCGTCTATATCGGCCTGGTATCCTTTTAATGCATAAGGAACATCACTTAATTCCACACTCCGGTAATTAATGCCGCTATTCCCGCTTTTGGTAATTTTAAATTCAAGGCTTAATTCAAAGTCAGATGGTCTCCCCCCCCGCCAGATGAGGAATGAGTTGGTTTTTAACAGCGTGGCAGGTGTAATCTCTCCCACCAAATTGCCATTTTCTACTCTCCAATATTTGGGATCTCCTTCCCAGCCATTAAGCGTTTTACCATCGAATATTTTGACAAAGCCATCCTTTTCCTGATGCATCTTACCTGATACCTTACAACTGCTTGTTATTAACGCAAATGGAATGAACACCCCCATCAAAATCCTTAGCGGAATGAATTTAAAATTAGTTTTCCTTAGCATTTTAATTTGAATCATACTATAAATTTTCGTTTCCTGTTGTCAAATTATATATACCCGGGTGTATTGATAAAAGATCCAGTAGCTTTTTTAGCAGCTACTGAATCTTTGTGCAAAAATTAAAAATACGGATTTAGCGATGCTTCAGCTGCAGGAAAGCCATACAGCAAATCAAGATTGGTAAAGGCGTTATTAGGTGGGACAGCGCCACTAGGATAATAATAATCCTGCGGATTAGATTTAACCCTGTTTCCATAGGCTGTAATTACGTCTACTGCACGGCCTGTTCTTACTAAATCAAACCAGCGTTTGTTTTCAAATGCTAATTCAACTCTTCTTTCCCGAAAAATGATATCACGCAGGTCAACCTGGCTGGTCGTAGTTATAGTAGCTGCTCCAGCTCCAAAAGCCCTGTCCCTGACCTTATTCAAATAAGGCAATGCTTCCGCACCTTTGCCTTGTTCGTTCAGCGCTTCTGCAAGGAATAATAAAGCCTCTGAATACCTGTAGACAGGCCAGTTGTTGCCCGTATTTCCGTGCAATGCATGGGGTGCTGCAAATTTCTTAATGTAAGGATACACTTTATTTGCCCTTAAACTTCCGCTTAGTGTAACATAAGCAATGGAAGCATCTTTTCTATTATCGCCTGGCTCGTAGGCAGCAATTATATCAGGAGTAGGGGCGTTATTGCCTTCGCCGGAAAGCGGTTGTGGATTAGAAGTTCCCGTGATGGGTCTTAATTCATCTGCAGTGATTGGACGCGGCAAAAAGTTGTAAATGATGCTCCCGTTATACCCGGCAGATCCTTCCATAAACTGAACTTCAAAAATCGATTCCTGGTTATTCTTATTGCCATTAGTGGTAGAAAAGGCATTACCATAATCGGGCATTAATGAATATTCGTTGCTGTTAACTACATCTTTCAAAAGAGCTTCTGCTTCCGGCCATTTTTTTAGCACTATATATACGTTAGCAAGCAATGTTTTTGCTGCCCCCGATGTAGCCCGGCCTGCTTCCTGTTTTGATTTAGGCAGTAACAATTTAGTTGCCCCATCTGCATCCTTGATGATCTGGGCATAAACTTCATCTACCGATGCCAGTTTTAAAGCCGCTTCTGCCCGGTTGGTAACAGGTACCAGATGCAATGGAACTTTTCCAAAATATCTTACTAACTCAAAATAAGCATAGGCTCTAAGGAACAATGCCTGCCCTTTTAAATTATTTTTTGCATCAGCATCAAAATTTACTTTATCAATAGTTGCCAAAATTTCATTGGTACGTGCAATGATTTGATAATCCTGGCGGTATTGATTGGTTACATGCACATTAGTTGTAACCCTATTAGCTGTAGGAATACTAAAATCAGCTATATTTTCCTGCTGTTCGGTAGCTCCGAAAAGGATATTTCGGTAGTAATAAGTATTATCGGAGTGCATTTCGCCCAGAAGCCACGCTGTATTGTTGACAATTGACCGCAGTGGAACATACGCTCCGTTTACCGCTTGTTGAAAATCAGACTGCTTTGTAAAAAAGGTAGCGGAACTCAATGCAGTCTCTGGGACTATTTCCAAGAATTTATTGCACGCGGTTATACCAAAGCCTAACAGGCATGTGATTATTATTTTTGCTTTCATTTTTTATACGGTAAAATGTTAGAAAATAATTAAGTTGATTTTTTTTCACTTAAAAATTAAGATTAACGCCAAGTGTGTACGTACGTGGAACCGGGTAGTTAGAAAGGTCTATCCCCTGGCTCAGGTTACCGCCATTTCCATTTCCATCTCCCTGGGCGCTTGTTTCAGGATTGGGGCCACCCCAATATTTTGTAAAAACATACACTTGCTGGATAGAGGTATAGAGGCGGGCCGATTTAAAAAACCTGTTCTTAACATCTATATTATATCCAAGCGTTATATTTTTTATAGCAAAAAACGAAGCATCTGCAATAAAACGACTGTTCATCCAGTCCCTCTCAATACCAGTTACATTACCACCACCGACAGTCGTACCATAAAATCCCTTACCCGGATTAGCTTCTGACCTGAAACGATATTTCACCTCCTTCACTAAATTAAATACCCCATCCAGATTAGCAGTACTATACAAATGGCGAACCAACAGTTGATTACCATAAGAGCCGGAACAGACAATTGCAAAATCAAAGTTGCCGTATTGTAAAGTATTGGTGATGCCATAAGTGAATTTGGGGAAAGGATTGCCGATTATTGTCCGGTCGTCTTTGTCTCCGCCGTAAGTGATGATACCATCACCGTTTACATCCCTCAATTTTATGCTGCCAACGGTTGAACGGCCAGGAACCTGGGGAGATTTAGCAAGATCTGCCTGATTCAGGTAAACACCATCTGCTATGAGTCCGTAGAATTGCCCGAATGGCTGACCCACTTTGGTAATATGAAAGGTTCCATACACCCGATCTATTCCATCGGCCAGTGCCAATACCCTGTTGCGATTGAATGAAATATTGGCATTAGTAACCCATTTAAGCTTCCCTTCCGTATTCCTGGTAGTCACAGCAAACTCATGTCCCCAAAACTTAATTTCACCAATATTGTCGTTGAAATTGCTGAACCCTGATTCTTGCGCTATTTGCACACTGTAGAGCAAATTAGTCGTGTGTTTTACATAAAAATCATACGAAAACTGAATCCTGTTATTGAACAAACCCAGGTCTAATCCAAGATCCAATTGTTTGGTGGTTTCCCATCCTAACTTTTTATTGGCCAGGGAAGTTACCACTGCGCCAGTAGCAACATTACTACCAAAAACGGCATTTACAGTATTATTAACAAGGGCATATGGCGTGTAATTACCAATGTTATTGTTACCAATCACACCGTAACTGGCCCTTAATTTCGCAAAAGATATTTTTTTATACTTACTGAAGAAGTCCTCATCAGAAATAACCCATCCTACTGAAGCAGAGGGGAACGTACCCCAGCGATTGGCAGACCCGAAACGGGAAGAACCATCACTACGTAATGCCGCAGTAAACAGATACCTGCTCTTGTAATTATAGGTCAATCTTGAAAGAACAGATGTCAGGGCCCATTCCTCTACTCCGTTGAACGTACCACCCCTGTTTACATTAAGCGCACCCTGGATGGTAGGAAGCCTGTCATCAGTATAAGTATCAGCCTGTATCCGGCTATATTCCTGCCGGAATTTTTGGTTGGTAAAGCCTGCCAAAAGTTCAAAATTGTGGTCCCTGAAGCTCTTGGAATAAGTTGCCAGGTTTTCGTTCAGCCATGTTACATTTTGAGTGCTTTGCCTGATTGATACGGCTGTTGTTGGTATGGGAACATTGATAAAATTGGTGGCAGTAGAAGGGTTGAAAAAGAAAAACTTAGAGTCCAGGTATTCAACATTGAACGTAGACTTAAGAACCAATCCTTTGATGGGTTGGTATTGCAGGTAAGCATTTGATATCAGGTTGGTTGTTTTCGATTCATTAACCAATTCATTTGCTGCTCTTACCCAGTTAGGGTAGGCAAAAATATTTCCTGTACTTCCCGGGAACTTGTTGTACAAGGTAAGGTCTCCGTTCTGATCGTAAATAGGCATTATTGGCCAGGTATGCAATGCATTGAAAAGAATTCCTGTTCCCCTGTCTCCATCAGTTCTTGGCGTATTGTCAAAAACATAGGAAGGAGCTACGTTGAACCCAAGCTTTACTTTATCAGATATTGCATAATCAATGTTCATCCGAAGGGAATATCTTTTGTAAGCGTTATTCAATACAACCCCTTCCTGGTTAAATACCCCCGCAACTAAAGCCGTATTAACTTTATCTGTACTTGATGTAACTGTCAGGTTATAACTTTGTAAAGGCGCTTTCCTCAGCAGCGCACCATACCAATCGTTATTTTTGCCGGCATATTGAGAAGGGTTTTGAAATTCTACAGGTACAGGCCGCCCCGCATCTTCGTAGTATTCTTTTTTGAATTGCGCAAATTCAACAGCATCCATCATTTGTATCCTGCCTTTCTGAGGTACTTCTTGCAAGCCCACATAGGTATTGAAGCTGACATTTGTCTGGCCTTTCCTTCCTTTTTTAGTAGTGATCAAAACCACCCCATTCGCCGCTCTGGATCCATATAAAGAAGTAGATGCTGCATCTTTTAATATCGAAATATCCTGTATTTCATCAGGATTAATTGCACCAATATTTCCTGTAATGGGGAAGCCATCAACAACATATAAAGGATCACTGCCTGCCGAAACAGACAATTGCCCACGAATCCTAACCGACATCCCTTGTCCCGGCTTACCTGTTGTCTGGTTAATTTGAACACCAGCTAAACGTCCCTGTAATTTCTGGGTTATCTGAGAAACCGGTATGTCTTTTATATCTTTATTGTTGATCGTCTGAACGGCTCCTGTAACCGCCTTCTTCAACTGACTTCCATAACCAATTACTACTACGTCATTGAGGCTTGCCTGATTGGCCCGAAGGGCAATATTTACGTTATTTTTCCCGGTTACCCGTAATTCTTCAGGCCCATAGCCAACATAAGAAAACACCAGTGTAGCCTTCGCTGTAGTGTTTAACGTGTAGTTTCCATTTGCATCAGTTACTGTAGCAATCTTGCCGCCTTTAACACTGGCGGAAACACCCTCCAGTGGCTTATTGCTTTCTGCATCAGTAACAGTGCCTGAAATTTTTACTACATTCTGAGCATGCAGTTGTGTAACAAAAAGCAGCATGGGGAATAAATAAAGGACAAGTTGCAGTGAGGCTGCAACAAATTTTGCAGGGGTAATTAATTTCATATAGCAATCGTTTTTTGAGATGATAAACATAATTACTTTGTTATTTTAAACTGTCATGCACTATCCTGTCGTATCTTGATTAGCGTCAAAAAATATCTCATCTTTTAAATAAAAAACGTTCAGGTTGATCAGGAGCATTGATCAGTACCGCATCCTTATTTAAACGGGCTTGAAGACATCTATGGCCCTATAAACTGATGCACACATTTATAATAAATGTGTGCATCAATGCTCCGGTAAGAAAATCTATAGCAGGTAATATGCAGGAAGTGAGGTAAATATGTGTGTAATTGTGACACAATAAAAGAGAAAGAAAAGGGATCCGGCTACTACGGATACAAGGCAGCTTTATGATGCGCTAACCATTGTTATTTTATGAAGTAAGGTGCTGCCATATAACATCGTATACATCGGTAGCGTTTATGTCCTTTTGCTTTGTTGCTATATCTGAAACCAAAACAGGATGGAAACGCTTATCGGCTGCAAGCCTTCCATGCGAACCCCTTATCAAAGTAGCGTCCAGGGGAATCACATCCATTACATATCTAAAGCCGGCCTTTTTGCGTAACAACTTATAGGCAGCCCTGGCTTTGGAAGTCATAAATAATTCCAAAGGATCATAACCCGGCTTTTTGTGTATGTCTACCATTCTTGCATAATCCGGTGCTTTGGTATCATCCAGCCAGAAATAATACGTAAACCAGCTATTTTCATTCGCTATTAAGACCAAATCGCCAGCTCTTTCATGGTCGATATGACATAGCTTTTGCGCTTCCCGATCCAATACTAATTCAACACCATTTATTCCTTCCGTTATTTTTTTTACTTGTGTTGTAACCGAAGGGTCATTAATGTATATATGGGCTACCTGGTGATCGGCCACAGCAAAGGCTTTTGAGGCGCCTGCATCGAGCAACTCCAATCCCCGCTCTACCCGAACGCTTAGTAAACCATTGTCACGCAGAACCCTGTTTAAATGTACCGGCCTGTTTACATTGGTGATTCCATATTCCGATAAAAGAATAATCCTGGCGCCGGTATCCGAATAATAAGCACCTAGTTGCGCTACTACTTTATCAATCTCATTCAGTTCTTTACTGATCTTCAATGGATCCTGACCATATTTCTGCAGGCAATAATCCAAATGCGGCAGGTAAACAAGTGTAAGTGTAGGGTCGTATTTTTTATCTGTAAGGATAGAAGCATCAGCTATCCATTGCGTAGAAGCAATGTCAGCGCCGGGGCCCCAAAATTTGAATAAAGGAAATGGCCCCAATTCCTTTTGCAGCTCATCCCTTAACTCCGCAGGATGCGAATAACAATCCGGTATCTTACGCCCATCTGCCAGGTAATTAGGGCGTGGTGTTACAGAATATTCTGCAGATGAATACATGTTATACCACCAAAACATTTTGGCGGTGGTGAAAGAAGGGTCGATTTTTTTAGCACGGTCCCAAATCTTTTCTGCCTGTACAAATTTGTTGGACTGCTTCCAAAATTTAATTTCGCAATCCGTACGATCGTACCAGCCATTGCCAACAATGCCATGCTCATTAGGCCATTTACCGGTTATATAAGTAGATTGCACCGAGGTAGTTACTGCCGGTAGCATTGGAGCAATGGTTTGCAAATGTTTACTACTGCTATAGCTTTTCAAAAAAGGGGTATGCTCTCCTATTAAAGAAGAAGATAATCCTACAATATCAATAACAACGGTTTTATGCATGGCAGGTTTGATTCGTAATGATACTACTGGTACTCATTTGAGTAAGCCCATAACCCATTGCAGTTCTCTTGCAATAGATTCATTAATAGGTACTCTTAACTCCCCGGGTAATACTTCCCAGGTATAAGTTTCAATTTCTAAATGTGAAGTAACAGGTTGTTGCTGATGAAATGCGATAACTTGTTCGATATCCTTTTGGGTAGATTGCAATACACCATAGTTTTCAACAAATAACGGCACATGAAAATGTGCCCTCCATTCAGTAATGGAAGGGTTTTCAGCATCAGCTAACGCATCCGGCATATCGGCATATCGTTTCAATTGCCTATTCTTTTGCATTGCTACGACCTGGTGCAGGTAAGTAGATTCGTTAAAACATTTAAAAGCTTCAATGACCGTCCTCCTTTCCTCCACATCGCCTGGAATATTCGCTTTAAGCGCTGCACTAATCTGTATTTTACCTATTTTAATGCCAAAGGATTGTAATTGTTGCATAACAGCTGCATGATCTTCATAACAAATTGCAAAGTGGCATACATCATAACACAGCTGCACGTGTTCTTTTAAAACATTTGTAGCCTCTTCCCGGTTATATGCAAACCTATCCTGCAAATGAGGTATGCCAAGTGGCAACAGGTATTGGGTATACCATTCAAAAAAATCTTTACTTTCTCCCAGTAAGCCATCAGGCTCCGGTTCAATATCCAGATGCAATAGTTTGCCGGTTGTTCTTTTGATCTGGATCAATTGCTCCACTACCTGCAAAATATGCCAGGTAGCTTTTTCAAAAATACCTTCTGCATTATCGATGGTATGCCAGAATTTATACGATAATGGAGAAGTTGAAATGCCGCCTTCCATTCCCCGGGGTAATAAAGCTGCCAAGATTTTGGCCAACCGAATGGTGTATTGAACCCTGTCTGCAGTTGTCCAATCCGGTGCATGAACCTGGTCTTTCACAATTGCATGATGAAAACTCCCATATGGAAACCCGTTCATTGTGAACATATAGCAATCATGCTGCATCAACCATTGCCGGAATGCTTCCAGGTTTGTTTCCTCGTACAATGCTAAGCTTGCAGTATTGGATAATCGCAACCCAATACCAAATGGCTGGTAAGGTGATATGGCTTGTTTGACAAGAGGAATATGCGCTTGCAGTTGGGCAAAATGCTCATTCCAGGTCTCACCAGCGTGTATATTACTGCAATAAGTAAGATGCCCGTATGGTGTATGCATCATTTGGTATTATTTAGAATAAGCTTTTAACCAATTACCGGCCTGATGCAGTAACTGCACATCCAGGTGGTTTACTTCTTCACCTTTGCCGATGCCTGTCAAAAGCATAATAGTCAGCTTTCCGCCGAGATGTTCCCGGAATTCATTCAATCCTTTTAATACAGGGCTTTGTTCGCCATTGATATCCATTAAGGGATGTGTAACAGCAAAGCCAAGGTTTTTTAATACGTCAACGATCCTTTTTATGTCTTTTTCTTCCAGCCTGCCGGATAGAAAAGAATACGCACTATCTAAAGCTATTCCATAAGCAACGGCTTCTCCGTGTCGGATCTCAAAATCAGAGAGCTGCTCTAATTTATGCGCACTCCAGTGGCCAAAGTCTAACGGGCGTGAAGAACCCATTTCAAACGGATCACCCCCGGCAATATGCTCCATATGCAACCTGGCGCATTGCTTAATTAAGTATTGCATAGCCGTCATGTTCCGGTTAGCCAAAACCGATGCATTTTCTTCTAACCATTCAAAGAAATTCCTGCTTTTAATAAGGGCTACCTTTACTGCTTCTGACATACCCGAACGCCATTCTTCATCACTTAATGTAGTCAGGAAAAAAGAATCATTGAAAACAGCTGCCGGTGGAGCAAATGTTCCCAGGAAATTTTTCTTGCCGGAATAGTTGATCCCGTTCTTCACACCTACTCCTGAATCGTTTTGGGAAAGTACAGTAGTGGGAATACGTATATGCCGGATACCCCTGTGTGACACCGCTGCCACATATCCCACAAGGTCAAGCGTAGAACCACCGCCAATTGTCACGATGTAGGAATGCCGGTCAATGCCATATTGGTTAACGGCGTCTGCGATTTGATAAAAAAATGATTCATTATTCTTTACTTTTTCTCCACCCGGAATTATTATTATGTCCTTCACCAGAGAAAGCGCTGATTCATCTTTGAAATAGCTCCTGATTTGTGCTTGTAGCGCTGTATGGTGTTCTGCAACGCCTTCATCCATCACAAATAACATTTTTTTGCGAGCTTCTGTTTTCTGGGCATATAAAAAGTCTCTGAAAATCGAATTAGCAGCTTCAAACAAATGTTCCGTAAAAAAAACAGGATACTCAAATCGAACAATAAATCTTTGCTGTATGTAATCCACAGGGTTGTTTGTTAATATAGAATTGCAATGAACCACAAAATCAATTTAGAAAGTTAAGAAATAAGTTACCCATGCGCATCATTTCATTGATATCATGTTACTGCAAACAACTTTGCCAGCCCCAAAGAAAGAGGTAACAGCAACAATATCAACAAAGCCCAATAAAGCGTACCGATGGCAGCAGCCCAGGCTGCATTCATTACAATTAAGGCAATCACCCCGCTTTTTACCGCTTTCCCGATTAACTGCCCTTTGGGCTCTTTAATCGCTTTTTGCAAAGGCGGGAAAATCATGATACTAAATAAAACCAGGAAAGCCAGGGCATGCAACAATGTATGGTGGGTAAAAGCTACATACAAAATACTGGCAATCACAATACCATATAAAACAACAGCCCCATATAGTGTACTTCTTTTACCGCCGTACACTTCTCCTCTGCTAATCATGGTAATGGCTGCTATATAAATAACTGGCACTAAACTGATAAACCAATAGCGTAACAAAGCCTCAGGTAAAATACTTATGCCCAATAATAAATTCAGCCCTCTGCAAAGCCCCATATTTAATGGTCCTAAAAATGAATGATGCTTTCCCCACTTATCATATACAACTGCAGCTAAAGCAATAGCAATAGCTAATAAGCCAGATGAAGAAAACAGGCTTCCAGGGTGGCTGATGGCAGCAGCTGCAATTCCTGTTAATAAAAATAAAGTGCCTAATAAAGCAGCCGCTCCTCTGCTAATCAGTCCACTGGGAATGGGTCGTTCAGGGCGTTCAACTTTATCCAGATCGGCATCAAATACGTCATTCAAAACCACACCCCCGCCATATAGTCCAATAGTAGAGATAATCAATAGAATAATAGGTTGTAACTGAACCTGGCTATAATCCCGATAAGTAATATACCCGGCAATAGCGATACCTGCAAGAATATCGGAAACTGCAGTAATAATGTTAGCCAACCGCATTAAACGAAGAAACCCTACAAATCGGTGCACTTTTTTTGTTTATCGTATGATTAATGAGTTTTTGTCTATCCTTGGTTGCTGGCCGCCCCGCAATATTGTATTGTTCTCAAATTTCTGGCTTTGGTCAATGTTTTTAATGACTGCAAAATCGGCTTCGTTAATTTGGCCGCTTTGCGCAAAAGCTGTGATGGCATTTTGGTATGTCACCAATCGAATTGATTCATCATTGATGCCATGATCTTTCATGAGTGCAGCGGTTTTGGGTACAGCTAAGGGGTCACTGATGCCCCAATCGGCGGCCGAATTAATCATAATGCGCTCAACTCCGTATTGTTTTACGATTTCCACCATACGTTCATTACCCATTTTAGTGAATGGATAGATGGTAAACGCAGCCCAGAAACCTCTGTCTAACACCTCCTTCACGGTTTCTTCATTGTTATGATCAACTATTACTGTATAAGGATCTAATCCGTGTTCCAAAGCGATATCCATGCTGCGTGTAGTGCCTCTTTTTTTATCACGATGTGGCGTATGGATCTGTACCGGTAACCCGGCCTCTTTAGCCAGGTCTAATTGTAAACGGTAATATTTTTCTTCGGCTGCAGTTTGATCATCAAAACCTATTTCGCCCACACCCACTACTCCTTCTTTATAAAGGAAAAGGGGCAGTATCTCCATTACCTGTTCGGCTAATGTTTCATTATTGGCTTCACGGGAATTTAAGCCAATAGTGCAATAATGTTTAATGCCAAATTGAGAGGAACGGAAACGTTCCCAGCCAATCAGGCTGCTATAATAATCGCGAAAGGTATCAACACCTGTGCGAGGTTGACCCAGCCAGAACGCCGGTTCAATGATAGCAACAACACCGGCATCAGCCATCGCCTGGTAATCATCGGTGGTACGGGAGGTCATATGCACATGGGGATCAAAAAATTGCATGCCATTGATGCGCTCTTGGTAGAATGGGATTTGTACCCCGGGTTGAATATCTTTTTCTGTTAAATTATGGCTGCAACACATGACGAGAAGTTATGAATAAGTAGTGAATAATGCGCAATTGCTCATTACAGGTTATTGGTTTTCGGTTATTGCTTCCCAGGTTAATTCGCCGGTCTCTATGGCTGATCTCAACTGCTTTCTTTTATTTAACAATTCCTTTGCTGGTGGATAATTGCTGTCCCGGCACGCTAAAACAGCAGCTTTCCTCTCCATCATATTTTCTGAATTAGCAATTCTTTCTATATCAGGAAAGATCTGTTTATTGATAAACCTCCCCACACAACGCCATAACTGCGGGTTAACTGACCGGTGTGCCGCCCATCGTTCATGCGCGTAATCAGATAATACATTGGCTAATTCCTGGTTAGCACGACTGTCCAGGCCAATGATTTGACGAATTGGCTTTTCTGTAAAAAATGCTTTTAATACCAACTGGTTCCATGCGGACTCATTTAAATACCCTGATGGATAAGGGTTATTGCATAGGATTGCCTGCAATACATCACCGATATTACTTCGGATACCTTCTGCACAATGCTTATCCCAAAGTTCCGGATAGGCCAAAACAGGCAATGCGGAATATAAAGCTACCAGTTCGTTCATCTCAGCAGCCAGAAATAGGTTTTTAATCGAGCTGAAATATTGCTCTTTATCAGAAGGATCAATTTGCATGATCAGCCATACCCTGGATAATCGATCAATCGTCCAGCCATGGATAGAAAAACCCCAGCGAACCAATTGAATATTTCTATCCTGTATATCTGTCAAATGGATAAAGCGCTTACCCGTTTTTCTCGGTACTGTAACAAATGTAGTATTGAATTGGGTAGCATTTGTTAAAACGCTTCTTTCTGCTATCCACTTCAATATATCAGAGGTAGTGTTTTGCTGAATTATTTCCCAAAGGAGTCCTTTTAATTGATCCGTGTCAAAACAAAAGGCGGTCTGCTTTTGACTATTATCAGCGAAGTTAGACATGAGATAAAATTACTATGATCTGCTTTAGTAAAAATGCACCCACAAAAAAGTAAATTGATACAATAGTCATTTATGCCATTATCTTATACCGCTGCAAAATAATTAATAGCTAAGGAAGCGCTAATGATGAGTAACCCAAAAAATTCTCTTGTTTTTTCGATATAGGGCTTCGTCGCCTGCATGCTTGCTACAATACTTTGCCGGTTATATTTTACTATCCAGTCACGTACCCCGTCTTTACAAAAGAAAAGCACAGCGGCATACACTAAATAAAAAACAATAGCTGCAAGATATATAACAGGATAAAATTTATGGAAAGCTGCCAGGCCGCAGCAAATGGACGCTACCATGTAAATCGTTACCCACAGCCAGGCATCTCTATCATTCAGGTTAACATAAGCAAACCCTATAAAGGCAAGGCAAAAAATGACATTTAAAACAACTAAAATCATGTACCTGTAATTTATCATTAGTGTCCGGTAAAAATAGTTAGTAGTTCTTTGAAAGTCTTGGTATATA
>CAZDQB010000020.1:0-84934 GCA_964507525.1 uncultured Sediminibacterium sp. | reverse complement strand
CGCACACTCATTCCAACGTTCACCACATAATCCGCAAAAGCTGCGTCGCCTTGTACATGCTTGTCTGGCGTGCTGTTTTCCATATCAGTTACACTTTGGGTTCTGTTGCGGACAATGGCAAAAGGCACTGATACAAAAAAACTCATCTTTTTTACGGAATAATTAATGGTTGGCTCTATTGACCATATATAGCCGGGTCTGCGAAAATCGCCACTACCACCAATGAGGTCATGTACGGGGATGCCCTCTAATCTTGCTCCAGCAGCAACAGACAGCCCTTTGATATGATTGACTGAATAATTGAATCCCGCTCTGAACATGTATTGATCAGGTACGCTGCAAATGGCTTCATTAGCTAATGCAGGTGTCAGGGTTTCGCGGTAGGTTCTTACCCCATTTTGCTCCCTGGGGTTCAAGAGGTAATAAAAATTACCATACATGCCAAAGTTGTGGTTGAAATTATAGAAAGTGTTGATCTCTGTTGTAAAACCGGTACCGCCATCACCTAATTGTATTGACTGATCAACAGGGCGCAGCTCCTTTGTACCATTAGGGCCAACATTATACCAATAGTCTTTATAATTATCATCCCCGGTAGGTAATTTAATGCCTAATCCCAACTGGATATTTCCTTTGGAGCTTTTCTTTGGATCAATCAACCACCTGTATGCAGCAAAACGGATATCCCCTATCCCAAAGGAATGCATGGTATGCCTTTCCTTTTTTATATAAACGCCATTCACTAAGCCATGCTCATACAGGGAAGAACGTGAATTAGATAAAATAGGTACATCAATCATAAAAGACCAGCGGTCATTAACAATACGTGTGAGCGCAAGGTCAAGGCTTGCCTGGTGATTGATTACCTCGGTGCCGGCCACCAGCCTCACTTTATTCTCAGTTGTTCCTGAAAAATGGCGGAATGACTTAAAGTAGCGGGAGCTTGCACTGAATTGCCAGGCAGCGTTTTGAGTGGTTTCATCCGGATGCGCCATCATGCATACATTGCCTGTACCGCGAATGGCAACACAACCCTGCGACGATGCCTGAACAGCAATTAATAATGATCCAAATAATATTATAATGAATGATTTCATACAGTTAGTTTTTATTAATCCGGTAAATAATGTTAGTATTTTGGTATCACTTCTTCATCTTCAGTCTGTCAACAACCAACTGACCTACTTTTCTTCCGTAGACCGTGCTGACAATACATGAATTGTGGTAATGCAATCCCCCATAAAAGCGTGCCCAGTTATTTTCTTCTGCTGCATCCCTGAATGATTTGAATGACCTGCTGGGAATACCGAATTCCAGCTCAGTTGAATCGGTATAGGCAAAATGATCTCCAAACACACTGGTCAAAGCTTCCGCAGCTGCTGAAGAGCCGGTAGAATGCCCGCAACTGTATTCAGGAAAAGCAGGTGTTTGCAAATAGGGCCGCCAGTTGGCGTCTATATATTTATTAATGACCGTTTCAGGCCGCACGGTTTTGTAAGTGTATTTAGCATCCCAGCAATGGATAAATGCATCAAATAACGCGATGCTCGTTTTGGCGAACGCGCATACGGTTGTAGCAAAATCTGCCTTTGCAGTCTTTGCTGCTATACCTACTATACTCATCCAATGGCCGGGCGGTGAGAATTTTTTGGTGCTGAACATGACATGCCCGGATACATTCATCTTAAACGGGTTATCGTCCCAAAATGCAGCAATATGCTTTTGTTCCGGCGTTAAACTGTCCCCTGCATTTTTAACAAGCATCACATTCTTGTAATACTCGCTATTCTTGTTCACCACATCAAATTTGGGCGGAACGGGTGGCCTTAACTGATTAGCGCTATCCAATACCAGGGTCCTGATCTCACTCCAATGCGGTTCAGCTGCCTGTGCATACATGGGAGGGGTGGGAACCCAGCGTCCCGGTGAATCGATCACCGTATATTTTTCTCCGCTCCTGGTCTGCGCGTAATTATCCAGTTTGCTCCATTTCAAAATGGCGTCTCCGACAGTTTGTGCGTAAGCTTCTGAATTGTTACGTATTTCGCCGGGCATACCATGTTCCTTAGCCAGTTGTTTCAAACTGTCGACATAGACCTTCATACTTCCTTCCGGAAAAGTTACTGCCTCACCCACTTTACAATAAGCGAGCAATGCAGCATAAGGAAAATCTATTTTCTTTCCAGCCTCCGGTTTAGGAATAGCGGTAAGTCCTTTGATCTGGCCTGCGAGTGATTGGTACTGGTCCGGTATACCTGCCGCGATCACTTCATAACCCGCAATAGCAGCATATGTATAATTACGTGAGGCTACAACGGGATTAAAATTATTTCCCATCACCACCCCATTTAACTCGTGAGCCGTATTGGAATACAGGTCCGGATTGTGAAAGATGGTTTCATAATCATTTTTTTGATTGCATGCCATCATGGCTGTTGCAACAATTGCAACGGTTAATATTTTTTTCATAATAGTAGTAGTGAAATACATAAAGATGTAACATCTCCCTGCCGGAGAGATGTTACATGCGCGCTTAACAACTTTTCTGGTATAATAACCAATAAATGCCTTAAGCTACATCTGGCGGCTGTTCTGCGGTAGGCAGGTAACAATGTGCCAGGTCTGTTGACCGGTTGGCCAATAAATGTGTTGAATGAGTTGTTAACGCTTCAATATTCCAGTCGTTACGGTGATCAGTATATTCAGCCGAAATAAACTTGGCTGCGGAGGAATTGGAACCGTGTTTTTTGCTTCCCTGTGTATGTTGCAGGTCATACGCTAATTTGAAGAATTCATCGCGCGCGTTCTGAATACCTGTCTTTTCTGTATTGGGAATACAGAGTAATTCCAATGAGTCTTTGTAGAAACGACGTTTTACATAATTATAATTGACCCCATTGATCACGATATTACCATCGGTCCTTTCAAATATTTCCGAACTGGTGCCATAAGGCAGAGCGGCAGCTACTTTAATGCATACCAGGTCTGCTTCGTTGTAATCACTTCTGTCTAATGCAGCCCTGAGTTGCATATCCGCGTTTGCCTCCAGGTAATCTGTCAGCAAACGATGCCCTCCCCAGTTAAAAAAAAGTATGGCCAGCAGTAGTATGGAAGCAAGACGTTTCACGGTGTGTGAATGTAACACATTTTATTTTACAGTAAAAGTTTTTTTATCGGGGCCAATACCTGTCATAGTAAGGCTTTTCCAGGCTGAGGGCAATTTGGAGGGCAGCTGGATGATGCCTTTAGATGTGATGTCCAATCCGCCAAAACCCATTAGTACACTTTGTATAATACCTCCTGCTCCTGTTGCGAAATAAGGATTGGTGCCTCCTTTGGTCTCGGCAATCACGCGCAGGGGCGGGTTAAGATTGGGAATATAAGCGTCTTTAAAAAAATGGTATGCTTTATTCCCGTCTCCAAGGCGGGCATACAACAAAGTAAAAATGGCCTGTGTCATAGCCGGTGTTCCTTCATTGGGCACACGTGTTGCATAATAATCAAGGTCCTTTTTTATTTGGCCGGGGTCAGTGATCTCTTTCAAAGGATAAGCCAGCAGGTTAACGTCTGCCTGCTTGATACCTTCGCCGTGATAGCTATCATGTTCTTTCGTAACACCGTTTTCCATTTTCAGGATAGGGATGTTGGCAGACACATGCATCCAGTCGCTATCCGGAGCTATCTCCAATATCTTTGCTGCTGCTGTTGCGTACTGTAACACAGCTTTTGCAGCGGCATTGGTCCATGCATTATTATCTACATTCTCTGCCCATTCATCTGCTGCTACTACATTTTTAATCTCATATTTTCCCGGGCCATTGCGTTCAACACGGCTTGCCCAGAAAGCTGCCGTTTCTTTTAAAACAGGCCATCCTTTCTCCCGGAGCCATGTTTTATCCTGCGTTACACAATAATAATTCCACGCAGCAATACCTACGCAGGCCGTGATATGGTGTTCAAAAGGCCCGCTCAAAGCCCATACCGGTGTTTCTTCCACACCTGTAGCCGCGCTCTCCCAGGGGAACATAGCTCCTTTATATCCGTGGTTGAATGCATTTTTCTTAGCAGCTTCCAGGCGCTGATACCGGTATTCCACCAGGCTTTTTGCCATTTCAGGATGCAATACAAGAATAGACGGGTACATCCATAATTCCGTATCCCAGAATACATGCCCGTTATATCCCAACCCGCTCAGGCCCATGGGAGAAGGACTCAAAGCCGTGCCTTCTCTTACAAAGGAATACAGGTGATACAACATACTGTGTATATCCTGCTGCGACTGGTCATCACCTTCAATACGAATATCACTTTTCCATAATTCGTCCCACGCTTTGTTGTGAAAACTAATCAGTCGTTCGCGGCCTTCCAGTTTGGCGAAGATGGTCATACGTTCTGCTTCATTCAACGGATCGTCGTGGTGTGCAGAAGTAATTGAAGTGCCTGCAATGGAAAACTGATAGCTTTCCCCCGCCTTAATTTGCTTACTGAATTTCATGAGGTGCATGTTATTGTCCCACATCTCATGAATCACCCTGGGTTCCTGCCCATGCGGTTCGCTGAATAAAAACGTATTGGAAGCACACATGAGCAATTTTCCCGTAGGGCTTTTAGCCGAAGAAGTGAGCAGGCTGATTACCACATGCGGCCGGTCGATCTCGTTGTAATAATTCTGCACATCTTTTAAAGCATCGGGCGCTTCCATCACACTGGCGCTTCCTACCGTAATATCTTTTTTCGCAGTTACGGTAATATCCATCAGTACTGTAAACGGCAGTTGCCGCAAAGCGTAATAAGTATAGGAAACGTTTGCCTTATCACTGTAATCAAAAGAGGTGGTAAAACTGGCGTGATTCATATCCAGTTCCTGTTTCATATTGCTGGTTTGGGTTGCTCCTAACCGGTGTCCGTCAATATCCAGCTGCATATTGAGCAGGTTAAAGCTACGCAGAAAATTACTTACCCTGCCCCGGCCATACAGGTCGTAGGCGCCGGACAGCACCACGTCTTTTACTTTAAAAGGTTCGGGCGATGATACAATACCGATCATGCCATTGGCAACGGTGATCCCATAATAATTAGCGGGATCAATCTTAGCTGATTGTATCTTCCATGGATCCGCCGCGGACTGCCCTGATGTTGTTAAACCAAAAAAAATAAAAAGTAAGAGGGTCAATAAAAATGTTAGTGGTTTCATGTTATTTTCAAAATCTTTACGTGTAAAGGTTCTGCAACGGTTTAAATGGCTAATTTACAATTAATATTCTCAAAAAATTCTCAACAAACCCGTATTTTATAATTACCTTATGCAGCATGATAAGGATTAAGGCTGTAACGGATCCGGCAACGTTTTTAAAGAATCAAACGACAATGAAATACCCTTTTTTCTTCTTAGTTTTTGCTTTTTTGCTTTTTTCATGCACACAAAAACAGCCCTTGTTTCATGAGGTAAGCGCAGAGAAAAGCGGCATTCATTTCAATAACCTGATTACAGAAAATGACACTTTGAATGCCATGAATTATGAATACATCTATAATGGAGGTGGTGTGGGTATTGGTGATTTCAATAACGATGGCTTACCTGATATTTATTTCACTGGTAACAGGGTGCCGAATAAATTATACCTTAATAAGGGAGGCATGCGGTTTGAAGACATAACAGATGCTGCAGGAGTGGATGGCAATCAAAAATGGTGCAAAGGCGCCAGTGTAATAGATATTAATAATGATGGCCTAATGGATATTTATGTGTGCGCCTCAGTTTTACTTCCTGCATCCGAAAGAAAGAACCTGCTTTATATTAACCAGGGCATTGATAAGAAAACAGGCATTCCCATTTTCAAAGAAGAAGCCGAGGAATATGGACTGGCAAACAATGCCGGCACACAGATGGCAGCCTTTTTTGATTATGATAATGATGGTGACCTCGATGTATATTTATTGGTGAATGAACTGGATGGAACCTACCCCAACGAATTTCGCCCCATCCGGAAGGACGGCAGTTGGCCAAACACGGATAAATTACTTCGAAATGACTGGAATGACAGCTTGAAACACCCCGTATTTACGGACGTTTCAAAACAGGCCGGCATTTTAATTGAAGGTTATGGATTAGGTGTTAATATAGCTGATATCAACAATGATGGATGGAAAGATATTTATGTCAGCAACGATTATCTTTCGAATAACCATTTATACATCAATAATAAAAACGGGACCTTCACTGACCGGAGTGCTGAATATTTCAAGCATACCAGTAAAAATGCGATGGGCAATGATATTGCTGATATTAATAATGACGGGCTCGCAGACATCGTTGAACTGGATATGGCGCCGGCTAATAATTATCGGTTAAAAATGATGATGAATGATATTTCGTACCAAACTTTTCAAAACTCGGCCCAATATGGGTACATGCACCAATATGCACGTAACACTTTACAATTAAACCAGGGGCCAAGACTACTGGAAAATGATTCAATTGGCCCGCCTGCATTCAGTGAAGTAGGGTATTACGCCGGTATAGCCCATACTGACTGGAGCTGGGATCCGTTGGCAATAGATGCAGACAATGATGGTTACAGAGACCTGCTGATATCAAATGGATTGCCAAAAGATGTGACGGATCTGGATTTTATCGCTTACCGAAAGCAACCCATGGCGAGCACACCCCGTGCAGAAATGCTGAAACAATTGCCCTCGGTTAAAATCAGTAATTATATTTTTCATAATAATGGGAACCTGACTTTTACAGATAAAACAAAAGATTGGGGATGGGATATCCCTACTTTCTCCGCTGGTATGGCATATGCAGATTTCGACGGGGATGGCGATATTGATGTAGTGATTAATAATACCAATATGGAGGCGACCCTGCTGGAGAATACACTTAATGAGAACAAAACCAACAAGAATAATTTTTTACGCATACAATTAAAAGGAGACTCATTAAACAGGAACGGATTGGGCAGTATGATCCGTTTATATTACCAGGGGAAGCAACAGGTATATGAATACACCCCGTACCGGGGATATATGTCCAGCGTTGAAAACATCGCACATTTTGGCGTTGGCAATACTGCAGTAATAGATTCTGTAGTTGTAGTCTGGCCCAATGCAAAAAAGCAGGTACTGCAAAATGTAGCCGTCAATCGAATTGTAACGATCAATATAGCAAATGCCCGTGCACATGAAGATTATTTACTTCCCCTGCTTGCTGAAAGCAATTGGTTTACCGATATAACAAAAAAAGCAGGCATCAATTTTATTGCTTCAGAAGTTGACTTTATCGACTTCAATATTCAACGGCTGATCCCGCATAAATTATCCCAGTACGGACCTTCTCTGGCTGTGGGTGATGTAAACGGCGATGGATTGGAAGACATATTGGTTGGGGGAGGTTCGCCAAATTATGCCAGTTTATTTTTACAAAAAGCAGATGGCTCATTTCATAAAAGAGAATTTATAGCGTCGACGGATTTAAAATACCAGGATGATGCCGGTATCTGTTTGTTCGATGCAGACGGAGACAATGACCTGGACGTTTATATTGCCAGTGGCGGAAGCGAAAACCCGCCTGGTTCCAAAGTATATGCCGACCATTTTTACATCAACGACGGAAAGGGTAATTTCAAAGAAGACCTGACTGCATTTATTCCAAATTATACAGCTAAAAGTTGCGTTAAGGCAGCCGACTATGATAATGACGGAGACCTTGATCTATTTGTGGGAGGAAGGGTATTGCCCGGCAGTTATCCGCAGGCGGTTGGCAGTTATATTTATAGAAATGACAGTAAAGATGGTAAAATAAAATTTACAGACGTTACAAAAGAAGTGGCTCCTGAATTACAGCATATTGGTTTAGTAAGCGATGCCATTTGGAGCGATGTAGATAATGATGGAAAACCAGATCTCATTATAGCAGGTGAATGGATGCCCATCACCATTCTGAAAAATACAAACGGGAAGTTCTCTTCGGTTAAAACAAACCTGTCTGGCGAGCCGGGCTGGTGGAACAGTATTACCGCCGCAGACCTTGATAATGATGGCGATATGGATTATATCGTTGGGAATTTTGGTATGAATGGGTTTTTAAAACCATCCGCACAATTCCCTATAAGGGCTTATGCAAAAGATTTTGACAATAATGGAAGCTACGATGCGGTATTCAGCACCTATCTGCCGTCAGCTGTCAATGGCGAAATGAAAGAATATCCCGTTGCAAGCCGTGATGAATTTATCAAAGAGATGAGTGCAATGAAAGAAAGGTTTCCTAACTATTCATCCTATGCCAGAACAGAGATGAAAGACATTTTTAATGAACAGGAACTAAAAGAGGCATTGCAGCTGGCTGTAAATAACTTTCATTCCTGCTGGATTGAAAACAAAGGGAACTTCCAGTTTGTGCTCCATGCCTTACCGGCACAGGCCCAGTGGGCCCCGGTATACGGCATAGCCGTCAATGATTTTAATGGAGACGGGAACATGGATATCTTGCTGAATGGAAATGAATTCTCCATGTCGCCCCCGTTGGGGCGTTATGATGCGTTAAACGGCCTTCTGTTACAGGGTGACGGGAAGGGGAATTTTGCGCCATTATCCATTATGCAAAGCGGTATTTATATACCGGGCAATGGAAAAGCACTGGCACAACTGGTGTCAAATAATAAATTAACGGTAGCAGCGGCACAAAATGCCTCTCAACTGAAATTATTTCAATCCAAAAAAGAGAAAGGAAAAATTATTATGCTGCGGCCAGACGATGCATTTGCAGTTGTCCGGCTGAAAAATGGCCAGAAAAGAAAAGAAGAGTTTAGCTTTGGTTCATCATTCTTATCCCAGTCAGGCAGGTTTATTCAATTAAATCAATCCATTGAATCCATAGAAATCAGTAATAATAAAAACCAGAAAAGGATCATTACTAATTAAAGGACTACTGTATGAAAAAAAAAATGCTCGCTTTTCTTCTGATCGCTTTATCATTTTCTTTTTTTTCTTCCTGTAAACAAAAGAAAGATAAATTATCCATTGATGTCAATGACCTGCAGCAACAATGTGTACATCGTCTTACCGATGTTATTGTTTATGACATCTTTACACCGCCGGTTGCCAGCAGGATATATGCATACAGTAACCTGGCTTATTATGAAGCTTTTCGTCTTAAAGAGAGCGGGTATGCTTCCCTGACAGCAGGGATGAAAGGTTTTGGAACAATACCTGCACCAGAAGCAAATAAGCAGTATAATTATTCACTTGCCGCTGTAAGATCATTTTTTAAAGTAGCGAAGGCGCTTTCTTTTTCAAAAGACAGTTTAAACATGACAGAAAAAAAACTGCTGGCAACGTTGCAAAATACCATTGTTTCGGAGGATGTTTACACAAACTCGATAGCATTGGGTGATACCATCGCCGGCGTTATTTTAAACAGGGCCGCTCATGATAATTACAAAAAAACACGTGGAATGCCCAGGTACAGTGTTTTTAAGGAACCGGGCAAATGGCAGCAGACACCGCCTGACTATGCAGATGCAACAGAGCCAAACTGGAGACTGATACAACCATTACTGCTCGATTCCGCCGCCCAATGTAAACCAGTTACACCACCACCCTATGACTTACACAAAAACAGCCGGTTCTACCAGGAGATGATGGAAGTTTATACGGTAAACAAAAAAATGACCCCGCAACGGGACACCATTGCGCATTATTGGGATGATAACCCTTTTGTAACCCAGCATGAAGGGCATTTTGCCTTCGCTACAAAAAAAATAACCCCGGGCGGGCATTGGATGGGTATTGTCTCTATCCTATGCAGACAAGTACATGCCAGCGATATTAAAACTGCCAGAATTTATGCACTGACTGCGTCGGCAATTTTTGATGGCTTTATTTCCAGTTGGGATGAAAAGTACCGAAGCCGGAAGATCAGACCCATTACCGTTATCAGGGAAAATATAGCGCCCAATTGGACATCCCTGTTGCAAACACCACCATTCCCTGAATATACCAGCGCCCACAGTGTTATCACTGCCGCAGCTTCTACCGTGCTTACCTTCCAACTGGGAGAAAATATGGCCTTTCATGATACAACAGAACGGGAGTACCTGGGGCTTGAACGTTCCTTTAATTCTATCGAGCAGGCTGCTGATGAAGCCGGCATCAGTCGCTTATATGGGGGCATTCATTATCGCAGCGCTATTATGGAAGGAAAAAAGCAGGGGCAGCAGGTGGGAAAATTATACAATAGTATTTTAAAATAGTCTGCTGAATTTGTTTCTTTGCGTTAAAAATGTCATCTTCCTTAAAAATGCCTGATATGAAAAAATGGGTCTTAGTCTTTTGCTTCCTTTTTCTCGCTATTGTTTCCTTTATCTATTTTTTTATACCGGGTACACAAATGTTCTACTATAAAATCACCGTAAACTGTGCGGAGAACAGTGTCTCAAGGCTAATGCTTGACAAAGAAAAATGGCCAGCCTGGTGGCCGGGCAAGAAAGAGGGAGATAATAGCTACAGTTATAAAGATCATGATTACAGCATTCATAATATGTTCCTCAATAGTTTTGAAGCAACTGTCTCTCATCATACAGATTCTACAAAAGGAAGTTTACAAATTTTGCCTGCAACAACAGATTCCACACAATTGTTATGGACTTCCACTTTAAATTATTCGGCCAATCCGCTGACCAGGTTAACACAATACGGGCGCTTTTTACGTATAAAATCCAATATTCAACAGCTTTTAGAAACAGTTAAAACCTATCTTGACCAGCAGGAACACATCTACGGGATGAGAATTGTACAACAAAAAGTGACAGACTCATCATTGATAGCAGTAAAGCAGGTTTTTCAGCATTACCCGTCCACACAGGAGATATATGGCATGGTACAGTCCTTAAAAGACTATATCCGTAAAAAAGACGGAGAGGAAAACAATTACCCGATGCTGAATGTTTACCAGGATGGTCCCAACCGCTATGAAACCATGGTAGCCATACCTACTAAAAAAGATCTGCCATCTGAGGGTGTATTCCATCTGAAAAAAATGGTCCTGGGGAATATTTTAATGAGCGAAGTAACAGGAGGTGCTTATACTGTTATAAAAGGAGAACAGGAATTAAAAAACTATGTAAATGATTACAAGAAAGTCTCCCCTGCAATACCTTATCAATCACTGGTAACCAACAGGTCGCTGGAGGCAGACACAGCAAAATGGGTCACCAGGCTATATTATCCCATTTTTTATTAAGGAGACTATTTGAACCTTATAACTTTCAGACTATCATTGTTTTTAGCTAAGACAAAGGCGGACTGCCCGCCTATTTTTATTGGCTTTATATGCCTTATCTGCCCTTTCAGGGTAATACCATTCAATGGCTGGTATTCAAATTCTCCGCCACCCTTGTTTACCAGTATGGTACCGAAATCTGCATCGTATCTTCCCATCTGTATGTTGTTATCATAGTAATTTCCTACCAGTAAAATATCGGGCAGGCTATCTCCATTGGCATCCACAACCACCGCATCACGAAAAGAGCTCAGTTGGGCCTGCCATGGCAGCGCTTTTGTTGTAAAATTTACATTGCCCTTGTTCAGCAGTACAGCGTTGGAGAAATAATCGGCCGTCAGGAGTTGTGCAGTCTGCAATTTCTCTTTTGAAAAAATCTTATCCAATGATGCGTTCGCAAAATCGTTCGCGTACAAAAATTTTCTTTTGATAACAGGTAGCTGCTTCTGCAATTCATCCTTATTGGCAAATGGGATCTCTTTTCCCTTCAGATAATAAGTGAGTACCTGCTCTTTCGTACCGTTGTTGTCAAAGTCATTATAATACATCCGAACAGGTTCCTGTTCATTGGCATGCAATCGCGAATTCAATCCAAGATTCCCTGCAATCAGGCTAATATTGCCATCATGATTGATGTCAACCGGCAAAATAAAATTCCACCATCCCTTCTTATCTGTCAGTGATTTTATTTTAAATGATTGCTTGTTATTAATGAAAGCATAAATACCACCCCATTCGGTACAAACAATTAAATCTTTGTTGCCATCATGATCAATATCTACCCACAAAGCCTGCGTTACCATTCCAATGCCCGAAAGCTCTTTTGCATATTTTTCTGTTACATCTGTAAACCTTCCTGAGCCATCATTCTGCAATAAATAAGACTTTGGCGTTGCTCCATATTGCCAGGGCACTGCCCTGCCACCAATAAAAAGGTCTATAAATCCATCGCCATTAAAATCATACGGAACTATACAGGATTGTGTCACAAATATATTTCCGAATGCATTGTCCAGTTTTGTAAAATTGGCTTCCCCGTCATTCAAATATACGCGCGGCTTTAAATGCTCATCCTGGCCATAGTACTCATTTCCACCGCTTGCTACCACCAGGTCAATATTGCCATCATTGTTTACGTCAATAAAACTGGCATCAATATCCTCATACATACTATCCAGTTTCATTAAAGGCTCTTTCACCCGTATGAATTTTCCATTTTTGGTTTGCAGAAAAACAGCATTTTGGAATGTTTTGGATGAACCTATAAATACATCTTCAAGTCCATCATGGTTAATATCGGCAACTGCCAGGGCAGGCCCTTCGGTTGAAACCATATGAGGGATTAAGAATTCCCGGTTAAATTCATTGAAAGAATTTTCCTGATGCAGGTAATCCAACCCTGTTTGTACTGTGATGTCCTCCATTGGCTTCGTTTCGTTCTTCCAATAAGCCTTTATCTTATTGTAGTCAAATTTCGGAAGGCCTTTTTGGTAAGTAAATAAAAGGCTGGGCTGATTGGCTGTAATATGGATGTTTTGAAATGAGTTATCCGGCCATATCAAAAAAGCAGAATCGATTCTTGTATCTGCTAATCCAACGTGCAATGGTTCTTCCATGCTTGACTGGAACCCTCTTGCAGGGTATTTTTCATACGTTCTTATTCCGTTATTGGCAAACAATACAAGTTTTGCCCCAACAGCATTGATATTATTTGACGGCCCCTTTAGTTGTATTTTAGCAAAAGGTTTGTCCTTGTGATCGTTGCTTTTATTTTCATAAACCACTACTGCGTCATCAATATTATTTACCACCACGTCCAAATCCCCGTCATTATCCAAATCTGCATACACAGCGCCGTTTGAGAAAGTAGGTATATCATTTGCAATAGAAGCATGTATGTCTTCAAACCGAAGGCTCCCCTTATTGAGGTAAAACTTATTAGGGATCTTTACTTCAGGAAATTTATTTACCAATGCCATGTCTGCTTCGTTCAATTTATTTTCCCGAAGCTTGTGCTGGACTTCATCGCCGGAAACAAAATTGATGTAATCAATATCATTCATCCTTTTAGGAATACCGTTGGAAATAAATAAATCTTTCAGGCCGTCATTATCAAAATCCATCCATAGCGGCGCCCAACTCCAGTCCGTTGCATAAACATCTGAATAAAAACCTACCTCACTAAATTGATTATTTCGCCTGTTGTATTGAAGATTATTGCGCGCGTACTGGTAGTTATATCCGAAACTGAGTTTGTTTTTAAAAATATCATATTCATCCTCCCCCAAGGATCTTTTTAACATTACCGGGTCTGATGGTAACATATCAACTGAAATGATTTCAGGGAAACCGTCATTATTGGCGTCTGCCACATCAACACCCATAGAGAACTGGCTCGTATGCATCAATTGCCGGTTATTTTCTTCGGCAAATGTTCCGTTATGCTGGTTAATATACAGGTAATCGTTTTCATGAAAGTCATTTCCTACATACAGATCAGGCCAGCCATCCAGGTTAATATCTGCAACCGCCACTCCTAATCCATAACTGATGGCAGAGCTGTTAATGTTAGACTGTTTGGTCACATCCGTAAAATGCCCGCCATCATTCCGATACAAACGATCTCCCGAAAGAGAATCATAAGTCCCTAAAAAATTAGTGCGTGGTGCATATCTTGCTTCATGGTTTACAGCATGGTTCAATAAAAACATATCCAGGTCGCCGTCGCCGTCATAATCAAAAAAAACGGCTTGTGTACTAAAGCCCGAAAAGTCTAATCCGTATTGCTTCGCCTCATCTTCATAATAAGGAACGCCGTTTTTGATCCCTTTACAAATTAAAAGCTGGTTTTTCCCATTCAATAAATCAAAATGCCCTACACGGCATATATATATATCCAATAAACCATCGTTATTTATGTCCACAACTGATACTCCTGTATTCCAGGATCCGTCCTGCGGTATATTGGCTTCCCTGGTCACTTCTTTAAAGTGCAAATTGCCTTCATTCAAAAAAAGTGCATTATTACCTTGGTTGGCTGAAAAGAACAGGTCAATTTTTCCATCATTATTAAAATCTCCTGCGCCTATACCAGCACCATTATAATAATACATGTATTTAAATAAATTGAACTGTGGTGTGGGGTGCATCTGGTTCCTGAAAGTTAATCCCGTTGCCTGCTGGTCAAGTGCAGTGAATAAAACTTTGTTTTGTATTGCCTGCTTACAGGCCGTGAACAGCATTATTGTACCCGCTAAAAGGATGGCAGAACCCAAGAGATGGCGGGGAATAATATACGCTGACTTCACTTCTCGTGTACTCACTTTTTCGATGATTTTATTTCGTAAAGAACCGGGTAATCGCTATTACGTAAAAAAAGCAACCTCCGTTTAGCGGCTGTTTTAATTTCTTTGATGTCTCTTACCTGTCCCGTTAACTCCAGCCCCGATTCGTCATAATCCAATAATTTAAACTGTTTGTGACCCCGGTTCAATAATACTGAACCGTAGCTGGCATCCAGTCTTCCGAACTGCGGAGGAAAGCCGAATTCATTTCCTCCAATTACAATATCTTCTTTGCCATCATTATTAATATCTGTACAAAGAATAGTGTTTGCCGAAGAAAACTGAACCTGCGCAGGCATTTTTTCCACGGTAAAATGCATATTCCCGTCATTCCACGCAATGATGGAACTCTGGTAATTAAATGTGTTGACAACCGATGATTTGAGTAAATCGGGAGGAAACAAGTCCTGAATAGCTTTAACCGCAAATGATTCGTGTTTCAGGTTTTGTTTTTTCAAGGAAGGTAACTGATCTTCTACATCATGCTTTAAAAAGACCGTAACGTCTTTCCTGTTAATGGTCTGGGTTAGTATCTTTTCAAAACTACCGTTCATATCATAATCATTCATCCATAGCTTTACCGGTGCTTCCTTAGTTGGATGCAGGTAGCCATTTTCTCCTATATTTCCAATAATCAGGTCTTTTTTACCATCGCCATCCAAATCAGCCACTGCAATTGATCTCCACCATCCCAACATGTCAGATAAATTGGTAGGCAGTTCCTGAAAACGACCATTGGTATATGAAAAAAATCGAGCTGCCATCCAATCTCCAACGATAATAAGTTCTTCTTTACCGTCTCCTGTAACATCGGCCCAAACAGCGTCTGTAACCATTCCTACGGAAGCAATTTTCTGCATCCTTTCTTTCGATAAGGCAGTAAAATTGCCTTTACCATCATTCTCGAATATCAAGCTTGACGGGCTAGCGCCATAACGATAGGGTACATTTCTTCCACCTACAAATAAATCGAGGTCGCCATCTCCATCAAAATCAAAAGCAAGTACTGCTGAAGTATTGGCATTAGTAGCTTGAAAAGCATTTGGTACGGAAGTGAAATTCCCTTTCCCGTCATTCTTGTACAAATGGTTGAGCATTAAATTACTCCTGGGCGATTGCTTGTCCCCTCCGGCCCCTACAAATAAATCCAGGTCGCCATCCCCATCGCAATCAAAGAATAAACAGGCGGTACCCTCTATGCCTGCATCATTCTTAAATGCTTTCACCGGTTTTTGTACAAATGACCCGGTTTTGGTCTGCAGGTATAACTGCCCCCCCCTATTATTAGAGCCGCAGATATAAACATCCTGCAAGCCATCTCCATTTACATCTCCCACAGCAGCTTTTGGGCCCTCTTTGGAAAGCATCAGCGGAATATTCCTCTCAGTATACAATTCTGTAAAATCATCTTCTTCATGTTTATCAAACTTCGATGGGAGGGCTTGCAATAATGGTCGGGTCATTTTTACTTCAGGATGATAAGCCGGGGTATTGCCCAATGGTTGCGCTACTGTATTTGTTTTATTAATGGAAAGATCATGGTGAGTGCTAACGGTTCTGTTGGGCCATATAATTTTCACCGAATCAATTATTGTATGTTTTCCCAGTCCAATAATTGCTTTGTAATCAACGGAGGATTGAAATCCGCGGCTTGGAATGATTTCCCTGCTCAATACCTGGTCTCCTATAAAGACTTTGATCTTTGCACCAATGGCAAAAGTGTTGCCGGATGATCCTTTTAAAGAAAAAGCGATATAGTTATTTTTATTTTTCTCGATGCTTTTATTCTGATAAATAAATGCCGGCTGGTTAACATTGTTTACCACTAAATCCAGGTCTCCGTCATTATCCAAATCGCCATAAGCCGCTCCATTTGAAAAAGATGCCTGCGTAAAGCCCCACTGATCACCCATATCTTCAAATGTTAACTTGCCTGAGTTCCTGAACACTTTATTCTTAAGCGGCACGGAAGACATTTTATTGATAATGGCATCTACTTCATCTTTTTCCCCCGACATCACCATTTTCTTTACAATATCATTGGCAAAAAAATCAATAAAATCCTGATTCGTTAAATCATGAAAAATGCCATTAGAAATATACAGATCCGAATAGCCGTCGTTATCTGCATCAAATAGCAGTGCGCCCCAGCTCCAATCAGAAGCGGGAACACCACAATAATTGGCAATCTCCATAAACTTACCGTTCTTATTATTAAGCTGAACGGTATTTTGCATGAACTGGTGATAAAATCCCGATTTTTCTTTTAAGCGGTATATATCAATATTATCAAATGAAGTAGTGGTTTTTAGACGAAAATTATCAAACGGCAACATATCTGTTGTAAACAGGTCAGGATACCCATCATTATTAATATCAGCCATATCTGCTCCCATGGAAGCCAGGCTGGTATGTTGCATCCTATCTTCCAGTTCGTCTTTAAATGTTCCGTTCTGCTGATTGATGTACAGGTAATCCCTTTCAAAAAAATCATTTGAGACATAGATATCGGGCCAGCCATCACCGTTTACATCTCCCACTGTTACCCCCAATCCAAAACTTATCAGGCTGCCGTGTATGCCGACCTGTTTGGTAACTTCCGTAAATTTTCCATTGTCATTCCTGAAGAGGTGATCTCCGCCACCTTTTAACATGTCCGGGACATTCCATTGTGCAGCAGGTAATTCTCTCTGGTTGGCATAGTTCAACGTATTTACAGGGATGGGGCTGTTATTAATGATAAAACAATCCAGGTCACCGTCTCCATCATAATCGAAGAAAGAAGCCTGGGTGGTATAACCATCATTATCTAATCCGTATTCTTTTGCCCTTTCAGTAAAAGTGAGGTCGTGGTTATTGATAAAAAGCTGGTTTCTTCTCAGT
The DNA here is from genome assembly GCA_964507525.1 of uncultured Sediminibacterium sp. Taxonomy (GTDB): domain Bacteria; phylum Bacteroidota; class Bacteroidia; order Chitinophagales; family Chitinophagaceae; genus Sediminibacterium. The sequence goes on along the minus strand of CAZDQB010000020.1, from coordinate 67,423 downwards.
TCAGAGTCAAACATATTACCCGCATTGCAAACATAGATGTCTAACCAGCCATCGTTGTTAATATCTACCAAAACCACTCCCGTACTCCATTGCTGTTTGTCTGTAAACCCGGCTTTTGCAGAAATATCTTCAAATTGGAAATGGCCTTTATTTAAATACAGTTTATTACTCCCCTGGTTGGCTGTAAAGAATATATCGGGCAAGCCGTCGTTATTGAGGTCGCCAATAGCCACGCCTCCTCCATTATAGAAGTTCCTGTAATTGAACACATTTAAGTTCCTGGATTCTTTTAAAGTATTTGCAAAATCAATATGGCTGTTTTCGACTAAACTGAATAATGTTGCTTCTTTTTTTTGACCGCAGGAAAAGAATAGTAAAACACTGACAAATGAAGTAAGCCTGAAAAGATTCATATGTAAATATAAAAAAAGGCCATTAATTAAAATGGCCTTTAACAACGTTTACTGGTTTATAATTAATACCCGAAGTTTTGCTTAAGATTAGGATTAGAAGAGAGCGCAATATTCGGAATAGGGAATACAACCCTGGAAGGATCTGAAGCTGCAGGCCTTTCTCCAACAGGCTTATTGAATACTCCGTAACGGATCAGGTCATTTCTTCTCCATGCTTCCAGGTACAATTCTCTGCCGCGCTCGGCCAACAAGTCGGTAAGACTCAGAGAGGTTAACAGCGGCGCATTTCTGCTGGCACGAATACTATTTACAATAAGTAATGGCGTTTCGGGATCACTGCCACCCCTTAAAACAGCTTCTGCTTTCATTAAACGGGCATCTGCTAAACGGAAAAACACGTATTCATTCTGGCTGGCCCATCCACCATTGTTAATTTCAGCAGGATCCAAAGGATATTTTACGGTACGGATACCTTTTGTTTCGCTGGAGAAAAACAAACTTACATCGGGGGTAAATACCAATGGATTTCCACTCCTGTCTTTTAAATCAACAATGGGACTTCCAATTTTTCCATCCTGGGGGCCTCGTATCTTACCTACTAAGAAACCTACATTACTTCCTACTTTTTCAGTGTAACCGGGAAGGGCCATTCCTTTACGAACATCGCCATCATCAAAGCTGTTATAAAAATCGGCCAATGTAGTAAATCCATTCCAGCCGCTTGGCGTCATATTATAATGGAAACCCATACGTGAAGCCCAGTTGACATTGATACCACCGCTGTTCTGCCGTACGAAAATGTCTTCTGTTGATTTTGTTCCATTATCCCATTTAAAGTTATCCCAGTAGTTGGCAGAAATTGACAATGAAGAATTGGCTGCTATCGCATTACACAATGCGATAACCTTAGTCATATCCGCCTGGTTAAAAGCAAAAGGGCCGGCAGGTTTGGTGGGGTCCTGTTTGTAAACAGCTTTGTTCAAATAGGTTTTGGCTAAAAGAAACTGAGCGGCTTCTTTGGTAGCCATATTTCTATTATCGTGATTATAACTGGGCAAATTAGGAATGATCGATTCCAATTCGCTGATAATAAAATCGCAGGCCTGTGCACGGGTATACACATCCGGAATTACTGCTGCTGCTGCTGTGGCAGGTCTGTGCTGTACCTGTCCGTATAAATCACAAACCATGTAAGTGAAATAGGCCCTGAGGAATTTTGCTTCGGCCTGTGTTTGGCCCGTAGCAGTTTCTGCCAGCAATGTAGATTGGAACAACGCACCATTTAAACCATTCCAGGTATCATTGATCTGGTTATGCGAACCATCCCAGGTGTGAAGATGGAGTTTCCGCCAGGTACCGAAATCATCCCAGTCGGTACCGCGTGTTGGCCCGAGCAGCTCGTCGGTAGTATGTTCTTCCATAGCATAGGAATTACCCTGCCCTAATAACTGGTTCAACTGCTCATACACTTTTGACAAGGAAGAGGGGGCAGGGGCACCTCCAGCATTTGTCTGCGCTATTGAATTGGGATCCTTTATAGTCGTATCCAGCTTTGTACAGGAAGTAACGCTTAGCAACGTCATTAAGGTTACACCTGAGGCTAAATAATTTTTGAATATTTTTTTCATACTTCTATTTTTTCAGTTAATTAAAATCCAACATTAATTCCAAGCGTAACGGTTCTTGGTTTAGGGTAACCGGTATAATCAAATCCACGGGAAGGAACACCACCGATCTGGTGATCTATGTTTACTTCAGGATCCAAACCAGTATATTTGGTAAACAAAGCCAGGTTCTGACCTGATGCTGTAACAGTTAATGATCTGATTGTTTTGCCTTTCATAGCAAACGTATATCCGATAGTGGCATTCGACAACCGGATAAAATCACCCTTCTCTAAGAAGCGTGTTGATACACTACCGGGGTTAATTGGATTTTCAGGACTGTTGGCTACCGCATAAGTAACGTTATGGGCTGTTTTAATACTGCCTTTTAAAAGAAGTGCGTTGCCTGTGTTGTTGTATTCGTAAAATCCTCTAACAGTATTAAAGAAGATGCTTGCATTCCACCTGCCCCATGTGAAACTGTTGGTCAGACCCGCCAGGAAAGTAGGTAAGGCACTGCCCTGTAACTGATCACTGCCACCTGCAGCATACCGTGCATTTCCATTACCATCATATCCCTGAAAAGTGGGCATTTTCCATGTAAATAAAGGATACCCGTTAGCAAAGGTTTGTGCGTAAGCACCTGACAATCCCTGTCCGTTTACACCGCCTGTATTTACTGTTACATTAAAGTCCTGTATCCTGTTTTTAATAAAAGTCATGTTATAGTTAATATCCCAGGAAAACTTATTGCCCTTGATCGCTTTATAGCTAAGCCCCAATTCCACACCCTGATTTATTACAAATCCGGGAAGGTTAACCCACCAAAAGGCCTGAGCAGAGAATCCACCCGGTGTTGGTGTATAGAACAAAAGATCCTTTCTTTTGGAGTAATAATAATCGATGGTACCAGAAAGTCTGTTATCAAATGTGGTAAAATCTAACCCAACGCCAGTAGTAGTAGACTGTTCCCATTTCAGATCAGGATTACCCTGGTGAAGAAACTGGGTTGCCGGAGTACCGGCATTACCGATGTATGTTTGTTGCAAATTAATCGCATCATAAGCACCTATACCATCCTGGCTACCCAACTTACCATAGTTGGCCCTGATACTGAATTCACTGAACCATTTACCCAGGGACTTAGCAGCAAAATTCTCATTCAATAATTTCCATTTGGCTGCAAAGGCGGGGAAGTAACCGTATTTATTGTTGGTACCAAATTTTGAGGAACCATCTATACGCATGGTTGCGGTAAGCAGGTATTTATCATTGATGGTGTAGTTAACACGTCCAAAATAAGATTGTAATTCATATTTGTTATAATCGGGAACAAAACTGTAATAGTTCTTAAACCCATCAAAATTCTGTGCAAATACATCTGTAGCTTTTACAACTGGTGTAGTAAGTCCCCAACCCACTTTGCCTTTAAAATCTATTTCAGTGCTCTGGTAAGAATAACCAACCACTGCATTGATTACCGAGCTGGCAAAGGATTTATCATAAGTAAGCGTATGCTCAACAAGTATTGATTTTAAATCAAGGTTTTGTTTAACACTTCTGCCATTGCCCTGGATCTGGTTACCCAGGTCTTTACCAAAGACGTTATTGGTACCTCCAAAAGCAGCGGTACCTAAACGCGGATCAGCAAAAGATATCCGTTCGCTGGTGGATTTATCATATCCAAATGTAGCTTTATACACCAACCCTTTGGCAATTTCATAGGAGCCACTTACATTGGTTAGTAAACGGTTGTTTTTATCATTATCATTAAAATAAGCTAACATTTCTGCCGGGTTCCTGTTACCGTCCTGAGGATCGTAATAAGTACCATCCGGATTGAAAACAGGGGCGGTTGGATTAAACGCAATGACAGCACCTATCAGGCTTCCCTGGTAACCTGCATTATTGGTTAATGGCGGGTATTGATTTTTGACATTGGAATACGTAAGATTAATATCAAATTTTAATTTGTCGTTCAGGAATTTCTGGGTCAGGTTAGCGCGGGTGGTTATCCTTTTCATGCCACTGCTTTTAACAATACCCTGGATGTCATCATAAGAACCACTCAGTCGCAAAGCAGTTGATTTATGTGAAAAACCCCATCCTAAATTATAATTCTGGTTAACGCCGGTGCGGAAAATCTGGTCCTGCCAGTTAGTGGTGAACCCTTTGTCAACAGACTGAACAGCCGCTGATGCATCAGCAGGGCTTGTTCCGGCATCAATATTTGCTTTTTTAACCGCAAGTAAAAAGTCTTGTGCATTCAACAGGTTGTACCTGGAGGCTCCTGTTGCAACACCTGTGGATATACTGGCCTGAAAACCGCCGGTACCCCTGCCGCCTTTGGTAGTAATAATAATTACACCATTTGCACCACGGGAACCATAAATAGCTGCAGAAGAAGCGTCTTTTAACACGCTGATACTTTCTATATCATTCGGGTTTAGGAAAGCTAAAGGATTTCTGGGTGATGAATTACCTTCTAACCCGCTGGATGTACCGGTAGTACCGCCGGGGCTGATAGGCACCCCATCTACTACATACAAAGGCTCCTGGTTTCCCCTAATGGAGGCAGAACCTCTGACATTAATAGTGGCTGCTGCTCCGGGCTCACCACTTGCGGGTGTTACAATAACACCTGGTGTACGCCCCTGTAAGAGCTGATCAGGGGTAGCAATAGCCCCCTTGTTAAAATCTTTTAGTGTTAAAGCGGCAACTGAACCTGTTGCATCTTTAACTTTCCTGGTACCATAACCGATTACCACCACTTCGCCCAACTGTTCATTGGTCGCTTTTAATGAAACATTGATTGATGTTTGATTCCTGATACTCACTTCCTGTGAACCAAAGCCCACGGAAGAAATGACCAGTGTGGTGGAGGAGGCAGGGACTGCAATTTTAAAGGTTCCATCGGCCCCCGTCTGGGTACCTGTTTTGGATCCTTTAACGGTCACGGAGGCACCCACCATGGGAGATCCGTCCTTTGAATCAGTAACCTTACCTGAAATTGTTTTGGTTTGTGCCTGTGCGGAGAATACGCAAAGACAGGCGATTAAACCCACTAGCGTGGGCCTGACAAGCTTCGTAAAATTCATAAATGGCAGTTTATTGGTTATTAAGCGTGTCCAAAATACACATTTTATTTTAACAAAACATTTTTTAGCTAAAAAAATCAAAGAAAAATTTAGCAACCCATTGATTAGGTGTGTTATAATGAACATATTTATAATAGCAGAACAAATTACTATCAAATTGTATATAACTTAATGTAATGCTTCCTAACAACTTTGTCAGTTGTCTTCCTAACTAACTATTAAGACAAAATGTTCCCCCGTTTCGCTGCGGCCTCGTTAAGCCGCCCTGTTTGAACCATACACGACTACTGCCCACAATACAAAAAAGCCATTGTTAACAGGTTGTAACTACAACCTGTTAACAATGGCTTTACAAGATTTACTGAGCTGCTAACTTAATACCTGAACACTTTTCCACCCACCATCACTTCCTGCGTTTTTTCATCAAAAGTGGCTTTGGCACCTGTATGAGCTGCAGCGGTGGTCATGATATTGGCAATGGAATGATAATAGCCCGCTTCCACTGGTGCATTGGGCTGCTTGCGGCTGCGGATACACTCCATCCAGTTACGCACGTGTGCAGAGGTCAACGCATCTCCGCCTGTGTTCGCAGATGCTTCTACTTTTACCACTTTCTCAACTAAGTTCATTTCGGGGAGCAAGTTAGGCTGCATGTTCATAGCGCCGGCCGGTCCTGCTTTTAATCCTCCCCTGGGTGACACTTTATTGGTGATCAGGTTCAGTTCACCGCCATTGGAATAGTACATTTCAGCGGGATTCTCATCTCCATTATGCATGCGTGACCCGAAAACTACCTGGAATCCTGTTGCCGGATCGTTCTGGGGACCATAATCGAATACCGCTGTAATGGTATCCCAGTTTTTACGGCCATCCTTCCATTGGTAGATGCCCCCATTGGCTACCACGCTGCGCGGATGTTTTAAATCGGCAAACCAGTGTACGGTATCAATCTGGTGCGACATCCACTGTCCCGGTAAACCCGATGAATAAGGCCAGAACAAACGGTACTCGAGGTATTTCCTGGGATCCCATGCTTCAAATGGCCTGTTTAACAGGAAGCGTTTCCAATCGGTATCTTCTTCTTTTAATTGTGCCACTAAGGCAGGTCTTCTCCAGCGGCCCGGCTGGTTCACGTTCCAGGTAAGCTCTACCATGGTGATGGGCCCGAACTTTCCGGATTGGATAAAATCTGCCGCAGCTTTATAGTTCTTGCCACTGCGTCTTTGTGATCCGATCTGTACAATACGGTCAGAAGCTTTCACTGTTTTCAATGCAGCCCTGGCATCTTCCATGGTTTCTGCGAATGGTTTTTCAACGTAAGCATCACATCCTGCTTTTACGGCTTCGATGCAATGCTGCGCATGTTGAAAATCAGCGGTGCTGACAAATACTGCATCAACTGTTTTCTTGCTGTATAATTCTTCATTATTGCGGCAGGCAATGATATCATGCCCCATTTTTTCTTTCAGCAGGGCAGTGCCTTCTTCTCTTCTTTTTTTCCAGAGATCAGAAACGGCAACAATATCAAAGTTCAGTTCCTTATAATGGTTTTCAAAGCTGGGAAGGTGTGACTGGCGGAAGCGGTCTGAAAAGCCCACTACCCCAACTCTTACACGGTCGTTCGCTCCAATGATATTAGCATAGCTTTTGGCGCTGAATCCCAGGCTGGCGGCATACATGCCAGCTGTCGCTTTCGCGGTTTGTTTGATGAATGTTCTGCGGTTTGACATATGGTTAATCGTTTATGTTTTATTTAAGTTCCTGAATTTTAACACTCCTGAATGCTACGGCATTGCCATGGTCCTGCAGCAGGATATGACCTTGCGGAGCCATTCCGAAATCGGGCCAGTGCGCATACTTACTTCTTGCTACCAATGCATAAAAATATTGCGTGCCACGCTTGTAATCGAGCACCCTCCATCCATTCAGGTAATGCTCTACGCGTCCGTCGGGATATACGATCACTACACCTTTGTTCCAGCTACCGATTTTCTTCCTGGCACGTGGTTCTTTGATAGAAGGAATCAGATCGTACAAAGAAGCCAGGGTTCTGTTGCCACCGGCGCCCAACAACGCATCGGGGTGTTTGGCATCGTCCAATATCTGGTATTCCAGTCCAATAGCGGAACCGCTGTTCTTTTCTTTCTCTGTTACAAAATATTTCACCCCGCTGTTGGCGCCTTCGGTGATCTTAAACTCAAACTGCAATACAAATGCACTGTATTCCCTATCGGTTACAATGTCTCCTCCGTTGTTCGATTCTGCGCCGGCAGACCCCAATACGTGTAATTCTCCGTCTTTCACTTCCCATCCTTTCTCAGGAAACTTTTCTTTGTAAGCACCGCGCCAGCCGTTGGTGGTAGTACCATCGAACAACAACTGCACATTGTTTTTCTTTTCCTGTTCAGATAAATTATTGGGCAGCAGGTTTGCAACGAATATACTGCTATAGGGAGATGATTTCAGGTTTTTTGTCTGGATGCGGATATTGCGCCACCGGATCTGTTTGCCGGGCGTATCCTGCTTACCAATGGCGTGTACCTGCAGGGCAATAAATCCTTTGGGTGTCATGTCATCCACTAAGCTTGCAGCTTCTGTCCCGTTGATGAATGTACGCATGGAAGTACCAATGCACTCAATGCGGCACTTGTTCCATTTACCTAATTTGAAGGCAGATTTTGCGGCCTGGTTATAGTCAAGCGGATACAGCCAGTCGCGTCTTCCTTCATCATAAATACCTGCTGTCCAGGCACGGGGAGAAGGGTCAATTTCAAACTGGTAGCCATGTACCCGTCCATTGTTATATTCCGGGGTGCTTTCGCTGCGGAATTGTACACCGGAATTCATGTTGTGGTCAAGGGTGAATTCAAACTCCAGGATAAAATCGCCATATTCTTTTTCAGTCGCAAGAAAGGAATTAGGCTCACCGGAGACAGTAGTCCCTACAATTTCTCCGTTTACAGCCTCAAATTTGGCATGTCCGTTCAAAGGCTTCCACCCTTTCAGGTCTTTTCCATTGAACAGGTTCTCCCATACAGGTCCGTTTTTTTGTTGTGCAGAAAGTTGAAAGCAGGTAACGAGTAAAACGGCAGCAATACTCAGCGTTTTTTTCATGATGGCAATAAAGTGTTTTAAGGGTAAAAACAATTGATACAAAAGAGCCAAGTTACTGGTTAAATCAAACAACCTGCAAGGATAAAAGCCATTTATCGGTAGAAATCTACACAAACGTTTTCGGTATAATTCCTGTTAATATGCTTACTTTTAAATAAGTGTCTGCGAAACATCATTTACATGAGGACCGAATTTGAAACCGTACGAGCCGATAAAGGAAGTTCCTTCCGTTTATTACACCAGGTATTACAGGCAGAAGACTATACCTGGAGTTATCATTACCATCCTGAATATGAACTGGTATATGTAGCAAACGGGAGCGGACGAAGACATGTCGGTAATCATTTGAGTTATTATGATGATGGCGACCTGGTGCTGATTGGCAAGAACCTCCCCCACTCAGGTTTTGGTTATGGCGTCAGTGGCCTGCATGAGGAAGTCGTTATTCAGTTTGCAGAAGATTTCCTGGGAAACAATTTCCTGAACATACCTGAAATGGCAGCCGTTCACGAATTGCTTCAAAGATCGATGCGGGGTATTTATTTTAACGGCGCCGCCAAAAAACTGGCAGCTCAGAAACTGCGTCGTTTACTCAGGCTTTCTCATTTTGAAAAACTGCTGGCATTGCTGGACCTGTTACAAATGCTGGCCGTTTCGCGCGACTGCCACCTGCTTAATGCAGCGGGTCAATCGTACGATTTTAAACAGAAGGATGAGGCAAGGTTAAAAAAAGTATACGATTATGTAGCAGCACATTACCAGCAACCCGTTAACATTAAAGAGGTATCGCAATTGGTTTCTCTCACTGTTCCTTCCTTCTGTAATTATTTCAAAAAAAACATGCACCTTACTTTTACCGACTTTGTAAATGAATACCGTATCAATCACTCCTGCAAATTATTGATGGATGATCACAGTATTGCAGACGCCTGTTTTAATTCCGGCTTCAACAATGTATCATACTTCAGCAAGCTTTTTAAAACCATCAAAGGCAAAAGTCCCGGCCAATACAAGAAACTGGCCTGCCGTTTATAAAAGGTCCGTTCACTGCAGACACTGCTCCTCAAGCTGAAGCAGGTAAAAAGAAGGCCCAGCCATATCATTGGCCATATCTGTAATAATACACATATCCTGCCAGCTGTACGCTGTAGTCGCCAGGGAGGAAGGATAGGTCAGCACCGCGCCCTTTTTTTGGAGAAACCTGGCAGGTATCCTGACTTTAATGATTTCGGTAATGAAGAACTGGTAAAGCAGATCCCCGGCTACACTTATGTCTGGCATTGCATGGCGGTCTCTCATGCAATAATCCAGTAACAGTTGACGATTGTTTTTGTGCGGGAAACCCGTGAAAGGGGAAAAAGAATGATCCAGGCTTTCAAAATAAAGATTGTAGTCGACATATAACTGCGCTTTGCCTTCTATAAAACGGCCGGCATTAAAAACAAAAGCGCTTTCCGGTTCTTCAAAATAGAAAATATAGTCGCCCGTATCAATTACCACCACCTGTTGCTGGTGGCGTATTTTATAATTTTGTACAATCCTCCCACAGAAATGGTACTCCGCATGTTGCACCTGGTTAAAGAAAAAAGCGGGACTTGCCGCCTGTCTTTTTTCCTGCAATTTCAATGTAAAGGAAAGCTGTTGCTGCTGCCCTTTGCGGAAAGCCGGGTAAATCCCGTCACCAAGGAACCAATCTTCAAATATGGCGCAAAGCTGTTTCACAAAGGGAATAGTTGATCTCTTAAAGTTCTGTTTTCCCGGAGAGATAAACTATCTTCCTATTATTCAATTATTACACTATATTAATATTTTTAGCCGCTTAATAATGTACAAATAACACAATAGGGTGATAAGGTGTGTTGATCGGTCATTCAGGAAAGTAAAGGAAAACTGGTTATTTTCGTTACACTTTCGCCAACGCCATTTCCAAAATGGCATAAAGATTGATTAAATCCAATGTATGAAAAGAATTATCTACTCCACCTCATTGATCACCGCACTCCTGTTAGGCAGTTGCAGCACTTTAAAAAACATTGCCAGTAACCTTCTTACCGAGGCAGACGCCGCCAATGCCATCAGGGAAGCATTGATCATTGGCACCAATACCGGCGCCAGTTTACTTGGGCAGAAAGGCGCGTTCAGTAAAGATATGGTCCTCAGCGCAGTACTACCGCATGACATGCAGAAAGTAGTTCAGACCCTGGACCGGCTGGGACTCACCAGCGAACTCAACAGGTTTTCTGCAACGCTTGACAATGCAGCAACTGCAACTGTGACGAGATCGGCACCCATTTTTATCAGCGGTATTAAACAAATGAGTATCAGGGATGCTATTGCCATTGTAAAAAATGGGGGCACTTCTGCCACTGATTATTTAAGAAGGACCGTCGGCGATACCCTTCGCAGTGCAGTAAGACCTGTTATGCGCAGTGCATTGGACGAATACAGGATTGAACAGGAATGGGATAAATTAGTAGGCCCGGCTAAAATCCTGTTAGGTAATAAAGCAGGCCTGAATCTGAATCTTGATAATATTTTATCCGTACTCGTAACCAATGAAATGTTCAAAAAAATAGAAACACAGGAAATGGCTATACGAACAAACGCGCAGGCCAGGACCACCGCCAGTTTACAACGCGTATTTGGCCGGGATTGGAATACAGTTAAAAATCCGTGAATTAAAAGTAATAAGCCTGTTATCATAGCATAATTCGTGATACCTTTATGCAAAAAGATGGCAGTGCACAATCTTAACCCTCACCTGCACTACCGGGTTCTCTTCTCCTGAGCGAATGATCAGACTTTATTTTTTCACTTAAACCAATAAAGTATGGACCATGCGTACAAACAAACGCACCTCTCCAAATCAATCCTCGCGGGTGTATTTGCAGGTATTACAGCAACATTAGCGAACCTGGTGTATGATTTCTTTTTCAGAAAGATCACAGAATTTGAACCATCCCAGCTCATTAATGTGGCGACGATCATTTTTGCAACCATGCTTTTCTTTACGGTTGCAGGATTTCTTTACTTCATTACAAGTAAGTTCATCAGAAAAGGCGATTGGTTTTACATCATCGTGTTCACAGCGCTGACCTTATTGTGCTTTTACTGGGGTTTGCATGTGCAGCGTTCGGTTAATCCCCATGTATCGTCGCAATTCAGGGTATTATTCCTGGGTATTGAAATGATATCCGGCGGGTTGGCAGCTTTTTTTATACCTTATTTAATGAAGCATGAATCCATCTTTGTTTAATTTTGAGGTATTATAATGCTGAAGTGCATGAAATCGTATAAAGAGCTTTCCGAAGCCGACCAGGCGTCCCTGCTTAAATTCCCGGCCTATGTATCGCTTTTGGCTGCAAATGCAGAGGGAGCAATGGATGAGATCACCAAAAAAGCAGTCATTAAGCTGACACATATCAAAACATTTTCGAGCGAACCTCTGCTGCTTGATTTCTTTAAGGAAGCAGCATCTGTATTCGAAAAAAACATTGATGATCTTGATCATTCCCTTTCCAAAGGCAAGGCTGAGAGGGATGCCGAAATCAGGCTGGCACTATCTAAAAATGAAGCCATCTTAGTAAAGTTGGGAAGAGAATATGCCAGGGCCATACACCAGAGCATGAAATCCTATATTGACCATGTAGCACATGCACACAGGAATGTGCTGGAATATTTTATTTTCCCGCTTCCTATATCAGGCATTACTTCCTGAAGCATAAAAAATAAAACAGCCTGTACTAAGCTGTTTTATTTTTTACCAGTTTACTTGCAATAAACGCAAATAACCCTAATACCAATCCTGAAATAATACCTGCCACTGGTCCTGTTAACAACATCAGCAGCTTTGGATGATCCTGCAAAGGCATATTTGCAGTCATGGATGCCATTTCAGGATGATTGGACATATAAGTTGCATACAATGCAATATGTGTACCGGTGATCCATACACAATTGACTAAGCTTACCAGGAATCCGTGCAGGAAATATTTACCCGTACAATTGGTTGCAATCAGGTATGCACAAATGATAAAGATGACCAGCCAGAAAATGGGTTCTATTTTGGATGGTATCCAGTAAACAGTAGCAACCGCCATCGCCAGCCCGAAAAGGGATAGTTTAAAAATGAGTTTCCAGTTCATTGTTTGTTTTTTATGGTGAAATCTTTGGTTGATTAACACGTTACATAAAACAGCTTACTCCTGCTTCACTCCAATCACCGGCAACCGCTTTTCATTGATCAGCTGGTTAAATGCCTTCAGGTCATTATCCAGCACTGCCTTAAGCATAGCCAGCTGCACATCGGCCTGGGCGCCTAATTCGGCAAATGCTTCCCTGGCCTGTTTGCTCGGCGGGGTATTACCACTGGCGGCCACTCCAAATATGCCGGCAATCTTATCATTTAACCGGATAGGGTAATTCAGTACGTCCTGCCCGCTTTTTGCTTTGGTCTGGTATAATGCCTCTTCCACTTTCGTTAGTTTTTTAGTGATGCTGTCCGCTGTTTTATGAATATCCCGGGTATTGGCTGTATCTAATTTAGCGGTAAAATCACTGATCTGTGTTCTTACGCTCCGGAGCTGCTTTATTGCTTTTTGTATTTCGCTGAATTTATTTTTCACATCCAGCAAAAATCCTACACTGGCATCCTCTTCTTTTTCTGTCATTTTACGGGCAGGGTTCTCTTTGATCACAAATGGCACATCAACCGAATCCTTTTCATAACGGACCCTTGCCATATACCTGCCGGGAGCCGCTTTTACAGTACCAACACTTCCGTTCCACAAGATCATATTGTCAATCTTTTCTGCCGGCGGGTAATTCATATCCCAGGTAAACTGGTTCATTCCATTGGCGAACTCAATCTTATCCGCTGCATCTTTGGCATTACTGCTGAATGTTCTGACCGGCTCATTCTTTTTATCAAAAATGATAATGGCCAAGCGGGAAGAATCATGGGCATTTTTCAGGTAGTAATTGATTACGGTTCCATTAGGCGGATTGGTACCTGCATTGTGCGGATCTTCTCCTGATGAACGGCTGAACCTGCCACCTCCCTCCATCCTGTATGCATCGTTCACTGCAAATACATGCAATGGCTTGTCAAGTACAACCGCTTCTTTTTGCTGCACCACACCCAGGTCATCAATGGCCCAGAAAGCGCGTCCCTGTGTTGCCACCAGCAGGTCATTGTCCTTGATGGTCAGGTCCGTAACCGGAACAACAGGCAGGTTTAGCTGAAAAGGTTTCCATTGTGCCCCTCCATTATAGCTGATATACATACCATATTCTGTTCCTGCATATAACAAACCAGGTCTTTTCTTATCGGCCCGCAGGCAGCGCGTGAAATGCATTTTACCAATACCGGCAGTAATCAGCTTCCAGTTTTTACCATAATCTTCTGTTTTAAAAACATACGGCGTAAAGTCATCGAGTTTGTATTTCGTTCCAACAAAATAAGCGGTTCCTTTTTCAAAAGGATCTGTTTCAATACAATTCCACATCATCCATTTGCCGGCTTCTGGTGGCGTTACATTTTCCCAGTTCTTTCCGCCATCCCTGCTTACGTGCACCAATCCATCATCACTGCCTGTCCACAGCAGGTCTTTTTCCAAAGCTGATTCTGTTGCGGTGAAGATGGTGCAATAATATTCTACCGAGGTATTGTCTTTGGTGATAGGCCCGCCGCTCGATGCCTGTTTGGTTTTGTCGTTCGTTGTCAGGTCCGGACTGATCACTTCCCAGGTCTGTCCCTCGTTTTCAGTCACAAATAATTGGTTGCCGCATGCATACAGCCGTTTGGGGTTATGCGGCGAGAAGAAAATGGGGAAGTTCCATTGAAAGCGGTATTTCTGTACATCTGCTCCTGCACCCATTGGATTATCCGGCCATACGTTGATGGCACGGTTCTCTCCTGTTTTATGATCAAGCCTTGATAAATAACCGCCGTAATTTCCTCCGTACACGATATCCGGGTTCAATGGATCTGCAACCACATAACCGCTTTCGGCACCTGCGGTCGGATCCCAATCCCTTTCTGTAATAGCTACTCCAGCTGTCCTGCTCTTAATACGTACAGTTGAATTATCCTGCTGCGCGCCAAGCACGCGGTATGGGTACGCATTGTCAGTTGATATGCGGTAAAACTGCGCTGTTGGCTGATTGTTCATAGTGCTCCAGTTGGCAGCTCCGTCAAAGCTGACCTGCGCGCCGCCATCATCACCAATGATCATCCGGTTACCATCCTGCGGATCGATCCACAGGTCATGATGATCGCCGTGTGGTGTGGCCACCGGCTGGAATGTTTTTCCGCCATCCCTGCTTCGCATAAATTCCACATTCAGGCAGTAGACCAGGTTTTCATTCTTTGGATCGACAAATATTTTAGAATAATACCATGCCCGCTGGCGTATGTTATTATCGCTGCTTTGAAGCGACCAGCTGTCGCCTCCATCATTACTTACATACAATCCGCCATTGGCATTTTCAATGATGGCAAATATTTTATCAGGATTACTGGGCGCCACCGCCACGCCTACGATACCCCAGGTTCCTTTAGGCATGCCTTTTTTAGCAGAGAGGTTGGTCCATGTTTCACCACCATCGGTACTCTTCCACAACCCGCTTCCTTCTCCGCCACTTTCCATACTGTAGGGTGTGCGCAATACATGCCACATGCCTGCATAAAGCACAGACGGGTTATCAGCTTCCATCACCAGTTCTGAACAACCGGTCTGTTCATTCACAAACAATACCTGTTTCCAGGTCTTGCCACCATCGGTTGTTTTGTACACACCTCTTTCTTTATTGGGGCCGAATAAATGTCCTATGACCCCCACCCATACTGTGTTCGGATCTTTGGGATGAATAACAATGCGAATGATATGCCGTCCGTCTTTTAATCCCAGGTTTTTCCAGCTCCGGCCACCGTCATCACTGCGCCATACGCCTCCTAAACCTTCAGATACATTGCCGCGCAGGGTATTTTCTCCTTCTCCTGCATAGAGGATGGTCTCATCACTTGGCGCAACTGCCACCGCTCCTATGGAACTGCCAAAATATTTATCAGAAATATTCTTCCAGTTACTGCCGCCATCCGTTGTTTTCCAAACACCTCCTCCTGTGGCACCAAAGTAGAAGGTCGTTTTATTTTTAAAACTTCCGGTCACTGCCGCACTTCTTCCTCCGCGGAAAGGACCAATCAAACGGTATTTTACTTTTGAAAAGAATACGGAATCATTGCTGCCGGCAGGTACAATAGCTGTAGTCTGTTTTGTCTTTCTTTTATCCTGTGCAATGGCTGATAATGTAAACAAGGTCAGTACAGCCAGCAAGCTGAAAGCTCTTCTCATAGTATTAGTAGTATTAGAAAGGAAATATACAATAAAATCTATCAATGTTTTACTGATCGGGATGACGGCTTTTATTCTCTAAAGATTCCAACGCAGCCCGCCATTTTTTTACTGCTTCGATCGCCTGCGCCGTAGGGCGGGCATCTGCTTCTTCTACAATGCTCAGTACTGCGCGAAAAGCATCACTGACAGCGTTGAAATCTTGTTCTCCTTTTACTATATGGGCCATTGCCTGCCTGCTGCTTTCATAACAGATCATGGCATAGTAATGCTGTTCAGCAAGGTCCTGCATGCTCGTTTTAACACGGGGATCCATTTTTACTTCCAATGGTTGTGTGTAGGATCTGCCATTCACAGTAAGTTTTACGGTATAAGTTCCGGGCATGACCCACGGAGCAACTGGTTCAGGAGCTGTATTGCCATAGATGGCTGCAATAGGAAAAGATACCGGCACAGGCAAAGGTGCATAGTGAAGATCCCAGGTGAACCGGTGAGCCCCTGCTGCTGCTGCAATCAATTGTTGCGGCCGGATCCAATATAAGGGAATATTCACAGCAGGAAGGGTATATGGCTGGTCACCGCTGCTGAATGTACGCACCAGCATCCCTTTTGCATCGGTGATCTCGATGGTAACAGGTCCGTCTGCAGACCGCTCCAAAAAATAATCGATGATAGCGCCATCCGGTGGATTCTGGCCGGCTGGTTCCTCCTGCGGCAATGGCGTATCTGTGTTCATATTCCATCTCATCCGGATCGCTTTTTGTGGCTTGAATAACACGGTCTCTTTTTTTGCAGCATCCCTGGTTATGGTCTGGCGTAATGGCGTAATATTATCCAGTATCCAGAAAGAACGGCCATGCGTACCTACTACAATATCATCATCCTTAATAACCAGGTCCCTGATGGAAGTGGCGGGCATATTCAGTTGTAAGCTTTGCCAGTGTTCTCCATCATCAAAAGATACATATACCGCTTTTTCAGAACCGGCATACAACAACCCCTTTCTGTAAGGATCTTCCCTCACCACATTAATAGGATCATTGGGTAAGCCATTGACTATTTCTTCCCAGCTATTGCCGCCGTCGGTTGTTTTATAGATATGCGCGCGCATATCATCCAGCCTGATCCTGTTAACAGCAGCATAGGCTGTCTGCACATTAAAATGACCGGCGTCCATTAAAGACAATTTGCTCCAGGAAGTGATGGCCGTTGGCGTTACATTCTTCCAGGATTTACCGCCATCTTTTGTAAGCTGTATCAGCCCGTCATCGGTTCCGCACCAGATGGTATTAATGTCTTTTGGTGAGGGCGCTACTGTATAAATCACTCCTCTTCTTGGCGTTTTTTTCAAGGCATCTGTTGTGTATATACCTACACTTGCAGGAATATCCCAGGTCTCCCTGGTAAGATCGGGACTGATCTTTTCCCATGAGTGCCCGCCGTTATTGGTTTTGAAAAGGACATTACCTGCATAATATAATAGCCTGGGATCAACAGGAGAAAACAATACAGGAGCCGTTCTCAGGAAACGATACTTACCGCTGCGCACGGCTTCGGGTGCAATGTTTTGCACCTGCCCTGTGCGTTTATCATATTTAGTGAGCTTGCCGCCATAAATAATATCGGGGTTCAGCGGATCAGCAGCTACGTAACCATATTCTTCCGCGCCAACAGGATGCCATTCCCGGAAAGTAATCTGCCCGTCGTTACCACGTGATGCAATACCAACAGAACCGCTTTCCTGCTGGCCACCATACACATTGTAAGGGAATGCGTTGTCTGTACTAACATGATAAAACTGTGCCGTAGGCTGGTTATACCAGGATGAAAAACTTGCTCCGCCATTTACTGTAATAATGGCGCCCTGGTCCGATGCAATCAGCATGATTGCCGTATTATCAGGATTAATCCAGATACGATGGTAATCATCTCCACCCGGCGCACCCCTGAAATCTTTCCAGCTATTCCCTCCATCCGCCGATTTCCATACCACCACATTTGCGGTGTAAACGATGTCTGCATTTTTAGGATCAACTTTTACTTCGGCAAAATCGCTGCCGCGTCCCCAGTACCTGCCGTCGTTACTGATGCTCTTCCAGTTTTCACCCGCATCATCACTCCGGTACATCCCGCCGTTGGCACCTGCATCAACTGTTGCATACATCCTGTTGGGATTGCTGGGGGCGATACAGAAGCCTATCCTGCCCAACCCCTGTTCAACAGTTGGTAATCCTTTAGTGAGTTTTGTCCAGGTGTTGCCACCATCCACTGATTTATACAATCCACTGCCCGGGCCATTCCAGGCGCCATTTTCCCAGGGACCCTGGCGGCCTGCCCATAAGTCGGCATAAATGATCGCCGGATTTTTCGGATCGATGGCCACCTGTACTGCTCCGGTGTTCTCGTCTTTATACAATACCCGTTCCCATGTCTTGCCGCCGTCGGTGGTACGGTACACGCCACGTTCTGTATTAGGGCCATAAGGATGACCCAATACCGCAACAAATACCCTGTTTGCATCCATGGGATCAATGGCTAATCCGCCTACCTGCTGCCCGTTGCTCAAACCCAGGTGTACCCATGACCTGCCTGCATCGGTTGATTTATAGATTCCGTTTCCAACTGACAGGTCTGGTCTTTGCAGGCCTTCACCGCTGCCGGCATAAATGATATTGGGGTCTGATGGAGCAACTGCCACATCGCCTATGGAGCCTGTTGGTTCTTTATCAAAAACCGGGAACCAGGTTCTGCCGTAGTCTGTCGTTTTCCATACACCACCATTGTTGACGCCAATATAAAATGTGCCGGGTTGTTGTGGAACGCCTGCTGCACCAACGGTACGGCCACCCCTGTGCGGGCCAATCATTCTCCACTTAAGTGCATTGAAAAAAGCCGGCTCCGTTTTTTGGCCGTAAGTAATAGTGCCGGCAATCAAAAAAAAGAGCATGAGCCGTGCAGCGACAAACTGTTTCATGAGGCAGTGATTAAGGTATGACAGGTCTTTAAAAATACTGAAATTACGGAATCGTTTGCGATGAATATTCCGGCTATAAGATGCGGAATAAGTAGATTGTATGGGTTAAATTAGTATCCTGTTATCATCACAGGGTATGATATATTACATAACCGTCATATTTGACTTCAAACGATTGCTTCATGAAATACTGCAACACGCTGGCAGGAGCCTTATGCCTGCTTTGCCTGTCTTTCCTGCATCCAGGTACAGCGCAGGACAACAACAGGAACCCGGATTCCCATAAGAAGAAAAAGATGAGTCATATCATTATTGAAAACGGGTCACTAAGCATTACGGGTGCAGGCAAACCATTGGTGAATTACCATTTTGGCATATCCTACCCGCCTGCAGGTGTTGATTTAATTTTCAGGAGAAGCGGATTTATTCATCCCTTGTATACACCACATGGACAAATGCTTACCCGGATTAATCCGCCCGATCACCATCATCATTATGGGTTATGGAATCCCTGGACAAAAGTTGCGTTCAGGGGAAAAACAATAGATTTCTGGAACCTGGGAAGTAAAGAAGGAACCGTGCGTTTTGCCAGGTTCATTGCACAGACCGACAAAGCTGCCTTTAGTGAATATAAAGCGCTTCATGAGCACGTCATTTTTGAAAAGGATGGAACTGAAACCATTCCACTTACTGAAATACAGACAGTACGCGTATACCAGCCAAAACCAACGGACACTGCTTATATTATGGACATCACCATTCAACTGAACTGTGCCACAAATGATGAAGTGGTATTAAAAGAATACAGGTATGGCGGCCTTGGCTGGAGGGCAACAGAACAATGGGACCGCAACAACAGCGAAACCCTCACATCCGAAGGCAAAACAAGGAAAGATGCAGATGGCAGCAGGGCAAAATGGGTGATTTTACAGGGTGTGCTGGACAATGATTATGGCGGCGCTGTGATGATGAGCCATCCCGGTAATTATAACTACCCCGAACCCTTGCGCATATGGCCGGAGGACATGAACAAGCGGGGCGATGTTTTTGCCAACTTCTCTCCTACCAAAAATATGGACTGGCACCTGCAGCCCGGAAAAGAGCATGTACTGAAATACAGGTTCCTCATCTTCAATGGCCACATGACCAGGGATACGGCAGAAGCTGCCTGGCAAAATTTTATTTCATCAACAAAAAAATAAGTCATCATCAACCATGAAAAGAATTTATCCGATTGGCTGCCTGCTTTTTGTCCTGCTACTGTCTGGTTTTCGCCCGCTGCCGAAAGAAGATCCGGCAGCTGGCAAACTGAGAAAAAGCACGGTCCTCGTATATACCAGAAACGGAAAAGGATATGTACACGATAATATTCCTTCAGCCGTTGCCTGCATCCAGGACCTGGCAAAAACATACCAGTTCAAAGTAGAGGTTTCTGATGATCCTGCTGTTTTTACAGCGTCAAACCTGAAAAAATATAATTTCCTCGTTTTCCCCAGTACTAATAATGATGTATTTGACAATGATGCGCAAAGGATCGCATTCAGAAGGTATATAGAAGCGGGTGGCGGTCTTGTGGGCATTCATTCCATTACCGGCACCGAAAGGAACTGGAAATGGTTTAAGATGCTGATAGGATGCACCTTCTCCTGGCATGCAAAATTTCAGCGCTTCAAAGACGTAATGATTGATCCTGCGCATGAAACCATGCAGGGTATTCCAAAGGTTTGGGAAAGGGAAGACGAATGCTATTTTGGAAAAGAACTGTATCCCGGCACCAAAGTCCTGATGGCACATGATATACACAGCCTGAACCCTGACCAGACCGAAACCATTCAAAAGAATGCTGCTCCTTATGCAGATTATTATCCTTCTGTCTGGTACCAGCAATTCCAGGGCGGCAATGTATGGATCACGACCTTAGGGCATAGTAAAGAATCTTACCAGGATCCCGTTTTTAAAAATCATATCTTAAACGGTATCCGGTTCATTGCCAGCAAATCAAAAGGTATCAACTATAATACATCCTTCTCCATTTCAAAAGATGACCCTTTAAAACCATAAACCCATGTCTATAAAGAAAAAAATAAACCGGAGAGATTTTGTGGCATCGGCTGCAAAAGCAGGCATAGCGTCTTCCCTTGCCATCACAGGGTTTCCAACGGTTGTACCAGCTTCTGTCTTTGGTAAAAACGCACCGAGTAACAGGATCAATGTTGGCGCCATTGGCGTTGGCCGTATTTCCCGCGATCATGATATGCATGAAACACTCAAATATGAACATGCCAATATCATAGCCGTATGTGATCTGGACAGCAAAAGGCTGGCTGAAGGGAAAAAATATGTGAATGATTATTACAGCAAAAAAACAGGCAAAGCTTACGACGGAGTTACCATGTACCATGATCACCGTGAACTGTTATTGAATAAGGATATTGATGCTGTGCTGATCAGTACACCGGATCATTCCCATGCTTACCTTGGCATCCATGCTGTTGAGGCCGGTAAAGATGTGTATTTACAAAAACCCGCTTCACTAACCATTGCAGATGGAAGGGCTTTAAGCAATGCCGTACACAGAACAGGAAGGATATTGCAAATAGGCAGCCAGCAACGGTCTTCCCCGCAATTCAGGTACGCCGCAGAATTAGTCAGGAACGGAAGGATCGGGCAATTGAAAACAGTATATGTGGGTTTGCCCGGTGACCCTTCCGGTGAGGAAGAACCTGAAATGCCCATACCGTCCAATTTGAATTATGATGCATGGTTAGGCAGCACCCCTTATGTTTATTACACCGAAAAAAGGGTGCACCCACAGAACGACTACGGCAGGCCCGGCTGGTTACGCTGTGAACAATTTGGCGCAGGCATGATCACCGGTTGGGGTTCTCATCATGTTGACTGTTCGCACTGGGCCATGGATACGGAATATACCGGCCCGGCGGAAGTATGGGGCAAAGCTGAGTTTCCCCAAAAAGGGTTATGGAATGTACATGGCATTTTTCAGACAGAAGCATTGTATGCCAATGGTGTTAAAATGATCATCAGTAACGAATTACCCAATGGAATCAAATTTGAAGGAACAGAAGGATGGATATTTGTAACAAGGGGCAATTACAGGGCAAGCGCATCCGATCCTGTGCAGAACACAAATTCCAAAGCGCTTACCGCCAGTGATCCAGCCATCATTACATCGGTCATCGGTGAAAATGAGATACAGCTTTACAGAAGTGAAGAACATCATGGCAATTGGTTAGATTGCATCAAGTCAAGAAAGCAGCCCATTGCGCCGGTTGAAGCCGGGCACCGCTCCTGCTCTGCGTGCTTAGTGCATCATATTGTAATGAAACTGAAAAGAAAAGTTTATTGGGATCCGCTCAATGAGCGCTTCATTAATGATGATGAAGCCAACAGTATGCTCAACAGGCCGCATCGTTTCCCTTATGAAGTGAAAGGATTGGCATAATTAAAAGTATAAAACTGATTATGAAAACATATTTTGTTATTGTTATGCTCGTTTGTATGAACCTGCCTGCGCAAGCGCAGGACAAAGTAAGGCTGATCACCTTAGACCCCGGGCATTTTCATGCAGCACTGGTGCAAAAGTCAGACTATCCGCAGGTTGATCATACCGTTTATGTGTATGCACCCGGAGGACCTGACCTGCAAATGCATTTAGACAGGATCAACAGCTATAACAATCGCGCTGTTGCGCCTACCAGCTGGAAAGAGAATGTGTATACAGGTGATGATTTCTTTGCCAGGATGATTGCGGAGAAAAAAGGTAATGTAGTGGTACTGGCAGGTAATAACCAGTTAAAAACATCGTATATATTTCGTTCGATTGAAGCCGGTTTTAACGTTTTTGCCGACAAGCCCATGGCCATCAACGCAGACGGGTTTGCCCTGTTAAAACAATCATTTGAGGTTGCCAAAAAGAAAGGTTTGCTCCTGTACGATATCATGACAGAACGTTATGAAATAACCACTATCCTGCAGCGGCTGTTATCGGCAAACAAAAACGTGTTTGGAACGCTGCAAAAAGGGACAGTGCTAAACCCTTCGGTTACCAAGGAGAGTGTACATCATTTTTACAAAAATGTATCGGGCAGCGCCTTAACAAGGCCGGCCTGGTTCATGGATGTAGCACAGGAAGGTGAGGGCATTGTAGATGTTACCACACACCTGGTTGACCTCATTCAATGGGAGTGCTTTCCAGAGCACGCACTGTCATACGAAAAAGACATCCACATCAATACGGCAAAGCAATGGCCAACAGTATTGTCCAAAGAGCAGTTTTCTGACCTGACAAAAGAAAAAAATATTCCTGCTTACTTAGAGAAATACCTTAACCCCAACAATCAGCTGGAAGTAATGTGTAATGGCGAGATCAATTACACCATCAAAGACATCCATGCGAAAGTATCCGTCATCTGGAATTATAAAGCCCCGGAAGGCGGAGGGGATACGCATTATTCAATCATGAGAGGTACAAGAGCCAACCTTGTCATACGACAGGGACAAGAACAAAATTATACACCTGCTTTATACATCGAAACCGCTGACCAGGGCGAAGCCTATGCTGAAAAACTGGCCATAGCCATTCAGCAAATAAACCGGTTGTATAAAGGAGTGGGTCTCGTTAAGAACAAAAACGGCTGGGAAGTGACCATACCCGACGAATATAAAGAAACACATGAAGGTCATTTTGCAAAAGTGACCGAAAAATACCTGGAGTACCTGCAAAAGCATACTATGCCAGGCTGGGAAGTACCCAATATGATTGCTAAATATTATACCACTACCCAGGCACAGAAGATTGCTTCATTAAATAAGTAACCCTGAAGAATCTGTGTCTGTTCCATTTTGGTCACATTTTTACGCCAGTAATACACTTTTACCTGGATGGACTGGGATGTGATGGAATTAACTATGCAATTAAGGTATTACTTTATTCTGGCATATAGTTCAAAATCTGCTTCACTTCTTTTTCCGGATTTACCAGGTCATGTAACGTAATTTTATCCAGTAACCCGTCTACTGTATATTGGATCTTATGCCACAGGGAACGGGCAGAACAGTCTACAGAATGCGTACAGATATCCAGTACCCCTGTATGAAGTCCGCAAAATGTTTCATCAAACAAGGTACCTCCCAGCACTTTCAATACCGTACCGATAATTATTTTTTTCGCAGGTTTGGCTAATACATAACCGCCTTTATAGCCCGGCGTACTATTGATAAATCCTGCCATACGAAGTATCCTTGTCATTTTGGCAACATAGGGGCCCGTTAATCCTTCCGCCTCGCTCAATTGCGGTATGCTCATACCATTTTCATCCTGACAGCTGGCAATCCGTATCAGTATCCGTAACCCGTATTCTTCCTGTGCCGTTATTTTCATATTACTGTGTTGTCAGATAATTCATACAAATATCATCGGTTTTCATAGCATGCCAAGTTCCAGTTGTGCTGCCTCAGACATCATGCTTCTGTTCCAGGGAGGAGTCCAGGTCACAGCAACATGCACATCGCTTACCCCTTCAATCTCCCTTACTTTCTGGTCCACTTCAACAGGTAAGGATTGGGCAGCCGGGCAATTGGGCGTGGTCAATGTCATCACGATCTGCACATTATTAATGGGCAAAACATTAATCTCATATACCATTCCCATTTCGTAGATATTCACCGGTATCTCCGGGTCATAGATCGTTTGCAGGCATTCAATCACCTTCTGTTTAATTATTTCGGTATTCATGGTCTTTAAAAGATGTTGTCTTTTTTATTTTATAAGCCAGGGCGTAATTTTTCATCTGTTTAACCATTGCCAGCAGCCCATTTGAACGGGTTTGCGCCAGGTGTGTGGTCATGCCGATCTCCCGGATAAACGCCAGCTTAGCCGTTGTAATTTCATCGGGTGTATGGCCTGACAAAACACGGATCAGCATACTGATCAATCCTTTTACGATCATTGCATCGCTGTCTGCCTTAAACAACACTTTCCCGTCTTTATAATCCGCTACTAACCATACGGTTGACTGGCAGCCCCTGACCTTGTTCTCCTCCATTTTATACTGCTGCTCCAGCTCCGGCAGCTTTTTTCCCATGTCGATAATGTATTCGTATTTATCGTCCCAGGAGTCGAATAAGGAAAACTCTTCCACTATTTCTCTTTCAGTTTGTTCTATCGTTTTCAGGTTACTCATTTACTTATGAAAGCATTTTTACTGCTTTTTTCAAACCGGTTATCAATGTATCGATCTCTTCTTTTGTATTGTACATGGCGAATGATGCCCTGACAGTTCCGGGGATATTGAACCTGTTCATCAAAGGCTGCGCACAATGATGGCCTGTTCTTACTGCGATACCCCGGTTGTCCAGTAAAATTCCGATATCCTGCGGATGTATCTTATCGATCACAAAAGAAACAACACTTATTTTCTCCCTGGCCTCACCTATGATCTGCAAACCCGGTATCAGTTCCAATTGCGCTGTTGCATAATCCAGTAATGCTGCTTCATGATTCCGTACCTTTTCTTTCCCTGTTTGCTCTAAAAAATGGAGGGCTGTTCCAAAAGCGATCGTATCCGCAATATTGGGCGTACCTGCCTCGTATTTATAAGGCAGGTCGTTGTACGTAGTTTTCTCAAACGATACTTCCCTGATCATCTCGCCGCCGCCGTGAAAAACCGGCATCGATTCCAGTAATTGCTTCCTTCCATATAATACACCAACGCCTGTGGGGCCATATATTTTATGTGCAGAAAAGACAAGGAAATCACAATCCATCTCCTGTACATCAATATCAAGGTGAACGGCGGACTGTGCACCATCTACCAAAACAACAGCTCCTGCCTTATGCGCAGCATCAATCATCTGCTTAACAGGGTTCACAGTCCCCATTGCATTGGACACATGTGCAATGGCCACGAGTTTTGTTTTGGCACTTAGTAATTGCTGGTACGCATCCATCAACAATTCTCCCTGGTCGTTAATGGGGATGATCTTCAACAGGGCGCCTTTCTCTTCACACAGTATCTGCCAGGGAACAATATTGGAGTGGTGTTCCATGGTGGAAATAATGATCTCATCGCCTGCTTGTATGTTTTGCCTGCCCCAGGTATACGCTACCAGGTTAATCCCTTCTGTAGCCCCGCGGGTAAAAATGACCTGCTCTCTTGATGCTGCATGAATAAAATGCTGAACAATATCACGGGTCTTTTCAAAAGCAGCCGTAGCTTCTTCTGCGAGGGTATGAATGCCGCGATGAATATTGGCATTGTACGCAGTATAATACTGCATAAGTGCGTCGATCACTACCTGTGGTTTTTGCGAAGTGGCTGCATTGTCAAAATATACCAATGGGTTACCCTTCACTTCCCTGTTCAGTACCGGGAATTGCTGCCGGATGGCGTATACATCCAGGCTGTTTTGTATGATGGTAGCTGGCTGTGTCATGCGATATCAAATTCCAAACGTTCTGAAATCAATTGGTCAACATACATACGGATGGGTGCAGGCTTGATATGTTCCAGTATATCTATGGCATAAGCATGCACCAAAAGCGACCTGGCAATTTTCTCACTGATACCCCTCGACCGCAAATAGAATAAACCTTCTTCATCTAATCTTCCAACGGTACAACCATGTGAGCATTTTACATCATCGGCAAAAATTTCCAGTTGCGGCTTGGTATTCACACTGGCGGTATCTGAAAGCAGTATGTTTTTATTCGACTGATAGGCATTTGTTTTTTGTGCCTGGGGCTGAACAAATATCTTCCCGTTAAACACAGCGGTAGCCTGGTCATTGATAATACCTTTGTACAATTCATTGCTGAAGCAGTTGGGTTTCACATTGTCTACCACAGTATGGTTATCAATATGACTCTTTCCGTGCAGGAAATACAATCCGTATAAATGCGCTTCGCACCGCTCTGCTTCCAACACAACATCCAGGTTATTGCGGATCATTGCCCCGTTTAGTGAAATCGTTACTGCGTGTACATAACTTTTGCCCGTCTGCCTGATATGTGTTGTGCTGACCTGGTTGGCATGTCCGGCATCATTCTGAATTTTATAGTATTCCACCATGGCATCTTCTTCCACTGCCATTTCCATTACCTGGTTGGTAAAACTTTCAGCTTTACCGATGGTCGTATATGTTTCTACAACCTGTACCTGTGCATGCTGGTCAACATGCAGCAGGCTGCGCGGCTGGGAGAAAATATTTCCGGAACGCGTGTCAGTAATATGATAGATGTAAACAGGATGTGCAGCAACCTGGTCTTTTTTTACCTGGATAAAAACGCCCCCGCACACAAACGCAGTATTGAGTGCATTAATGCCATCTTTTAAATAATTGCTGCTATGTCCCAGGTGCTTTGCAACAATATCCCGGTATTCATTTTTAGCCGCCACTTCCAAAGGCAGCACTACCAATTCATCGGAACGGATAGTAGAGCGTGAAAAAGAAAATATGCCGTTGATAAAGATCAGTTCATTGGATTGTTCATGTCCCGGCAGGCGGACAGCATCCAGCTCCTGTTCTGAGAGTGCACCTGTTTCCTCGTTTACCGGGAACAGGTATTCCTGGTCAAACAAGCCACTGATCCGTGTGTATTTCCATTCTTCCAGCCGGGTGGTAGGAATACCCTTTTCTTCGAAAGCATTGAATGCATGCCGGCGAATTGTTCCCAGGCTGCTATCTGCGTCTTCCGATTGCAGCCGGTCAAAATGTTCTTTAAAATATAGTGCAGTGTTCATGCGTCTTATTTATTGATTTCAACTTCTTCACCTGCATCGATTTCAGTCTTGATGAAATCATATCCTTTTTGTTCCAGCTCCAATGCAAGTCCTTTCGGGCCCGATTTTACAATACGCCCGTTGTATAACACGTGAACAAAATCGGGGATGATATAATCCAGCAGGCGTTGGTAATGGGTTACCACAAGAACGGCATTGTCTTTACTGCGCAGTTTGTTAACGCCATTGGCTACGATACGAATGGCGTCTATATCTAAGCCTGAATCGGTTTCATCCAGGATAGCCAGTTTCGGCTGGATCATCGCCATCTGGAAAATTTCATTCCGCTTTTTCTCACCGCCGGAAAAGCCTTCATTTAGGGAGCGTGTCAGCAAGGACTTTTCAATATTCATCAAAGCCATTTTTTCATTCATCAGTTTCAAAAAGGCCACGGCATCCAGCGGCTGTTCTCCACGGTATTTACGGATCTCGTTGACCGAGGTCTTCACAAAGTTGATCGTACTCAAACCGGCGATCTCAACAGGGTATTGAAAAGCAAGGAAGAGGCCCTCGCCGGCTCTTTTTTCCGGGCTCATCTCCAGCAGGTCTTTTCTTAAAAATGTTACCGATCCATCTGTCACTTCATAATCTGCCCGTCCTGCCAACACAGATGCCAGGGTACTTTTACCCGAGCCATTGGGCCCCATAATAGCATGTACTTCACCCGGCTTTATATCGATATTAATCCCTTTTAAAATTTTCTTTCCTTCAATGCCCGCGTGTAAATTCTGAATATTCAACATGGTATACTTTTTTTAATAAATTCAATTAGCCTACACTGCCTTCCAGGCTGATGGCCAGCAGTTTCTGCGCTTCCACAGCAAATTCCATGGGCAGCTGGTTCATTACTTCCCTGGCAAAGCCGTTGATGATCAATGCCACTGCTGTTTCTGTATCAATACCTCTTTGGTTGCAATAAAACAGCTGGTCTTCGCCGATCTTTGAAGTAGTGGCTTCGTGTTCTACTACTGCAGTATTATTTTTCACTTCGATATAAGGAAAAGTATGCGCGCCGCATTTGTCGCCCAATAAAAGAGAGTCACATTGAGAAAAGTTACGGGCATTGCCGGCATTTTTGCCCACATGTACCAGTCCCCTGTAGCTGTTGTTACTGAACCCGGCAGAGATACCTTTCGAAACGATCCGGCTTTTTGTGTTTTTCCCCAGGTGCATCATCTTGGTGCCGGTATCTGCCTGCTGGTGGTTATTGGTCACGGCTACGGAATAAAACTCACCAACTGCATTGTCGCCTTTCAGGATCACGCTCGGGTATTTCCAGGTGATCGCCGATCCGGTTTCTACCTGTGTCCAGGAGATCTTGGAATTAATGCCTTTGCAAATACCCCGTTTCGTTACAAAATTGTAGATGCCGCCCTGGCCTTCCTTATCGCCCGGGTACCAGTTTTGAACAGTGGAATATTTAATTTCTGCATTGTCCAATGCAATGAGTTCAACTACAGCAGCATGTAACTGGTTTTCGTCGCGCATCGGGGCTGTACACCCTTCCAGGTAGCTCACATAGCTTCCTTCTTCCGCTACGATCAGCGTTCTTTCGAACTGCCCGGTATTTTCTGCATTGATCCGGAAATAAGTAGACAATTCCATCGGGCAGCGAACACCTTTGGGTATGTAACAGAATGAGCCATCGCTGAATACAGCGCTGTTCAAAGCAGCAAAATAATTATCGGTAATGGGTACTACCGTACTTAAATATTTTTTTACCAATTCAGGATGCTCCTGTATCGCTTCACTCATAGAACAAAAGATGATACCCAGTTCCGCGAGTTGTTCCTTGAATGTAGTGCCAATAGAAACACTGTCAATCACCGCATCCACGGCAACACCTGAGAGACGTTTCTGTTCGTCGAGTGAAATGCCCAGTTTTTCAAACGTCCTTCTTAATTCGGGGTCAATTTCATCCAGGTTCTTGGGATTCGTCTTTTGCTTCGGGGCGGAATAATAGATAATATCCTGGTAATTGATGGGGCCATACTTTATATTGGCCCATTTGGGTTCCTCCATTTTGAGCCAGTGGCGGTATGCTTTTAACCGCCATTCCAGCATCCATTCCGGTTCCTGCTTCTTAGCAGATATAAAACGGACAATAGTCTCATTCAGCCCTTTCGGAGCTTCATCGGCCTCTATATCGGTCACAAAACCATACTTATACTCACTGAGTACCGTTTTTTCTATCGCACTGAACCCATCAGTTGCACCATTTTGCTGTGGTTGATAGATCTCTGTTTTCATGGCTTAAAGGTACGATAATTTATACAAAAAAGTATAAACAATGGCTATATGCACTCGCTTTCCTCAGCAACCCATACGACAAAAGGTCAATAAACCCTGCCCAGCGTATTACTTTCAACAATGTTCTTTTTCATTTCCAACGGATCAATGATGCCTTCGCGGGCATAGATGATTTTTCCGCCGGGCTCCACCAGGATGGTATAGGGTAGCGCGCCCTGCCAATGGGGATCAATGGCTTCGATGAGGGCATACTTGTCTGCCGCATTAAACAGGTAATTGGTATTGGATGCCTGTTTCTTTTGCAGGAACCTGAGCTCTTTATCCTTATTGGCGGGATCATCGGCACTGATGCTGATAAATTCAAAGTCACGGTTCCGGTACATTCTGTTCATGGTAATAAATTCAGGGAACTCTGTGATGCAGGGGCCACACCAGGTTGCCCATACATTAATCAGGCGAAGTTTGCCGGAAGGGTTTTTAATCAATTCCTGTATCTCCTTTTCATTGATCATTGCTATGTTTACCGGTTCTTTGGCCCAGTCAGCAGCGGCTTTTTCGACCCAGTTGCCTTTTTCTGTCCATTTAACGGAGCAGCCAAATACCTTGGTCGTTTTTACTGTCACTTCCCTGTCTTCCAGCAAAGCATCCAAAGCATTACGTGTATCCCGGTGCTTAGGTGTACCGGTTGGCTTCTCCACGTCATCGATCCTGCCCTGGTAACGCAACTTTCTTTCCTTATCAAAGATGAACACATGCGGAGTTACCACCGGGCCGTAAGCCCTGGCCATGTTTTCCGTTTTCCCGTCATAGAGATAAGGGAAATTAAATCCTTTTTGCACTGCCCTTATTTTCATTTCCTCGAAAGAATCACTTAGGTCGGTATACCCTAATTCATCAAGGCGTACTGCATTGGGATCATTGGGCATCACTGCCACCAACGCTACTCCTTTAGGTCCGTAATCATTGGTTAATTGCTTGATGCGTTCTTCATACGCCTGGGCAGTAGGGCAATGATTACAGGTGAATACGATAACTAAGATGGTTGCTTTTTGAAAAGAAGCAAGGGAATAAGTTTTACCATCCACACCCTGCAGTCTGAAATCAGGAGCCAGTGCACCAATATCGAGCGTCTTATGCTCATCAAAAGGAAATGCTAAAGAAAAATTAATATAGCACAGCAGGAAAAAAGCAACCGAAATAAAAAAAGGCAATTTTTTCATATAACGGGCGATTTAGTATGAGTTATACAATAAAATAAATGGCATCTCACTGTTAACTTCAACACTTAAAAATATAAAACTATCATCGGGAATACAATAACCTGCTCCCCTATGCTGTCTCTTTAAAAAAGAATCCTTATATTTGTATCAACACATGCACTCCTGGTTCAAACAAAATATGCGATCTGCATTATTTCGCCAGGTTCAGGTAAACTGCCTGCCATCCTGCTTTCTCTTGCCATTAAGCTTCTCAGCCTGCCCAATGAATATTCTTGCCATCATGCTTCGCAGCTTGTTTTGATCACTTGCCAGTTGATTAAAAGACAATTTGTTATTACTAAAAGATAAAAAGTACAGCTATGAAAAAGAAAGGCTTCCTCATTGATATGGATGGGGTAATTTACAAAGGCAGTGAGCCCATACCCGGGGCAGTAGCATTCATTAACACCCTGCGTGAAAAAGGATATCCCTTCCTTTTTCTTACCAATAACAGCCAGCGCACCAACAGGGATGTTGCTTACAAGCTGCGCAAATTAGGATTTCATGTAGACAGTGAAGACATCTTTACCTGCGGTATGGCAACTGCCAGGTACCTGGCTTCCAGGAATGAGCACGGCACAGCTTATGTCATTGGTGAAGGGGGTTTGTTGACTGAGCTGCATAATATCGGTTATTCTATTGTAGATGACAATCCCGATTATGTGATCATCGGCGAAGGCAGGACCATCATGCTTGAATCAGTGGATAAAGCGATTAATATGATCATGAACGGATCTAAACTGATCGCCACCAACTTAGATCCCAACTGCCCTGTTGGCAACGGAAAATACAGGGCTGGTTGCGGTGCGTTCGTATCCATGATAGAATTTGCCACAGGCAAGCAGGCATTCAGTGTTGGAAAGCCCAGCCCTGTTATGATGCGCATGGCAAGAAAAATACTTGGTTTGTCAACAGCCGAAACGATCATGATAGGAGACACCATGGGTACTGATATACTTGGCGCCGGTTCCATGGGCTTTACTACTGTGCTCACATTATCAGGTGTAACTCATGAACGCGACCTGGGCCAGTACAGCTACACACCCGACTTCGTTATCCAATCTGTAAAAGACCTGCTCGAAGAAGACTTGTTTGCCCAGGTACTGGCAAGCGAACATGAACAGTTCTCTTATGCAGAATAAGCAGTTGCACAACTGAATCAACAGGCGGCCGGAATTGATTACAGAGGACGCAGGTCTTCGCAGATCAGTTCCGGCCATTGTTTGCCAAGTGGTGATTGAAGAGATTGCCTTCCAACAGTGGCTAGTTTTTTATAAATGGCTTTGTTGTAATCGCAGAGGTTCAGGGTATCCGGTGCACCTGTATGGTGCATGATGGCTATGGCGTCTTTTAATCCAAAGGGCTTGGTCGGTACTGTCAGTAACCTTGGTGCAAAATGTAATGCCAGGTCATAATTTTTGCTGGCAGCTGTTAAGCTCCGAAGCCAGCCCGGCGATATGGTCTGTATTGATATAATCTACCCGGAGATTTATCAGTGTATGCCAGGCATCAGGATCATCAGGAGCGCCCCAGAAGCGTACCGGTTTATGTAAACTATGTGCTTTCTTAACCGCTGCAACAAGGATCTCCCTGCCCTGTTCTGTCAATGGCTCCTTCCCTTTCCAGGGAGTATAGGTTTTCAGGTCGGCACTCATGAGCGCTACTTTTTGCAACGCCGCTTCATCGTAACTTTTTTGCAATTCCGCGTCAAACAAAATATAAGGCGGGTAAAGTTGGAACGAATCGGGTGCAGGCCTGTTGCCGGAAATAACAAACTGTAATGCATGATTATTCGTCAGCTCGGGGAATTTTTCCAGCGTTTCTACCAGTTTATTCAAAGTAATTGCGGCTGTCGTTTTTACATCAATCAATAACTGCAGCTTTTTAGCCGTATCTGCATAGGGGTATCCCCGGTTCTGCCGAATGCAATGCACCAATGGAATCAGGTAAAGTGAATCCAGTCTTCTCTTTTTCTGGACCAATTCCTCTTTTGTATGCGCTACCAATAACTCGGGATGATCATTCACTAAGAAAATATCCGCTTCAATACTGCCAAAGCCATGATGGTATGCTTCCCAAAAAGGAGCCTGTTGTTCATAATCATTATGAGAATGCGCATTGGCGCTACTGTAAACAGCAGGTTGGGCCATGAGCCCAACACTGCTGTACAGAGAAAAAAATAAAAGTAATTTATACATCGTTTTAGAAATTATACCTTACCCCCAGTTGTATGGTATAGGGACTGGTATTCTTGAACAAAGTTCCTGCATTCGTATTCACATTGTACTTCCAGCTGTTGGTGCTGTTATCAAACCCGGTAACAGTGTACAGGTTGGTATTGATCACAGACCTGTATCCGCCCCATTCATGGTTCAGCAGGTTCAGCACGTTAAAGATGTCTGCTCTGAATGTAAGTCTTTGCGTTTTGTCAAGGTTAATATTCTTCGCAATACTCATATTCCAGATAAACCGCCAGGGCATCAGGCCTCCATTGTTTTCTGCAAAACGCCCCATATTATCCTGCAGGTATTTCCTGTACTGGGGACTGGTCTTCTGGAGCAGTGTTTCCATGCCGGCTTTGATATTGGCCGGTGTTTTACCGTCGTTAGGATCATACACATATGCCAGGTCATTCACATTACCATCGCCATTCACATCGGTATTAACCATAGCTGAGAACCGGTCGCTCTGGTAATAGACCATTGATGAACTGACTGTAAAACCATAAAAAGCAGGGCTCAACGCCACCAATACTAATTTATGTTTGAGGTCTTCGTTGCTGTACCAGTTTTTACCATAGGAGCTATAATCCCAATAAGAAGCTCCCACATTCATGTTGGCATTACGGGGATCTCCTGCATTATAGTTGGGTGTACCCGTTGCTTTTCCCCTGGTATAAGACACCGACACTGTTCCTCCTTTGCCAAAAGAAGCCGCGGCATCCAGTACAAAAGCCTGGAAGCTGGAGCCCCATGGCGTGTTGGTGAACATCCTGACCTGGTTAAAATTCGTTGATATCCTGCTTTTATTATAATTAGCCATGGTGCTGCTGGCAGATAATGAGCTGGCCGGCACATATACTGCCCTACCCTCATTAGTTACAAACTCAGGTGTGCGTTTTACATTCTGGTCCATCAGGTAAAAATTGTTCCAGGTATAGTTGTAGTAAAGGTTCGCACCTACCCTTAACCATTTTGTGACATACTTGTAATAGCTCAGGTTTGTTTTGAAAGTAGAAGGTGTTTTCAAGTCTTTATCCATCATGGTAATGGTGGCTGCAGGTTTCACTGCAAGGGAATTATAATAATCCAGTCCCGGCACTTTCGAAAAATCCTGCTGGTAAGCATTCCAGTCGGCATATGGAATCATATCACTTGAGCTTCTTGCATCCACCTGCCGGAAGTCTATGCCATTATCAATGTGTGAAAAGGTAATCGCCTGTGTTGTGAATTCAGAAGCAAACAAACCAGCGCCGAATTTAACAATATCGGTTCTTTTGTTGTTGATATCCCAGGTAATATTCACGCGGGGTTGAAATTTGCGGTAGTCGAAAGGAACGACATGGTTGTTCAGTCCCAGTTCTTTTTCCAGCAATGGGTTATAAGTGGGAGGATCGGCGATAATAGTTCCATCCCAGCGAAGACCGGCAGTAAGGGTTACAGCCGGGGTGATATCCGTTTCCATTTGCGCATAAGCGCCCAGTTCAATTACATTACAATTGCAGTCACCCACCGGGTTCAACGCAATTTTCCTGTTAAAACGCCAGGGGTTATTATTGGCAAAATCGTTGAGGCTTGCATAATAGAACTGGCCCTGCTGGTCATGTGTAAGCCTGTCTTTTATTTTGGTGATGATATTGTCTGTTCCAAAAACAAAAGAGTATTTATTCACTTTTAAACGAACGTTATCTACCAACTGAACAGTGGTTGAAGCGCTCTTCTCCGGCACCCAGTTCTGGTTGCCAAACGCCACTGTTTTCTTTGCACTGCTGCCATCGCTGAAAGTAGAAACAACATCCACAAAACCTTCGGGCAAACGATTATACAGGAAACCCAACCCACGGTTATTGTCATCGTAAATGATCTTAAGGTCATTGCTCAGTTTTGCATTCAGATCCGATCTCAGGCTCAGGTAGATCGATTTATCCCATTGGTCGCCGATATACTGTGTGGACAATAAGCCACCGCCTTTTAATTTATCCGGGTCGGCATAGCTCTGGTAATTAAAGCGTACCGTCAACAGGTTTTTGGCATTGATATTCCAGTCAAACCTGGTCATGAAGTTCCTTGTAATTTGTTTGATATCGATTGCACCATACTGCTGCACATTGGCAAAGCCCATTTTATTTCTCATGATACTGATCACGGAATCAAGGTTGGCTTTGGTGATACCCAGGTTTTTCTCGGCCTGGTCCTGCGTAGCGCCCTGTGAAGTGAAATCATACGCCCTGAAAGGCGATGTTTTCTGGTACTGGTCATACGACACCATGAAGTGCAGTTTATTTTTGATGATGGGACCACTCAGGCTGGCACCCGCCTGGATCGTTTCAAACCTGGTAGTAATTGGTTTTCCAAACACATCTGTATGCTGTGCGAGTGAATTGGCTGCATAATACCCCCATGCAGCTCCTGAAAAAGTATTGGTACCAGATTTGGTAATGGCTTTCACCACACCACCGGAACCCCTTCCATTGGTTACATCATAAGAATTGGTTTCCACTTCAAATTCCCGCACATTTTCCAATGAAATGGGGAATGCACCTTCAGTGGGTTGTCCGAAAAGCGTTCTCCTGTTGCTGACACCATCGATCAGGTAGCCGATACCACCCGACTTGGTACCACCCAAAGCGCCACCCATGGTGGATAAAGGCGAAAGCGTTGCCAGTTCTAAGTAATTTCTTGACTGTAACGGCAGTTTCTGCAGTGCCCTGCCCGAGATCGCGGTTGAAGCGCCCAGGCGGTCTTTTGAGTTGGTAAAAGAAGTGCTGGTAACAGCTACTTCGGCGAGCATAGTGGTACCAGTGCTCAATACAATATTGGATAAGTTCAGCCTGTCGCCCAGGTTCAATGTAATCCCGTTTAATTCTTTTGGACGAAAACCAATATGTGATAGCAGTACAGTGTAGGCCCCTACCGGAAGGTTGGCTACTTTGAATTGCCCTTTGCTATCTGAAGCTACGGTGGTGGAGAAACCCGTAGACAGGTTTTTTGCCGTAATGCTGGCACCCTGGATCGGTTTCCTGGCAGTACTGTCAAATACATAACCGTTGATACTGACATCGGCGCCCTGGCCAAATGTGAAAGCAGCTAACAACAAACAAAATGATAAGAGTGTCAGATGCAGTTTTCTCGATTGCATAGTAAAATTTTGCAAAAGAACCAAAGTCCGATTGCTGAATTGTTAACTATCCGTTAATCAAAAACCAAGCTTTCCTTAAAAATATATTAAGAATACTATTTGAGCCTGGGAACTTACATGAAGCCTTTTTGTCATGTTAACTAAAGGCACTACCTTGACCGTCTATAATCCAATCAGACGTGTTTAAAAACCGGGTACTTTTTCTTTCCGTTCTTATTATTTCCCATTTCACAAAAGCGCAATCACAGCTACCCAAAGACCATGAACCTGCCCCGGCCGACAGTACTGCTGTTAAAGGGGATAAGAAAATGTACACTGATGTTGATCTTATCGATGTTGGAAGGCATTTCCTGATCAGGCGCGCAACACCCCGGAATGATACAGGCAATATTAAAACGGGCAAATTACATGCATCAGTTTTACCGGCTGTTCAGTACACCTTACAGACCGGCTTCGCAGTTTCAGCTGTATCAAATTTTGCTTTCTATACCAGCAACCAGCCGGATGCTAATATTTCCAGCGTCCTGATGAGTGTGAACTATACCCAGAAAAAACAATTCTTTGTTCCGATCCAGGGAAATTTCTGGACAAAGGGCAACAAGATCAATATCCTTACCGACTGGCATTTTGAAAAATTTCCGCAGAGTACATATGGATTGGGCGGACATACCAATGTTGCAGATAGTTATACGATTGACTATACCTATATAAGGATGTACCAGACCTTTCTTAAAACCATTGCACCCGATCTTTATACAGGTCTTGGTTATAACCTGGATTATTACTGGAACATTAAAGAGGTGGATCCGCCGGCTGGTATTGTTACTGATTTTGAACGGTATGGCCTGTCGTCACGATCCATTGCTTCAGGCATTACCCTCAACCTGCTGTATGACACAAGAAGGAATTCCATCAACCCGCAGCCAGGTTATTATGCAAACCTGGTGCTCAGGAATAATTTTAGCTTTCTGGGAAGCGATGCCAGCTGGCAATCCTTACTCATCGATGCAAGAAAGTATATTCATTTTCCGTCGGCTTCCAAAAACACATGGGCATTCTGGACCTATGATTGGTTTAATATCAGTGGCAAACCACCTTACCTGAATTTAGCAAGTACGGCATCAGATACTTACCTCAATTTCGGCCGTGGATATATACAGGGGCGTTTCAGGGGACAGAACCTGCTGTATCTTGAATCTGAATATCGTTTTGGCGTTACACGTAATGGCCTGATAGGCGGAGTTGTTTTTGTGAATGGTCAAAGTTTCACTGAACCTGTCAGCAAACGTTTTGAAGTGGTTTCACCGGGTTATGGCATGGGTGTTCGGTTCAAGCTGAACAAATTTTCTCGTACGAGCATTGCATTAGACTATGGCTGGGGCGCGCATGGCTCGCAAGGCATTTTTGCAAACCTGGGAGAGGTATTCTGATCATTTTTTAAAGTGCTACTTAATATGGCAGCCATTTTACGATAAAAGCGTAGGGTGTAACACTGGTGAAGCCTTACCATGTTTGAAAGCTTACCCGTTTTAAGACATTGTTAGTTTAGTTTAGATTAGTTCAATCACAAACGGACAATTGATTGTTCGTTTATGGTACACTGCAAAAGCAGCAGCAAGATCAAATAATTGAAAGGCAATCACTTGCAATTCCGGCATAATTATAGCCAATGATACATTTGTAATACCTTTTGAATGACCTCTTCAGGGACTCATGCCGATGCTATCATGAAGATGAAACATTGATATTACATCCATCAAGTATGAAAACGATCAACAACTATTTTGCAGCGATGACTATATTAGCAGTAGCCATTGGCTTAACCTCTTTTACAGGTCAGCATGGAGCAGCCAGTACAAAAAACCGGCCCGATACATTGATTTCCGGTCCTTTGTACAACGAGATTGCGCACATGGATTCGCTCCAGTTCGATGCTTTTAATGCACGCAACATCGACCAGTTGAAACAATATTTTGATCCTGGCCTTGAACTCTACCAGGACAATATCGGGGTGCGTAACTACCAGCAAACGGTTGATGCTTTTACCAGTCTGTTTAAAATGGATTATGTACTGGCCAGAAAATTAGTTCCTGGCAGCATGGAAGTCTATCCTATAAAAGATTATGGCGCCATACAAACCGGACAGCATACTTTTTCACACGTTGAAAATGGGCAGCAGCAAAAAGCCACGTATAAATTTATGCAGCTATGGCAAAAGAAGAACGGCGTATGGCGGGTGACCCGGGAGGTCACTTATGGTCATTAAAATGAAGCAACAAATTTCACTATACTGATTTGATTGATAAGATTAACGCAACTTCCTGGCAAATGAAAAAGGTAATACTCCTGTCCGTTGTTGTATTGTTGGGAATCAACAATACAAGATCTTTTGCGCAGACCCGTTTCTGGAACAGTCCTGATGCTTACCTGGGCCAGAAACCGCCGGGTGACACACCAAAAGTATTTGCAAAACATTTGCTGACCAGACAGGATACCTTCCCAATGGCCCGCGTCGCTTTTTCCAAAGACGGAAAAGAATTTTATTACCCGACCAATACGTCATGGACCAGCGGGAAGCATGCAAAAATAAGATACTTTACATATGAAGATAAAAAATGGAAAGGCCCCTTCATTTTAAATGAGCATTACAATGCACCGACTTTTTCCATGGACGGCCAAACGCTTTATTTTGCGGGCGGAAAAGGCGACGGTGTTCACGCGTTTGTCTGGCGGTCGCAAAGAAAGCCCGGTGGCTGGACTGAACCTGGCGAATACCTTAAAGAAAGCTATGGGCTTTATAATTTTATGCCAACCCTAAGTGGCAAATGCTATGTGGGCAGCAATGCAAACCAGGGAAGCCTAAACGACTACAACAGTTATGACATTTGTGAGTTAACACTGGCTGCGAAGGATACCATGATCCGAAGTCTCGGTACTCCTCTGAATACACCTGGTTTTGACGGCGACTTTTATATTGATCCGGATGAATCTTATATCATCGTCAGCGCCAAAGAGACCAAAGATTTTCAATCCGAATTGTACATCAGTTTCCGCAAGGCAGATCATACCTGGACCACGCTTAAAAGCCTGGGGCCTTTGATCAATGATGGCCTGGCGCATCGCTTCGGGCAGTATGTTACACCGGACAATAAATACCTGTTTTACACCCGCGGCACCAGCGAAAAAGACTGCGCCATTTACTGGGTGCGGTTTGATCGTTTGCTCAAACACTTAAAGCACATCAATCCAGAGCTTTAAGTTAAGGACGCATCCTTTCATACTTTAGGAATAATAACACAGTTGATCTGGCCGTTGATAGAAGCAGCGCGCTCCCGGATACGGGTCAGGCAAAAGTGAATAAGCTTACGCCAATAAACAATTGTTGTCTATTTAAACCATTTTACACCCTGAAAGCTTATTAGGCTGTGAAAGAAGGTTGCAATATCACTAAACAGGGTCCTGCCTCATAGGGGAATTCTGCCAGCAGCGGCAACACCATCATACGAAATGGCTTTTTCGTTAAAACCAACAACGGATGCTTTTTTATCGGCGCCCTCTAACCATGCGATTGTTTGCCGATAAGTAAATTTCATGCAATACAAAAGGTTTCGCGGCTTTTCCATATCAATAATAAGCACTTTGCGGGGCATGTTTTTTAAATTGGGCAACTGCGCTTCTGCTCCTTGTATATCCGTTAATTGCTGTAATGCCAGGCTGCTTAATGAGCAAATGCCAACCAGCGAAATAACGAGATGTTCTTTTTGTTTATTCGGGAAGGGCAGACCTGATATCATATCTTTCATCTGTTGTACCAGGTCCATAAAAAAGGCATAAAGCTGCTTTGTGTCTTTCATTCTGATGGGCAATGTTTGCAAGCCATCCTGCAAGTCTTCATAGATGTCAAGTAAATCGTCTGTAATTTGTAACATTATACCCAACTGACCCCAGCAGCTTTGCTCAATTGGAGATGCAACTTCGTCCAGGTAAAAATGACAAAGCAAAGTGGAGGCCCGGCCTTTTGTGAGCGTAATACGCTTTATTTCATCGTCGCTGATCAACGGATTGAATTGATTGGCGGATTCAAGTTGTACTTTGAACAATTCTCTTGTTACTGAATCGTAGTAATGCTTGTCTCTTACATATTCCTTCAATGTTAAATGCGCATGTAAAAATAATCTTTCTTCAAACCGTGTTGCTTTGTATGTTTCGGGATGATAAGAGATACGGTATAGTTCCTCTGCTGTCAATTCTTTCTGGTCGCAGAAATCATCGAAAATGGAACTGCAAATAAAATACAGGAGCATCCTTTCCTTTTCACCCGGATTTGATTTCCTTCCCCTGAGCTGTGTAAAAGCATCGCTGATCATGGGAATAAAACCCTCATAACTTACTATTGCCCTTGAGGCAGCAGATTGGCTCAGTTTACCGTTAAATTGCTGCTCTAATTGTTTAATATAATTAACCGCCCATTTTTTTTCTTTCTTCCGGGCATACAGCGTAGTAGCAACGCCTAAAATTATTTTTCCTGCATATTTTATGCGGTACATAAGGAATATTGGATAAAGAGGTTAGGAGCTAAAATTAGTTAAAGATATTGTATCCACGCCGATCCGCCAGCTCATTAATGAGCGCTTCAAAATCACCCCTTTTGATTCTTTCGATATGACTGAGGAGAAAGACCTATTACTTTCGTGAATATCCTGGAAAAATAATAAGGGTCATCATAACCAATTTTGGCGGCTATTTCTTTAACCCTCAAATCTGAAAGATCCAACAATTGACAAGCCCGTTGCAGTTTAAGCTGGATAAAATAGTCCATCGGCGACATGCCGGTTTTCTTTCTGAATAAGCTGTGAAAATGAGAACACGAAAAATTAAATGCAGC
The DNA here is from genome assembly GCA_964507525.1 of uncultured Sediminibacterium sp. GTDB lineage: Bacteria > Bacteroidota > Bacteroidia > Chitinophagales > Chitinophagaceae > Sediminibacterium. The sequence goes on along the minus strand of CAZDQB010000020.1, from coordinate 26,312 downwards.
GGCTATATCATCTATGGCAAGTCGTTCCGAAATATTATTTTTCATGAATTCGACGACCTTGTCCATTACGTCCTCGCTTTTTCGATCGATCAGTTCAGCCCGCTTTTTCGGAAAAAGAAAAGAGGCAATAAAATAATACAGGCACAGGTTGGCATACCCCAGGTTTTCAGTGCTATATCCTTTTTCGAGGCAGTCATATATTTGCTGCCAGAGATGAATTTTATATTCATCAAACTTAATAGACCGGGGAGTAAGAAATTCATCTATTGAAAAAGAATCATTCAATGCTTTTAGTTTATCTCCGCTAAAATGCATCCAGTAAATTGTCCAGGGGTCTTTTTCATCAGCGCCGTAGCGCAGGTGTTGCTGTGTAGCGGGAATTATAAAAAACTGGTTGGCTCCTGCCGTATATTTTTCCTTCCCCACCTGGTACCAGCCTTTTCCATCGATACAATAGATAAGGATATTGTCTTTGCATCCTTTTCTCCGGTCCCGGTAATGGGATCTTGCTTTGGGAAAATACCCAATATGGGTAATAAACAATGTATTGAAAAAAGGATTTTGCTCCACTTCCTTTTCCAGCAATGTTACTGGCAGGCTGATCAATTTTTCCCCGGCAAAACCATCTCTTTTTTTGGGCATGTCATTCTATATTATACTTCGGGTAAATCCGGGTGGCTACGGATCTTAAAATTACAACTTTACATCATAGGATAATCCATCTTATTACCTGCATTGTCTATTTTCCTGTTTTTCCCTTAGATATAATTTGCATAATGGAATTAATAAAGGATATACAGGTAAATCAGAAACATGTTATTGAACAATAAGATCATATTTATAACAGGCGGCGCACAGGGTATTGGTTTAGAATGTGCCAAGGCATATACTGCCCAGGGCGCCCTTGTGGCGATACTTGATAAAGATGAGCAATTAATAGACGATGCTTTAAAAATAGTGGGACCAAAACATTTAGGTATCTGCTGTGATGTATCAAAGGCGGATAAGACGGAAAAGGCCATTCAAAAAGCACTTCAGTATTTCGGAAAACTGGACGCCATTCACAACAATGCGGGTATAGCATACCCTTCAAAAGCCTTGCATGAAACAACAGAAAAGGAGTGGGAACAGTTAATGAATGTGAATGTGAAAAGTGTTTTCCTTACTGCAAAATATGGCATCGCAGCCTTGAAAAAAACAAAAGGATGCATACTAAATACAAGCAGCCTGGTGGGTGAGATAGGACAAGAACAACATGCTGTGTATACTGCAACAAAAGGAGCGATGAATGCTTTAACAAAATCCATGGCATTGGATTATGCAGCTTATGGTATCCGCGTAAATGCAGTGGCACCTGCGGGAGTATGGACGCCTATGTTGCGGCAATGGAACAGCGAACAAAATTTCCCACAGCAGGTAAAAAATTATTTGCAACAAATTCACCCATTGGGTTATTGTCCCGAAGGAAATGTGGTTGCGGATACCTGTGTGTTCCTGCTTTCTGATATGGCCCGTTTTATTACCGGTTGCATTTTACCTGTAAGTGGTGGAGCAGAACTAGGATACAGGAAACCAACCCAGGGTACTGAAATGAGAATGGAATAAAAAAGTACACCAAACACTGAAATAAGCGATCATGAAAAAATTAATTATTACCACCTGCATTTTATTGTGTGCCGGATTCGGCGTGATGGCACAAAGCAAAACCGCAGTTGATCCTGCAGTCATCACCAGTAAAAAAATACTGGATGGCTTTATGGAAAAACGTTTCGGCATGTTTATTCATTGGGGCCCGGTAAGCCTGCGTGGTACAGAGATTGGCTGGTCAAGAGCCAACCAGGTAAATAAAGAAGAGTACGATAACCTGTATAAGGAATTTAATCCGGCATTGTTTAATGCAGATGCCTGGGTGAAGACAGCTAAGGATGCAGGCATGAAATACCTGACTATTACTGCCAAACATCACGATGGTTTTTGTTTGTGGCCAACCGCTTATTCCGAATACAATATTATGAATTCACCATTTAAAAGAGATATTGTAGGTGAGCTGGCAAATGCCTGCAAAAAAAATGGCATAGCGTTTTGCATCTACTTCACTGTTTTAGACTGGCATGACACCAATTATCCTAATCATAATATTCCCGGCGATACAACGCTTGATCCCAATAGCAACATGAACAAGTTTGTATCTACCATGAAAAATGAGTTGCAAGAGTTGGTCACCCGTTATCATCCTTACATGCTTTGGTTTGATGGTAACTGGGAAGCGCCCTGGACAAAGGAATATGGCGTTGAGATCTATGAACACATTAAAAAATTGGATCCCAATGTGATTATCAATAATCGGTTAGGCAAAGGATCACATAAAGTAATGGGTTCAGAAACAGTGGGAGACTATCTCACTCCCGAGCAGTTTATCGGGGCTTTAAATATGAAAGATCCATGGGAGTCCTGCATCACCATTTGTAATCAATGGGCATGGAAGCCAAATGATAAGCTGAAATCAAAAAAAGAATGCATCCAGACATTAGTACAAACTGCAGCGGGTAATGGCAACCTTCTTTTCAATGTAGGCCCCATGCCGGATGGCCGTATAGAAGCCAGGCAGGTAAATCGTTTAAAAGAAATGGGGAATTGGTTGAAGCACTATGGCGAAGCTATTTATAATACAAAAGGTGGGCCTTACAAACTCAATAAAATTTTTGCAGCGACACGAAAGGGTAATAAAATATACCTGCTTATATTCAATGCGGGAAACAATGAATTATCCCTTCCGGCCTTAAAAGAGATCATAGTCAATAAGGCTTATTTTTTGAAAGGGCAACCGGTAACATTTAAACAGGAAGTAAAAAATATTCACGTTACACTCCCGGCCAATATGCCCGACGAGGATTGTTCTGTAATTGTGTTGGAATTGGATAAAAATGCTGAAACCATTCCTGTGATTGAATAATTCTTTTCAATGATTAAAAATATACAAGTTGCAGATAAGCGTTTCCCGCTTGGATCAGGTGCTGGAAGCGATGCCATACATCGCTATCCTGTTTACTCTTATGCTATCACCAATTTGATAGATGATAGCGGCATTACCGGAACCGGTTTTGCTTTTACTTTGGGCGAAGGCAATAATTTGGTTTGTAAAGCGGCGCAATTTTATGCGCAACAATTAGTTGGAAAAGATATTGAAGAATTGATGCGTAGTTTTGGAAATATTTTCAATCGATTGTCCAACGAGCAGCAATTCCGCTGGCTGGGTCCGCATAAAGGTGTGGTGCATTTAGCCCTGGCATCGGTAACCAATGCCTGTTACGATCTGTGGGCGAAGAAAAGGGGGTTGCCACTCTGGAAATTATTGATTGATCTTTCACCCGAAGATATCCTCAACACACTTGATCTTTCCTATCTCGAAGATGAATTAACCAAAGAGACTGCTCTTTATTTGCTTCAATCAAAATTGACAACAAAGCAGGAACGAATGGGGATTATAGAAAAAGGTTATCCTGGTTACGACACTTCGGTTGGTTGGTTTAATTATGATGATGAAAAAGTAAGAAACAACTGCCACAAGGCCATTGACGAAGGCTTTACAGCGATGAAGTTAAAAGTTGGTTCCGCAGATCCGCAACGTGATATACGCCGTGCACATATTGTACGTGAGGAAACTGGAGATGATAGTAAAGTAATGCTGGATGCCAACCAGCAATGGACATTGCCACAGGCTTTTAGGATTTGCAAGGAGTTTCAATCCATGAATCCTTATTGGATTGAAGAACCCACGCATCCTGACGATGTGATGGCACATAAGGCCCTGGCGGAAGCAATTGCTCCAACGAAACTTGCTTTAGGAGAACACGTGCCTAACAGGGTCATTTTTAAAAACTACTTACAAACCGGTTGTGCAGGATTTATACAAGTAGATGCAGTGAGAGTTGGCGGCGTAAGTGAATTTATAACCGTGAGTTTGCTTTGTAAAAAATATGGGATACCGGTGGTACCTCATGTTGGCGATATGGGGCAATTGCATCAGCATCTTGTATTGTTTAATCATATAGGTCTAGGGCATGAAGCGTTGTTCTTAGAACATATTCCGCATTTGCAAAATCATTTTGTAAATCCTGTAAAGATTGATCATGGCGTATATGTTACTCCGCAAGAGGCTGGAAGCAGTTGTGATTTGAAAGAGTAGAAAATTACGGGCAGGCAATGCTGCAGTTAAAATAAAATGTTGAATAATGAACTGAACCTTCAAGTGTTCGACGAAACAGAAGATCAATAGTAGCAATGTGGTTCGGCTCCGCTCACCACTGGATTCATAAAAAATAAACCGTGATCAAGAATATCGACATCATCATTAGCAGTTGCTATATCCTTGGTATCGCAACTATTGGTTTGTGGACTGGCACACGTAAAAAGAAAGCAACAGGGAATGTATCAGGCGAGTATTTTTTGGCAGGTAAAACATTGCAATGGCCAATGATTGGCCTTGCTTTATTTGCCACCAATATATCTTGTTTGCATTTGGTAAGCCTTGCACAGAGCGGTTTTGACAGCGGCCTGCTAAATGGCAATTTTGAATGGATGGCGGCATTTACGTTAATCCTGCTGGCTTTGCTCTTTGTTCCATTTTATATCCGTTCAGGCGTTGCTACACTTCCTGATTTTTTAGAAAGAAGATACAACCGTGCCTGCCGTGACTGGCTGGCATTTATTTCCATTGTCTCTGCTATTATCATTCATATTGCATTTTCTTTCTTGGCCGGAGGCATTGTGCTGGAAACACTGTTCGGCATCAATATGTATTACAGTATTATTGTGATTGCATTGCTCACGGGTTTGTATACCATTATCGGCGGATTGAGAGCCGTTGTGGTAACAGAATCAATTCAAACTGTAGTGCTGGTGACCGGTGCAACAATTATTACAATAGCTGCCTGGAACAAAATGGGCGGCTGGCAGCCGATGACAGCTGCATTGCAAGAGAACAATTCGCTTGACAAGCTTTCTATGATACGGCCACTTGGCGACAACAGTGGTATGTCGTGGCTTGCGGTGTTTTTAGGTTATCCCGTGTTAGGTATCTGGTATTGGTGCGCCGACCAAACTATTGTTCAAAGGGTATTGGGTGCGAAGGATGAAAACCATGCACGGAGCGGTGCTTTGTTCTGCGGCTTTATTAAAATACTCCCTGTATTCATTTTTGTATTGCCTGGATTATTTGCCTACACATTATATCGAAAAGGGCTGTTAGACCTGGGATCATTGCAACACGTAAATGAGCAGGGACAGACAATAACAAATACCAAAGGCATTTACACACTGATGATAACACAACTTGTACCAAGTGGATTGGCGGGTGTATTAGTAGCAGCATTATTATCAGGCCTGATGAGTCAAATTTCAGGGGCACTCAACTCTATTGCTACATTGGCGAGTTATGACCTGTATCAACGTTTCAAGCCACAAACAACAGACAAAGCATTGGTGAAAGTGGGAAGATGGTCGGCAGGCATTGCTTTGCTGCTATCTATTGGATTGCTTCCCTTGTTAAATCACTACCAAAGCTTATTTGAGGGAATCAACGATATAATTGCACACATCGCACCGCCCATTACCTGTGTTTTTTTGCTGGGTATTTTCTGGAAGAAAGCATCTGCAAAATCTGCACAACTCACACTCTGGCTGGGGTCATTGCTGGGAGGATTGGTGTATGCTATAAATAAATTATATCCGGGAAGTTTTATGGGGCATGTCCCGTTTATGATGATGGCCTTTTATCTGTTTTGCATTTGTGTGGCCATGCAAATTATTTTTTCATTTATTTATCCAGTGCAACATACTGCCCGCAGCGAACAACTTTACTGGACATCTTTGTGTGAACCATTACGGGCAAAGGGATGGAAAGGTATTGGCAATTATAAATTTTTGTCTGTTGCTTTATTGGTTATCATGGCGGTTTTATATTACATCTTTAAATAAAGTATGAAAATATTGACGTTTGTTATTGCTGTATTGTTTTTTGTTATTGCCTGCAAAAAAAAGCAAGCAACAACTATAGGGTCAATGCAACAACCCGCAAAACGCTTTGGAATGGTTACCGGATTAAAGCCTGAAAAAATTGATTATTACAAACAACTTCATGCCGCCGCCTGGCCGGGTGTATTGAAAAAGATAAAAGAATGCAATATTCAGAACTATTCCATCTACCTGAGAGAAATAAACGGCCAGTATTTTCTTTTCAGTTATTTTGAGTATACAGGAACCGATTTTGAGGCCGATATGAAAAAGATGGCAGCAGACACCACCACCCAACGATGGTGGAAAGAAACCGACCCCTGCCAGCAACCTTTGCCTGACGCAGCATCCAGCGGACAAATATGGAGCAGTATGCAAGAAGTGTTTCATGCCGAATAAATCCGCTCCGGATTCTATTTTTTAAAGACACATAAGCTCCTTAGCTGCGTGCACCGATCAAATTGACGACCAGTTTTGCAGGCGGAGTTTATGCAACTACCAGACGGGGTTCATAGCCTTACCTGAAAGGCTTTCAAATTCCAGGCATTTACTTAGGATTATGCAGTGCCCCGTTTCTCTGCATCACTTCAAATTTGCAAAAATTATACAGGGCAAAAACGATAACAGTTCAAACACTGCTCAATACCAGGGAAGCTGGTCAGGTACTTATTCCGGATCGAGAAGCGATAATAGTAATACCAGGGATAACGGCACATGGACCATCACAGTAGCCGAAGATGGCAAGGCATCGGGTACGGTAACTTCAGCGGTAATAACCGGTCAGACATTTGTGATTATCGGAACAGTGAATGCCAGCGGCGCCCTGAACACTGCTTACAGCACTTCGGCATCTGCCGCAGCAATAGCCAGCAGTTTCCTGAACGGAACACTGGCGATGACAACAAACAGTGCCAGTAATGCCAGCGGTAATTTTGGCGGGGTACCGGTATCCGGTACAGCCGGCGCTTATTGGGCTGGCGCTTTTACCGGATCGAAGAAATAACCTTCAGACAAGTGTGAGTATTGTTTTTTAAAACAGTTTTTTTACGAAAGAATGATCCTGAAAAAGGATCATTCTTTTTTGTGTTATGTGCGTATATTTAAACACCATCCGTGAACCCTGAAAATACATGCTCATGACATTGACCAAGACCGCAAGGATCCTGTTGATAGGCGCTAATATCTGGTACTTCGGTGAAGGCATGATGGGTCCTTTGTTTGCCGTGTTTGCAGAAAAAGTAGGAGGCGATATCCTGGATATAACATGGGCATGGTCAACCTATCTTGTCATTACCGGGTTGCTGTACATCCTCATCGGTAAGCTGTTAAACAATAAGGCAGATAAGATGAAGATCAAAGTGATGATTGCCGGTTATGTTTTAAATGCCCTCTTTACTTTCGGCTATTTATTTGTGGGCTCGCCGTGGCAATTGTTCCTGGTGCAGGCGGGACTGGGCGTTGCCGAAGCCATGGGTACGCCTGCATGGGATGCTTTGTATGCCGATAGCCTCACGGATGAAATGGATACCTATGCCTGGGGGCTTTCCACGGGCCAGTCGCAGATCGTAACAGGACTGGCTTTTGGATTAGGAGGTTTGATCACGCATTTTATTTCATTCGAAGCATTGTTCGTGACCATGGGCGCCATTCAACTGATCGCTGCATTAGTTACTACGCAGCTATTTTGGAAAACTAAAACCTGATATGAATAACATAAAATTTCATGCAAACACAGGGTTTGTTTAATTGCATGATACAGAGCAGCAAAAAACAGGTATTTACCGCAAGTGTTATCTGTTTATATTTAGGTAATCAAACATTGTCTGAATCTGTTGCATTCTCCTTTGCGCTAAAAGGTGTGGTAGATAATATCTCGTTTTTTAAAACAAAAGACGGATACCAGGCCCGCAAGAAAACAGGCGTTGATGGGGCAGCAATTGCAAAAGATCCCCGGTTCGAAAGAACGAGGGGGAATACAAAGTCTATTACAATTTTGAATGGGAAAAGCTCTGGCATCCGGATATCGATGCACCGGAACTGGCCCTGGCCGATTTTCTCAAGGCCATGAAGAAACATTTCGGATTAGCGCATTGACCGGTCAGTGCCCTACTTTGATATAACCCCAGCCTTCCTGTTGTTTTGAGATGATCTCATAAATGCCATCGGGCACGATCTCCACGCCGGGCACCAGTTGGTCTTTGGTGATGTTATTCCGCTTCAGTGTCATGGCGCATACTTTGAAGCTGGCTTTGTTATCAGCAATCAGTTTTTGCACAACAGGCTGTTGCGCAGAACGACCCTGTACCACCAGGTCCAGCCCCTGGCCATAGACCACCACTTCAAGTCTCGCTTCCGGTGTGGCGCCTTTGATGAGGCTGATCTCGCGGGTGATCGCTTGCTGGTTGATGGTATCCTTGCTCGACATATCGAATACCACTTTATAATTTTTCTCCTGTGCACTGGCCAATAGAGCCAACATCAGGGTGCAGGTGCATAAAAGGAATTGTTTCATAAGACAAGATTTAAGGTTTGTAAAATTACCCTTATCCTGCAAAATTCAAAGCATACGAGCCACACCCATTCCACAACAAAATAGGGCAGCACAAGCGGAGATGAAGCCTGTGTTGCCCTATTACTTTCCGATACAAAACTTCGAAAATATAAAATCCAACTGATCCTCATTGGTGATTTGACCGGTGATGGAACCGAGGTAGTGCAGGCATTGGCGTATATCGAGCGCCAATAAATCGCCGGGTACTTTTTCATCGAGCCCTCGCTGCACATCGCTCAGCGCGGCTGCTAATTTCTGCAGGGCTTCATGATGTCGTGCATTGGTAACAATCGTGGCTTCGGTATTGATATCTCCGCTGACGATTTTGGCCACTAATGATTTTTTAAGGGCATCCACTCCTGTGTTTTCCATAGCCGATATCGGCAGTATGGTTGCTGACGTGGTAAACTGACCATCCAATACAATGTTTTTTTTGTCCGCCTTATTACCAACCAGCAGGTATGGGATTGATTCTCTCCTGAATTGTGCTTCTATCAGTTGCAGGTCTTCATTGGTGGTTTCGTTCACATCAAACAGGTAAAGCACTATGTCGGCCGCCCGCATTTTCTCCAGGCTCCTTTCCACACCAATGCTTTCAATTACATCATGTGTATGCTCGCGTATTCCGGCAGTATCAATCAGCCGGAATAAAATGCCATCTATGTTCAGCACTTCTTCTACCGTATCGCGCGTGGTGCCGGCAATATCGCTGACGATGGCCCGGTTCTCGTTCAGTAAAGTATTGAGCAAAGTGGACTTACCCGCGTTGGGCTTACCTATGATGGCTACCTGCACACCATTCCTGATCACATTGCCTAAGCGGAATGAATGCAGCAGTTTTTGAATGGCGGTTGATAAAGTATGGATGAGCTCATTCAGTTGCGTCCTGTCGGCAAATTCCACATCCTCCTGCGAGAAATCCAGCTCCAGTTCTATCATCGCAGAAAAGCGGATCAGCTGCTCGCGCAGGTTGTCGAGATCTGTAGAGAACCCGCCGCGCATGTTGTGCAAAGCTGCTTTCCGGCTGGCTTCTGTATTGCTGGCTATAAGATCTGCCACTGCTTCGGCCTGTGTAAGATCGAGCTTGCCGTTTAAGAAGGCGCGCTGTGTGAACTCTCCCGGCTTCGCCATGCGCACACCCTTGCCTGTGATCGCCCGTATGATCTGCTCCTGTATAAAAGGCGAGCCATGGCAACTGATCTCTATAACGTCTTCCCCGGTGTATGACTTCGGGTTCTTAAACAAAGAAAGCACCACTTCATCAAGCACCTGCGTTCCGTTTTTCAGGTACCCCACATATATGGTATGTGAGGGCTGCTGCTGAAGGTCTTTGGAAGGGAATAATTCATTCATCACTTTAATCGTTTCCCTGCCGCTTACCCGTATCACGCCAATAGCGCCGATACCGGGCGGTGTAGCCAACGCCACGATCGTATCATCCCAGCCCGTCAATTGTCCGCTCATGCCTTCCTGTTTAGCGCCAAAAGTAAAACAAATTCATGTGTGCCCACGAAACACACAAGGGCACACTCAATTCGCATCAACAAGGAACGTGATTGCCTGACGGTGGCGATAGATCACATTCCTGCCATTCTGTTGTGCGGGCACCCAATCAGGGCCTTTCCGGATCACCCGTATGGCTTCCTCCTTGGTGCCATAGCCCGGATCATTTTCTGCTTTCACATCACTGATACGCCCGTCTTTATCAACGATAAAGGAAATGATCACTTTATACGGCCCCGCAGGAGCGCCATTGGATCCGGGAATATCGCTGTTGAGGGCACTTTGCAGGTACCTGTGCCAGGCTTCTTCCCCACCTTTGAATGAAGCAGCGATCTGTACAATTGTATATACCTTGTTATAATCTTCCTCATCTACTTTCGGCTCAGCTACTTTGCCCGTGCCTGTTTTTTCCACTACCGGCGCAACAATATTATCGTCTTTAATGCCATCCTGGTTCATGGTGCCGATCTTTGTATCTGCCAATGCATCCACTTCTCTTACTTCTTCTTCAGGCGTTACTTCATCGTCCTGCACAATTTTAGGCACTACATATTGAATTGTGGCTAATTTTGGCGGCTCAGTTTTAGGTAAAGGCTTAGGTAATTCAGGTTTGGGATCTTCTTTCTTAAAATTTTCAAGTACCACCGTTGGCCCCACGATCAGTACAGTATTTCCTTTCTTCTTTACATGCGCCCAAATAGAGCCTGCCACCAATACCAAGCAGATAAACGTTGTGCCTGCCATGGCATACAGGATGCGCCTGTGATACGTTTTACGAAGCGCGTAAGCACCGTAGTCTTTGTTTCTTCCCTCGAACAACAGGTCGAGAAAATCTGCAGTGAGAATGTTTTTCTTTTCCATCATGTTGGGTTTACTACTATGACGCAGCAGTAAAACAATTCCACAACAGAAAAGAAAGAACAAGGGTGATTATACGTAAAACAAAAAGTCCTCTCAGTTGAGAGGACTTTCGTTATGCAAATTAATTAATTGCTGAAAGAAATTATTGATCAGATACCATGAAAGTGATACCCTGCTTGTGACGATAGATTACGTTTCTACCGTTTTGTACAGCTGGCTTCCAGGCTGGTCCTCTTTTGATTACACGAACCGCTTCATCCTTGGTTCCGTAACCCGGATCGTTCTCCGCCTGTACATCGCTGATATTACCGTTCTTGTCTACGGTAAATGCAACGTACACGGTGTATTTACCTGAAGGTGCGCCATTCTCAACAGGCAGGTCCCTGTTAAGGGTACGCTCTAAGTATTTGGTCCAGCCGGCAATACCGCCAGGGAACTCTGCAGGTATCTGTACTACGGTAAATACTTTATCGTAGTCTTCTTCCTGTTTGGGCGCAGCTACCACACCTGTACCTTTGGCTTCAACGGGTGGCGCTACGATACCTTCATCTTTGGTACCTTCCTGGTTAATGGTACCAATCTTGGTGTCTTGTAATTTCTCAACTTCTTTGATTTCTTCGTCTGGTTTTACCTCTTCATCCTTCACAATTTTAGGAGGGGTGAATTTGGTGATCTCCACTTTGGGAGGCTCCTGTTTGGGCGGTGGCGGTGGCGGGGGAGGCTCTGGCTTTTTCTCTTCCTGAACCTTCTGCAACTGCACATCTGCCTGTACCACCAATTGCGTCGTTCTTTTCTTGGTAGAATTAGCAATAATGGAACCCAGGAGGAAAAGCAGGCACACGACTACGGTCGAAACCAAAGCGCTCGTGATACGCTTATGGTAGGTTTTGCGCAGGTCATACGCCCCGTATTCCTTGTTTCTACCATCGAAAACAATATCGAGGATATCCGCAGATAAAATTTTGTTTACGTCCATTATAATGGCTTTAATATGTAAGATTCAATTTGTGGAAAAATCCACATGCTATTTTCCTGCTGTCGCTGCTGCGGCATTTTCTGATGCTATCACCAATTTTTCTTCTGTATCGGAAATATCAACCAGGGCATACCGCTTCAGTACATTGATGGTCATTTCATCTAATATATCCACCACATTCCTGTAAGTGCATTCTGCAGAAGGCTTCAGGATCACTACTAAGTCTTTTTCGGGCGTACGTGCTTTTTTATCAAGCAACACTTTACGCACCTCTTTAAAGGTAGATGACTTGAAATTAGAGGCAGAATTATCCAGTTCTCCTTCGTAGTAGAAGACATTATTGTCTTTCCCAAGAAGGATAGTGATTACACCAGATTGTTTTGCCTTGTTCTGATCCTCCGGCTTATCGGCATCTTTCGGTAAAAAGAGCTTCATAGCCGTAGGCTGACTCATGGTTGTAGTGAAGATAAAGAATGTGATGAGCAGGAAGCCCAGATCCACCATGGGCGTCAGGTCAACCCGAGTAGATTGCTTCTTACTCTTTTTGACCCCGGGGCCTTTTTTATGGCCGCCGCCACTCGAAGTATCCATTTCTGCCATTGTGGTAGATTTTTGTTTTGATTAGTAATTTGTTACTTCGGCGCTGTTAGTCTGTCCGTTTCTCGCCTGCCATTGCTTTCTTCCACAATTCGCTTCCTTCGGGAACATTCTGCGGATTGGTTACCATCTGGAACTTCAGGATGTCATTCTTCTTGAACGCATCAACCACACTTTTAAAGGAAGGATATTTGGCCATATTGTCGCCCTTCACCAAATAAGCAGGTTCATGTTGCCCCATATACGCTTCTTTCACAAGCCGCAGCCAGGTGTTCATTTCGTTGTTAGACGAATCCTTCACAGGTATACCAGGCAACTGGTTCCCTTTACGCTGGTCTTCCGGCAAAGCGAGGAAAGAAGACATGCTGCTGAGAGGCGCTCCAAAAAAGCCTGCACTTTTAAAAGCTGCTACATTCAATCCCAGGTTGCGGGTCGTATTCAACGCATTAACGATCACTTCTTTCTTTTGTTTATCATCCATCGAAAGAAACACTTTTCCGTCTTTGTCGATCGTAATCAGTACAAAATCCTTGTCGGGCGCTACCTTGGCAGCCACAGAGTTGGGTGTGACCACCGCAATGGCTTCTGCCGGTTTGAATTTTGTAGTCAGGATAAAGAACGACAACAGCAGGAAAGCCACATCGCACATAGCCGTCATGTCGACACTTGTACTCTTCCGAGGTAATTTGGCTCTACCCATTGTTATTAATTTAATTTAGTTATCACATAATAAGATTCAAAACTTTCCATTTTCCATACAAACTATCCCGCCGGATTATTTGTAGTTGGCGGCGAAGCTTTGTGTTAATGTGAAACCAGATTCGTCAATTCCATAAGTAATGGCATCGATACGGGTAGTAAACACGTTGTACATGATGATCGCTACTGCTGAAGTACCGATACCGAGGGCTGTATTGAACAGGGCCTCAGAGATACCTTTTGACAGCTCACGGGCAGCATCTCCACCACCTTCTTCACCCAATGCAGAGAATGAAGTGATCATACCCAGTACCGTACCCAACAGACCCAACAGGGTAGATACAGACGCCAGTGTTGACAGGAACACCAGGTTTTTCTCCAGCATCGGCAGTTCCAGCGCAGTTGCTTCTTCCACTTCTTTCTGGATATTCAATACTTTCTGTTCAGTGCCCAGTTCAGTATTGGTGATCATTTCTTTGTATTTTTTCAGACCGGCTTTCATTACATTGCCTACAGAACCTTTCTGCTTGTCGCACTCAGTAATGGCTTTGTCCACGTCTTTGTTAGCCAGGTGAAACTGTATCTTACGAACGAACTCAGCAATATTGCCTGATCCTGCTGCTTTTGAAATGGTCATCAACCTTTCAATCGCAAACGTAAGTACGATAAGGAAACAACCAATCAGGATTGGTACAATGATACCACCTTCATACATTTTACTTAAACCAGGCTTTGGTCCTTTGTGGTGAGGCCAGAAACCACCAGTAAGATCAGGTTGTGTAAAGTTGCTTGGGGCACCTAAGACAAAACGCCAGATGGTATAACCCAGAGCAATACATAAAATTGGCGCCAGCCATGAAATAGTGTTAGCGCTTTTCTTCGGTTGTGCAGAAGAAGAGCTTTTTACAACAGCTGTTGCGATTGGTTTTGTCTCAGCCATGATTCGATTGATTTTTGTTTTTAATAATTACAGTTGATTTAAAAATTTACCTCACAATTCTACTGAAAAATGTTTTGAAATAGCAAAACATAGTTTCAAAAGTTTCAAAAGGGGGCTACAAAATAGGTATTTTCCTTAAAGCGGCAAATTTGCCCCCTCAGAAATTTCCAGATTTTAACGCCTTTGCCCAAACATTACCCCTCAGCTAAAACACAACCGGTACAAGATTTTCAACCTGTCGGGACATCCATTTCGCCATTCATCCAACTCTTCACCAAAAAAAGAATTAATACCTCTTACTCCTCTACCTTTAGCACTTATTCAAAATCACTTACATACGCTTATGAAAAAAAATTTTGCGGTTGTACTGCCGCTGATCGCCACACTGGCCATGGCACAACAGAAGGATACCATCCCCCCTCCCCCCAAGCCTGCCAACGGCGCTTTGCCCGGCCCTGCAGCCATTGGCCTGAAACAGGGTCCGAAATCCTATAAAGAGCTGATCACAGCTAAAACAGTTACCACAAACGGACTCTTTACGGTGCATAAAGCAGACGAAAAATACTATTTTGAAATCGCCGATTCCCTGCTGGGAAGAGAGATCATGGCTGTAACGCGCTTTATCAAAGTACCGGCGAACAATGGCTTTGGAAGGGGTATTTATGGCGGCGAAATTGCCAACCAGCAAACCCTTGCCTTCGAAAAAGGCCCTGCCAATACCATTTTTATGCGGGCGTTTACCGTGGTAAACATTGCCGACTCTACCGAACAGATCTATAAAGCGGTCAGCAATTCAAACCTTAACGCCATCGCTGCAGCCTTCCCTATTGCTGCTTTTGGCAAGGACAGCACCAGTACATTGATAGACGTGACCGAATTCTTTAAAGGCGATAACCAGGTAGTCAGTGTGAACGCCACCACCAAACGAGCCTTCAACCTTACCATGCTGGCTTCTGACAGGTCATATATTCAAAAGATCAATACTTACCCTGTCAATATCGAGATCCGTACGGTAAAGACTTTCTCATCCGCAGCAAGCTTGTCTGCGTTCAGCGCTTCGTCCGGCCCCACTAATGTTCCCGCTGCCAATGCTGCCGGCGCCATTACACTGGAGCTCAATACGTCCCTGCTGTTGTTGCCCAGAACACCCATGGTCTACAGGCTCTGGGATAAAAGGGTGGGCTATTTCCCCGATAATTTTACCATCTACAGCGATAACCAGCAAAAGGTGGACAATAAACAGTTTGCCGTTCGCTGGAGAATGGAGCCCAAAGCCGAAGACATGGAAAAATGGAAACGCGGCGAGCTGGTAGAACCTAAGAAGCCCATCCTGTACTATATTGACCCCGCCACCCCAAAACAGTGGAGAAAATACCTGATACTGGGCGTGAACGACTGGCAGAAAGCCTTTGAAAAAGCCGGCTTTAAGAACGCTATTATGGCCAAAGAATGGCCGGAGAATGACACTACCATGAGCATGGAAGACGCCCGCTACTCGGTGATCCGCTATTTTGCCTCCAATGTGGAGAACGCTTATGGCCCTAATGTGCATGACCCCCGCAGCGGTGAAATACTCGAAAGCCATATTGGCTGGTACCATAATGTGATGAAATTAGTGCACGACTGGTACCTGATCCAGACCGCGGCCGTTGACCCCCGCGCCAGGAAAATGAAATTTGATGATGAACTGATGGGCGATTTGATCCGCTTTGTGTCTTCACATGAAGTGGGACATACCCTCGGCCTCCTGCACAATATGGGCAACAGCAGTCAGACTCCTGTAGAAAAACTGCGCAACAAGGCCTGGGTGGAAGCCAATGGGCACACAGCCTCTATCATGGACTATGCCCGTTTCAACTATGTGGCACAACCGGAGGATAATATTGGTAAACCGGGGCTCTACCCCAGGATTGGCGACTACGACAAATGGGCCATCCGCTGGGGCTATGGTTATATTCCGGGCTCAACCGACGAAGAACAGAAAAAGAACAGCAACCGGTTGATCAGGGAAAGCCTGAAAAGCAATCCGCGCACCTGGTTTGGCACTTATGAATTAGGCAACCCGAACGACCCGAGAAGCCAAAGCGAGGACCTGGGCGATGATGCAGTAAAAGCCAGCGAATACGGTATCAAAAATCTGAAACGCGTGCTGGCAGGTTTGCCTGAGTGGACAAAAGAAGAAGCAGACCTGAATGAGAATATTGCTGAGATGTACACACAATTAGTTACGCAGTTCAACCGCTACATGGGACATGTGGTTAAGAATGTGGGCGGCGTATATGAAACATTCAGGAGCGCAGAAGAAAACGCTCCCGTTTATGAGATCACACCCAAAAACGTGCAACGTCAAGCGGTCGCATTCCTGAACAAACAACTCTTCCGGACGCCTGACTGGCTGATCGCTACAAACCTCTGGAATAAATTCCGCAACCCCGTAGTGAACGACCAGGTTTCAGCTGTACAGGAAAACATACTGGGCAGTCTTCTCAGTTATGACAGGCTCAACCGCTTACAGCTTTCCATGGATCGTTTCGGCGCTGCCAAAGCTTATAATGCCGCAGAAGTATTGGACGATGTACAAAACGATTTGTTCAGCGAATTAAAAACCAACAAAGCCATTGACCAGCATCGCAGGTTGCTTCAGAAAAGTTATGTAGACAAGTTAAGCGGCATGCTGAATTCATCTGCAGCTTCTTCTGTTGCCATCATAGGTTTTGGCAGCGTATCAAGCGGATTAGACAAAAGAAGCGACGTACCGGGCATCGTTCGCATGCAACTGATACAATTGCGCAGCAAGTTGAACACCGCCACTGCAGGCGCTTCCGATAAAATGAGTAAATACCATTTGCTGGAACTGTCGGACAGAATAAAAAAAGCATTGGACCCGAAATAGTTTTTTGATCGCTGATGGCTGATTTGAGGATGGCTGATTTAAAAATATCCGCTATCCCAAATCAGCCATCCTCAAATCAGCCATCAGCCATTTACATATAATTGTTATATTGTGTAAAACATTCTCCTGATGCTTGAACCATGGCGCACCGGCAAGGTGATCAAAATTGAAGATGCTACCGCTTCCACCCGACGTTTCTGGATTGAAATTGCTGATATGGCTTCGTTTGATTTCAAACCGGGTCAGTTTGTAACGCTCGACCTTCCCATCCATGAAAAGAAAAACAAAAGGTGGCGCAGTTACTCCATTGCCTCAGCCCCCGATGGCACCAATATTATTGAGCTGGTCATTGTATTGCTGGAAGATGGCCTGGGTACCAATTATCTTTTCAAGGAAATACACGAAGGCAGTGAATTGATCTTACGCGGACCGCAGGGTGTTTTTACCTTGCCCGATGAATTGGAAAAAGACCTCTTCCTGATCTGTACCGGTACCGGTGTGGCCCCCTTCCGTTCCATGGCGCATTACCTGCATACCCATAAAATACAGCACGGAGATATCCACCTCATTTTCGGCTGCCGTAAGCTGGGCGATTGCCTGTACAGCGAAGAATTAAAACAATTGCAACAGGAAGAACCGCGCTTCTATTATCACCCCGTGTTTTCAAGAGAGGACCATGTTGCTGATGGCGCTTACAAAGGCTATGTACACAACGTATATGAGGGCTTGCTGCAACAAGACAGAAGACCCGCCAATTTCTTCCTCTGCGGATGGAAAAACATGATTGATGAAGCCAAGCAGCGGATCGTTGCGCTGGGCTATGACAGGAAAGATATTCACCAGGAGCTATACGGATAGCCTATATCTGTGCCAATACTATTTCTTTCACTTTATCCAATGGAATCCGTTCCTGTACCATCGAGTCGCGGTAACGGATCGTAACTGTCTGGTCTTCTTTCGTCTGGTGATCGATCGTTACGCAGAATGGCGTACCAATGGCATCCTGCCTGCGGTAACGCTTACCTATCGCATCCTTTTCTTCGTAGAAACATTTGAAATAAGATTTGCACTCATTCATCAGTTCACGCGCGATCTCGGGTAATCCATCTTTTTTTACTAATGGCAATATGGCTAATTTGTTGGGTGCAATCTTTGCCGGGATATGTAATACCACACGGCTATCGGTACTGCCATCTTCTTTCGTGATGGTCTCTTCTTCATAAGACTGGCTTAAGATGAGTAAGAACATCCGGTCCAGGCCAATCGATGTTTCCACGACATACGGGATATAATTACCATAAGGCTTCCCTGTTGCTTCGTCAATATCATTGTCGAAATACTGTTGTTTTTTCTTACTGTATTCCTGGTGGTTCTTCAGGTCAAAATCTGTACGGCTGTGGATGCCTTCCACTTCCTTAAACCCAAAAGGAAATTCGTATTCAATGTCCAGCGCAGCATCGGCATAGTGGGCCAGCTTGACGTGATCGTGGTAGCGGTATTTTTCTGCCGGGATACCCAAACTGAGGTGCCATTGCAAACGGGTTTCCTTCCAGTAATTATACCATTCCTTTTGTGTACCGGGGCGGATGAAGAACTGCATCTCCATCTGTTCAAACTCGCGCATGCGGAAAATGAACTGCCGCGCTACGATCTCATTACGGAATGCTTTGCCGGTCTGTGCAATACCGAAAGGAATTTTCATCCTGGCTGTTTTCTGCACGTTCAGGAAATTCACAAAAATACCCTGTGCTGTTTCCGGGCGCAGGTAAATGGTATCGGCTTCTTCTGCAACAGAACCAAGCTGGGTAGAGAACATCAGGTTGAACTGCCGTATATCGGTCCAGTTACCCGTTCCACTGATACTACACACAATCTTCTGGTCAGCAATCAGCTGCTTCAACCCTGTATAATCTTCTGCGGCCAGTAACTGGTCCATCTTTGCCAGCAAAGCCTCTGCGGCTTTTTCTTCTCCTTTGTCTCTCAGTACATCGGCCCTGGCTTCAATCAGGTGATCAACACGGTAGCGTTTCTGGCTATCCCTGTTATCGATCATCGGATCACTGAAATTATCAACGTGTCCGCTCGCTTTCCAGGTAGTAGGATGCATGAATATGGCGGCATCAATACCAACAATATTCTCATGCAGCTGGGTCATGCTCTTCCACCAGTAGTCACGGATATTTTTCTTCAGCTCACTCCCATTGGGGCCATAATCGTAGACCGCGCTTAGTCCGTCATAGATCTCACTACTGGGGAATACAAAGCCATACTCTTTGGCATGCGAAATAATTGCCTGGAATTTATTGTCTTGCTGGATGCTCATAACGGCGCAAAAATATGGTTTTACAGCAGTTTCTCATTGTTTTTATGCCTGTCAGCGTCCCGCAGGTTCTTCTTTTCGAAATTCTTCTGCAATGCTGCTGTCAGATCTACCCCCGTTTGATTGGCTAAGCAGATCAATACCCATAATACATCCGCCATTTCATCGGCTATATCTTTGCCTTTATCAGATTCCTTAAAAGACTGTTCCCCGTACTTCCGAACCATCAGCCGGCTTAGTTCCCCCACTTCTTCCATAAGGATACCGAGGTTGGTGAGTTCATTAAAATAACGGACACCTGCGTTTTTGATCCAGTGGTCTACCTGCTGTTGTGCTTCTTGTATAGTCATTTTATTCTTTATTTTTTGAGTCAATAATGATGGTCACCGGCCCATCATTCACTAACTGCACTTTCATATCGGCGCCAAAGACACCGGTTTGTATTTTTTTTCCCAGGTCAGCTTCCAATTGCCTGATCATCTTTTCATACATTGGTATGGCGATATCCGGTTTGGATGCTTTGATGTAAGAAGGCCTGTTCCCCTTTTTGGTATTGGCATGTAAGGTGAACTGGCTTACCAGGAGTATCGCCCCATCAACTTCTTTAACACCCAGGTTCATCACTCCGTTTTCATCGTTAAAAATTCTCAGGTTCGCTATTTTGTTGCTCAGCCATTGAATGTCTTCATCCGTATCCGCATCTTCTACTCCCATCAATACCAGTAAGCCTTTTTCAATCGCACCGGCTACAGCCCCATCTACCAGTACCGCTGCTTCGCTTACCCGTTGAATGACAATTCTCATACCTTCTTTACTTTTTTATCCGAACTTTATAGCAATGAAGGTAACTATTACACCCGAGATACAGTTCCAGACAGCCCGCAGCGGTGGCAAAGGCGGACAGAACGTGAACAAGGTTGAGACCATGGTAGAAGGCCGATGGGATGTAGCTGCATCACAGCTTTTCACCCCGGAACAAAAAGAATTGATCAGGGAAAAACTGCAGCATAAGATCACAGAGGAGGGAGTACTGCTGGTTAAATCGCAATCGGAAAGATCACAGCTCGGTAACAAACAGGAAGTGATTAGAAAAATGAACCAGTTGGTATCACTGGCACTTGCCAGGAAAAAAGTACGCAGGGCTACCCAACCCACCAAAGCATCCAAAGAAAAACGCATAGAAACCAAGAAGCGGAATACTTTTACCAAGCTGTTACGCAGGAAAATCAACCACCGTAATGACCTGTTATGAGAAAGTACCTGCCTGTTGTTGCCTGCTACTTCCTGGTATTACTGACCGGCTGGCATCCTTCGGATACACATTCACATACCTTAAAGATCCGTTTCCTGCATCGTGTTGGAAAAGAGGCACTGGTATTGGGTAATACTTACCGCAACATTACCGGGGATAGCATCACCATCACTAAATTCAAATATTACATTTCAAATATGACAGTTACGGATCGCAGGGGCAGGGTGACAAAGCTTCCTGCCGGCTATTACCTTGTAGATGCAGCCGATCCATCCTCGCAAACCATCCTGCTGCAGGCACCTGCAGCATCCCCGGCAAGCATCAGTTTCCTGGTCGGTGTAGATAGTATCCGCAATATATCGGGCATACAAACCGGTGCACTCGATCCCCTGCACGGCATGTTCTGGACCTGGAACAGCGGTTATATCATGGCGAAATTAGAAGGCACATCACTCCATTCCACCATAGCCGGGCACCAGTTCACTTATCATATAGGCGGATTTAAAAAGGATAACAATACCGCAAGGATAATTATCCTGGAGTTACCTGCGCAGCAGGAAGCTGTAACAGAGATCACCATTACTGCTGATATCAATGCATGGTTTAACAGCAGACACCAGCTTAGTATTGCTGAAACACCGGTATGCCATAGTCCGGGTTCTTTGGCCATGAAGATTGCAGACAACTACAGTACCATGTTCTCTCTTTTACCTGTCAGATAATGAAAACCAGCAAAACAATCATCGTCCTATCCTTACTCATCCTTACAGGTGTGGGCTGGGTTATTGCTGACAATCATTATTTCCGGCCCGCCGCTTTAAAATTTGACATTCCAAAAGGCTGGCCGCGACCGGTGTATGATTTTAAAAACAATCCCCTGACAAAGGAAGGCGTTGCATTGGGCAGGCAATTGTTTTACGATGGCAGACTGAGCAAGGATGGCAACTTTGCATGCGGCAGTTGTCACCAGCAATTTGGCGCTTTCAATACCTATGATCACAGCCTGAGCCACGGATACAACAATTCTCTCACCACCCGCAATGCACCCGGACTGTTCAATCTTGCCTGGCAGAAGGAGTTCATGTGGGATGGCGGTATCAACCATTTAGACCTGCAGCCGCTGGCCCCTATTACCGCCGAAAATGAAATGGCCGAAACATTGGAAAATGTACTTGTCAAGCTGAAAGCTGATAAAAATTACCGTCGCTTATTCAAAGCCGCTTTTGGCGATGAAACGATCAATACCCAACGCATGACCAAAGCGCTAAGCCAGTTCATCCTCACATTTGTGAGCTGCAACAGCAAATATGATAAAGTCATGCGGGGAGAAGCCAGTTTTATTTTGCCCGAACAGCTCGGCTATGACATCTTCAAAAAGAAATGCAACAGCTGCCATACAGAGCCGCTCTTCACAGACCTGTCTTACCGCAATACCGGCATCACTGCCGACCCTGCACTCCATGACCTTGGCAGGATGAAGATCACCGGGGATACAGCAGATTCACTTAAGTTCAAAGTGCCGAGCCTGCGTAATGTGGCCATGACTTTTCCTTATGGGCATGATGGCAGGTTCTTTTCGCTGCTCAGCGTTTTTGAACATTATCGCAACGGCATGACCATTATGTCCAATACCGACTCTTTATTGCAACATAAACTCTCTTTATCTAATTTTGAAATAGGCCAGCTCACTGCTTTCCTGTATACGCTTACCGACTCTTCCTTCCTGCATGATCCCCGTTTTGCACCTCCCGGAAGTGAAAACAATGGTAAACCTCCCGCCGATAATCATCCGTAAATAACACATTCATTACTTTAGCAGACAAATCAGACTTCAGACATCACCAAATCAGACATCCATTGAGCGGCATAAAAAAATTAGCAGGGCAGACATTATGGTACGGCGTGAGTTCTATTGCGGCGAGATTGATCAATTATTTGCTGACTCCTTATCTCACTTTTAAGTTTACCGAAGCGCAGTACGGTGAGATGTCGATCGTGTACGCTTTCATTCCATTTATGAATGTCGTATTCACTTATGGCATGGAGACTGCTTTTTTCAGGTTTGCCAACAAAGCCGATAAACAAGCAGTCTATAATACGACCAGCATATCCTTGCTCAGTTCCACATTACTGCTAACCGTGCTATTGCTTTCATTGCGGCACCCTTTAAGTGTTCTTTTACAAACCACCGAGCATCCCGAATACTTAGTGCTCGCCACCGTTATTATTGCACTGGACGCTTTGTGTGCCATCCCCTTTGCAAAACTCAGGCAGGATGGAAGACCCGTGAAATTTGCCCTGGCCAAAGTAGGCGGGATACTGATTAATATTGCCAGCATTTATTTTTTTCTGAGTATATGCCCGAAACTGGCCGCACACAAATCATCTCACTGGGTGCATCTCTTTTTCAACCCGGCATGGGCCGTTGGATACGTGCTTGTGGCCAATGTAATCCAGAATGCAGTGACGCTTTTGCTGCTTAGCAAACAACTGGCAGGCTTTCAGTGGAAAATTGATACCGCTTTGTGGAAAGAGATGATGCTATACGGACTGCCACTGATCGTTGCCGGGTTTGCAGGTATGATTAATGAAACATTTGACCGTATCATGTTAGGCTGGTGGGCGCCTGTGAGCAGTGTTGCTGCTGCCAAAGCGGAAGTCGGCATTTATTCGGCCTGCTATAAATTATCTATCCTCATTACGCTGGCTGTACAGGCCTTCCGTATGGGTGCGGAACCCTTTTTCTTCAAACAGGCGCAACAGGAAAATGCACCAAAGACCTATGCACGGGTGATGAAATTTTTTGTCATCACACTTTGCTTCATGTTCCTCTGCGTTGTGCTGTATTTGGATATCTGGAAACAATTCATCCGCAACCCAAAGATGTGGGAGGGACTAAAAGTCGTGCCCATACTTCTGTTGGCCAATATGTTCGTGGGCATTTACTATAACCTGAGCGTATGGTACAAGCTCGGTAATAAAACCATGGCCGGCGCATGGATCACGTTGATCGGCGCCATCATTACTTTACTGATCAACTGGCTCTTCATTCCACGCTTCAGTTATATGGCCTGCGCATGGGCAACTTTTCTTTCTTATGGAAGTATGATGGTGGTGAGTTATGCATGGGGACAGAAAGAATACCGCATTCCTTATGCAACCAGAAAATTAGTTGCTTATTTAGTCATTGTAGTGCTGCTGTTTTTACTGCACAAAGGCATATTGTATTTCTTTGACCCTTTATGGTTTAAATTAAGCTTTGGCACTTTGTTACTCGGAGCTTTTGCCTGGTTTATCCTGTTGGTAGAAAAGAAAGAATTTCAGAAGCTTCCGGTAATCAGAAAATACATTCATTAAATGTTGCGTTATGGCTGAAGATTTGGTCGTTATACAAGGAGACAAACAAACACAATATGAATCGCTGATCCCGCAGATCAAAGGATTGCTCGATGGTGAGCCCGACCTGGTTGCCAATCTGGCCAATGTAGCCGCCGCATTAAAAGAACAATTCGGGTGGTTCTGGGTTGGTTTTTATTTGGTGAAAGAGGATCAATTGGTACTTGGCCCTTTCCAGGGACCTGTTGCCTGTACCCGCATCCGTAAAGGCAAAGGTGTATGTGGCACCAGTTGGGAAAAAGCGGCCACACTCATAGTGCCGGATGTAGAAAAATTTCCCGGCCATATTGCCTGCAACAGCCTCTCTAAATCAGAGATCGTAGTGCCGCTGTTCAAAAACAAGCAAGTCGTTGGTGTTCTGGATGTTGACAGTGAATTATACAACCATTTTGATGCAACAGACCAGTTTTTCTTAGAGCAGATTACAGCACTGTTATAGCCGGGTCTGTTTCAACCATAAACGACCAGTAACAGACTATCAGCAAAAAAGCATACCTTTGCGGCATTCATATACGCTCTCTTCTCGACTTAGATCTCCTTCCGTGACAAAGTTCATCAAGTCAAATAACGGGTAGGCTATATAGCACCTGGTACTATTTCAGGTGATTTTACATTAAATTTTTTCAATTGACATTCGAACAATTAGACCTTATTGAGCCCATATTAAATGCGCTCGAGACAGAAGGTTACACAACACCAACACCCATCCAGGAACAATCCATTCCAATTGTATTACAACGCAAAGACCTGTTAGGCTGTGCGCAAACGGGCACGGGAAAAACAGCAGCTTTTGCTATACCTGTACTGCAGATACTGCACGAAGAAAGAAAAGCAGGCAACCATATCAAAGGTATCAAAGCTTTGATCTTAACGCCAACCAGGGAACTGGCCATACAGATAGATGAAAGTTTCGCTGCTTATGGCAGACATACCAATTTAAAACACCTGGTGATTTTTGGCGGTGTATCACAAGTGCCGCAAACCAATGCCTTAAAGCATGGCGTTGACATACTCATTGCTACACCGGGCAGGTTATTAGACCTGGTAGAGCAACGTTTCATCAACCTCAGCCAGTTGCAATTATTTGTGCTGGATGAAGCAGACCGTATGCTGGACATGGGTTTTATCCACGATGTAAAAAGGATCATCACCAAAATACCGGCAAAAAGACAAACGCTTTTCTTCTCCGCTACCATGCCACCTGAGATCGCAAAACTGGCAGGTACTATTTTAACCAATCCGCAGAAGGTTGAAGTAACACCGGTATCGTCTACTGCCGAAACGATTCAGCAGGCGATGTACTTTGTGGCAAAAGAAAATAAAAAACTATTATTAACGCATATATTAAAGGACACTTCGATCAAAACTGCGCTGGTATTTACACGCACCAAGCACGGCGCTGATAAAGTGGTGAAAGACCTGCATAAGGCAGGTATCCGTGCAGAAGCCATCCACGGTAACAAATCGCAGAATGCCCGCCAGCGTGCCCTGACGAATTTCAAAACCGGCGAAACAAGGGTATTGGTTGCAACAGATATTGCAGCGCGGGGGATTGATGTAGACAATCTTTCACACGTGATCAATTATGAACTGCCCAACGTGCCCGAAACCTATGTACACCGTATCGGGCGTACCGGCCGGGCAGGTGCATCCGGCATTGCTTTATCCTTCTGTGATGCAGAAGAAAAAGCATTCCTGAAAGACATTCAGAAACTGATCTCTGTGAGCATTCCTGTTGTAAGCGATCATCCTTATGCCATGAGCGATACTTCACTGAACAACCTTAATAAGCCGCTGCTGCAAAAACAGCAGGAGCGGTTCCAGGGTCACAATGCCCGTCGTTCTTTCAGGGGTGGTGACAGCAGGAGGTATGCAGGCAATAACCGCACCCACAGGGATTAACTTTCTTTTCTTACAAAGGCACTATTTTATTTCTTAAATCCCCTACTTTTGCGTCCCGAAGCCAGTTATCGGCTTTGGGATTTTTTCTGCGGATGTGGCGAAATTGGCAGACGCACTAGACTTAGGATCTAGCGCCGCGAGGCGTGTGGGTTCGACCCCCTCCATCCGCACTGATTGATTATCAATCATTTATAAGAGGCTCACTTTGTGGGTCTCTTTGCTTTTAGAGGATTTGCAAACAAATTTGCAAACATTCTGTCAAAACCGCAGCTTGAATTCTTTGATCTTACTTTAAACAAGTTTTCTTTTCGGTACAAGTGAAAGAGCTAATTTACATTGTAAAAGTAATATGAAATATAGATTTTAGTCTGTCTTAAACCGGTTTCTTACTTAAACTCCATTCCCTTTTT
>CAZDQB010000019.1:0-89444 GCA_964507525.1 uncultured Sediminibacterium sp. | reverse complement strand
GTTCTTTATATCTTAGTTAAACACATTATCTGTCCTACAAGTAGGGTACATCATACTACAAGGTTTACGCCCGATACAATTGACACAGTTGCAGGTGTTAAAGTTGACATAAACTTGTCTGCTCTTACAACAAAGGAAGATTCTATTGTTGAGATGCCGCCAGCCACAACAAAATTCCTAAATCTAACACCCTGAAAATTTAGCAGACTTGATAGCTTTATTTTGCCTGATCTCAACCCAGTTGTAAGAAGGAACTTTATTGGCATTGCCAAATAATAAAAACTTATTAGCCTGTCGGCTGCTGGGTATTTGAAGTACAACCGGCTCGTTATTCAAACGTAGTGTGGTTGCCTTGCTCCAGTCTAATTCGCTAAAATTATCAGCAGACATCTTCGATTGAAGCGTACTATGTGCGGTTATCTCTATGGCCGTTTTCTCGATAGAAGTAGTTATTTTTTTCAGGTCTGTCTTTTCAACCTCCAAAGATTCTTTTTTACACCCAATCAATACTGTGGAGAAGATAATTGAAACAGCAGCCAATCCGAGACAAAGCCCTTTATTAAATGAGTTAGGTTTAAGCATATTAAATAATTCTGAGGCTAAAATATTACATTCATTTTATATTTTAAACTGTGTATTTACACAGGGCGTAGACTCCTACTCATGTTTGCACCCATACTTCTCAAGGGAACAAAGGGTACAACGATTCACCGATTTGTCGATCAGATGCCGCGAATCACATCGAGTTCAATAAATTTTCGGATTTGTTCTTCTACAGTGCCGGATAACACGCCAACTGGCGGTAAAGTGAGATAATACTCTTCTTTTTGGACCCGGTATTTGAATCTGCGAATATTAGTTTAGATACTGTATGGAAACGGACCGTTTGTAGCTTTTAGATCGCTTCTTTTTTCTTGTACCCATTTGTACCCATTTTAGTGATTAGGGTACAAATGAGAACAAAAAGTAAAATCAAGATTCTTGCGTAACTACTTGATTATCATGGTGCCCAGGACTGGATTCGAACCAGCACATCCTTGCGAACGCTGCGACCTGAACACAGTGCGTCTACCAATTTCGCCACCTGGGCAATTCCGTTCAGGGGTGCAAATATAATAGCAAAGGGATGGAACTGCCAAAAGAAAGTCGCCCTTTTTAAACCACTAACAGACTGCACCCCCTGATATCACTGTGGTCCAATCTTCCCCATACTTCAAAGCTGCCATCTTCATATACTATTCCCACATCCTCTACAGCAATAAAAGCGCTGCTGTAAATATTGGCAAGGTCAATTACCTGCAATAAACCCCTTCCACTGCTGCGCACCGCTAAGGGATCTTCTTCATCCCTTACCAATACTTTCATCCAGGGCGGGCAGCGAAAACGACCATCTCCCCGGGAATACGCCTGGCTGAGCAACTCGGTCATGCCATATTCGGCATGTATCTTATCAACCCCTAATCCCCGCTCCAACAATCCATGCACTTCGGCACGGGTCATTTCTTTGCGGCGACCCTTCATTCCCCCCGTTTCCATTACGATGGTATGCTTCAGTTGTCGGGGAAAAGCCTCAGCAAAATCCAACAGGCCAAATGTGACGCCTATCAGTAAAGTGGGCTGCCCTTCTTTTTCAAGACGCTGAAGCAGGTCAGCTAATTGCTGGTGTTCATAAAGGTAAAAACCGCTGTTCGGATGCCCGCTCAGTTGCACCAGCTCATCAACCATCATGACCAGTGAAGAGTGTTGGCGCTCTAAGTATGCCGGCAACAGGCCAATGATGCACCAATTGTTAACAGGGCCATAAAACAGTTCAAATGCACGGATAAAACTCTGCCGGTATATGCCTATGTCCTTCACCCAATGCCTGCTATTGATCGTCTGTGTGGTGCCGCTGCTTTCAAAAAAAATATCCGTCTCAAAATCGGTAGTCACCACCCGGTGCGTTTTGAAAAAAGAAACAGGCAACGCAGGTATCTGTTCCGGTGTCCTGATAGATGTAACAGAAGGGACGGTCAGATCGCACCAGGCACGGTAAACCTTATTATACTGGTATTGAAAACGAAAGACATCCAGACAGCGCAAGTCAAATTCATCGGCAGAAACAGAGAAAATATTGTTAACATCAAATGGTAACACAGCCATGTATTGTAATGTTTTAACTAAATTTGAACGGAAAGCACAGCGAATGAAGACAAAAGCACTGATATTAACCGCCATTACCCTGATCGCACTGTCCTGCAACAAAGATACCTATAACACCCGTCCCAAATTAACTTTCAAAAGTGTCAACGGTACCACTTTCGGTAATTCACAGATCGTTATTTTTAATATTGAGTTTACCGATAAGGAAGGAGATTTGCAGGACAAGATCTGGGTACAGAAAATAACGCGTACCAGCAGCTGTGCTTCTACCAACTTTACAGATAGTCTCAGAGTCCCCACTTTTACACCCACTCCCAACCTGAAAGGTACCATTGAACTGGGTTATAGCACCAGTATCATTCCTGGTTCAAATTATACCGTATTGCCAAGATGCAGTAAAAACGACACCGCTTACTTTAAATTCTGGATCAGGGATAACGCCAAAAATGTGAGTGATACAGTGGTTTCGCCCGATATTGTTTTTCTTAAATAGTCACATAGACCACAGGCAATGGATCATAGACTATAGAGCAGGTGATCAAAAAGTTACAGTCCAACATATCATATTCTCTTTTTTTCGGCAACTATTTCTATGGTATCTGTGCGGTGGCACTATCTGTAGAAGCCAGCCTGCAGCAGCTTTATGCGCTGAATAGCCTCGTTTATTACGTACTGGTATTTGCAGCAACCGTACTGTATTATACGCATGCCTACATTGCGGAGACTACTACCAATACCACTAATAAAAGGGCTTTGTGGTATGCTTACAACCAGGGGTTTGTGCGTTGGTCGCAACTTTTTTTAACAACGCTCGTAATAACCTGCTCAGGTATTTTATTGTACCATTTTGGTTCACGTATGGTAAAAGCCACTGTGTGGCAGTGGACCGGAATAGGTATTTTCCCCATCATGGCAGCACTGTATTATGGCAGCGCCGCCCCTTTTAAAAGCACCCACAACCTCCGGAAACACGGCTGGTTTAAACCTTTTGTAATTGGTTTTGTGTGGGCGGGAACTGTGACGGTATATCCTGTTCTCTTTAAAAGCATCGAAACAGATATTCCTTACAAACCGCAGCTCTTTAACATACTGCTCTTTATCAAAAATTTCATGTTCATTACCATACTCTGTATTATGTTCGATTTTAAGGACTATGCAGCTGATCATAACCAGCAACTGAAGACCTTTGTGGTAAGAATAGGGCTGCGGCGAACCATTTTCTATATCATCCTGCCCCTCAGCATCGTCGGACTGGGTACATTTCTTGTCTATGCGGTAGTACAGCAATTTCCCTTCTGGCGCATTGTAATCAACACCATTCCTTTTGTATTGTTGATAATTGTTGCCCTGTCCATGAAGCGCCGTAAAAGTATTCTCTACTATCTTGCAATCATTGACGGCCTGATGCTGGCAAAAGCAATTTGCGGAACCATTGGAATGACACTTATAAATAAATAATTATGGCAACAAAAAAAATGACAAAAACAAAAGCGAAAGCAACATCAATCCTGACAGATAAATCGCTGACTTTTTTAAAAAACTACATCAATACACCCTCCCCTGTTGGTTTTGAGAGTGGCGGACAAAAAGTATGGCTGGATTATATCAGGCCTTATGTTGACACTATTTTCACTGATCCTTATGGCACTGCGGTTGGTGTCATCAATCCCGATGCACCCTTTAAAGTAGTCATAGAAGCGCATGCCGATGAGATCAGCTGGTTTGTGAATTATATCAATGACCAGGGGCTCATTTACCTCAAGCGCAATGGGGGCGTAGACCACCAGATAGCACCCGCCAAACGCGTATGGATCCATGGAAAGAAGGGGCCGGTTAAAGCCGTATTCGGATGGCCGGCTATTCATACCCGTTTAGGCAATGCAGATCAAAAAGAGCAGCAACCCAAAGTGGACAATCTCTGCCTTGATTGCGGCGCCCGCAATAAGAAAGAAACAGAGGCATTAGGCATACATATTGGTGCAGTGGTTACCTATGAAGAAGGGTTTGATGAATTAGCGCATGATTTCTACATTGGCCGCGCTTTTGACAACAGGGTCGGGGGGTTTATGATAGCCGAAGTAGCACGCCTGCTGCAGGAAAACAGAAAGAAGCTTCCATTTGGATTATATATTGTTAATGCCGTACAGGAAGAAATTGGCCTGCGTGGCGCTGAAATGATTGCTCGCAGAATCAAGCCTGATATTGCCATCATTACCGACGTAACCCATGATACCAGCACGCCCATGATCAACAAGATCATAGAAGGCGATATTCAGTGTGGTAAAGGCCCTTCCCTCGCCTACGCTCCCGCCATCCACAACAAATTGCTGAAACTGGTGGAAGACGTTGCCGAAAAAAATAAAATACCCGTACAGTTCCGCACACTCAGCCGCAGTACCGGCACCGATACTGACAGCTTTGCTTATGCCAATGACGGATGCCCTTCTGTACTTATATCTATTCCTTTAAGGTACATGCATACAACAGTTGAAATGCTGCATAAACATGATATTGAAGAAACTATCAGGTTAATGTACCAGACTTTGCTTGTGTTGACACCAAAAACAAATCTTTCCTATTTGTAAAAATTTGGGAATTAAGCATTTGGAGCTGGCACATTAATTCCAAGTGCTTAATTCCCCATTCCTGTTTACATTTGCAGCTTTATGCACGCAGGTAAACATATCAGTATTAAAATAGCCATCCTCGACCTATACGCCGGAGAACCCAACCAGGGTATGCGTTGTATCAGGGAAATCATTAACCAATGGGGCGATGTGAATGGGCTGGATGTCAGCTATGGCGAGTTTGACGTAAGGCAACAACTGGCAGTACCGGATACTTCCTATGACATTTACATCTCCAGCGGCGGGCCGGGTTCTCCGTTAGACAGTCAGGGAGCTGAATGGGAGCAACACTATTTTCACTGGTTGCAAAGCATTGATACCTGGAATAAACAACAGGGTAATCTCCCCAAAAAACATGTGTTCTTTATTTGCCACAGCTTTCAGCTGGCTTGCAGGTATTACCATATTGCCACTGTATGCAAACGTAATTCAACTGCATTTGGCGTATTCCCAGTACATATGCTGCGCGAAGGGAAAAAAGAACCCGTATTCGATGGACTGCACAACCCCTTTTACAGTGTTGACAGCCGCGATTACCAGGTTATCAAACCCGATCATACCCGCCTTGAAGAAATAGGTGCCACTATCTTAGCCATTGAAAAGAAAAGACCGCATGTGCCTTATGAACGGGCCATCATGAGCGTCCGCTTCAACGATCATTTCTTTGGCACACAGTTTCATCCCGAAGCCGATGCAACAGGCATGAGCATGTACCTGCAAAGAGAGGACAAGAAGCAAACCGTTATTGCCAACCATGGTGAAGCCAAATGGCAGAGCATGGTTGAACAGTTACAGGATCCCGATAAGATATTGTGGACGTATAACCACGTATTACCAAATTTTCTCAACATCGCGCTGCGCGAACTGGTCAATAATAATTAGCCTTATGAACTGGATATTACTGATTATTGCCGGCCTTTTTGAGGTAGGTTTTGCGAGTTGTCTTGCCAAAACAAAAGAAACAGCCGGAGCTACCGCCGCCTGGTGGATGACCGGTTTTTTTGTCAGCCTTACTGCAAGCATGTACCTGTTGTACAAAGCCACCCAAACATTGCCTATTGGTACTGCTTATGCTGTGTGGACAGGCATTGGCGCTGTTGGCACCGTGCTTATGGGCATCTTTATTTTTAAGGAACCTGTTGATTTCTGGCGGTTATTCTTCATTACTACATTGATCTGCTCTGTCGTTGGATTGAAAGTAGCGTCGCATTAAGCGCTGGTTATTGTTGAATATCCCCTCTTCGTTTGTTCTGCAGGTATTTATCATGAATGATCTTACTCATTGGCTTCTCATACACTTTGCTTTCAACCCATGAGATCACATCTAAGTAAGCGAAGGCACGGGTTTCAAAGCGGCTCTTTTCAAACCTTTTGATGGTGTGCAGGAAATCCTTCAGTTCCTGTTTCAACTGGCGCGCAGGCCGGTGAAAAGAATGGCGCAGGAATTTGAACATCTCCTCTTCTATCACTGTCAGGTTCTCCATTCTTGCCATATAGCGGTACACAGAGCGGATCAATGAACTTTCGATCAATTCCAGGTTGCCCAGTTCATAATGTGCCATCATATGTAACAAGCGTGCATAACATTGCAGGTCGTTGCGAAGGTCTACATGGTCATTGATGATCCTGCGGAGATAGTCGATTGAAGTTTCGTAATCCCCATTCCCGAAAAACAGGCTGGCAATCTTGTAATTGAATACCAGGATGCGGTGCTTGTCTATGTACAATGCATATTCTTCCAGCTTCTCTTCAATATAAGGTACAAGAGGCAACCCTTCTTTAAACGTTCCCGTCATCAAATGCCAGTTTATTTTGGCACTGTTGATATAGATGAAAGTATGTACCCTGAAAATATCATGCTGATTGGCAACAGGTGTTTGGGCAAAATCTTCAAACCTTTTCAGTATTATTTGAAACTGTTCAAAATTCCGCAGGTCGAAATGGGCATTCAACAGGTTATGCAGCCCTTTGACATAATGACCTGTTTCCACCGCAATCATCAGTCCCTGTTCATCAAACAGGTCAATCCACTTCTGGCTGTAGCGATAATACATGATGAAGTCTTGTCGTATAAACGCATACCAGCAATAACTCTGGCATAGGTATAAACGTTCATAAAACCCCTTGAGCGACCACGCGTCGGACGGAAGGTTCTCTTTAAAGAATTGCTTAATACCGGCCTCGTCCGTCTCATTGCGTGCGTGCCCGTTCTTAACATACCAGCTGTACAATTGCAATGCAAGGTTGGACAACTGTGTAATCATCTTCCTTTTTTCATTCACTTCATTGGCCTGGGTGGTGAGCAGTTCTGCCCTGTCCTGCATACTCCTGGTGATGTGCAGTGTTTCTATTTTCTTTTCTAATGAGATCACCTGTATAAGGAAGCTGTCCTGGTTGTAGCTGATAGCCATATCCTTTACTTTGTCCAATATCTTCAGGCTTTGATGGTAAAGGCCCTTGTTATAAAGGATACGGGCATGGTCGAGCTGTTCATGCAATTGCAGGTCAATACTTTCTGTGCTTTTCAACAAGCGCAGGCTGGCCAGCAATTGTTTGTATAAATGCGTTTTAAGATTGGCTAACTGGGGTTTCTCTACGGAGGGGAGCTTTTTCAGCAATAATTTCTCGTCATAATCCGGCAGTTTGTCCAGTGCGTCAAATAACTGGATGATTTTCAGGTCTTCTTTTGCCGAACTCCTTTTGATATAAAGCTTAAAATTCCTTTTTTCTGACTTTTGCAGGGATCTTACCAATTGAAATAAAGGGTCAGTAGAACGGTTGGGCATCATAAACTTTTTTACCAGAAACGCAATGCTGGCAAGGGTTTTTGGTAAAAAAACCGCTTTTCAGCATAATAAAACCATTGTAAACTTGTTTTTTATAATGTCAGGCGCTGCTATACATTTGTGTAAGAATAAAGCGACAGACGGGAAAACATACAGCAAGCAACCGTTAGAGAAGCAAACAATCGAAGATACACTGCAATAACAGCAGTTCAAAATATACAGCAAGTATCGCGTAAGATACATTAAGAATTTTCGTATGGCAAGCAATCGTAGAGGTCGTTCCGTTTCCACGGAATGACCCTTTTTTTGGCAAAATAAGGAAGAAACAGTGATAAAATAACATTTCCTTAATAAAAATTTATCACATCCGTTCCCGTGCCCAGGTAAGGGCAATCTGCAGTTGTTCTTCGCGTGTCAGGTTACTATTATCTAAAACAATAGCATCCTTGGCTTGCCGCAGGGGGCTAAATTCCCGGTTACTATCAATATAATCACGCATCTCAAGGTTACTTTTCACTTCTTCCACCGTAATATTAGGATTCTTTTCATATAACTCCTTAAACCTTCTCTCCACCCTTACAGCCGGATCAGCCGTCACAAATATTTTCAATTCTGCATGAGGAAATACGGCAGTACCAATGTCACGTCCATCCATCACAATACCCTTTTTCACCCCCATCTGCTGCTGCTGTGCTACCGCAAATTCCCTTACTTCTTTGATGGCAGATACCACGCTTACATTTTCACTAACCAGCATATCCCTTATGAGCGCTTCCACATTCTCATCGTTCAGGTACATATCGCTGATGCCTGTATTGGGATTGTATTGAAATTCGAGATTCACCTCCGATAGCGCTTTTTTAACTGCTGCGGCCTGTTGCCAATTCACATGCTGCCGAAGAAAATATAAAGTAATAGCGCGATACATCGCGCCGCTGTCAATAAAAACATAGTTCAGCTCATTGGCTAATTGCCGGGCCAGTGTGCTTTTACCACAGGAGGAGAAGCCGTCGAGTGTGATGATTATTTTTTTCATACGGGTGATCCGGCAAAGGTGCATAAAAAAACCGGTGTTAGGAATAACACCGGTTCGCATCAGTTGCCGTTTTATGTTAAGAAGGCATTACCACCGTATCTATCACATGAATCACACCATTGCTTTGATAAACATCTTTAATTGTTACGGTTGACATACCACCTTTCTCATCGGTGAGCATCAGTTTGTTCCCTTTCATCCATGCCTTTAACGTACCACCCTGAACCGTTTTAATAACAGCTGTACCGTTACCTTCTTTAATCAGTTTGGCAATAGCTTTGGCATCCCATCTGCCGGCCACAACATGATAAGTGAGTATTTTGGTCAGCATTGCTTTGTTCTCAGGTTTTACAAGTGTTCCCACTGTTCCCTGGGGAAGCTTATCGAATGCTTCATTGGTCGGTGCAAACACAGTAAAGGGGCCTGCGCTTTGCAGTGTTTCCACCAGGCCCGCCGCTTTTACAGCAGCTACCAGTGTAGTATGGTTTTTGGAGTTCACTGCATTATCCACTATGTTTTTAGATGGATACATGGCAGCACCTCCAACCATTACTGTTTTCTCCGTATGCTGTGCCATTGCTGCATTCATTACAACTGCTGAGAACAGCAGGAAAGCGATTTTTTTCATACAAGTCTGTTTTTAGAATAAGTTGTTTAATCTGGTTACAGGAACATGTACGAAAGAGGAGTAAATATGGATTTAGTCAGTGAACTAAGATCCAAAAAGCTGGTTTTTTCTTTTGAGCATCTCTGCTGCAACCTCATTCGATGCGGCATCGCCGTATTGCAGTTTGTCCACTATATTTTCAAAGCTCTGCTGATCCCTGTTCTGGCTTAATTTGAAAACGTGTTCAATGTCAGTTATCGCTATCTCAAAAGCAATAATGGCTTTGGATAACCGGGTAATATAATCTGGTGATAGCTCTTTGTATAATGATGGAGAGGATGGATCATGTTCAAAATAGCTGGTCAGTTCATCCAGGATCAATTGCAGCTGTACATCATCCAGGAAACGAAGTGTTCCTTTGGCATGTACCGCCATATAATTCCAGGTAGATGCCTGTTGCGGGTTGTGATACCAGCTGGCACTTACATAGGCATGCGGGCCTGTAAAGACAACCAGTGCATGGCTGTTTGTTTCAAAAGCCATGTGATGATCGGTTTGCCTCATGATATGCCCCTGCAGGAACAACTGGCCATCTTTTTCTTTCAGCAATACCGGTACCTGGGTGGCCACCGGTTGCTGTTGCGCATTTGCCCCGATTAGCATGGCAAAAGGATGTTGCTTCATGAAATCAAGCACAACTTCCACATTCTTTTCTTTGTAATAAGGGAGGTTATACATGTGATGAAGTTACGCGATTACATCTATTGACTTTGTCCTGGGCATATTGGCATTGCGTATGGCAATATTTCTCACAGCTGTAGCAGTAAAATCGCGGAATGCCTGCTGACTCACCGGATCCTCTCCCACCATTGCCGGAATGCCACTGTCGCCCCCTTCCCGGATACTCTGTACCAGGGGCACCTGCCCAAGGAAGGACAGGTCGTATTCATCGGCCAGGCGTTTGCCACCTTCTTTGCCAAAGAGATAATATTTGTTATCGGGTAACTCTGCCGGGGTAAAATAAGCCATATTTTCCACCAGTCCGATAATGGGCACATTGATCTGCGCCTGGCCAAACATGGCGATACCTTTCTTGGCATCTGCCAATGCCACATTCTGGGGAGTTGTTACGATCACCACACCTGTTACCGGAACAGTCTGCATCAATGTCAGGTGAATATCACCGGTACCGGGCGGCATGTCTATCACGAGGTAATCCAGCTCGCCCCAATCAACATCCGTTACAAACTGGCGGATAGCGCTACTGGCCATCGGCCCACGCCATACAACTGCATTTTTTTCATCCACCAGTAATCCGATGCTCATTAAACGGATGCCATATTTTTCCAGCGGCACAATCATTCCTTTGCCATTCTTGTCTTTCATCATGGGCCGTTCTCCCCTGACGCCAAACATAATAGGCACGCTGGGGCCATAAATATCGGCATCCATCAATCCCACAGAAGCCCCCCCTTCTGCCAGTGCCAATGCAAGATTGGCTGCAATGGTACTCTTACCAACGCCCCCCTTACCACTTACTACTGCAATAATATTTTTAACACCTGCCAATACCTGCTGGTTGTCTTTACGTGTGGTAGAGGTATGGGCAGTGAAATTCACTTTTATATTGGCCGCTTTGTTCACCAGCAACTTTACCGCATTCTCACAGGCAGTGCGCATCATGTCTTTCATGGGACAAGCCGGCGTGGTTAATACAATGGTAAAACTGACATCATTACCAGATACATTGATATCTTTTACCATATTCAGTGTTACAAGATCCTTGCCAAGGTCGGGCTCCTGTACATTGCTCAACGCCTTCAAAATAGCTTCTTCTGTCATCACGAAAGTTTTTGTTAAAAAAGAAATCAGGTTGCAAAGTTAACCGCTTGCAGCCTTACTTTGTCGTAAATCATATCGTTTTAAAACAAAGAAGAGGCGATAGCAGTTTATTTTTAGTACAAAGGCTTTGTATTTTTACGCGGATGAAGAAACTTTTACGATACTTTTTAATTATTGCTGCATTATTTGCCCTTCAAACGGGCTATTCACAGGTAAATCCTTACCGCGATTCTGTTGTTCAGTTATATGGCGTGGTAATGACGGCCGACAGCTTAAGGGGCATCCCTTCTGCCAGTGTCATTGTAGAAGGCAAAGGGCGGGGTACTATTACCAGCGTTGATGGGGTATTTTCTATTGCCGTGTTGAAGGGCGACAGGATCACTTTTTCGAGCATCGGGTTCAAAAACAGAAGCATTGAAATACCCAGGAACCTGGCAGAAAATCAATACAGCGTTATTCAATTATTGGTCAGTGATACTGCTTACCTCCCTGCCACCATTTTAAAGCCGAGGCCTACAAGAGAGCAATTTGAACGGGATTTCGTCAATAATAATGTGCCGGACGACCTTTATGAAACGGCCCGCAAAAATACAGACGAAGCGCAAAGACGGATACTGCTCAACAGCCTGCCTGCAGATGGAAGAGAAGCTGTTAATTATCAACTGCGCCAGCAAGCCAGTAAGGCTTATTATTCCGGCCAGGTTCCTCCTATGAATATCCTGAACCCGGCAGCCTGGGCTGAGTTTATCCAGGCCTGGAAGCGGGGCGATTTTAAGAAAAAGAAATAGCAGTATATTGCTGATGTCTGATTTGGTGATCGCTGATATTAAAGCTGATATTAAGCAAATCAGCGATCACCAAATCAGACATCAGACATCACCCAATCAGACATTCTTTTCCAAATACTATTGTTATGTCATTGAAAATTATCGCTGTTATCGGTGCAGGCACCATGGGGAACGGAATTGCGCATGTATTTGCCCAAAGCGGTTTCAAGGTTACCCTGGTAGATGTAAATGCAGCACAATTAGAGAAAGCCATCCAGGCAATCAATACCAATTTTGACCGGCAGATAGCAAAAGGATCCGTTACCGTTGTGCAAAAACAAGCCGCCCTTGCCAACCTGACAACTGAAACGAACATAGTAACCGGTGTGGCCCATGCAGACCTGGTGGTGGAAGCTGCAACTGAAAACACAGAACTGAAACTGAAAATATTCAGGCAGTTAGATGAAGCCGCACCTCCGGGAGCCATCCTGGCCAGTAATACTTCTTCTATTTCCATTACCAAAATAGCTGCTGCAACCAAAAGGCCGGAACAGGTCATCGGCATGCATTTTATGAATCCGGTGCCAGTAATGAAGCTGGTAGAGATCATTAATGGTTATGCGACGACTGCGGACGTAACAGCTACCATCGTTGCGCTCAGCAAGCAACTGGGTAAAGTACCCTGTGTGGTAAATGATTACCCGGGTTTTATTGCCAACAAAATACTAATGCCCATGATCAATGAGGCCATCTGCAGTCTTTATGAGGGCATAGCAGGTGTGGAAGCAATAGATACTATTATGAAACTCGGTATGGCACACCCGATGGGGCCGCTGCAATTGGCCGACTTTATCGGGCTGGATGTTTGCCTGAGTATATTGAACGTTTTACAGGAGGGTTTTGGCAATCCCAAATATGCCCCCTGCCCTTTATTGGTGAATATGGTAGCAGCAGGGAAGCTTGGGGTCAAAAGCGGGGAAGGTTTTTATACCTATACACCAAGCAGCAAAGAACTGATTGTAAGTAACAGGTTTAAACTCAATCACTAATGTTTTTTATACTTTCCAAGCTATTATCCGTTTTTCTTTCCCCCGTTTGCTGGATTGTTCTTTTATTGATAGGGGGATGGTTAGCAAAATCACCGCAGATAAAAAAAAGGCTGGGGATTGTTATTG
The DNA here is from genome assembly GCA_964507525.1 of uncultured Sediminibacterium sp. Lineage (GTDB taxonomy): Bacteria > Bacteroidota > Bacteroidia > Chitinophagales > Chitinophagaceae > Sediminibacterium. The sequence continues at coordinate 76,462 of CAZDQB010000019.1, read as the reverse complement.
TTTCAATCATCATTCTTTTTACCAATCCTTTTATCTACCGTTCATTAGTGAAGGTATGGCAGCCACCGCCACATCAGCTAACCGCTGCAACAACATTCGAAACCGGTATTCTTTTAGGCGGTTTATCGAATTATGATAAATATGATCAGGGATTTTTCACAGATGCCTCCGACCGTTTTATACAAACAGCTAACCTGTACCACAAAGGAATCATTAAAAAGATACTGGTGAGTGGAGGTACAGGCAACCTGTTACAGAGGGAGCCACCCGAAGCTGATTTTCTAAAAGAACAATTTATCGCAAATGGCGTAAAAGAAAGTGATATTATTACTGAGTCAAGATCGCGCAACACTTACGAAAACGCCTTATTCAGCAAACATATCCTTGATTCATTGCGCTCAAAACCCCCTTCTATTTTAATCACCTCTGCTATACACATGCCAAGGGCTGAAGTTGTATTTAAAAAAGCAGGTCTTGACTTCATTGCCTATCCATGCGATTACAAAGTCATTGAATCCAGGTTTGACTTTAATGATTACATTACCCCGGACGTCACATTATTAAAGAAATGGTCATGGTTCATCAAGGAAATAGTGGGACTTTATGCCTATCGTTTAACCGGGAAGGCTTAAGACTACTCAATTCTTTTGACATCAACCGTATGCATGTCCTGCAACCGGTATAGTACTTCTTCTAATCTTGCTTTAGGTATGCCAATACGTAATAAACAGAACAATTGCATCTTCTGCCCTGTTACAGTACATCCAGATTGTTTTACCACCATCATCACTTCATTCATGCGTGTGTAATCGAACTGTAATTCATACGCTACTTCAATTGATTTCTGTACAGTAGGGACCAATTGCAGGGCCATGGCAGTTGCCGACTTGTATGCGTTGATCAATCCCGGCACTCCGAGCAAAGTACCGCCGAAATAACGTACTACAATAACAGCCACATTGGTCAGCTCTTTGCTGTCTATTTGCCCAAGGATAGGCCTTCCTGCACTGCCACTGGGTTCCCCATCATCACTTACCCTGAAATGATTACCGTCTAACCCGAAGCGGTAGGCAAAACAATGGTGTACCGCTTTGGGATGCTCTTTCTTCAATTGCTGCAACTGTTGTTTAAACGCATCAACTGTCTCAACAGGATAAGCATAGGCTATAAACTTACTGCCCCTGTCTTTAAATTCTGCCATTGCCGGTTTGTCAATGGTCTGGTAATAGTCTTCCTGTATCATAAATTGTCTCCAAAAGCGATCAGCCAGATCGCGATCAAGGAAAGGATAATGCCCGTCCAGTTGATCTTTGTTAATTTTTCTTTGAATAAAACCCGGGCCGCTAACGCACTGAATAATACAATGCCCATATTGTTCACGGGTATACTGGCACTGCTTTGCCAGGGGCTGATTTTTAAAAATCTGATCAGGCACCAGATGGAAAAATAATTAGGAATACCGATACTGATGCCCGCAATAATGTTCTTTACGGCAAACTGCTGCCGCTTTGTAATGTATTGTACTAACAGGATAGCAGTACCAATGGTTGCTGCCGAAAGAAATCCACAGATAAGGTAAGCATTCCTGTTTTCCTCAGTAACATAATTTTTCTGTACGTGGTTGATCAATGAGTCCAGCAGGCCACTTCCTATGAACAACACAAGCGGCAACAGAAAGATAAATTGATTGCTTGTTGAATGGGAATTGGCCACTGAAGGTTCACGGTTTCCGCCATAACAGGTCATGACCACTGCCACCAGGGCAAGTATCACTCCGGCTGTTTTCCAACTGGTCAAAGTTTCATGATACAGGTAAACAGACAACACAACAGGGATAATGAGTGAAAGCTTATTGGCAACGGAAGCAACGGCAACGCTGATTTTTTGTGCAGTAATACCGACTATATTAAAAATAGACACAAACAGAACTCCCATGATACAAGCCCAGCTAAACCATGGGGTTCCTATTGATGCACTATTGAGTGGAAACGAGCCATTGACCACTGACCCGGTAATTATGCAAGTGATATAATTGAAGATAATTGCCTGGAAGATACTCACTCCATATCTTTCGCATGCTTTGAGTGCAAGTGTAAGGTAGCTGGTTAGTATGATGCTGCCGAGCAGGTAGAACATGTAGTAGCTGTTGAGTTATTGATCCAATTGGGAATTGGTGTAATACACAACGATATCAGAAGACATAATTGCCTCACTGACCATACGAGCATCAGTTAACAACGGTGCATCCAGGCCATGTATAATATTGAGTTGGCGATTGGTGATGATACGGGCCTCATCCCAGGTGCCATTATCAATAAAGCTTTGCAGCAGGTGACGTCCGCCTTCCACTATCACGCTGAGTATCTGTAACTGGTAACAGGCCTCCACGATTTGTGATACCAGGTTATCTGCCTCATTCAACTGATGATAGAGCAGGTTGTGCAGTTCTTCCTGTTTCATGTAATTAAACACAATGGTTTTTTGTTGCCGGTTAAATAGTTTCAATGACAATGGCAGTTTTAATTGCTTATCAATCACCATCCGTACGGGGTTCCCGCCATTCCATAAACGGTTATCTAAAGAAGGATCATCGAGCAGGGCCGTATTGGTACCCACCAATATAGCAGCTTCTTCGCTGCGCCATTGGTGGGTCATTTGATTGGAGTATTCATTACTGATCAACAGGCGTTCGGACGTTCCGGATGCAATTTTATGGTCGGCCGTCTGTGCCCATTTTAAAATCACATAAGGGCGTTTACGGGTATGGAAAGTAAAGAATCTTTTGTTCAATGCTTTACACTCCTGTTCAAGTACGCCTGTTACTACCTGCACGCCTGCTTTCTTTAATTTCTCTATCCCCTTGCCATCTACCTCTTTGAAAGGATCGCGGCATCCGATCACTACTTTAGGTATTTTTTTTTCAATAATAAGATCACTGCAAGGTGGTGTTTTACCAAAATGAGCACAAGGTTCCAGGGAAACATAGAGGGTGGCTGCCTGGATAAGCGGCAGGTCTGCCGGTTTAACATTGTTAATGCAATTGACTTCTGCATGCGCCTGGCCATATTGCTCGTGCCAGCCCTCTCCTATGATCTGGTTTTCATATACCAGCACAGCGCCAACCATTGGGTTGGGTGCAACTGAACCGGTTCCCAAACGGGCCAGTTCAATACACCTGTGCATATATGTTTCGTCCATGTTACCCATAAGAGAATAGACAAAAATAACCAAATGGTGTTAACATTGCAGTATGACGATCCAATTGGCCCAGCAGAACTTAGCGTCCATGCTTGTTACGTTATACGACCAACGTGAAGCCAATACCATTGCTGATTGGGTGATGGAGCGTCTTACCGGCGAAAGGAGAATCGACCGTTTACTGGCGAAAGACCAGCTATTAACAACTGAACAGCTTGCACAATTAAGCAACTTTTCCCAACAATTAGTCCAACATCGTCCCGTTCAATATGTACTTGGTGAAGCATGGTTTGCAGGCATGAGATTTTATGTAAATGAAAACACTCTGATCCCAAGGCCGGAGACAGAAGAGTTGGTGGAATTGGTTGTCGGACATACGGAACCGGGAGTCTGTCCGCCGGGCAGGCAGGTTAAGCATATTTTAGATATAGGTACGGGAAGCGGATGCATTCCTATTGCGTTGAAAAAGAAATTGCCGCTGGCCAGCATTACTTCGATTGATGTAAGCGAAGGGGCCTTACAGGTGGCACGGCACAATGCAGATACGCTGGATGCCGATATCCAACTCCTGCAAGTTGACTTTCTTGATGAAAGCAGATGGGGAAGCTTACCAATGTTTGATATGATCGTGAGCAATCCGCCTTATATCAGGCAATCAGAAAAAAAATCCATGGCGAAACACGTGCTCGGCTTTGAACCCGCGCTTGCATTGTTTGTACCGGATAATGATGCATTACTTTTTTACAGAAAGATCGCTGCGTTTGGCAAAACACATTTGGGCCCAGGTGGCATGGTATTTATGGAGATCAATGAAGCGCTTGGCGAGGATGTAGCCACACTGTTTAAACAAGAAGGTTATCAAACAGAGCTACGGAAAGACTTACAAGGGAAAGACAGAATGCTGCGTGCATTCAAAAATCATAAAACTCCTTCAAAGTAACATTTAGTCGCTTATTATTCAAAAAGTAGTCTTGAACAAAATGCTTGTGCACGTATCCTACTAATACAAGGATTTTTTTGTTCTCATTTTGAGTTACTATTTTAGCAATATTTTTACACATACCTTCATTACGGAATTGCCCATCCATGTAAAGTCCAATCCACTCATTATACCAATTATTATATTGCTTCAGTGATGGATATTTGGCCACGATTTCTTTTAATTGGTCTTTTTCTATCTGATTCATTTTCTTAAGCGAATCAGACGCTGGTTTAGAGTTCACTATTATCAAATTACCGCTGTCCTCTACACGGGAATGTATATAATGATCTAGCAAAGCATATTTTTCAAAAACAACACTATCAATACCGGAAAACTCCTTTTTCGAAAAAGTTGAATTTATCTCCTTAGAAAAAACACCCGCTTCTTTAACAAGCCGCTTAACATACTTGTTTCTATTTGGAATATGCACATCAAACGATGATAAACAAACACTGGCATACGTTTCTTTGTATCTTATAGCTGCGTCTGCTTCTATTCCTTTAACTACAAACAAGAAGAGCGAAAGAATTTTTTCTGCAATTCCCTTTTTTACTTTGCAATGCTTATACCTTCGGGGTTCTGATTCAAGTAAAATGATATCGGGTTTAACTCTCTCAATTGCACGTAAAAGAGTATCAAAAGTTATATACTTAGTTTCCTTATGTATTGTACCAATAATGACCAGCGTATTGGGAATATGTTGAAACGCTGGTTTAGCCTGGCAGTTTGAATATTCAGGTAAGCAAATAAAAAGAAAAACCAGTATCCAGAACCAAAATGATAGCCGCATAATACTGTTTTGTTTGATGGAGAAGCAGACACCACTCAATGGTCACTCTTACTTATGTCATACCTGCAATACAACATATGAACCATTTTACACCATTTCTTTATTTCCCGTTTAAACATTAAATTTTGCGCAACCGGTTGCGCTGAAAAAGTGATTAAGCAATTATTAAATTTACCAGACCAATACATAGGTATTAGAAAACTTTTTTTCAAAACTGCTTTAAGAAAAAATTTACCTGCATTGCCGATACCTGCCGACGAATCCGAATTGTTAATAGATCTGATAAGGGGCGATCGTGCCGCTTTTGATACATTGTATCGCCGGTACTTTCATGCCGTATATTGTAATGCTTTGAAGCTGACCCGCGACACTGTTTTAGCGGAAGATGTGCTGCAAGAGGTTTTTATTGCATTATGGAACAAAAAAGAAAGTATCGACAGCGCCCGCCCGCTCGGCGGATGGCTTTTCGTCATTTGTTATAACAAATCAATCAGCCAGCTCCGCAAAAAGCTAAAGGAATCCATTGCTTACAGCAGGTTGTCCTATCAAACTGCTGAAGAACACGATGAAGAAGACGCTGTTTACACCATACAATGGGAAATGCTTGAAAAAGCAATAGCGCAGCTTTCTCCTCAAAAACGAAAAGTATTTGAACTCTGCAAACTCCAGGGTAAAACCTATGAAGAAACAGCCGCTACCCTTCACATATCCAAGCACACCGTAAAAGAGTATCTAATGGCTGCAACAGGTATGATAAAAGAATATGTGCAGCACCAACCGGAATCTTCTGTCGTAATTACCGCAGGGCTAATGGTATTTATAATGAATTAATCCCCCCCCTTTTCAAGGCTTTTGCGTATTTATTAATAAAACTGCTATTGAAAAGCTTTGGAAACCCTGCCAACAGGCTAAAACAGCTACTGGATACACCTGAATGGTCTGAAGAAGACAGACGCTGGTTGCTTGCATACTTCGAAGACACGGACGATGCAGCATTGCGCCAATTGATGGAAAAAAAGTTCAATGAAGATGTATTGAGCAGCCAGCCTCATCCCAAAATAGAAGAACTACTGTTATTAATACACGAAAAGATAAAGCCGGCTGCCCCAAAAGCGGGACTTTTTCTGACAGGTAATTGGAAACGGTTATCAATTGCTGCTTCCGTTGCTGCGGTAGCCCTTATTGGTTATTTCAGTTTTATCATCGCTACACTGAAACCCGAAGCGATAGTTGCATCTACCAAAGCACAAGCATTTAAAAATGATGTTGCACCCGGTCGTAGTGGTGCCGTACTAACCCTTTCCGATGGAAGAAAGATTGTGCTTGACAGTGCACTGAATGGTGTACTGGCAATGCAGGGGAATATTAAAGTAGAAAAAAATGACGGGCAGATTGTTTACCACGGAAAAAATGGAGAGGTATTATACAATAACATCAGTACAGACCGTGGCCGGCAATGGTCTGTAACCCTCCCTGATAGTTCAAAAGTATGGCTTAACGCTGCATCCTCTATTTATTACCCCCTTACTTTCAGTGATACCGAGCGCCTGGTAGAAGTCACTGGTGAAGCCTATTTTGAAGTGGTACACCATTCAAAACAACCATTCAGGGTAAAGGTAGCTGACCAGACAATTGAAGACCTGGGCACACACTTCAATATCAACGCCTATAAAAATGAAACTGCAATGAGGACAACCTTGTTGGAAGGTTCAGTAAAAATAAACAATACCGCAGCAAGCATCATCATTCAACCAGGCCAGCAGGCAGTAATCAATACCACACATAAAACCATGCACGTTATCGAAGCAGATGTAGATGATGTGGTAGCATGGAAAAACAGGTTCTTCGCATTCAGGGAGGCTGACATTCATGCTATTATGCGGCAATTGTCGCGCTGGTACGATGTGGATATACGCTATGAGGGGATACCATCGAAACAGGAATTCACAGGTAAGATTGACATGAATTTGTCCCTCGCACAGGTGCTAAAAATCCTGGACCAGACAGGAGCCCATTTCAGGATCGAAGAGGATAAAAGGATTGTGATCTTACCCTGACAGCCATATCAAATTTTTCACCCTAAAAAACATTATATGAGGAAATGAGCCACTGACCTCTATACGATCTGCACAAAAAAGCCGGAAGTGTATCGAGCACCTCCGGCCAAATCTGTCCTTTAACAGACAGGCATTTGGGCAGCTCCGTCCGAAAAGTTCATCCGGCCGGGAAATAATCAATCACATGAAAATCTGAAGTCGTGTTAATTATTCTTAACCCCAAACACAAACAAATGTATGAAAATTGACTTTTATGCCAGTCGAAAGCCATGTAACTGGCTTGTTCAGAAACAAATCTTGCTTACTATGAAACTAACTGTATTACTCCTTATCCTTGCTTTACTGCAAGTAAATGCCAGGGGGTTTTCACAGAAAATCTCCTACAACGGAAAAAATGTGCCTTTGGTAAAAGTCTTCTCAGCCATTGAACATCAGACAGGGTATTCGTTCTTTTACAATTTGCAGGACATTAACAAGTCAAACCCTGTAACCGTACATCTTAAAAATGCAAATCTTGAAACGGCGCTTGAGGAAACATTGAAAAAGCAGCCGGATGAGCCTTACAGGTATACGATCCAGGGCAGAACAATTGTTGTAAGTGCAAAGCCTGCACCAATGGTTGCAACCAGGATCGTGGCTCCTTCTCCCACCCCTGTTGAAGTCATCGGAAAAGTGTTGAATGAAAAGGGGGAGCCCATGAATGGCGTAAGCGTTGCAGTATTGGGAAAAACGCGTGGTACCCAGACTGCTGCAAACGGATATTTCAGAATCAGTACGAATATAAATGACACGCTTGAGTTTTCATATGTGGGTTATGAAGCGCAACGCATTGCCGTAAAGCAAAATTTTGAAATAGAAATCACCCTTAAACCTGTTACAAAAGCAGTAGAAGAAGTCGTGGTAGTCGGTTTCGGAAAGCAAAGAAAGATCAGTGTGGTGGGAGCACAATCCACCGTGCAGGCCGCTGAACTGAAACAACCGGTACGTTCTCTTTCAACCTCACTGGCCGGACGCCTGGCAGGTATTATTGCCGTACAAAGGAGCGGTGAACCCGGTTACGATGATGCACAGTTCTATATCAGGGGTATCTCTACTTTTACCAATGCCAATCCATTGGTGCTGGTAGATGGTATTGAACGTTCACTCAACAATATTGAACCGGAAGATATACAGAGTTTCTCTATCCTGAAAGATGCTTCAGCTACTGCAGTATATGGTGTAAGAGGTGCAAACGGCGTTGTTCTCATTACCAGTAAAACGGGTAAAGTTGGAAAACCGCAGATCAACTTTGATTATAACGAAGGCGTAACAACGTTTACAAAGATCCCCAAAGTGGCCGATGGGATCACTTATATGAATATGGCCAATGAGGCTTCTACCACCCGTGGAGGGTCTTTGATCTATTCGCAGGACAGGATTGATAAAACTAAGTCCGGCGCAGATCCTTACCTGTATCCAAATGTAGACTGGCTGAAAGAAATTTTTACCAACACCGGGCATAACAGGAAAGCAACATTGAATGTTTCCGGTGGTGCACCCAATGCCCGCTATTATGTTTCTGCTGGCTATTACAATGAGCAGGGCCTGTTTAAAACAGACCAGCTTTCCCACTATAATTCAGCTATTGGCCTCGACAGGTACACTTTTACTTCTAACCTGAATGTAACTGCCTCCAAAACAACAGAAATTGAATTGGGCATCGGCGGGTATATTATTAACGGTAACTACCCAGGAACAGGTACTTCTACCATTTATGGAACCGTAATGGCATTGCCCCCCATAACACACCCTGTACGGTTTCCCGACGGGCAAATAGCAGCACAGAATTACGGTGCAGTGGCCAGTCCTTATGTTCAGTTAACACAGTCGGGTTATACTACTGAATTCAGGAATGAACTGCGTTCCAATGTTCGCATTAAACAGGATCTTGGGTTTATAACGCAGGGGCTGAGTATGCAGGCATTGTTCTCATTTGATGCCTATAATTATCACCGGATAGCCAGGACCAAGTATCCTTATACTTATATCGCCAGTGGCAGGGATGCCAATGGAAAGCTTATCCTGGTGCGATCAGATAAAAACAATGGCACCGATTTTCTCGGGTATAACCGTGGCAATGGAGGTAACCGCAAGTTTTACGTTGAGGCGTCTGTTAACTATGACCGAAGTTTTGGCAAACACAGAGTAGGCGGATTATTACTATATAATCAGTCAGACTTTGTAGATGGATTTGCTGGCGACCTGATATCCGCTATCCCATTCCGTTCCAGGGGACTGGCCGGTCGTGCTACTTATGGTTATGACGACAGGTATTTTGTAGAAGCCAATTTTGGTTACAATGGTTCTGAAAACTTTTCTCCCGAAAAAAGATATGGCTTCTTTCCTTCTGCAGGTTTAGGCTGGGTGGCATCGAATGAAAATTTTTTCAGGCCATTGGACAAAATATTCCAATTCTTTAAAATAAGGGCTACTTACGGCCTTGCAGGTAACAGCCAGATAGGCGGGCGCCGTTTTGCCTATATGGACATCGTAGGTGGCGGTACAGGCGGATACACATTTGGCCAGAATATCGACGTGGGATACGGCGGCAGGGATATATCGGAATATGCTTCTTCTGTTAGTTGGGAAACAGCCAAGAAAGCAGATATTGGCGTAGAATTTAAAACACTGAATAATAAACTCAACGTTCAGGCCGACTGGTTTAACGAAGACCGTACAGGTATATTCCTGAGAAGGGCATCATTACCGGCATTTTCGGGTATTGCCAATCCTCCTTATGGCAACCTGGGTATTACAAATAACAAAGGGATCGATGCTTCTGTAGAATATAACACCAGTTTTGGCGAACTGCATCTCGGCGTTCGGGGTAATTTCACTTACGCGCTGAATAAAGTGATTGAGAATGATGAAGCTGCCAAAGCCTACCCCTGGCTGGAAGGCAGGGGGCATAAAATAGGTCAGCGTTTTGGATTTATTGCTACCGGCCTGTTTGCAGATTCTTCAGAAATTCTTAAAAGTCCTGTGCAGAATGGCAATGTACGCCCGGGGGATATTAAATTCAAAGACCTCAACGGTGACGGAAAGATTGATGCCAAAGACCTGTACCCGATTGGTTATGGTTCCGTTCCGGAAATTGTATATGGCGGCGGCTTTACATTATCGTATAAAAGCTTTGACCTTTCTGCCTTTTTCCAGGGAATTGGCAATGTAGACATTTTGTTAAATGGCGAAGGCCTGGTGCCTTTCCAGCAGGGAGGTAACAGGGGTAATTTATTTTCAAATATTACCGACAGATGGACTCCTGACAATCCCAATCCTAATGCATTCTATCCAAGACTGACATTCGGCAATATCAATGATAATTACCAGACCAGCACCTGGTGGGTAAAGAACGGACGTTATGTACGGCTCAAATCGTTGGAAATGGGTTACACACTATCTAAAAAGTGGACAGTCAGGTATGGTGTAAAAAGTGCAAGGTTCTACTTATTGGGCAATAACCTGCTCACTTTTAGCGACTTTAAATTATGGGATGTGGAATTGGGTAATGGACGTGGAACAACCTATCCCAATCTTGCCACCTACAGTGTCGGTGTTTCACTTAAATTTTAATGATTAAAAAGAATTGTATGAAAAGAAGCAGACTTTTACAATATACGCTTGCAGGAGTTTTGATGATCACAACGCTGTCATGCAAGAAAAATTTTCTTGACCAGGTTCCTGATGACAGGATCACGATCAATGGTGTTTTTCAAAGTAAGAATGAGACAGAAAAATACCTCGCAAATATTTATGGCTATATCCGGGATGAATGGATGCAGATGTGGGATTATGGCGAAGGGCAGCCATGGTTAGGTTGTTCAGATGAAGCAGATATGACCTGGGCAAGGGCTGGCTACAATACCTATTTCATGAACCTGGGTGCATGGAACACTAGTTCTGATTTTTACAATATGTGGAGCCGGTATTACAGGGGCATTCGTTCAGCTACTTATTTTTTACAACGTGTTGATGAATGTAAAGAAATGCTCAATGATCCTAATATAGGAGCCGATGGGATCAAAACACGCAAGGCAGAAACTCGTTTTTTACGTGCACTATTTTATTTTAACCTGATCAAACAATACGGTCCGGTTATATTGCTGGATGATGCCAAAGTGGTAGCTTCAGACGCACCACTCAATGACCTGCAGTTTCCCAGGAATTCATTCGATGAGTGTGTCAATTATATCAGCGCAGAATTGGATAAAGCAGCAGCCGATCTGCCAATGACCATTTCAAATACCAGTTCATACGGACGTCCGACCAAAGGTGCTGCACTGGCAGTGAAAGCCAGGATGCTGCTATATGCTGCCAGCCCGCTGTTCAACGGAAACACCGATTACGCCAGCATGAAGAATGTCAACGGTAAACAGCTGATCAATCAGACATACGATGCAGGTAAGTGGAAAAAAGCAGCAGATGCCGCAAAAGCAGTCATTGATTTGAACCAGTACAGTCTTTATAACGGAGACCCCGACCCTGTTAAAAATTACCAGAAGATATTCACCGTCAACTGGAACAACGAAGTGATCTTTGCAAGGCCCAAAGGCATTTATGATGGTGCAGATGATGATGAGTGGGGTTATCATTGTGCACCGAGACAGGCAAGTGGCTGGAACGGTGTAGGCGCCACACAACAGGTGGTGGATGCATATTATATGGACAATGGGAAACAAATTACCGACGCAGGGTCAGGTTATGTGGAAACCGGTTTCTCCACCACCCCTACTACTTATACAACGCCCGGTACCTGGAACATGTATGTAAACCGGGAACCCAGGTTTTATGCCTGTATCACTTATAACGGTTCTCAATGGATCAATCCCAGCCTGAATATCAGGGTAGAACTGTACAATAGCGGTGCATCCGGAAAAGCAGGCTCGTATGATTATACCCGTACCGGGTACCTGGTTCGTAAAATGGTACACCCCGATATGGATATCAACCTGGGACAGTTCCAGAAAAAGCATTACATATTATTCCGTTTGGGAGAAGTGTACCTGAACTACGCAGAGGCTTTAAATGAATCTTCGCCAGGTGCCACTGATATTCTCAATTATGTAAACCAGATTAGGCAAAGGGCCGGCATTCCCGGATTACCCGCGGGTTTATCGCAAAACGAAATGCGCGACAGGATACGCCGGGAAAGACAGATTGAACTGGCTTTTGAAGGATTGCGCTATTTCGATACGCGTCGCTGGAAAATTGCAGAACAAACAGATGGCGGCAATTTTTGGGGCATGAACGTTGACAAAGGAACCAGTTTCTCCGATGTGAGTTTTTATCAGCGTACTGTATTTGAAGTACGCATATTCCAGAAAAAGCATTACCTGTTCCCTATACCACAATCTGAAGTTGATAAAGACAGGGCGTTGATCCAGAATACAGGCTGGTAATCTTGAACAGACCTTTAAATAAAAACAAAAATATTATGCATATCAATAAAACATTGGCCAGTCTTTTATTGTCAGGAGCAATGGCAACGTTGGTTGTCTCCTGCAAAAAAGACGAAGCCTATAAACAAACAACCGATTCAAAGGAGAATGCTGTTGTTTATATTCAGCAGGCAGTGACCTACCCGCAGGCGCTTACTATTTTTCCGCTAACGGATACTGCAAGAACACTTGCCGTCAATGCTTCTTTCGGCGCAATAGGGCTTCCCAAGAATGCAATTGCCGTTAAATTTTCACCGGATGACAAGGCTTTTGACAGCATTAATGCCATACGGAGTCAGGCCGGGTTGAGCCTGTATGAAAAGTTTCCTGCAACTGCGTATGTGGTAGACAGCTGGGATGCTGCCATTTCAGGGGGTACGGTATATTCCACGCCCTTAATGATCAAATACTATTCAAAGAAATTTGATCCGCAGAGAAATTACCTGCTTCCTGTAAGCATTAAAGATGCTTCCGGGTATAATATTAATCCAGATTTAAAAACCATTTTCCTCGCAGTTGCAAAAGTGGAATTCAACGCAGGAACCTATGCTTCCAATGGCGTCAGGAATAATTTTGCTGCAGATGGAACAGCTACAAGCTCCTCTTCTTATTCAACTGATAAGAACCTGACCCAGTATGTTGACCCGTTGAATCCTGCTGTTTTGCAGTTTGATATTGATAAGGTGGCTAACCTGGGAGCTAATCAGATTGCGGGTACTATTTTCAGGGTCAAAATAAATACTGATCTGTCAGTGACCGTTTATGGACAGTTAGGTCCCGGTGCGCCTATCACGAACCGGCCCGGATTACAAAACGATTATAATCCTGTAACGAAAACCTTTACACTCAACTACCAGTATACAAATGCTAATGGTACTTTCCGTCAAATGACAGAAACACTGACCAAAAAATAACGGCACTTCTGCGTATACATTTAACAATCAAGGCCGGCCCTACGGACCGGCCTTTTACCTGTATCAGTTAACCGCTTGTAATGATCGATATTCATAAGCATGGCTGCACTACTGCTTCCCGGAATTATCCACTGCCATCACAGGTGTTGCGCCTAATTTCTTAATTACCTGCATTACTTTAATGGCCGTTCCTAAATGTGAAGTGCTATCGCCATTAATAACTACTGATGGCTTTTCTGTTTCTTTGGCAAGGAAATTTTTCAGCTCTGGTTCCAACTGCTCAAATGCTATTTTTTGAGAGCCGAGGTATAATTGCTGGTCTTTATCAACTGTGATCACCACCGTTTGCTTTGACTTGGTATCACTCTTTGCTTTGGGATTGGAAACCTTGATTACATTGGGGTTAGCCAATGTAGAAACAATCAGGAAAAACAACAGCAGGATGAATAATATATCATTCAATGCCCCTGTATGCATTTCCGGATGTGTCCTGAATCGTTTCCTGATATTCATATTAACTTATGGTTTGCTGGTTTCAAAAAGTAAATTTCACCCCTTATCTCGTCGGTTCCTGCAGGATATCTATAAACTCTGAACTGGCAGCCTCCATCTTATTTGCTGTTTTATCTATCTGCGTGCTGAGAAAGTTATGTCCTACATACGCTATCAGGCCAATGATCAGGCCGGTGGCCGAAGTGATCATCTTTGTATAGATACCACCGGCAATGGTGTTCAGCGTGTATTCGCCGGTTGAGGCAATACCGTAAAACAACTGTACCATACCCACAATGGTTCCGAGAAAGCCGAACATGGGGGCAATACCGGCAATAAGCGACAGGATGTTCAGGTTCCTTTCCATATTATACATTTCCAGCTTGCCTACATTTTCCATACTTTTTTCAATGGCATCGATGGGCTTGCCAATCCGCTGGATGCCTTTATCGATCATTCTGGCAACGGGATTATTGGTATTTTTTGCCATGCTCCTGGCGGCTGAAACATTCCCGGTCATAATGTTATCGCGGATAATGCTCATAAAATTGTCCTCAATACGCGAGGCTTTCCTGATGGCCAGCAGCCTTTCCACAAAAACAAAGATGGCCACTACAAGCAGCAGGTACAATGGGTACATGATCCAGCCACCCTTTTCCAGTAAACTCCACATGGATATTTTTTCCTGAGCCGCAGGTATGGCAGAAACAGCTTTCTGTAAAGTATCTGTCTGCAAAAGATAGAACATGCTGATCGTTTTATGATTAGGCTAAAATTAGCTGCTTCTGCAAAAGAACAGTGTAGCTGTGAATAAAATTGTGCTGTTCTCCTTTTTTAGGAAAGCTTTTGCACATCGATTCATTTGAGGTCTTTCATCTTTACCATCGCCATGATCTGGCGCATATTGCTTTCCATGCCTTCAGGGCTGCCATCCAGGAAGATGACATTCCCTTTCCCTACTTCGGCAAAATTCTTAATGGCTTCCGTCCACATACTGAACAGGATCACATTGGTATCCAGGTTAGCCTGCTTCATTTGCTCTGCGGCCTGGCTCATGCCCTTTGCCACTTCCTCACGGAATAAAGCCACCCCTTGTCCGCGCAGTTTGGCTGCCTCTCTTTCTGCTTCAGCTGCAATCTTAATGGCATTGCCTTCCGCTTCGGCAGCTTTTGTTTTAGTGATCAGTAAAGCCTGGCCTTCATTTTCAGCAGCAGCCTTCAGGTTATTGCTCGCTACCACTTTGCTCATACTATCCATGATCTGCTGGTCAAATGTTATGTCGTTGATCTGAAGATCCTGTAAATGATAGCCCCATTCTTCCAGTGAATGATCGATCTGCTGCTTTACAAACTCAACAATTTCGCGGCGCAGCAGTAATATCTCAGCCTGCTTCTTAGTAGCCACAAAAGCACGTATACTTCCTTCCACCGTCCTGATCAGCGCCTGCATCAGATCTTTCTCACTGATGAATTTAAAAGCCACGTTTTTAATGCTTTCCTCGTCCTGGTTGATCACAGAATAAAGCAGCATGCTTTTAAAATACACATTCGCCTGATCCACTGTTACTGCCTGAAACTCCAGTTCTACAGAACGGTTCTGAATGCTGACAGTTTTATATACCTGCTCTATCAGTGGTATTTTGAAATTCAGTCCGGGTCTGAGCACACGCTGGTATTTCCCAAATAAAGTGATAACAGCAATGGTACCCTGGTTAACAGTGACCAGGCCACTGAAAATAATAAAGAGGAGTACGAATACCCACCAGAAAGCCGCGATAAACTGCATAAGATTATATTTTCATGTAAGGTAAGGAGAATAAGTCCTTCTTTTACATGCCTGCTTAACCCTTATCATTAACATAATGATTGCCCGGCTGTCCTTGCTGCAGGAGCGCTTTAGGTATGCCAACCACATTACCCACAATAATAATAGCAGGGTTAGTGATGCCTGCATTTGCTGCACGGAAAACAATATCAGCTACTTTGCCCGTGATACGTTTTTCATGCGGAGTGGTTCCGTCCTGGATGATTGCAACATCCATATCGGTTTTTCCGCAGGTTTTGAAGATATCCATGATCTGTTCCAGCTTACTCATGGCCATCAGGATCACCACAGTAGCAGTGCTTTGCGCAGCCAACATGATATCTCTGCTGATATCACCACTACGGGTAGTTCCTGTTGTGACCCAGAAACTCTCTGCCACACCCCTGCTGGTAAGCGGTATCATTTGCGCAGCGGGAACCGCTAATGCACTGGATATACCCGGGATCACATTCACAGGGATACCCGCTGCTGCTGCCGCTTCAATTTCTTCCTGCGCGCGGCCAAATACAAAGGGATCTCCCCCCTTCAGCCGCACAACATGCCCATAAGTATGGGCATAGTCTGTAATCAGCTGATTGATCTCCTGCTGGCTCAATGCATGGCAGCCAAATCTTTTCCCGACAAATATCTTGTGGTGGCAATCCGGACCCGTATAGTCGAGCAATGCCTCGTTTACCAATGCGTCGTACAGCACTACATTGGCTTCTGCCAGTGTCCTGATCGCTTTAACCGTAATGAGTTCAGGATCTCCCGGGCCGGCCCCAACAAGGCTCAATAAAGGCGTAATCTTTTTCATACCACTGTTTTTTATCTCACAAATCTGTTTGATAACGACATCTCCAAAATACACATCGAACAGTTCAATTGAGGGATATAAATTAGATATAATTTTTATTAATATTAATATTTTAAAAAAACAACCTACAAAAACAATTTATTTTTCTCTAGATTTTAAAAGCCTCGCAAAAGCTCAGGAAATAGGCCATCTATTTATTAATAACTGTATATCAATTAATTAAATCGCCAATTAAAAAATTAATAGTTTTTCCAATATCATATTTTTTACGCTTTTTGATAATAAAGTTACTAATTTTTATTGTATTAAATAAAAAAATATCTACATTTTTTATTGTAAATATATTGTTTTTAAGAAAAAATAGACGTAGATTCACAAAACAAATATGATATTGATCATATAAAAGTCATATTATATTTTTTTCTATCGATTGTTTGCCGGCGGTTTTATAACCTTAAAACCAGACTGTATGGTAAAGATTATTGTTGTCGGCAATGGCATGGTGGGTTACAAGTTTTGCGAGAAGTTACTCGCAAAAGCCCACGCTAACCAATTTGAAGTAGTCGTTTTTGGCGAAGAAATCCGCCCGGCTTACGACCGGGTACACCTCAGCGAATTTTTTGCAGGTAAAACTGCCGAAGACCTTACCATGGCTTCCGCTGATTGGTACACGGCCAATAACATCCGTCTGCACCTGGCTGACCCGGTTACCCATATCGACCGGGCAGCCAAAACAGTTCATTCCTTTAAAGGCATTACTGAAACCTACGATTACTTAGTTCTGGCTACCGGGTCCGCAGCTTTTGTCCCTCCCATTCCCGGCGTAGAAAAGAACGGTGTGTTTATTTACCGTACTATAGAAGACCTCCAGCTGATGGCTGATCATGCCAAAAAAGCCCGCATCGGTGCAGTGATCGGAGGTGGGTTATTGGGATTAGAGGCCGCCAAATCCATGCTCGACCTGGGCATCACCAATACCCACGTTATTGAGTTTGCTCCACGCCTGATGCCCCGTCAGATCGATGACGCAGGCAGTAACCTGTTAAAAAACAAGCTGGAAGCACTTGGCCTCAAAATCCATACCTCTAAAAATACTTCAGCTATCCTTGGCGATGACTATATCACCGGTATGGAATTTACTGATGATACCACCCTTGATGTAGACATGCTGGTCATCAGTGCCGGTATTAAACCCAGGGATGAACTGGCTAAACTGAGCGGACTTGAAACAGGTCATCGCGGCGGTATTGTGGTAAATGAAAAATTAGCAACAACCGACCCTTCCGTTTTTGCCATCGGCGAATGCGCATTACACCATGGTATGATCTATGGCCTGGTAGCACCGGGGTATGAAATGGCCGAAGTGGTGGCAGCCAACCTGACCGGTGACGACAAAGCGTTTCACGGTTTTGATATGAGTACCAAACTCAAACTTATTGGCGTTGACGTAGCAAGTTTTGGAGATCCCTTTGTACCGCTTGACCAATGCCGGTCCGTTATATTTGAAAACACAGTCAAAGGCATTTATAAAAGGATCAATATTTCCCCCGATGGCAAGGAATTATTGGGAGGAATATTGGTGGGCGATGCAGAACAATACAATATGTTACTGCAGACATGCAAAAACAAAATTGCACTACCGCCGAACCCCGAAGATGTAATATTGGGCAGTCGCGGCGGCACAGAGAGTGAAGGAGCAGGAGTAACAGGATTACCCGATGATGCCGTTATCTGCAGCTGTGAAAACATTACCAAAGGAATGATCTGCGACAGTGTAACCGGACATGGTTGCGAATCGGTAGATGCCATAAAAAAATGCACCAAAGCCGGTACTGGCTGTGGTGGTTGTGTGCCCATGCTGAAAGACCTGATGGTGCACACCATGAAATCACAGGGTAAGTATATCCGCAATGTGCTTTGCGAACACTTCGATTACAGCAGGCAGGAATTATTTGACCTGATAAAGCTGCATGATCTCAAAAATTATGATGAAGTATTAGACAAATTAGGCCATGGTGATGGTTGTGAACTGTGCAAACCCCCTATCGTGTCTATATTGGCAAGCCTTTGGAATGAAAATATTCTTGTCAAAGGAAATGATACTGCACAAGACAGCAACGACCGGTTCTTAGCCAATATCCAGAAAGGCGGCACCTACTCTGTCGTTCCCCGGATCCCTGGCGGTGAAATTACGCCTGACAAACTGATTGTGATCGGGCAGGTAGCAAAGCAATATAACCTTTATACAAAAATTACAGGTGGCCAGCGGATCGATATGTTTGGCGCTCATCTCAGCGACCTGCCTTTTATCTGGGAAGCATTGATCGCCGCAGGCTTTGAAAGCGGTCACGCTTATGGTAAAGCATTGCGTACGGTTAAAAGTTGCGTGGGTAGTACCTGGTGCCGCTTTGGCCTGCACGACAGCGTGAGCTTCGCCATCCAGATTGAAGAACGTTACCGCGGACTTCGCTCTCCGCACAAACTGAAGGGTGGAGTAAGTGGTTGCATCCGCGAATGTGCAGAAGCGCAAAGCAAGGATTTTGGCATCATCGCTACAGAAAAAGGATGGAACCTGTTCGTCTGCGGTAACGGTGGCAGTAAACCGCAACATGCCCAGCTGCTCGCCGGTGACCTCGACAGTGAAACATGTATCCGCTATATCGACCGGTTCTTAATGTTTTATATCAAGACTGCAGATCCGTTGACCCGTACAGCCACCTGGCTGAATAAAATGGATGGCGGTATTGATTACCTCCGTAACGTAGTAGTAAATGATAGTTTGGGAATGGGACTTCAATTAGAAGCTGAAATGCAGGTATTGGTAGATTGTTATGAATGCGAATGGAAAGCAGCAGTTGAAAACCCTGAAATACGCAAACGCTTCTCTCACTTTGTTAACGCGCCCGAAGAAAAAGACCCGTCGGTGCAATTTGAAGTCATGCGTGAACAGAAGAGAGCAGTTGAATGGAAATAATTTTTAGCCCGGATAGATAGTTCTCTGGTGATCCCCCGGATCAAAAAACCAGTCTGTGACTGGCTGCAGCGCAGCTTTTTGCCTTTCATAATCAATTTTAATGATGCCCATACTTATAACAACCCATCCAGTTACACCGCTAAAAATGAATGCATAATGGAAACACTTACTGACAATCCCGCCATCACTTCCTGGTTCAAAGCATGCAGGGAAAAAGACGTGCCGGCCAATGGCGGCGTATGCGCTAAAGTAGGCGCTGAACAAATTGCCATCTTCCATTTCACCCGCCGTGGCGAATGGTACGCTACCCAGAATGAATGCCCGCACCGCAGGCAAATGGCATTAAGCAGGGGTATCATTGGCACCCATCAGGATGAGCCCAAAGTTGCCTGCCCTTTTCATAAAAAAACATTTTCATTAGCCACTGGCGAATGCCTGAACGGCGATGAATGCAACATCAAAACTTACCCGGTAAAAATTGAAGAAGGATTTGTCTTTATCGGACTAACTGAAAACAAAGCATAAAAAGTTGTCCCGCAGCATTGCAGTGCAAACGGGACATGGTCTTAAAAAATGATTCTGATCACGTTTAAAACCGTTCAAAAATATGACTAAGCCGCTTACCAAATTAAATATTTTCAGTGTCAGGGGCGTGCAAATGCGCACTTTTCACATTACCTGGTTCACTTTCTTTGTCTGCTTTTTTGGCTGGTTTGGCCTGGCTCCGCTCATGCCAACCATCCGTGAAGACCTCCACCTGAACAAAGCACAAATAGGCAACACCATCATTGCGGCAGTGTCCGCAACGATCTTTGCCAGGCTTATTATTGGCCGGCTCTGCGACACCTACGGACCACGTAAAACCTATACGGTATTATTACTCTTAGGTTCAATACCCGTTATGTGCGTAGGCCTTGCTAAGGATTACACCACTTTCTTATTGTTTCGACTGGCGATCGGTGTCATTGGCGCTTCTTTTGTGATCACGCAATTTCATACCAGTATGATGTTTGCCCCGAAAATAAAAGGGACTGCCAACGCAGTAGCCGGCGGATGGGGCAACCTCGGCGGTGGTGTTACTAATATGCTGATGCCCGTCATCTTTGCAACCATCGTTGGCTTTGGGTACACCAAAAGCGAGGCATGGCGTTATGCAATGGTCATTCCGGGAGTCATGTTATTAGTGATGGCATTCTTCTATTATAAATTCACCAAAGACACACCGGCTGGTAATTACAATGAAATCGAAAGAACAGTTATAACAAAGAAAAACAACTGGAAAGTATTGAACGACTGGCGGGTGTGGGCGCTGGCGCTTGCTTATGCAGTATGTTTTGGTATGGAAATAACTTTTGACAATGTGGCGGCTTTACACTTCGTTGATACATTTAAGCTAAGCCAGTCTTCCGCCGGCTTCTGGGCAGGTGTTTTTGGCTTCATGAATATTTTTGCCCGCGCTTTAGGAGGTTTTGTTGCCGACAAAGCAGGAACAAAATACGGTATGAGTGGTAAAGGGTGGTTACTGGCTATTGTTTTATTAATGGAAGGCCTTGGCTTATTATTGTTTGCCAAATCAGGTAACCTGGGCATAGCCATCATAAGCATGCTTTCTTTCGCCTTATTCCTGAAAATGGCCAACGGCGTTACCTATGCCATCACCCCTTTTATTGACGAAAAAAATGTTGGTATGGTAAGCGGTATCGTAGGTGCCGGTGGTAATGTGGGCGGTATGTTATTTGGCTTCCTGTTCAAATCAAGCAGCATTTCCTATGTAGAAGCATTTACTTATATCGCATTGGTGGTGATCATCATTTCATTGATTGTAATGGTTACAAAATTCGAAAAAAGAAGCAGCGAAATTACACTTGCTGCTGAACCCGTATTAGTTCCCGTTCAATTCTGAAACAGGTGATAATGAAAGTAATGATACCCTGATGCAATAAATGGCCTGATCAAAAGAATCAAATGAACCAATCGTACAAAACTACCTGCTGCTATTGCGGCGTTGGATGCGGTATCGTGGTAAAACACGATACCGAAGGAAGGATACAGGTGGAGGGCGATAAAGACCATCCGGTGAACAAAGGCATGCTTTGCAGTAAAGGCATGAACCTGCATTATACTGTAATGGACCGGAGCGACAGGCTGTTATATCCCGAAATGCGGTACAACCGAAATGCACCAAAGCAAAGGGTTTCATGGGATGTGGCTTTGGAACGGACTGCTGCCGTGTTCAAAACACTGATCGAAAAATATGGCCCCGAATCCGTTGCATTCTATGCTTCAGGGCAATGTCTCACCGAAGAATACTATGTGGTGAACAAGCTCATGAAAGGATTTATCGGCAGCAATAATATTGACACTAACAGCCGCTTATGCATGAGCAGTGCAGTAGCCGCTTATAAAATGAGCCTGGGTGAAGACAGTGTTCCCGTATGTTATGATGACCTGGAGCTGGCTGATTGCATTTTCGTGACCGGCGCCAATCCTGCCTGGTGTCACCCGATCCTGTGGCGAAGGGTTGAAGCTGCCCTTGAAAAAAATCCGGATCTGAAGATCATTGTCAGCGATCCGCGGAAAACACAAACCTGTGCACAAGCCAATCTTCACCTCCAGATAAATCCAGGAACAGATGTTATACTGCATCATGCCATTGGCAGGTGCCTTATTGAAAATGGCAATACAGACAAGGGTTTTGTAGAAAATCATACAGAAGGCTTTGAAAAATATAAGGCAACGGTTTTTGGAAAATCGATCGCTGAAGCTGCGTTGCTTTGTGGCATAGAAGAAGAGGACATAAGATCTGCAGCTGCTTATATAGGCAATGCCGGGCGTTTTATTTCCATGTGGACAATGGGGCTGAACCAAAGTGTCATAGGTGTAAACAAAAACCTTTCACTGATCAATCTCCATTTGATCACCGGGCATATCGGCAAACCAGGCAGTGGTCCTTTTTCACTTACGGGCCAGCCCAATGCCATGGGCGGCAGGGAAGTCGGCGGTTTATCAAACCTGTTACCGGCTCATCGCAACTTAGCTGATCCCCTGCACAGGGAAGAAGTAGCAAAATTCTGGGGAGTTGAAACGATTGCTCCCAAACCCGGTTTAACGGCTACCGAAATGTTTGAAGCACTGGAAGACGGCCGTCTGAAAGCCATCTGGATCATGTGCACCAACCCGCTGCTGTCGCTCCCCGATGTACGCAAAGCAGAAAGCGCCCTTAAAAAGGCTAAATTCGTAGTAGTCCAGGAAGTGAGCAACAAGCCGGAAACCATTCCTTATGCCGATGTGGTGCTGCCTGCTGCTGCCTGGGTTGAAAAAGAGGGCACCATGACCAATGCAGAACGCAGGATCAGTTACCTGAGTAAAGTGATCGATCCGCCAGGAGAAGCATTACCTGATGCTGAGATCATTTGCCGGTTCGCTGAAAAAATGGGTTACAAAGGTTTTGATTTTGCC
This sequence comes from uncultured Sediminibacterium sp., assembly GCA_964507525.1. GTDB lineage: Bacteria > Bacteroidota > Bacteroidia > Chitinophagales > Chitinophagaceae > Sediminibacterium. The sequence continues at coordinate 53,499 of CAZDQB010000019.1, read as the reverse complement.
AATGCCGGTGAAATATTTGCCGAACATGCAGCGCTGACCGCCGGTACCAATATCGATATCAGTGCACTGAACTATGACATCCTCCAGCAAAAACGTTCTGTGCAATGGCCTTATACAAAAACAATCAATAATTACGGAACACAAAGATTATTCACCGACAATCATTTTCACACACCTTCAGGAAAGGCCATCATCCATGCTGTACCTGATGCAAATCAATCGGAACAACCTAATCAATTACTACCCCTCATCCTTACCACCGGCCGTATACGCGACCAGTGGCACACGATGAGCAAAACAGGAAAAGTCAATAAACTGAAGCAACATATTGGTGAATCATTCATTGAAATACATCCTGTCGACGCCGCATTAAGGGATATTGAAGAAAATACATTAGTAGAAGTATTTAATGACCGTGGCCGCGTAAGAGTGAAAGCGCGCCTGAGTACAGATATTAAGCCTGGTGTTGTTTTCATACCCATGCATTGGGGGAAAATACTAAACAATGACCTGAACCGTGTTAATAACCTTACCAATAACCTGGTTGACCCCCAATCGAAAGAACCCGATTTTAAATTCAGTGCTGTACAGGCCATCCGATACCAAAAGCCGAAACAGAAAATCATTGTCGTTGGCGCAGGCGCAGGCGCCTGTGGGTTTATAAAAAGTTACCGCGCGCTAAATACCGAAGATGAGATCGTTGTATTCAGCAAAGAAAACTTTCCTTTTTACAACCGGGTATTATTACCCGATTATATCAGCGGTGCTTTACCCTGGAGCAACCTCATTAAAATGACCGATGAGGAAGAGAATGCATACAATATTCAGTTGCACAAGGGCCTAAGCATCGAAAGAATCAACAGGACAAATAAAACCGTTACAGATAGCAGGGGTCATACCCACCATTACGATACATTATTGCTGGCTACAGGCAGCCGCGCGTTTATGCTGAAAGACATCCCTCCCCTCAAAGGGATTTTTACCATGCGTAACCGCATTGATGCCGATCAATTCAAAGAGCATATCAATCCTGATAACGGAAGGGTTATTATAGTTGGTGGTGGTTTATTGGGTATCGAATTGGCAGCGTCCCTCCGCGAAGTAAATGTGGAGGTAACCATTGTTCAGCGTATATCGAGGCTGATGGACAGGCAATTAGACCCGTTAGGCAGCCAGTTACTGCACGAGGAATTAACCAGTAAAGGCATAGATATCTATTATAACGACGAGATTGAAAGATTCCTGGGTAATGACACTGTTACCGGTGTAAGACTAAAAAGCGGGTTGTCTATTGAAGGGCAGGCAGTAGTCATTGCAATTGGCACCGTGCCCAATATAGAGCTGGCAAAAGACTGTGGTATTGAATGGAAACGCGGGGTGGTGGTGGATGATTACCTGCAGACCTCTGATCCGTCCATATTTGCAGTAGGAGAAATTGCGGAACACAAAGGTTTTTTATACGGTATTACTGCAGCAGCTGAACAACAAGCCGAAATAGTGGCTCGGTACCTGACCGGGGACATTGCAAAGCATTATGAAGGTTCACTGCTCATGAATATCTTAAAAATGCACGGAACAGATTTGTGTTCCCTGGGATTACCCGAATGTCCCGATGAACAGGGCTATGAAGAAGTCATATTCATAGATAAAGCAAAACGTTATTATAAAAAATGCATTATCCATAATGACAGGTTGGTGGGCGCTATTCTGATAGGCGATAAATCGGAGTTCCTGGAATACCGTGACCTGATACAAAATAAAATGGAGCTTTCAGAAAAACGCCTGCAATTATTGCGCAGTGGTAAACAGGCTGAGCCCATGCTGGGCAAGCTGGTGTGCAGTTGTGGTAATGTGGGTGAAGGCAATATTCAAAACAAGGTCAAAGAAGGCTGCAAAGACCTTGTACAGTTATGCCAGCTATCAGGTGCAGGCATGGGTTGTGGAAGTTGCCGGCCGGAAGTGAAGAACATACTGGAACAAACATTAAAAGGATCAGTGAAGAAAGAAGCAGTACCTGTATTACAATAAACAGAAAACAAATGCGTGATTCAATTACTATTAAGATAAACTTTACAGGCGGCGTTATTTCGCCTGGTGATTTATTACTGTTATTGCATGCAGCTAAAACAGCAGACATACACCAGGTTAGTTTTGGTCTCCGTCAGCAATTGCTGATGGATGTGCATAGTGAAAATTATGAGGTGCTGATTAATGCACTCAACCAAACAGGCATCAGGTACGAAATAAATGCTGATGCTTACCCTAATATAGTAAGTTCCTATCCCGCTGAAGAAGTATTCATCAGCAAGAACTGGTTAAGTGAAGGTGTGTATAAGGACATCTTTGATAGCTTTACTTACCAGCCGGCATTAAAGATCAACATTTCCGATAACAACCAGAGCTTAACTCCCTTACTAACGGGGAATATTAACTGGGTTGCTTCTGCAAATGCCCATTTCTGGTACCTTGTTATCCGCTTCCCCAAGACAAATATTATTTATCACTGGAAGGACCTCGTGTATACCAATGATATCGCTGCCCTGTCTCAAAAGATTGAATTGGTTATTAACACCGAAGCAACAGCTTACCGTGATAATGACAAACCAGACGGCGACAGCTTGTATGAGAAAGTAATGCGTAATAGCCGGTTTATTATTAAAGCTTGCGAGGAACAAATACAGCTTTCGCCCTTTATGTTGCCTTATTATGAAGGATTTAACCGCTTCCAGGAAAATAAATACTGGCTTGGTATCTACAGGCGTAATGAACAGTTCTCTATCCGGTTTCTGGAAGACCTCTGCTATTTATGCCTCGCTACCAAAGTAGGCCAGATCTGCTCTACACCATGGAAATCCCTGATCATCAAGGGTATTGAAGAAAAGCACAGAAACCAATGGGACAATATATTGGGTAAACACCAGATCAATGTAAGGCATGCGGCCAACGAATTGAATTTCCAGGTAGAAGACAATTGCAAGGATGGTCTTGCATTGAAACAATACCTGGTCAAACACCTGAACCAGGATGATACCCGCACATTTGGTATTTGCATTGGTATCAAGACAAGAAAAAAAAGCGAGGTTTTCAGCAGTATATTGATCCGAAAGAAGCCGCTGTTCAGTATTGGGGGCATAGGTTTTTTACACATGTACGATATCCTTTGTGCAAAAGACTTCAACCCGAATGAAAGAACCGGAAGTATATTCAGCAGTTATAATTTTAAATTCTTATTGCCGGAGCAATTAAGAAGGGCCATTGTAGCCTATTATGGCTACAAAGCAAGAAACACAAACCAGCGGTTTTCATTTGCACACCAGAAAGAACATATGATGAAAGAGACTTCTGATAAACATGTTCATCAGTGTGCAAAATGTTTGACTATTTATGATGAAAGCCAGGGAGATGCTGAACAAAATATCAGTGCAGGAACAGGTTTCAAAGCCTTGCCCCAGAGCTGGCATTGCCCCCTTTGCGAAAGCCCTAAAGCTGCATTCAGGGAAATAGCCCTTAGTTCACTGTTTATCCAGGCTGGCTAGATCACCCGGGCTGTTATAATTGATAAAAAAGGAACCCCACGCTTCAGGCGAGGTAATGACACAGGTATCACACTGCTCCAACACATACATCATACTATGCTTCTCCAGTTTTCCTTCCATTAACTGTCTCCCTATTTTTTTGAGCGCAGCCGCTGTATAAACAGCACAAAGCGGCTGTAGCTGACGATCCACGCTAAATACATACACTTCATTACCCTGCTGTTCCTTGTATATATCAAGCAGGTATTCAAGTACATGCAAGTGCATCCCAGGCATATCACAGGCAAGTACCAGCAGGTTCTCTTCCGGCATCTGTTCATGCACGCTTAACAAGCCTTTCAACGGGCCATTAACAGCCAACCCAGGGGAATCCCGTATTAATTTTTCTGCAGGAAACAGTTTTGAATACGCCGGATATTGTGTATCTTTTACTGAAATAAATACAGGCATCGAAAAGTGTTGTAATTTGGCAACAGTGGTGCCGGCCCAGGTTGAGCCCTGCCAGCATAGGAGCCCTTTGTCACTGCCCATCCGGGTGCTTTGGCCACCGCATAAAACAACACCTGTCATATTTTTTAGGTTATTATTGCAAATATATTTATGAATTATGGGAGCGAAATTAAAATTAACGGATACATTCGGCAGGGTGCATAATTACCTGCGCATTTCGCTTACACCGCATTGCAATCTCCGGTGTTTCTATTGCATGCCGGATGATGACTATACTGCCCCACTTTCTACTCAACTGATGCAAACGACTGAAATCATTGCACTCGCAAAACTGTTTGTATCACTGGGCGTTGATAAAATAAGATTAACCGGTGGAGAACCTTTAATACGGAAAGATATAACCAGTTTACTTGAGCAACTGGCCAGGCTTGATGTACAACTGGCCATCAGTACAAACGGTGTAAGGCTGCACCACGTACTGCCAACATTGATCACTACAGGTATCAGGTCAATAAACGTAAGTCTTGATACACTCCAGCCGGAAAAATTTGCTTTCATCACCAAGCGCGATGTTTTTCACCAGGTTTGGGACAACATACAACGTTTGCTGGATCACCAGATACACGTTAAGCTGAATGTGGTAGTCATGAAAGGGATGAATGATACCGAGATCAATGATTTTGTAGCCCTCACCAAAGACATGCCGCTGCATGTACGCTTCATTGAATTCATGCCATTTGACGGGAATAACTGGAACCGGGATAAAGTATTTGGCTGGCAACAGATATTGCAGACGGTTGAACAGGCTTATGATTTTTATCACCTCAATCCCGCCGCTAATGATACTGCCAAAAGTTATCAGGTGTTCAATCATACAGGTACATTTGCAGTTATCAGTACCATGACAGCACCATTCTGCAGCACCTGTAACCGAATGCGGCTTACAGCAGATGGTAAAATGAAAAACTGCCTGTTCAGCAGGAATGAAACAGACCTGTTGACAGCACTCCGCCGAGGCGATGATGTAGAGGCGCTCATCAGGCAATGTATTCATGAAAAAGCAGCTGCAACAGGTGGTCAATTTACACAGGCGCTGGAACAAATAGATATAACAACTTTACAAAACCGGAGCATGACAGCTATTGGCGGATAACAAACCAATCATTATGAAACCAACCATTACTATTGAGTATTGTCCCAAATGCGGCTGGCTGCTGCGCGCTGCTTATATGGCCCAGGAATTGCTGACCACATTTGCTGATGATATTAAAAGTGTTACACTCCAGCCGAGCGAAACAGGCGGCAGGTATACCATTGAGGTAAATGATGCCATTGTCTGGGACAGAAAAGAAAGCGGGCACTTCCTTGAAATAAAGGAGATCAAACAATTGATCCGCGATGTGGTAAACCCTGAAAAAGATCTGGGACACGCCGATAAAATTGGACATTCACATTCCGGCAAGCAATAACCAAAAAACAAGCGCTTTGATCAGTGTAGCAGCAGCCAGGCAAATCATTGAGCACTCCTGTGAACCGCTCACTGTTGTATCACTGGCATTGAAAGATGCATTGGGCCGTGGACTGGCAACAACTATCCATTCACCAATTGATATGCCTTCGTTTCACCAGTCTGCAATGGATGGTTATGCATTTTGCTTTACCGACTGGCAACCGGGTTTAGCATTGCCGGTAACTAATGAAATACAGGCAGGTGCAAAAGCAGATCCCGGCTTCCAGCCGCAGACAGCCACGCGGATCTTTACTGGCGCTCCTTTACCCGGAGGAACCGATACAGTAGTAATGCAGGAGCATACCACTATTACAGGAGACAGTATACTGATTGATTCGCCTGCACTTCAACGCGGTAGTAATGTAAGGTTGCAGGGATCAGAAATAATGCAGGGAGCAATCGCTTTAGCAAAAGGGAGCAGGCTAACACCCACAGCCTTAGGTTTCCTGGCCAGCCTCGGGATCAGTGAAGTACCGGTATATAATTTCCCCAGGATAGCAATCATTGCCACAGGCAATGAATTGCAGGAACCCGGCAATCCATTGCAATACGGACAGGTCTATCAATCCAATACGCTGACATTGCAAACAGCCTTGCAACAATTACACATACAGGATGTAACGGTTTACAAAGTACCGGATGATCCGGAATCAATTGAAAGCAGCATTCGAAAGGCGATCCGGCGGGCTGATTTATTGTTACTCACTGGTGGTGTCAGCGTTGGCAAATACGATTATGTTGCTGCAGCGCTGGAACAGACAGGCGTGCAACGGCATTTTCATAAGATCAACCAAAAGCCCGGTAAACCACTCTATTTTGGAATGAAAGACCGTACGGTCATTTTTGGCCTGCCCGGCAATCCTGCATCGGTAACCGTTTGTTTCTACCAATACGTATTAAAAGCCATAGAAAAATTGTGCTGTTATAACAGCAGCCTCAGTGCTGAACTGTTATTGCCACTTGCTAATGATTATACCAAGCCGGCAGGCCTTACACATTTTTTGAAAGCAAGTTACCGACAAAATGAAGTACAGGTATTGCAGGCGCAGGAATCCTATCGTTTAAGTTCATTTGCGCAGGCCAATTGCCTGGTTGAGATACCAGCCGAGGCTACCACGACTGCTAAAGGCACATTAGTCAAAGTTTATCCATTACCCATATAACCTTAATCAATGCCCTCACCTGATATCCTGTTCTATTTGTTATTGTTTGGGGCCGCATTCCTGTATGCGTCTATTGGTCATGGCGGCGCCAGTGGCTACTTAGCTATCATGGCTTTATACCATTTTGCCCCGGAGCAAATGAAACCAATTGCCCTGAGCATGAATCTATTTGTATCGCTAATCGCATTCAGTCAATTTTACAAAGCAGGTTATTTTCAGCCAAAGATGTTCTTGCCGTTGGCCATTGCATCCATACCTATGGCATTTATCGGCGGCAGTATCCACATCAATATTTCCCTGTATAAAATCATACTGGGTATTGTGCTCGTTATCATCGCAACGCGGTTTCTTCTTTCAAAATATATTCCGGGTGACATCAAACACCGCCCCTATTCCAGCCCATGGCTGTCATTGATCGGTGGCAGCATCGGTTTTTTGTCCGGGCTGATTGGCATTGGCGGCGGTGTATTGTTATCTCCTGTCCTCCTGCTATTATCATGGGCCAATCAAAAACAGGCAGCCTGCATCAGTGCCTTATTCATTTTTGTAAACTCAGCAGCGGGATTATTAGGGCAACGCTTACTACAGCAAAACGGCGTTGCACCGGGTATGCAAATAAGTTCATTTATTCTGACGGGAATTGCAGGCAGCTTACTGGGCGCCTACTTAGGTGCCGGTAAACTAAACAATCAATGGCTGAAATACTTTTTATCGGTAGTTTTACTTATCGCCGGTTTTAAACTGGTTACTGGATAACAAATGAAAATAACCATTCTTGCATTTGGACAAATCGCTGAAATTGCAGCGCAATCCTGCTGGGATATGCCATATGTTGCAGACACGGATACGCTGCAAAGCTTATTGTTGGAGCGATACCCCGCATTGCAATCTGTTCGTTTTACATTTGCAGTCAATCACCAGGCCGTAACCGACAACACCAGCCTGGCAGATAATAGTATAGTCGCATTGTTACCGCCATTTGCAGGCGGATAAAAATGAAAAGTATGGATACTACACCAGCCGGAAAACCAAAACAGATATTCATACAGGGCGCCATCAGCGAAACCTTTATTGCAGACGCCATTGCCAAACACAGCAGCAAAACCGATATTGGCGCACATAGTATATTCCTGGGGCAGGTACGTAAAGATGCAGTTGAACATAAGATAATAAGCGCCATAGAATATACTGCTTATGAAGCAATGGCTTTACAAACCATGCACAACATAAGGGAAGCGGCCTTTGCAAAGTATCCGTTAACCTGCATGCATGTTTATCACAGCCTGGGTACTGTTATTGCCGGAAAGATCTGTTTATTTGTATTCACTTCTTCCAAACACAGGCGCGCAGCAATTGATTCATGCAATGAAGTAGTGGAGCGCATAAAAAAAGAATTACCTGTATGGGGGCGTGAAGTATTTCAGGACCAAACACACCAATGGAAAGAAAACCAGTTTCCTGAGTCGAAAAAATGAATCAATGAACAACATTACCCAAAAACAACACAGCCTTCGCAAAGCTATTGCCCAGGCTATTGTTCAGGTATCTAAGCAGGAAACAATCAATGCGGTTCAACAAAAAACCGTACCCAAGGGTGATGTATTTGAGTTTGCACGTGCAGCAGGCTTGCTCGCCATCAAAAAAACCAGCGACATCATCCCGGACTGCCACCCGTTGCCGGTAGAATACGCTGCTATCAGTTTTGATATAGAGGAATTAGCTATCCTTATCTCCGTAGAAGTGCACACAGTTTATAAAACCGGCGTGGAAGTGGAGGCAATGCACGGAGCATCTGCAACAGCATTGGTTATATATGATATGCTGAAGCCGATCGACAAAAGCGTGGAAATATCGCACATCAGGTTGCAGGAAAAAAAAGGCGGAAAATCAGATTTTGCCGACCGGCCCTTAAAGCCATTGAAAGCAGCCGTGATTGTATGCAGTGACAGCATTGCTGCAGGAGACAAGCAGGACTTTGCCGGTAAAGCAGTCATTGAACGCCTGCAGCAGCACCAGGTCAACCCGTCTGTCTATACCATCATTCCTGATGAAGCAGCTCTCATCAGTGACACAGCACAACAATTGGCTGCCGATGGTTTTGATCTTGTGCTGTTTACAGGCGGTACCGGCCTGTCGCCCCGCGATGTAACCCCGGAAGCCATCAAGCCCCTGCTCGATCGTGAAATACCAGGTATCATGGAGGCAGCCCGCAGTTACGGTCAGGCAAGAACGCCCTATTCCATGCTCAGCAGGGGCATTGCAGGTTTCATGGGAGAAACCTTGCTGCTTACCCTTCCCGGTTCCACCAAAGGTGCCATTGAAACAATGGATGCCTTATTTCCTTCCCTTTTGCACATTTTTAAAGTAGCGGAAGGAATGAAGCATGAATAAATATCATGGTTGCTGATACAACCCAACTTCTGAAAGGGTTGGATTTAATCTGGATGATAAAATGCTGAGCCTTATTTTTTTTGCAGTAACCGGCGCAAACCGTAGCAGTCGCTTATATCCCACTGTTGTTCCTTCTGTCACTTTTTTCCATACGGTTCCTTCCAGGTATTCCAGCATGAATTTTTCAATACGCTGACCAACACTGATATTTTCCTGCAGCAACAATACATCGAAGGTCTTGCTTTCTTTTAACCTGAACTCTATCAATGCAGCAGTATCCTGTCCTTTAGTGGTCCAGTAAGTCTGGTATTGACCATCTGATAATGCATTGCCATTGATGCCATTGACAGTACTTATCGCCGCACCTTTTAAGAGGTTGACTGCAAAGGTCTCATCCCTCAGTTTTTTCCAGGCCAGCATATTTTTAACATCATTTTCATGAATCAGTCCCCTCTTATCAGGAGGAATATTCAATAGCAAAACACCATTCTTGCCTACGGCATTATAATAGATGTCTAAGAGCTTCTCCGGTGATTTTACCTTATTGTCTTCCTGATCATGGTAGAACCATCCCGGCCTGATAGACACGTCTGTTTCTGCAGGATACCATATCAGCCCTTTTGCATGGCTGATTTTATCGCGCCCGCCTATGTCTTCTCCACGCATATCGCCCTGTGGTTTAAACACAACGCCCTGCTGTGAATTGGCAGCAATGACCAACTGGTCCAGGTTATTGGCCGGAACCACACTCCATTCTGTTTCTCTCCCGTAACCTGTTTCAGTCCCCACCCAGCGTACATCGGGTCCCATGATCGCAATGGCAGCTTCGGGTTGCAGCTTTCTAATGAGTGCATACCATCTTCCAAAATCATAGACCTGTTTCTTACCATTTGGCCCTTCTCCATTGGCACCATCAAACCATACTTCATCAACCTTGCCGTAGTTGGTCAGCAGTTCGGAAAGTTGCTGAACAAAAAAATCATTGTACGCATCACTGCCGTAAACAGCAGCATTCCTGTCCCACGGAGAAAGATAGATGCCAAAACCAATACCATATTCCCTGCACGCAGAGGCCACTTCTTTTACGACATCGCCACCACCATTTTTCCAGGGGCTGCTTTTAACAGAATGAGCCGTAGTGGTAGTAGGCCATAAACAAAAACCGTCATGGTGTTTGGCGGTCAGAATCACCTGCCTGATGCCTGCATCTTTTGCAGCCCTCACCCATTGTTTCGCATCTAATTGTGTTGGATTGAATAGTTGCGGATCTTCTTTGCCTGTACCCCATTCACGCCCGGTGAACGTATTGATACCAAAATGAAAGAAAGCCGTTAATTCTAACTGTTGCCAGCGCAACTGTCTTGGAGTTGGTACAATATTGGCAGCTTTTCTGATGACAGCTTCCTGGCTTTCACCTGGCTGGATAATGGTATAGTTTACCTTATTGCCAGTATCCTGTGACTTTAAATGTCCCGCCACAAGTATCAAAGAAGAGAAAATAATTTTTTTCATCCTGAGAAGTATTATAGTGAATAAATAGGGATTACAGGCTCACCCCTCTCTTCCACGGAATGAAATCATCCTGTCCCAATAACACCGCTTTCGGTGTTATTTCACCACTGGCTGCCTTGATGCAATAGGTCAATATCTCTTCCCCCATTTGTGCAATTGTCTTTTCCCCGGTAATAATACCTCCCGTATCAATATCAATGATATCGCTCATTCTTCTGGCAAGTGATGAATTGGTGGCTATTTTAATCGTAGGAGCAACAGGGTTTCCTGTGGGTGTGCCCAGGCCAGTTGTAAATAAAATCAGCGTGGCGCCGGCAGCCGCTTTACCAGTAGTTGCTTCCACATCATTACCAGGCGTGCAAACTAAGCTCAATCCGGGTTTTGTTGCCGGCTCGGTATAATCCAGCACATCTACAACAGGCGAAGTGCCACCTTTTCGGGCTGCCCCCGTCGACTTTATCGCATCGGTGATCAGCCCGTCTTTAATATTACCGGGTGAGGGGTTCATATGAAAACCGGAGCCAACCTGGTTGGCCAATGCATTATACGCTTCCATCAGGTGCATAAACTTCTCTGCTGCATTCCGGCTTACACACCGGTCTATCAACTCCTGTTCTGCTCCACACAATTCGGGAAATTCTGCCAGCAGCACTTTGCCACCCAATGCAACAAGTATATCCGAGGCGTAGCCTACAGCAGGGTTAGCAGAGATACCGCTAAATCCATCACTGCCACCGCATTTTACGCCAATTGTCAGGGCACTCAACGGTGCCGGTTCCCTTTCTGTTTTATTGGCTTCTACCAGGCCCGTAAATGTTTTGCGAATAGCCTCATAAATCAATTGCTCCTCGCTTTGTGCTTTCTGTTGTTCAAAAGTATAAACAGGCTTATCGAATGCCGGGTTCCTTTTTTTCAGATCGTCCAGGAAATAGGCAGTCTGCAAGTGCTGGCAACCCAAACTAAGTACCGTAACACCTGCAACATTCGGATGATCGGCATAAGCGGCCAATAATGCACTGAGTGTTTGTGCATCCTGCCTTGTTCCTCCGCAGCCCCCTGTGTGATTCAAAAATTTAATGCCATCGATATTTTTAAAGTAACGATCACTTCTAACAGCAGCGGGCCCCAGGTCAAAATCATTGATATCGGCACCTGTTTCATATGCTTCAAGCAATTGTCTTGTAAAACGGTTATACTTATCCGACACAGCATAACCCAATTCATTGTGAAGCGCTTCTTTGATCATATCAAGGTTCCTGTTCTCACAAAATACCATCGGGATAAAAAGCCAATAATTAGCCGTCCCGTACCTGCCATCCTTTCGTTTATACCCATTGAAAGTCATTCGTTGAAAACCGGTAACATCAGGGGCTTTCCATTTATAATCAACTCCACGATAAGCATAAGTACCAGCAGCATGTTGCGTGTTTGACGTGGTCATCAATTGTCCCTTATGGATATCATGCTGCACTTTCCCTACCAATACACCGTACATGATCACTGCTTCACCTGCTGCCATATCATACATAAAGAATTTATGTTTTGCCGGAATGTCTTCCTGTAAACTGAGATGAATATTTTCAAATGCTATATCGGTTCCTGAAGGCAGGTCTTTCAGTGCTACCAATACATTATCATCCGGGTGAATTTCTAAAAATAATTTAGCTGCTATCGATTCAATAAATTCCATGCAAGGGGTAGATTGATTAGATGAATTTAAATAAACCACCAAATAACGAATTAATCGGCATTCATACAGTCAACATACTTTACGATCTATTCAACTATTTTACCAGTTTATCATGACCTCTAAAAAAATATAAAGAAGAACGCGAACAACTATGTTCTTTTTCAAAAAAAGTAAGCTATATTTACCCTAAAACGATTGTTTTAGTCAAAAAGACGTCAATATAGTTCAATGCGTCCGCAATTATTAAAAATATCAAAAGGTCCCGGGCATTCTTTTAGTGTACGGCAGGATTTATATCCGATCAATAACCGCTGGCATTATCACAGCGAAGTTGAATTGATACACCTGAAGAAAGGAGAGGGCACTCAATTTGTTGGTGATAATATCAGCCGTTTTAAATCCGGCGATGTGATCATTGTAGGCAGTAACCTTCCGCACTACTGGCGTTTTGATGATATTTATTATGAAGAAGATTCAAAAGTAAAAGCAGATGTGCGTGTAGCACATTTCCAGGAAAAATTCTGGGGCGAACAGTTTCTTGATCTGCCCGAAAACCTCAGTATCAGAAATGCACTTGAAAAAAGCAAAAGAGGCATTCGTATATCGGGCAAAACAAAGCAATTGGTGGCTGATATTCTTGAATCACTCATGAAAGCTGAAGGCCATCACAGGGTGGTGCTCTTAATGGAAGCGTTATCGGCCATTGGCACCTGCAGTAACCTTACCTATCTCTCTTCTATTGGTTTTAAACAGGATCTTGTAGAAGCTGAAAATGACCGTATCAATACCATTTACGATTACTCTATACGTAATTTCAGGAATAAGATACAATTAGAAGAAATTGCGGCAATGGCCAATATCAGCCCCAATTCTTTCTGCCGCTATTTTAAATCCAGAACAAGAAAAACATTTTCCCAGTTCTTAATTGAATTACGGGTTGGACACGCCTGCAAGCTGCTTATTGAAAACAATCTCAGCATCAAGCAGATCTGTTATGAAAGCGGTTTTAATAACTTTACCAGTTTTCATAAGTATTTCAAAATGATCACTGGTAAAAGTCCGCTTACCTACCAGAAAGAGTTTACCGCCAATTAACTTCAGCTTCCCTGCCCTGCAAGCCATCTCATCTGCGGAAAGATGTTGTTATCTTTTTTATTAAAAAGAGTGAATGGAGACTTGCATAATAAAAGCAGGCTTTCAGGGCCTGCTTTTGCGGGTTGCACAGCATACTTACCTAATGTTGATCATTCTCTTGGGTTTATGTGTGGCTGCTTCTTTTTTAGGAATCAGCAATTTTAGTACACCAGCTGCATACCTGGCTTCAATTCTGTCGTCGTCAACTACTTCTTTAGGCAACTCGAATGTTCTGACAAAAGACTGATAGCTGAATTCCTTCCGGCTGAATCTATCGCCCTCCCTGTGCTCCTCCTCATGTTCTTTTTCAGAAAAAATAGTCAATTGAGTCCCATCCAGTTCAATGCGAAAATCGTCCTTTTCCATTCCGGGTGCGGCCATGTCCACTTCAAAATGGTCATCGGTCTCTTTAATGTTCACGGCAGGAATGGTAGTGCCGGTGCGAGAATTGTTCTCTAGTCCGAAGTTCCACATCTCTCTTGTAAAAAGATCGTTGAACAGTGTGGGGCTAGTAGGGAAATGACTCCCGTCGGTTTTGATGAGTGTCATAAACGCCTCCTTTTTTAGTGTGGGTGATTAAACCAAATTCACCACACAATCAGTGCCAGTGTGAATAGAAAGACTGTGTTGCAATAATTTTATTACCTAAAAGGGAGAAGATAACCGGCAATGCGTTGTCCGGGCCTGAAGATGGTGTGACAGGGTGTCATTGGCTCATCCCTTTACCCTGGCAGCTGCCAGGTTCCCTGTCATATAGCGAAAATGCTGTGCCCTGGATTGGCAGAATTTCTCTTATCACCATTAAGTAGCAGCGCACCAAAACCGTTAAATTGTCTTATCTGTTTCAACAGTCGTACCGCCATTTTAGCGATATTGTAGCCTGATTTTTATCTTTAGCTAATAAATCTTTACCAATGAAAAAAATACCCTCTTTCCTCGTTGCCGGATTTCTTTCTGCTGCTATTTTATCACTTATCCCTTAAAATAAAAACCAACATGAAGAAAAAGTTTATTACCGCGGCGGTACTATTATTAGGATTTATCTATGCACTATCACAAACAAAGCCAAAAACAACTACCCTCAAACCCTCCCAGGCAGACCCTAAGGCAATAGCTGCTTCCATCACAAGGGGTACGGCAGTTTACCGGCAGGAATGCCTGAGTTGCCACCAGGCAGATGGCGGTGGCGTACCACACCTCAATCCACCACTGGCACAAAGCACTACCGTATTAAAAGACAGCAAAAAAAGCATTGCCATTGTATTGAAAGGCATGTCTGACAGGATACCTATTGATGATGAATATTATTCCAACAATATGGCGCCGCACAATAATTTAACCGATCAGCAGATTGCAGATGTACTCACTTATATCCGTAATAATTTTGGCAATAAGGCAAGTGCAGTGACATCAGCAGAAGTGAAAGCGGTGAGGGGTTCAGCTGTTAAAAAGATAAAATAGCAGCCTGTGTTTTTTCCCAGTTGATGGTATTGAGTCATTTACCTATTTTTATTATCACTAAACCAGACAACCCATGAAATTAGTCGCTACTTTATGTTGCTTCATTTTAACATTTGCAGTATCTGCACAAAGCAGGGTCCCGGTAAAAACAGCAGAGAAACTTCACCTCACTAATAATACGGTCAGTAATATCACGCAATCCATGATGGGCCAGGAAATGGAGATATCATCTGATGTCACCATTCATATGAATACAGAAATTAAAGAAACCACCCCTGATATCCATCTTTCGTCTATCATCACCCGCATACAATTAAAGAACCAGGCAATGGGCCAAAGCCAGGATTTTGATTCGGATAAAAAAGAAGATATGGACGGGCAATTAGGCCAGGTATTCAAAGACCTGATTGGAAAATCAAAAGACGCTTTTGTTTCAACAGAAGGCAAACTGGTTAACAAACCAAGTGATAACAAAGGCACACCAAGTGCCGTTGAGGCAATGATGGGTGATAACTTAGATGCGCTTTCCCTGGAGTTGTTATTGGCACTGCCCGGCACTTTAAAAGCAGGCGATAAGTGGACAGATGAAACCAATACCGATGCAGACAACAGGAAAAAGCTGAGCTATACCGTTCAATCTGTCAACGGCAATGAAGCCGTACTCACATTCACTGGAGAGGAAACATCCAAAAAACAAAAGTCCATCCAGGGAATGAATGCTACCGTAACAGCCAGCAGTAATTATACCGGTGAATTAACAGTAGACACATTGTCCGGCATTATTAAAGAAAAAAAGACCACTGCTCAAAGTAAAGGAGAAACAGCGATCATGGGGCAAACCATTCCTTTTAAACTGCAGCAAACTATGAAAAGCAGTTCCAGGTAACCGATCACACGGCAGTTTTAAGCAGTGATTACATAAAGTGCGGAAGTTACCTTTTTTTTATAAATTCGTTTTAATAAAGACTCCGATTATGAACATAATTGCCAATGGCAGAATATGGGTTGAAACCAAGGACGGCGCTTTTTTGGGTTATGGCAGAATTGAATTATTGGAAAGAATAAAACAAACCGGTTCATTGCGAAAAGCAGCATTGGAAATGAAACTATCCTATCAACAGGCATGGCACCTTGTGAACCAGATGAATGCAAGACTGGATCAGCCGCTTGTGATATTGCACCGGGGAGGAAAGGGCGGCGGATATGCCGAAGTAACCCCAACAGGCGAAAAATCAATTACGGCTTTTAAAAAGTTCAACGATAAATTTAGAAAATTTTTGATGCGTACTTCTCTCGGGTTATAATTGAATAATATCCCTCTTCTTTTCAAAAAATAAAATATATTTTTTTGACATAATGCGATGAATGGTTTTATATTTGTTTCGTTATTCTAATTTATGAATAACGATATTTTTTCCTACTGTCTCATTAAGCGTTATGCAACCAACCCGCTTATACTGTTTTGTTTTAATTTTCTCGAGTACACTTTATAGAAGGGTGGCAGGTACTTTATACCTTTTAGCAGCCAGTACCTTTTCTATCGCCCAGGGAAAAGATGCTTCCCGTGATACCATTTCTAAAATCCATATTTTACAGGAAGTAGTTGTAGCTGCTTCGCGTATATCAGAAAAACAGTTAAGTGCACCTGTAAGCGTTTCCAAACTGACCACCACACAAATACAACAGTCTCCGGCGCCTTCTTTTTATGATGCGATCGGAAGTATTAAAGGAGTACAGCTAATCGTACCAAGTTTGGGGTTTAAAGTGCTTAACACGAGGGGATTTTCGAATACCACTAATGTCCGCTTTGTACAATTGGTAGACAATATTGATAACCAATCGCCGCATATAGGCGCGCCCGTTGCCAATGTGCTATGCCCCGGCAACCTCGACATAGCACATGCGGAGATCATCCAGGGAGTTGCATCTGCACTTTATGGGTTAAATGCAACGAATGGACTGGTAAATTTTACCACCAAAGATCCATTTGTTTCCCCTGGAATCAGCATTGAACAACAAACCGGAGTAAATCATATCAGTGACCCCAATCACATCCCTGCACAATATTATAGCGAAACTGATTTTCGTTGGGCGAAAATATGGGCAAAAAAATGGGCGTTAAAAATAAATGCGGGGTTCAGTAAAGGGTATGACTGGATTGCAGATAACAGGGATGATTTAAATCCAACGGCAAATCAAACAACCAATTTGCTGGGAGCAGATAATCCCGGGTATGATGCTGTAAATGGCTATGGCAACGAATCGCCCAACCGCAAAACGCTTACACTTGGGGGCAAGAATTATGTAGTGGCCAGAACAGGTTACCTGGAAAGAGAAGTAACCGATTATCATTTACAAAACTGGAAAGGCGGCGCTTCCATTTATTATAAGCCCGATGACAAAACAGTATTTTCCTATACATACAGAACTGCCTTTCTCAATAATGTCTATCAAAGAGCCAATCGTTTCCGCTTAGAAAATTATTTATTGCAGCAACACATCCTTCAATTTAAAAGTCCGCTGGTACAGGCAAGGGCATATGTCAATTCAGAGAATACAGGCGACTCTTATAACCTGCGTTCGATGGCAGAAAATATTGATCGCAGTTTTAAAAGCAATAATCAATGGTACACAGATTATTCCAATGCATTTAATAACGCCATTGCTGCAAATTATGATGCGGCAACTGCCCATCACATGGCCCGTCAATCGGCTGACAATGGCAGGCTGCAGCCCGGTACAGCTGCTTTTGACCAGAAGCTGAAAACATTACAGGAGATTAATAACTGGGATTACGGAGCAGCACTGCATGTGAGGGCCAGCCTTGCTCATACAGAAGCAACCTTTGATCTGGGCAAGTTGCTGCACACTGCCTGGCATTTACAGGCAGGTGGTGATTTCAGGGACTATATCATTGTACCCGATGGCAACTACTTCATCAACCCAACTGATCCGGATCGCAATTTAAACTATACCAGCTACGGATTTTTTGTACATGCTTCAAAGGGCTTCTGGCACGAAAAACTGCAATTAAGTGCCGCGCTACGTGCCAGCAGCTTTGAATATTTTAACCTAAAATGGAATCCCAGGCTAACGGCCGTATATGCGCTTTCCAAATCGGATTTTATCCGCTTCTCTTATCAAAACGGCTATCGTTTTCCAAGTATATTTGAAGGATTCTCAAACATCAATAGTGGTGGGGTAAAACGGGTAGGCGGGTTAAGGATAATGTCAAATGGAATTTTTGAAAATACCTGGTTAAAAAGTTCGATTGACGCTTTCCGGGCAGCCGTCAATAAAGATGTGAATACACAAGGCCTCACCCAGGCTGCAGCGTTTGATAAAAATAAGGGGCTCCTGCAACGCAATACTTACACTTACCTGCAGCCCGAACAGATGCACTCATTTGAAGTGGGTTATAGAGGAATTTTATTAGACAACAGGTTGTCAATTGATGCAGATTTGTATTACAATCTTTATTCAAATTTTATCGCCCAGATCGAAGGAAGCATCCCCAACACACAGGATAGCGCGCAAATGCCAGCCGCTTTATACGACAAGAATAAGCAAAGCCAGTACCGTCTCTGGACCAATTCCAAGACAGCAGTACGCAATTACGGCGCAGAGCTGGATCTCCGCTATATGATCACTAACCATTATTCATTATCGGCCAATGCCAGTTACCAGGCTTTGGAAAGAACGAGCCAAAATGACGGCCTTGAAGATGGCTTTAATACACCAAAATGGATGGCCAATGCAGGCATAAACGGTACCCATGTTTACAAACAGTTAGACTTTGCTGTAACCCTTAAGTACCAGAGCAATTATTATTGGCGGTCCTTCTTAATAAATGGCGATGTGCCAGCTGTTTTTAATGCAGATTGTATGCTGCAATATTCATTTTCCAAACCTTCAGTAGGGATAAAATTGGGGGCGACAAATGTCCTGAATAAGTATTATTATTCCATTTTGGGTGGCCCGCAAATTGGTGGATTCTATTACACCACCATTACCTATTCATTCAGGTAAACTAAAAGGCGGAAAACGCAAAGACTTTTTTCTATCAGCTACCTTGCCAATGGGCGCAATGATCGTTGTTACAGCAAAAACACTGCTGACGAATAATTTGTATCGATTCATTCACTACTTTTTAAAGTCCGGCAACCAGGTATGTCTTCCCCTTTTCCGTATTAAAATCTATAATGTAGCCAATAGTGCGATCAATGTCTGTCAGTTTAGCCTGTGTGTTCCTTCCTACAGGAGGATTACCATAAGTGATGTTCAGCAGGTTGGGGTTGGCACCTGTTGCATCAGTCGTATTCACCCCCCATACTTTCACCGGGTGTATCGTGCGTATGCGGCAATTACCGCCGTTACCCGATACAATTTTGCCATTAGTCAGTTTGCCATCTTTCCATGACAGGTCTACCGTAAAGTTTCCTCTTGCCCTGATTCCTGTTACAGTTCCTTCTTTCCATGCAGCAGGCAATGCAGGTAATAAAGAGAGATAACCCGCATGACTTTGCAGTAACATCTCGGTCATGCCTGCTGTTGCACCGAAATTTCCGTCGATCTGGAAGGGCGGGTGTGCATCAAACAAATTGGGATAAGTGCCTCCGCCTCCCATGGTTTCTTTTTTTTCATTCGGGTTGATATAATTAAACGCTGCACTTAATATTTTATATGCATGTTCGCCATCCTGCAGCCTGGCCCACCAGTTGATCTTCCAGGCCATGGACCATCCTGTACTTATATCACCACGGTGAATAAGTGATTGTTTGGCAGCAGCAGCCAGTTCAGGTGTTGTTACATTGGTAATCTGGCTGCCAGGAAAAAGACCAAACAGGTGCGACAAATGCCTGTGCTTGTCATTCGGATCATCCCAGTCCCTGAACCATTCCTGTAATTGCCCGTATTGGCCAATATGAAAAGGATATAGTTTTTCTCTCGCCCTGATCAACTGGCTGCGGAATGCATCATCTGTCTGCAGTGCTTCTGTTGTTCTGATCACTGCAGTGAACAATTCCCGGATGATGGACATGTCCATGGTAGATGCCATGCTCAGTTCATATTCTTTACCTTTGACCTTGATGGTATTTTCGGGTGAAGTGGACGGACTCGTTACCAGGTATCCTGTTTGCTCATCTTCCACCAACCAATGCAATATAAATTGTGCTGCGCCTTTCATCAGCGGGTATGCTTTTTCCTGCAGGAATTTTTTATCACCGGTAAATAAATAGTGCTCCCACAAATGGGTGCTCAGCCACGCACCTGCCATAGGCCAGGCAGACCAGCGGGGCGCGCTCTTCTGATCCCAGTCATATCCGCCGGGTGGTGATGTCTTGGCCCAGAGGTCTGAATTATGATGCACTACCCAACCTTCATTGATATTGTAATTAACCTTTGCTGTGGCCGCTCCATTTATTGCCAACTCCTGCATAAAATCAAACAAGGGCTGGTGGCATTCGGAGAGATTGGTATTCTCAGCCAACCAATAATTCATTTCTGTATTGATGTTAGTGGTATAGTTACTACCCCAGGGCGGTTGTACCTGGTCATTCCAGATACCCTGCAGGTTAGTAGGTCTTGAACCTGGCCGGGTGGAAGCAATCATCAGGTAACGGCCATACTGGTAATACAACGCCTGCAACTGGTTATCATCCTTTGTTTTTCCAAAACGCTGCAAGCGCTGGTCCGTTGGCAGCGACATGGCTGTTACATTTTCACCAAGATGCAATGTTACACGATTGAACAGCGATTGGTAATCTGCAATATGCCGTTTCTTTAAGACTACATAATTTTTTGCCATCGCCTTTTGCAGGTTTGCTTTAGCTGCTACAGACGGGTCTTTACCATGCAGACCGGGTGATTTATCAAAACCATTGAAACTGGTAGCTTCAGACAGGTAAATGGTTACCGCATCTGCACCATTCACTGCTATTCCATTGTCTTTACTTTTTACCTTACCATTTTCCGCTACTACTTTCACATGTACTTCAAAATTCATTCCTTCCCCGTACGGGTCTTCGTCATACTCCACCTGCTTTGGTTCGTATGCACGG
Source organism: uncultured Sediminibacterium sp. (assembly GCA_964507525.1). Lineage (GTDB taxonomy): Bacteria > Bacteroidota > Bacteroidia > Chitinophagales > Chitinophagaceae > Sediminibacterium. Next base: position 32,590 of record CAZDQB010000019.1, on the reverse strand, counting down.
CTTGCGACAAACTTTGGCGCTTTACCACGCAATACCATGTAATTATCCGTTATCGTATTCACACGGTAGTGTAACTTACTGGTGAGTGATGTATGTAAACCTATTCTACCTTTTTTATCTGCTGTAATGCGGACGATCATGACCTGGTCGGGGTGACTGATAAAAGTTTGCCGGGTGTACGTTACACCACCTGCTGTATACCGGACGGTTGTGACTGCATTATTCAGGTCAAGGTCGCGGTAGTACTTTGCGGGCATTGTATCTTTCAACATTGATTTCACCCACAGATCCGCCAGCGGCAGGTAGCGTGCGGAATAAGGTCCCTGCATTTTTTTCCAGAGCGCTGCGGCGCTGTCATAATTTCCCGCAGTAACCTGTTGTCGCACCAATGGCAATACTGTTGGCCCATCAGGATTGTTACCCGGGCTCGGGTACCCGGACCAAAGCGTATTATCGTTCAACTGAAAACGTTCTGTTACTATACCTCCAAAAACCATCGCGCCGGTTTTGGCATTACCAAGGGGCAATGCTTCTTCCCAAATAGCTGCGGGGCGATTGTACCAGAGCTTTAGTGTAGTATCCTGGGACTGCGCCTGCCCGGGTGCAGGGATTACGGTCATAACACTCCAACAGAATGATACCAGCAATTGTTTCATCAGTTTATCGTTTTAAGCAGCCTGCAGTGCGGGCAGGCACTATTTTATAATATAAAATATTATGGTACGAATTAAACCGAAGTAACCAACTTTTCTTTCTTAGCAGACCCTGCTTATTGACATAATAATAAGCAATCTTACCTTGGATGCAAGCGTGGAAATGCTACACGTGAGGCTAAGTAATATCTCTGGCAATACCCATTTCCAGGCCTCGTAATTCGGCCATACCCCTGAGGCGGCCGATAGCAGAGTAGCCGGGATTGGTTTTCTTTTTCAGGTCGTCCAGCATTTGATGGCCATGGTCGGAGCGCATGGGGATGGCAATTTTACGGTGGCGCATTACCTGTACGATTTCCTTCACTACTGCATACATGTCTACATCTCCCTCGAGGTGGTTGTCTTCATAAAAATCTCCCCATTCATTGCGTCTGGTACTGCGCAGGTGGATGAAATTGATGCGGTCACCGAATTGCTTCACCATGGCGGGCAGGTCATTGTCGGCGCTTACGCCAAAAGAGCCGGTACAGAAGCAAAGGCCGTTGTGCAGGGAAGGCACCGCAGTGAACAATGCGGCTACATCTGCCGCAGAAGTAACAACCCTGGGCAATCCGAACAGGGCATAAGGCGGATCATCGGGATGTATGACCATCTTCACCCCCATTTCTTCTGCTACGGGAATGACTTCCTGCAGGAAATGAACCAGGTGCTGACTCAGGCGATGCTCATCAATGCCTTTATATGTATTCAATGCAGCCTGGAATTGCTCCAGCGTAAAGCTTTCTTCACTGCCCGGTAAACCTGCGATGATATTGCGTTGTAACAACAGCCTGTCGGCATCACTCATCTGTTCAAACCTATGCCTGGCTCTTTCCAGGTCTGCTTGGGCATATTCCTTTTCTGCGCCTTTGCGTTGCAGCATAAAAACATCAAACGCAATAAAGGCGGCTTTTTCAAAACGAAGCGCCCTGGAACCATCTGCCACTTCATAAGCCAGGTCTGTTCGTGTCCAGTCAAGCACCGGCATAAAATTATACGTAACAATCTTAACACCGCAGTCCGCCAGGTTGCGGATGCATTGCTTATAAGTCTCAATATATGTTTTAAAATTACCTGACTGGGTTTTAATATCCTCATGAACAGGTACACTTTCTACAACATCCCACCTCAGGCCTGCCGCCTCCACTTCTTTGATCCGCTTTGTAATTTCTTCAACTGTCCATACTTCCCCATTGGGTATATGATGTAATGCCGTTACCACACCACTGCATCCCGCCTGGCGGATATCAGTTAAGCTAACAGGGTCTGCCGGGCCAAACCAACGCATTGTCTGTATCATCGATGGTTGCTGTATGTTATTATTATGCGCTGACATCAGTATACTATTCTTTTAATAAAAGTTTATGATTGCTTTCCCGGGGTTATTATACGCCGCCAAATATTGAGAAACCTCCATCCACACAGATCATGGCGCCGGTTACAAATTGGGAAGCATCACTTAACAACCATACCAGTGCTCCTTTTAATTCGTCGGGGTTACCAAAACGTTTGAATGGCGTTTGTTTGATGACCAATTCCCCTCTTTCCGTATAACCGCCTGTTGGTTTTGTCAGCAGGTTGCGGTTTTGTTCCGTAAGAAAAAAACCAGGCGCCAACGCGTTCATTCGTATCTTATCGCCATAACGGTTGGCCAGTTCCACTGCAAACCATTGGGTATAGCAATCGACCGCTGCTTTACCCATATTGTATCCCAATACTTTTGTAATGGCTCTTTTGGAATTCATGGAAGAGATGTTTACAATACTTCCCTTCCCATTTTTGGCAATTGCCTCCCCAAACACCTGTGTAGGAATCAGTGTGCCCCATAAATTAATGTCCAGCACCTGTTTCATGCCTTCCATTTTCATACGGAAGATATCTTCATCTGGCTGCAGCACACCAGCAGGCATATTGCCTCCCGCAGCATTTACGAGGCCATCTATTTTACCATAAGTTGCCAACACTTTTTCTTTCGCTGCAACCAACTGGTCTTCATTTAGTACATCTGCTACCAATGCCAGCGCTTTCCCGCCCGCCTTATTGATCGAATCGGCGCGTTCGCTGGCAATTGCTTCATTCCTTCCGAGGATACAGGCAATGCCGCCTGCTTCCACGATGGCATTCACAAATGAATTTCCCAGTATTCCGGTTCCTCCGGTCACTACAATTACTTTATCAGCCAGCGAAAAATTGTTTTCCATGTTTTTACCCTACATTAAATTCCTGTTAAAATACCATACACAGCCTCGCAACTTACGCCAGTTCAACTGAAAACAATTGGCATATCGTTAATTTATTTTACGCAACCGTCAGTTAATTTCGTGTTGAGCCCCTAAAAAAGGCTGTGGCCGTCCTTATTTTTCTTCGAATTTGACTAAATAAAACAAAGCAGGCGCATGAATTGAATTCTTTTTTTACGAAAACGTTTACGGGGACAAGCAAAATGCAAAAAAGCCTCCATCCGTATTACTACTGATGAAGACTTTATATAAATCTGTGGAGAATACCGGAGCCATTAGGAGGTGATCCCAAAACCAATAACCTTAATCCATTCCTGTTTTATCCGGCATAGGCACAGCATTGCCGGTGCTCTTAAACTTAGGCATAGGGGAATCCCATTTCCTTAGCTGATCCGAAAGCAGCGATGTTAATTCTTTCGTTTTTCCAGGATATAAATTTGAAAGATCATTATTCTCACCAATATCTTCCTTCAGGTTATATAATTCCTTTTTACCAGAGCGCATACTATAAACCAATTTCCAGTTTCCCTTACGGATAGCACTAAAATAGTTAATGCCGGGGCCATCTTTTCCTATCCATTTATCAGGAAAATGCCAAATAAGTGTCCGGCTAGAATCAGTATAACCCGAGTTTCGTAACACAGGAATAAAACTGGCGCCATCAATATCTTGTACTACTTTATACGCCCTGATACCAGCTATTTCCAAAATAGTTGGAAAAAAATCTTCTATGATTACATATTGGCTGGCAACAGAATTCGGCTTAACAATACCCGGCCATTTTACAATCATTGGTTCACGAATTCCTCCTTCATAAACAGATCCTTTGCCTGCTTTCAGTGGCAGGTTTTGCGTATAAGGTAATCCGCCTCTTGGCGGAGCAAGGCTTAATCCTCCGTTATCACTCATAAAAATGATAACGGTATTCTGGTCAATTTTCTTTTCTTTTAAATAGTTCATCAGCTCCCCCAAACTCTTATCCATCCCTTCAATCATCGTAGCATACTTTGCTTCCGTTGAATCCAGGCCCGCTGCTATATATTTTTGAAAAAAACGAGGATCCGCCATCATAGGAACGTGAACCGCATAGTGCGCCATGTTCAGGTAAAAAGGTTGTTTGTTGCGAATGGGAGCATCCAATGCTTTGATAGCTTCGAGGGTTAATGCTTCGGTTAAAAAAGTATCTGTTCCATAATATTCTTCCAGATCAGGAACCGCCTGGGGACTGGTTTTTCCGGAATTGTTTCCATAGTTATCCTTTCCGCGGTAACTCTGCGGATGCCCTGCTGCATGGCCGGAAATATTTACAATAAAACCCATGTTGTAAGGATTTGAGCCTGGCGTACCCATGGGCGCCCAATGTGCTTTTCCAACATGAATGGTAAAATAGCCGGCTTCTTTTAACAGTTCAGGAAACGGTGTTGCATACGCTGTTTTTGCAACCCCCTGCACAGGGCTTAATCCATTGATATTCCATGATGCCGGGGCCATTTGCTCATCATCGTTATCTGTATTGTTGTTTTTCAATGGAGATGTCCAATTGGTAATCCCATGATGTGCGGCATTCATACCGATAAGCATACTTGTTCTTGAGGGGGTGCAAACCGGTGTAGCATAAGCGTTGGTAAATTTCATCCCTTCCCTTGCCAGCCGTTCCATATTGGGCGTATGGTAACGTTTGTTGAGTGGCGTGGCATGCGTCCAGAAGGGAACAGAGCAGTCCTGCCAGCCCATATCATCTACGAGAAAGACAATGATATTTGGTTTTCTTTGCGCTAAAGCTATAAAATTCAATAACAATAGTCCCGATAAAAAAAGATATCTCATACTACATGATTTATTTTAATAAATTAACTGCACCACTATCGTTTGCTTGCCTTTCAACATGGTAAACGGCAAATTGGACAATTTCCGGCTCTGCAACTGCTTCATCCACCCTTAGCCTGAATCTCTTTGCCACAACCGGTTCTTTCAGCAAGAGTATGTATTCATTTCCGATAGCAGACCCAGTGCTAATGGTTTCCCATTCACCCATCGACAACATCTGTATACTGAAACGCTTTACCCTGTGACCTTTTACAAGATACTCCCGTAATACAAACTGGTTGATGGCCCGGTCTTCGGGCAGGTTGATTTCAAGACGCCATCCTGTACCATTGGCAGAAGCAATAGGATAATCGAATCTTTTATGAATTTCTGCACCAAATTCTTTTAGCCGTTGTACATCTGTATCCGGTAATAGTCCGGTATTGTCAGGCGTTAAGCCGAGGACCAGGGTTGCATTTCTACCCACCGATTCATAATACCTGTTGATCAACTGTTCTAAAGGGTAAATATGCTTTTCGTCACCCGGCTCCCAAAACCATTCATGCCGCCCATTATATCCTCTCAAGGGCGCATCAGCCATAGCTGGCATCCAATACCTTCCAGTTGAATCCCCGTGCTTTAATAAAGCAAAGCCATTAACAGCAATTTCTTTCGGCGCGGTTTCCCCTGCATCTGTAGCTTTAAATGGAAATGTGGACCAGCAGGGATAATCTACCGTGCCATTTTCCGACCCACCCCATCTTGCCTCAGCCAATTGATCATTATGATAGAACAGGCAATCAGGCTGGTATCTCTTTACAATCGGCAATACATTCGGCGCTCCTTTCACGGGACTACTGGCGCCTCCATCAAACCAGATTTCGAACAAGGGTCCATAACGGGTACAAATTTCTTTTACCATGCCTTCTGCCATTGCATTATAATATCGCTGGCGTCTTATTTGCTGCTCCCCTTCTCCAATTACTTTAAAATCTTGCACGCCGAAAAACGAATTCCACCTGATACCTAAATAAATCCCAGGCTTTATACCATGTTTCCGGCAGGCTTCTACAAAATCACGTACAATATCTCCCTTCCCCTCTTTCCACTTAACTGTTTTCAGGCAGTACGGATTTACATCTGACTGATAGAGTGCAAAACCTGTTTCATGTGTGGCTGTGAGCAAGGCAAATTTTGCTCCCGCCTCCTTTGCTGCCAGAACCCATTGCTCCACATTTAATTCAGACGGGTTGAAAATATTATAATCGCTTATCGGTGTAATCCTGTTTTCGGGCTGACTGTATTTTGAAGAATCAAAAACATGCAGGTCATAGTGAAAAATGACGCCGAATCCTGCCTGTTGCCAGGCAAGCTGCTGCTTGTTGGGTACAGGAATGTTGCTGGTCTGCGCCAGGCCAATATAAATTGTAAACAAAAAAACAATCACTAAGCTGTACAATGATTGTTTTTTGTTTGTCGCCAATAAATTAATATCCGTCATTTTGTTTCAGTTCAGGGTTAGCATCTATTTCTGACTGGGGGATGGGGTATAATACCTGGTAAGACTTAGCATTTTTCCCCCTTGCCACCGCATTAGATATATATTTTCCCATACGTATCAAATCTTCCCTTCTATGCCCCTCTGCAAAAAATTCCCTTCCTCTTTCTTCCAGGATAAAATCTCTTAACTGATCCTTTGTGGTAAAATCGGAGAGTAATTTAAGGTTAATCCCGGCTCTTTTTCTTATCTCATTAATCAGGTCTATTGCTTCCTGAACAGGGCCATTCAGTTCGTTCAGCGCTTCTGCCCTGGACAGTAATATGTCTGCATACCTTATTACAGGAATATCATTACCCATCGCATCTGCCTGTGCCGTCGGGTCCGGAACATATTTAAAGCTCCTGGCATTATTTAAAGGATTGCCTGATGCATCCTGGTTTAACAAAATCAACTGCCCACTGGTATTAATATATTTCGTCAGAATCATCTTATATCTCCTGTCATTGGCCGTATCAAAAGTATTAACAAATGAAGTGTAGAGCCTGAACTGTGCTCCGAACTTCGTCCAGTTAGTCTGGATAGGATAACCAGGAGGAAAAGTGTGTGCCATTACATTATTGGAATACCCTGCTTTGGCGATACAAGGGAAAACATATATATACTCACTATTGTTTTTATTTTCGACTGCAAATAACCGTTCAACAGCGGGGAACAGGCTGTATTTATTCAGGGCGATTATTTGCTGGGCTATGTCGGCAGATTTTTGCCATTGTTTGGTATTCAGATAAAACTTGCATAATACTGCCAGTGCAGTTCCTTTTGTGGCTTTGCCATTTAAGTTTTGCGATACAGGTAGATCAGTTGCTGCGTTGCTCAATTCCGTTATTACAAAATTTAAAAAATCGGCATTCGATGGCCTTTTTGGAGACAGGTTTAATGCAGCAGCAGTCGTAATAAGAGGTACAGGCCCAAAATAGCGGTATAAATGCACATAAGCCGCCGCCCTTATAAAACGAGCTTCTGCTTTATATTGTGCCAGTTGGTTGGCAGAAATGGAGGTTATCTTGTCTATATTATCCAGCAATACATTGGCATCTCTTACCGCTCTGTACATTCTGGACCAAATGCTCGAAAAGAAGCCATTGGTAGCATCCCATTGAAAATTGATGAATAAAGAAGCCGAAGCTTCAAAGCCGCCGCCATTCTCCAGCATTTCATCGGTAGGAAATTCCGACAAGGAGTAAACATCATCCCTTGCCCCATAGTCAATCACCTGCAACTGGCCATAAGCTCCTGTTAATACCTTTTGTATCCCATCTTCGCTTTTAAGAAATCCTGAAGGCTCATACTCTGTATAAACATCTTCTTTTAAATACTTTTTACATCCTGAAAAAAGAAATAATATCATGACAGCAGAAAATAGAATAGTATATTGATTAAACTTTTTCATATTGTTTTTTTAAATGGTCAATCAAAAACCAAGATTAATTCCAATTCTTATTGTCCTGCTCAGGGGATAACTATTATAGCTTGCCCTGGCAATTCCCGCGCCGGACGCATTTCCATCGGGATCAAATCCGTCAAACTTGGTAATGGTAAACAGGTTATCCCCTGCTATGTAAACAGATGCCGATTGCAGTCCCTTTAGCTTCTTAACGGCAACATCATAAGCAAGAGAGATTGTCTTGAGTCTAATAAAAGAAGCATCAGTAACCGTCAATGAATTAATAGACAATGCTCCTCCATAGGCGTTAGGATTTATACCGGAAGGGTATTGTGCATTGGGATTTGCGGGCGTCCAGCGATCCAGATAGTATTTTGCAATCTTGTTTCTGTCATAGTTGATCGGGTACAGAGATTCGAGAACATTATTATCAAGTGTTTTTATACCCGCTACTCCCACAAACATCACATCAAGGTTAAACCGCTTATATGAAAAAGAATTATTCAATCCTATCGTCCATTTTGGCAATGGGCTTCCAAGTACTACCCTGTCATTTGGATCTATTTTATTATTACCATTCTGATCTTTAAACTTCAGGTACCCCGGTTTAGCTGTTGGCTGGGCAGAATGGGCAATGTCATCCCCTTGTTTAAATATCCCTGTTACCTCATATCCATAAAAAGACATCATCGGCAGTCCAACCTTAACAATTGCAAAATCAGGAGAAAAACCATTGAGTGAACCCGTAATTATCTGGGGAATAAAATCCGGCAATTGAGTGACCTTGTTCTGCAGGGCAGACAAGGTAAGACCAGTGTTCCATTTAAAAGTTCCCACTGTATTACGGGATTCCAGCAATAAATCAACTCCGGTATTGCGTACGCTCCCAAAATTTACCAGTATGTTTCTGAATCCTGTTGTACTCGGGATGGGCTTGTTAAAAAGTTGATCCTTTGTGTTTTTAATATAAAACTCCACGGAACCTGTAAGTCTTCCCTTGAGAATTCCAAAATCAAGTCCAAAATTATACTCTTCCGTTGTTTCCCACTTCAGGTCAGGATTAGGAACCCTTGTTGGCTCAACCCCTTGGTAAGTCTGGTTGCCAAACACTGCACTCGAACCCGCAAAAAATGTTTGTAAGGTTTGAAAATTTCCAATACCCTGGTTACCCATCTGACCGTAACTTACCCGCAGTTTTAGATCGCTGAAAATATTTGAATGCGACATAAAGGGTTCCTGTAAAACCCGCCAGCCCAATGCAAGTGATGGGAAAAAAGCATACTTATGCTTGTCAGAAAACCTGGACGTGCCGTCCGCGCGGATTGTTCCGGTAAAGAGGTACTTGTTATTGAAACTGTAATTAACCCTTCCCAGAAAAGAGTTTAATTTGTTGGTAAACCGTGAACTTGAAACGTCGGCCGTATTATTGCGATCACCACTTTGCAATAAATTTGTTTGCGCTACATCAGAAAGCAGGTTCTTAATGGAAGCCCCGACAGACCTGGTATCATTTTTCTCAAGGGTAGTGCCACCCAATACGGAAAGATGGTGGATATCGTTAAAAGTTTTATCATATTTAATCAGGAACTCTGTTATCCAGTAATTGGATTCAGTTGAGCCGACTGAAGCAATACCTCCGGCGGCAAGTCCGTTCTGTGTCAGGCGGCTTTCATAATAATCGCCCCTGCCATTTTGAATATCAGCACCGGCTCTGATAGTGGCTGTAAGCCCGTCTAAAATGGAATAATCTGCCGTAGCTGTACCATATACCCTGTTATCAACACTCTGCTGGCTAATACCGTTGATCAGCGCTAAAGGATTCTCAAGTGCAATGGTAGGGTTCCGCAGGTAACGCCCATTAAAATCCGGTGCAGCGGAAATGGTGGGATCAAACTGGATTGCAGTATTAATCGGACCTGCATTTTCATTCACACTGTTTGTGGTTAAAATGCTCCGGTTGATCATTTTGTTGATATTGAAATTTAAACTGACCTTTAACCGGGAAGAGGGGTTTATTTCATAATTCAACCGGGCATTGTACTTCTTTAAATTAGAGCCTGAAACAACACCATCCTGGTTAAAGTAATTTAAGCCGATATAATAGCTGGAGTTGTCTGCACCGCCGGTAAAAGACAACTGATGATTTTGTCCAATAGCAGTTCTGAATATTTCATCCTGCCAGTTGGTCCCCTTCCCTGCAGCTTTTACCTGATCGTCTGTAAACCTTGCCGGCTGCCCCTGGTCCTGCAAAAGTCCGTTCAATACGCTCATATATTGGGCAGCGTTTAAAAGATCCAGCTTTTTAGCAACAGTCTGAAAGCCTGTATACCCGCTATAATTGATCTTTGATTTGCCCTTTTTTCCTTTTTTTGTGGTGATTAAAACCACACCATTTGCAGCCCTGGAACCATAGATAGCTGCGGCTGAGGCATCTTTTAACACCTGGATTGATTCGATATCATCAGGGCTTAACTGAGTAGTAGTGCCTCCGGGTAAGCCATCTATCACTACCAATACATCATTGCTGCTGTTGATTGATCCTGCCCCACGAATCCTTATACTCACACCTCCACCCGGTGCAGAGCTGGACTGACTTACATATACGCCTGCCGCCCGCCCGTTAAGAAGCTGCAGCGCAGAATGATTAACTCCTTTAGTAAAATTTTTCTCCTGTATAGAAGAAACTGCTCCTGTCAAATCTGCTTTCTTTTGGGTACCATACCCTATCACCACTACTTCTGCACCAGCTGTTACGTCAATTTCCATTTGAACATTAACCGTAATATCCGGGCCAATGACGACACTTAGTTTTTTATAGCTGATAATCGAAAATTCCAATACTTCTCCCGGAACAGCATCAACGGTGAAAGAGCCATCAGCTTTTGTAACGCTGCCTTTTTTCGTTCCTCTTACTACCACAGATACGCCGGCAAGAGGTACTCCTTTTTCATCCTTAACCATCCCCCTCACAACGGCAGGTAGGGCTGGGGTAGTTTTATTTTTTTCTTCATTGGTCATTACCGGTTTCTCTTTTATCACAATTGCCTTTTCCACAATGCTATAGGTAATGGGTAAATTTTTAAAGCAAATGTCTAATACTTCTTCCAGCGGAGCCTTCTTTGCATTGATATCCACCCGGCCTGCTTTATTTAGCAGATCGTCCCTGTAAAAAAACTGATAGCCAGTTTGCTGGTTAATTTTTTTAAAAACTTTTTGAAGCGATGCTTTCTTCTCCGAAATGGTAACATATTGTGAGAACCCCTTTGCACTTACCTGGAGGCAGGTTGCAAGTAAAATGATAGCAGTCAGTTTCATAATCAACAGCAATTTGTCAATTGGCTCCCGCCTGAACGGCAGGGAACAAGCAGTCATAAATTTCATACCTTTGGTTTGTTTGGGTTAAACGATAAGCAGTTCCTATACAGATTTGTTTATGATAGGTTAACCCGAATCCCGCCTTTGGCGGTACCGCTTCGACTTGCCCTCGGAGCGGTTCTTGTTTTGGGTCAACCAATAGTTTTATTTTATTACAATGATTTTCCTTCCTTCAATTCTAAATTTTACCCCACCGGCTTCTATAATTTTTAACACTTGTACCATAGTACTGTTGCGGCTTACTATACCTGAAAATGTTTCTTTACTAATACTTCCTTCAAAAGAAACATCTACATTGTACCACCGGCTTACCTGCCGCATGATACTTTTAATATCCTGGTTATTGAATAGAAAAGAACCGTTTTTCCAGGCCATCACTTCGTCAAGATCCACCTCATCCGATATATTCATTGAGCCATTTGCATGAAGATTAGCCTGCTGGCCTGGTTTTAGAATTTCTTCGGTTCCATTTCTTGCGATTTGTACAGAACCTTCCAATAAAGTCGTTTTTACACTGGCCTCATCATTATAAGCGTTTACGTTAAAATGGGTTCCTAAAACCTGTATTCCCATGCCTCCAGCGCCAACTTTAAAAGGTTTAGCAGTATTATGCACTACTTCAAAATAAACTTCCCCCGTCATCTCTACCTTTCTTTCTTTTCCAGCAAAAGCAGTTGGATAGCGCAAAGAGCTTTCAGCATTAAGCCAGACTTTAGTTCCATCAGACAGGGTAAGGTTAACTATCTTGCTCCCCCGTGGCACGATGAGTGTATTATACAATACGTCATTGCCTGTGCCGTTATAAGCAATCTGCCCGTCAGCCAGCTTTACCACGTTTACCTTACCTTGCATGGCCAGTGTCCCATTACCCGCACTATCCAGGGTAATTTTTTCCCCGTTTGAAAGGATAAGAACGGCATTAGCCGTATTTGGTGCGTTTATATCATTAGGTATAACTGTTTTTTGATGCTTAGCCATTATTTTTTCACCTTGATGTTGCCTAAGCACATAATAAATTCCTCCAACGCTAATTAAAAGAATAACTGCTGCTGCAACACGAAAAGGAATCCTTCTGTATAATGGAACTACCCTGGTACCTGCATTAAGTTCTGCCTGGATTCGCTGGTACAGTTCTTCCCTGATTAAAGACAAATCCTGGTTCACCAGCGGTTGCGTTTCATCAATTGCATCATACCAGTTATCCACTCTTGCTTTTTCAACAATAGTAGCTTTTCCATTCAGCCATCTGCCTAAAAGGTCAATCATCTTGGAAAACCTCATGTAATCGTTTTTAACAGTAAGGATGAAAAATTAGTTTAATTTATAGGAACCTGCTTTTTTGTAAATACCAGGTGAGAGATGCTGATACTAGTCAGGAACAAAAAAATGATCTTTTTTATTAAAGTAGAAGCAAAAGCCAACAGGCGTAAGTGTCCAACTTCTCCCGCAACCGTTTCAGGGTGGTGGTAAGCGTATTTTTCACGGTTTGTTCAGAAATATTCAGGCGTTTGGCTATTTCAAATGTTTGCAGATGTTCTACCCTGCTTAGATGATAAATTTCCTGCATCCGTTCGGGAAGTTCAGCCACTTTATTTGCAATAAACGCCTGAAGTTCTTTATATTGAAGTATTTCTTCAGTGGAAAGTGCTGTACGTTCCAGGTCTTCAACGGAGAGCGGCAGGTGAACGCCTTTTTTCGCCTTGCGATAGACTTGCTTAATAATCGCATACTTAAGTGCGGAAAATAAATAGTTAGAAAGTGAATCCTTTACTATGATGGTTCTCCTGTTTCGCCAAAGGGAGATAAATACTTCCTGTACTACATCCTGTGCATCGGCATCTTCTCCAAGCCGGAAGCGTGCTTTTTTATACAATGGTTCCCAGTACCGGTCGTACAGCATACGGAACGCCATCTGCTCATCAGTAGCAGTCAATAGGTATTTATCCTCGAGCTTTTCAAGCATGCAATAGAGGTTTCGTCAGGATACAAAGTAATTAATTTTTATCATCTCTTGCCAGGATTACTTACTATGCAGACGGAGTTTGCATAACCACCAAACCAAGTTTACTTACTTTCCTGTAGAACAAGTGTATTAATCAATAACTAGGAATCGGGCATGGGTGCACAAAGACCATTTAATTCTTCTAAAAGCAGGATGCCTTGGCTAAATGCCTTAAAATTCCCGGTGTTTCTGTAAAGTTCGGCGGCGGGAGACCAGGAAGATCATTATATGCTATGTTCCTGTTATAAGCCATTATGGTGAGTTTATGCGAAATTTTCGCCATTTGCATGTTTAACCTTCATGTAGTTCAACATGAAATTCATTTTACGGTGAAAATACCATAAAATTAGGCATCAATTATGTTTCATGTCGAAATCCAAGAGAGCAAATGTCAAAGGAATTCTTATAAAGTATAATTTTAGTAAAACAATTCATATGAGAAATGTATTTGTCGCGCTAATAATTGGCTTTACTATAGGAGGTTGTGCCCAGTCCAAAAAAGAGTCTTCTGCTATTGTCATTGGCCCAGGCCAGATGCCAAATGCCGTAAAGGATGATTCTAATAATCTCCATATTGTTTATGGCTCAACTGACAGCATAATGTATGTTGCTTCATCTGATGCCGGGAAATCATTTTCCGCCCCTTCTTTAATCGCTGTTGTTCCCCATTTAGCTGCTTCCCATATGCGTGGCCCGCAGGTGGCCGCCACCGCAAGCGGTATAACAGTTATCGCGAGTAACAAACAAGGTGATATCTTTTCTTTCAACAGGAATAATGGTGGTGAATGGTTGAAGACGGCCAAGGTGAATGATGTGGATACGGTGGCAAAGGAAGGTCTGATGGCACTTGCCGGCGAGGGGCAAAATACATTTGCCGTATGGCTTGATCTGCGGGATCGTCATAATAAAATCTTCGGCGCTAAATCCTCCGATGGTGGAAAGACATGGTCGGCTAATAAATTGATTTATGCTTCACCGGATACAACAGTTTGCGAATGTTGTAAACCTTCTGTAGTGATCAAAGGAAATGATGTGTACGTAATGTTCCGCAACTGGTTAAAAGGAAACAGGGATATACATCTCATCCATTCCGCTGATGGCGGAAACAGTTTTGGCGAAGCGCAGAAATTAGGTAACGGAAGCTGGCAGTTGAACGGGTGCCCTATGGATGGCGGTGGCCTGGTGTTAGGATCTGATGGAAGCCCTGAAACTGTATGGCAGCGCAAAGGCATCATCTATGCCAGCCAGCTTGGCAAAGAAGAAAAGGAAATTGCAAAAGGAAGGAGTTGTACGCTTACTTCAGTAAATGGCAAAACCGCATATGCCTGGACAGATAATGGCGAAGTATATATTCAAAAACCGCAGGGCATGAAAACCAGCCTTGGGAAAGGGTCTTTACCAATTCTCAAACCGGTGAATAATGAACATGTTATTTGTGTATGGGAGAATGATAAGAAAATCTATACACAAGTGGTGGAACTTTGATTTTATTCCCAGGTGACTCATAACATTCAGTATATAACATTTGCCAGGGTATCCCCGGTTGTGTTGACTTATAGGGTCAGGTATTCAGTCAATGTTCGGGAACCACTCATATAACAAATAATTTGCATAAAATTAGTTGAATAAATAAGGTTTCAGTTCTCACAAGATGGATTTAAGAAAATATTTAGCATTCAATAATTAATGGAATCACTATGTTCAATTGGCGGATATCTCGGAGATACTCGTTAGTTTTTTGTGATTTTGAAGTCGGAAAAGAAACCCTCTGTTCCTACATCTACCCAGAGGCCGATACCGCCGGATTGGTAACTTCCATGTTTTAGATCTTTTACGATTAGAGATGGTTGATTGTTATTATTAAGGAATAGTCGGGCTTCCGAATCCTTGATGACAATAGTGAGTTTAACCCATTCGTCGAGGCCCATGTCTGCATAGCTTTCATACTCACCTGCGTTTTCCTTCCTTAGTCTTTCAAAACGGAAATCAGGATAGGAAAAATATTGGATAGAACGGTTTCTTCTTAATTGATTTTCAACCCGGCCATTGGTTGGACGGATGTAGATTGACTCAAATTTTGAGTTGTCGTCGTTAATCCGGAAAGCTATACCAATAAATCCTCTGGCTAATTCCGGGGCATTCGGAAGTAACCTGCTTAATACTTTTACTTCAATAGTTCCATTGGCAAAATCCAGGCCTTTCAACCTGGCAAAAGTTGGCTGATCAACTTCTTTTATAGAAGAATCCTTGGTTATTCTTGTAACATCCTCCCCGTTTAGTTTTACTTCCGACAAATAAACATGATTCGCTTCCAGATTTTTCATGGAAATATCTACTTTCTGGCTGAATGCACTTGTTGAAAGAAGTAATATATAGACTGAAATGATAAAAAGTACTCGCATAATTAATTTTTTAGAAAGGGCGTTATTGAAGTCCATCCATTAAGTGATTGTTGAATAGTATAGGAGGAAAAATGCCTCCTATACTTGTTATTTATTACAAGCCTATTTGCTTTGCATAGGTCTGGTTATCCCAGAACAAATGTTCTTCAATCATCAAGCCATCTTTCCAGATACCTACGGTAGCCATTGGCATTTTGAACGCTTTGCCAGTGGGTTGGATGAACTTGCCTCCACCGATTGGCATAGGCTTGGTGAAAGTACCTTCAAATACGCCGGTTACCAATGTGTAATTTCCTGATCCGAATTTGATAGGATGTTCTTTGATACGGGTATCAGGGGCATGTACAAACAGTTTTTTTAAGTCTTCAATATGCGTTGTTATTCCTTCGGTGATGTGACCGTCAGGCCAGTATACTTTGATGTTCTGTGCATGGCTCTCTTTCAACCTGTCCCATTGTTGGTTGCTGAATACATCATAATCCAGCGCATCAAAGATTTTTAAGTGGCTGGCGATGGTGTCGTTTGACGCAACCAATGCCAAGGAAATTTTCTTCAGGCTGTCAATATTGTCCGTTGAAGTGCCGGATGTATCTGCTTTTTTGCAGCTCTGCATAGCAGTTAAGAAGATAATGAATCCCAGTGCCAGGATTGATAATCTGATTGATTTGTTTTTCATGTTGAAGTAGTTTTGAATTGTGTAAAATTTAGTTGTGTAAGATTTTAAAGCCAGCTACCCAGTTATAGTTATACTTCATAGTTAACTGGATCAGCAATAGTGTCATATTTTCAAGAGTCCTGCTAACAGAAAGTGCACCTGCGGCAATGGGATTAAATCCAGCGGTACCAACCAAAGCGGCAACTGTTTCAACAGCTTCATCATCATCGCCGGCTAAGAATGCATCTGCCTGTTGTCCGGCAATGACCGGGGTAGCAAAATCTGTCGCAAACACAGTATTAAATGCTTTTACCACTTTTGAATTGGGTAATAGCTTTTGAAGTTCTTCTGCAGCACTTGTATCAGCTGAGGTGACCATCCCATTATAGGTTGCATTTAAGGGATTGGAGATGCTGATAACGATCTTCTGGTTGGCGACTTCCCTTATTTTTTCAACAATCTCCTTTTCTGCAGCGTACGGAACAGCCAGGATTATGATATCGGCTTCCCATGAAGCAGTGGTCGGGCATTGATAAGCTTCTGCTTCTGCAGTTGGCTGACCCGCTTTTATCTCTTCTACAAGGGTGTCCAATTTATCCTGATGGTTGGCAAAAAGAAGTAACCTGTTATTCCCTTTTGATAATGATTCCGCAATAGCCGACCCCATGTTACCGGTAGCTCCTATAATTGCAATGGTTTGTCTTGTATTCATCATTTATATTTTTGATGACACAAAACTACTACCACAGGCAGGCTGCTTCCAATGCGTTATGATAAGAAATAGTATTGATAAAAATCAATAGAAAGGCGTCCTACTATTTACGGGTGTTGATTTTACTCCGTATGCGGCTAAGGGTTTCCGGCGTAACACCCATATGGGATGCAATCATGTGCTGGGGAACCCTTTGCAATATAGTAGGATACATTTGAGTAAAAGCAATGTACTGTTCCTCCAGCGAAAGGCTGATCATGTTCGTGGTTCTTTTTTGGATGGTCATATACGCATCAGTCATTAGAATGCGCATATAAGTTTCAAATTTGGGTAACACTTTCAAAAGTTCTGTATAGGCAGATTTACTGATCAGTACCAATTCACAGTCTTCCAATGCATCTATATTAAGCGTTGCAGGCTCCTCTTTTATGAAACTATATAAATCCCCCATGGTCCATCCCTCTAGTGCAAATGCGGTAATGCGCTCATTTCCGGCTTCATCCATCAGATAAGACCGGAGTGCGCCCTTTTCAACGACACATATATTCTTACAAATCTCACCTTCCTGAAGCCAGTATTGCTTTTTACGCAGTTTCTTAGGTGTGAGGTATTTTTTTATCAATGTTTCTTCATCTCCGGTAAGAGCAATTTTATCATTGAATTTTTGGAAAAAAACTTCGTACATAATAATTGCCTGATTTGATAGATGTATAGCAAAATTATACTTATAAATAATAGCAGATAGTTGATTTTAAATATTGCCATACTTCATAAGGCTACAGATCCAAGATCGAACCCAGTTTTAATGTACCCATAAAGTCCTATGGAAGCTGAGAGGAAAAACGGTTTACTTTCTTTAAGACCTTATTCAAACTACTGGAAAAGTATTTGTTGATTTTTTGTTCAGAAAAAAAATAACCCAGTTTAACTCCAGTTGAAGCCGTTTAATCGAATATCAATTGGTTTTACCCAGGTTTTATTTTTAATAAAAAAAGCTTACATATTATATGTAAGCCTTTGATTTATAAGTGGAGAGTATCGGGGTCGAACCGACGACCTCTTGCATGCCATGCAAGCGCTCTAGCCAACTGAGCTAACCCCCCTTCTGAGGACTGCAAATGTAGGGTCTGACGGGAATCCATCAAAATTTTAGTTTCAGAAATCAGCGTTCCTTCACTACTCCCAAATCTCTTCCTTGCCCTGCAGCCAGCCCTTTACTGCTTCCGTGGTAACGGACTTGGGTCTTTCAAGCGGAAGGCCGAGGGCCCTGTCCCAGCAAAGGCTTGCCATTACGCCCAGGGCGCGGCTTACGGCGAAGAGTACTGTGTAGAATTCATATTCCACCAACCCATAGTGGACCAGCAATGCACCACTGTGTGCATCAACATTGGGCCATGGATTCTTCACTTTGCCTAATGACTGGAGGATCGGTGGTACTGTTTCATATATTTTCCAAACAGTGTTCACCAATTTATCATCTGGCATATGCTTTTTACCAAATTCCATCTGGGCAGTGAACCGCGGATCTGTTTTACGTAATACGGCATGTCCATATCCAGGTACTACCTTACCGGATGACAAGGTTTTCTGCACGTATGCTGCAATCTGTTCTTTGGATGGATCATCCGTGCCCAGCTCCTCCTGCATTTCAAATATCCACTTGATCACTTCCTGGTTAGCCAGTCCATGAAGGGGTCCTGCCAGTCCATTCATACCTGCTGCATAACTCAGGAAGGGGTCGCTCAGGGCTGAACCCACCAGGTGCGTAGTGTGCGCAGATACGTTGCCGCCTTCATGATCGGCATGAATGGTCATGTATAAACGCATCAGCTCTTTGAAACTTTCGTCTTCAAAGCCCATCATATGGGCAAGGTTGCCAGCCCAGTCGAGCAGGCCATTGGGCTGGATATGATCGTTGTTCTTATATTTTCTGCGATAGATATACGCCGCAATACGTGGCAGCCTGGCAATCAGATCCATCGTATCATCATAGATGGGATTCCAGTAATCTTTTTTATTAATTCCTTTGGCGTAGTCTTTAGCGAAATTGCTTTCTGTCTGCAAAGCCATTACTCCCGTTACAAACATGGTCATAGGGTGCGCACTGATCGGCAATGCATCAATGGTATCGAAAACATAATTGGGTACATGACTGCGACGCTGCCATACACTGGTGATATGTGCTGCATCTTCTTCAGCAGGTAATTCGCCTACCAGCATCAGGTAGAACAATCCTTCCGGCAAAGGTTCACCCCCACCAGGTGCTTTAGGTAATTTAACCTGTAATTCAGGAATGGAATATCCCCTGAAACGGATACCTTCTTGTGCATCAAGGAGACTGGTTTCAGTAACTAATCCCGTAATTCCCCTCATTCCCTGGTAAGCCTGTGATAAAGTTACTTCACCAATTTTTTTGCTTCCGTGTTCTTTCAGCAATTCTTTAATCTCTGTATTCGCAGCATCAGCTTTTGCCTTGAACCTTTCCTTGATAATCCCCATGACTATTTTTTTTGTTTTGTAGCTTGCTCTTTGGTATATCCGCTGAAAATCCTATTGCTAGCGGTTTCAAATGGATGGCTAAAGGTAAAACAAGTTGCCTTCCATAACAAATGAAATAGAGAAACAGGCAGAAATCATCGCGAATTTTACTTGGGTGCCTTTCTGTAAAGGTATATTACAACAAAAACGAATATCGTATTGGGTATCCATGCGGCTATTAATGGAGGCAGGTTTCCCTTGGTAGAAAATATGGTAGAAAACCGATCCGTAATAATAAACAGCGCTGCTGTCATGAAACCCACTGCCAGGTGCACTCCACTCCCTCCCCTGACCTTTCTTCCGGCCACAATAGCTCCGATCAATGTCAACAGTAATACCGTAACACAGGTAGCATCCCTTCGATAGCGCTCTATTTTAAGTTCGTTCAACCCTTCTGATCCCCTCATTTCTTCTAACCGGATAAACCGGTTCAGGTCGGGTGTAGTGAGTTTGTCTTTGGTGTATTTATCGCGACTCAGGTCGAGCGGCTTGAAATTAAACCTGACAGATTCGGCCCCATTGATGGCTACTTTTTCTTTCAGGCCTTCTATTTTCCGGTCGAGCACCGACTCCAATTTCCATTTTTTAGTAGCGGTATCCCAGGAAATGGCATCTGCACGCATGTTCTCTACGGCTCTGTCACCTTTTATCGTATATGCAAAAAAAGGCCCTCCTCTTTTGGTAAGTGTGTCATATGAATAAATCCCTGCGTAGGTAAAAGAATCCATACGCAAATAAATATTACTGCTGGAGTTCAGCAATGCATTATATGAAGAGTTGGCATCAATATATTTGGCTTCAAATGCGCCCCGTACCTGGTTGGCCCTTGGCACTACATATTGGTTGGCATACCAGAGCATCAGGGCAAGTATGCCGCCTCCTATCCAATAAGGGCGCAGCCAGCGGCCATAAGTGGTGCCGCTCGCCAGTATGGCAATGATCTCGCTTTTACCGGCCATCTTGGAAGTAAAAAAAATCACTGCAATAAATACAAAAAGCGGGAACAGAAGCGCAACAATATGCGGAATGAAACCATAATAGTAATCAGTGATGATATGTTTGAGCCCCAGGTGCGACCTGTTGAAGTCCTCCGTTTTTTCACTTACATCCACCACCACCGCTATAATGGTAAAAAGGAAGATGGCAAAAAAGAAAGTAGTTAGAAATTTCTTCAGTATGTACCAGTCAAGTTTCTTCATGGAGCGATAAAACTATAAAACAAAAGCGCAATTACGTAAAAGAATCCCTGAACTATAACCTCTGCTTAACAATATCAAGCATTTCCCGTTTCCAGGAAACAAAACTGCCGTCAAGAATATGTTTTCTTGCCTCTCCCACCAGCCATAAATAGAAAGCCAGGTTCTGTATACTGGCCAATTGCAATCCTAATAACTCTTCTGATATAAAAAGATGGCGCAGGTAAGCCTTTGTATAATACTGGCTGATCTCAGCAGGCAGACCAGGGTCAATGGGTGAGAAATCGCTTGCCCATTTCTTATTCCTGATATTGATGACGCCCTGCGTGGTAAACAGCATTCCGTTACGGCCATTGCGTGTGGGCATTACGCAATCAAACATATCAATACCCAGGTCAATGCATTCCAGTATGTTCCAGGGAGTTCCCACCCCCATCAGGTAACGTGGTTTATGGGATGGAAGATGAGTTGCGCATAGTGCCGTAAATTCATACATCATTTCCTCCGGCTCCCCTACACTCAACCCTCCTATCGCATTACCAGCCGCCTCTTTTGAGGCAATGTATTCACAGGATGCTTTCCTGAGATCCTTATAAGTACTGCCCTGTACAATGGGAAACAGGTGCTGCGTGTATCCGTATTTATCCGGTGTATCGGCTAATCGTTGAAAACACCTGTCGAGCCAGCGATGTGTGAGTCCCATGCTTTTTTTTGCGTAGTCATATTCGCTCGGATAAGGCGGGCATTCATCAAATGCCATGATGATATCGGCGCCAATACTCCTTTGAATGTCCATGACCGACTCCGGGGAAAAAAGATGCCGGCTGCCATCAATGTGCGACTGAAACATAACGCCTTCTTCTTTGATCTTGCGGTTGGCTGCCAATGAAAATACCTGGTAACCGCCACTATCGGTAAGGATGGGCCTGTCCCAGCCATTAAAGCGGTGCAGTCCCCCTGCGGCCTCCAGCACTTCAGTACCCGGTCTTAAGTATAAGTGATAGGTATTACCTAAAATGATCTGCGCCTGTACATCCAGCTTCAGTTGCTGCTGGGTAACAGCTTTCACACTCCCAACCGTGCCCACTGGCATAAAAATGGGCGTCAGTATCTCCCCGTGATCTGTGCTGATCCTTCCTGCCCGTGCTTTAGAGTCACCCGTTGCCGTTGCCTGCAATTCAAAAGTCAATGCTGCCATAGGGTGCAAAAGTACGTTTCCAAATTCCCAATCCCCAATTCCCAATTCCTTATTTTTGTCGCATGACAATACCGCTGCTTACCTGGCACATTACATTCTACCTGTTCTGTGCAGTGATCATCACCCAGGTTTTTTATTACCTGTTTTTTTTCAGAAGACTGGCTTTCTACCATCCCCCCGCCAAAGCAATCAATATTGAGCATCCCGTATCTGTTATCGTTTGTGCAAGGGATGAAGCGCATAACCTGGTAAAAACATTGCCGGGCTTATTAGTGCAGGATTATAAAACAACTTATGAGGTAGTGTTGGTAAATGATAATTCTACGGATGATACCAAATACCTGATCGATGAGTTCAGGAAATCGTTCAAGAACATCAATCTTATCCAGCTCACACAGGAAGCAAAGATGATCAGCGGAAAAAAGTTCCCCTTGTCAATGGGCATTAAAAGTGCCAAATATGAGATCGTACTGCTTACTGATGCAGATTGTATACCGGCCTCAGAATTCTGGATACAACAAATGCAGGATGGATATGATGAAAACATCGAGATTGTATTGGGTTACGGGGCCTATCACAAAAAGCCCGGACTGCTGAATAAGCTGATCCGTTTCGAAACTTTTCATACGGCACTGCAATACCTGTCATACGCCCTGGCCGGCAAGCCTTACATGGGTGTAGGAAGAAACCTGAGTTATAAAAAAGAAGTATTCTTACGCAACAAGGGGTTTTCATCAATTAACCAGATACCCAGCGGGGATGACGACCTGTTCATTAACCAGGTGGCCACTTCAACCAATACGGCCATTTGTATTGAACATACTGCACATACCCTGAGTGAGCCAAAGGAAAAGTGGAACGATTGGATGATACAAAAATACAGGCATTATACCACCAGTAAATATTACAAGAGAGGACACAAGTTCTGGCTGGGACTGTATTCCTTTTCTTTGTTCCTAGTCTATCCTTTACTTGCCGTGTCCATCATCTTTTTTAACTGGTGGATACCACTGATTGTATTTGGTATCAGGTTCGGCATACAGGCAGTGGTATTATTCAAAGGCATGAAAAAACTGAATGAGAGCGACCTTTGGCCCTGGTTCCTGTTCATGGATATCTGGATGTTCTTCTATTACATTTTTACTGTTCCCGCTATATGGAAAGCACCACGCAAAAATTGGGATTGATATTACAGTACTTCGGTGATTTTACTGAAGAGCAGTTACGGCAGTTTACTGCACTGGAAGAGCTGTATAAGGAATGGAATACCAGGATCAATGTCATTTCAAGAAAGGATATTGACAGTATTTACCTGCACCATGTGCTTCACTCTTTAAGCATTGCTGCCATTGCAGATTTTCAACCTGGTACTCAGGTGATCGATATTGGCTGCGGCGGTGGTTTTCCGGGTGTACCATTGGCCATTTTCTTTCCCCAGGTGAAATTTCACTTGGTTGACAGCATTGCCAAAAAACTAAAGGTAGTGAATGCAGTTGCTGAAGCGGCAGGTATTAAAAACATTACAACGCAGCATACCAGGGCAGAAGAAATTAAAAACAGGAAGTTCGATTTCGCCGTTTCCCGCGCGGTGGCACCTTTGAAAGACCTCTGGCAATGGAGTGCACCATTATTGAAGAAAGGGCATACACCGGAAATTGCAAACGGCCTTATTTGTCTGAAGGGTGGCGACCTGGCCCAGGAGATCTCGGAAAGCCGCCTGCGCCCCCGTATGATGCCGATTGATAAGATCTTCCCCGAACCTTACTTTGAAGAAAAATACATTCTGCACGTAACAAAATAATGCTTTCAGGAAAATCATAGTTTGACGATATCCCTCCTCACTGCTTCCAGGCAGAGACCTACCCGGCTCTGCACTTTCATTTTTTGAAAAAGGGTTTCGCGATAGCCGTCAATCGTGCGCTCGCTCAGTCCCATTTCAGCCGCAATCTGTTTGTATGTCTTATCACTGCACGCATGCTGCAGGAATATTTTCTCTTTTTCAGAGAGGTTCAGCAGTTCTTTATCCTGCTCCGCTTTCAGCAACCTCCGGTAATTGATATTACTGGCATCTGCATTATAGTACCCTTTGAGGTGTATCTCATTCAGCGCTTTTTCCAATTCATCCGGATGGGTATCTTTTAACAGATAAGCACAACAGCCGGCCCTGATCATATCAATGATCACCTGGTCATTGTCATTCATGGAAAGCGCCACTAATTTTACCTGCGGGTAAGCAGTGCTTAACCATTTGACCGTCTCTACCCCGTTCATGACCGGCATATTCACATCAACAAGCATGATATCCGGTAAAACATTGTGTTTCGCCAGTTTTTCCTGCATGTCTTTTCCATTCAACGCCTCTATCACCACTTTGTAATCTTTGAATGTTGTCAGCATCAGACTGACTGACTTAACAAATAGCTGGTGATCATCTACAATGCCTATCCTGATCATAATTCCATGGGTTTAACAGGTAACTGAATGGCAACAACAGTGCCTCCTTCGGGTGCCTGTTGCCATGTTATTACACCTCCCAGCAAATGGGTGCGGTGTTTCATATTCAGCATGCCCAGGCCATCAGGCTTAACTGTTTCTTTTGTAAAACCCTTACCGTCATCCGTTACGGTAACTGTGAGCAATGCCTGGGTTTCAGCAATCGCAATCTGGATATGTTGCGCCTGGGCATGCTTTACGGCATTCTGCATGGCTTCCTGTACAATACGGAACAGGATGAGCTGCTCATCGCTCTTCAGGGGGAGACGTTCGATGTGCACAAACTCAAAATACAGGGCGCCGGCTGTGTTAAGCCGATGGATCTCAGTTTCCAGGTTTTCTATAAAATTAAACTGCTCCAGCCACTCTTTGTTCAATGATTTGGAAAGCGAACGCAACTCGTTAATGGCCTTGGCAAGTGTTTCATCGGCAATGATGAGCGTATCCGGCGGATTACTGATTTGCCTTTGTGAAACGCCAATAAGCAACTTGGTGCTGTTTAAAAGCTGGCCAATATTATCATGAAGTTCCTTGCCAAGTATTGAAAGTGTCTCTTCCTGGGTTTCAACCTGTGATTGCAGTAATGCTTGCCCGAAATGTGTTTCCATTAATTCTTTTTCCTTTTGAAATGAGATACTTTTTTTCTGGTACTTAAGAATGAACGTGAAAAGGAAAATAAGTATACAGAATACAAATCCTGTTGCACAAAACACTAATACTATTTTCGTATCCATTGTTTGCAATCAATTGCTTTAAAAAAAAGAATACACCCGGCAGCGAGGAATATATTATGTGTTTTCCATAATATGCCGACATTCCCGGGTGAGACAGCGGATAAATAATTATAGCTACTGAAAATAAAGAAACAACTTCCAAAATAAGTCAAAATACCCGCCAGCATCCAAAAATCCTTCAATTCCAGGATTGCAAACATTGGTAGCTCATCTATTATTTCTTTAAAGTTGATAAGTGCGTAGACCACAATTAAAAACACTCCTGCAGCATAAGAATAACTGTTGAAAGTGCTGTAGGACTGTATCCACATCATATTGACAAACCAAAAAGATACGAAAAATAAGAAACTAATCATTACAAATCTTTTCGAATGTAATGACCTGAAAAAGTAAAAAGTAAAAAGGGATTGGGTAACCATCCCATTTAAATGATATACCCAATGATTGTTAATTAAATTGTTTTGTAAGACATTCGACAATGTGTTAAGAATGACTTCTACAGCCAGAAATACTAAGATCACCCTATCACTTAAGACCATTTTTCTCTTTTTAAAAAGAAAAAACAATACCCCGATAACCAGGGCAATCAGCGGTGCGGCAATATCAAGGTAAACTAGTATCTTACTTGGTTTCATCATAACAGCCATCTTCTTTTCCTTTGCCTTTTCCCTTTAACTTCAGAGAAGAAGTAGTGGTATCACAGGGAGGCGGATATGGACACCCGGACGCAAAAGTCATATTCTGGATGATAATATCTCCATCACTTCCACCTTTGTTACCAGTTCCTGAGTATAAAGGGAAAGCGAAGACAGATTCTTTCCCTTCCGGCGTTACACCAGGTGTGAAAATGAAGCCTTTCAGGTGGGTTTTTCCATCAGATGCTTTAATTCTCTTCTTATCAAAGTGTTTGATCAGTTCCTGTAGTTTTTCAACAGAAAAATAATACTGTTGTAATTGGCTCATATTATTGTTTTTTTGCGATTTGAAATAATAAACAATAGTGAGAAAAAAAGTCCCGGCTTCAAACAGTCTTTTCCCCATCTGAATACGGGGAAAATCCCGTTTTTTACATCAATTAGCTTTGACCCATTAATCCGGTATTACCAGTTTATTGTTATTCCTGTTTACGTCGGCCAGCCGCCCGGAGGGATCAATTTCAATCGATTTGAGTTCCAGTATGCTCTTACCAATTGTTACTGCATATTCCAGATGTGTCCAGCGCCACTCGGTATGCACGGTACGCGGAATGGCATTTTCTGCAGGTTTTTCTCCATACATAAGGTTCAGCGGAATGTAATGCAGTTCCTGTGTGCCATCTTTATAGGTAACCAGCAAATCGACCGGCATAGGCATTTTCCCTATACGTTTCAGGGTAACCTGCGTCTTGCTATCCACTACGTTGATATCTCCGATGGCATAGTCAATGGTCTTGGTGGTATTGATCCAGTATTCCTTGTACCAATCGAGTTCCATACCGCTCACTTTTTCTGCCACCCTGATAAAATCATTCGGGTTCGGGTGCCTGAATCGCCATTGTCTGTAATATTCCAGCAATATTTTATCCCTTATGCTGTCGCCTGTTATATATCCCAGTTGTGCCATGAATACGGCACCTTTACTGTAAGCTGCATTGCCGTATGCATAATTCGTATTATAATGATCGGCATGCGTGGTGGCAGGCTCTTCCAGCCCGCTTTTCGCAAGATTAAAATATCCTTTGTAAGCCGGTTCATACCAAAACCCTTCTTTACTGCGCAGCGTTGCCAGTACCCTGGTACTGGAATAGTCTGTAAAGCCTTCATCCATCCATGGGTATAAAGATTCATTGGAGCCCAGCATCATCTGGTACCAGCTATGCATCCATTCGTGCAGGGCAGTTCCAACGCCTGCATTCTTTATGAGCGTGGCCATGGGATATTCCATCCCCCCATCTCCTCCCTGGATAAATGTATATGTCTTATAAGGATATACGCCAAAAGTTCTGGCAATGACAGGATAAGCCAATGCTGCCGTATCGGCCATTTTTTGCCACCTGGTTTCCATGGAGTCCACTGCTTTATACACCACCCTGATCAACGGGCCATTAGTCGTTTTGCGTGTGATCATTTTGTAGGTTGGATCAGCAGCCCATACAAAATCATGCACATTATAAGCCTGCCAGCTCCAGGTAAGTGTTTTACCGGTTGCCGGCGCGGGCTTACTGCCAGGTACTTCATATCCCCACCCTATTTCTTTGGCATTGGCAAGGTCGCCGCCTGCTGCTACAAAATAGTTTTTATCGATCGTGATATTTACATCATAATCGCCCCATACACCGTAAAACTCGCGGGCAATATAGGGGTTCGCATTCCAGCCCTTGTAATCGTATTCCACCATTTTGGGATACCATTGGCTCATACTGTAACGCACGCCTTCTTTATTATCGCGCCCGGCCCGGCGTACCTGTAATGGCACCTGCGCCTGAAAGCGTACGTCTAACTGCACTTTACTGTTGGGCAGCATGGGTTTAGCAAGCGTTACCTCCAGGATGGTTTCATGTTCTTTTAATTGTTGGGCAATACCATTTATGACAATACTGGTTACCCGCTGGTAACCGATCTCATCGGGTTTCAATTTGCTAATGCGGTCTTTCACACGCTGGTCCCAGTCGAGTCCGTCATAGTCGCCCTTTGGCGCCGACAATACCGTCTTGCCTAACTCACGGCTGCGCACATCCATGCTGCTGTTCGGCTGAAACGCATTCCAGTACAGGTGAAAGAATACACGCGTTAAAGTATCAGGTGAATTATTCCAGTAATCGATCTTTTCAGTTCCTGTAAACCGGTTGGTGCTTACGTCCATGCTTACGTTAATGGTGTATTTAATGCGCTGCTGCCAGCGGTTGGGTTGGGCGGTTGCGGGTAAGAGATGGCAGATGACAGGTGATAGCAGGAACAGGTGTAATAATTGTTTTCTCATGATATACATGTGTTTTAAAGAGAATAATGCAGGAGCAGCAATCAAAAATGAATTGGAAATCATATGGGCGGATGAACCACGATCACTATTTCTCCTTTTACTGTTTTGGCTTTGAAATGATCGCATACTTCCCGGAGTGTGCCCCTTGCATTCTCTTCGAAGAGTTTGGTCAACTCCCTGCTTACACTGCATGGCCGTTCCGCACCGAAATAAGTAATAAATTCTTCCAGTGTTTTCACTAACCGCATGGGGCTCTCGTAAAATACCATGGTACGCGCTTCCAATGCCAGTTGCTTCAATAGTGTTTGTCGTCCTTTTTTCAGTGGCAGGAATCCTTCAAAAACAAAACGGTTGGTTGGAATGCCACTATTGACCAATGCAGGTACAAAAGCTGTGGCGCCCGGAAGGCATTCCACTTTAATACCTTCTTTCACACATTCTCGCACTAATAAAAAAGCAGGATCTGATATGCCTGGCGTACCGGCGTCGGTGATCAATGCAAAAGTCTTGCCTGCTTTCATCTGGTCTGCCAGATGCTGCACAATCTTATGTTCATTGTGCTGGTGATAAGGCGTAAGCGGCTTTTGTATATTATAATGATGCAGCAGCTTTGAAGAAGTCCTCGTATCCTCACATAAAATCACGTCTGCCTGTTGCAGCACTTCCAATGACCGCAGTGTGATGTCTTTAAGATTACCAAGGGGAGTGGGGACGAGATAAAGCATAGGAGAAATGTAGGATTTGGTGATGTAGGATTTGGGATTTTACGATCATTACATCCTATATCACCAAATCCTACATCCTACATATAATTAGTTAACAAACTCAATCTCATAAAACTCCATCACCGGGTTAGCCAACAGCTTTTTGCTTGCCTCGTCTGCAATTTGTTTGGCTTCGGCTTCGCTGGCTGCATCTATTTGCAAAGTAATGTGTTTGCCTACCCTTACATCGGCTACAGTGCCAAGTCCGAGGTTCTGCAAACCGCCCAGTACGGCTTTTCCCTGCGGGTCCAATAAATCTTTCAAAGGCATTACTTTGATCTGCACATTATAGGTCATGATTCTTGTTGTTTAGCGACAAAGATAGAATTACATAAGCAATAAATGCGACAGGAACTGCCAACCAGCCGACCGCAAGGGCCGCAATCACTGCAATAGCTGCCAGAATCAGGAAAGGCATGGCTTTTCTGACAGTAAAATTTTTAAATTTCGGTGCCAGCATTGGTAAAGTAGATACCATCAGGTAGCTCACCACCAATATGACCCCATACCAGAACCATTGGTTCAGTAACAATCTCGTTACCCAGGTATTACTGCTGTACCAGTAGATCAACGGAAAGGAAGCAAAGAGCAGTCCCGCTGCCGGAATGGGCACTCCTTTAAATCCGTAGCTTTGCGACGTATCGATGTTAAACCGGGCCAGGCGGTAAGCGCCGGCGCAGGGTAAGATAAAGGCTGGCAATAGCCAGGCAGTATTCACATCCAGTCCTCCATCCTGCTGGGCATAACTCAGGCGAAGAAACTGGTAAACGATCAAACCCGGTGCCACGCCGAAACTCACCACATCTGCCAGTGAATCCAGTTGCTTGCCCATTTCTGAGGGCACTTCCAACAACCTGGCAGCGAATCCATCAAAAAAATCAATCACAGCAGCCAGTGCCATGAACAGGCTCGCCATGTAAATCCTTTCAGGAATGACCACCAGGTCATCTCCATTGGTGTCGGTTGACAAGGTCAATCCTGTTTGCATGATACACACAATGGCCAGGCAGCCAAAAAGAAGGTTCAGTAAAGTAACGAGATTGGGGATCTGTTTCATTGCTTCATTAAAGTTTCGATCTCTTCTACCGTAATGGGTATATTTTTCATCAGGTCTGTATTGCCATTTCTTGTAAGCCACACATTGTTTTCAATGCGTATACCCATCTGTTCTTCCTCAATATAGATACCAGGTTCTATTGTCAGCAGCATACCTGGTTTTAACGGCGCTGTCCTGGTACCCAGGTCATGTACGTCAATACCAAGATGGTGAGAGATGCCATGGTACAAATATTTACGATAGGCCCTGTTCTCAGCGTCTTCATTCTTGACATCGGCTTTGTGAAGCAGGCCTATTTTTAAAAACTGCCGTGTAGCTTCTTCGCCCACTTTCTCTGTATAATCCACTATAGTAATACCGGGCTTCAATATGCTCTTGGCATAATTGTGCAAATGCAGGCAGGCATTATAAACGGTCTTCTGACGACGGCTGAATTTTCCATTCACCGGAACTGTACGGGTAAGGTCGGCGCAATAACTGCCATATTCCGCACCAAAATCCATCAATACCAACTCCCCGTCTTTACATTCCTGGTTGTTGGACACGTAATGTAAAGTGCGCGCCCTGTCGCCACTGGCAATAATACTGCCATAAGCCGGCCCGGTGGCGCGGTTACTTAAGAAGCTGTGCCATATCTCCGCTTCGATCTCATATTCCATTACACCCGGTTTGATAAAATGCAGCAGGCGCCGGAAAGTGATATCGGTAATGTCTATTGCTTTCTGCAATACTTCGACCTCTTCCTTTGTCTTAATACCCCGGAGTTCTTTCATGATCCTGGCTGCGCGATGATAGGTATGCAAAGGATACCGCGCTTTCATCTCGTCTATGAAACGGTAATCGCGGCTCCGCACCAATGATGCCTTGCGGTCATTTTCATTGCTATCGAGGTAAATATGATCGGCCAGGTGTATCCATGTCTGTAATAAGGTATCGATACTGTCCAGCCAGACAATACTTGCAATGCCAGATAAAGCAGTGGCTTCATGAGCCCTCAAACGTTTGCCATCCCATTTTTCTTTTAATTCATTGGGGCGAACCAATACCAGCACTTCCCTGTATTTAGGGTCCGGGCAATCGGGAAAAAGGATCACCATGGAATCTTCCTGTATTATACCGCTAAGCCAGAACAGATCGCTGTTCTGTTTAAAGGCATGCAGGGCATCTCCGTTGGAAGGCCATTCGTCGTTACTGACAAAAATGGCAATACTGTTGGGTAATAATTCCTTGACAAAACGCTTCCGGTTGTTGCTGAAGATAGCAGGATTTAAAGGCAGGTATTTCATAACAGATCGTTGGTGAGCCGCAAGATAAAAATTAAGGGGCATCCCTGGTCATAAACCTATGAATATGGCTGGCCTTATTTGTTAAAATTTAAAAAAAATGACCCGAAGTATAACAATATACGAACATGATCGTACATTTACTACGAAATAATTCGTTTATTATTCACCCAACTGATTTTTATGAAAAAAACAATGCTCCGCAAATGGTTTCCCCTGGCTGGCATAACGCTGGTGGCCATCCTCTTCTCTTCCTGGAAAACACCTGACTCCGCGAAACCGGTCAGCACATTTTCTTTTCATTATGTAAAGGATACTACAGCACCTGGCAAAAAATCACACAAAGGCATACGGGATTATCATGCCGACGAGTTGGATAACGCCATGAAAGGATTAGATAAGGCCATGGCCGACCTCGACAAAAATCTCAACATTGATGTTGCGAAAATGGACATTGAATTAAAGCTGGCCATGGAAGAGGTTAAGAAGATCGATTTGGACAAGATCAACCAGGAGGTGCAGGCTTCCATCCAAAAGATCGACTGGGAAAAAACAAGAAATGAAGTTGCGAAGGCCATGCACAATGCTGAAATAAAACTGAAAGAAGTGGATATGAAAAAGATTGAAGCGGACATAACCCGTGCAAAGGAGAACCTGAAGAAAGAAAAGATCGTTGCGCATATTGATATGGATAAGATCAGGAAAGAAGTGAGTGAAAGTCTTGCAAAGGCAAAAACCGGGGTTGAAAAAGCGAAAAAAGAACTGACGGAATTAAAAGCCTTTACCAACAGTTTAGAAAAAGATGGATTAATTGATAAAAAGAAGGGATATAAAATTGAGGTCAAGGACAAAAAACTGTTCATCAATGGTAAAGAACAGCCAAAGGAGGTAAATGAGAAATACAGCAAATACCTCGACAAGGAAGATTTCAGCATCAGCAGTGACGGAGAAAGTATTGCACAGATATAAGACAAAGGCGGATTGCTGATCCCTTCCGGTATCAGCAATCCGCTGTTTTTTTACATGTGATGTTCATCTGCGCTCGGGCCGTAACTGCCGGGAATAGGAACATCCAATAACCGCAGAAATACCCCTAATTGCGCGCGGTGATGCACGGTCTGGGAGAAAGACATCCTGACCACATCGCCCTTGCTGGAGACTGAGTAAATCTCTTCGCCATTACGTAAGGTCCAATTGGGCAGCAGGTCGGCGTCTGCCGCTTTTTGCAAATGCGCTTTCCCGTCAGCGAATGATTTTTCAAAATAAGCCAGCAACTCCGGTGTATTGGTAACATTGGCCGGTGTATAAGGGTTGTTTGAAAAATCCAGCTCGTCCGTGGTCAGCACCATTCCTATCCATGTAGGTAGTTCTGCGATATGGGTGGCAAGGCGCTGAATGGTCATGCTCTTGGGATGCGGCTGCCATTGGAATTTGTCGCTGGGTACCTGTGCCAGCATTTTACGTGTGATTACAGCTTCGCTTTCCAGCTCTTTCAGGTAAGATTCGATAAATGTCATAGTGCTTGATTTTGGTTTAATAA
>CAZDQB010000018.1:76368-94955 GCA_964507525.1 uncultured Sediminibacterium sp. | reverse complement strand
GTAAGCCGGGTGGGTGGTAACGCACAGATCAAATCAATGAAGAAAGTAGCCGGTACACTAAAACTTGATCAGGCTTTATACCGTGAAATGGAAGCGTTCTCTAAATTCGGGGGCGACCTGGACGCCGCGACCAAATTAGTACTTGATAAAGGTGCCCGTAATGTGGAGATCCTGAAACAGCCACAATACACGCCATTCTCCGTAGAAAAACAGGTAGCCATTATTTACCTCGGTACACAAGGTTTGCTGCGCGATGTGGCTGTGAAGAAAATGAAAGAATTTGAAGCCCACTTCCTGATGGAAATGGAAAATAAATTGCCGGATGTACTGGCCGAATTCAAGAAAGGAAATCTTCCGGAAGATGGAATCAACAAAATGGTGGAACTGGCTAAAGGGCTGATTCCACAATACAAATAGGAATTCGATTTTCAAATAATATTGTTATAAGGCGCTGATTATCAGTGCCTTATTTCGTTTTGAAAGGGGGGGGGCTTTTAGGAAAGAAGTATAGAAATAATTTAGTTTATAAAATAAACTACTCTATGTTTGTTGTATCAAAATAAACTGAAATGAAGAAAAAGTTGATTGTGCTGCTGCTTTCTTCTTTAACAGCTGGATGGGCACAAGCCCAGGTAAAGCTGATCGGGAAGGTAAAAGATACAAAGGGGCATATCATGACCGGCGCAAGCGTAGCTGTTAAGGGTTCTTATGACGGCAGCACTACGGATTCGGCGGGAAATTTTTCTTTTAAAACATTCGAGAAAGGTGAGCAAACGATTGTTGCATCTGCTGTAGGGTATAAAACAGTTGAACAAAAGATCTCGATCGACAAAAGCCCTGTTGAGCTGTCTTTTGCTTTGAAAGAAGAGATCAGCGAATTAAAAGCTGTGACGGTAACCGCCGGAAGTTTTGAAGCAGGCGACAAAAAAAGGGCGGCAACGGTGTTGACGTCACTCGATGTGTACACAACGGGAGGTGCCAATGCAGATATATCTGCTGTTGTTAAAACATTGCCCGGTGCACAACAGGTGGGTGAACAGGAAGGACTGTTTGTACGCGGCGGGGCCGGCTATGAAGCGAAACAGTTCATAGATGGTACGCTTGTGAACAATCCTTATTACAGCAGTGTGCCCGACCTGGCACAACGTGGCCGCTTTGCCCCGGCTTTGTTTAAAGGAACTGTGTTCAGCACCGGCGGTTATTCTGCTTTGTACGGGCAGGCGCTGTCTTCTGCATTGATCCTGGAAAGCATTGATCTGCCCGAAAGGTCACAGGCCACTGCTTCTATTTCAAGTGTATTCTTAGGTGCGGGGTTACAGGAAATTGCTAAAAATAAAAAATCATCCTGGGGGCTTGAATATGGCTATACCAACCTGCTGCCTTATTTCGCAGTAGTGCGGCAAAAGCCGGATTATTTTACCATGCCTGAATTTCATACGGCATCAGCCAATTATCGTTTTAAAACAAAAAGGGGTGGCATGGTAAAATACTATACCACTTTTGCTGCCAATCAACTCGGCCTGCGCAGGTCAAATATTGACGACCCCGCTTTAAAGAATGCATTTGGTCTGAAAAACACCAACTGGTATAATAACCTTAGCTGGCGTGAGAACCTGGGTAAAGGATGGAAAATGAACCTGGGCGCCGGTTTCAGTACTGATCATAATGATATCACCCAACAGGTACAGAATCAGGATAACAAACCGGTTACAACAGGACTTGTGTGGATCGACAGCACCAACTTCAATCTTACGGGCACGGGTAATCTGGCACAGGTAAAAGCAGTGTTTGATAAACGTATCAGCGGTATCAGTGTCATCCGCTTTGGAGGTGAGTATATGTATTTTTATAACAAAGCTCATTTCAATAGCCGCTACAGTTTACTGCCTGATCATTTCAAAGCGGTATTCGGTGAGGCGGATCTGTACATCACGAATGATCTTGCAGCCAAGATCGGTGCAAGATTTGAACATTCATCTCTCCTCAGTAAAGCCAATATTGCACCACGTATATCACTAGCTTATAAAACAGGAAGGAATGGACAAATGAGTATTGCTTATGGAACATTCTATCAGAAGCCCGAGAACAGCTATCTTAATTTTATCGGGAATTTCGGCTATACCAAGGCCACGCATTATATCATCAACTATATCAGGAATACCACTCTGCAAACATTCAGGGTAGAGGTATTTTACAAGAAATATGATGACCTGATAAAAACATATCCTGTTTATAACAATAATGGATCAGGTTATGCGAAAGGTGTAGAATTATTCTGGAGAGATAAGAAAACATTCAAAGGACTTGACTACTGGATCAGTTATTCATACCTCGATACAAAAAGAGATTACCTGAACTATCCAAAAGAAATGCAACCCACTTTTGCTGCTGATCATACGGCTTCACTGGTATTGAAACGTTTTGTAAACAAAATCAATACAGGATTTAATTTTACTTATTCCTATGCAACAGGTAGGCCTTATTACAATCTAATGTACAACGGAACGAAATATGATATTGCAGACCAGGGTAAGACACTTGACTACCATAACCTTGGTTTCAGTATGAATTACATGACTTCACTGGGAAAAACTTTTGCGGTGGTAGTAGCCTCAATGACCAATGTGTTGAACAGTAACCAGGTATTCGGGTACACTTATTCGCATGACGGAGCCCGGAAAGAAGCCATTACACCTCCCGCATCCCAATTCTTTTTCCTGGGTATATTCCTTAGCTGGGGTGTTGACAGGAGACAAGATGCCATCAATAATAACCTATAAAACTTAAACTCAAACAACATGAAACATTTATTCGTGGTAATAACCATGTTCGTTGCAGGACAACTGGCTGCACAATCAAAGTATGAATCGGGTATGCAAAAAGGCCTGGAACAACTCGGCGTATCAAAAACAGTAGAGGATATGACCTCAACTTCTGCCTTTTTTGAAAGGATTGCCGATGCAGAAAAAGACAAATGGCTTCCTTACTACTATGCAGCGTATGCTAATTACATCACAGGCTGGATGAATCCTAAAGCGGATAAAGATAAAGTGGCTGAAAAAAGCAAAGACCTGATTGCAAAAGCAGAAGCGATTGAAAAGAATGCAGAAATATATTGCCTTCGCCAGATGGTGGCTATTCAGCAGATGACTGTTGATCCAATGACGCGCTGGCAGACTTATGGTGCAGAAGCAAAACAGGCGTTGGAAAATGCAAAGCAGGCAGATCCTACCAATCCAAGGATCTACTATCTCGATGGGCAGAGTTTGTTCAGAACACCGGAAGCTTTTGGTGGAGGTAAAGCAGTGGCTAAAAGGTCGGCCGAAAAATCAGTGGAACTTTTTAAAACATTCAAGCCTGCTTCTTCATTACATCCTAACTGGGGAAAAGCAGAAGCAGAGAAATTGTTAGCGGACTGTCAGTAACTTGACCCCTTGTTTGTTCAGTTGCACACCAGGGTTCTTTTACCTTTATCGTACCAGCGCTTGCCGATTACAGGTAAATCATATTACAGGTGAGGCTGCCCGGACCAGCCCGGATTGCCTCACCTATGACAGTAGAAAACAAGCTTATGTCAAACGATCCAGTATACAAAAAAGATGAAACAACGTTCTCTCCGGAGGAAAGCCTGCAGCTTATCCAGTCAATGATCAGCAAAACCAAAGGTGCAGTGGCAGATGATAGTTTCTATTTTTTAATGTGGGGCTGGCTTGTATTCAGTTGTTGCCTGGGTGAGTTTATATTGAAACTATATTTTCAGTATCCCTATCATTATGCCGTATGGTGGCTGATGCCATTGGGTGGTGTGATTTCTGTAATATATGGCTCGCGGCAATCGAAAATACAGCAAATGAAAACTTTTGTAGAAGAGTCGGTAGATTTTCTCTGGATCGGCCTTGCCCTCGCATTTGTTGCATTGGTAAGTATCAACATTGCTTCAGATCAATGGCAACATGCATTTACCTATTTTATACTGCTCTACGCGATCGGAACCTTTATTACTGGCAAACTGATCAGGTTCAGACCATTGGTAACAGGGGGATTAATCAATTTTGTCCTGGCGATCATAGCTTCGAAATATAATTTTGATTACCAGCTATTGATCGGTGCCCTGGCTATATTGATCAGTTACATCATTCCGGGTCACCTGTTGCGCAGCAGGTATCAGAAACAAAAACGATTGAGCTGACGGGCAGGCGACAAAAAATTACTGAACAGGAAGTTAATGTTTAAAGAACTCGATCCTATATTACATTCCCAGCTAAGACTTGCTGTAATGAGTTTACTCATTGGAGTGAAGGAGGCTGAATTCACTTTTATCCGTGAGAAGACCAATGCTACTGCCGGAAACCTCAGTGTGCAGGTACAGAAACTACGTGAAGCTGGTTATATCGAAGTTGTCAAGCAATTCAGAGACAACTATCCCCAAACCACCTGCAAAATCACACCCAAAGGCATCGAATCTTTTGAAGCTTATGTAAAAGCATTGCAGCAGTATTTACAGGCCGGCCGGCCGGGTGCCATCTAACATCTCTTCTGTACCTTCGTGCTTATTCAATTGCATGCACGAGATCATTAAAGCAACGGGCCTTACCAAACAATTTAAAACCGTTACCGCTGTACAGGATTTGTCTTTTACTGTAGAGGAAGGTGATGTATACGGGTTTCTTGGCCAGAATGGGGCAGGCAAGAGCACTACTATCAGGATGTTGCTTACGCTGGTCAGACCCACCGATGGTGAGATCGAATTATTTGGATTAAGACTGGATACCCACCGAAATGAAATTTTAAGACAGATTGGAGCGGTTATAGAGAAACCGGATGTATACAAATATTTATCAGCTTACGAAAACCTGCAACTCTTTGCAAAATTGAGCGGTATTAGAATAACTGAAAATCAACTGATGCAGCAGTTAGACAGGGTCGGTCTGGCTGAACGTGCTAAAGACAAGGTGAAGACTTTCTCCCAGGGAATGAAACAACGGCTGGGCATTGCCATTTCCCTGGTGCATGACCCAAGGCTGATCATACTGGATGAACCTTCCAACGGACTGGATCCGCAGGGTATTGCCGATATACGCAATCTTATTCTTTATTTGAGCCGTGAACTGAAGAAGACGGTATTTGTATCCTCACACCTGCTGGGCGAAATAGAACAAGTTGCCACAAAAGTGCTGATCATTGATCATGGTAAAAAACTCGTGGAAGGTAAAGCAACCGCTTTATTTGACCCGGCCCAGACAATAGTAGCAATACAGACATTCGACAACCGGTTTGCCCTGCAACAGCTGCGGCAAAGCAATTGGAGCGGATATCTGCAACCACAGCGGGATACGGCGGATTTATTATTGAAATTAGACAGGAACCTTATTCCGAAACTGCATGCCGATCTCGCAAACATGAATATACAACTCTTGTCATTGCAACCCAGGCATTCATTGGAAGAATTTTTTTTACAAATAACATCCGGCAAACAACATGTGGACGCTTATTCAAATTGAATTATATAAAATATTCCGCAGGCCGAGAACTTATATCGCTTTTGCTGCTATTACGGCATTGATTACCATGATACAGCTGGGCTTGAAAATGGATGGTAAAAGCTATGCCGATTTCATGATGAAAGATATCGGCGCCACTTTTGAAATTGACGGCAATGTCCTGAACGGGTACCTTATTTGTTACATCATGCTACAGTTATTGCTTGTGCATGTGCCTTTATTGATTGCCCTGATCGCTGCGGACATGATATCAGGAGAAGCAAACATGGGAACACTTAGGCTGGTACTTACAAAGCCATTCAGCCGGGAGCAGTTTATGCTGGCTAAGTTCTTTGCAGCTGTAGTTTATACCTTGCTGTTATTGGTTTGGCTGGCTTTCCTGGCTTTGTTTGTGAGCATGTGGATTTTCGGAACGGATGATATGTTTTTGATGAAAAGTAACTATGTGGTCCTGCTTAAAGAGAGCGATGTCTTCTGGCGTTATGTTTGTGCATTTGGCTTTGCTGCATTAGCGATGGTAACAGTTGCTGCACTTGGGTTTTTTCTATCGATTTTTGCCGAAAACTCCATCGGGCCGATTGTAGCTACGATGAGTATAATTGTCTTTTTTACTATATTAAGCACTTTAAACATCCCCTTATTCAATGCGGTGAAGCCTTATCTTTTCACCACACATATGATCAGCTGGAAAGAATTCTTTGATATCAGAGTAAACGATGCCAATGAGGCAATGACAGGAACGATACAGAGCCCGCAGCGGATTATGCATTCGGCCATTGTCCTTGTATTGCACATTGTCGGGTTTATAACAGCGGGTATACTGGTGTTTCGGAGAAAGGATGTATTGAGCTAATGACCGATGATCTAAATGACTTCATATGTACAAATTTATAGTAACCATTTTCACCTTTCCGTTCTTACTGTCCGGCTTTTCTCAGGACGCAACGCAATTGGTTATGAAAGTGAAAGCTAAGCTTGACCAGGTGAATGATTATGAAGCAGAAGGAAAAATGAAGACCGATGTGGCTTTTATAAAAGCACCAGTCGGAAAAGTGAAAATTTTTTTTAAAAAGCCGGATAAATTCCGGCTAAAGAAAGATGAAGGTATTTCATTACTGCCCAAAGGGGGTGTATCAGTTAATATGAATTCGCTGATCACTGCCAACAACTTTATCGCGTTAAATGCCGGCGAGGTAATGGTAGATCATGTTAAAACAAAAATTGTTAAATTATTGCCTGCTAATGATAGCAGCGAAGTGGTATTAACCACTATTTATATTGATGAGGAAAAATTACTGATTAAGAAAGCCACTACTACTACAAAAGACAACGGGACCTATGAAATGGAAATGACTTACGGGAGATTTGCGCCGTATGGTCTCCCGGATAAGATGGTCCTCAGCTTTAATACTAAAAATTACAAACTACCGAAAGGGGTTTCATTGGAGTTTGACGACAACGAAAAAAGCATTCCTGAAAGACTAAGAAACCGGAAAGGCCGGATTGAAATCACTTATACCAATTATACCATCAACAAAGGAATCCCGGATGCAGCGTTCAGGTGAGCGTAAAGGCTACTCATTTCGATCAGCTTTCTGTTTCTTCAGAAAGCCTTTCATCCACGGCGTTGGCAAATATACGGGCACTCATTTTTCTCATGGGGTTCTGTCGCATTTCTGCATAGCCTAACCGCTTACGAATGATCTGGATGCATTCAAAAGTGGCGGCAATGAAAGAGTTTGGATCCGCTTTCCCTTTGCCGGCAATATCAAAAGCAGTACCATGGTCAGGACTGGTGCGTACAGCATTGAGGCCTGCGGTATAGTTCACCCCTTCACCAATGGCCAATGATTTAAAAGGGATCAGACCCTGGTCGTGGTACATAGCAAGCACAGCATCAAATTTTTCATGTTGACCCCGGGCAAAGAAAGCATCGGCGCTATAAGGTCCAAAGGCCAGCATATTATGCTTGGCATCTTTAATGGCGGGCTTGACCATGGTTTCTTCCTCATTGCCTATCAAACCTTCATCACCGGCATGCGGGTTGAGTCCGAGTACAGCAATTTTAGGTCTGTCAATACCGAAATCTTTCTGCAGGCTGCTATTCATGATCCTCAACTTACTCAGGATGTTTTCGCGGGTAATATGTTTTACCACGTCGGCAATGGCTACATGCTCTGTTACTAATCCAACACGCAGATTCTCGGCAACCATGAACATCAATACGTCATTTACCCCAAATAACGCTTTGAGGTAAGGCGTATGTCCACTATAATTGAATGTTTCTGATTGTATGTTCTTTTTATGGATGGGAGCGGTAACGAGCCCGTGTATCTGTCCGTTTTTTAGTGCATTCGCAGCATCCTGCAAAGAGAGCAATGCATATTTGCCACCGGTTTCATTCAGCTGACCAGGTGTAATGGCCACTTCTTCTTCCCATGAATTGTAAATATTCACCTGCTTGGGGTTGAGCCGGGTGAGGTCTTTTCCACTCGTATAATTGAAATTGATATCAGGCAGACTCTTGCGATAAAAATTCATGCTTTTATTACTGGCAAAAACAACGGGCGTGCAAAAATCGAGCAGGCGATGGTCCGAAATGGTCTTTATAATCAATTCAAGTCCGATACCATTCAGATCGCCACAGGAAAACCCAATAACCGGCTTTTGCAGTTCATTACTCATTTGCATGAATTTAGGCAGTAAAAGTACGGATAATAGTCCATGTGCAGTGGCCAACAGGGCTGGACTAGCTGTCGATGACCAATTCCTTCCAAATCATGTATTTTTGCGGCGATGCAGTATACGCTTAAAAAATCGCTCGGGCAGCACTTTCTCAAAGATGAAAGCATCTGTAGAAAAATTATTGCAGCATTGCAGGAGGATGGATTTGAACGGTTGGTAGAAGTAGGCCCCGGGGGCGGTGCCCTGACAAAATACCTGTTACAGTTGCCAGGTATTGATTTTAAAGCAGTGGAACTGGATGATGAGAAAGTGGCTTATCTGGAACATACTTATCCACTTATTAAAGGAAAGATCATACATGAAAGCATCATGGATGTGAGCATGCCTTTCCCAACGGATTTTACAGTAGTAGGCAATTTTCCCTATAATATTTCTTCACAGATACTGTTCAGGATATTGGAGTGGAAGGAAAGAGTACCGGTAGTAATTGGCATGTTTCAAAAAGAAGTGGCACAACGCGTGGCTTCCGGACCCAACAGTAAAGAATATGGTATATTAAGTGTATTGATACAGGCCTATTACGATGTGGAGTATTTATTTGATGTAGACCCGCAGCATTTTACTCCGCCCCCAAAAGTGGTGAGCGGGATGATACGATTGAAACGCAGAAGTACGAGGTATGACGTCAAAAGTGAGCGTGCTTTTTTTGTGCTGGTCAAAGCTGCCTTTAACCAGCGACGGAAAATGCTCCGCAATCCGTTGAAGGGATTGTTTGATAAGGAAATACTGCAGGAAGCAATATTCAGTAAACGTGCTGAACAGCTTAGTGTTGCTGATTTTGCTGAACTGACGTTCAAGATGAAATAATGTTGGATAAGAGATAACAGAAAAAAAACACAAAGAACAATAACACAGCAGATTTGAAACGTAAAGTAATTATTACAGCTAAAGTACATGATTATCTTTTGCAGCGCCTGAATGAAGCGAACTATGAGATAATATACCAGCCTGCTGTTACTTATGACGAATTAGGTGGTATGATCAGGGAAGCGGCAGGATTGATCGTTACAACAAGGCTGAAGATCGACAAGCCTATGCTGGACAAAGCGACGCAGTTGCAATGGATTGGCCGGTTGGGGAGCGGAATGGAATTGATTGATGTGGCATATGCAGAGACGAAAGGTATCAGGTGCGAGAGCAGTCCTGAAGGTAACCGCAACGCCGTAGCAGAACAAACTATTGGCATGCTGTTAAGCCTGATGAACAGGATCAGCAGCAGTAACCAGGAAATAAGGGAAGGGAAATGGTTGCGTGCTGAGAACCGGGCGGATGAATTGAGTGGTAAAACAGTTGGTATCATTGGCTATGGTAATACCGGTGGCGCTTTTGCAAAACTGCTTTCCTCTTTTGATGTGACTATATTAGCTAACGACAAATACAAATCTGACTTTGCAAAAGGACAGGTACACGAAGCGGGTGTGGAGCAAATAACACGCTATGCAGATGTGGTGAGCCTGCATTTACCATTAACGGAAGAGACTTTTCATTTTGCGGATGACACTTTTTTCAAAGCATTGGAGAAAAAGCCTTATTTCCTCACAACCTGTCGTGGAAAAGTTACAGATACAAAGGCTCTGATCAGGGCTTTACAAGAAGGAAACATTAAAGCGGCGGCATTGGATGTGCTGGAGAATGAGAAACTCGATACCTATACACCAGAAGAAAAAGCAGATATTGACTGGCTGCTGGCACAACCCAATGTGATCATTACCCCGCATATTGCAGGCTATAGCCATGAAGCATTTTATAAAATGGCGAAAGTGGTGTTGGATAAACTAAGGATATAAGGTAAATACCCCCATTTTTAATCATCCACATTTTTAAGTTAACTAAATTTTAACAAGTATATCTACCTGATAGTGAGTAACTAATTAAGAATTGCTGGCTATTTGACAAGTTATCCTTTCCGCAACAACCTCAATCAGCCAATGAATAGGAAAATAGGGAAGAATTTTTTAATTTTGGGATTCTGCAACGCTGCAATCAAATGTGGCGTTGTATTTTTTTTACCCTTTTTAAACCGAAAGAGTATGAGTGACGCTAACATGTATGTTACCAAGGAGACATTTGACAAGATGCGGGAAGAGTTGCAAAGGATGAAGTCGGTTGACCGTCCTGCGGCCTCCAGAGCCATTGCCGAAGCGCGTGAAAAAGGCGATTTGAAGGAAAATGCAGAATACGATGCGGCCAAAGAGGCGCAAGGCATGCTTGAGGCCAAAATCAAGCAACTGGAAGGCGCTATTGCCAATGCCAAGATCGTTGATACAAGTGATATTGATACCAGTAAGGTAACCATCCTTACCAAGGTAACTATTACCAATATAGCCACTAAGAAAACATTCACTTACCAGATCGTGGGAGAAAAAGAGGCCGACCTGAAAGCAGGCAAGATCTCTGTCGGCTCTCCGATTGGCAAGGGCCTCCTGGGTAAAATCAAAGGAGAAGTGGCAGAAGTACAGGCCCCTACCGGGGTTATGAAATTTAAAATTGAAAATATTACCGTGTAGAAAAGCCTGGTATTTTCAAATGGGGAAATTTTTTTAAAACGCCGGTCAAAGACCGGCGTTTTCTTTTGTATTTTGCCTAAAATTCTTTTCACATCATGACTATTTTCTCCAAAATAATAGCGGGTGAGATCCCTTCGTATAAGATAGCGGAAAACGACCGGTTCTTTGCTTTTCTTGATATTTTTCCTTTGGTAAAAGGACATGTGCTGGTTATACCCAGGATTGAAACAGATAACCTGTTTGACTTATCAGATGATTACCTGTCGGGCATCCTGGTATTTGCCAGGCCAATTGCCAAAGCGATTGAGCGATCTTTTCCCTGCAACCGTTGTGGTATCAGCGTGGTAGGAATTGAGGTTCCGCATGCGCACTTACACCTGATTCCTATTAATAATGCAAATGATCTGAATTTTACAAGAGGGAAGCTGAAGCTGCCGCCGGATGAATTAGAAGAAACGCAGAAGAAAATTCTGAACCAATTAGCAATAGGGGGACAGGTAGCCCGTGGTTTGTAGTGAATGGTTATTTCTTTATTCTTGCCGGGTTCTTCAAAATAAAATCATCCCATCCTTTAAAACCCTTTGCAGCTTTTCCCAGTGGTGAAGATGTCTGATAATGATGGCATAGCGCAACAGCAAGCGCATCTGTAGCGTCAAAATATTGGGGTTTTTCTTCAATGTTAAGAATGCGTTGAAGCATTTTCCATACCTGGTCTTTATCGGCGTTGCCATTACCGGTGATAGATTGTTTTACTTTTTTAGGCGAGTACTCGGTTACTTCCAATCCGGCCTGCATGGCAGCTGCAATAGCTACTCCCTGTGCCCTCCCCAGTTT
This sequence comes from uncultured Sediminibacterium sp., assembly GCA_964507525.1. Lineage (GTDB taxonomy): Bacteria > Bacteroidota > Bacteroidia > Chitinophagales > Chitinophagaceae > Sediminibacterium. The sequence continues at coordinate 83,368 of CAZDQB010000018.1, read as the reverse complement.
TAGCATGCTCTGTACATTTTTGCCAAAGAAAGGAGCTTCGATGGCAAAACTGACCGGATGGTATAACCTGATCAGTTCACCAATCCTGGTATGAATCATTTCCAGCCTTGCATAAATATCTTTTTGCTGCGTGAGTTTTAGGACATCCATCAGCAACACCTGCGGCTGTCCTTTTTCTGCACGTAGTAATGCAAATCCCATTACCTGTGTGCCGGGGTCTATTCCAAGTATGATTTCAGCGCGTTTCATTCTTTGGTGAAAATACGATATTAGATGTTAGCTGACAGCTGTTAGATATTACCTTCCTGACAGCTATGCATGATCTTTTTTCTTCAAATTTCCACACGATCACCGTTCTTTGCATAGACGATCAAAATCCGGCGGTCCTGAACAGAAACCTTAAAATATTCTTTAACTATTTTATCGGCCCCATACTTTTTGTATGGCTTTCTTATTCCATCTACCAGCAGGTACGAAAACAAGGCGACTTACAGCAGTCGTGGCAACTGATTATATCATCTTTTACCGGCCCGCAGTGGTGGAAACTGGGGGCCGTTGTATTACTCATGCCGGTAAATTGGGGTATTGAAGCGTACAAATGGCAACTATTGGTCAGCCGCATACAGGCTATTTCTTTCCTGAAATCATTTCGCGCCATTTTTGTCGGGCAGGCATTGGCATTCAATACACCGAACAGGGTCGGAGAGCCTGCCGGTAGGGTCATTTACCTGGAAGAAGGAAACCGTTTGAGAGGCATTGTTTTATCGATGGTGGGAAGCATGAGCCAGATGATCGTTACTTTTGTGATTGGCTTAACAGGCTTAATATACCTGCGTTTGTTTCTGCTTAATACAACTCATCAGCTGGAAGGGCTATCAATTTTCTGGTTAGATGGTTTAATGTATGCTGTTACTATCGGTACTGTTTTGCTTATCCTGATGTATTTTCGCCTTTCCTGGCTGATACGTCTGCTTGAAAAAATACCGGTTGTAGCCAGGCATCGCTTCTTTGTAGAAAAACTGGAAGATTTTCACTGGAAGGTGTTAACAAAAATTTTACTTTTTTCGGCAGGCCGCTACATTGTATTTGTGGTACAGTATGTGTTACTCCTGCAGGTGTTTGAAGTACATGTTCAATGGATAGATGCAGCTTCATTGGTCTGTGTGATGTTTCTCGTATTGGCAGTAGTGCCTACTATTGCATTGGCGGAGCTTGGCTTTCGAGGCAAGCTCAGTATCCAGTTATTTGGATTGCTAAGTGTTAATACAATAGGCATCATTGCAACTGCTGCAGGTATCTGGATCATTAATCTTATTCTTCCGGCGATAGCCGGAACTTTGTTTATATTGGGTATCAGATTATTCAAAAACAAATAAGTACACGCGTGTGAAAAAACTGTTGGTCTTACTGGTAATGACACTGGCGCTGCAACCCGTATCTGCGGGCGATGATTTTTGTGGTATCCGTAACCTTTCTTTCAAAGACGGAGAGAGTATTTCATTCAATGTTTTTTATGCTGTTATGGGCATTTACATTAATGCAGGTAATGCTAATTTTACAGTTTCATTAGACAGAGTGAATAACAAACCCGCTTATCATATTGCAGGGACAGGGAGCTCCAATACAAGCTACGACTGGATATTCAAAGTACGCGACCGGTACGATAGTTATATTGATACGGCCAACCTGCAACCATTAAAATTTATCAGGAATATTGATGAAGGCGGATATAAAAAATATGAGAACATTACGTTTAACCAGGAAACCAATACTGCCATAACAACCAATGGTGTATTTAAAGTACCTAATTGCATCCAGGATGTACTGAGCTCCATTTATTACGCACGTAATATTGATTTCAGTCAATATAAGCCGGAAGATAAAATACCTTTTACCATGTTCCTCGACAATGAAGTATACAACCTGTATATCAAATACATAGGTAAAGAGATCGTGAAAACAAAATACGGGAAGTTCAGGGCCATTAAATTCAAGCCACTATTAGTAAAAGGTACGCTGTTCCAGGGCGGAGAAAAAATGACCGTATGGGTAAGTGATGATCTTAATCACATACCATTGCGTATCGAAAGCCCCATCGTAGTCGGAAGTGTAAAAGTAGATATGATGCAATACCGTAATCTGCGTTATCCGTTAAGTTCAATGTTGAGTTTCAAATAATTGACCGGCTAAGCCGCTCTTGCTGCCCCGCTGATCCTTTCAGAAGTCCGGCCTAATAAACGCGATCGCCTGTAAATGATTTTACAGATAACAGTAATGATCAGGGTAGCCAGGAGCATACCTGCTAACAAACCCAACAGCAACGAATTATACAATTGCTGGCCTTCATAGGCACATAAGACAACAGATACACCGGATATAATGCCGGAAATGGCTGCTATTACCGCATTCTCTGTCCTGTTGGAGATCTCGATCCTGGCATGGCAGGAATCGCAGTTGGTGGCGGAGAAATTGTAGAGTAGCACAAATTTTTTGAAGGATATCCGTTCACCGCAGTTCGGACATCCGGCTACATGGCTCTTCGACATTGGATTTTAGATTTAGTGTGACAAGGAAATAGGAGAGGAAATTACCTGTTATAAGGGCATCTGATTGTAGGGGAACATCGAATTTATACGGTGGTTTCACTAAAAATGCTGCGTGTAAAACCGTGTATTTCACTACAAGACTGACAGGGATTACAATGTTGTCACACTGAATAATTCACGATGGCGGATGCCCTTTTCTGTTAGTTGTAAGGCGCAACACTCGTGTAAAGGGTCATGTTCGAAATAAAGTATGTAGTTGTTTTCTATTGCTTCCTGTAGGAAACTTCTCTTCTCGTGTAGTGTTACCAGTGGTTGCATGTCATAAGCCATCACGTATGGAATGGGAATATGAGCAACGGAAGGAAGCAGATCGGCCATATAAACCAGGGTGTTATCCTTGTACCTGATCTGCGGAAGCATCATTTTATCGGTATGCCCGTTCACAAAACGGATGCTGATATGATCGGTAAAACCAACAGTTGCCAGTTGCCCTTTATCGTCAAAGGCTGCGGAAGGCACGTTAATAAATTGCAACTGCCCGCTTTGCTGTATCGGCAAGATGTTTTCTTTCAGAAAAGAAGCCTTTTCGCGTTCATTGGGTTGAACGGCCCATTGCCAATGCTGTTCATTACTCCAGTAAATGGCATTTTTAAAAGCAGGCACCAGTCGATCATCCTGTCTTATGATACTGCCGCCGCAGTGATCGAAATGCAAATGGGTGAGCAATACATCTGTAATATCATCTTTTGAAAAACCATGTTTTGCCAAAGCGCTTTCCAGAGTATCATTACCATGCAGGTAATAATGGCCAAAGAACCTGGCATCCTGTTTATCGCCCATACCTGTATCAACCAATACCAGCCGGTTACCGTCTTCTATCAGCAGGCAACGCAGGGCCCAGGAGCACATGTTGTTTTCATCGGCAGGATTCAGTTTGTTCCACATGCTTTTGGGAACTACGCCGAACATTGCGCCGCCATCTAATTTAAAATAGCCACTGTTAACCGTATAAAGCTTCATCTGGTTTGTTTTTCAATCCACGATTGGTTATAGAAGCAAAGATCAGCAATATTAGACCTGCCACAAAGAATACGACCAGGGCAAGTACGGAGTTGCGCTGTGTGCGGGATAATTCGTTGATATAACCAAAACTGAACATGCCAATTACAATAGCTATTTTCTCTGTAACGTCATAGAAACTGAAAAATGAAGTGGTGTCCTTTGTTTCGGGCATCAGCTTGGCATAGGTACTGCGGCTGAGCGATTGTATACCGCCCATGACAAAACCGACCAGGGTAGCCAATCCATAGAACTCATTAATACCATTCCTTGGTAATAAATAACCCAAAATGCAAATGACGATCCATATCACAATCGTTACCATCAATGCCCTGAAATTTCCTATCCTGTCTGAAAGTTTTGCAACCAGGTAAGCACCTGGTATGGCTACCAGCTGGATGATCAATATGGAAATAATCAGGTTAGTAGTGGGAATGTTCAGCTCACTCTTTCCATATAATGTGGCGGCAAGCATCACTGTCTGCACACCCATATTATAGAAGAAAAAAGCGCCGAGGTATCTTTTTAAGACGGGCAGGTGTGTTAACTGCTTCCACACTTTGCTCAGTTCTTTATAACCATTGGTTAAAATACTGCCTGTGGTGCTGCTGCCCGCCGGGGTGCCCTTGGGCAACCTGCTTAAAGAAAACTGGCCAAATCCCCACCACCATATACCTACCAGTAAAAAAGAAAGCTGTGATGCTTTACCCGTAGTGATACCAAATTTTTCAGGCATTAACACAAATACGAAACAGATCACCTGTAGTATAACACTGCCAATATAACCCAGTGCATATCCTTTGGCGCTTACACGGTCCTGATCCTCAGGTGCAGCGATCTCCGGCAGGTAAGAATTGTAAAACACGAGACTGCTCCAAAAGCCTATGCAGGCAATGATCATGCAGGCAAGTCCATAACCAAGGTTATGACTGTCATAAAAATACAAAGCACTGCAGGCAATACTTCCCATGGTACAGAAAAAGAAAAGGAACGTCTTTTTATTGCCTTTATAATCGGCTATGGAAGACAGCAAAGGCGACATGATCGCTACGATCAGGAAAGCAACGGCCAGGGCGTAATTATAAAGCGAAGTGTTAACGAATGCTCTTCCGAATAGATGTACCATGTCATTACCCGTAGCATCGTTGCCATCACCGGTAACGGCTTCATAGTAGGCAGGAAAAATGGTGGAAGTAATGACGAGGTTATACACACTGTTGGCCCAGTCGTACATAGCCCAGCCTGTGATCACCTTTTTAGAAGCAGTCTTCATGCAGCTGATTTTATTATGAATGAAAAAGCATCAGAAATACACCTGTTTATTTCAGGTAACCGGTCAACACCAATACTAATAAAATAGCACCGACAATGACCCGGTACCAGCCAAATAGCCTGAACCCGTGTTTCTGCAGAAAACCAATAAAAAATTTAATGGCAAGCAGGGCTACCAAAAAAGCTACCAGGTTACCAATGCCAAGGGCCATCAGGTTGTGTTTGTCCTTCAGCATTTCAGGGTGCTCTTTATATGCTTTCAGGAGTTTATAACCGGTTGCGGCTGCCATCGTTGGTACTGCCAGGAAGAAAGAAAATTCGGCCGCCAGCTTACGGGTTAATTTTTGCTGCATACCACCGATGATACTGGCCGCACTGCGGCTGGTTCCGGGGATCATAGCAAGGCACTGCCAGACACCAATGATAAAGGCTTTTGACAGGCTGATGTTTTCTTCCTGCTCAACAGTGGCAGGTTTTTTAAATAACTGGTCGATGAATAAAAGTATAAAACCGCCAAGGAGCAACATAACAGCAACTGTCAGCGGACTCTCCAATAATGCATCAATTTTCTTGGAGAAAAGGAATCCAAGCATTAATGCAGGTATGACCGCCACGATCAGTTTAATGTAAAAGTTCAAACGATTGAGTGTGAAGAATTTTTTCCGGTAAAGAACCACTACAGAAAGTATGGCGCCTAACTGGATGGCTATTTCAAATAACTTGGTAAAATCATCCTGTGCAATACCAAGAAATGAACTTACAATAATCATGTGCCCTGTAGAGGAAACAGGAAGAAATTCTGTGAGCCCTTCTACGATCGCGATGATGATGGCTTCGAAAATACTCATGGGAATGGTTTATTGTTTGGGATTTGTAGTTTGTAGTTGAAAAAGGATGGGTAAATGTAATGATTTGAAAAGGATAGAAACAAAAAAAGCGGCATCATACCGCTTACTAATTTATCCGGCCACAAACGCCAGGCAACAGACTGTAAACTTATATATCTGTGGTTGGTTTGGCTTTTTTGAAGATGGCATAAATCTCAACCACCAGCCCCAGTATAATGATGATAGGAGCAAGTGTAACACGGGTAAAACTGTATACCTCTTTGGTATCGAATACCTGGGGGTCATTGCTTTTACCTCCGCTCATCAGGAAGAAGCCCAGGGCAACAATTACTCCTCCAATCAGCATCCAGGTAAGGTTTTCCTTCGCAAATAACGGGGCCGGGGTCTTTTTTTGTTCACTCATTGCTTGATAGTATTTAAAGATTGCAAGATAGGGGGTTTCAATATAGGTCGTCCAATTTCATTTTCAGGTATTTCAGCACACTTCTGTGTGTGCTGTACACAGAAATACCTACACCCAGTACCACCAGGCCGCCAAACAATATCAGGGTAAGTTTGCTATCGCGGATGGCCCTCAATTGCGGAAACTGGCTTTCGGCCCATCCGATCAGGGCAAAAAGTACTGCAAGGGCAATACCCGAACTGATCAACCCGTTGATCAATGCTCTTATATTCAGTGGCCTTGCTATAAAACTCTGCGTTGCACCCACCATTTGCATGGTCTTGATCAGGAAACGGTTACTGAACATGGCTAAGCGGATGGTATTATCGATGCTTATAATGACGATGATCGACAATACGATGGCAACAACGAGAAAAATAAGCCCGATCTTGGAGGTACGTTCATTCAGGTTGGTCACTAAGCTTTGCGGGTATTGAAGCTCGGTAATTTGATTGCCGTAGGCCGACATAAGCTCGTTCGAAAGTTTAGCCAGGCTATCCTTATTCACATAACTTGCTCTGGCATAAAAATCAATGCTTTCAGGCAAAGGATTGACATCCAGGATCTTGGCCCAGTCCTCATTATTCTCCTTATTCCAGATCAGTTTAGCGGCATTTTTGTCAACATAGGTCACATTCCTGGCATAAGGCCTGGAAGCAATGAACTGTTGTATCTGGCCAATGGTATCTTTATTCAGGGTGCGCAGGTAAGCGCTCATACGGATATCTTCTTTCAACGCATTGCCGACTGAGTTAATATTCAAAAAGAACCAGCCCATAATACCCATGATCAGCAATACCAGGGCTACCCCTACTATGCTGTAGATATAATTG
>CAZDQB010000018.1:37955-76358 GCA_964507525.1 uncultured Sediminibacterium sp. | reverse complement strand
TACTGCGTTTGAGCGACGATTTTCCTGTGACTGCCATGCTATAAAATTTTGTACGCTTCCCCTTTCCCGGGGTGATGCAAATGTAGGGTTTTGAAGTCTAAACGCTTACATTTGCAGCCATTCTAACGATCATTTTGCTTTTGAAAATATACCATACCAGCCGGAATTGGGTTAAAGATTTGTTAGGATTATTTTATCCGGCACAATAAAATACCCTGCCCGGAACCAGAATGTAACAAGAATATAGCATAATAAGATGGAATACAATTTCAGAGAGATCGAAAAAAAATGGCAGGCACATTGGAAAGCAACGAATGCCTACCAGGTGAGCAATGAAAGCAGTAAGCCCAAATTCTATGTACTGGATATGTTTCCCTATCCGAGCGGAGCAGGGTTGCATGTGGGGCATCCACTTGGTTTTATTGCTTCAGACATTTACACCCGGTTTAAAAGACTGAAAGGTTTCAATGTATTGCACCCGATGGGTTATGACGCTTTTGGTTTACCTGCCGAGCAATATGCCATGGAGCATGGCGTGCATCCTGCAGTCAGCACAGCCCAGAATATCAATAATTTCAGACAACAATTGGATAATATTGGTTTCAGTTATGACTGGAGCCGCGAGGTACGTACCAGCGATCCATCCTATTATAAATGGACGCAATGGATATTCCTGCAATTGTTCAACAGTTATTATAACCGCTTAACGCACAAGGCTGAACGCTTAACGCAGTTAGTTACACTGTTTGAGAAAGAAGGCAATGCAAAACATGTATGTCCCGGTGATCCTGCTATCCAGTTTACCGCAACCGAATGGAACAGTTATTCTGTAAAGCAGCAACAGGATATTTTGATGAACTACCGCCTTGCTTTTTGCGGTTATGGCGAAGTGAACTGGTGCGAGGCATTGGGTACAGTATTGGCTAATGATGAAGTGATCAATGGGGTGAGTGAAAGAGGCGGGTACCCGGTAGTTAAAAAGAAACTACGCCAATGGTATTTACGTATCACCGAATACGCGGATCGTCTATTGGAAGGGCTTGATACCATTGAGTTCAGCGATGCGATGAAAGAAATGCAGACCAACTGGATCGGCAAATCCTCGGGTGCAGAAGTGAGTTTCAAACTTCAGACTTCAAATCCGGGGCATAACAACGGCGACTTACAACTCCATGTCTATACTACCCGTCCCGATACTATCTTCGGCGTGGACTTTATGGTGGTAGCCCCCGAGCATGAATTGATTGAGCAGATCACTACTGCAGAACAAAAACAGGCGGTGGATGCGTATATTACTTACGTGAAAAGCCGCAGTGAACGTGAGAGACAGGCGGAGAAAAAAATTACCGGCGCTTTTACCGGGGCTTATGCATTGAACCCTTTTAACGGGAAACAGATTCCCGCCTGGATATCAGAATATGTATTGGCAGGTTATGGTACCGGCGCTATTATGGCGGTACCATGTGGCGATGAACGTGATTTTAAATTTGCACAGCATTTTGATATTCCTGTTACCAATATCATTGGTGATGCATTTAATGGAACCGAAGCTAATGCGACCAAAGATGCCAAACTGACCAACAGCGAGTTTTTGGATGGGATTGTTATGCGCGATGCGATGGACATGGTCATTGAGAAACTGGAAGCATCAGGTATCGGAAAAAGAAAGATCAACTATAAAATGCGCGATGCTGCATTTAGCAGGCAACGCTATTGGGGCGAACCATTTCCCGTTCAATGGAAGCAGGGTATTGCCGTGCCGTTGAACGAAAACGAATTGCCGCTGTTATTACCGGATGTTGAAAGCTATAGCCCCGGCCCTGAAGGAGAAGGTCCGTTGGCCAATATACCGGAATGGGTAGCGAAAGAATTAGAGACGAATACCATGCCCGGTTATGCCGGTTCCTCCTGGTATTTCCTCCGTTATATGGACCCGCATAATGAAAAGACATTTTGTGACAGGAAAGTGAGTGATTACTGGAACCAGGCGGATCTTTATATTGGCGGTACAGAACATGCTGTTGGACATTTGTTATACAGCCGTCTCTGGACAAAAGTACTGTATGACCTTGACCATATTGGGTTTGATGAGCCATTTAGAAAGTTGCTGAACCAGGGGATGATACAGGGATCAAGCCGTTTTGTGTACCGGATCAGGGGTACGCAGCAATATGTGTCTGCCGGATTAGTCCATCAATATGAAGTAGATAAACTGCATGTTGATGTAAACCTTGTAGATGGACTGGAACTGGATACCGAAGCACTCAAAAACTGGAAGCCCGACTTTGCCAATGCCACATTTATCCTGGAAGAAGGTAAATACATCTGTGGTGCAGAAGTTGAAAAGATGAGCAAGTCCAAATTCAACACAGTGAACCCGAATATATTGGTTGATAAATTCGGTGCCGACACTTTCCGCATGTATGAAATGTTCCTGGGTCCCGTAGAGCAGAGTAAACCATGGGATACCAAAGGTATTGAAGGTGTACACCGTTTCCTGAAAAAATTATGGCGTTTATTCTTTGATGAAGTGAAAGGTAAACTGTGGACAGAAGAGCAGCCTACACCGGAAGAATTGAAAGTGCTCCATCGTACGATCAAAAAGATTGAAGATGATACCGAGCGGTACAGTTTTAATACGGCAGTGAGTACTTTTATGATCTGCGTAAATGAACTGAGTGACCTCAAATGTCATAAGCACGAGGTACTGCAATCACTCCTTATTTTATTAACGCCTTACGCCCCGCATACTGCAGAAGAGCTATGGCACCGATTGGGTAATGAAGGGTCCGTGTTAGACGCAATTTATCCTGCGTTCAATGCTTCCTACGTAATTGAATCTGCCAAAGAATATCCTGTCAGCATCAATGGCAGGGTACGCACCAATATAACAATCGCGCTCAATACTGCGCAGGAGCAGGTGCAGGAAGTAGTATTGAACAACGAACTTGTTCTGAAATGGATGGATGGCAAACCCCTGAAGAAATTTATTTTTGTAAAAGGGAAGATGATCAATGTAGTGGTATAATCAATGCCATATACGCCTCCTTATTGGTGTTTATGCAGATGGTAAACAATGGTGTCCTTAACAAGTGGGTTTCTGCCCAGTTCTTTATAGCTGAGGTATTTTGATGGAAATACAGCAGTCAGGTGCAGCGGACTGCTGCCTGCATTAATAAATGTATGTGGGGTGCCTGCAGGTATTCTGACAATATAGGGACCGGTAGCAGTAAATTCTTTGCCATTCATAATATAATGGATGGTTCCCTCCTGGAGCACATGGGCTTCTTCTGTTTCGTGTACATGGAGTGGCGGACCACCCTTGGGTTGTGTGTTGGTCATAATGAACGAAAGAGACAGGAAACCATAATCTTTACCCTCAGCAATATGTCCCAGTTCACCCGGAATATCATAAAATTCCTGCATGTGCTTTAACTGGATCACATAATCCGAGGTATCGAAAGGAACAAGCGGTTTATGCTGAAAACTCGTATCCGGCAATGTAACGGAGATACTGTTATTGTCTTTCGTTGTTTCTTTTGAAGTTGAGGTTGACTGGTTACATGAGACGAGAAACAATGCTGCAACCGGGAGTATGGAATGGCGTTGAATATACATGCATTACATTTTAATTCTGCCGCGTTGCTTTAAAGATAAGTAAAGCAGGCGAAAAACGCTAATCCAACTAAAACATTCGTGTAAGAAATATCACGCAATACAGCCGCTTCCTTACCTTCATGTCCCTAAAACTGAAAAAATGAGAACCCCCTTATTACTCTTATGTATGATGGCGTCACTTACATTTACACAAAGCCAGGCCCAGCAGAAGCGTTTTATTACCAATGATTTACTCGCGAATAAACTGCCCGATAATTTCTTTGATTCTCTCCCTACTGTTATCAAATGGGTGGATGATGAACACGTGATACTGAACAAACGGGCACATACCGGGGCCATGAAGCAAAATTACCTGCTGGATATTACGACAGGCAGAATGACAGAGACCCGGGAAGGAGATATCATTCCTGCCAGCGCTGCTGAATATGCAGCATTGGGCCGCTATGTCTTTGTAAAAGACAATGACCTTATTTACCGCAATAATGGTGTTGACAGAAAACTTACAAATGATAAGGACGAAGAAAAAAATCCGACATTCTCTCCGGATAGCAATTATGTAGGCTACACAAAAAACAATAATCTCTATACGTATAATCTCATCACCAATAAAGAAACACAGTTAACGACTGATGGCAATAGTACCACCCTGAATGGTTATGCCAGCTGGGTCTATTACGAAGAGATATTTGGCCGGCCTACCCGTTACCGTGCATTCTGGTGGAGTCCTGATAGCAGGAAACTGGCCTACATACATTTTGATGAAAGCATGGTACCAATGTTTCCTATTTATGTAAGCGAAGGGCAGCACGGTTATCTTGAACAGACCCGCTATCCTAAAGCCGGAGATAAAAACCCGGAAGTTAAAATCGGTATTGTTAATCCCGATGGAGGGAATACGGTATGGGCCGATTTTAATGCGCAGGATGACCAGTATTTCGGCTGGCCAGTATGGCGCCCGGGAACCAATACATTGTGGTTACCGTGGATGAACCGCAATCAGAATAATCTAAAGATATACGAAGTGGATACAAACAACGGAAGCAGGAAGGAGGTATACAATGAAACACAAAAGACATGGATTGACCTTGAAGACAGGGTGGGCGGACGTGTTAACTTCCTGGCAGATGGTCAAAGCTTTATTGTACAAAGTGACCAGACGGGCTGGAACCAACTCCATATGTATCATGCAGATGGCACTCTGAAACATGCGATCACCAATGGCAGGTTCACCATACTTGGTATCAAACTGATTGATGAAAAAAATCAAGCGATCTACTTTATTGCACGCGGACGGGAAAATACAGCCCGTATCGATTTGTACAGTGTGAAGTTCGATGGCTCCGGACTCAGACGTCTCAGTTTTGGCGATTATAACCATGCACAAATAAGTCTTTCGCCCAATGGTAAATATTTCATCACCACGTATAGCAATGCCACCACACCCAATCGAATGACAGTAGTAGACAACAATGGAAAGATCGTTCGTGAACTGGGCAATATGAAAACAAAAGAGGTTGATGAGTATAAATTGGCCAGTACAGCATTGATCCGTATTAAAAGCGCTGATGGATTATATGAGCTTCCTGCCTTGGTAACCTGGCCCGCCCATATGGATCCGCAAAAAAAATACCCCATGCTCATCAGTATTTATGGCGGCCCGAATGCAGGCACCGTATGGGATAGCTGGAACTGGAGCCCTATTCGCCAGTTCTATGCCAATGAGGGACTGATACAGGTTTCATTTGATCATAGGGCCAGTGGACAGTTTGGTAAAGAAGGGGTGAATTATATGTTTCATAACCTTGGGTATTGGGAGATGGCAGACTATAAAACAATGGCCCAATGGTTCATCAAAAACGGGCAGGCTGATCCTGCTAAAATAGCGATCACCGGTTTCAGCTATGGTGGCTATATGAGTTGTTATGCATTGACTTATGGTGCAGATGTATTTACGCATGGCATGGCAGGAGGCAGTGTGGTCGACTGGCACCTGTATGACAGTCATTATACAGAGCGGTACATGGGTACGCCACAAAACAATCCGGAAGGGTATAAGACCAGCAGTGTGTTATCGCATGTTGACAAATACAAAGGGGTATTGCAAATTGTGCATGGCACCAGCGACGACAATGTACATATGCAAAACAGCATGCAATTAGTAAGTGCATTACAGGATAAAGGCAAAGATTTCGAATTCATGCTCTACCCTGGTGGCAGGCATGGATGGGGTAACCTGCCTGCAAAAAATAATCATTTCAGCAACCTGAAAACAAAATTCATCTACAGGTATTTGCTGCAGAAACCAATTCCGAAGGGGTTGCTGAAATGATAGGCCTCACGATCATCATTACCAGGGTAATTCTTCTCCCAGGTGTATGTACTTGCCTGAAGGACCGTCCGCGTCAAGCAGGGCTAATTGTACGGATGTTTTAGCGCCGTCAGCCACTACCATGGGTGCTGCATCAGTACCCATATCTGTCTTAACCCAACCCGGATGTGCAGCATTGATTTTTACAGGTGTGCTGGATAATGCCGCTGCGAGGTGGATGGTATATGCATTCAACGCCGTTTTGGATGTATCATAGGCAAAAAGCTTGGAGCCATAAATCGGCGAAGAAGGATCGTTGTGCAGCGTAAGCGAACCCAGGATGCTGCTCAGGTTTACAATACGGCCCGCATCACTTTTGAGGATGAGTGGCAGTAAAGTATTGGTGAGTTTTACCACGTTAAAGAAGTTAGTATCAAGGGTAGTACGCAGTAGCTTGTCTGTAATGGTGGTAGTGGTATTCACGCCCCATTCAGCACTCTCTACTTGTATACCTGCATTGTTGATCAGGATATCCAGCCTGCCAAATTTTTCAGCGATAAACTGGTAAGCGTCCTGAATGTCGGCATCCTTGTCAACATCCAGTTGCAGAAAATGCACATCAAGTCCCTCGCTTTTTAATTTTTCCACGGCTTTTGTGCCTTTCTCCTGGTTGCGGGCAGCCGCAATGACAGTGATACCTTCTTTGCCCAATTGGCGGGCTGTTTCAAAACCAATGCCTTTGTTGGCACCGGTTACTAATGCTACTTTTTTTGACATACTGTTTGTTTATATAGTTTATTGGTGATTTCCGGAATGGAATCCGCTTTTTGAAAAGTAAAACAGGTTACGCATGGAACGCGACAGCAAATTTTTTTGCAAAATCTTCCAGTTTTACTTTTCCTAAAACAGGGCGGTTTTTAAAATAATCTTCGCCCATATCGCCGGTTTGCAGGGAATGATTCATTTCGGCATAGTTCTTTGCTACTTCTTCGGGAAGCCCGGCCTGCAGCATCCCTTCCAATGCCTGCTTATCAGTGAAAGTGACCCAGGCAAGGTCTGGTTTACCAATTGCAGCGCCTAATACGGCAGCAATCTTATCGGGCGATACTTCATCGCTGGCAATGTACCGGATGTTATGCCCGCTGAAGTTGAGGCTCAATAAAGCTTCTATAGCGACAGCTGCAATATCCGATGGATCAACAATGGGAAATTTACCTGCTGCTGTATGGAAGTTGGCGCCAATAATCCCTGTGGCTTTAATAAGCCCGATATTGGCAAAAAGGTTTTGATAAAAATAAGCAGGGCGAAGGTGGAGAATATGTACACCGGCTAATGTATTCAGCGCCTGCTCGGCACGGTGCAGACCGCTCACCGGCCCACATCCTTCTGTCAGGTGTGCCCCCACACTGCTCAGGTTGACCACATGTTTAACACCTGCGGCTTTAATGGCAGTGGCATAGTGCTGACCAACCTGGCCGATGTATGCTTTCCAGTCAGCCGCTTCAAAAGTGGGCGGCACCATGGTGTACACGGCATCAGCACCTGTAAAGGTATTAGTGAGGAATGCCACATCAGTGACAGAACCGATCGCTGCAACTATGCCTGCTGCAACCAGTTCTTTCAGATGGTCGGCAATACGGCCAATTACGGTTACTTCATGACCTGCTTTACGTAATTGCAATGCCAATGGTTTTGAGATATTTCCGGCTCCGCCGGTAAGAACATACTTCATTGTTTGAATGGTTTTACGGGTGATTTGTTTAGTTTACAATAATTGTATGTACAATTAATAAGATAAAAAAATTAACCTTCCAATTTGTCTGCCATTTTATTCATGTTGCGGATAAATACATCACTTTCATCTTTACCCAGGATTGATACATATTGTTGATGAAAATCATAGACCGATTGTTTAAGTACGGGAAGCAGTTCTTTTGCTTTTGGCGTAGGATATACATTGGTAAGTTTACCTTCGGAAGTTCGAACAACTAATTTTTTAGCTTCCAGTTTTTCCAGCAAACGAGTGATAGTACTGGGTGTCAGCTGTAACTCTGCTGCCAGGCTTCCGGGCTGAATACCCGGTTCTTCCAGCACTACCATGAGCAGGTAAGCATGGCTGGGCGACAGGCCTGCCTGTTTCCAGATCCCTGCAGCGAGCTTCTCCACTTTCCTCGCCAGGGAACTGGTGGTAAAATAGAGACACCTGCAATACCTGCTTTCTGATGCTTTCATCTTAAGAACAAAGGTACATACTATTATTTGTATATGCAAATGTATTTTTCCGCTTGAACAATACCATAGCTTGCTAAAGCTGTAGCATGGTCAATTAGTTGTGCTTCCAGCGGGTTATTTTGTAGTTTTGGATCTCTATGCCAAACAACAACCTGAATAGTGAACCAACCGGCCTTACACCGGCTGATAAGGAATTTGAAAACAGTATTCGTCCACGGGAGATCGATGATTTCTCCGGGCAGCCTCAATTAATAGAGAATCTTACCATCTTCATCAAGGCAGCCAAACTCAGGGGTGAGGCATTGGATCATATTTTATTTCATGGACCGCCCGGACTGGGCAAAACAACCCTGAGTCGTATTGTGGCCAATGAACTGGGTGTAAGTATTAAAGAAACATCAGGACCGGTCATAGAAAAGCCCGGCGATCTGGCAGGCCTGCTTACCAACCTGCAGCCCAACGATGTATTGTTCATTGATGAGATACACCGGTTAAGTACGGTGGTGGAAGAATACCTGTATGCTGCAATGGAAGACTTTCGTATCGATATTATGATCGACAGTGGTCCCAACGCACGGAGTATCCAGATCAATCTTAACCCCTTTACACTGGTTGGCGCCACTACCCGCAGCGGATTATTGACAGCTCCGTTGTTGTCGCGCTTCGGGATCAAATCAAGGCTGGAATATTACCATGCAGATACGCTGAAAAAAATCATCGACAGAAGCGCGCATATACTTGGCACCTCTATTACGAATGATGCTGCAGGTGAGATTGCGCGTCGCAGCCGGGGTACGCCACGTATTGCCAACGGGTTGTTGAGAAGGGTGCGCGATTTTGCGCAGGTACTGAATGATGGGGCTATTGATATGGGTATTACCCAGCATGCATTGAAAGCCCTGCATGTAGATGAACATGGTCTCGATGAAATGGATAACCGTATACTCGCTGCCATCATCGATAAATTCAAAGGCGGACCAGTAGGCATTACCACCATTGCCACGGCTGTTGGTGAAGAAGCCGGTACTATTGAAGAAGTGTACGAACCATTCCTCATCCAGGAAGGTTTCCTCCAGCGAACACCAAGGGGCAGGGAAGTGACTGCCAAAGCGTATGAACACCTTGGTCGTAAACCCCATACCGGGAGTCAGCCTAACTTATTCGTGTAAATAAAAATGCCGCAGTATTAATTGCGGCATTTTTATTTAACCTTATTTCCGTTAAGGTGCAACAAGCCTGAATCCATTTCCGTGAATGTTCACAATTTCAATCTCATGATCTTCTTTTAAATACTTGCGTAGTTTGGCAATATAGACATCCATGCTGCGCCCATTGAAATAAGTATCACTACCCCATATTTTCTTTAATGCTCTTTCACGCGGCAGCAGGTCATTTTTATGTTCGGCCAGCATTTTAAGCAATTCATTTTCTTTAGGCGATAAAGTCTGGGTGGTAGTATCATGCTTCAACTCGCGCAGCTTGGGATTGAAATGGTACCTGCCTAGGTCAAACTCAATATTATCACTTACTTTGCTTTCTTCTTCGTTACGTTTCAGGATTACTTTGATCTTCAGCAGTAATACCTCGCTGTCGAAGGGTTTGGTAATATAATCATCAGCGCCTAATTTATAGCCCTGGATGATATCTTCTTTCATGGTCTTGGCGCTCAGAAAGAACAGCGGGATATCAGGGTCAACATCTCTGATTTCTTCTGCAAGGGTAAAGCCATCCATATTGGGCATCATCACATCCAGCAGGCAGATATCAAATTTTTCGCGCTGGAAAGCGGCAAGACCCAGTCGGCCATCCCTTTCAAGCGTAACATCATAATCATTCAGCTCCAAATAATTCTTTAATACCATCCCGAGGTTGGCATCGTCTTCACACAGGAGGATTTTATATTTCTTTTTGTCGTCCATAACACGTTTATTTATGTCAAATAAAGATAATCCAACGCGAGTTCATATCCTATAGCCCGCAATCTTTTGTTAAAAAGCCCGTCCGGCCTGATAAACGGGTGAAATCACCTGTGAAAGGGTATAGTGCAAACTTTCTGCATGGATTTCTGTTTTATTTTTACGGCCGATTTGTATAAACCAAGAAACTATGTTACTGACGCCTGATAACAAATTGAAAAAACTAATCATTATAGGGGACAGGGTATTGGTGCGTCCCAACAAACCTGATGAACAAACTGCAAGTGGCTTATACCTGCCGCCCGGTGTGCAGGAGAAAGAACGAGTACAGCAGGGATATGTGATCAAGACCGGCCCCGGGTATGTCATACCTGTGCCTATGGATAATGAGCCCTGGCAGGCGGAAGAAGAGCAGGTTAAATATGTGCCGCTGCAGGCAAGAGAAGGAGACCTGGCTATTTTTCTCCTGAACGGAGCAACCGAAGTGATGTACGAAGGAGAGAAATATTTTATCGTACCGCAAAGTGCTATCCTGATGCTGGAGCGGGAAGAGGATCTTTGATCAGGGGTTTGTTTTTTTGATGACCCCCTGCTCATCCACCTGGATAAGCTGCTCACCTTGCAGGAACTTGAGCACTGTCCATATTTTTTCTTTGTCTGCTTTATCCAGCTGCCGGAATAAACCTGATACAGTTATGTGATCGTGTAATTGTTCCATGATCCGGATTTCTATCTGTTTGAATTCTGAAGCTGAAATATCTTTTCTTTTCTGTGCAAGACAGTTGTCGCAAATACCGCAATCTTTTACAGCATTATCGCCAAAGTAGGCAGCAATGAAATGGCTGCGGCAATCTTTTTCAAGCCGTATATATTGCCGCATTTTTTGCAGCCTTTCTGTGTATTGTTTTTTCCGCTGCAGGTAACCATCCTGATCAATGGAAAGGTATTGGGCTGAGGCGCGGTTGAGTATAAAATGAATCTGTGGCGTTTCTTTCTGTGGCAGGTATTCTATGATGCCATAGGATTGCAGTTGTAATAATTGATGTTGCACTTCTTCGGGCGACAACCGGCAAAGCCTGGCTACCTGTTTTTCAAATACAGAGACGCGGTTATCAATAATACCTTTATAAGTGCGCAGGAGGCATTTAATAACTGATTCCAGCCCGGGATGGGCTTTCTCGAATTCATATAACAGGTCTTTGTCTGCCGTAAATGCCACCTGTGTTGGCAGAAATATACTTTCTTCAAAACTCAGATGCCCTTCCTGCTCCAGCACTTTGAGTGTGTTCATCACTAATAAAGGATCGAGTTCGAAATTTTTAGTGAATGTTGCAAAATCAAAGTCATAGTAGTTTCCCTCACCAAGCCCTACCGGTATTTGTAAATAATCTGCGAGCGACTGGTAAATCTTTTTGATCACATCAATGGGTGGGAAGCGCTTGTCAGACATGGCTTCTAATGCTGTCATGTCTTCCTGCTGGTACAGGAGCAGGGCATAAGCTTTTTTACCATCCCTTCCTGCGCGGCCTGCTTCCTGGTAATAGTTCTCCAGGCAATCAGGAATGGTATAATGAATGACCGTACGTACGTTGGGCTTATCAATGCCCATTCCGAATGCGTTGGTACATACGATTATCCTGGTTTGTCCATTGATCCACGCCTGTTGTTTCTGTTCCCTTTCCGGTTGCGGCAATCCTGCATGGTAATGATCAGCTTTAATGCCCTGCAGTTGCAGCAAGTGAGCCAGTTCTTTGGTTTGCCTGCGATTGTTCACATATACAATACCGGTGCCTGCTACTTTTGAGAGTACATCCAGCAGTTTGTTGATCTTGCTGTCGACTAAGAAACTACTGTAAGAAAGATTGGGCCTTTCAAAAGACTGACGGAACAATCCCGGGTTGGTTAGCCTTAATTTTTGTACAATATCGTCCTGCACTAATAGTGTAGCTGAGGCAGTTAATGCAATAACGGGCACGCTGGGCAATTCATGCCGGAGGTTGGCAATGCGCAGGTATGGCGGGCGAAAATCATAGCCCCATTGTGATACACAATGTGCTTCATCAACTACGATTAAACTAATACTAAGCGCAGGTAAATATTCCCTGAAAAGTGCTGATTCCAATCTTTCGGGTGAGAGGTAGAGGAATTTGTAATCACCATGTGTGGCATGCTGTAATATTTTTCTTACTTCAAAAACCCCCAACCCGCTATGTATGGCAACAGCAGGAATGCCTTTTTGCAACAACCCGTCAACCTGGTCGCGCATGAGGGCTATCAGGGGGCTGACCACAATACACAACCCATCTGTCAGTAATGCCGGTACCTGGAAGCAGATCGATTTACCACCGCCGGTAGGTAAAAGTGCCAATGTATCATTCCCCCTCAATACAGAAGCTATGATGTCTTCCTGCATTGGGCGGAAGCTGTTATGTTTCCAGTATTGTTGTAAAATAGAAAGCGGGGTGGGCATTGTTATGCTACTTTTTTGAAATTCAGTCTAACAGAATTGATGGCCAGTACTACATCGCTGAACCCCATGACCAATGCTCCAAAAGCAGGGCTAAGGAAACCGAGCGCCGCTACTGGGATGGCTACTATATTATAAGCGAATGCCCAAAAGAGGTTTTGTTTGATCGTAATATAAGTATGTTTACCAAGCCCTAATGCAAGCGGTAAATGGCTTAACCCGTGATTCATTAATACCACCTGTGCACTTTGCATGGCTATATGTGATGCATCACTCAAAGAAATACCCACGGTAGCTTTTGCTAATGCAGGGGCATCGTTAATGCCGTCACCTATCATGGCAGTAGGTGTTTCACGATTGAATGCAGCAATCCGTTCCAGTTTTTGTTCGGGCGTTTGCTCTGCTATCACTACTTCAATACCCACTTGTTTGGCTACCTGCTCACATTTTGTTTTATTATCACCGCTGAGCAGGATGGTGGTGATGCCTTTTGCTTTTAATGCGGATACCACAGCTTTGGCTTCCGGTCTGACCTCATCTGTCATATCTATCCAGCCCGCTAATTCATTATTACAGATAATGTATACATTGTGAGTACTATCAGGAGTAAACGATGCAGCCACTTTGTAAGAACCGGCAATGTATTGATTACCGGCTTTATCAGTAGCCCTGATGCCCAGTCCTTTAATTTCTTCAATATTGGCCCAGCGAATATCATCCTTTGTTTTCCATGCTTTTGCAATGGCTTTGCCAATAGGATGATTGGAATATTTTTCGAGAGAGAAAACGATGCGTTGGAAATCATGAGACGCGAGGCTTGAGCTGTGAGACATGATCTGAAACTGCCCGGTAGTTAATGTTCCTGTTTTGTCGAACACTACTTGTTTAATGCTTTTAAATATTTCAAGGCTTTTGGCATTTTTGAACAGTACGCCGTTGCGTGCAGCCCTGCCGAGGCCAACGGCAATGGCAGCAGGGGTTGCGAGGCCCATGGCACAGGGGCATGCAATAACAAGTACGGCAATACTTCTCAACAGACTCGTACTGAAACTTTGATAGGCTCCAAAATAGTTGATGAGCAGGGTGAGCAGCGCAATGCTTACAACTACAGGCACAAAAATGGCGCTGATCTTATCGGCCAACTGTTGTATGGGAGGCTTTTCTGTCTGTGCTTCTTTCACCAGTTTTAAAATATTCGACAGTACCGTGTCCTCTCCAACGGCAGTGATATAAGCTTTGACGGTTCCATTCTCCAGCACACTGCCACCGATCAGCCTATCGTTCATTTTCTTTTCAACAGGGATACTTTCTCCTGTAATGATGGACTCGTTCACACTGGCATCACCCCATAGTATTTTGGCATCCATAGGCACATGTTCACCGGTTTTGATGAGTACAAGATCGCCTGTCTTAAGGTTAGTGCTTTCTACCGGAAAAATATGTTCCTGGTGTTGGTCGTCATAAGCAATCATATTGGCCATTACCTTTTGGGTCACGGCTAGTTTTTTTAATGCAGCCTGGGTGGTTTCAACGGATTTGTCTTCCATCCAGTTGCCGAGAAATACGAGTGTAATAATAGCTGCGGCCGTTTCATAGAACATATACTGTTCCGCTTCTCCTGCCAATGTGCCATAAAGGCTATAGCCAAAAGCGGCTACAGCACCCAGGGCAATTAGTACATTCATATTGGGTATGCCCCTGGAGAGGCTTTTAATCGCACTTCTGCCGAAAAAATCCATTCCAACAATGAATACAGGAATGGTTAGTCCCAATTGTACATAAGGATTCATCAGCATGTGCAACTGGATGCCCGGTATCATATGGAGTAAAAGCGGGGAGGTGAAGATGATACAGAACACGAAACGTTGTAAATGCGTTCGGAAGAATCTTTTTTGCTTTTTCCCTTTTGCCATTTCTCCATTCGCAACATAGTATCCTAAACCTTTTATTCCTCTTTCAAGCTCTTGCTTTGCCATACCGTTTGACAGGTCAAAGCTCACATCGCCTGCCATGAAATTCACTTTCACATTATGCATGCCTTTTTCTTCCAGGAATTTATTTACTGTCAGTGCACAATTGGTGCAACTCATACCGGTTACTTTCCAGTTCACTTTTTCCATAACGCTCAAATTATTATGATTGATAGCAGGTCAATATAGCTAAATACTGCCTGAACGGCCTGTATAAAAAGCCTTACAAAGGTACCAAAAGCCTTGTTGGTACAACTTTCGATAAACGAAGTATATTTCTACAGCTATGTTGCATTATACTATTCGTCTTACACTTTTATCTTTGCACCATGGATGCTATTTTCAGCCTTGGACAGATCAAACAGGTAGCGCAATCGCTATGGAAAGAAGGGAAGCAAAAAAAAGTATGGGCTTTTCATGCCGCTATGGGCACGGGGAAGACCACATTTATTCATGCTTTGTGTGAAGAACTTGGGGTGAAAGATGCCATTGGCAGCCCCACTTTTGCCATCGTTAATGAATACCGGAGCCCTATAGCGGGTACCATCTATCACATGGATTGGTATCGTCTCAAAGATGAAGAGGAAGCGGTGCAGGCAGGAATGGAGGACCAGCTTTACAGTAAGTCGCTGTGCCTGGTGGAATGGCCGGAAAAGGCAGCGGGACTATTACCGGATGATACCCTGCATATATATATGGAGTCCCTTGACAAAGTCACGCGTCGTTTATATACTGTTAAGGAAACAGGCGAAACTGTGCAGTAAAAAAGTTAACTTTAATCCCGTTCTCTAAATCCCACATCAGACATCACCCAATCATACATCCTACATTCCCTTTATGGCAACGTCTAAACCCTCTATAAGCCCCTCATTTACGTATGAAACACTGGAAGAAGTGCTGGATGTAAAGCCCCAGGGTGCCAAACTGAATATTGGTATTCCCAAAGAGATTGCTTTCCAGGAGAACCGTATTGCATTGACACCCGATGCAGTAGGTGTACTGGTGGCCAATGGCAACCAGGTGGCGGTGGAACACAAGGCAGGAGAGGGAAGCCATTATACAGATAAGGATTATGCAGAACTGGGCGCACGCATTGTGTATGACAGGGTAGATATCTTTAAATGCCCCATACTCGTTAAAAGCGCACCGCCTGTAGCGGAAGATATGCCACTGCTGCAAATGAACCAGACAGTAATCTCACCTATTCATTTATCGGCACTCCAGAAATCATACATAGAGAAGATGATGGAAAAACGCATCACTGCGTTGAGCTTTGAGAATTTCAAAGATGGCAGTGGTACCTATCCCATTGTCCGCAGTATGAGCGAAATAGCGGGTAGTGCTGTCATGCTGATCGCGGGACAATACCTCAGCAGTTTCAATAAAGGGAAGGGTGTATTGCTGGGTGGTATCAGCGGTATTCCGCCAACAAAAGTTGTGATAGTAGGGGCCGGTATTGTGGGAGAGTTTGCAACACGTAATGCGCTGGCACTGGGTGCTTCTGTAAAAGTATTTGATAATGATGTGTATCGCTTAAAACAATTGCAGAATAATTTAGGGCAGCGTGTATGGACCAGCGTGCTGGAGCCCCGTATCTTATCAAAGCAATTAAAAACCTGCGAGGTGGCCGTAGGTGCCCTGAGTAATGAGTATGGGCGGGCACCGGTGGTGGTAACAGAGAATATGGTGGCTGCCATGCGCAAGGGCAGTATTATCATAGATGTGGCAATCGACAGGGGCGGTTGTTTTGAAACGAGCGAATTAACCAGTCACGAGAACCCTACTTTCATCAAACATGATGTTATCCATTATTGTGTACCCAATATTCCCAGTGGTTTTGCCCGTACTGCCAGCCAGGCCATCAGCAATGTGCTGATGCCGTTGATACTGGAAGTGAGTGATGAAGGCGGACTGGAAGAAATGGTATGGCACAATTTTAACCTGCGTGAAGGCATTTATATGTTCAAAGGAGCCCTGACTGATTTTTACATCAGCCAGAAATTCGACCTTAAATACACAGATCTAAATCTATTGATTGCGAGCAGGCGGTAAGGCTTCCCTTCTTACAACTGCTATCAACTGTCCCATACTTGCAATATTGCTGGCATCATTTTCCGAAATACGGATATGCCATGTCTGTTCTACTGCATTTAAAAGATAGGCCATTTCCCAGTCAACAAGATCCAGGTCTTTTTTTAAGTCTGTTTTAATCGATAATGCAGAAGGATAGATATTCAGTTTCCGTTTCAATAATTTCTGAATACTGTTTACTAGTGGTTGCATAACTCATCTTTTTTAAAATGATAGATGAATATATGAAGACCAAAAACGTTGCCAAGTGTTTATTAATGAGGTGTTAAAGTCGCAGGATCTGATTTAAATAGCTGTTTATCCGCCTAGCCCGCTAAGCATGCCAAAGAAAATAATCGCAAGTACCACCAGGGTGATGATCACATAGCGCCAGTCTTTTTCAACAGCAAAAGCGACTGTTGAGAATGCGATACGAATAATGGGTGTTGCAATCAGGATCACAACAGCCAGTTGAATGATAGCGGCACCGTCCATCTGCATTACGCCGTTCAGTATACCGGGTAAATGCCTGTATTGCGGTTTCGCCCCTGTAAATGTGGTATAGTCGGGAACGGTTGCCTGGTGCTTCAGGTACACAATACCACCGATGAATGCCACAGCAGCTGAAATAAGGACACCAGCGCGCAGGAGCAGGCCGATCAGTTTTACTGCATCGAGTTGCTGCCAGTAAGCGGATGAAAAGTATTTCATACTTTTTTCAATAAACCGTTAAAAATCATTTCTATTGCCATAAAACCAATCACGGCGCTGAACAGAATCCGCAACCATTTTGTATCCGCCTTCATCAATATTTTCGACCCGGCCACCGATCCGGCCAGTACGCCAATGATAACAGGTAATGCCAATCCGGGTTGTATATATCCTCTTTGCAAATACACTACGGCCCCTGCGGCTGTGGTAACTCCCACCATAAAATTACTGGTGGTAGTAGACACTTTGAACGGTACATGCATCATGATATCCATTGCCACTACTTTAACAGCGCCCGAACCAATGCCCAATATGCCGGACAGGATGCCGGCGAAGGTCATTATGATATATCCTCCGGGAACATTGCGTACGCCGTAAGTTATAAGCTTCCCATCCGGCAACGGATAGGTTCCGCCGAGTCTCAGTTTTGCAGCGAGCGGTGAATTAACATCAATGTGTTCTGTTTTTTTACGTAAAGACATTACTGCAGAGAATAACAGCACTGTGCCAAATGTAATGGCTACCATATGTGTGGGGATCAGTACTGCTACTGCCGCTCCGATAATGGCGCCGGAAGTGGTAGCTATTTCAAGGAACATACCTATGCGGATATTGGTAATGCCTTCTTTGATGTAGGCTGAAGCAGCGCCTGAGGAAGTAGCAATAGACGCGATGAGTGAAGTGCCAACGGCATAACGGATATCATAACCAAAGGCCAGCGTCAGCAATGGGATCAGCACTACGCCACCGCCCAATCCTGTCAAAGATCCGAGCATCCCGGCGCAAAAGGCACCGGCTAAAAGAATGAGTGTAAATATGAGTAAACCCATTTGGCTCCTGTTGAATCAATTTGATAGGGTAATATGGACAACGGAGTGGTTGCGCACTTCTTCATTAGCTATTTTAACCAGGGTATCCCCTGCGTTAAGTTTACCGAATAATTCTGCATTCTCTTTTACTTCATTACCCTTCTGTACTGCGATCCATTCCGCCCTATTGCCGGTTACCCTGATCACAAAGGTTCCGGTAGAAGCGTTCAGTATAGCAGTTTTAGGAACCACTAAGCTACTGTCTTTACTGTTAAGTGGTATGGTTACTTCAGCGATCATGCCCGGCAATAATTTTTTATCAGCATTAAGTACATCCATTTCTATGCGCTGTGAGCGTAAGCGCGTATCCAGTGCGCCGGCTAAGCGGCTTATTTTTGCGGTAAAAACCTGGTTAGGGAATGCTTTGGTGGTAAACTTCACTTCACTGGTGTTACCTATATAACTGCTGTACGCTTCCGGGACAGCAATCACCAGGCGCAATTTCTTTTGTTCCTGCAAAGTGAACAAAGGAAGCTCTGAACCCTTGCCGGAAGGCCCCGCATAAGCACCTGGGTTTGCATTTCGCGATGTGATAATACCGCTGAATGGCGCTCTTATTTCCAGGTAATTCTTATTGTCTGTTATTTCACGGTACGCTGCTTTGGCGGATTGCAGTTGTGCATAATCCGATTTTTGTTTGGCCAGTGCAAGGTCAAGGTCATTAGGAGAAATGGTGCCAGGTGTTTTACTTGTTTCAAGCAGCCGGTCGTAGTTTGCTTTGCTGGCAATATAGAGGGCTTCGAAGGACTTGAGCCTTGATTCCGAACCAGCTAACTGTGAACCTATTTCCGGTGCTTCCATTGTTGCCAGTAACTGACCCTGGCTTACCTGTGTACCCACGTCTGCATGAACCTTTTTTACAAAGCTGCTCACTTTAGCATAGATGTCCACCTGTTGGAACGCAAGCAGCTCCCCGGGTATCTGTAAAGAAGAAGTCAGTTGTTGTTGCTTAACAATGACTGCTTCGGTAACTGTTGGTGCAACCGGTTTCTTTTCTTCCGTTTTTACCTCATCCGGTTTGCAGCCATGTAATAGTGTTAATGCTATTGCGGGACAAAGGAGCTGTGTTATGCTTTTAATTGCTATATGCATGTTGTGTATTGTTATCGTATAATGATGGTATGTAGTGTTCACTTTCTTTATCCTCCGGATCTAATGAAACTGATTGCGTTCCTGCTTTTCCCTGTGCCCAGGCAAATACCAATGGCAGGATGAACAGTGCGGCAAATGTGGATGCGATCAGTCCGCCTATGACGGCCCGGCCCAGCGGCGATGACTGATCACCCGCTTCGCCCAATCCGCTTGCCATCGGTATCATGCCTGCCACCATGGCCAATGTTGTCATTAAGATAGGGCGCAACCTTAATGCAGTGGCTTCTTTGGCCGACAGAAAAGCGTTGCCATTGTGTTTACGCAATTGCTCTGCATTGGTAATCAATAGTACTGAGTTGGAAATTGAAACGCCGACAGACATAATAATGCCCATGTATGATTGGAGGTTGAGCGTTGACCCTGTCAGCATTAACAGGGTTAATGAACCCAGCAGTACTGCAGGTACGGTTGCCAATATCACCAGTGATACTTTGAACGACTGGAAATTGGCGGCCAGCATCAGGAAAATAACCACTATTGCTACGATCAGACCAGATTGCAGGTTGTCCAGAGTTTCTGTCAGGGTGGCGCTTAATCCGATCGGATCCACAGTTAAACCGCGTGGCAGTTCGCCAAGGGAGGCGATCGCTTTCTTTGTATCCCTGGATGCGGTGCCAAGGTCATTTTTATTGATGTTGGCAGTTACCGATAAGGTAGGTATGGCGCCGAGATTATCGTTTTCACCATAAGTCGTGCCTGTGCTGATGGTGGCTACATCGCCAAGTACCGGGCGGCCTGCATTTTTCTGCAGTGCAATTTCTTTGATATCGTTGGTGCTGGCTATTTTACTTTCTGGAACCTGCACCTGTACGCTGTAACTATAACCTGCTTTCTCATCGACCCAGATATTTTTATCTGTTAGCCTCGAAGAAGAGGTAGATGTGATCAGCGAACGGGAAACATCATTCATGTCAATGCCTAACTGCGCAGCCCTTATACGGTCAACAGTCACATCCACTGTGGGGTATTTGATAGACTGGCCAAGTTGTACATCGCGTAGGTATGGGATCTCTTTGAGTTTGGTGATCAGTTTACCGGCATACTCCTCGTTGAGTTTTTTATTCCTGCCTGATATTCTTACTTCCACCGGTGTGGGAGAACCCTGACTTAATATTTTTTCTGTTAGCTCAATTGGTTCAAACGACGGTTGCATGTCGGGCACTTCCTGTTTCATTCTTGCACGTATCTTGTCTTTCAACTCATCCAGGTTGACTTTGTAATCTTCTTTCAGGCTTACCTGCAGTACAGCTTCATGCGGGCCCTGCATGAACAGGTAAATGGGGCTGATGGAGAACTGCGCCGGATGCGATCCTATATAAGAAGAGGAAATGGCTACATTGTCTGGGCCAATAATGTCTCTTACGAGGTTGATCACCTTAATTGTTTTTTCCTCTGTACGTTCTGCCCTGGTACCCTCCGGTGCGCGCAGGCGCACCTGGAACTGGCCACTGTTTACTTTGGGCAATACATCCCGGCCAATGGACGACAGCAACCACCAGGCTAACACAGAAACGATTACCACATAACTTACCGTAATAATTTTTCTATACGGCATCAGGCGGTCGCTGAAACGGATAAAACGTTTGCGGAATTTCTCAAAGCGGCTCAGCTTGCCATTATCGCGTTCCACCAGTATCTTTTTCTGATCCCAGGTATCTTTCTCTGAATCTTTTGAAAGAGCAGATGACCTGAATTCGATCTCATCTTCAGAAAGTGCAGGGTCGGTTGTCAGATCTTTTTTCACCTTATGTCCTTTCATGATCCAGTTGGCCATGACAGGCACAAATGTTTGCGCCAGTAAATAAGATACGACCATGGAAAAGCCAATGGCCAATGCGAGCGGAAGGAACAGGGATCCGGGGATACCACTCATGGTGAATGCAGGTGCAAATACAGCGAGGATACAGAACAGGATCAATAATTTAGGAAAAGCAATCTCTTTACAGGCATCCCAAATAGCAAGGGCTTTGGGCTTGTGCATGTCTAAGTGCTGGTGAATATTTTCAATGGTCACGGTACTTTCATCCACTAATATACCAATAGCTAAAGCAAGACCGCTCAACGTCATGATATTAATGGTTTGACCAAACAGGTTCAGGAACAATACACCGGAGATGATGGAAGTGGGGATGGTTAAAATAACGATCAATGCACCTCTGGCATCGCCAAGGAATAACAATACCATCAGACCGGTGAGCAGGGCGCCGATGGCACCTTCACTCAACAGGCTTTTTACAGCATTGATTACATAGGTCGACTGGTCAAATTCGTAGGACAGCTTTACGTCCTCAGGCAGTTGTGACTGCAGCTTGGGAAGTGCTGCTTTTAGTCTTTGCACAACTTCCCAGGTAGAGGCATCGCCGCTTTTGGCAATGCTTAAATAAACAGACCGTTTGCCGTTTACCAATGCGTAACCTACTGTAACATCAGCGCCGTCTTCCACGGTTGCCACATCACGCAGGTAAAGGTTTTGCACACCCCCTTTAAACAACGGGATATTTTCAAAATCTTTGACAGTTTTAAGCAGTGTATTGGTAGGGGTTAAAAAATTGGTATCGCCTATTCTTACGTTTCCGGAAGGAGCGGTCTGGTTATTGACCTTTAATGCTTCAACCAACTGGTCTGTTGTCATGTTATGAGATCGTAAAAGAGAGGGGTCTGCTTTGATCACTATTGTTCTTACATTACCACCGAACGGCGGGGAAGCGATCAGGCCGGGAATGCTGGTAAAAGAGGAACGTACATAAGTATTGGCGAGGTCCATCAATTCATTGTTGCCACGGACATTGCTGCGTAAGACAAGCTGGCCTACCGGCAAGGTGGAAGCGTCAAAACGGATGATGAAGGGTGGTTGCGAGCCGGGTGGGAATATGGCTTGTACGCGATTGGTATAAGCGCTCATTTCTGAAGACGCCTGTGCCATATTGGTGCCGGGATAAAATGTAACCTTCATCAGCGTGAGGCCCTGTATGTTTTTTGTCTCTATGGTTTTAATGCCATTCACAAACAGCAGGATGTTTACATACTGTTTGCCAAATAAAGCTTCCATCTGGCTGGGTGTATAACCGCCAAAAGGATGCGCGATATAGATAACGGGCAGATCAAGTTTGGGAAAGATATCAATCTTGATACTGTTGATTGCTTTGATGCCAAAGAAAAACAAACCAGCCACCAGTACCATGATGCTGATGGGTTTACGTAATGCAAAACGGATCATGTTCATAATAAAATGCTATTTCACCTGTTTCAAAAACAAATCGAAGTCACCTGATGCGGCGGTTTTCAGTAATAACGCCTGCCATACGTTAATGTATGCCACGCTGATATCTGTCTCCGCTTTATTCACTGCATACAATGCCTGCTGCAAATCGATAATATTGGTCAGTCCATTTTTATACAATACTGTTTTTTGCAGGTAGGCATCCGCCGCAGCCTTGTATTGCCGGGGCACTTCCTTGTATACCTGCAATGCGTTTTCTATGCGCTGGTCTGAAAGTACCAACTGGTCTTTCAGCTGGGTATTGACGAGGTCGTATTCATTTTCATAAGCTTTTGTAATAAAGCGCTGGGCTGTTGCCTGCTGCTTTATTTTGGCAAGGCTCATAATATTCCAGGATACTGAGAAGCCTGCTATATAGTTGGTCCGTGAGGGGTTAATGCCGTCGAAATAGTTTTTTGAATACCTGTCCGGTAATGCAGGCGAATAATTATACTCAAATCCCGATCCCCTTGTCTGAACAATACCGAATAGGTTCACACCCGGCAGAACTGTTTTTTTGATCACATTTTCAAACAAGTTGCTTTGATGGATACGACTGGCATAAAACTGCAGCTGCGGGTTTTGAGTAGCATCGAAACCGGTGTTGTATGTGGAAGGAATATTTTTTAAGAAAGAACTGTCTAAGATAAAACCGGTGGGTGTGATATTCAGCAATTGAGCCAGCAGGTTACGCAACTGTTGTTCATTACCCGCGGCATCTATCAAAACAAGTGTGGCCCTCGATACTTCTGCGTTGGCTATGGAAGAATCAACGCCGGGATTGAGACCTGATAAGGTTCTTGCCAGCACAGCATTTTTAACGGCAGTAGCCCTGTCAAGGTTGGATTGTGCATTCTGTATCAGCCGCTGCGCAATGAGGAGGTTGAGATAGGCGGAAGTTATTTTGATACTTTGTATAAATTGTTCCTGTACCAGGTCGGCCGAGTCTTTCTTTACCTGGGCGTTGGCGGCATCGATCCTGGATTGTTTTCTGCCGAACGTAAACGCTTCCCAGTTGGTATTGATTACGTATAATGAACCGAAAGCGGCCGCCCAGTTTTGCTTATCTGCAGCCGGACCGGCAGATGAAACGCCGGTGAGGCTCGCAGGTGCAAGGGGACCAAACTGGCCATTGACGGTTCCGTAATTATGCTGTAGTCCTGCAATGATATTGGGCAGGTACTCATTCTTTACATTTTGCACCAAGGCTGTCGAAGCATCTAAATAGTGCTGCTTTGCTTTGATGGTTTGGTAATTGACAAGTCCTGTTTTAATGGCATCAGAAAGCAGTAAAGGTGCCTGCTGGGCCTGTGTAGCTGGTGCAGAACAAAGACAGGCGGCAATGACAGGGAGTGTCGCCTGTTTAAAGCGTTGGTTCCATAAGTTCATCATACAAAACAATTGAGCTATCTGTTTCTATGGCAGCAGATCGGCAATCTTTATTTGAATACCAGCCGGTATTCGCCGGCAAATGGCTATGTTTTCTGACCCGTGATATTGGCAACACATTGCCAGGCTTTCTTTGGGTCTTTATCAATAATGCTTTGCAGAAGCTCCGCATGGGCTTCATGCTTGGCAATAAACGGACAGGTATTGCTGTATACCTCTTGGAACGATTTTTTGATCTGCGCAGCAATGGTTTTATACAGGTCTGCCAGGATATCATTCTTAGCTGCCTCAGCTATACAAATGTGAAACTGAATATCAGCTTCAATGCATGCCGCTGTTTGTTTGTTCAATGCCGCCTCATACCGTTTATTCAGGTATTTCTTCATCTGTGCAATATCCTTCTGAGTCCTGTTAAGTGCTGCTTTCTCTGCTATTTTCAGCTCAAGCAATTGTCGTACTTCATTGAGCTCGGGGCCTTTTGCATGTTGCACACGCTGGTACCAGGGTACACAGGTGCCGTGCTGTAATTCAACAAAAGTGCCCAGTCCCTGCTGTACACGTACCAGTCTTGAGTTAGCCAATATCCTGATGGCTTCACGGATGCTGGAACGGCCTACACCAAACTGGTGCATCAGCTCGGGTTCTGTGGGCAGCTTATCGCCTGCCTTGTATTTACCCGCGGCAATCTGCTGTTGCAGTTTCAGCGCCACTTCATCACTGAGACAGTATTTTTTTAGCTGGTCCGGCATTAGTCATCATATCATCTGATGATTAAAGGTATGGGATATTGATAATTCCGGCAAACCGTTTAAAAAAAAGACCGGGAATTGATGCGTCCCGGTCTTTTAACTATAGTTCCTGCACTTTCAGGTTTCGCCATCTTATCTTTATTCCGCCGCCATCATGTATCTGCAGCGCAATAAACCCTTCCCCTTTACCGATCTTCTCATCTTTGATATAAATCATCTGGTGTCCATTGAGCCAGGTGGTTACTTCATCGCCATTAGCAGTGACTTTCATGGTATTCCATTCGCCCATTTTCAGCCATTGTTCATCTTCCGGTTTGGGTTTGATGAGCCAGCCACGGCCATAAGATTCATAGATGCCGCCTGTGAAATGATTGGGTGGCGCCACTTCTGCCTGCCAGCCGCTGATCTTCACGCCCTCAATAGAAGAACGGAAAAACACCCCGCTGTTGCCATTCGCTTCCTGTTTGAACTCCAAAGTGAGCGTGAAATTCTTATAGGCTTTGTTGGTGGAGAGGTAGCCATACTGTTTATCAGGACCGCTCTCGCAAACCAGTTCTCCCTGGTCAACATACCATTTCTCTGTTCCGTGAATGGTCCAGTTGCTGATGTCCTTGCCGTTAAAAATAGAAGTGGCTTGCGCCTGCATGGTCATAGATGCCATACAGCTTATGAGTAAAAAGAATAACTGTTTCATGTACAATTGATAAGGTTAAGCATATTTGGTTACGCCTGGAATGGCAACCGGATAAAAGCCATCAACACCGGGTATCACTGGCGGTGTGGCTGCAAAATCGTATACTTTAGGATGCAGGTCGAGCCCTGAACTGAGTGCCTTATCCCATTCAATAACCTGTCCACTGTAAGTGGCCATCCTTCCCAGTATGGAAGTCATGCTGCTTCTGGCTCCGTTTTCCGCATCTGCAAATTTGTATTCGCCTTTTGCAATCGCAGCAAACAGTTCATCATGTTCTGTCTGGTAAGGATTGTTTTCTGTTTTCCTGTCGAACTGGTATACCGCATTGCCATGTGCATCAGTGATCCTGCCTGCACCGCAATGTATCTTGCCCTTGGTTCCTACCAGCAGTTCATCCACCTTACTCATGGTGCCGGGAATATGGCGGCATTGGCTGTTGAGAATAGAACCATCGGCATATTGAAATTCTACAAAGTGGTGATCGAATATTTCACCATTGTCCTTTCCTTTGCGAACCTGCCTGCCACCCATACCCTGGGCTTTTACCGGATAACCTCCTTTGAACCAGTTGATTACGTCCAGGTTGTGAATATGCTGCTCTGTAATATGGTCGCCGCAAAGCCATACAAAATAATACCAGTTACGCATCTGGTATTCCATTTCTGTCTGTTCAGGTTTACGCGGACGAACCCATACGCCATCATTATTCCACCATGCCTGTGCTGAAAGGATATCGCCAATCTGGTCCTTTCTTTTGAAGAGTTCACGGTAGGAGTTCTGGTAATGCCTTTGCAGGCCAACGACTACGTTCAGTTTCTTTTCTTTGGCAATAGCTGCAGTTGCCAATACTTTTTGTACACCGGCAGGATCGGTGGCCACCGGCTTTTCCATAAATACATGTTTGTTCTGTCTGATGGCTTCTTCAAAATGAATAGGACGGAAACCGGGCGGTGTTGCCAGTATCACAACATCGGCCAATGGGATGGCTTTCAGGTAGGCATCAAAGCCGGTAAATTTTCTTTCTTCCGGCACATCGATCTTGCTTTTGGCAGCCTGCCCTTCTGCAGATTCAGCCGGAGCTGTAAGGCTTGTATAACACTTGTCTAAGTTATCACGGAAAGCATCGGCCATAGCTACCAGCTTTACATTCTGTTTACTCAGCAAGGCCTGCATGGCAGCGCCGGTACCGCGTCCGCCACAGCCTATCAATACTACTTTAATGGTATTGTCGGCGCCGGAGAAAAAATTGGCATTAGATAATAATGGAGAGGCCATCCAGGCCCCTGCCAGCGTAGCAGTTTGTTTTACAAATTTCCTGCGGGAATTGTTGGAAGCATCGTTGTTCATGTATATTGTTTTTGAAGGTGAATTTTATTGACCGAGATAGGTTTTAAAAAATTGATCTGCCTGTTCGGGGGTGGGTTGCTGTAAAGGCCTGATGATGCGGAAACCTACAGCTCCCGCTTCTGTTAACCACCACCTGCTCTTAGGAATTTGCGGATCGCGCCGGTTCCAGGAAGGATCAGACTTGAACCTTGTTGCACTGCGCAATACTGCTGCTTCGTCGGTAAAGCCACCGCCTCTCAATGCTTTCGGATACCTGGCAGGATTGGGTTCCTCTTTGGGATCCTGGCTCTTATCATTAAGATGCCGGTAAAAATCTCCCTCATAATGATCCAGCGTCCATTCCATGACATTACCGAGCATATCGTAAAGGCCCCAGGCATTGGGCTTTTTCTGTCCTACTTTCTGAAACTTATCTTCACTATTGTCTTTATACCAGGCATAGTCTTTCAACTTACTGGTATCATTACCAAAATAGTAAGCAGTTTTACTGCCTGCACGGCAGGCATATTCCCATTCAGCTTCGGAAGGCAGGCGATAAAAAATGCCCGTCTTTTGATAGAGCCACTTACAATACATGAGTGCGCAGTATTGCGACATGCTGTTGGCCGGGAACCCGCCTTCTTTGCCCATGCCTAAGCTGAAATCGATGTATTGGGGGCTGGGCCTGGTAACAGCATCCATATCATTGTTCTGGCTGGTGGTTTCATCTTTCAGGAACACATCAAATTCATCGCGCGTTACTTCATACATGTCTATCCAGAAAGGAGAGATGGCAACGGGATGTTGCGGACCTTCGTCTGCATTTCTCTTTGATTCGTTCGAAGGACTCCCAAGCACAAATTCACCTTTGGGTACCGGTACCATTTTAAATTTGAGCGATGAGCCGGGGAGCGTCTGCTCATAAGCATTGAATGCAGTCGAATTGGTTTGTGCAGAAGCCTGTGTGCATGACAGTACGCCCAGGACAATGAATTTTGTTTGTTTAGCAGTTTCTTTAGTGAAGCTCATCACATTGTTATTAATAAAAGCAATATTTTGGAAGCCGTCAAGTTAATCAATTATTTCACGAACAACTGTTAGCTATGTTTCCAATAATCCAAAAAATTACCGGCTGTGTGACCAATAATTTGTCCCTGTTGCAATTCAGTGATCAGGAATGAGGCGCCCAGGCTTTCAACGAGCTGCCTGCTTTCCGGTATTGGCAGTATGCTGCATGCAGTAGCCAGCCAATCGGCAATAGTGCCGTCGTGTGCAATAATGGTTACATTTTTCTGTGTTGTGATGCCATAACCTGTACGGGGGTCAATGATATGGGAGTATTTTTTCCCATTGTGTACAATGTACTGATAGGCGTCACCCGATGTTGCGACTGCCATATTCCGGAGCGACAACTTTTTGGGCAATAATATGGCTGTATGCTCTGGTATGTTTACACCAACAATCCAGCCCTCTTTACCCGGAGGGGAATCACTCATTACGATATCGCCGCCTGCATCTACCAGCGCTTGCGCAATACCATGTTGTGATAAGAGGTCAAGCACTTTATGCGCAATATATCCTTTCGCAATACCGCCAAGATCTATTTGCATGCCTTTGACAGGTAATATTACCTGTTGATTGAACCTGTCGATCACAACTTTATCGAAGCCGGTCAGCAGTAACTTTTCCCTGATTTCCCGGTCATCAGGAACCTGCCTTTCTTTTCTGGCATGGCGCCAGCATTTGACAACGGGGCCCGCAGTAATGTCGTAAGCGCCTTTACTTTTTTGCCAGGCGTGTTCTGCATGGATGAATATATCTAATAAGGCAGGCGAAACAGTTTGCGGACCGGCTCCGGCTGCAGCGTCAAGCCGGCTCAACTCGCTATCCGGATCATAATCGCTGAAGATCACATTGAAAGTGTCAACCAATGCAAAACATTTCGCTGCAAGCTCATCGGCAAGGGCCGCATCAGCTGCAAAAAAAATAAGCTGGAATGGTGATCCCATTTTGGACTGTGAATAAGCATACCGCTTTAACTGACCGGTGGACATAAAAAGTTGTTGCGCAATACAGGTTTGGGAAAGAACCGGTATAATTTTTAAAATTATATAAACTATTCCCGGTAAATTTAACGCACAAATATTACATGTTATGCTACGAAGAAAATTTATGCAACAAAGTTTATTGGCTGGCGGCGCCATGCTGACAACAGCAGACCTGTTGGCAGGCAGTAAATACCCCAACCTGGTAACAGAAGATAACAAACCATTTAACTGTAATTACGGTATCCATGACGGCATGTTCCGTAACCTTGCCGGGAATGATTTTATTGACCAGATAAAATTTGCACATAGTGTTGGATTCAGGGCTATTGAAGACAATGGCATGATGGATCGTACCCCTGAGAGACAAAAACAGATAGGCGATACATTGGAGAAACTGGGCATGACAATGGGCGTGTTCGTAATTCAGTTTGACAAATGGCCATTGCAGACTTCCATGACCAATGGAAAGAAAGAATGGAAGGATAAGTTCATACAGTTTTGCCGGGATGCGGTTGAAGTGGCCAAACGCTGTCGCGCCAAATGGATGACGGTAGTGCCTGGCAACTACGACCGTAGTCTGCCCGAAGGTATCCAGACTGCCAATGTAATTGAAACATTACGGAGGGGCGCTGAAATATTGGAACCACATGGGTTGGTCATGGTACTGGAACCACTGAGTGATACACCTGATCTGTTTCTCAGGCATACAGATCAGACTTATGCAATGTGTAAAGCAGTGAACAGCCCTGCATGTAAGATATTATTTGATATGTACCACATGCAACGAAACGAGGGCAATATCATCAGCAATATTAACAGGACATGGGATGAGATCGGTTATTTCCAGATAGGCGATAATCCCGGCAGAAAAGAACCCGGAACTGGGGAAATGAATTACCATAATATTTTTAAACATATCTACAACAAAGGATACAAAGGGGTACTTGGCATGGAACATGGAACTGCCAACCCGGGCAAGGAAGGCGAGCAAGCGTTGATCAAGGCATACAGGGATGCCGATAGCTTTCTTTAGTGCGTTACATCACTTCAGTTTTTAAACAGTTTTTGGAAGTTAATTTGCCGAAATAATGAACAAGTGAAGATACTGATCATAGAAGATGAACCGTCTTTGAATAAGATCATGGTTGATTACCTGGTACAGCAACAGTATCGATGCGAATCGGTAAGCACTTATCCCGATGCATTGGAAAAGATAGAACGCTATCATTACGATTGTATTGTACTGGATATCATGCTGCCGGGCGGCAACGGGCTGCAGTTACTGGAACAATTAAAGGCCAACAATAATACCGATGGTGTTATTATCATCTCCGCCAGGAATGAGCTGGGCGATAAGATCATGGGAATACAACTGGGTGCGGACGATTACCTGACGAAACCTTTTCATTTGCCCGAACTCAGCGTGCGCATTGCTGCCATCATCCGACGTAAGAACCTGCAAGGTAACAACAGCCTCCATTTTGGGGAGATCAGAATAGATGTACAGGGTAAAATGGTTGCCATTAATGACCATGCAGTTGTGCTGACCAGGAAGGAGTATGAACTGTTGCTGTATTTTGTCATTAATAAGAATAGGATACTCTCTAAAAATGCTATAGCGGAACATTTATGGGGAGATAATATGGATATGGCGGATAACCATGATTTTATTTATACACATGTCAAAAACCTGCGGAAGAAATTAGTGCAGGCAGGCGCCGGCGATTATATCCGCAGTGTGTATGGAATGGGGTATAAATTTTCTGAGACATGAAGCTTTTCACAAAATATAACCGCATTAATATAACCATTTCTGTCATCATATTCATTGCCGGTACTTTTGCCTTTTATTTTGCCCTCAGGTATGTGCTGATCAGGCAATTAGATCAAACCCTGCGAACAGAACGGGCAGAGATCAGGCAGTTCGTAAATGAACACAATGAGCTGCCGGAAATTGTAAATACAAACGACCAGCAGATTACTGTTACAAAGACCTCAACTCCGGTTGCGGAAGCAATTTACAGCTCCGAAAAAGCATGGAACCACAAAGAGAAAGAACAGGAATGGATAAGAAAAATACAATTTACCCTGGCAATCAATAACGACCTTTATGATGTGATTGTTAGCAAGTCACAGGAAGCAACAGATGATCTGCTCAAGCTGATCATTATGATAGCCATCATTATGATTGCGTTGATCCTGGTGGCGGGTTATCTGATCAATCGTGTTGTGCTAAAAAAATTGTGGCAACCCTTCTATCATACCATCTCAGTCATCAGGCAATACCAGCTAACGAAACAACAGACGCTTCACCTGCCACAAACAGGTATTGATGAGTTTTCATTGCTTAACCTGAGTGTCAATAACATGACAGAGCGGGTACAGCAGGAATACCAGGTGTTAAAAGATTTCACGGGCAATGCCGCTCATGAAATGCAAACACCTTTGGCTGTGATCGCAACACATACAGATACATTGATGCAGGATGAGCAGGTACTACAGCAGCACACTGCCTCTATCGCTACCATTGAACAATCAGTTAAACGGCTGTCACGCCTTAACCAATCCCTGTTATTACTGGCCAAAATAGAGAACGGGCGTTTTGAACTGAACGAACAGGTGCAATGGAATGTACTGCTGCAGCAAAAAATAAATGAATGGCAGGAACTCATTACGGCACAAGACCTTAAAATAACATTGCATACAGTTCCTGTGACCACCGTTTTCCATCAGCACCTTGCCGACATTGTGATCAGCAACCTGCTGAGTAATAGTATCAGGTATAATATGCCAGGTGGTACTATTGCTATCACATTAACAAATGAGCAGCTTTCGATTGTTAATACCTCTTCGCTTCCTGCACTGGATGAAGCGAAACTGTTCAACCGCTTTTTCCGCCATCCGGCAACCGAGCCTGAAGGCAATGGGTTGGGTTTATCTATTGTAAAACAGGTATGTGACCTGGCAGATTACAAGATCAGTTACCGCTATCATACTAATAATCATTGCAGTGAATGCCTGCACGTGTTTACTATTGTATTCAAATAGTTTTTTTCTTCCTTCAGATTTTTGACAGAATTAGCCGGCATATTTGCAGCAATCAGGCTGCTATTGAATTTTTACATCAGGGATTTAAATAACTTAGGGAAATGTTCAACCGATTGATCAAATATTTTTTAATTGGCATCTTGCTGATCAACAGCGTATGTCTTTTTGCACAATCAAAGAACCTGGAATACTATATTGCAGCGGGCATCAGCAAAAGCCCTTTGCTCAATGACTTCAGAAACCAGTCGCGTTCTGCCCTGATTGACAGCCTTCGTATTAATGCCAGCTACAGACCGCAGGTGAATGGCGTGAGCAATAACCTGTACGCACCTTCCATCAAAGACTGGGGATATGATCATGCCATTACCAATGGTGGCAGTTTCAGCCAGTTGATCACAGTCAATAAAAGATTAGTAGGAAAGGAGAATATCCAAAACCAGTATGATGCCATTCAATTGATCAAACAATCCCTGGAAGTAGCAGGTAAAGTAACTGAACAGGAACTTAAGAAGTCCATTACCAGTCAATACGTCACCGCTTATGGCACTTATCTCCAGTACAGTTTTAGCAAAGAAGTATTGGAACTGCTGGGTAGTGAAGAAGCAGTTTTAAAAAGGCTGACCGAAAGAAATATATACAGGCAAACAGATTACCTCAGTTTCCTGGTTACCATGCAGCAACAGCAACTGCAGCTTCACCAGCTACAGGTTCAGTACCGGAATGAATTTGCAACACTGAATTACCTGAGTGGTTTGAAAGACACTGCCTTTGCAGTATTACCTGCGCCGGAACTGGCAATGATACTCCCGCCGGAGATCGAGAACACTGTTTTTTATCAGCAGTTCCATGTAGACAGCCTGAAGTTGAAGAATAGTGACGCACAGGTAGATTTTGCGTATAAACCCAAAGTAAACCTGTATGCAGATGCCGGCCATTCCAGCACTTTTGCTTTAAATCCGTATAAAAATTTCGGAACCAGTTTCGGCGTAAACCTTACAGTACCTATCTATGATGGCCGGCAAAAGAAAATGCAGCACGACAAAATTGCCATTGCAGAACAAACAAGGCAGCAGTATGAAAGTTATTATAAAACGCAATATGACCAGCAGATTGTTCAATTGTTGCAACAACTGCAGTTAGCACAGGAATTGATTAACCAGACAGTCACGCAGATCAAATACACGAGCGCGTTGATTGAAGCCAACAGGAAATTACTAGAGGCCGGAGATGTTCGGATGCCGGACTATATTTTAGCCATTGGCAATTATCTCTCAGCTAAGAACAGCAGTACACAAAATATGGTCTACAAACTTCAGCTCATTAACCAGATCAATTACTGGAACAGAAAAAATTAAGAAACATGTATCAGCGTATTACCCGTTTGCTTTTACTTTTAATTGTGGTTGTACTGACCGGTTGCAAAACGCAGCCGGATAAAAAAGAAACACAGGCTCAAACTCCGGCGGCTGCAGAAGGAACGCCGGTTACAGTTACCAATGCCGCTACAGGTACCATGACGGAAGCAGTTGAGATAAATGCCGTATCCTCTTTTCTGCTGAAGACTTATGTAAAGGCAAATGCAAACGGGTACCTGCAGGCTGTAAATGCGCACCTTGGCAGTTATGTGCAAAAAGGGCAGGAATTGTTTGTATTGAAAACAAAGGAATCACAAAGCCTGGGAAACACGATCAGCATATTGGACAGCACCCTGCATTTTAGCGGGAATATTCACATCAAAGCACCGGGCAGCGGATACATTACACAACTTACTTACCAGGCAGGGGATTATGTACAGGATAACGAACAACTGGCTGTGATCACTGATACCAAGAGTTTTATTTTCTTATTAGACCTGCCTTATGAATTAAAACCATATTTAGCCAATAATAAAAACCTGCAATTAAAATTACCTGATGGTACAATTCTGGACGGGTATATCGCAAACGCAATGCCAACGGTGGATGCCGTATCTCAAACACAGAGTTATGTGATAAAAGTGAATACGGCCAAAGCCATCCCGGAAAACCTGATTGCGAAAGTGAGTCTCGTTAAAAAAGCAAAAGATAATATTACCTCCCTGCCAAAGTCAGCAGTGTTGACAGATGAAGTGCAGAGTAAGTTCTGGATCATGAAGATGATCGATAGTGTTACTGCCGTAAAAATACCGGTACAAAAAGGAATGGAAACAGCAGACCGCGTAGAGATTATCACCCCCAAGCTATCATCGGCCGATAAAATATTGCTGACCGGAAATTATGGTTTGCCTGATACCGTTAAAGTTTCCATCATTAAATAACCCTAACACATGCGCAGTTTCTTTATTACTTATAAGAACCCGGTTAGTGTGATCATTGTTATCATCCTGCTGGGCGGGATGTTTGCATATAGTAAAATGCAGACTGCGCTTTTCCCTGAGATCACATTCCCAAAGATCAAGATCATTGCTGATGCAGGGCAGCAGCCCGTGAAGAAAATGATGATTACTGTAACGCGGCAATTAGAGAATGCTGTTAAACAGGTGCCTGATTTAAAAAGCATACGCAGCATCACCAGCCGCGGTAGTTGCGAGATATCTGCCTATATGGATTGGAAGGCGAATATTGATATCAGCCAACAGCGTATTGAATCTAAGATCAATGAAATCCGCCATACACTACCCCCCGATGTTCAGATCACGGTTGAGCGGATGAACCCATCCATCCTGCCGATCATCGGCTATTCACTTGAAAGTAAAACGAGGTCACCTATTGAAATGAAACTGCTGGCCATGTACACCATCAAGCCATTCCTGTCACAGGTGGAGGGAGTGTCTGATATCAGGGTGATCGGCGGCAAGACAAAAGAATACTGGCTGGTATTGAACATACAGAAAATGAGCACCCTTGGGATCACACCCGACATCATTACCACCGCGCTCAACCAGACCAATTTTATCAAATCCAATGGTTACCTGTCCGACTACCGTCTTTTGTACTTAACAGTTACAGATGCTTCGGTAAGTTCTAAGGAAGACTTGTCCAACTTGGTGATCAGTAACAATGGCAAGCGTATTGTTTTATTAAAGGATGTTGCAGCGATACAGATACAGGAGGCAAAAGAATATGTGAAGATCAATGCCAATGGTCACGAAGGTATTTTGCTGGCAGTGATCAAGCAACCCAATGCCAACCTGGTTGATCTGTCCGATAAAATGGATGTGAAACTGAAAGACCTGAAAAAGATTATTCCGAAGGACGTATCCATACAGCCCTTTTATGAGCAGGCCGATTTTGTAAAGGATTCCATCAAAAGCGTAACAGATAGTTTGTGGGTGGGACTGACACTGGCCATATTGGTAGCGATCGTGTTTCTGCGTTCACTCAAGGCCAGCACGGTTATATTGATCACCATTCCAGTTACACTGCTGCTTACACTGATCGTTTTATATGCAACGGGACAAACGTTGAACATTATGACACTTGGTGCGATAGCTGCAGCCATTGGTCTGATCATTGATGATGCCATTGTTGTAGTGGAACAGATACACAGAACACATGAAGAGCATCCGGAAGAACCCTCAGTGCCGCTGGTACAAAAAGCCATCCGGTACCTGTTGCCGGCCATGGTGGGCTCCTCACTCAGTACCATTGTTATATTTCTTCCTTTTGTTTTGATGAGCGGGGTGGCGGGTGCCTATTTTAAAGTAATGACAAATACCATGATCATTACATTGGCCTGTTCTTTCCTGGTTACCTGGCTGGTGCTTCCGGTTATTTATCTGCTGCTTACGAGGAATGCGTTTGTAGTGAGCCCAAAAGAAAGAAAAATAAAGCCGCATTCCGTCAGGAACCAGCGATGGGTAGGTTTTTTTATCAGGCGCCCTTACCTGAGCATTGTCATTGTTCTTTTGCTGGCAGCATCAGTCTATTATATCTTCCCGAAACTGGAAACGGGCTTTTTGCCTGAAATGGATGAGGGCAGCATTGTGCTGGATTATAGTTCGCCACCAGGGACATCCTTAGATGAAACAGATCACA
This sequence comes from uncultured Sediminibacterium sp., assembly GCA_964507525.1. Lineage (GTDB taxonomy): Bacteria > Bacteroidota > Bacteroidia > Chitinophagales > Chitinophagaceae > Sediminibacterium. The sequence continues at coordinate 40,516 of CAZDQB010000018.1, read as the reverse complement.
TGTTACGCGAGGTGGAAAAGATATTGGTGAAGGTTCCGGAAGTAGCAGCCTATTCAAGGCGTACCGGTACACAGATGGGGTTCTTTATTACTGAACCCAATCGCGGCGATTACCTGATACAATTAAAGAAAACGCGGGATAAATCAACCGAGGAAGTGATCAGTGATATACGCAAACAGGTAGAAGCCACGCAACCGGCTTTGCGTATCGATTTTGGGCAGGTGATCGGTGATATGCTGGGCGACCTGATGACATCGGTGCAACCGGTTGAAGTAAAAATATTCGGAAACGACCGGTTGAAATTGCAGGAACTTTCCAGGCAGGTAGCTGGTATTGTCAACCAGGTCAGGGGAGCCGCCGACGTGTTTGATGGCATTGTCATAGCGGGTCCTTCTATAGATGTAACTCCCAACAGCGCCATGCTGGCACAATTCGGTATCACGCCAGCCAGCTTACAGTACCAATTGCAGTCTTCTCTCGAAGGTAATACGATTGGCACTGTGTATGATAAAGAGCAGTTTACCAATATACGGCTACTGTACCCGGGCAGCCGGCAGTTAAGCGTGGCTGACATTCATAAGATCCCTGTCTTTCTGCCTAACGGGAAACTGAAGCCTATTCAATCATTTGCATCAGTAGGCCTGAATACGGGTGATGCAGAAATACAGCGGCAAGACCTGCAATCCATGGGCGTGGTAACAGCCAGGCTGGAAGGCCGCGACCTGGGAAGCGTGATCAGGGATATTCAGCAGGCAGTAGGCCAAAAATTATCTTTGCCGGAAGGGTATGCCATTGTATATGGCGGATCATATGCAGAACAGCAGCAATCTTTTAAAGAACTATTGGTCATCCTGGTCACTGCAAGCTTATTGGTATTTGGTGTGATCCTGTTTCTCTTTAAGGACTTTGCTATTTCATTGATCATTTTGTTCATTGCAGTATTGGGCATCTCGGGTAGTTATATGGGTTTATATTTTACACATACGGCCCTGAATGTCGGAAGCTATACCGGATTGGTGATGATTGTGGGCATCATTGGAGAAAATGCCATTTTTACTTTTTTGCAATTCAGGGAATCCTACAAGGCTACAGGAGATGTAAATGAATCGATCATTTATTCCATTTCTACCAGGCTAAGGCCCAAGCTCATGACCGCGCTGGGGGCGATTATTGCGTTGATGCCGATCGCACTGGGTATTGGAACAGGCGCACAATTGCACCAGCCATTGGCTATTGCAGTCATAGGCGGTTTCATCATAGCGCTTCCATTACTGCTGATTGTACTGCCCAGCCTGATCCGGTTGCGCTTTTACCGGTTAAAGCATAAATTCTGAAATTGACAGGGCTTTGCCCAAGGAAGTAGTTAACTTGATCTTTAAATCAATAATATGTGGTGGATCTATGCATTATTGTCTGCCCTGTTTGCAGCGCTTACAGCGGTCTTTGCAAAAATGGGCGTAACAAACATGAGTTCTAACCTGGCTACAGCCATCCGTACGATCGTAATACTTCTGGTAGCATGGAGTATTGTGCTGGCTAAGAATGAAGTAAAAGGAATAGCTACCCTCTCCCGGCAGAACCTTATTTTCTTAGTGATCTCCGGTATCACTACCGGCTTGTCGTGGGTATTTTATTTTAAAGCATTACAACTCGGAAAAGTATCACAGGTGGCGCCGGTGGATAAATTAAGCGTGGCCCTGACCATTCTGTTATCGGTTGTTTTTTTGAAAGAGGTGTTGACGATAAAAATGCTGGCCGGGGCTTTGCTGATCATTGCCGGAACGATTGTGCTGATTCTCTGAACAGGGTATGATGCAATTGTTAATAACGGCGGACTTCAAAATTGCTTCAGAATAAGGGATTTATTTAGTGCCTTCAAATAAACCTCAATACCAATGCAACACTCTTTTATAAAAGCAACTGTTATCGGGATGATAGCTATTGCTGCATTTCAACACACTGCCAGCGGGCAGGCCGGGAAAGATTTCCATGTACTGTCCGCCTTTCATATAACGAGTAATGGTGGCTGGGATTATATAGCGTTGGAACCAAACTCCGATAAGGTTTATGTGTCACACGGTACACAGGTCAACATTCTGAACAAGACAACAGGTGATTCACTTGGTTTCATTCCCAATACCACAGGAGTACACGGCATTGCTTTTGTGCCTTCCCTCAACAAAGGATATACCAGCAACGGACGTACCAATAACAGCACTGTGTTTGACCTCAAAACTTTTGCAACCATCGGTACGATAAAAACCGGCGAGAACCCTGATGCCATTTTTTATGATGAGCAAGTGAAGAAAATAGTTATTTGTAATGGCCGTAGCAAGGACCTTACATTCATTGATCCCGCAACAGACCAGGTTGTTGCTACGGTAGCGGTAGGCGGTAAACCCGAGACAGCAGTAAGCAGCGGGACAGGAAAAGTATTTGTGAACGTGGAAGATAAAAATGAAATTGTTGTGATCAATGCAGTTACCTGCACGGTAGAAGCGCATTGGTCATTATTGCCTGGTGAAGCGCCTACCGGGTTAGCTATTGATACCAAAACTAAA
>CAZDQB010000018.1:12488-37945 GCA_964507525.1 uncultured Sediminibacterium sp. | reverse complement strand
CAAAAAGATTATTTGCCGCCTGCGGAGATAACAAGCTATTGGTAGTGATGAATGCAGCAAACGGAAAGGTCATTGATAAACTGCCAATCGGCGATGGATGCGATGGCGCCGGATTTGATGCTGCACTTGGTAATATCTATACTTCCAATGGAGAGGGTACGATCACTGTGATACATGAAAACTCAAAAGATAAGTATTCGGTGGTTGCCAATATCCCCACTAAAAAAAGCGCCAGAACAATAGCTGTAGATGAAATCACGCATAAATTATACCTGCCTGCGGCAGATTATGAAACCATTGTACCGGGTGCTGCCGGAAGGCCTAAAATAAAACCGGGAACATTCCAGGTGTTGGTGGTAGGGAAATAGAAAGACGCAGGACTTATTCAGGAAAGCTGATTTTGCCCATACTGATGGCGGGCACGTTATTGAGTGCAACGTGACTGCCGCATATTGCTTCATTGGCAAGCACGGCAAATAGAACGGCCTCTTTTGCATCAGGATTAATGGAGAGGTCGTTTGTGTTTTTGAAGACCATACCGGGTAATTGTTGCTGTATATGCTGCATGAGCAGGGGATTGTGCATACCGCCGCCGCTTATATAAACAACATAGCTATAATCTGTTGTAATGCTTTTTCTGATGGCATCAACGATCATATCGGCAGAAAACCTGTTAAGGGTGGCTAGTACATCAGGATGGGCAATAGAAAGTACCCCTGTCCTTGCGCTGGCATCAGCCAGGTATTGGAGATTGAATAATTCCGGCCCAATGGTTTTAGGGAATCCCTGCTCAAAGAAATGATGTTGTTTTAACTCGTGCAATAGCGCTTCGATGATACGACCCTGTCTGGCAATGGAAGCACCTTCATCGAAGTAATGGCCGGGAAAGTGCTGTTGTATGTAGGCGTCCATCAGGGTATTGCCCGGTCCCACATCTGTACTGAAAATCGCTGCGGTATGATGACGGGCCGGTAAAAAAGAGAAGTTTGCAATACCGCCAATATTCAGCATGATCCGATTCTCTGTATCGCTTCTAAAAATGAGTGAGTCGCCATATACGGCCAGCGGAGCGCCCTCACCACCTGCTGCTACATGTTTTTGCCTGAAATCACTAACGGTAATGATACCGGTAGCCACCGCCAGGTGATCGCCATCGCCGATCTGTAAAGTGGCATTCCCGAATTTATCTGACGGGTGCAACAATTTGGGCGCATGGTAAATTGTCTGACCATGACTGGCGAGCAGGTCAATTGCACCGGCTTTGATATTCCAGCGACGCAGGCATTGGTTTACAAGTTTTGCCTGCTCAGTGGCCACCCATGCGTTCAGCACGCATACTTTCTCAAGATCAACCATATGCCGGGAAAAGACAGATTTAATCTCCGCCTTAAAATCGCTGTTATAAGCAACCGTTTCAAATTGCAGCAGCGTGACACTGGTCGCTGTTCCGCTGCCTGAAAAATGGCATAAAGCCACATCAAGGCCATCAACGGAAGTCCCGCTCATGAGTCCGATAATCAGCCGTTCCGGCTTATTGGCTATGGCATATAATTGGGCAATATTCTGGTTCATTACCTCATAATTACGCTTAAAAGTGCAAAAAACATGCACGAATTTGCATATTTAATTTTATTTTTTGCATTATTATGCATTATTTTTAACCAACCCTTTTCTACCGTACATGCTAAAAACCGAACGACAGGCTTATATCCTGAGAAAAATTGACCTGCATAACCGGGTATTGTCGACCGACTTAAGCAGTGAAATTAACGTATCCCAGGATACGATCCGGCGGGATCTGAATGAACTGGCCGAAATGGATAAGATCATCAAAGTGCATGGCGGAGCACTTTCCAAATCTTTCCATAGTTCCTTCCTGCGGTCAGACGTATATAAGGCCGATGGTAAAAGGGTAATTGCAGAGAAAGCGGTTTCGTTGATTAAAAATGACATGTTCATTCTTACCACGGGCGGCACTACTGTTATCGAAATGGCACGTATCCTGCCACCTGAACTGAATGCCACTTTTTTCACCGGTAGTATTCCCGCTGCTTATGAATACGCGCAACATCCGAACATCCAGGTGATTTTTATTGGCGATAAAATTTCCAAGGGCTCCCAGATCGCTGTAGGCGGTGAAGCCATCTCAAAGATCAATAGTATTAAAGCCGATCTGTGTTTCCTGGGTATCAATGCGATTGACGAAACCGGGGTATCCGATAGTGACTGGGAAGTGGTACAGGTAAAAAAAGCGATGATAGAGGCATCACAAAAAACAGTGGTATTGTCTATTGCTGAAAAGATCAATACTCATCAACGGTTTACAGTGTGTGGCCTTCATGCGATTGACACACTGGTTACTGATATCGATCCGCTGAACCCATTATTTGATGCTTACGCCATAACAGGACTGACTATTTTATAAACTAAAAACACTGCAGTATGAAAATGAAAGAGGTACAACTACCACGCAGGTGGGCAGCACTTGTGATGGTGTTGTGTATTAACCTGTTAACGGCGGGTACTTTTGCACAGGTACGTATCACTGGTAAGGTAACAGGTAAAGGAGGTGCGGCCATTGAAGCTGCCTCTGTTTTTGTGAAAGGAACAAGTTCCGGTATTGCCACCGATAATGTCGGTGTATACGGCTTTGCGGCGAATCTAAAACCTGGAAAATACATGGTCGTATTTTCCAGTACGGGATTTATAACAAAGGAAATGGGCCTGATTGTTTCCGGCGGTACCAATCATTACACGATCGATGCACAGCTCAGCGAAGATGTTTCCAAGCTCGATGAAGTGATCGTTACGGGTAACTCCCAGGGAACTACGCGAAGACAACTGGGTAGCTATATCAGTTCGGTATCAGCGGAGGAACTGACCAAGGGCGCTACTGGTAATGTACTGGCCGCATTACAAGGTAAGACCGCAGGTGCACAGATATCACAAAACTCAGGCGACCCTGCAGGTGGTCTTTCCGTCAGGCTGAGGGGTATCAGTTCCATTTCATCTTCTTCCGAACCGCTGTATATCATTGACGGGGTTATTGTGAACAATGGTACCAACCGGGTTACCAATACATCGGGTAACTATGACGGCGGCAATTTTGTAGGTGCTATCGGGCAGAGCAGATTAGTTGATATCAATCCGAATGATATAGAAAGGATAGAGGTACTAAATGGCGCCGCCGCCGCCGCTATTTATGGCAGCCGCGCTAATGCAGGAGTGGTGCAGATATTCACCAAAAAAGGCAAAAGCGGAACGCCGGTGGTGAGTTTTTCTACCAGCTATACTTCCAGCAGCCTGCGCAAGAAATCAGACGTTAACCAATCGCCTACAAAATTCGGCGGCCCTGCAGATGGTCCCGGTGCACAAACACAGGACATCCTGTTAACTGCACTAACGAATACAACCCCCGTTAGCCGCTATGATTACCAGGATTATATCTTCCGCAATGCCAGCGGTACAGATAATAATATTGCAGTAAGCGGCGGTACCGACAAGACAAAATATTATGTTTCCGGTTCTTATTTCTTTAACCAGGGCATCATCAGGAATACCGATTTTCAGCGCTTCAGTTTCCGCAGTAATGTTGACCAGGTGTTGAATAAATGGGCCAGCTTTACCATCGGGTTGAATTATATTAACAGCAGCGCCAATGAAAAACCGGATGGTAACTCTTTCTTTTCACCTATGAATTCGGTTACCATCATCGGCAATTTTCATGATATCTGGAAAAGGGATGCATTGGGTAATATCCTGGCAGTGGGCGAAAGAGGCCGTGTGAACCCGGTATCAGTGGTGGAAGAGATCAAACAGAAGCAAACTACTAACCGCATCATTACCAGCCTGGGTTTGAAACTGAGACCGGTTAAACACCTGACTGTTGATTATATCATGGGTATTGATAACTATGCCCAGAACGGAACCACGTTTATTCCGCCGTACCCTTACAATGTCAACACTGCATTCTACGGCGGCGGCGCTGCACTTGATGCTACGTTGAACGGCTATGTAAGTACCGCTGCCAATAATTTCTTCGCCATCAACCATGACCTGAATGCAACCTATAATATTGATCTTACCAGTAAGATCAATTCTGTTACACAGGTAGGATTTTCACAGCAATATGAAAAGAACAGTTATGCTTTATTACAGGGACGCGGGCTAGCGCCTTTTGTACAAACGGTCAGCGGTGTCAGCACTAAAATGGATGGTGTGGATGACCGCAGCGAACTGTCGGTATCGGGTACTTACCTGCAGCAGAATTTCAAATACCGTAACCAGTTCTTTTTAACAGGTGCGGTAAGGGTAGACGGATCATCGGTATTTGGTAAGAACCAGCGTAACCAGACCTATTACAAAGCAAGTGGAAGCTATGTATTATCCGGCACCGATTATTGGAGCAGGCTGGGTGTATCAAAATGGTGGAACCTGTTCAAAGTGCGCCTTGCCTATGGTGAAAGCGGAAACCTTACCGGTATCGGCGCCTACTCGCGGTATAATACTTACCTCGCTTCTTCTTATTTAGGCAGGACTGCATTGAATTCACGTACCACGCTGGCCAATGAAAATGTAAAACCCGAACGGCAGCAGGAGACAGAGCTTGGTCTTGACCTTTCATTCCTGTCCGGCCGTCTCGGCTTAATCGTCAACGTCTACAGCAAAAAAGTAAAAGACCTTTTGATCGACCGGTTCATTGCACCTACGACAGGATTTTCCAGCCTGCAGGATAACTTCGGTTCATTAGAAAACAAGGGCTATGAACTCGTTTTAACGGGAACCCCTGTTGCTGATAAAGATTTCAAATGGGATATCACAGGTATCTTCAATCACAACAGGAACAAAGCAGTGAGTATTGGTCAGGCTTTGACTTTATTGAGTACCAATGCGGGTGCACCTGTTGCAATTATTGAAGGACAACCCATTGGCGTTTTTTATGGAACTTTCTTTGCTGTTGACGGAAGCGGTAACCAGGTTAAAAATGCAGCAGGTTTTCCGCAGACTGAAAAAGGAACACAGAACAGCGTACTTGCCTATACACCCGGAAGAGATGCAGCAGGACTGCCAGCCGGCAGCACCCTGCGCAGGGTGATCGGTAATCCCAATCCTGATTATACTGCGAGCCTGGTAAATGAAGTCTCTTACAAAAAATTCAGCCTGCGCGTACAGATTGATGCTGTACAGGGAGTGAATGTATTTAATGCTGACTTCAGAACGCGCCAGGGAGTTGGTAATGGTAAAGTGGCGGAGCAGGAACAAAGAGGGCAATTGCCACGCGGTTATATCAGCAGTATTTATTCGATTGAACAGTGGCGTATTGACAACGGCGCTTATACCAAACTGCGCGAATTAGCACTGACCTACCATGTTGGAAAATTAAAATGGGTCAATGACCTGAGCATTAGTTTCAGCGGCCGTAACCTGGTGAGCTGGGATCATTATAACGGGTATGATCCGGAAGTGAATGCAGGAGGACAAAGCACCATCCTTCGCGGCATTGATTTCGGGGCTGTGCCTATTCCCAGGACATTCAGCGTTGGTATCCAGGCAAAATTTTAATTTAAAAAACACCAGTATGAAAAAGATTATTCAATCGACAATATATACAGGGCTTGCAGCATTGCTGATCAGTGCAGCGGGTTGCAAGAAAAACTATACAAATCCCAATGCAGCAACGTCGGCACAGGTATTCAGTGCTGCAAAAGGATTGGCCGGAACTGTGATCGGACTGCAACGTACTTATGCATCCAATGTGGCTTATGGCATGTCTGATGCAACCGGTCTTATTACCGGCGAAACCTTTCTGCTGAACCCGGGCAATACCTCAGAATTTCAGTTTGCGACCGGTGGATCAGCGGTGGATGGTACCAATGCTTTATTGGGGAATGTGTGGACAAACGCCAATAAAACCATTTATGATGCTAATAATGTGATCAACGCAGCGGGCCAGCTGGGAGATAAAGGGTATGCCAGCGGACTGATCGGTTATGCCACTATTTTCAAAGCATTGTCCATCGGCTGTTTGTCGGGCTATTGGGAGAAAGTACCTGATACCACCGGGATCAGTAATGTAACTTTCTCCGACAGGATAACAGGGTATAACCGTGCCATTGCAGCCATTGATAAGGCGCTCACAACGATCAGCGCCAATGCTGTCAGCAATGCTTTTCTGACGGATATGCCGGCGGGTGCGGACATCGTCAATACCCTGAATGCACTCAAGGCAAGATACCTGTTGTTTGCGGGTAATTATACTGCAGCCCTGAATGTGGCCAGTACTGTTGACCTTAGCAAAAAGTCAGTGCTGAGTTTTGAAGCAGCGAATCCAAACCCTGTTTTCAATTCGGTTACTTCTACTAATAATATCTACCAGCCGGTTGATTCAACTTTAGGATTGCCTGCTGCCATTGCACCGGAACTGAACGACAAGCGTATTCCCTTTTATACTTCCATCAATCCAACCATCAATCCGCGCTTCCGGCTGAATGGTTTCTGGAATAGCGCTACAACGGCTATCCCATTGTATTACCCGGGAGAAATGATATTGATCAAAGCGGAAGCTTATGCACGCCAGGCTGTTCCCGATCTTGTCAATGGTACGCTTGAATTGAATAAAGTGGTGACAAAGAAAGCGGCCAATGATGCATTGGGCATTGGTGCAGACCTGGCACCTGTACTTCCATTAACAGCAGCAGACCTGCTTACACAGATATACCGCAACCGTTGTATAGAGTTGTACCTGTCGGGTATGAAGTTGGAAGATATGCGTCGCTTTGCAAGGCCCAATAGCGAGCGCAAACGCAACCTGTTCCCTTATCCGTTCAGGGAAAGGGACAGTAATACCAATACACCCGCCGATCCGGCTTTTTAAGTAAGATTGTTGCTATGCTCTAAAGAAGGACCCTTACTAAAAGGGTCCTTCTTTTGTTATTTATAATCAGTTATCTGTATTTTTTCTGTACAGAAATCGTATTCCTGTTGATCATTGCTGCTGACGATGATCAGTTTTTGTTTGCAATGATCATTGATCAACTGATGATACAGTGCATAACCTGCAGTATCAAGATTGGTGCAGGGTTCGTCAAGCAACAATACCGGCACATCAGAAAAAACAGCCTGTGCCAGTTTGATCCGCTGTTTCATCCCGCTGCTGTAATAACGGATCTGTTTGTTCGCTGCTTTCTCCAGCCCGATGATGGCAAGTATCTGATCAATCGTAACAGCATCAGTTAAACGTTTGAAGGAAGCATGAAATAAAAGAAATTCCTTTGCCGTCATTTCCTCCACTACTTCAAGGTAAGGTGCTGCAATGGAAAGCTGCCTGAATACCTGTTCCGCTTCGATCAATGCGCCGGCTGTCCGCCACTCACTCATTCCTTCGCTCACACCCATACTCCCTGCGATGACCTGTAATAAAGTGCTCTTGCCGCTCCCGTTGGGCCCGGTAACAGCATAGGCTTTGCCTGTTTCAAAAGTGCAGGTTATATGACGAAATATCCAATCCCGGTTAAATCTTTTTCCAGCATCGGTCAGTTGTATCGTCATATAAAATCTGATTCGGAATTAATGTTTTTTCTCACCCCTCACACTTCATGGTCATCAGTCCTCATCGCTGCCACCTTTCACGAAACGCTTGATGATCCCTCTGCCGCTTTCACGGATAAAGGTGACGATCTCATCGCGTTCATCACTGGCAGTTACTTCTTCTTCAATGAATTCAAGGGCCTGTGAAGTGTTGAGGCCTTTGTTGAAGATAATGCGGTAGATATCCAGTATATGGTTGATCTTCTGTAATTCAAATCCGCGGCGCTTGAGCCCCACGCTGTTCACGCCGCCATAACTCAATGGGGTACGCACTGCCTTGATATAAGGAGGCACGTCTTTACTCACCAGGCTGCCCCCGGCAATATAAGCGTGCTGCCCAATGTTAACGAACTGGTGAACGGCGCTCACGCCTGCAATCCAGGCCCAATCTCCCATTATCACATGCCCTGCCAGTTGTACACTGTTGCTGAGGATACAATTGTTGCCGATAATGCAGTCGTGGGCAATATGACTATAGGCCATAATGAGGCAATTACTGCCTACTTTTGTTTTCCACCGGTCAGTAGTACCGCGGTTGATGGTTACAAATTCACGGATGGTGGTATTGTCGCCAACCTCAGCAGTTGTTTTTTCCCCGGAAAATTTCAGGTCCTGCGGAATACCTCCCAACACAGCGCCTGGAAAAATGCGGCAGTTCTTACCTACTCTTGTTCCATCCATAATGGTCACATTACTTCCTATCCAGGTGCCTTCTCCAATTTGTACATCACCATGGATAACCGTAAAAGGATCAATCTTTACATTGGGAGCTATCCTGGCATTGGGATCAATATAGGTATAAGGGTGCGTCATTGTATCTTAATTATTTTCAGCAGGGTCAGTTTAAAAAATAGGTGAAAAGGAAACAATTTAAGGGCGCTTTACCACCTGTGCTACCAGGTCTGCTTCTGTAGCCACTTTGCCGCCCACATATACCGTACCTCTCATTTCACAAATACCGCGGCGTACCGGTCCGGCAAATTCCATCTTCAGTACCATTGTATCGCCTGGCCTTACCATTTGCTTGAATTTGCAATTATCGATCTTCAGGAAATAAGTATCGTATTGTCCCTCTGGCATGGAATTGATACAGAGGATACCCCCGGTTTGTGCCAGTGCTTCTATTTGTAATACACCCGGCATCACCGGGTTGCCGGGAAAATGACCGGGGAAAAACCATTCATTGAATGTGACATTCTTGACGCCTACGATATAAGTGTCGGTTAATTCAATGATCTTGTCTACGAGTAAAAAGGGATGGCGATGCGGTAATGTCTTTTCTATTTTTTCCAGTGTAAACACGGGTGGCATAGTAGGATCATACACTGGTACATTTTTCACGTGTTTGTTTTTCTTGATGTATTGTTTGATCTTTTTAGCAAAGTCGACATTGGTACTGTGGCCTGGCCGGTTTGCTATGATCCTTGCTTTAATAGGATAACCTATCAGGGCGAGGTCACCCACCACATCAAGGAGTTTATGTCTTGCCGGCTCATTAGGGAAGCGCAGTTCAAGGTTATTGAGGTAGCCTTCACTTTTTACTTCTATTTTATCGCGCTTGAATACTTTGGCCAGGCGCGTCATTTCAGCATTGGTAATGGGTTTATCAACCACTACAATCGCGTTATTGATATCCCCACCCTTGATCAGGTCATTATCCAGCAGCATTTCCAGTTCGTGCAGGAAGCAGAATGTGCGGCAGGGTGCGATCTCACTTTTAAAATCCTTGATGGTTTTCAGGCCGGCATGCTGGGTGCCGAGTACCGGGCTGTTGAAATCTATCAAAGTAGTGATCTGGTAGTCCATGGAGGGAAGGGCCACCATTTCAACGCGCTTGGTTTCATCGTAGTGATAAATATTCTCATCTAAGCTGTACCAGGCTTTGGTTGCTTCCTGTTCCACCACACCGCTTGCTTCTATCAGTTCAATGAATGGCGCAGAGCTGCCATCCACGATGGGTATCTCCGGGCCGTTCAGTTCTATCAGTGTATTATCTACCCCCATTCCCACTAGAGCTGCCAGTATATGTTCCACGGTACTTACTTTGGCATCGCCTACCTGCAATGTGGTACCTCTGCTGGTATCTGTAACCAGGTCACAATCGGCTTTGATAATGGGCTGATCAGGCAGGTCTATGCGCTGGAACTGGATACCGAAACCAGGATTGGCGGGTTTCAGTGTCATGTCTACCAAGATACCGGTATGGAGACCGGTGCCGCTGATGCTGATGGAATTATTTAATGTGTGCTGTTTGTCTGGGTTGAAATTATTGTCCATAGTCCGCAAAAATAGTATTTCATAGCAGTTAAATGACCGTTATGAGGCATTAACGCGTTCAGCGAGCAATTGTTGTACCATTTTTTCCAATTCCTTCACCCTTTTTTCAAGTTGCGGTAGGTTGCGGGCAATAGCCTGGCTGCGGAGGGAGCTGTTATAATCAAAGGCTGGGGTGCCGTTGACTGCTGTGTTGGGCTCTTTGATGGATTTGGTAACGCCGCTCTGCCCATTGATTTTACTGCCATCGGCAATAGTGATATGTCCGGCTGTGCCAACCTGGCCGCCTATCATCACATATTTACCCACTTTGGTACTGCCACTGATGCCTGTCTGTGCAGCAATAACCGTATGGTTGCCGATTTCAACATTATGGGCTATTTGTATCAGGTTATCTAATTTAACGCCCGATCTGATGATGGTAGAACCCATGGTAGCCCTGTCAATAGTAGCATTAGCGCCGATTTCCACGAAGTCCTCTATGACAACATTACCAATTTGCGGTACTTTCTTGAAAGTGCCGTCGGCCTGGGGGGCATACCCAAAACCATCACTGCCGATAATGGTTCCTGCATGGATGGTTACATTTCTGCCCACGACACAATCGTTATATATTTTAACCCCTGCATGGAGGATACAGTTGTCATTCACCCGTACATTATTGCCCAATACCACACCGGGAAACAGTTTGACATTATTACCAATAACAACATGCTCTCCTATGTAAACAAAAGCAGCCACAAATACCCCTTCACCCATTGTGGCAGTTGCAGCAATATAGCTGGGTTGCTGAATGCCTGTCAGTTGCTGTGTCATCAGTTCCTGGTATTTAGCGAGCAGTGAAGCAAAAGCCGAATAGGCATCCGGTACACGGATCAGGGTAGCTTTAACCGGTTGTTTCAGTTCCAGGTTGTCATTGATAATGACAATGGACGCCTGGGTCTGGTAGAGGTATTCTTCGTATTTAGGATTGGCCAGGAAAGATAGCTGGCCCTGGCGGGCTTCTTCAATCTTTCCGAAAGATGCTACTGCAACTGAAGCATCTCCTTCCAGTTTACCATTGGTTAACAAAGCTATTTGTGAGGCATTGAATTGCATATGTAGGGTTTATAGTCTGGGGGTCATAGGCTAAGTCAATAGGCAAATGTAATTTTTTTTGACGGGGGCAGAAAGATTTTGGTGGATCAGGGCATTATCTACCCGCGAAATATCTTTAACAGACCCATCCCTGAACAAGATATTTATTTTTTCATCAAGGGTTTGGTACAGAGTATTGGAGGCTTCCCCGGTAAAGCAGAGGTAATGCACATCTGCAGGGTCAATTCCGAACTGTGCAATGGCCTGCTGCTCGTTAGCCAGGATGGCCTGGCTGCTGAAGACATCGGCCTGTATTCTGGACTTGTACAACTGCCGGTTCAGAAAACGGGTACAGAGCAGGGACAGTATTTTGTCGGGATGCCCGCTCCACCGTTTAACCGCATGCATGATGTCATGGTCATCTAAAGAACAGAATTTTTCCAGTGACCGGTCATCCATGGTACCCGTAAAATCGCCCAGGAAAAAATCAAGGGCCGACTGGGTACGCAGTTGTTCATCTTTCCTGTTATAGATGGCACGCACCCTTTCCAGTATCTTAACCAGCATTTTTTCAGCGGAAACAACAGTCTTATGAAGGTAGACCTGCCAGTACATCTGCCTTCTTGCCACTAAGAATTTTTCTACACTATAGATGCCCTTTTCTTCTACCATCAGCTGCCCTTCATGCACCACCAGCATTTTCAAAATACGGTCATACCCAATCACGCCTTCACTTACACCGGAATAAAAACTGTCGCGTGTGAGGTAATCCATCCGGTCTACATCCAATTGCCCGCTGATCAACTGGTGCAGGAAAGGGTTATGGTACTGACCGGTGAATATCTGAATGGCCAGCGTCAACTGTCCGTTCATTTGCTCATTCATTACATGCATGATCTGGAGCGATAACTGTTCATGGTGTACATTTTGTACCAGCAGCTGTTCCAGGGCATGTGAATAGGGGCCGTGACCTACGTCGTGCAGCAAGATGGCAGCTTTTACGGCCAGTTCTTCTTCTGCGCTGATGGCAACTCCTTTGTTCCTTAGTTCGGTTACAGCGCTGTTCATCAGGTGGTAAGCGCCCAGGGAATGGTGTAAACGGGTATGAACAGCCCCGGGATAGACCAGCTGGGCCATTGCCATTTGTGTAATGCGGCGCAGCCGCTGGTAATAGGGATGAGATATAATAGAAAAGATCAATGGATGGTTGATCGTGATAAAACCGTAGACGGGGTCGTTAATGATCTTTCTCTTGATAGCTGTCATGCTGTTGTTAAATTGTTAAATCGTCCTGCCGACGGGAACGCAAAAATACAAACAGAACAGCGATCACCCGGAATGAAATAGATTTACATGCTTTATTTTAACAGCTTGGTTTGATTTTTGATTACGGAATGCCGGGTTTCCAAAGGAACCGCCATTTTCGCCATACATCGTCAGAAATCCACTATTTAAAACCCGCAATCCTTTATGCCTATAGCAAAAATTTTATGGATAGACGATGAGATCGAAAGCCTGCAATCACAGAAGCTGTTCCTGGAACACAAGGGCTATGAGGTTCAGACGCTGACCAATGGTTTTGACGCCATTGAATATGTAAAGGATCAATTGGTGGATGTGGTATTGCTGGATGAAACGATGCCGGGCATATCAGGCTTAGAGACCCTTGCAAGGATCAAAGCAGTCAATGCCGGCATACCGGTAGTGCTCATTACCAAGAACGAAACGGAAAACCTGATGGATGAAGCCATCGGCAGCCAGATCAGTGATTACCTCATCAAACCCGTCAACCCCAACCAGGTATTACTAAGTTTAAAGAAGATCATCGATAACAGGCGGTTAGTGGCTGAAAAAACCACTACTGCTTACCAGCAGCAATTCAGGGAATTGTTCGTAGCCCTTAATGATGATCCTGATTACAACGAGTGGATGGAGATCTATAAGAAATTAGTGTTTTGGGAACTGGAGATGGAAAAGAGCGACAGCCCGGAAATGCGCGAGATATTCCAGTCGCAAAAACAGGAAGCCAATGCTGCTTTCTTCAAATATGTAAGCCGCAACTATGCCACCTGGGCCGATCCCAAAAGCGCGGGAGCGCCCATTATGAGCCACCAGTTGTTCCGTTTTAAAGTATTGCCGCATGTAGAG
Organism: uncultured Sediminibacterium sp.; assembly: GCA_964507525.1. Classification (GTDB taxonomy): domain Bacteria; phylum Bacteroidota; class Bacteroidia; order Chitinophagales; family Chitinophagaceae; genus Sediminibacterium. The sequence goes on along the minus strand of CAZDQB010000018.1, from coordinate 24,859 downwards.
AAGGGCATACCCACTTTTTTCATCCTCATAGATAACCTGCGGTATGACCAGTGGAAAGCCATACAGCCCATTTTTGCAGATAGTTTCCGCATACTGGAAGAAGAAACGTTTTATTCCATCCTGCCCACGGCCACACAGTATTGCCGCAATGCTATTTTTGCCGGCTTATTACCCGTTGATATAGAGAAACAGTTTCCGCAGCAATGGAAGAATGACGATGACGAAGGCGGCAAGAACCTGTTTGAAGAGGAATTTTTCAGAACACAGCTAAAGCGGCTGAAAAGAGAGGATATACGGTTTAGTTACAACAAAGTGGTCCATCACCAGGATGGCCAGCAATTGGTGAACAACATACACAACCTGCTGGCCAACGACCTCAATATTATTGTCTACAATTTTGTAGACATGCTCAGTCACGCCAGAACGGAGATGGAGGTACTAAAAGAACTGGCCAGTGATGAAGCCAGCTACAGGAGTATTACGCGCAGCTGGTTTGAGCACAGTCCCCTTCACCAGGCTTTGAAGAAGATTGCTGATAAACCCATGAAAATTGTACTGGCCACCGATCATGGAAGTGTTCGGGTAAAAACACCGCATAAAGTAATAGGAGATAAGCAAACCACCACCAACCTGCGCTACAAACATGGCCGCAACCTGAATTTTGAGCCCAAAGATGTATTGGCTTTTAAGGACCCGAAAGAAGCAGGGCTGCCGGTTCCCACTGTCAATTCCTCTTTTATTTTCGCCAAGGAAGATGGTTTTTTATGCTACCCCAATAACTACAACCATTATGTAAACTATTTTAAGAATACGTTTCAGCATGGCGGGGTGAGCCTGGAGGAGATGATTGTGCCAATAGTGAAGATGGTAAGCAAGACGCTCTAACCCTCTGAAGGGGGATATTTATGTGGATAAAAGAAAAATCCGGCCACTTGCTATAAAGTTATTTTTGTAATGAATATGAAATACACACAATCAACTTTAGATAAGCTGGAAGATATTCTGGGAGAATCTGGTTATGTGGTTCGCTATGAACGGGGAACCTTTCAGAGCGGCTGGTGTTTGCTGGAGGCCAAACGCATTGTGGTACTGAATAAGTTTCTTAATGTGGAAGGCCGTATCAATACTTTAATGGAACTGATCCCGCAACTGGCGATCGAGTTCGACAAGCTTACCCATGAGTCGCAAAAACTTTATGAAGAAGTAGTCAGGAAATTTGAAGCAGTGTGATCCATCACCCACCCCTCACCATAACATTTTTGGGTACAGGAACCAGTACCGGTGTGCCTATGATTGGTTGCAGTTGCACTGTTTGTACTTCTGCTGATACACACGATAAACGATTACGCAGCAGCATACTTGTACAGTCGCCCACTACCACTATTGTAGTGGATACCACACCCGATTTCCGTTACCAGATGCTGCGCACACATACGAACCGGCTCGATGCGGTGGTATATACGCACTCGCACAGGGATCATATGGCCGGGCTTGATGACGTGCGCGCCTATAATTTCTTTTCGGGCAAGGCAATGGATATTTATGCCAACTCCATGACTGCGGAAGCGGTATACAGGGATTATTACTATGCTTTTGCCGATACCAAGTATCCCGGGGTACCGGACCTGAACCTGGTCACGATCGACGAAGCCCCGTTTATGATTGGCGACATACCTGTTGAGCCGATTGAAGTGATGCACCATAAGATGCCGGTATATGGTTTCAGGTTTGGTAAGTTCACTTATATCACAGATGCCAATAAGATAGAGCCGGCATCAAAAAAGAAGATCAGGGGGTCCTCTGTACTTGTATTGAATGCATTGCGCAAAGAGCCGCATATCTCTCATTTTACCCTGGAAGAAGCCGTGGCAATGGCCAATGAACTGGCCGTGCCTGAAGTATATTTTACGCATATCAGTCACCAGTTGGGTAAACATGAAGACATTAACCGGGAGCTTCCCCCGCATATCCGCCTTGCACATGACGGGCTGATCATCCGTTCATAAAATCAGGTATAAATACCTGTCATAAAATCCTGCCAATACGCTTGCTTTGCAGTGTATGAAGAAGATTATCAAAGATTATTTCAGCTTTAGCAGGAAGGAACGTGTAGCTGTTATGATATTACTGCTGCTTATTGGCGTGTTTCTTGTGATGCCTTATTTTTTCAACACAGGTTTCAAACAACCCGATGTTGCTGAGGCGGTGCAGGAATTATTGGTGGAGCAACAATCATCATTCAATAACAGGTACAAGACAAGCGATGCGGACAGCAGGCATGGTGTAAGTAAACCACTTTCCGGCGACTCCAAAATGGCAGGGAAACTTTTCGAGTTTGATCCGAACAGGATAATGGCTGAACAATGGCTTCAATTGGGACTAAGAGAGCAAACAGTGCGGACGATCATGAATTACCGGAACAAGGGAGGCCGGTTTGCCACTGCAGCAGACATAAGGAAAATATGGGGACTGAAAAGAGAAGAAGCCGACAGGCTCATCCCCTATATCCGGATTGCAAACCCGGGTGCAATGGGCAAAGGGAATACAAGTGAACAAGCCAAACAGGAAGTTGTTATAAAACCTGGCACGTTTAAAGTAACCAGGGTCATAGATATAAATACCGCTACTGCAGAAGAATGGAAATCCTTACCGGGAATAGGGGAAGTGTTGTCAAACCGGATTGTGCGGTTCAGGAATAAGACAGGCGGTTTCGGATCCATACAGGAAGTAAGTAAAACATACGGCCTCAGGGATTCTGTTTTTCAAAAACTATTACCCCACCTCAAACTCGATTCCGCAACCATACCCCCAAATAAATCCTAAATCCGCCATCCTGCATCCCCAAATCCTACATCTCACATCCGCCATCCAAAATCCTGCATTTTAAAAAGATTTGGCGGTACTGTAAAAAGGCCTATTTTTGTTCATAATACTAACAAACGATAGTTTGTTTTATAAGGAGGCTGCCAGAAATGCGATTGCTCGGGTTAAGGCAGCCTTCGTCTATTTTAAAACGACAGGCTATGGACTTTCAGACCAGCGAATTGACGCAGAGTGTGGCACAGGCAGCAAGAGATTTTGCACAGCAGCATATCCGGCCTTTTCTAATGGAATGGGATGAAAGCCAGGTTTTTCCTGTGGAGGTATTTAAACAATTGGGTAAGCTGGGTATGATGGGTGTATTGGTGCCTGAGCAATATGGCGGTGCGGGGTTGGGATATTTTGAATATAATGCCGTGATCCAGGAAATAGCCAAAGTATGTGGTGCTATCGGACTAAGTGTAGCTGCACATAATTCCTTGTGTACCAACCATATCCTCAGCTTTGGTACAGAAGCACAAAAACAGCGGTATTTACCCCGCTTGGCCACTGCTGAATGGATTGGCGCCTGGGGCCTCACAGAGCCCAATACCGGCAGCGATGCCGGTAACATGCAAACAGCGGCTGTGAGAGACGGAGATGCCTCGGTGCTAAACGGACCCAAGAGCTGGATTACGCATGGTAAAAGCGGGGATGTGGCCGTGGTGATCTGCAGAACGGGTGAACCGCGTACGAGCGGCAATTCAACTGCTTTCATAGTGGAAAAGGGAGCAGCCGGATTTTACGCCGGCAAAAAGGAAAACAAATTAGGCATGCGTGCCAGTGAAACAGCCGAAATGATCTTTGAAAACTGTCGTGTGCCGGATAGCAACCGTTTGGGTGAAGTGGGAGATGGGTTCAGGCAGGCACTGGCAGTATTGGATGGCGGCAGGATATCCATCGCCGCATTATCTGTTGGTATTGCCAAGGGGGCATACGAAGCTGCCAAACAATATGCAAAAGAGCGCCACCAGTTTGATCAGCCCATTGCCAATTTCCAGGGCATCAGCTTTAAATTAGCCGATATGGCTACGGAAATAATGGCTGCGGAGCTGTTGGTTTGGCAATGCTGCGACCTGAAGGAGCGCCATGAAAAAATGACCAAACAGGGTGCTATGGCAAAATATTATGCCAGCGAAATTGCCGTAAAAACTGCAAACGATGCTGTCCAGGTATTTGGCGGATATGGGTATACAAAAGATTTTCCGGTAGAAAAGTACTATCGTGATGCAAAATTGTGTACTATTGGCGAAGGAACTTCCGAGATCCAGAAGTTGGTGATCTCCAGGGAAGTGCTTCAAGGTTAGTTCTTCTCGATTGCTTGCTCATACTAAAGCCCTCTGAAAAGAGGGCTTTGCTTTTTTAATCTTCTTTACTGCCGGTCGTAAAAATCTGGTCAACCGCTCCTCCCAGCATCGGGAATTTTTCTTTTACAAATCCTGCAATAGTCTCAATAGCTTTTTTTGCCTGCTCCGGTGTAAGTCCTGCTTCAGTTGCAAGACGGTCGATCAGTTCGTTCATAATATGGTTATTTCTATATTTCTGATTTAGGATCTGGTGATTTAAGCAGGAAGGGGAAAATCCCAAATCCCTAAATCCTACATTCTTTCTTTATGCCACCTTAAGTACACTCAGCTTGCTCTTTCCAAACATCTGTTCTGCATAATCAAGTGAAATATGCAGTTTTTTGGTTTCAGTACCCGGTAACTCAAACATGGCATCGGTAAGTATGCTTTCGCAGATGCTGCGAAGTCCGCGTGCACCGAGTTTGTATTCAAGGGCTTTCTTTACCATGAAGTCCAACACCTCGTTGTCAATTTTCAATGAAATACCCTCCAGTTCAAAAAGACGGGTGTATTGTTTGATGAGTGAGTTCTTTGGTTCTGTAAGTATGCTTCTCAGTGTTGCTTCATCCAATGGATCCAGGTGTGTAACAACAGGTAAGCGGCCTAATAATTCAGGGATCAGGCCAAAACTTTTCAGGTCCTGCGCATTGATAAACTGTAACAGGTTCTTGCGCTGCATTTCCTGCTCTTCTTTATTGACGCTGAAACCAATGGCATTGGTGTTTACCCTGCGGGCGATTACTTTATCAATACCATCGAACGCGCCGCCACAGATAAAGAGAATATTGCGGGTATCAACTTTGATCATTTTCTGCTCAGGGTGCTTGCGTCCGCCTTGCGGTGGTACCAGCACTTCTGTTCCTTCGAGCATTTTCAGCAGGCCTTGTTGCACCCCTTCGCCGCTTACATCGCGGGTAATGGAAGGATTATCTCCTTTGCGGGCAATCTTATCAATTTCATCCACATAGACGATACCTCTTTCGGCAGCAGCTACATCATAATTACAATTCTGCAATAAACGGGTAAGCATGCTTTCAACGTCCTCACCTACATAACCGGCTTCTGTAAAAACAGTAGCATCCACAATGGCGAAAGGTACATTCAGTAAACGTGCAATGGTCTTAGCCAGTAAGGTTTTACCGGTACCGGTTTCTCCCACCATCACAATATTACTTTTCTCAATTTCTACGTCATCCGGTTGTTGTTTATTGGTCACCCTTTTAAAGTGATTGTAAACGGCAACGGACAATACCTTCTTGGCATCATCCTGTCCAATGACATAATCATCCAGGAATTTCTTGATCTCTGCAGGGCGGCGGACATTCAGTTTAAAACCTGAATTACTGCTACTCCCTTCCTGTTTCAGATTTAATTCCTGTGCAATGATCTCTTCTGCATGTTCCACGCAATTCTCACAAATATGGCCTTCCTGTCCGGCAATGAGTATCTTCACTTCATCCCGGCTGCGGCCGCAAAAAGAACAATGCAAATGTGTTTGTTTAGCCATAACTACGCTTAATTTTCTTTCTCACTGGTGCCCGTTATACAGACACTTTCCAGCAGTAATTTGTTGCAAAGCTAAGACAGTTTAGCTAAAACGGTATCTACAATGCCATAAGCAACCGCTTCTTTGGCATCCATCCAGTAATCGCGGTCAAAATCGGTCATGATCTGGTCAACGGTCTTACCGCAATTCTCTGATAGTATTTTGGCGCCGATTTCTTTTGTCTTGCGCATCTGCTCGGCCTGTATTTCGATATCAGCACTGGTTGCCTGGAAATAACCACCGAGACTTGGCTGGTGTATCATGACTTCGCCATGCGGATAAATAAATCGTTTGCCCTTTTTGCCTGCACTCAGCAATATAGAACCCATACTGGCAGCAAGGCCCATGCACACGGTAGTAACCGGGCTCTGTATCAGTTTAATGGTATCATAGATGACCATGCCGCTGGTAACAACACCACCCGGGCTATTAATGTAAAATTTGATCTCCTCGCCGGGTTTATCAGCATCTAATAACAACAGCTTGCTAACCACTTCGCGGGCAGTTTTATCTTCCACAGCCCCCCACAGGTAAACGGCCCTTTTCTCGAAGAAAAGCTTCTCCATTTTCTTCGCAATAAAACCACCTTCTTCCTGTTTATCATTCTTTGGTTCGTTCTCTTCCTCCTCATCCATCCTGTAAGGGTTCACGATATATTTTGTCTGGATCATTTTTGCGTATTTAGGTGTTAGTGGTTATCAGATTAATCCTTCTTCTCTTTTCTTGGGTTTGTCAACAGCACTTCATCTACCAGGCCGTACTCTTTTGCTTCTGTTGCCGTCATCCAGAAATCACGGTCACTGTCTTTGGCAATGGTAGCGGCATCTTTATCGGTATGGTTGGCTGTAATGGCATACAATTCCTGCTTCAGTTTCTTGATCTCCCTGGCGGTGATCTCAATGTCAGTTGCCTGTCCGCCTATAGCCCCACTTGGCTGGTGCATCATGATACGGCTGTGTTTCAGGGCAGTACGTTTACCTTTTACACCCGCGCATAATAAAATCTGTCCCATACTGGCTGCCATACCTGTACAAATAGTAGCTACGTCAGGGCCAATGAACTGCATGGTATCATAAATACCAAGACCGGCATAGACGCTGCCGCCGGGGCTATTGATATACATCTGGATATCGCGAGACCTGTCGGTACTTTCCAGGAAAAGCAGCTGTGCCGTTACAATATTGGCGACGTAGTCGTTGATGCCCTCGCCTAAGAAAATAATGCGGTCCATCATCAGGCGGCTGAATACATCCATACTGGCTACGTTCAACGGCCTTTCTTCAATAATATAAGGAGTGAGGTTAGTGACATGGTGTTGCTGGTAATTGTGGAGGGTAGCACTGCTGATGCCCCTGTGTTTTACCGCGTATTGTTCAAATTCTTTTCCTGGATTCATATGTTATGGTTTACGCTTTGAAGATAAGAGATTTATATAGTCAAATAGTGTGCAAACACTGTTTTGCGACAACTCGTCAGGTTGTTGATGGTTCGTTTGTAGCCTGCCTGGCAACACGCAGATCATGTTTTTTGATAAAAAAGCCGGGCTTTAAGGGCCCGGCCGATTTTCTTTATGTGCAGAAACAGGGTCTATTAGTGGTGATGGTGGTGTAATTTTTCTGCGAAAGCTTCGGCGCTGATGGCTTCTTCTTTAGCGGATACCTGGCCTTCCAGCAACGTGAACAATTTATCAGTACTGATGCGGTGGTAGCTGTCTTCTACAAACTTCCTGTCCTGCATCATACGGTTGGCATAATCTTCCACCCACTGCTGGCTGTCGCCCAAAGCGCCTAACTGACCGCCCATATAGCTGAATAATTGCTGCTTGGCAAAGTCACGGATATCTTCAGGTAAAACCTCAATCTTGTTCTCATTGATCAGTTTGCCGCTGGTCAGGGTCCACTTGAGCTGGCTTACAAAAGTAGGGTAGTCCTGTTCTGCCTCTTCGGCAGTTTTGGGTTGTTCACCGCCGGTTTGCAACCAGCGTTTCAGGAACTGCTCGGGAAATTCCATCCTGGTATGGTCTGCCAGGTGGTGATAGATCTGGTCGTGTACCTGGTTGCGCGACTGCTGGGCGTAATAGTTTTCAATTTCCTTTTTAACCTCGCTGCGAAATTCAGCTTCTGTCGTAATTACACTGTTAGGGAAAGCAGCTTTGAAGAAATCTTCATTCAGTTCGGCTTTCTCTACTAATCCAACCTTAGTGATCTCTAGTTTGAAATATTTATCACCGTCGTCTTTGGTTAAACCCAGATCGGCCAGAATGGCTTCTTTTTCTTTATCCTCGAAAGCTTTTGAAGGCTGCAGCACCACTGAATCATTGTTCTTTTTGCCGATCAGTTTCTTGCGGAAGCTTTCTTTGAAATATTTAACCAATAAAGAATTGTCTTTGCCGATGCCGCCTTCAGAAGCATTACCGTCTTTATCGCTTTCAATGAACTTTACATTGAGCACGTTCTCGTCGCCGGTCACAGCTTCTGGTTCGGTCATCTTACCGTTGCGAACCTGCTGGCGCTCTACTTCTTCCTGTACCATTTCATCGGTAACAGTTACGTTGTAACGGGTAACGTTAATTTTTTTGGCATCCAGTTCAAACGCAGGCTTCAGGCCAATTTCAAAGGCAAAGTCATAGTCTGCAGGATTGTTCATATCCAGGGCACGTGCATCGTTATCTAACGGCAATGGCTGAGCAAAAATGTCTAATTGCTCGGTGCTCAGGTAAGTATTCAGTTCTTTTTCAACGGTACGTAATACTTCATCAGTAAACACACTTTGCCCGTACATCTTTTTTACCAATCCTGCCGGAACCATTCCTTTGCGGAAGCCGGGGATATTGGCTGTCTTGGCATATTTTTTCAGGCTTTGCTCAAAGCCGTTGTAATAATCATTTTTGCTCAGGTTCACGGTCAGCTTATCATTCAGCAGACCAATGTTCTCACGCGTAACACTTGCCATGGCGGTATTTTATGTTTCTTGAAATTTGGGCTGCAAAAGTAAGGAATTACGCGAAAATGTAAGCGATTGATTCGTATGCACGCAGCGCCATCCCATTACACCATATAAAATATGACCAAATGTGGGTTTACTATTTGATCTTATCCGTAAATTGGTTGTTATGAAAAAACGATGGATCTTTTTGCTTGCCAGCATCCTTATGGTGCCTGCAGCTCATGCCCAGCCAGCCAGTGCTGCTGCTGAATTGCGTGTTAAAACTGCCAATGGTATCCTTGAAGGTGCGGACGAATCCGGTATCCGCACATTTAAGGGTATTCCCTTTGCTGCAGCGCCAGTAGGAGACCTGCGATGGAAAGAACCGCAGCCGGTCAAAAACTGGGAGGGCGTGCGTAAAGCAGACAAATTCGGCCCCCGTGCCATGCAAAGGGCGCTTTTTGGCGATATGGGCTTTCGTTCAGATGGAATGAGTGAGGACTGTCTTTACCTGAACGTGTGGACCCCTGCCAGGTCCGGAGGAGCGCGGCTCCCGGTGCTGGTGTACTTTTACGGGGGCGGACTGATGGCAGGAGATGGCTCCGAGCCGAGATATGATGGAGAAAGCATGGCCCGTAAAGGGATAGTTGCTGTTACTGTTAATTACCGGCTTACCATATTTGGCTTTTTTGCGCATCCCGGTCTGACCAAGGAGTCGCCTCATCACGCATCAGGTAATTATGGTCTTATGGACCAGCACGCCGCTTTACGATGGGTACAGCAAAATATTGCAGCTTTTGGCGGAGATCCTGCGAGAGTTACTATTGCCGGTGAATCAGCGGGCTCTTTTTCCGTAAGCGCACAAATGACCTCCCCGCTATCAAAGAACCTGATCGCCGGCGCTATTGGTGAGAGCGGTTCACTGTTGGGTGCACAATCAACAGTACCTCTTACAGCAGCAGAACAACTGGGCGTTAAGTTTGCTGAAGCCACAGGAAGCAATTCGCTGGCTTCACTCCGTGCCATGCCTGCAACCGAGCTGCTTGAAGCCACGGCTAAACCCGGCATGGCACGTTTTCCGGTAACTATCGATGGGTATTTCTTACCGAAATCACCGGTGGCCATTTTTACTGCAGGTGAACAGGCGCATGTGCCTTTGCTGGTAGGATGGAATGCCGAGGAAATGAACTACCGGGCATTAATGGGACAGGATCAGCCAACAGTAGAAAATTATACCAGGTTATTGCAGAAACTATACGGCGATAAAGCTGCTGAAGTGCAGAAAGTGTACCATGCAGCCACAGACGATGAGGTAGTACAGGTAGCCACAGATCTCGCCGGAGACCGGTTCATTGGCTTCAGCACCTGGAGATGGTCAGACTTACAAAGTAAAACAGGCGGCAAACCGGTTTACCGGTATATGTATGCCCGGCCGCGACCTGCTATGCGTTCTGAAATGGGAAATGCGGTAGCAGGATTGGCAGGAGGCATAGTAAAAAATAATGATGCCCCGGCCAGGAAAGCGCCTGCACCACATGGTGCGGTTCATTCGGCTGAGATTGAATATGCCCTGGGTAACCTGCCCACTAACCGGGTGTACGACTGGCAGCCGGAAGACTATAGAGTGTCTGAAATTATGCAGGCCTGCTTTGTGAACTTTATCAAAACAGGTAATCCCAATGGTCTTGGTGTACCTGTATGGCCGGCTGTTAAAAGCGGTGGTCCTGCACAGTTACTGTATATTGATGTGAATACAAAGGCAGTAACTGAAAAGAACCGTGAGCGCTATTTGTTTTTGGAGAAATACCAACAATAACAACAACTAAAACTGCCATCTCCATGAATTCAAGGCAGGGGTGGATGAAACCATCCAGTTTCAATTAGGGTTCCCCAGTGGTGCAGTTGCTTCCTGTTTGTCTACCTACAGCATGAATTTCTTAGATCGCTTTTTCTTGGATGGAGAAAAAGGCTTTGCCGAATTAGTCCATCCGCATATTGCACACCAGGCCATACAAATGGAAGAAATGGCCGGCATCATATTAGCGGGTAAACAACCCGTCTTACCGGTAGACGGCGAAGAGGCCGTGAAAGACCTGATAATCATCGACGCCATCTACCAGGCAGCCCGGACAGGAAACAGGATTGCACTGCAATTCTAATTATAACAGCACAGAACCTGTAACAAACGAAAGCCCGGTAATTCCTGAAATCGGCGGGAAGGTAAATATACTTATAAATAATACCGGTCGGTATTATTTATAAGTATATTTACCTGCAGTATGAAAACGAAAGGGGAAATAACAAGCGAGTTTATTTTACAAAAAGTGGCTCCCGTATTTAACAGGAAAGGCTATGTTGGCACCAGTTTATCTGACCTGACAAATGCAACCGGCTTAACCAAAGGTGCTATCTATGGTAATTTTGAGAACAAGGAAGAGCTTGCTGTTAAAGCATTCAGGCTGAATATTAAAAAGGCTATCGAGCCCCTGTCAGTAGAGCTTAAACAATATGAAAAGGCTGTTGATCAATTATATGCCCTGACAAAGTATTACCGGAAATATTATGATGTAGCAAAGGGATCCGGCGGGTGCCCGATCCTGAATGTTGGTTCAGATGCCAACAATATTAACCCCAAATTATTCAAAGCGGTTAAAGAAGTCTCACTGAAACTTACAGCAGCACTAACATTGATCATACAAAACGGGATAACGCAAAACGAAATAAACAGGCATATTGATGCATCGTTTTACGCCAAAACCATTTATTCGATGATTGAGGGAAGCGTTTTTATGGCATTTATGCACAGCGACAAGTCGTATATCTCAGCTATGATGGATGTAATCGATAACATGATTGAAGAAAAACTGAAGAAGTAAATTTTTTTATACACTAAGATACCGATCGGTATTAAAATCAAAAAAATGAAAAAAATATTATCGAGTGTTTCGAAAATCAGGTTCCAGGACTGCGATCCGTTCAATCACCTGAACAATGCTAAGTACATTGACTATTTTCTCAATGCGCGTGAAGACCAGATACTGGAAAACTATCAGCTCGATGTGTTTGGGATTGCTCAGAAAGAAGGGAGAGGTTGGCTGGTTACTTCTAACCAGATATCCTATTTAAGACCCGCTTTTACAATGGAAACAGTATTGATTGACTCGCAGTTAATACAGTTTACTGAAAAAAGCCTGCTTGTTGAAATGCGCATGTGGGATGTTGCCCAGCGGAAATTGAAATCGTTGTTCTGGGTCAATTTTGTTCATTTTGATTTTAAGAGCACGGCATCAATGAATCACCCGGCTGCGTTCCTGGATTTTTGTAATGATATAGTTTTACCGGTAGAGCAAAACACCTTCGAGGAGCGAAATAGTTATTTAATGCAGCAGTATAAAACGCAGACGGTTTAAACATACGGCTCTTTCTTTGGGCGCCTAAACCATACCGGGCAGAAAGCAAATCAATGGACTTCAGGGTTGGTGGAGCCAGGCCTCAATAACCCCGACCAATATTTTTCGGATTTGTATCATAAGTGAACCCGCCAGGTAGTTGCACGAACTCGGTCGCTATACTAAGTTGGCCCGCCAGGCGGTTATACTGAAGTGATCAGCATAGTAGGTTGAACTGTTCAGCATAGTAAGTTGAACTGTTCAGCATAGTAAGTTGAACTGTTCAGTATAGTAAGCTGAATAGTC
>CAZDQB010000018.1:0-12388 GCA_964507525.1 uncultured Sediminibacterium sp. | reverse complement strand
GTTGAACTGTTCAGCATAGTAAGTTGAACTGTTCAGTATAGTAAGCTGAATAGTCCGGTATAGTAAGTTGGCGCACCAGGTGGTTGTGCTGAATTGGTCTGTTGGTGTATTAAGTACGCTATAGACTGTTACTTGTTAAATAACCGGTTTTTAACTGCAATAATAATTCCTGTGGACCAATGAAGTTTGGAAACAAACAGATCAGGCCTTTTTTCGAGGATTTTTACCAGGTCAATTGCCTTTTCATGATGCCCTTCAGGCCAGTTTTCCTGAGGTAACATATCATCTATAATATATAGGCCTCCACAATTGAGCATAGCAAGCGCTTCCTCCAGCATCAAATACTTACCATGCCAGGTATCTGCAAATATGAAATCGAATGTCAAATGACTGTTTTGTTGAATCCAGTCAGCGCCGTCAGATTCCACTATTTGCAACCTGGCGTCACTGCCTATGAATTGCCTGGCAATGGTTAATACTTCAGTGTCGTTATCAACAGAGATCAGTGTAGCGGATGCGTCCATTCCATCGAGTATCCAGGAAGCGGACAACCCGGTACCAGTTCCCAGTTCCAGTAATTTTCCACCAGGTTTTGATGCTGCAAGCGTTTTTAACAGGGAGCATGTGCGAACGTCTGAAGCCATGGCGAAATTGGATTCTTTAGTGGCACTATCTATTAAGGAAAAAGCAGCAGGATAGGGTTGTGATATTTCTTCTGTCATTGTGAGTATTGAAATTAGTGTCCATTTGTTAGCTGAATATACAATAAAGTTCCCTGAGGGTGCGACGCACTTGGTTACTAAGTTATTTTCTTCTATCAAAAATCTTTCTCCCAAAATAAGCCACCAGCGGGATGATGATCGCAGCGAGTACAAATTTCGGGTGATCATATAAATAAATCCATAGGTTTCTGAAAATATGAGTATTTACGTGAATTGTAATAGGGATGGTGCGAGATTCAAATTCCTCCGGTGGGCTTGCAGGTTTTTCGGCCACAACCTTCAGTATTAAGCGTACATTCTGGTGGGTAGTCCTGGGGGTTACCTCCCATTGCCAGTGATTACCGCTTACCTCGTCAACTTCCTGGCGCGCATGATTATGCACCTGTACGATTACAAAAGAACTGTCAGGGTCCATGAGTTGTATGCCAACATATTTGTATAGTAAGATGTTTTGAGTAAAGATGCTTACCGTATCATTTTTTGTATCCGGCTCCTCTGCGGCATTGATCAGCCGGATGGTATCGCGCAGAGCACTTTGCGAATGGTGTATGCTGATGAAGGCATGAATGCTTTTGGTCTCAGTTAGCTTCATCTCTTTAAAGAAAGAATATCCCAATACACCGTTTTTTTCTGGTTGTTGAGCAGTAGTCGTGGTATCAGGCACACTCTTGTTTACCGTCCATTTGTCTTGTATCCGGATCCAGTTTCGAACAACAGGTGGGTAAACCCTTTTTAATTCCCTGGTGTACCCACCGGTATCTGTAGAGGTCTTCATAGTGGCCATGCCCGAACCAATCGCCTGAGTCGAATCAACACTATAACCGACATTCACTTTCGCATCCTTTTTTTGAGGCGCCCCACACTTCAGGAACAGGCACAATATAACCAGGATGGATATTGTCAAACCGGGCATTCTGGTGAAGAAAATACGATTCATTGGAATCCATTTTATAGATGAAACTTGCTTAGCAGTACAATACTGCATTCATGGAGGGAACTTATGATACGGGGAGAGAAGTATAAACATAATCATCTCAACTGAGAAATGCAAGACGGAAATGAAAGAATTTGATCTCAGTTTTGTAAAAGTTTACATTTAAACTATCAATAAGAAAAGACCAGGATTCATTATTTTTAATGATCGATCAATTCAATAGCCCGACGCCATGTATAAAATATATGTATCTCTTTTAGTAGTGCTTTGCGCAGTATGTAATTTGCAAAACTTGCCAGCTCAACCTGCAGGTGCTTACCAATGGTTCAATCCTGCGGCATTGCCTTTCCCTGTGATCAATGGCCGCGGCTGGCAGTCTGAACTGGCAAACCCTTACGACCGGTTGCCGCAAAGGGCGGAAAAAACGGTCAGGCCTGCGGTGTGGGGCTTGTCACACAACAGCGCCGGTGAATACATTGATTTTAAAACCAGCGCTACTACGATCATTGTCCGTTATAAGGTCACGGGCAATCATGCTTTGCCACATATGCCCGCTACGGGTGTAAGCGGCGTGGATTTATATGCAAGGGATACCAACGGCGGGTGGCAATGGGCAAGGGGTAAGTACAGTTTTGGCGATACGATCGAATACCGTTTCAGCAATTTATCATTATCGGCAAAAGAAGAAGAATGCAGGTTGTACCTGCCTTTGTACAATACGGTTAGCTGGATAAACATTGGTGTACCGGCTGATGCTAAATTAACCCTGTTCCCCATTGATCAGGAAAAGCCCATTGTGTTGTACGGCACTTCTATTATGCAGGGGGCATGCGCGAGTCGCCCAGGCCTGGCCTGGGCGAATATCCTGGGGAGAAAAATGGACAGGCCCATCATTAACCTTGGATTTTCGGGTAATGGACAATTGGAACCGCCATTGATCGATTTAATGAATGAAACAGATGCAAAGCTTTTTGTACTTGATTGCATGCCCAATCTTGTCAGCCGCATTAAGTTTCCGGCCGAAGAGATCCGGAAAAGGATCATTGCCTCGGTAAAAAGCCTGCAATCGAAACATAATTCTGTTCCGATCTTGCTGGTAGAGCATAGTGGCGGTCTTGAAGGCGCTGATATGGACAGTAGTATGGCGAATGATTATAAAAATGCGAGTAAAATACTCGCCGAAACATTCAATGCGATGCGCCAGAATGGAATAGCAAATATTTACCTGCTTACTGATAAAGAGATAGGGCTGGACCTGGAAAGCACCGTAGATGGTACACACCCCAACGATATTGGCATGATGAAACATGCCGATGCCTATGAATCAGTCATTCGGAAGATCTTGAAAGAAGAAAAAGGAGCCATCCGTACCACCATGCCTGTTCGCCAGCGGCGGGATTTTGCTACCTATGATTTTATGCAGCGGCATGAAGCTGTTCTAAAAACAGTAAAAGAGAAATCACCCGGTCTTTTATTCATCGGAAATTCGATCACACATTTCTGGGGCGGGCAACCGGAAGCCGGCATCAACAGGGGTATTGTTTCGTGGAATAAATACTTTGGATCGCTAAATCCTGTAAACCTTGGTTTTGGATGGGATAGAATTGAAAATGTATTGTGGCGGGTGTATCACGGAGAACTGGATGGTTATAGTGCAGGAAAAATTGTATTGACAATCGGTACCAATAACCTGAGTATCGGTGATAGCGATGAGTATATTGTTGATGGATTAAAGCATTTGATCAAAGCCATTCAACAACGGCAACCCGGAGCAAAATTGTTTTTATCAGGCATTTATCCCCGCAGGAATATGGAAGCCAGGATTGTAACAATAAACAAAAAGATAGCATCGCTGGCCACAACGATGAAAACCGTATTTGTCAACCCCGGTACCCTGTTGCTTAAGCCGGACAGGAAAATGGACGAAAAACTTTTTTCAGATGGCTTGCACCCCAATGAACAAGGCTATGAAAAATTAGGGGTTGCGCTGGCTCGTGCTATTCACTGAGCAACCATGCTTCACCTGTTACACAATCGTTTGCGCCATATTTCCCGGAAATTTTGATGGATGTGAATGATGTCTCAAATTTACAGGTATTACATAATGATGTATGATATTAAATAGCAGAGACAAACCAATATCCGCATTTTCCCTGCTTGCAGGGCTTATTTTTTGTCATAATATGCTCTTTTCGCAACCTGCCCCAACGAATGCAGATTGGCAGAGCCCACATGCCCTGGAGCTATTACAGGCTGCACCGGTAGCACTGATCCCTTTTCCGCAGCAGGTGGAATGGAGCAATCAAACGTATTTGCTAAAAGCCAGTACAGTTGTCAGCTATGATAAGCATGACACTATTCGTATTGCCAATGCTCTTCGTTATTTAACAGAAATACTGGGTAACAGGAATATTGCGGTAAAGCAATTACCTGTCACAGCTAATGATCTTAGGGTGCCGGGTAACGCCATTGTGCTGCTCATTAATAAAGACATGCATGTAAAGAGCGAGGGCTATTCTTTAGAGGTCAATAGTAAAAGCGTGGTGGTAACAGGTAAAGACGCAGCGGGTCTGTATTATGGTGTACAAACACTGCGGCAACTGGTGATCGTAAAAAAAGACAAAATCCTGTTACCTGGCTGTCATATAGAGGACTGGCCTGCATTTGGCCTGCGGGGTTTTATGCACGACAACGGGCGTAATTTCCAGGAAATAGCTTCGCTGAAAAAACAACTTGATCGTCTCTCCACTTATAAGTTCAATACCTTTCACTGGCATCTTACTGATAACCCGGCATGGAGGCCGCAAAGCAGCCTATACCCGCAACTGAATGATACAAAAAACCGTAAGGCTGGACGGGACCCTGAAAGGTCATACAGTTTTGATGAGATCCGCGAACTGATCCGTTATGCACGCGAGCGCGCCATTACGGTTATCCCTGAACTGGATATGCCGGGACACAGCGCTTATTTTGAACCCACATTCGGTTTCAAAATGGGATCGGAAAAGGGTATGCAGGTATTGGAAAAACTGATCGATGAATTTTGCAGTGAAATACCCGCAACTGATTGCCCCGTTATACACCTTGGTTCAGATGAAGTGCATATAAACAATCCCCAGGCATTCATCCGGCGCATGACGGCCCGGGTAAAAGCCAATGGGAGAAAAGTGATGGTATGGAATCCAGGACTACCACCCGAGCGGGGCACTATCGAACAGGTATGGAGAGACGATGCAACCAAAGGAAATCTGCAGAGAGATGGCAATCCTTATGTGGACGCTTACGCAGGCTACCTTAATTCTTATGATGCATTGAGTCTTATCCAGCGTTATTTCTTTCAGCAGGTCTGCAATAAAAAGCAGGGAGATTCCCTTGCACTGGGTGGTATTCTTTGCTGCTGGCCGGATACAAGGGTGGATGATAAGAGGAAAATATTATTGTATAATCCCGTATGGCCCGGCGCGATTACTTATAGTGAAGCAGTGTGGTGCGGAAGACCACAGGCGGCAGAAAAGTATATGTCGGCATTACCACCGGTAACAGCAACAGCCGGGAAGTATTTTCATGAATTTGAAACGCGGCTGGCCAGTCACCGCGACCGGTTCTTTATAAACGAACCATTTCCTTATGTGCAGTTTGGTAACATAGCATGGCAAATGACAGGCCCATATGATCGCAATAAAATGGAACCGGCTGCAACTTCAGCGACGGTTAACAACAGGAAAGCAACAGGTGGGGTGATACGTTTGGAAGGATGGCTTGACCGGAAAATAATCCTATCGGGCAATGCCAATGAAACCGTTTACCTCACAGCGTATACGAAGAGCGACAAGGCCAGGACTGTTCATGCCATGACCGGTTTTGAAGCACCCGTTCGCTCCAACCGGCGCAGTGCAGGCATTCCTGCCAATGGCAAATGGGATGCAAATGGCGGTGCTTTTTTTGTGAATGGCAAAGAAATTCCGGGGCCGCAATGGCAGAACCCGGGAGGCAATCGTTACCTTAAACCCACCTGGGAAACACCGGCTAATGAAATACCTTATACGGATGAAGAGTTTTACTGGAGTCGTCCACCTGCCGTTATCGAACTAAAAAAAGGGTGGAATAAGATCGTGGTGCGTGTACGGCGTACTTACAAGGAGCAGGCGTGGATGTTTGTCTTCATCCCGGTTAAACTAAATGCCCAGGGGCGATGGGTGGAGGATTTGTCGGTTAGCATACGGGAAAAAAAATGACCCCCGTGCATTATTTTTTCGATACTTAATTGTAAAATCGATGGAAAAAGGCCGGCATCAGTCCTGGATTCAGGCTGTGACTGTACTATCTCTGCCTCCTATAACCCAACACCTTTTAAATATAGAGTAGCAAGCATTCTTAGCAGGTTCCTAAAAGTATTGTAGTGAATGAATTTTTAATAAAAGAATTGCTCTGAGGTAATCTGACCGTCTTTCACTTCATATAATATTATCTCATCAATTTTTACTCTTCCAAAACCTTTCACGGTAATATCAAAGCCCCGTCCGACCGCAAAATGATTGCCACTTACAACCGGTTGGGTTGTATAAAAACCATGAGCCGCCTCAATTTTCGCTACCCATTCCTCCCCTTTTTTGCGAACTGGACCTTTGCCCTCCGCATACTTAAAATAGAGAGAATTTGCAGGTTCTACGCTCCTTATATGTAATAACTACTACTTTACAAGACAACTAATTTCCGTTAGCCATTACTTGATCTTGCATTTACCAAATGGTTCATTCGTTCTTTAAACTTTTCACCGGCTGGTCATAGCAATCTTGATAGCCCGAAAACTCACCCTTATAATGCTGATGCCCACAGCCCTAAGTCCCGTCGTCGAAAAAATCCATTTGCAATGAATTAATCCAGAACCATATCGGGATTCCGTCACTCCGTACGAAGTGACTTCACAGGGTTTACCATTGCCGCTTTTATTGCCTGGAAACTAATTGTAACACAGGATACAAATAACATCACCGACGCTGCTATAATAAATATCCAGATCCCCCCGGACGATTTATAGGCAAAGGATGCCAGCCATTCATTCACTACCCAATATGCAAGAGGAAAAGCAATTGCCATTGAAATAATTATTGTCTTCAATGACCCCATAGAAAGCAGCCTAACAATACCAACAACGGACGAGCCCAGCACTTTGCGAATACCGATTTCCTTCGTACGCCTCTCGGCACTGAAAGCGACCATGCCAAACAAACCCAAACAGGAAATTATCACTGCCAATAACCCGAAATATTTCACCAAGACACTTACCTGCATTTCGCTTTTATACATTTGCTCATAAGTTTCATCGGCAAAATGGTATTCAAAAGGGTACGCAGGATTGAAATTTCCTGTAATTCTATTGATTGCAGCAAGCGCTTCTTTTGTTTTCACCGCATGCAAGCGGATCATCATGTAGCTTGTGTTCGATGGCGCCAGGCATAGTATCAATGGCTTTATTGGTGTGTGCAGCGAGGCTATATGAAAATCTTTCATCACTCCTATAATTCTTCCATTGCCATTCCAGAATTTTATCTGCTTGCCCACCGCATCATTTTGCATACCCATCATTTTAGCGGCAGATTCATTGACTACATAACTTAAGGAGTCGCCGGGATAATCTTTAGAAAAATCGCGCCCTTCCGCCATTATTATGCCAAGTGTTTTTGTAAACCCATAACCGGTCCAAGTGGCAACTACCTCTGTCTGCAGGTCAGTCGGTTTACCCGGCCATGATAGATCTCCGGATGTGGAATTCAAATCCATCGGGAGTTGATTGATTGGGTCTGAAGCCTCCACATACGACAGCTTGTTTAACTCATTTTGATAGGTATCTATTTTTCTATATAAATCCCCGTCGAGCGGTAAATAAATAATATGTTCTTTGTCGAAGCCAAGATTTTTATTCCGAATATAATTTACCTGTTTCGATACTGCCAACATCCCAACGATTAAAAATGCAGATAAAGCAAATTGCACAATAACGAGACCTTTGCGCACCGATGCGACATTGCCACTTTGAGTACCGATATCCCCTTTTAATATACGCATCGGCTTAAAAGAAGCTAAAAACAAGGATGGATAACTACCGGCGATTATTGAAGTAACAGTAACAAGGACTATAATGGAGCGCCATAGGGCAGGCTGAGAAAAACTTAATTGAATTTGCTTGTCGAATAAATGATTGAAAGCAGGCAATAAGAGAGATGTAATCGCCATTGAAAGCAGGGTTGCCAGTAAGCAGGTAAAAAAAGATTCAGTCATAAACTGCCCAACCAGTGATGCTTTTCCGGCGCCAGCAACTTTTCGTATGCCTATTTCTTTGGCTCGCAGGGATGCTCTTGCCGTAGCCAAATTCATAAAATTCATGCATGCAATAAGCAAAATAAAAATAGCTATCGCGGCAAAAATTTTTACATATTCAATGCGGCCTCTTCCGGTTGGCTTTCCATTCTTATAATCGGCATACAAATATACATCAGTGATGGCCTGTAATGTTGGATAATTCGGCCTGAAACCTTCGGGCGCAAACTTTGGATAAATGGAACGCAAATCCTGCGCGGTCTTTAACATATCTACATGGGGTCTTAATCTCACATAAGTGGAAAAAGAAAGATTACCCCAGGTTTTCATCCAGTCTTCCTCCTGTTCTTTGAAATTTATCATCCAACCGAATTGTATTGTGCTGTTATGCGGAATATCTTCTATCACTGCACCGACCCTGTAATTCTTTTTGTTATTAACCCTTATTGTTTTACCAACAGCTTCGGGCGTATTAAAATATTTTTCGGCAATTGTTCTTGTAATAACAACCTGATCAATGGCGGCAATCGCTTCGTCAGCATTGCCATCAATTGTTTTAAACGGAAACACTTTAAAAAAACCAGCAGTAGCGTAGGTGCCTTTTTCTTTCAATGTCTTATCGCCGACAGTAAACAAAACATCACGGCTATACGTCATTTTTGTGGCCTGCTCAATTTGAGGAATACTATTTTGAATCGCCTCCTCCAGCGGTCCCGGGCAGGCAGTCATCGTTATTGTATCGCCATTAAAAGGAGCATTTACATGCACCTCATAAATCTTTTTTACGCCGGGTAAAAAGCGGTTATAGCTCAGTTCATCGCTTACCCAAAGCCAGATCAGCAAACTGCAGGATAAACCAATCGCTAGCCCGAAAACATTGATAAATCCCGTGAGTTTGTTCCTTGTCATATTCCGCCAGGCGGATTTAAAATAGCTTTTAATCATACTGAATATACATGGAGTTTTTATTATTTAGACGAGCAACCTCTTATCCGGTCAAGGACCATGCCATTCATTCAGCTAATTGATTTTCAGGGTCTAAGAGTATTTAAGAATTACCACAATGTACGGAACTGGTACAATGATCGTCCGCTGACGGTCACCATTTATGAAGGGATTCAATTTCGAAAAGTAAAGCTGATTATCAATTCTTTAAATAAAAATTACTATTAAAACTTCTATTATTTTCCGGTAATTTTTATGGTTTATTAGTAAAATCTGTGTCTATAAGCGTATATTTGCACTAATAGTACTCACCACGCTACCCATAAGAACAGCGTCCCAGGGTGGGTCTTTTACTTTTACAGGGGTACATAAATCGTAAGTTTGTCCTTTCAAGATAACCAGGCAGGTTTTTCTGAAAGGATTTTTATTTAGACTAATGTATGATTTATTCAAAGCAACCAACCACTATCCCCCAGCAGATTGCACAATTGCGGCTGAGAGGACTGATAATAAATAATCAAGCCATTGCGGAGCATTATCTTTCAAACGTAGGGTATTACCGGCTTGCTGGTTATTGGTGGCCTTTGCAATCAGATAAAATTAATCATGTTTTTAAGTCCAATAGCAGGTTTGAAACAGTGGTTGCATTATATAACTTTGATCGGGAATTAAGGATATTGGTTTTTGATGCAATTGAAAAAATAGAAATAGGGTTACGATCTAAACTAATCAATAAGCTCTCACTTGAAGTTTCCCCGTGGTGGTTTGAAGATCTCACTATTTTTAAAAGTCATCCCGCATTTCTTGAAAACCTTGTTTCTATGGACAGGGAGCTTGAACGATCCAAAGAAATATTCCTTAAAGAGCATAAAAGAAAATACCATTCCGATACAAGGAGGCCGCCATCCTGGAAGTCTCTTGAAATCGTAAGCTTCGGAACATTATCTATGTTGTATGGCAATTTGAATTCTAATGTTTTGGCTAAAAATTCCATCGCGGTAGAAATGGGTACAGTGAATCACACTTTTTTGCCAAGCTGGCTGCAATCAATCGCTCAAATAAGAAATATTTGTGCCCATCACGGCAGATTGTGGAACAAGAAATTACCAGGGCGCCCTAAATTATTACCGAATCCACCTAATCCTTGGATCAAAAATGTTCCACCGGTTTCAGATCATCACATGTTGTATATCCATCTATGCTGCATTAAGTATATACTAAACAGCATTGCTCCCGGTAATCATTTTACTTCAAAAATCGCATTTTTGCTTACGAAGTATCCAAATATTGATCTTAAAGCATTAGGATTTCCTGCTGATTGGCACAGAGAAAAGTTATGGGAGCATCGCATTAATGAATCAGATTTTAGTCTTACTTCAGCAATGCGATTATATTTATAAATCTAAAAAAGGAATGAGGTCTAAGCAGGCAACTGGTTTAAATTAACATTTGCATCTGCTGGCAGATGGTTTAAGTTAAATTATTACATTGAGATTGCAAAAGTCTCCTTCATGCCTGCTTCAATCGATTTTTTTACCAGTCAAAAATTCAGGTTCTGGCTTTTTGGGTCAATGATCATGTTATTGTTTGTTCATTCGTATAACCTTAACCAGCGTTATCTGCAGCCTTTTTCAATCGTTACAGAGCAACTTACAGTAAACAGTTTTGTTCAATACTTTTTATCGAATGGATTGTTCCGTTTTTTTATACCCATGCTTTTCTCTGTTTCAGGCTACCTCTATGCGATACATGATGAGCGCTCTTATCGTAAAAGTATCGGGAAAAGGTTTCACACTCTTTTAGTGCCATACCTTATATGGAGCGCGGTGGGACTGGTATTCACATATGTCATTGAATTGTCATCTTATGGACGGGAGGTAGCAGGGACGACACAACTGATGACGCTAAGTAATAACAGGGTTCTTCTCCATGACTATAAATGGTATGAGTTATTGCTTCGGTGGATATTACTGCCTGTTCCTTATCAATTATGGTTTTTACGTGTATTATTCATATATAACCTGGCTTACCCGGCACTACGCTGGTGTGTATTAAGGTGGACCAACCCCTTTTTTGTTATGCTCATTTTATTTTGGCTGTCAAATATTGGATTTATAGCTTTTGAGGGGGAAGGGTTGTTATTTTTTTCGTTAGGGATATGGCTGCAAAAAACGAATTTTAACATTCAGGGACCTGGTAAATGGTTTCAGCCAATGCCGTGGGCTACAATATTTTTATTGGTAGCTGTCATCAAAACGATACTTGCTTTTAAGGCCTTTACTGTCATAGGAAATAGTGTTTTCCCATTGCTTCTTGTTCTGCACAAAATAGCCGTGTTCAGTGGTTTGATCACAGCGTGGTTTGGCAGTGACTTATTAGTTAAGTGGAGTATGGGGAAGCGATGGTTTGTTTGGACTTCAACTTTTTCGTTTATTATTTATGGCTTACATGCACCGCTTGTCGCTTATGCTATTAATGCCATGTTCCCAATGGTACAGCACGTGCATAATTACCGTCTCTTTACTTATACTTTGTTACCAGTGGGCCTGCTTATCTTTTGCGTAGGCACTGGTGCATTGACAAGACGTGTATTTCCTACGTTGTTTGCGGTGTTAACAGGTGGACGGGGTATTTAAGAATATATATTGAAAATGGCTTGTAAAAATTTAACAGAGTCATTAACAAACAGAGACTCCTCGCATAATAAATGAACTGTGGAATCCGTATCTTTTATAAAAACTTAATATGGGTGCCAGGTATAAATTATTATCAGGTTACATATGCCGACAGGCTTTTTTATTGGCTCTACTGTTGCTTGCCTTTATATTCCATACTCCATTGAACGCGCAGGTAAGTGCCCCTAAACCAGAACAGCCTTATTCAAGATTTGGTTATGCAGATCTGGGCGACTCCGTTGAATTTGTATTTGGCCAGCAACAAAAGATAAAAGTTGGTGGAGTAGAAATTCTCCTGGACAAGAGGATCAATGATATAAGCCAGGTTAATGTTGCCGGTGATTTTAATGGATGGAGGCCTGATGCTGGTAAATATCAAATGATTAAAGTTGATGGCAAAATCTTTAAGCTCAGGATAGGCAAAATACATCTCGGTAAAAAAGGGGAGTTGCGGCAGTTTAAATTTGTACTGAACCATAAGTACTGGGTGGAACCGCCTATTGAAGCTTTGAATAAATTTAAAGGAGCTGATGGCAATACAAACCTTACCCTGAAGCTCTAAACATTTTTTAAGTGCACTGTCGGTTTGAAGCCCGGATATCTAATTTACCGTGTCTGATTATTGGGAGAGGGTCAACAGAGCAACGAATCTAAAGTGAAGTGTGTCCTAAATTTGGAGGGAGGTTGAACAATAACCTCCTGTTTTCGGTTGTACTAAAATGGTCAAACTATGTGCGCATATGTTCGTTCCAATATCAGATAAACGGACTATTCCAGCGTATCGGAAAGAAATC
>CAZDQB010000017.1:40126-100908 GCA_964507525.1 uncultured Sediminibacterium sp. | reverse complement strand
GGATGCTACCATTTTGGGGTCGGTACTTTATATTTTGCAAGGATTTCCACCCATTGAGGCAGGCTCATGATGGATTCCAGGTCCCTGTCCGTTAACAGGTGACTGTAAGCATCAAACCCTGCTGCCAGAGATTTGTCTAAGTATTCCAGTGCCATCGTGGCATTACCGGAAAGGGCGTACATACAAGTCATGTTATGCAGGTTCCACTGGTACCTGTATGGGTTGTTCTTATTCAGGACTAAATATTCCAGCATCTTTTGCACAGCTTCTTCTTTATCTCCCATAATAACCTTTATATAACAATATTCAGAAGTATCACGGTCTTTTTGAGCCAGCTCAGCAGCTTTGGAAAGATTGGCATTGGCGAGATCATTGTTCTTGACTTTGGTTTTGTATAACCGGCCAAGGTTGTAATAGGCGCCGGAACTATTGGGGTAATATTTTACATATTCCTGGTAATCCTGTGCTGCTCCCTGGTAATCATTGTTATTTTCTTTATAAGAAGCCCTCAAAAAAATCAGGCTGGCGGTAGAGAGTGAATCGTTCTTATACTGGTTCATAGCGGTATTGCATTCCGAGATAGCAACGGGATAATTTTTTTTATACCCGTAAACAAGCGCCCTGTTCCAGTAATTCATTCCATTAGCGGCATTTAATTCAATGGCTTTGTTCAGGTCGTCAAGCGCATTCCTGTATTCCAATATCCTCATTTCCATCTTTGCACGTTCCTGGTAAATACCTGCTTTTAATTTATTGTCACTTTGCAGGTTGATGGCATTGGAATAATCGGCTTTGGCTTTCTCATAATTTTTTAAGCTGATATAGATGTCCGCGCGCGTCTGGTATGCCTGTATGTAATTAGGGTCAGTTTGCAGGGCTTTATTGATCACAAGCAGTGCATCGTCATACTTCGCAAGCGTGGTGTAAATCAAAGCCTGGTTCCGGTACAGGATTGCCAGGTCGCTATTGGAAGCCGGGTTGCTGGATGCAATGATGATATTGGTTGCTTTGATATAATCGGCCAGCGCTTCGTCTCTTTTCCAATTGATGTCTTCATAATAGCCTCTTTCCCAGTAAGCATCATAATTGTCCGCATCATAACTGATGGCCCTGGCATAATAGGTATAGGCATTGTTGAGATTACCGAGTTTAGCCTGGCAGTCGCCTCTTCCTTTGTATAGCTTGGATCGTTCTTTGGTATCAGATACCCTGTCAATGGCCTTTGCATAATCGTCGTCGCTTTCCTGGTATTTCCCCAATTGATAGTAAGAGTAACCCCTGTTCCAATAGGCATAGCCCGGGTTATCGTAATTATAAGCGAGCGACGAATTAAAGTCGTCAATGGATTCTTGATACCGGTTCAGTTTTTGTTTGCATAGCCCCCTGAAATAGTAGACCCCGCTTCTGTCTTTGTCGGTGGTATAGTATTCGCTGTAGTAAAGTAACCCGGAAGTATAATCATCAATGGCAGTTTCATAATCATTCAGGTAGTACCAGCAGTCGGCCCGGATAATATAGCCTCTTGCGTTTGTTTTTTTACTGATGGACTGGGTACATAATTCGATAGCCTTGTTGTAATGCTTGTCCTTCATTTCCTGGTATGCCTGGTTATTCAGGTCTTCAAAGCTCTGTGCCAGTGTGCTAACGGGACTGAACCATAAAAAAACAGCAAATAGTAGACAGTATTTCATCATCCGGAGGGTTAAGCAATGAAAAGAAGGAGAGCAGCCCTTTTATCAGGCTGATTGAATATAATGAGTTTCTCCGGCATTTCCAAGCTTCTCCGTGCTTTTTTACAAACCCCTTGCGTTGGATTATTTGACACCTCCGCTCCAAAACCAATTGCCTTCATCCGTATAGTACCACCTGGAATTTCCATTGATACTTTCTCCATTATCCGAATAACCATCATACGCTAACTGTATGTTAGCGGGTACAGTTCCAATCAATGGTTGTGCTGTACCTGGTGCATTGCGAATGTTCAGGTTGCTTTGCGTAGTGGCTTTCCCTGCACCGACTATCTTGCTGACTACGATTGGTTGTATGAGCGGGCTGTTACCTGTTGCCAAAGCGATCAGTTTGTAGATGTCTACTTTACAGCCAGGGCAATCTTTTAAGGAGTATATTTCGTGATGGCCGATGATATGATCGCGGTCCATAGGGATGTTCCAGCGCGTAGCAATAGCTGCGATGAGTCCGCTGCTGGTCTGGTACATATCATTTGTCCAGTCGCTCTGTTCCCAACCCTCGTGTTCAATGCCGATGGTATAATAGTTGGGGTTGATGTATTGGCCTTCTTCATCCGGTACCGGTTTGATCAGGCTCCACGACGGGTGATCAACGCGCCCTGCATGCCAGGCTGTATCTTCTTCCTTCACATATTGATGCAGGTCGCCATTTTTCCCTATCCCGTAATGCGCCGATACTTTTGAATTCTGGTTTTGAAACCAACTGTCTGTGCCATCCAGTGACCCCTCCATAATATGGATCACAATCGTCATCGGTTGATAGCCTTTCCGGCCGGTGCTGTAATTGGGGCTTTTAATAAATGTTGTACTCATATAACAGTTATTTTATCCTTTTGCAGGAAGGTTATTTTTAGTGTAAGATTCGTCGGCAACTTTTAAAGGTTGCGCATCTGTAATGGTTGGCTGCCTGTTTTCTGTGGCTTTCAGGGCTGCATAGATGCCGGAACTTAATCCTAATAAAATAAGGTTATTAGGTGTAATATGGGGGATGATGGAATCTGCATAGGCGGTCATACATGCTGCACAGGCATTGGTATCCGGCTGTGAGGTACATATGGCACAACCGGGAATGCGCCCGAGGTGATACAATACCTGGCTGATGAACCAGATGCCAAATACAACATTGAAGACCACGGTTTGAAAACGATGGACATCGATCCCGTTCTTATCCGATAAAATATCTAAGAAGAAATTCTCTCCGCTGATATTCTGGCCCAGTGTTGCCAGATGACGGTCTGACTGGTCATTAATGTCGATCGCAGTGGCGGCGATCGTGGTTGCAGAGGTAATACCTAAAAGGTATAATGTTGTGTCATCAAGGGTAGGGATGTAACCGTGTGTGCGCACCATGGCTGTAATAAAAGAAGTAAGAATAATCACGATCCACCAGGTAAGTTGTACGCGCGCCCAGCTATACGGCCGGGGAGTGGCGGTGCTATTGTCGCGCAGCATAAAATATTTTTTGTCGAACCAATACACAACGGCAACGAGTACAAAAAATACCATCCAGAAAATAAATAAATAGTTCATAGGATATTATTTAAAAATGATCAATTGATGATGTAAGAACGACTGACTGAAAGGGGGATATTCAGTCTCAGGTAGCCAGTATCAGAAAGATTTCTCTTCTTTTAAACCTTCTTTTTTTACGCCGTCGATCAGATCCGTTTGCAGCAGCCTGCCGTCTCCCCGTGCATAACTTTGTAAAGTGGCAAATTGAACAGCGTTGAGAATAGATGCACCTGTCAGTTCAAACTGGTCGGCCAGTTCACGCAGGTTAACGGAGGGGTCGTGCTGTAAGCCGGAGGGGAGTGTTTTTTTCCAGAGGTGGTGCCGTTCTGTTGTGTTGGGCATAGGGAAATGCACCACGGAATGGAACCGCCGGAGAAAAGCATCATCGAGGTTGTTTTTAAAATTGGAAGCCAGGATGAGCAGGCCCGGATAATCTTCAACGCGTTGCAGCAGGTAACTTACTTCCTGGTTGGCATATTTATCATGCGAGTTCTGCACGCTGGTCCTTTTGCCAAAAAGGGCATCGGCTTCATCAAAAAACAATACCCAGTCTTTACTTTCCGCCCGTTTGAATACTGATTCCAGGTTTTTCTCTGTTTCCCCGATGTATTTACTTACGATCTGTGAAAGGTCAATGCGGTAAACATCCTTGCCAAATTCCTTGCCTAATAAGGCAGCAGTGAGTGTTTTCCCCGTTCCGGAGGGGCCATAGAACAAAACGCGGTAACCTGGTTTGATCTTTTTCTTCAGGTTACTGTCATCCGCAAATTTGTGGTGATGATCGAGCCATATACTGATATCCTTTATCTGTTGCATCGTACGCGGATGCAATACCACATCATCCCATTCCATTCCGGTTATGATCTGTTTGGCAGGGAAGTCTAAGCCGAAGCGGGGCGCTGATTCTCTTCCAAACAAGATCTTTTCAACATTTTCCTGCGGAAGTATGATCTTTCCACTCATTATCGGTTCACCTTCCTTCAGCGGTTCGAGCCAAAGGATACCCTGGCGGTAAAAGAAATGCGATTCGCGGAACAGTTCCTGTAATTGCAGGCGTTTACCAAGGTCATTACCTGCCAGTATGAATTGCACGGTTTCGCCGGTGGGTAACATGCCCCTGTGATTGGTTGCTTTCACACCGCCGAACTCCGGAAAATCGCCGCCCGACGGCAGGTGTTCCAGTATGATGGATTCAAAAAAATTGGGATGGACATGGGGCGCAAGTGCCAGCAATACCACCAGCCATTCAGTATAGTTGCTGAGAAACGGAACAGCTGACAATACACCCCTGTCAGGCGGCTGGTGGGCATATTGTTCCGACAGCCAGGTTTCAGGATCGAATGGGGTATTGTTAAAATGGGCTTCTAACCGCAATCCGATCACTGTTCTGCAACGTTCAAAAGCGGTTGCGAGGTGTGTGGTGGAATGGATATGTTTTAATTCGTATAGCACAGCGGTTTCTGTTGTATGTAAGGTACTAAAATTTAATGCTTAGGAGTAGCTTTAAGAGCAGGAACTGCGGGTTCCTGGCAATCGATATCTATCGTTGTATTAAAAGGATCCAGGGCATCGCTGATAGCGTTGGCCGAAGCAATACGACTGGCATCTATGTTGTTATGCAGGGTGGTGAGCGCTGCATTCAGCGCCTGTTCATTGTGGCAGGCGGTAATATTAAATGGTGTGTTGACGGTTCCGTTGTAGGTATTGAATGAAGCAACATGTTGCCGTTCGTGGGGCATGAGTACGTTCGTGATGAAGTTTTGCACCCGCACCTGCTGGCAGGGGGTGAGACCGGAAGGCATAGAAGGCGGTGTAATGACCGGATTGGCGTGAAACACAGAAACCATGATACCGCGCATTGTAGCACAGGGTGTTGCACCGCAGTTACTGCAACCGGTGGCACGCACACTGGTAGTATTGCCGGTAGAAAAAGTACCGTGGTCATAATTGGCAACGGTTTGTGCGCTTACGTTTGCAGTAGTGGTGCCGCCGTAATTGGTTTTGTTCGTGGTTAAACTCCCTCTTCCTCTTACCGGTCCCAACGCTGTCTTGTCATCATCTTCATGGATGGTTGGATTGACTTTACGCATGATTGTTCCGGTTTGCTGTATGACGTGGGTCAGCTCATGTGCCAGCAGTTTTTTACCTTCATAGGTTTCCGGGGCATACTGTCCCTCTTTAAATACAATATGATGACCAACTGCATAGGCTTTGGCATTGATGGCCTTGGCAGATTCGGAAGCTTCCTGTCCCGTATGTATTTTTACCTGGCTGAAGTCGTACCCCATTTTTTGCCTGAAAAATTGCTGCGATGTGCCTGATAGCGGGCTTCCTTTACTGCCTAATGAATGGATATAAGCGGCAGTTCCCGCGGAAGAAGGAGTGCCGGTTGCTTCGGCGGCCATACGGTGTACATTCTTTTCTTCCTTCTCGCATTCTTCACATTTTCTTTGTACCTGTGCCTGGGGGTGGAAGAATCCGTCGTGGCTTGCACCACTGAAGAAGCTTTGTTCCTGCGCATTTTCCTTCCGGAAGAATTTGCTTTCGTTGGCGGCGATGGCCCTGCGTCTGCGTCTTTTGAAAGTTGTTGCCATGGGATTAGATTTATTGAATTTAAACGAATATATCTCCTGAAATATCGTTGGTTACAGAAATTGTAGTATTATGATCTGAACCCCTAACTTCCTGTCCAGAAGATGGGTCAATTTCCTGTATTGTGCAAACAAAACTTGTGGGTACAAATTGTTCACCCTCGACTATCTCTTTAACTTTGTTTAATTGAGTGAGTGAATAAGGACGTAAATAGGCCATAGCAGGTGTTAATGATGCTACAGCAATTGTTCCTCCTATTAATCCATTAACCGTGCTATATAAAACGCTATTTAAGTTCCTTCCATAGTTTGCCATGACAATGTATATATACCCTTTACCTTCTACGCCAAGAGGCCCTTTTAGCCGTTCTTCAACTGCCAGATGTGAGCCATTTTGAAACCAATCTCTGTTGTTGGCATTTTGCGATAAAACAGATAAGTTGTCCCAAGTAGTTCCAGGACCTCCAAGATTATCATTTAATAAATGCGCTCTTACATAAAATGTATCTGTTGTACCAGCGCTGGATTTTCTTTTCACCACTTTATCCCAATTACCTCCTGTAACACTAGGTTGAGATCCTGAAGTGACAGGTCTTCCATCAACGATCCGAACCCTCATTGAAGATCCAAATCCTCCATGCCGCCCTCCATATTGTGGTGCTTCAGATGTTGAAGACATTCCTCTTGTTTGCCTCATTAATTCTGCAATACCAGGGCCAATTATTCCAAGTATTGCTTCAATTTGTTGGTTTTTCTGTGGTTCTGGCATAGTTGTATTGTCGATCAAGGTATCCAACAATTGTAATTGAGTTGTAATGTTTGCTTTTACAGGATTTAAGCGTGATTGTTTTTGTGTTGGTATAACAATAGTATTTAGAAAACTTCCGAAAACAACTGGCGTAGAGGCCATCATTAGTCTCCTGGAATGTTGATCAAAATATAGGCTATGATTTTCTGATTCAGTTACGTTGACTTCTTTTCGTAGCCCTAACCAACCCATCACAGCTCCAACCGCGCTTCTTCCCATCGCCATCAACCTGTCGAAAATGGCGAAGCCGGTATCTACTGCCCTGTTCACCAGCCAGGTGACGGCCCTGTCAACCAATTCCCTCGCGGCTGCTATCAATTCTGCAATACGATGTCCAACGCCACTCAATCCTACCTGGTTGGCAAGGAAACCTATTACGATCGGCATAGCACGGTCAAGACTGTTTTCCAAAAAGTCTGCCGCACGTCTTGTATTGCCACTCGCTATTTCAACCACACCCTCCACAAATGAGTTTACCACCGTAAGCATTTCACGCAGGTAACGGATGAAGGACTGAACAGCGCGGTACAAAGCAATGGCGCTGTTGATGACCGCCATGATGCCCGTTGGATCTAACATGCTCAACAACCTGGTTACAATCCTGTTTACAATCTGCTCCATTACCCAGTTTTTCACTGCGTCTAAGATGGTATTCCACAGGTTGCTCAACTGTTCCTGTATCCTGTCCCAAATGGCTGCAATGCCACGTTCCTGCACATCCCTGATGAAGGTCCAGATGCCTTCCAGCGTATTGATCATGCTGCGTATACGTGCCACACGCTGCGGACCAATCCGCGGGTGTTCCGACAATTTCTGCCAGATGGTTTCCATGCTCAGGCCCAGTATCTGCAATACCCAGCTGATGATACCGCGCAAAGAGAAATCCTGCGGCGCCGGTACGTTGGCATCGTGCAGTTCGCTCATCAGCCATCCTGTTAATCCGTTCAGCAGGTGCCTGAGTATATTGCTGAAGAATTGTGTAAATCCCTGCTTGATGGCACGCAGCAGGTTTTTCAGGAAGCCTACCGGATCACGTTTGATCATTTCAAAAGCCTGCATGGCTTTGGTAATGATGTTACTGATAAGATCGGTGGGGAAGTTCATCACCTGCAGGATCACTTCGATAACGATCTTAACGATCTCCACTATAAAAGCGATCAGGCGGCTGATGGGCTCGCCGAATGTAGCTACGATGCGCCTGAATGCTTCAATAGGATGGATGAGGTCATTGAGGCTCATCGAGCGCCAGAGATTCATAAAGAGCTGCACAATACCGGCTGGTGTCATGTTGAGCCTGTTAACCGCAGCCGTGATGCGTTGTGTGGTTCTGTCGATCGCGCCGGATTCTTTGAGCTGGTTGAACTGTTCCAGTCCGCCTTCCATCAGGCTCATGAAGCCGCGTATGACGTTCTCCATTGTGAACGGTACTATTTCATCGGTAAACGGATCTTTACCAATGATCACCGTAAGCAACTGGTAGCCTCTTACGGTTCTTGCCCAGTTCGATAACCTGCGCAGCAACACATCCTTGATGAAACGTAGTATCGCTTGGGCCGTATCGCTTACAAAAGCCCATACTTGCTGTATCGGCGGCGCGAACGTATTATAGATACGGTTGAATGTATCTATAGGGTGCATAAGACTCTCAATGGATACAAAATCCCATATAGCGGCTATTCCTCTGCGTATCTGCTGGTATGCCTGGCTGAATACAGCTATTCCTCTGTCTATCCAGTCGGCTACTTTTTGGAACGTCCCTGTATCCTGCATTTGCCTGCGTTGTTCTCTTCCCTGTTCGCCACCCAGTTCCAGCAAAGCATTCAATATATTCGTTCCGTTCCTTGCCACATGTTGTTCGGTAACCGGATCCTGTTCCAGTATCACACAGAGCAGTGGATAGGCTGTTGTTTGATCGCGTATGAAACCAACCAGTTCGTTCAGCAGGAAACGCTTGACAATGGAGAGCAATTCACTTGCAGCGTTTTCGGCAAAACGCACGATGCTGCTGATGGTATCATGGATGATGTTACCGATGCGTTCAAATACCCGTTGCGGACTGCCCAGATTATCTAATGTCAGACTGGTCCAGAAATTTTCAATATTGGCTACAATATTTTGTACAATGGACGTGATGGTTGCTATCTGCCGGTCTACCCACGCTTCTGCATTTGTCAAGGCGCCCAGTTCTTCCAGTTTCTGGTGCAATAACCTGCCGCCCGGCATGATATCGAATGCTGCTTCTATGAAGTTATGGCCATTTCTTTCCACTACTTCATTAGTGATGGGGTCTTCGCCCAATACTACCCTCAATGCGCGATAACCTGGTATGGCCATAGCAAAATCCCGGGCCTGCCTCAACAGGATCCGCTTACCGGCCTCCAACCCCTGTGACACCAGGTCGCCAACTGCATTCGACACTGTGGACCACGCATCACTCAACCAGGAACACTGCACTTTAGGCTCCTGTGTTTTCAATTGCACCGGAACTGGCTGGTGTTTTTCATCTTCTTCCCTGTGTTCTTCTTCTTTTTGTTGCACCTGCTCTTCTTTTGCCTGTACCACGGGTTTCGCTACAGGCGGCGCATGTGTTAGTCCGCCACCTTCGTTCACATGCCACTTGCTCAATGTATCCTGTTTGGCCTGTATATGCTGTACTTCACCGGTGATCTCATGTTCAGGATCGGGACCATCCTGCATTTTCCGGTTCACATGGAAAAGTTCCTGTCGTAATTCCCTTAATGTTTTTGGTTTACTGTCCGCTGCCGGCTGATCACCCGCGCCCAACTCGCCATTCTTCAACATCAGGGGATCGAAGAAGCCTGTCCAGTGTCCGGGTCCTTCTGCTAAGGGATGATCTTTCACCTGTACCTGTCCGCCGAGATTGTCCTCACCCGCTGTATTACCATTAACCGTTGTAACCGTGTTACCGCTTGATTTTTCAACGATGGCGAAATGAGAATATTCATTGCGATAAGCAATATCACCTGCTTTGGGCTGGTAGCCGGGAGGATAGGCTGCACCGGGATCTATATTTTGCCCGCCCAGCATCCAGGGTTTCATGGGTACACCTCCTTTATGCAAGGCCCAGAATACAAATATGCCGCACCAGCTGGGCATCGCATCCCGCAGGTATGGGCCACTGGCGGGCCTGGGATTGGCAGGCGGCAGACCATTAACTCTTCTTTGCTTCTTGATATCCTGTTCAGCTACCGCTCCCTGAACCCCCGCAGCACCTGCAGGCAATACTTTGTCGGCACCCAAAGTTGTTTTGAAATAATCGATCAGCCTGTCCCAACCGGTACGGTATCCATCGGGTCCTTCTTTATCGGCATTTACTTTGCCAACCTCCGATTTGGCTTTGGTTACCGCATTATTCAATTGGGAAGGCACTGGACGATCAGACGCCGTTCTTTGCAAGATGGGGTTTCGCGCAACGGCACTGGCGCCTGAAGCATTGGATTTGCTGGCGCCCTGTTGAATGGTATGTGTTAACTCATGAGCAAGCAATAATCCGCCTGTCCCGGTGTCGGGGGCATATTTACCGGCATTAAAATAAATATCATTGCCGTGCGTGAACGCCTGCGCCTGGATATTACCGCTTAGCGACTCGGCCACAGCCCCGGTATGAATGCGTACGCCGCTGAAGTCGGCGCCAAACCGGTGCTCCATGAACTGCCGGGTATGATCGGGCAATGCACTGCCACCTCCTTTGGAGTAGGATAAATGATGTTCAAAATCCGCAACAGGCGCCGGGGGGGCTCGCCCGCTGTGCTGCAATAAAGCTGTTTGTATGATTTCAGGCTTTTCATGTATCGTATGATGATCTTCCTCTTCCTTGCATTGTATGGCGGTGATGACAGGCGTTTCCAATTTTGGGTGCACTTCTTTTTTGTCTTCATCGTCCGATGTTTTCCTGTGTACCTGTTCCTCTTCTGACTTTAGCTGTGGGGTTGCTGTATCAGGCATGCGCATGACATGATCTGCTACGCTGTCGGCTTCTTTCTCATGCGGATCGTCCGGTGTACTGACAGATAATTTAGGTTGAACCAAAGTGCCGCCCGTAAAAAAGGAAGGAGATTCCTGTGTGCCAAAAAACGAAGGTTCTGCCGCTTTCCTGAAAAAACTGCCGCCTGCAGCCTGCTTTGAGGCTGCAGTAGCGGTTCTTGAAGTTTTTTCGGCGGTAGAGAACATAAGGTTTGTTCATTTAAAAGCGATCAATCATTCCATTCAACGGTTAACAAGGATGTCATCCATGGCAGTTTGATCATCTTAATGTTCCAGGGCAGTTGGTCAAGCAACATGTCGTAGGATAATTGCTGCACTTTCAGGTGCCAGTGATCCCGCAAATAATTTAGTCTGCCTTCTCTTTGCAGGAATGACTGCCGTAAGCCTGCAACAGAAGTGGTTTTCAATACCGGCCAGTTGGTAATAATTGCTTGCAATAATTCTTCAGCATTGTCCTGCTCATTTTCAGTAAGGTTGTATTTGGCCTTTAACGGTTCATACAGGTCCATCCCGCATAATAGCTTCGGTAAGACGGTCTCGAATTCTTCAACACTGTTGTCACCCGTAACGATGTACTGCAGCAGTGCTACTGCCCTTGTATGATCGATGACCTTATTTTCTTTCACCAGCCCGAACCGGCTGAAAAAGCCGCCCAGGTAAGGGGCAACGATTACAAGGCCTGCATTACTGATATAAACAGGGTTTTCTGCTGTTGTTTCACCGGTATTGTGTTGCTCCTGGTTTACAAGAAGGAGTGTATTTTCCTCTTTGTGAACGGGAGGCGAAGGTTCCTTTGGAACAGGCCGGGATATTTCATTTTTCTTACCAGCTTTAGCCTGGATATTTATAACAAATAGATTTTTTAAATCATTGTTTTTGAGTTCGGAAACTATAGCCGGAAATGAACCGGGTTCTTTTAAGAATATAGGCGCAGCAAGCAACTGTTCCAGCTCTATCTTTACCATCTCTGCAAACTGCCCGCTTATTTCTTTGTAGGAATATCCATAGGCGCCTGAAACAGAAGAAGGTGCAAGAAGTTTCAGCAAGGCCAACCGGCTATTCACCAGGAACAACTGCTGCAGGTCTGAACGTTGCAGCCAGGTTTTTAGGAGGTGCAGATCTTCCTGCCAGTTTGTAATCGCTGCGGCAACGCCAGGCATTTTTTTCATCAATTCCCAGAAACAGGCTTCATCGAATTGTACAGCAATCCTTTGCTGCACTTTTTCTTCATGCATAACCAGGCATAACTGAAACAGGTTATGCGCCGGTAGTTCTGCCGATAAGCTTGCCAGAACGAAAGCATGCCATTCAGCTGAACCGTTAATGTTGCTCCACCATGGTAAGTACCCGTTCCTGAGGTAAAAGATCAATAATTTTACAAACCTGGCCGCTGTTGTTTCTGCAACAGAGTTACGGTCCGCACCGAGTTGTTCTATTTTCCTCGCCAGCGCACCGGCCATTTCATTGATGATCTTAACGGACATATTTTCCAGGTCTTTTGCATCCAGTTCAATTTCCAGCCTGACCTGATCGATACAGGTCACTTCATTACCTGCACCATAACGGTCAAACAAGGCTTCCATATGCGGCAGTAGTTCTTTATGCAGGATGCTTTCTGTTGTTTTTTGCAAAGCAATGCCATCGGTATTACCGTTGTACTGCAATTCAAGGAATTGCTTTCCGATGATATGCCTGCCGGGTGCTGTCATTGATTAAAGGCGCAATAATTTTATCAGTTCATCCAGAAAGCCCATGTATACCGGCTTACTGGCTTCTTCTTTGTTTGCGATCACTCTTGTCCGCTCTGTTTGGCTATCTTTTAAGAACAAATCAAATTCCGGTTGCAGTTGCTTTTTATCCGCAGCGGTAAAATTCGCCGCAACGGTTTTGACCCTGGTAAGGTATTCTCTCAATTGGCTGAAGAAGACATTTGCGGGCAATTTGGCCTTATCAATATCTGCTGGCTGGATACAGGAGATATAGGAGGCGACGTCTGTCAGTATCCGAACCAGTTCCAGGTTCTGTAACCTGGTGTTAGGGAGCTCTAAGAATGGGATTATTAACATTCTTACCCAATTCGTCATGGAAACCACTGCATTCATTTGCGCCAGAAGCGTTAATTGTTTATCTGTTGTTGACTGGCTATCCACTTCCCTTAATTTTTCGAAGAAAGGCACTATGGCTGTACTGAAGGCCTTTTGGGTTGCCTGATCCAGAATACCCCTGTTGGCCTGGGTATTTAATGCGCCAAATGCGGTGAGTGCATCTTTTAATACATAACATGTCTTTACTACAGGAACAACAATGTTGATTGTTTTTGAGGTAGTACCTGTACAGGCCCCGTTTGCCACCGCCAGTGTTACCGTATAACTGCCTTCTTTCAGAAAATCATGTGCAGGATTGGCCTCATTTGAATTTTTACCATCGCCAAAGTTCCAGGAAACAGCACCTTGCGGCACAGATGTGTTTTTGAACAGCTTCAGGGTAGGGGCAGAGCCTTCTGTGACCGTGAAACTTGTTTTTGGTTGCTGGTAAACGGTTACTTCTATTCCTTTTTGTTTTCCGGCTTTTGTATAGGTCAATGTCAGTTTTTTCAAATCAGCGCCCTGCAATGGAACCGTATCCGGATGGAACATAAATTTCCCTGCTGCATCTTTGATAATACCCTCACCGGCTATTATTCCACCGGCAGGTGTACCGGTGATTTCAACCGGTTTATCTGCA
Organism: uncultured Sediminibacterium sp.; assembly: GCA_964507525.1. GTDB lineage: Bacteria > Bacteroidota > Bacteroidia > Chitinophagales > Chitinophagaceae > Sediminibacterium. Next base: position 87,520 of record CAZDQB010000017.1, on the reverse strand, counting down.
TTGCAGAAAGAGGTCTTCGGTATTTTGATAACAAGTTCCGGCGTTGTTACGGTTATCTTTTTGGAAACCTGCGCTGAATTGCATGCATTGTTCCATGCAATAAGGGATACGGTATACTCGCCATCTGCGCCAAAATCGTGACTGGGATCTTTTTCAGCTGATGTTTTTCCATTGCCAAAATCCCATAGCCATTTATCAGCAAAAGCGGAAGACTTATTGGTAAAGCCAACAGTCGTATCTTTTGAGGTGACTGGTTCAAAATCGGCAACGGGCTTTTGATATACATTGATTTTGGCGGTAACTGGTTGCCCGTTGATGGTATAGGTCAGTGTAATTTCTTTTTGCTTGTCTGTCTGTGCAAATGTCAGTGCGGAAGGTGTAAACACGTCTTTACCGTCAGCGCCTTTTGATACACCTGCGCCTGTTACTTCACCGCCGGCAGGTGATACTTCAACAGGGTAGGGTTTGCTGTCTGCGGAACAAAAAACAGTTGGACTAACGGTGATTTTTGGTTGTATTGCCAATTCATTCACCGTAAACAATACCGGCGGGCAATCAGAACAGCATAAATAAGGGAGATAAAAATCTGCAATTACCGTGTAGTTTGCCAGCCCGGACATCATCTCATCCAAAGAAGTAGCCGCTTCCTCACTGCTGTTTAACAAAGCGTGCAGGGCTTCCATTTGCTTTTGGGTAGCCACTTTAAATTCATCCGGAGCAGCTGTATGCTCTGGCACTGTGCCGCCTGTTTTCCCTGGCATATAAGAAAAATGCCGGCCGCCCAGATACCCCTTTGTCATTGGAATGTTCATGAACTTTTCTATGAAAGCATGCGATGAGGTTCTGGTCACTGGTTTTTCAACAACAGGTATATTCTCACCTTCCACCAGCATCATTTCTTCTCTTATACGGCCGGTCGAAGGCAGGGTGGGTAGTACGGGTTTCTCATGGTATACCAGGATGAAAGTGCCACCCATTGGCACGCCTGCCTTGTGCTGGATGCCGGGGTGTGACTGGATAAAATGACCGAACTTCTGCAGCATCATTACGTATACCCATCTCAACAGGTAATCCCTGTATAAGGTATCTATTTGCTTTTGCAGGCAGATGGCGATCAACTGGTCAATATGTACCATGGTTTGCGCTCTTTCCGCGGTGAGGGTGCCAGTGGCGTTGGTAAGCTGTATCCTGATCCTTTCTGCAGTTGCCAGAAGACCGGTGTAGGCACTGTCAAAATTTGCCTGGTTAAAAGTGCCCAGTGTCAGGGCCAGTGTATCAGCCAGTTTGCCCATAGCAAGCAGCAGCGCGAAATATTGTAAATAAGGGTTCTCATACATTGATCTGTTCTCAACATTATACATTACAAAGTCGGCCGCTGATATCCTGGACGTATGGGAATAATATTGTTCAAATTCATGCCCAAGTGTACCAGGCATTACTTTGAAAGCGGGGTCGCATTTTTTTAACAAGGGGAATTGAGGCGGTGACTCTTTATCTTTTACTGCTGCTTTCGACACAGTGATCCCGTAATAATATTTCACTTCTTTGCACAAAGTACAGGTAAGCTCTGCCGACAGCGTATCGTACAACGCTTCCAGGTCCTGGAACTCACAGTCGCACTGCAGTTGCTCGGCATATTGTTCTATCAGGCCTGCTACAGTATCCATTTTCCCCAATGATTCCAGTGATGTTTTGAGCGAATTGATATCGGCGCTCAACGCAATGACATCAAAAGGAAGCCTGTATTGATTACGGATATTGATGATATGCTTCAGCACGGTCTTGTATGGTTTACCGATATGCCCTTCTATCCGTAAAAAATTATAAGGCTCCAGGTCATATTTCAAAGGATTCCTGGTATAGTCATCTGTTGCATATTCATCGGCATGGAAGGATAGGATTTCTTTTGCACGGTTCTCCTGCGTACGCTCCATATCCCAGTGTTCATACAGTTTATCTTGTCCTTGCATCACCTGGTAATAAAAGGGGATGGCCTTCTTAGCCAGACCCATATCTCCCAGCAGGCTGGGGGTAATTCGAATGGGGGTATTGATGGTTTTTCTTACCAGCATTTCGTATTCAAACTTCCACGATCCGCCAAAATTCCATTTGGCCGATATGGAAATGAAGAAGTTTTGCAGCAATAATACCATTCGTTTGAACAGCCACCTGAGGCGGACAGCTTGTTTACAATGGCAATCCACAATTGGTGAGGGGATAAAATAAGTCCTGTATTGGCTTACAAGAGCGCCTGCATCATGGATGGCAGTGTCTAACAGCAAATGCAGGCGGAACAGGTTATTGTCCGGCGAACACATGCTGATCACTTCCATGCCTGTTTCCCTCAACTCTTTATAGGCAAGCAACAGGTCTGAAAAAAAGTCGTAATAATATTGCAGGTTGACCGCTTCTGTTTCATTAATGGAATTGTTGATGAATTTGAATTCGTTTGAAAAATTGGCAAAGGGATTGCTGGCATAGATGTCTTTAACCAGGGGTGATAAGATCTCATAAGTTTTGGAAAAAGCGCCTTGCATGCTATCTATAAAAGCAGGTGTGAGTATTTTCCGGTACTCATCCAGTAATTGTGCCGATGAACGTATCTGGGTCGCTATTACATTGAACCGATGCATCTTCAACGTCGGCAATGTCTCATAAGCAGCAGGTATATTTTCAATGGGATGATTCAGTTTTTCTATATCGGTTTTAGCAATCAATAAAGGCCTGAAAGTAATAGTCACTTCTTTTCCTTTGTCATCACAGGAATTGGGATTACAGTTCTTGGCATTTTCTTCCAGTATTTCTACATACAGCAATACAACCTTATTGGCCAGATAAGATGCCGACAGTGCTGTGGTTTTATCCGTTACCGAAGGTTCAACCAGTTCATCCAGTGTAAACAACTGCTTGCTCTTATTGTCGGGCTGTATGTCTACAAATCGCTCGTAAAACTTTTCTTTTACAGCATCATAAGTTTTGTATTGCGTGAAGGTCGTCTCCATGAAAGAGGCCAGGTAACCGTCTGAAGTGACACCGCAGCCTTTGGTGATCGTTAACTGGGTACCTGAAGCATTGGTCTTTACTTCCAATCCGCATACAATGCCTATCCCCAGCAGGTTGGTCCTGGTAATCCTTTCCTGTTCTTCCAGGTAACCAAACAGTTGATTCAGGTTCTCTGATGTCAGCAATTGATCGGGTACAAATTCCGGATAATTGAATTTTGTTTGCTGCATAACTATGGTATTTAAATGATGGTCTGGTTTAAATAAACACGGTTCTGATCGTCTCCATCGATACAATCATGAAGCGTGGCTTTTGGGTATACACTCTTTAAATGCGAAAACTCATCCAGTAGCTCTTTCAGTTTCTGGTGCAGGTCTGCCGCCACTGGTTGGGCCTTGGCCAATGCTTCCTGCCAGGCACAGTACAGTTTTTCAAACTTGCTTAACTGCACTGCCATGACCCAGCACACTTTCAACCCCAGGTGTGCCGGTATTTCCATCCTGATGGTCGTTTCGGCAAATCTTCGGAATTCGATACCGGCATTGGCCAATCCTTTCTCCCCGTTCAGCACAATGGTGAAACGGAAAGAATAAGGGTCCTCATCCCCGCACAATTTGCAGTCGGATGGAATGCAGATGGATAATAAGGGATCACCTTCAGGAAACGCCTTGCCGGGTCTGTTCCTTGGCCGCAACAGCAGGTGCTCAACAATCAATATTTTTTCTGCAAGAAGCACATCATTCACAAAACCGATAATGGCATCCATAAATGCCTGGGCATCGGCTTTCTTGCTAAAAGGGGAAGGCGTTTCAGCAAGGGTATCTCCTTTGGCATTGTTCAATACAAGCGCCCATTGTTTGCTCTTTTTAATGTCATACCTGTTTTTATCTGTCAGGTAATTGACCATATTATTGATTTCCTCCCTGGCTTTCACCAGGGCTTCTTCATAAGTGTCGTTACTGTAATCTGTTTTCCCGGCTAAGTACACAACACCGGTATCATCCGCCAATTGCCATTTCCTGTCTGTTATTTTTCCCTGTGCATCTGTTTGTTCATCCAGGGTGATATAGTCGCTCAGTTGTTTGATGCCCAGTAATTGTTGTATCCTTTTCTTCAGGCCGGCGATGTTATTGTCATTGCAGATATTGCCGGCATCTTTATAATTATAAGCCCTTGCCCGGTTACGGCTGGCAAAAGGAATACCTTCAATGAAGGATATCTTGTCGCTGATCAATATACGGTCGGCTATTTTTTTGTTGTTCGTATAAGAATACAGCATCAACGCGTAATCATTGAACTGTTCACCAAACCTGGCCATGAGGTGGTCGAGAAAACGGTTCCGCCTGTCAAGGAAAGTGGGTTCATTTTCCGATAAGGATTGAAGGGTATTGCTGTTGATAGTATAGATCTCGTTGATGCCATCGATCAGGCCATTATTGATCAGCTTTGAAAAATAAGTATGCTTCTCCTGTATGCCGATGGAAAAAAGATTACTTACATGGCGAAGCTGTTCCAGGTAATTCACCAGCAGCTGCTCAAAGAACAGCAGGTAGGCTTTCAGTTGTTTGGCCTGCGCTTTACGCAATGCCGGAACATTGTTAGGCAATTGCCGGTAGCCAACGCCGTAAGTGGCTGGTAAAGAATACTGCAGGGGATAGTAATCATTGAGCGGATAATAATGGCCCTTGGGAACAGGCAGGTCGTTATCACTAATGGCAAATTTCGGTCGCTGGTGATTGCCCTCGATCACATTCAGTGTGTCCTGCAGTTCAAGTTGATCGGGCAGGAAGGGTAAGCCGTTCTTGAAGACCAAGAACTTGGAACCTTTCAGGTACAAACGAGGTTGGTGATCCTTTTCTACCTGCAATACCCATTGCTCACCTTTTTGCCGGTTCCCATTCTTGTCATAAGGCGATAAGACCAGGTTCCTGACAGCGAGTACACCGGGTATGTTCATCAATATGGCAATGATATCAGAAGCGTACAACGTCGTTTTCACTTGGGTAGCATCGAGCTGATCATCTTTGATGAACCCACTGTTGAGTACCGGGCCGTTAAAAATGGCATCAACGGTGGTTCCTGAATCGAGCATTTCTTTGAGCGAATAAAACCGTATATCCGGACTGAAATACTGGTCTGTTTGGTAGTACACTTCGGCCAGTATCTTTTCTATATCGGCATCAGGTTCCACATCAAGGTCGGCGCATACGGCAATGTCTTCTGTTTCTATGGCATTGATACTGCAAAAATCTTCGCAGAGGTTCCGGTGTGATTGCAGTACGCTGGTTACTTTGTGCAAGGCAACATCTGCCAACGCTATTTTTGCCACGTATTTTTTGATGATGCCCTGCTCTGATATATCGCCGATAGCTGCCTGCAGATCGGTCAGCTTCAATAATTTCCCATCTGCTTCGTTGTTGAGCCATACAGTAAAAGGAATATGGCTCATGGTTAACGAGTTGCCCGGTGAATACGGAGCTGTGGTGTCCGCAATAATATCCCATGTTACATATAAGGGTGTCCGCAAGCCTTTGTAAAGATCTGGTTGCGGGATATTCAGCTTGTCTTTTTTATTACCCGAAATAAACTGCACATGAATGCCCATGTGAGGTGATTGTTGCAACCGCAGTAAGAATTTTTTTGTTGTTGGGTCGGCTGTCAGCGCCTTGTAGGAAGGAAGCCGCATTTCAATGGTAGCAGTGGCATATTTACCCGTTGCCAGGTCTGTCAGGAACCTGAAATCATACAGTACCTTACCGCTGTTCAGATCACCCAAAACAAGGTCATCTTCAAATTCCACTTTTACATCGTACATGCCTTTTATAATGATGGGATGTTCAGTAGCCTCGTATTGTAGCTTGCTTTTTTTGCAGTTGGCGTAGAGGAACATGTTATCGCAGGGACATGGCAAGCAATGCAGCCAGGCGTTTTTAATGCCGGCAATATCGATGAGCAGTTTCCGGTAATCGGCCTGGGTCCAGGGATTGACCGTTAATATATTCCTGGCAGTAAACAGCGCCTGCATATTGGGGTCGGCAACCTGGCCGGGGGATGGCGCGAGCAGATCCTTAATATTGAATGCAGTACGGTAGCCGAGGTCCGTAATGGCATAACAAAGTAGTTCAAGAATGGTAATGCCCGGATCATGGATATTATAATCTGTCCAGTATTGGTTACTCAGCGCTTCAATATAATCAAGCCCGGCCTGGCGCAGGTAACGATAGTCCTGTCCCGGTTCAAGGGATGGATTTTTTAGTATGGAAGTATAATCTGCCATGTCTTACTTCTTTTCATAGGGTTGCTTGTTATAGGGATCAACACATTCCACCTTTTTGGATAACGGGGTAACATCGGGCACCTGGTGTATCAGGTGTTTGTCTGCAGGTACTGAGACCAGGATGGATATGGCCATCGAAGCTGTTATTTCATCTTCATCTGTCAGCGTGGCTGCACTGGTCTCAGTGAGATGATACATTTTTACATCGGTGATATAATCCACATAATACTGGCTTTCAATAAAGCTGACCAATACCGATTTTTCAATCCTGCCGCCAAAGCGGATATCGTCTGATTTTCCGTAGGCCCAGGGACTCAATAATGCGGTGATGCTTTCTTTCAGCAGGTTGCTGTAATAACTGAATTCATAACCCGCCAATAATTTTAAACTGAATTCCAGTTTGATCTCTTCAAAAACCGGGTTGCATACATGCAACTGAACGTGACAGGAAATCCTTTTTTGCAACAATTCCTTTATCTGCAGAAGGGTATCAGCATTGGTATAAGGCCTTAGGGGATTGATCTCATTGTGATGCGTGAGATCAGGTATGGTGATCATTGTAACATGACCAGGTGCTACCTCATTGTAGTCCTTATTGATGTATTTGGTATGGTTCAGGCATTTCACCCTGTGTATACCGGGAAATGTTTCCAGTACCAGCCGTTCATAATCCCAAATAGTAATGGCCCTGTCTTTATGGCGCAGCCTTTCATTCACCCGCATATAAAAATGAGCGCCGGTTTCCACCGGTTTGCCGCCAAAAGAAGGGTAGGGCTGGCTGATCTTTTTTATTGCAGCTACCGGGTCTTTCAATTTTGAGATCGTATTGGCGGGCAATGCACTGGCTAAAAAACCGGGCGCGTTGTTGTTGTCGATAAAGGTTACGGCTGCTGCCTGTGCAGCAATGCTCAACAGTTTACAAACAGCTCCGGGTTTGTTGGGTGGAGTAACAGAGGCTTTCAGCCAGATAGCGCCTGAAGGCATAAGTGTATGAGTAAGTGTGGCATCTTCAGGCACCTGGAATGAAATGATACCCGATTGGCGGATGCACCTGGTATGGTCAATGACAGATTGCTCGTCAAAAGGTTTCCACTGGTTGTTACTCAGGTAGCTCCAATGGATCAGGGTTCCGGTAACAGAGAGTGATGGATCGCTGGTTCCTTCCATCACCTGGAACAGTATATTGACGCCCTGTTGTGGTTTCAGATTTTTTAAACCGATGAAAAAAGAACCCGCATCAGCTATATCATTCTTAGCTCCTTCCGTATGTGTGAATTGGGGTAAGAGATCTATATCCTTGCTATTGTTCAGGTAAGCATGCTGCTCGCATTCGCCGAAAGGGTACAGGTGAAAGTAAAACACTGTTCTGCTATCAAACGAAGCTTTGTTATTTTGAGCAATATGGCTGCTGGTGGAAGCCGTATAGCTCGCGTACAGGGAACTGATCATGGGCGTGTAAGGGGCAATAGGGTTGGTATTGCTTGCGTCACCAGGATTTTTTGCCAGTTTAACAAGGTACCTGATTTTTGCATCCTGGTAAGCATCATTACCCAGGTCACTTTTCAGGCTTAATTTCAAAAAACCTTTATTGCTTTTGGTACCATAAGGAAGATAGGCACCTGCGTAATCAACGATTGTTTCATCTGCTAATGGTATTGCATGATGACTGGCATTAGTAACAGCTACCTGGGCAGTGCTGCCATTGAATACAGCCGTTTCACCATCCTTGCTCCATATGCCATTTGCCAGGTGCCTGACCTCAGCTTTAGGTGGTGTGCCGGCAGGGTAGGTAAGATGCGTGCCATTGGCAGGCAGGCTTTTCCATTCAATATTCAATACTACTGCAGCATTCTTTTTGCAGAACAATTCCTTATTGCCAATTACCAGCGATGAACCGGATTTGGGCATAGCGCCAAAAGGCAGGAAGGGCTTAGAGGCATCTACGAGGCCTGCATCATTGGCTACCAATAACTGTTTAAGACCTTTCTGACTGTAACTGCTAACATCACCAACAGTCACACTGACTTCTATGCTATCAATATTCAGGTGGCTGAGCTGGTCGTAGGGATATGCTATATTATTTTCGTGCCTGAGGCAGATCTTTACAATGGGCAGATTGCAGTTGAAAACGCCTCCGTGCACGGCCGCTGAATAGTTTGCTATGGCCGGATCATTTCCTTTCAATGTAAAATATACAGTGGAGCATTTTTGCTGTGCTGCTGTTTTGCCCTGTTTAATGGCAGGTGCTGCTACCTGGTACCATCCTTTCTCCGTGGTTACATAACATTCAATGGCGGTAGTGTTGGGCAGATGGTTCAATGTATCCTCAAATACAATATTCAGGTTAACGGTTCTTTCTCCTTCTGTGAGGTACAAATAATGTGAAGCAATGGCAAAGCCAAGTTTCGCCTTAGGGGTGTCAATGGAAGCCAGTTTGCCGTCTTTATAAGTTTTGATGAAAAAAGGATGCCATTCTTTATTCGGTGTCTTCAGATCTGCACCCAGTCCATCCTGCGAATTGGCTACCGGTGAAGCAAATAGCCTGCCTTTATTATTGATGACGGGGCTGTTTTTATCCTCATTATCAACCTTGTATGCGTCGTATTCATCTCCCTTATATACACTCATCAAACCTGCGATCGATGCTTTGTTGAACACTGTATCATTATCCAGTGAGTATACCAGTTCCTTTCCCAGGCTGTCTTTCCCGGCTTTGAACAAGCTGCCTTTTGTAAGCATATACTCGTCTGCCTGCTTCGCAAGTTCTATGATCAAATGTGCGTGATCAGGTACTTCTGCCCGGGGTGCCAGCGCCAGCACTTCTTTGTAATAAAAGTCGAGGTGACGTTGGGTAAGGGTATTGATGCCAGCTTTTGAGAAGCGGAATAATTTCAGGAAGGCAATGAACAATGCGTAATGCGGCGTATGGCTGTTCCAGTTGGTAAGGGTCTGCAACAATAATTGCTCCGCATCATTAATGATCCTGGTATACGCTTTCAGGAACTGGTCAAAAATGCTGGTGAACAGGTTGTGGTTCACTGCATGGTGTATTTTCTGGTACAGTTCCGGGTCGGTGCCGTATAATTCGGTATTGGCAGTAAAGCCAGGTTTATTGTAATAATTGTTCAGCGACGTTTCCCCTTTCAGCCAGGAAGGAGAGAGTGATCCCTGCGCAATAATCGTGGATGGGTTTTCTACCTGCCTGTTTAAAATAATCCAGTCTGGGTAACTGGCGTCTTTTACCAGGCTGGCGATCGATGCTCCTTTGTAAGCTGCGAGGAGATGATCAAGTTCGTTTTGCAGTTGGGTACGTACCAGGTTTTGAATGGCTTCTTTTAACGTATTCCCGTCGGGCAATTTGGATGCAGCATTATCAATCGCCAGGCATAAACTGAGTATGCCCCCGAACAAACCATTGAATGTTTCTTTCAGCAGGTCTTCCTTCAGTTTGTTTTTATCGGCCCGAAGCACTTCAAATTTTTCTTTAATGATGCGCCTGTATATATTGATATCCTGTATAGCGATCGACCCCAGTATTGCTGATATATCCGACTGGAAGAAGGGTTGCCAGTTGCCTTTCAGCGTATTGCTTTGATCAAAATAGTTGATCCATTGGGCAAACTGGCCGGCAAATACGATCCATTCTTTGTAATCGCGTTCTTCAGCAAGCACATAACCGTTTTTCAGTGCTTCAGGCATTCGCTGCTGCTGACTGGTGCCGTTACGCTGTAAAGGATTTTTATTATCGCAACTCATAGGTTATCAGGCTATCTGTGTATTGGTAGTTACCATTTGTAGTTCTGTTCCTTCGTCTTTATAATAAGGGAAAACAAAGTTGAAACGTGAATTGGTTGACCGTACTATATACTCTATCGATATCAGCACAATACCTTCCAGCGCATCATCTGTATTGAGGTCTATATTCCTGGCATCGATCCTCGGTTCAAAATACAGGATGGCGGTTTCTATCCTGTCTTTCATAATGGTGACAGTGGCAGTGTTCAATGGCTCAAACAAAAGATCAACCATATTGCAACCGTATTTGGGCTCCATCAACCGCTCACCAATTGTAGTCGTGAGCAGTATTTCCAGGCTTTTACGGATATCATCCATTTTCTCCGTCATTTCCACTTCCTTATTGTCTGCACTGAAAGTGGGGGGGAAGCCCCATCCTTTGCCAAGAAAATCATTATTGATTGCTGTTGTGTTGGTCATGCTTTTTTATTTTATCCTCCAATAATTACATTTGGCGCGCCTACTGCAATAATACCACCATGTGCAGTGGCATCTCCCTGCCTCGCTGCCGGAACACCCCCGATCATGACAGATGAAGAGCCCTGCACGATACTGTCCGGCGGCCCTACACAGGTCAGCATATCTCCGACACGTGCCGCCGGCATGCCTCCGATGAGTACGGTAGGGCAGCCGGGGGGCATGACCGGACCGCCAACATGCGGTACTACGCCTGTTACCATCGGGCAGGTATGCATATCTCCAACTCTTGCTGCAGGTGGCATGATCGTTTGTTTTAGTTGATTTGAACCATTGATCCCTTCACAGATGTACTTCCGCCCGACGAAACCTCTGCACTTGAACCGCCCTGCACTTTCATTTGGGCATCACTTTTCACTGTTGTATTCAATCCCTCTGCATTAAAATCGTTGGTTGCTTTCAGCACCAGGTCTTTGATGCTTTCCAGCTTGATCCCATTTTCGTCCATGGTGAATTTGTTGCCATTCTGGTCCTGCATTTTGATGGTCTTGTCTTCCTCTGATATCAATACCTTGTTACCGGCAGGCGTTTCGATGCTGATCGTTTTTTTATCATCATTGAAGATCATTTTCATGGCGCTGCGCGATACATAGCCTTTCTCATGGTTCTGGTCGCTCCCAGGCAGCGGAGCCGGCTTCTTGCTGCTATTACACATGCCGAGTATCACTGCATGCCGCGGGTCATTGTTGATAAATCCAACGATCACTTCGTCGCCAATTTCCGGCCTGAAGAACATGCCCCTGTTGTCACCGGCATCCAGCGAGCACACCCTGCTCCAGATAAATTCATCGCCGGTATCTATCAGTGGCAGCCTTACCATGATCCTGTCTTCTCCATCGGGGTCGTTTTCCAGTTTGGTTACCACACCTATCTGCAATCCCTGCACGGCCGGTAACAAAGCGCCTGCCATGGGTTGCTGTACATGATAAGTTTGTGCGAACCATTCAGGTTCAAGACCGAACTGAAAAACGCTCAGCCAGTTTCCTTTCTGTATTTCATGGCGTACACCTGTTACAAATAATTTTCCGTTAAACCTGTCGCCTGCACCGTTGATCCGGATACTTTTCCCAGGCAGTACGTCGGCCGTTCCGTCCGTGCTAACCCTGCCTCTTATTTTTGCCAGGCGGTGTTTTAATAATTTGGCATTCGCCCATTGCTGCAATTCCTGGTCTGTGATATTGCCGCTGTGCCGCAAAACATAATCATCATCCCCGATAACATTGGAGAGCGTGTCAGCTGCCAGGTTACCTGCTTCGGGTACGCCTGCATCTGCTGCTTCAATACCGTCTACCGGGCTTTGCTGTGCCGGGTTCCAGGCGGTTGCTTTAACGCCCTTGAGTTGAAAACGGGCGTCTATTTCTGCATCAAGATCGTGTACAGTGGCGCCATACTGAACGGTTAGCACGGCATCGGCTGCGAAATCGGGCCTGGCAACCGTCAGTTTCCCGTCGTTCGGCATACACAGGAGGCCATTGGCATCTACACGGCACAACATAAAATCCCAGTCTGTAGTATTGTATTGCACCAGCTCCTTGTGTTGCAGGCTGGTAGCAATCACTTCTTTATCTAAGTGATGGGCATCTATCAACTGCTCTATCACGTCACTGTCTTTCATTTCCTTGAAATATTTACTCTTGCTCGATACCGTCATCTTTACCGATTTGTCTTTGCATTCCACCACCAACACCGAACTTGATTTCCTGACCTTGATGCCATGACGGATCACCATGCCTTTGAATATGGTTTTCTCGTTGCTTCTGTAACCGGCTTTGATCTCGATCTCCTTGCCCGGTTCAAAATCGGCCGTATTGCTGATGGCAAAAGTTTGTTGGGAGGGCTCTCCATCTACCAGTATAATGGTAGCAGCGGGTATTCGGTTGATCTCTTTGGTTACGGTGATGGCCAGCACCTGGTAGGTTCTCGAAACGGCATTACCGCCCGACAGTATCGTGAACGTGCAAACACTCTTGGAGGCTTCTGATGGTATGGTCCTTTCGTTTGGCATTTATTGACTGTTTTTATCAATGGGAGGGAAGGACAATTGCTGCCCCTGTTGCAGGTTCCTGAAATCAACCAGGTTGTTCACATGCGCCACCTGCAGGTAATATTTTGAATCTCCATAAACCAGGTAACAAAGCCAGGGAAGTGTTTCACCGCTCTTTACCACGCGGTAATGTGTGATATCGGGCGAATGCGCATTTTCTCTTGCCACACGCAATTGCTCATCAATGCTGCCTTTGAAAGTTGTTTTGCACAAAGCTCTTATGGGAGAGCCGTCCTGGTTGAAGAGTTTGTAATTGATCGTCAGTGCAGTGCACCTTCCTTTGAAAATAAAAGTACCCCATACTACTTTGAAAAACCTTGGTTCGTGTGAATCACTGTCGTATTCAAGCAAGAGCTTCTTAAATGCTTCCACATCGTCGTGGACATTCGCCTTTTGGTGGCCATCGATGATGCCGGTACAATCAAACAGGAATTCAAAAGACATTTCTTCCGGCTTCTTAAAATTAAAGCGTTGGTGTGCCGTACTGGTGCCATGGCCTTGCCCTTCTGTAAACTCAACTTTATAATCCAGTGCATAATTCTCCGGGTTGATCAGTGCAGTGAACGGATTGCCAGGATCGTTCACACGGTGACTATCGGCAAAGTCCTGGTTATTAAACGCTATGATCTGAACTTTTTCAAGCATATCGGTTATCTTTCTTTTTTGTTATGGATGATCTCCAGCACCTGTTCAATACACTGCGCTACCATACCGTCGTTGTCTGTTTTTGCATTACCATTCTCAGCAACTGGTTGCGCGGCTTGCTGTGCCTGAGGGTTCGGATCATTCACGGTAACTTTAATATGCAGTTCTCTTATTTCGATGGGCATAACGGATGTTAATGAATGGTGAAATAGCTATAACTGAGATCGAGCGTTTCTACTACCAAAGTGTTTTCCTGTGCATTAAAATCAGATACCGACCATTTCCTGGGCCAGGCATTGAACACATTCCATGTCTTAAGCGATTGGTGTTGTTCATTGAGCAGGATAATACTTACCTGCACCGGCTTGAATTCCCTGTCCTGAAAAGCTTTGATGCACCAGTTGATCACACTGGAATCTGTGAGCATGCCACGCTTTAGCGAAAGGTCAGGATACTTGGTACGAACAGGCAGTTTGTGCTCAAAGCGATTTTCACCGCCTTCCTTGAACGACTCACTGTCGTATTCAACAGTGAGTCCGTTGACCGACTGAAAACGAGTGTCGTTATCATTGCCAATACCAATGAATTCAACCTTGAAATGGAACCCCACCGGTGGATAATAACCACCTGCTGAAGTATCAGGCATATCCCAATGTTTTACCGGTTACATAATGTTTTAACAGACGTTGCTTTTAAAGCAATACGTCTAAGCCTTCGTGCGCCAGTTCCAGGGTTTCAATGGCCACTTCATTGCCATCTGCTTTCAGGTCGCTCGCCTGTATTTTTACGGGGAAGGCATTGATCACTTTCCAGGTAAGAACCGGTTCATGGTTTTCATTGAGCAGGCTGATGGTCACATCGCGTCGCTCTACTTTATTAAGGTTAACGGTGTTGATCCAGGTATAGTATTCTTTATCGCCTTCAAAAGTGCCGCGTTTCAGCGTGATGTTGCTGAATTTGTGTAACCCGGGCATTTTGATCTTGGAATAAGTGGGACTGGAACCTTCACGATATTCGATGGCTTCTATTTGCTTATCAAGCCCTGTGGCTTCGGAGAAGCCTATGCGAGAGCCACCCCATTCAACGCGGAAATGGAACTTAGGAATCGGATAGGTGTTTGCTGTTGCCATTGTTATAGTTTTTAAATATGGTATTTGATTGAATCACTGACTATATATGATCAGCTTTTCGCCATTAGCTGGCTGAAGCGGAGTATGATGAATTCGGCAGGTCTTACTACTGCCATGCCTATTTCAACGATCATCCGCCCTTCGAGGATATCCTGTGCGCTCATGGTTTTGTTCAGCCCCACAGCTACATAAAAGGCGTCAGAGGGTTTGGCTCCCTGCAAGGCGCCAGCTCTCCATTGGAGTGTGAGGAAGTTTTCCAGCATGCCCTGTACTTTGGCCCAGGTATTGGCATCGTTGGGCTCAAACACAAAGGTTCCAGCAGCATGTTTGCTGCTTATTTCCACCATGATGCAGAAACGGCGAACATTGATATAGCGCCATTCGTTGTCATTGCCCGCAAGCGTGCGCGCACCCCATACCAGTATACCTTTACCGGTGAATGCCCTGATCACATTGATCGATTTACCGGCAATCGGATCTATATTTAATCCTGCCTGCTCTATTTCGTTGATCTGTTTGGTAAGGCCGTTGACCATTTGCAGGCCTACATTGGCTGGTGCTTTCCATACGCCACGCAGGTTATCTACATTGGCATATACGCCAACCATGGCTGCGCAGGGGGGTAGTGTAACACCCAACTTACCCACTTCCGCTTTCACCAACATTTTTTGTTCTGCGTTCAGGCTCGCATAGGTTTTAGCAACGGCGGGTTCGCCCGGATCTGTAAAATTGCCATCGTTGTTCAGATCCTGTTGCAATGAGATACTCAAACTGGCTTCATTGGTAAGATCGTATTTGTAACTGATGGCGGTTCTCAGGAAAGGATGATAAGCTGCCCCGTATTTCAGGTTATCGGTGAGGCTTGCCGCGTTTCTTAACGTTGTGATATCATTATCGTAGCAATCCATCACCACAAAACGATCTTGCAAGGTAGCAGCTTGTAACATGGCCTGGCTGTATATTGAATAAGCCTTATCGGCAGTGCTGAGTTTATTAGCCTGTGGAAATACGATCAGGGTAGGCTCATCATACCGTTTTGCCATTTCGAGTCCTGCAAGCAAATTATTTGACTCAACACTGGCTTCTGTTGTTTTGCCTACACTAACAATATAACAGGGACCGCCGCCATTTGCAAAATACAACTGCATATGGTAATACATGGTGTGGATACTGGGCGTAGGCACGGTAGCGGTAGTCACCCTGCCCACCAGTTTCGAATAATCAGCTGAACCACCCGTGAAAGTTTCAGAAATACTGATGGTTAGGTTTTCGGTAGGCCCGGCGCCGAAATAAGTAATATACTCCAGCAGTGACTCAATGCGAAATGCTTCCGATACTATTACATCGCCCCCGCCAGGGTTGATGGTACTGGTTCGCAAAGGAGCATTCGCTAATCCCGCCTTTTCGGTATAACCAATGAATATCGGGATGGCCGTTTCAACTTCCGCAACAGAGGGCGGAAATTTCGATATCTCTTCGATGTAGACACCGGGTGTTTTGTAAGATGTTGCCATGGTTTAATTGTTTTTATTAAGTATTCGTATTAGTAATGCAAATGTTTTTCGGCACAATAATAATTGTCGCTGTCCTGCGTGATCGTGCCCAGTCTGTCGGCAGGGGGATTGGGGATGGGGGATATCTGTCCGAGTGAAGCTGATTCAAGGAACAGCGTGTTCAAAGGCTGTTCCCTAAAGGGAATCGGTACGGATGAAGTAAACACCGTACTTGCCGGGATATTATTGAAAGTATATACAGCAGTATTGTCTTTGATGGCTGTTACATCATTGGTACGTGCAATGTATTTCCAGATGGCCGAGCGATTAGCAAACCGAAGGGTATAATTGTTCTCTTTCGGCAACCCGGAAGCATCGAACCAGGAAAAGCTGTTGGCGGGAGGGAGGTGGTTGAACAATTCGATCAGTCCGAAAATATTTTGAGCCAAAGCATTGCTGTCGTGGTATATCAATACGCTGCTGCCGTTGACTTCTATCCTGTATTTGCCGTTCTGCAATAAACTAAGGTCTATGGGAATGGATGTTTGTGCGGCCGGGTAATGCTGGGTACTGCTGGTCAGAAGCGAATCATAGACATTGGTGCCTGTGTTGAGCGTATAGATATTGACCGTAAAATCAGTAGCAGGCGCTGTACTAAAACGATAAGTGTCACCGGCTAATTGAATGCCGTCATTACTGTTCACATATTGCGCAGTGCCCCTGGGTAGCCAGTAGGCGGTTTCTGCCAGCGCATGCACATTACTGTTGCTGCTGGATTTGATGGCTTCGTAATTATTTCCCGGGGCATCGCCGGCAAGGGCGCCGACTGCGTATGCATTGGCATTATTGTATTGGGCGATGGCTTTACTGAGATATAAAGTAGTGTTGACTTTTGTTTGATTGAGGTTAGAGAAATAAAACCTTGTAAGACCGAACGGATGGTAGTCGATATTGGTATAATTGCAGAAATGAATATTGTTGATGCTTGCATAGAAACATAGTTTCAGGGTAGGATCGGGCAGGATCACCGGTTTGCCTGCGTCATCTGTTTTTGTGAGAAGGATCAGTTTGTTGCCAATGGCTTTGAACAGCATATCATGGCCTTTGAGCGCATCGGCAGTTTCACGGCTGGGGACGATAGTAAGGTCTCCACATTTAAGATTGGCGAAATAATCGTGCAGTATTTCAACTTTGAATACTATGGCATACCTGAGCATCATAAGGCAGGCAGTTTATGGTTATCAGGAATAGCAATGTCGATCTCTTTAATGAACCCGCTTTCATAATCAATAGCGTCTTCATCGATCACTACCTGCCGTACTTTATATGCTACAGAGGGGAGGTATTTTCCGCCGATCACGCTCCACATCTGGTTGATTTGTTCGAAATTAAGGTTGTAGAGATCTACGATTAATTTTTGTATCCGGCTGTCTAAGTTAGGGTTACTGGTAGGGGTGAATACATGTTGCTGTTGAAAGAATTGAATGATATAGGCGAGCCATTTCAATGAATCGCCATAATCGGTACGGTTAACAGCAAATAATACATAAAGGTTCAGGTAGAGTGGCGGACTTTTATACGTTACGCGTGTATCTGATTTGATAAAATTATCCTGCTGTTTTGTTATGCGGTCTTCTTCAACATTGATCAGCGAGAGTATGGCTTTTCCTGTAAGTGCATTGTTACCGCTTGTATCATTGTCAAAAGCTTTGCCCACGTTCCCCAAAACCAGGCGCTGATCTGTGGTAACGCCCAGTTTCTGAGACAGGTAAGCATTCAGTTCCTCTGTGAGGAATTTAAATGTTTCGGTGATCATAGGTATATCTTCATTTAACAAGCGTATAACCTACTCCGTAGACAATACATTGGCGTCTATGAAGCGCAAATCAGTGCTGTAGTCCCGGTTAACGAATGGTCAAGAGGGGGAAGAAGCGGGACTAATCCAAATACTATTAAAGCCAGGTTTTAAAAATTGAGCTATTAGTTAGTTGTATATCCGGCGGGGGGATGAATCTTTGAATTCGGCACAACAAGGTATGCAAAACGAAAGAGTAATTTTCACTGAATTTGCTGTTCAAAACACTGAATTTTAATGCTAAAAACACTGAATTTTTGCAATAGGGTGAAAGTCCCCTTGATTTTTCCGGGAAGTTTTCTTATCTGCCCCTTTGCAGCGTTTTCAAGTGAGGATACATGCACGCTCTTTTAAGCTTTTCAGTATAGGCCACTTCGGGTTTTATTCATAGATAACCCATTGATAAGCCATTAAAATGATTTTTCTATCCGAAGGTCTGAAATACCAGGATACCACAGTTTGGGTCTGCTTGACTATGCAAATTTTATGTATTCTTGTTGTTAAGTATATTTTCCTATAATTAATATTATGTTAAGTAAAGTCAAACCAACATCGATACCTATAGATTAGTGTCGTCCTGCCTACCCCCTCAAATGATACGCTTTTGGTTTGGCAAATGCACGTAGTCCGGCATGAGAAAGTGTAGTTCCGAAACCTGAATGTTTTCTGCCGCTCCAGGGTAAGGCGGCGCTCACACGGTCGCAGCAATTCCAATAACCTGTTCCGGTATCGATTTGCCGAAGGATCTTTTCTGCCCTTATTTTGTTACTGCTATAGACGGAAGCTGTTAGACCATATGCTGTATCCTTCATCAATTGTATCGCTTCTTCATCATCCTTCACTTTCATAATGCCGATAACAGGTCCGAACGATTCATCCTTCATCACATGCATGCTGTGATCGACATGTAGTAAAACAGTCGGGCTGAAAAAATAACCCTGCCGGTTGATGTGATTGCCGCCGGTTGCAATCGTTGCTCCTTTTTGTACCGCATCGTTTACCTGTTGCTCCAGAAAAGTGACCTGCTCTTTTCTGCTCAACGGGCCGATATAAACACCACTTTCAGTTGGCATGCCGATCTTCCATGATTTCACTTCTTTGATAAACTCATCAACGTAATTATCATAAACTTTTTCATGTACATAAATTCTTTCTACAGCGCAGCAGCTTTGCCCGTTATTATAAAAAGCACCGTCAGCTGTGCCCGCAGCAACGGCTTTTATATCTGCAATATCATCGGACACATACAAAGGATCTTTGCCCCCTAACTCACATTGGCAGGGAACCATTTTAGGGGCCACTTTTTCATAAATGTATTTCCCGGTTTTATAGGAGCCGGTGAAAAAATAACCATCAAAAGAAAGCTGTAATAAAAGCTCTCCCACGGCTCCCGCTCCTGCCGTTACGTGAAAAATATCCTGTGGAACCCCCGCCTGTTTCAATAACTTTTCAATTTCCAACCCGGTCAATATAGCATACTCTGAAGGCTTGTACATCACCGCATTACCTGCCAGCAGGGCCGGTACAAAAACATTGACACCTACGAGATAAGGATAATTCCAGGCAGAAATATTACAGATTACTCCTAATGGCTCGTAAGCAATTTTTTCTTCCAGCCCGTTTTCCGAAAACATGGTTTCGTCCGATAAATAATTGGCGGCATGATCTGTAAGCCATTGTATTCTTGCTTTTGCACCGTTGATCTCATTGCGTGACTGTTGCAGGGGCTTCCCTGCTTCTGAAGTCAGCACTGAAGCAAGTTGTTCTATATTTTCTTCCAGCAGCACTGTAAAGCGTTTCAGTATGGCTACCCTTTCTGACAGTTGAACCTGCTGCCATGCCGGTTGGGCAGCCTGTAACCATTCGAATTTCTGGTGCACCGATTCGCGACTGTCTTCCTGCACTTCTGTAATCACTTCTTCTGTTGCGGGATTAATGATTTTCATTGAGCTCCTTTTGTTTTTTTATTTCTTCTATGAACCTGTTACGGATGTTTTTGGCTAATGGGGAATCCATCATCC
Source organism: uncultured Sediminibacterium sp. (assembly GCA_964507525.1). Lineage (GTDB taxonomy): Bacteria > Bacteroidota > Bacteroidia > Chitinophagales > Chitinophagaceae > Sediminibacterium. Next base: position 67,780 of record CAZDQB010000017.1, on the reverse strand, counting down.
GGAACTTAAACATTCGTTCCGGATGCCACTGCACACAGAGGAGAAATGGTTTGCGCGACTGGTCTGCCCATTCAAACCCTTCAATAATGCCATCATCTGCTATACAGTTCACTTTCAGCCCCTCGCCCAGTTTTTCAACGGCCTGGTGATGGGCGCTGTTAACAATAAATCGTTTGGAGCCGGTTATTGCACTAATGATGGTGCCGGGTTCAATGTTGACCACATGTGTTTTGTCGTGGACTGCTTCAACCCGATGCATTTTATTAGCTGTCTCACCTATATCCTGTTGCAGCGTGCCGTTTAAAATGCAGTTGACCAACTGCATCCCCCTGCAAATTCCAAGTACAGGCAGCCCCTGCTCCTGCGCCTGCTGAAACGTTGCTATTTCAAAGGCGTCTCTCTGTTCATCAAAATCAGCGGGAGAATTCGGGTAATCCATCTTTTCATTCCTGTAAAATTTCGGATGTATATCCCTGCCTCCTGCTAATACGAGCGCATCACAGGTTTTCAGGTCTTCTGTATTCCAATTCCCCGCCGATAGTTTAATAATTTCAACAGGTTCGTTGCCTTTTAACCATCTTTCATAATTCTGGTGTTTCTCGGGAGAACCTGTATATGTCAAACCTATTTTCATACACACAATATTTACAACGCTTGCAGGTAAAGCTGTTTGAAGTCTTCTCTTGTAACAGGTTTTGGGTTATTCGGATGTGCAAAATCGGCAATGGCAAGATCGGCTAATGTTTCAATATGCGCTTCCTTTACACCAATAACACTCAACTTATGCGGAATGTTTATTTTTGAATTAAGGTCGAACAAATAGTTCACCACCGACTCGCCATCTGCTTTTTTCAAGCCTAATGTTCCTCCTATGCGGTTGAATTTATTTTCAAACCCTGCTATATTAAACCGCATGCCATACGGAATATTGACTGCATTGGCTAAGCCGTGATGTGTATCCAACAAGGAAGAAAGCGGGTGTGCTAAAGAATGCACCACGCCCAGCCCTTTTTGAAATGCCACCGCACCCATCAGCGAAGCGATCAGCATTTTACTGCGTGATTCCAGGTCTGGTTTATTGACCGCTTTTTCCAATGACTGGCTGATCAAAGAAATACCTTCCAATGCAATGCCTTCACACAAAGGGTGCGGCATTTTAGCCAGGTAAGCTTCCATATTATGGGTTAGCGCGTCCATTCCGGTTGCGGCAGTAATGAAAGGTGGAAGATCCATGGTTAACACAGGGTCGGCAAATACGATCTTTGCCAGTAGTTTGGGGGAAAACAATATTTTCTTTTGGTGTGTTTCATCATCAGCAATGATGGCACTTCGTCCTACTTCACTTCCGGTACCGGCTGTTGTTGGAATGGTGATAAAATGCGGAACATCATTGGTAACGTACACATCGCCGCCTACCAGGTCGTCATACTTAAAAAGATCTTCGCGATGGTTTACCCGCAATACAATAGCCCTCGCTACATCTAATGCAGCGCCACCACCAATGCCAATGATGGCATTGCGTTGTGTGGCATCGTATACTTCAGTTCCTTTGTACACATCTGATTTGACCGGGTTCTTGTGTATCTCTGAAAATACTTCAACTGAAATGTTTTTATTTTTCAGGTCGGCGATGATCTTTTTAAAAAAATAAAGCTGTGCCACGGTAGCATCTGTAACGATCAATGGTTTTGATAATTCATTTTTCAACAGATAACCGTCTAATTCCTGGCTGGCCCCTGCTCCAAAACGGATGGTAGTAGGGAAATTGTACTGGTAAATGGTATCAAATGTCATACTGGTATCCTGGTTTATATGATCTCGAAATATCTTTTGTACTCCCAATCTGTCACGGCTTTCAAATGCTGCCTCCACTCCCATTCCCGGGTCATGGTAAAATGTTCCGTAAACTGTTCTCCCAATATTTCTTTCGCCACTTTCGATTGCTTCATCAGTTGTGTGGCTTCATCGAGGGTGCGTGGAAGCACACCATTTGAATAATCGCGGTACCCATTGCCAACTGTAACGGGCTGTGCTAGGTTTATTTTATTTTTTATTCCATATAAACCGCTGGCAAGACAGGCAGCCATGGCCAGGTAAGGATTTACATCGGAACCGATCACCCTTGTCTCCAGCCTGCAGGACTTGCTGCTGCCGGTTAAAACACGCAGCGCTACTGTTCTGTTATCAATTCCCCAGGTGAGTGTGGTAGGCGCCCAGGCACCTTCTACCAGTCTTTTATAGCTGTTGATCGTGGGGGCAAACATGGGCAACAGGTGCGGCAGACAGTATAGCTGGCCGGCAATATAATGTTTCATCAGTTCACTCATTTTCATCCCATCTTTTTCCTGGTAGAAAAGATTATGCTGTTGTTCCGCATCCCACAAACTTTGATGCACATGTCCCCCGCAGCCGGGAAGGTGTTCACTGATCTTCGCCATGAAAGTGGCCATAATATGATGTTTGTAGGCAATTTCCTTTACGGCTGTCTTGAATAAGACGGCCCTGTCGGCCGCTTCTACTATTTCAGCATAAGCAATGGCAGCTTCATAGGTGCCTGGCCCTGTCTCTGTGTGCAGGCCTTCCAATGGCACATTGAATTTTCTCAGCCATTCAAACAAATCGGTAAAAAAGGGATTGTGCAGTGAACTGCGGAGGATCGAATACCCAAACATGCCGGGTGTGAGCGGGGTAAGATTTTTGAACTGCTTCTCGTTGGCGCTTTGCGGCGTTTCTGCAAAATTGAACCATTCGAATTCCTGGGAAAAATAAGGTGTGTATCCTTCCTGTTGTGCGTCGCCCAGCACTTTCTTTAATAATTGTCGCGGGCAGACATAAGAAGGGTGCTCATTTTTATCTGTCAACTCACCCAAAAAAAATGGCAGGTCGTTTTCCCATGGAATTTTCCTGAAGGTAGTTATATCCACTCTTGCAGGCGAATCAGGGTAGCCTGTATGCCAACCGGTGAACGTTGTATTATCGTACGCTGCATCGCTGGCATCCCAGCCAAAGATCACATCGCAAAAACTGGTACCCGCTTCCGCAACAGCAATAAATTTCTCTGCTGAAATATATTTTCCGCGTAAAATGCCATCAATGTCTGTGAGTGCGATTTTTACTTTCCCGGAGGGGTGGTCTTTTACGTATTGAATAATTGCTTGGGTAGTCATACAACAATTTAAGAAATTTTATAAGGACAACCGGGCAGTTTTCTTTTTTAATAGTTTAAACAATAAAAAGCTTGAACACATGATAAAAAGATAAATAACTGTCAGTGTAAAATTAAAAATGGCCATGGCAATGAATGAGACAGTGGCAATAATCAATGCTGCCACCGGGAAAAGAGGATGCATCGGCACCTTGAAAGGCCGGTTCAGTTGAGGCTCTTTTTTCCTGAGCCGGAGGAAGGCTATCATGGATACGATATATAGCGTTAAAGCGCCAAATACAGAAATAGTGATGATCTCCGATGTTTTACCTGTCAGCAACGCGATAATACCAATGGCCATATTCACCAGCAACGCATTGGAAGGTGTTTGAAATTTAGGGTGGACTTTTCCTAAAAATGCAGGGGCATAATTTACCCTTCCAAATTCAAAACTTGACCGGCCTGCTGCTAAGATAATACCATGAAAGGAGGCTATTAATCCAAATAATCCTACGGTAATGAGTAAATGATAGAGCAGGTTATTATTCCCTACAATATGCCCCAGCGCCAATGGCAAAGGAGAGTCTGAAGTGCTGCCATCTGCTTTGTAAACGATTGCTTCCCATCCTGCTACGCCAATGGAGCTGATAAAAACAAGGATACATAATATGGTTAAAGTAAGAATAGCCGAACCAAAACCGAACAAGATGGTACGTTGTGGATGAATGGCTTCTTCTGCTACATTAGCTACTCCTTCAATTGCCAGGAAAAACCAGATGGCAAATGGAATGGCAGCAAATACGCCCTGCCATCCATGCGGGAAAGCATTGTGCGTTACATTCTTTACTTCAAAATGAGGAAGGCTTACACCTGCAAACAACAATAATTCCCCCACAGCTAAAATGGTTATTACTAATTCAAATGCAGCGGCTGCTTTTACACCATAGATATTTAATGCGGTGAAAACAGCATAACTGCTGACTGCAATAGCCAATATGGGTATTTGAGGAAAAAATAAATTAAAATAAGCGCCAATCGCATATGCAATGGCCGGTGGTGCAAAAATAAATTCAATGTTCTGCGCCATACCGGCAATAAAACCAAGGTCTTTTCCTAAGGCACGGTTGGCATAATCAAATGCACCGCCTGCCTTTGGTATGGCACAGGCCAGTTCAGCATAACTGAACGTGAAAGTAACGTACAGGATGATGGTGAAAAAAGTAGCGATCGCCAAACCGAGTGTACCGCCCTGCTCCAGTCCCAGGTTCCAGCCGAAATACATGCCGGAGATAACATAACCCACGCCCAGGCCCCATAACATGACAGGAGTGAGTGTTCGTTTCAGTTCACTTGAAGATAATGGTGACGACAATGGAAAATGATTAAGCGTAAGGTGAATATAACATATATTCCGGAACTGGTATGTTACGAATGAGTGCCTTCCTGTATTTTTACATTTTACGTGATAGTAGCACATAGAAAATATGATTTGTTTGGTAAAATGCTTTTTGAAAGGGCAACCATTATTCCTCCTTTTAAAAAAGTGAATATGCTGTCCAATGAAGCATGTTTTTTGCATATCATTGAGGGTGAATACACTGCTGTTTCGGAGACCAGTTTATTGAAAGTAGCATCAAAGGAATCCGTGTTACTGAAATGCGGTCATTATCTTTCACTGATGCCTGGCTCCCCCCATTCAAAAAAGTATGAGACCGTTGCTGTTCATTTTCATCCTGATACTTTGAGGAGCATCTATCATAATGATATTCCCGGATTTTTAAAGAATCCGAATGCAGGTAAACCGGGCGTTGGAATGGCAAAGGTTATGCATGATGTGCTGCTTCAAAAATACGTGGAGAGCTTGCTTTTTTATTTTGAAAATCCAGCTTTGGTCAATGAGGATCTGCTGATTCTGAAATTAAAAGAACTTATATTGCTGTTGAGCCAGACAAAAGATGCTTCTTTGGTTCACCAGATACTGGCAGGCCTGTTCTCACCCGATACTTATAGTTTCAAAGAAGTGGTTGATGCACATATTTTTTCTGGCATCACTGTTACTGAATTAGCACAACTGACGAACCTCAGTGTTTCATCATTCAAAAGGAAGTTTGAAAAAATATACCTGGAAAGCCCGGCGGCGTACCTAAAAACGAAGAAACTCGAAAAAGCTGCTGAATTACTGCAGATTACCGACCGTTCAATTAATGATATCGCCTTAGACTGCGGATTCAGTAGTTTGGCGCATTTTTCAAAGAGTTTTCAGGAAAAATATAATAATGCCCCTACTAAATACAGATTGAGCCAAAAGCGCAAATCATTGGACTGATCTGAAAAATATATCTGCCCCCATCTTTCCATCTTTGTGTTATAAAAAAATAACAGATGGAAAATCAAAACAACACCTACCGTACCTCATTATCGCCAGTTGATGTAAATAATACTGATGGAAAGGCCAAAGTCCTGCTGGAGAATGCAAAGAAGCAGATTGGTATGATCCCAAATATGTATGCGAACATGGCCAATTTTCCTGCCCTGTTTGAAACTTATGGAATCGGCTACAATTTATTCAGGCAGGAAGGGGAATTCACTTCTGCTGAACAGGAGGTTGTATTTTTAACGATCAGCAGAGAGAATGGATGCGGGTATTGTATGGCAGCTCACAGCGGACTTGCCGACATGAACAAAGTGCCCGTAGCAGTTACAGATGCTATTCGGAGCAACGAAACCATACCGGATGAAAAATTAAATACTTTGTCGTTATTTACAAAAACGATGTTTGTTAAACGTGGCAGGCCTTCTGCTGAGGATGTCAATACTTTTCTAAGCGCCGGCTATAGTGAGAAGCATATCCTGGTGATCATACTTGCCCTTGCAGTTAAAACCATCAGTAATTATTCCAATCATATTTTTCATACCCAGGTTGATACAGCTTTTAAAGCAAGGGAATGGTCTGCCTGAGTTTCTGAAATGTTAAATTAAGGAAGAACCTGTCAGGAATTCAGATAATCACCGTCTATTGAATAAAAAAGAGCGTATGAATAACAAACTGTTTATCCCATTGCTGCTGCTGGCTCTTGCTGTTTTAGCGTATTCTTTCATGCCAAAAAATGATAGTAGTGGAAATGGGGATCAGGGGAAGGTACAAGGTATCCGATTTATAGAATCTAACTGGAGTAAGGCTCTGCAGGAAGCCAAAAAGCAAAATAAATTAGTTTTCTTAGATGCGTATGCTTCCTGGTGTGGTCCCTGCAAATTATTAAAGCGAAATACCTTTACCGATAAGGGTGCCGGCGAATTCTTTAACAGGAATTTTATTAATGTAGCTATTGACATGGAAAAAGGTGAAGGACCGGCATTATTGCAGAAATTTGGTGTAAGCGCCTACCCTACTTTGATCATTGCCGATGCATATGGCAACAGTGTTACATATACAGAGGGGTATATAGCGCCAAAACAACTGATTGAATTTGGCGAATACGGTATTGCACATTACCATAAGTAATAAAACGAAAAACAATATATGGCAACAACAGATTCTCTCTTTTATTCAGAAAGGAAACCAGTGAAGAAAATAGCGTTACTGTTGACCATTCCTTGTGCTATCTTTCCAATCCTGATTGCTGCGGGGAGCATTATGAGTATCCCTTATGGAAGCCCGATGTTTTTTAAGTATGAGTCTGTTTTTTTTGGTGTATTGTACTTTTTTTATGCTTATGGCTTATACTTATCCTGGCAGATGCATCGAAAATTACTCCCCGTTGCCTTTTTTGTATTGCATCTCATAGCCCTATTTACTTTTGCCTTTTTGGCCCAGGCTGAATGGCTGGGGTATATACCCTTCCTGAGTATAATGGCTGCCTCTGTCAGTAATCAATACTTTCGGACAGGTTCTTTTGAATGTAAAGAATGCAGTATGAATTCAGGACGCATGGGCAATGTTCATTCTTAGTATCGTCAACTTGCGCAACAGCTCAGTTTTGCTACATCTTTTCCAAAGGTAATGGCGGCTAATTTTATCCCTTCGCCTAATGTCAAATAGGGGTAAAAGCCCTCAGCCAATTCTTTTACGGTAATTCCATATTTAATAGCCATACTCAATTGCTGAATAAGTTCGCCGCCTTCGGGTGCTATTATTCTTGCTCCAATCAATTTATCTGTTTCTGTGTTGCGGATGAGTTTGATAAACCCCCTTGTGTCATATGCTGCAATGGCACGGGGAACATCTTTCAATTCCAATTTTGAAACTTCAAAAGGTATGTTTTGTGCTCCTGCCTGCACCTCATCCAGCCCTGCACCGGCTACCTGCGGGTCGGTAAATACTACCCAAGGTAATGATGAATAATTAGCTTTATGCTCTGAACCGGTGAAGGCATTTTCAACAGCTATTTTACCTTCGAATGCAGCGGTATAAACAAATGCCGGAGTATTCGCCACATCACCGACAGCGTAGATGTTGTGCAGATTGGTTTCCATTAAATCATTTACCTGTATATGTCCACTTTTGCTATGTTGTAAACCAATTTTATCTAATCCGAGTTTTTGTATATTTGGTTTTGTGCCAGAAGCAACCACTATTTTACCGGGCTCTACAATTTTGGTAAAGGAACCATCCGGGCATTTGCAATGAATAATGGTGTCGCTATCCGATTTTTCAAACTTTACTGCACGGAAATTCGGTAATATTTCAATGCCTTCTTTCCTCATGTACTTTTCCAGTTCTTCACTGATGTCGGGCGCCTGGGTACGCAATACCCGGTCGGTAAATTCTATGATGCGCACTTTTGTACCTAAACGATTATAGGCCATTGCGATTTCCAACCCGATGTATCCTGCACCCATTATGGTGAGGCTTTCAGGCTGTTCTTCCAAATCAAACAACGATACATTGGTCAGATAACCTATTTCTTCCAACCCTTCAATAGCAGGTACATTGGTAGTAGCGCCGGTTGCAATAATAAATTTTAGGGCTGTGTATTCATCTTTACCATTTATCAAAATAGTTTTATCATCCAAGAACTCTGCCCAACCCTCCACCATTTGCAGGTTTTCAAAATCACTCACTACATCCATGTATTTTTTTTGCTGCAGTGTTTTTACCAGTTGCTTTTTGTCTTTTATCACCTGTGCAAAATCAATATTAACTCCTTGTGGTTTTATTCCGGGAAAATTGGAATGTGAAGCATGATATGCTGTTTCGGCGGCGCGTACCAGTGTTTTGGAAGGAATACAGCCAACATTCACACAGGTGCCGCCAAAAGGTAATCCGCCATTTACTATCAAGGTGCTTAACCCTAATTCATTGGCTTTGATAGCAGCCGAAAAAGCAGCTGAACCTCCTCCAATAATGATTAAATCGAAATGAGTGGTATTAATATTACAGCACCCGATATTGTTTTTTTCTTTTGCCTTGTAATTCATTGTCTGGTTTATGGCACCGATAATTTCATCTTTGGAAATAATATCAGGATTGTAAGTTATTTCTCCCTTGCCTGATTGGCAGTTTATCTTTTTAGACAAAACACCATTCTTTTTTTCCAATAAACGTTCTATACTTACTGCACAATGGTCGCAGGTCATTCCTGTTACCTCAAGTGATAGTTTTTCTTCCGTCATCTTATTACTTTATATGTTTTAGCTCCCTGATTTTACCCCTCCCTTGCACTGGAGTTTACAGGTTCAGTCTTATTTCAGAGCCCTGGATACATGGTTTGCAAACCTGTTACAGGCATCCTGGTAATCCTGGGCGTGACTGTTTCAGGTGTACTCTTACTGATTGATGAAAATTGTTTTACTGCTTTATCTGTAACATTTGCCTTGCAAACGCCACAGCCGCAGACATAAGCTGCTGGTATTAAAAAAACTGCGCTTAAAAAAAATAAATTTTTCATGACTGAAATAATGATTGGTTAGTTTTTTGGAGTTGTAGCCCAAACAGTATAGCCAGTAGAATTTATTGCCTTTCTTATAGCCCCCTCACTGGTCTTGGAAGTATCGAACTTTACAATGCTGCTACCTGCTTTGAATTGTGTATTATATTCCAGTACCCCGTTAACTTTAGACAGCGCCAGGTTAATGGTTTGCGAACAGGCTTCGCAGTCCATGTTTGCAATATTGAACTTTACCTGCTGAATGCTATTTTTGTCTACTAATATGATCTGCCTGGCTTCTGTTTTAGGGAAAAATATTTTTGAATAGGAAGGAAAAGCCATCAGTAATATGGCCAATGCTGTTACTATTCCCAAAAAAGCTTTGCCTTGCCAGAATGATGGCTGGCCTTCTTCACAAGCACAATCGATAGTTGTTTTTTTAGGTTTTAATTTTTGATACCAGGCAAGGCACAGCACCGCAATAGTAAGACCAATCAGGTAGGGACGATAAGGCTCCATCCAGGAAAAAGAGGAAGCGATGCCACTTGCGCCGCTGATCAATGCCAATACGGGTGTAATGCAGCATAAAGATGCTGCAGTAGCGGTTAATATCCCGGCAATCCATGTTTTGTTTTCCAGTTTTGCAGTTTTCATATTAATGCTGGTTTTGTATTTAACTCGTTAATGTATTTGAATACATAGCGAAGCATTTTCAGATGCTCTGGTTTTAAGGAATAAAAAATAGTTTGACCTTCTTTTCGGCTATGTATAATATTCCCGTCTTTCATTTTGCGCAGGTGCTGTGAAACAGCAGGGATACTCATGCCAAGTATATCACTGAGGTCGCAGGGGCAAAGCTCTTTTTCCTCTTCCAGCAGGTAAAGGATTTTGAGCCTTACATCATTGGCAGCCAATGACAACACGGCTGACATTCTGAAAAAGGCATGCGCTGTGGTTTCTATTTTTTCCTTGCAGGCTTTAATCTGATCGGGATCGGCATATATACGAATACAGGTATTCATGGTTTTCTATATTGTAATGTAAAATAAGTATAAAATAATTATTTAAGCAAATAATTAAATAACTGTTTTATAAAATAAATTGTTAAAACCTCTTTTGACGGACTACTACAGTAAAGGATGTAAAAAAGCCGGCCCTATGAATGAGGCCGGCTTTTTTATTGGTTATTTCTTCCCTACCGGTTAGAACTTCCCGTGCAACGCATCAAATTCTTTGAATTTGGCGTCGTAGGCATCGTATGCTTTTGCATCTTTACCCCTGGTTTTATCGCGTTTGTAGCCGTATAAATTGGCTAAGAAATCTATGGTTTTATTGAGTACGCTTTTCTCCACATTGGAACGGTCGCTCTTGTCTTTCAGGATGGCGTATGTTTTATTAAGCCAGTCGATCGAAGCATCCACATATTCAGTTAAGGGCTTCTCTAATTCTGCATTTGCTTTTTTGAATGGCTCAACCTGTTCTTTGAATTTGGCATCGGCTGCTGCTTTTTTCTTCGGATCTTTTTCTACGGTCCTGTTACCATTCAATGTCTGCATGGCTCTGATATTGGCGGTATATTTATCATCGTATTCGCCAAAGATATTGTAGTTGATGACCCCCACATTGAAGGCAGCAATGGCGTGCTGGTTGTTCTTGGCAAAAGCTTTTTTGAAAGCATCGGCAGCTTTAACAGTATAAGCGGATAATTGTGCACTGTCGAGATGGCCTTTTTCTTTGTTCTTTACATTGACAAACAGGTCTCCGAACTGGAGGTATTTGGCCTCGCTCATGGTTCCGGCTGCATCTTCTTTATCGTAGAGATCTGTTTTCTTCTTCAGGTCATAGTTCTTGTCAAGAAAATCAACTTCATATTCATCCCATGGCAGGGCTTTGGGATATACTTCCCTAGCTAAAGCCAGGTACTTTTTGAATTGTTCTTCATTGTTGGTGTTGGTATAATGGATAACAAGAAACCGGTAGACTTCCACATATCCTTCGCCGGTTACTTTATTCTCGGCCAGTTTTCCATAATATTTGGCTGCATCATTCAGTTTAGATGCATTCTGTAAAGAATATCCTGCATACAATAAAGCAGTTGTATCAAATGAAAGTTTTGCATTGGTCCATTTGTTCTTGATGATCTCATCTATATAGGTGATGGCGGTTTCGAAATCACCGGCCGCATCGCCCCATTTTTTATCATTGAACAGCTTTACACCTTTGGCAAATGAAGCGCCATAAACGTCGAAAAAAAGATCAGCACCTTTCTCCTTTACCTGTGCATAGGCAGGATCTGCTGCCATGTATTTTTTAAACGCGTCATCGACCTCTGCTGCAATACCGGGATATTTTGTACTTAAATTGGCGTCTTTATAGATTGCAGCGTACACTTTGGCTTTCCAATAAAGCACTTCAGGCTTGGTACCTGTTTTGGCATCGGCTGCTAACTTATCTGCCTCAGTTTTGGCATCTTCAAACCTGTTCAACAAAAATGTGCTCTGCACCTTTTTCAGGTCCTGTGCCGTTGCTGATTGCAGAGAAATAGCAAGCATAGAAAGCAGTAAAAGCTTTTTCATAGTGGGGATGTTTGTTTTCGGTTGTCTATTACGGTTAAATAATTAAGGTAACATCTAATCAGCAAGGGGCGTGCCTATTTGCCGGGATCGGTTTCGGTTTCTCCAGTGGCTTCCGTTTCACCGGTGGCTTCTGTTTCAGGATTCACTATTTCCCCTTCCTCCTCCTGTTCATCGATCTGTGAAATGGCTGCAATCTCATCTCCTTCGTCTATCCTGATGAGTTTTACGCCCTGTGTAGCCCGTCCTGCTTCTCTGATATCACCAATGCCGGTACGGATAGTGATGCCCGATTTACAGGTGATGATGAGGTCTTCCTTCTCAGTCACGTATAAGATGCCAACGAGGCTTCCGGTTTTGTCAGTTACATTGATGGTCTTTACTCCTTTACCACCGCGGTTGGTAATGCGGTATTCATCCACCGGCGTCCTTTTACCAAATCCCTTTTCACTTACGACTAAGATAGTCCTGGTAGCGTCTTCTTTGTTGACACAGATCATACCTATGACTTCGTCTTTTTCATCCTTCACTTCGATACCTGCCACACCAATGGCCCCTCTTCCGGTTGGACGCACTTTTTCTTCGGTGAAACGGATGGCACGGCCACTTTTCACTGCCAGCATGATCTCTGAATGCCCATCGGTCATCTTGGCTTCGAGCAGTTCATCGCCTTCTACAATGGTAATGGCATTGACGCCGGTAGCCCTCGGACGGCTAAAATCTTCCAGCGATGTTTTCTTGATGATACCTTTCTTGGTACAAAGCACGATATAGTGGTTTTGTACAAAATCCTTATCGTCTAATTTCTTCACATCGATGATGGTTTTTACCTTATCATCAGGCGGCAGTTGTATCATGTTCTGGATAGCCCTGCCCTTGCTTTGCTTTTCTCCTTCCGGTATTTCGTAAACGCGTAGCCAGTAACAACGTCCTTTTTCTGTAAAGAACATCATGGTATCATGGGTAGAGGCAACAAATAAATGCTCTACATAATCCTCTTCACGTGTTTTGGATCCTACGGCTCCCCTGCCCCCGCGGCGTTGCTGGCGATACTCGGTTGCAGAAGTCCTTTTGATGTAACCTAAATGTGAGATAGTAATTACAACATCTTCTTCTTCAATAAGGTCTTCAATCCTCATTTCATCAGCCAGGTATTGGATTTCACTCTTGCGCGGGTCAGCAAATTTGTCTTTTACTTCCTGCAATTCTTTTTTGATCAGTTCATAGCGGAGTGGTTCACTGGCCAATAATTCTTTTAATGAATTAATCAATGTCATCAGCTGATCATATTCTTCCTTGATCTTATCGCGCTCCATCCCTGTCAGGCGCTGCAGACGCAGTTCCAGGATGGCTTTGGCCTGTATTTCATCAATGCCCCAGCCTGCATTGACCAGGTTGTCTTTGGCTGCATCGGGCGTGGATGAACTGCGTATTAACCTGATCACTTCATCTAAATGATCCAGGGCAATGAGGTATCCTTTTAAGATATGTGCCCTTTCTTCTGCTTTGCGTAATTCGAATTTTGTCCTGCGGATGACCACATCCATCCTGAATTCAATGAACTCACTGATCAGGTCTTTCAGGTTCATGATACGTGGCCTTCCCTTGCTGATGGCCACATTATTGATACCGAAACTGGTTTGTAATTCAGTGTATTTGTACAACTGGTTGACCACTACCTGTGCAACGGCATCCCTTTTCAGGTCAAGCACGATACGGGTACCTTCGCGCATGTTACTTTCATTGTTCACATGGGCGATGCCTTCAATGGTTTTATCGTTTACGAGCTGCCCGATACGGTCGGTCAGGTTATCCCTGTTGACTAAATAAGGTACTGCTGTGATGACCACCTGCTCTCTTCCGCTGGCCTTGGTATCTACATGGCATTTACCCCGTACTACTACCCTGCCTCTTCCGGTTAACAATCCTTCACGTACACCCTCCATGCCGTAAATAACACCCCCTGTTGGAAAATCGGGCGCTTTTACGTAGGTGATCAGTTCTTCTACAGAAATATCTTTATTGTTGATATAGGCAATGCAACCGTCCACCACTTCCCCGAGGTTGTGGGGCATCATATTGGTAGCCATACCTACGGCAATACCTGATGATCCGTTGACCAGTAATTGTGGAATACGGGTCGGCAGTACGGTAGGTTCTTCTAGTGAGTCATCAAAGTTCAGTTGGAAATCAACCGTTTCTTTTTCAATATCATCCAGCATGGCTTCGGCTACTTTTTGCAGCCTGGCCTCGGTATAACGCATCGCAGCGGGCATATCGCCATCCTGATTGCCAAAGTTACCCTGGCCATCCACCAGCGTGTAACGCATGGTCCACTCCTGCGCCATCCTTACCAGGGTATCATAAATAGATTTATCACCGTGCGGGTGATATTTACCCATTACTTCCCCTACAATACGGGCAGATTTTTTATAAGGCTTGTTGCTATGATTGCCCAGTTCATTCATGGCGTATAAAACGCGGCGGTGAACCGGTTTAAACCCATCCCTGACATCGGGCAGTGCCCTTCCCACGATAACCGACATCGAATAATCGATGTAGGCCGTCTTCATCTGTTCTTCTATATTGACCTGTATGACACGATCATTATCGTTCGTCTGCTCGGGTAACTGGTTTTCTTCCATGTCTTCGTTCTCGTACTTGATTTTTAGTTCAATAAGGGGGCTTATAACCCCCCGATTTCAAGACGGCGAAGATACCTTTTTTAGACGGTAAAAAGCACCTGAAATGCCTGTTTTTTGACCCTATTAACTAACTTTTTTTACATTGGATCCGCCACTTTTAGTGCTGGTAACTGAAGCGTTTCCCTTATAATGAAGATCACTCCCTCCGCTGGCATGTGAAACGATCTCTTTATTTGCGGTGATGTGAATATCACTTCCGCCGCTTGATGTGGCTGTGCAATAGTCGGTCACCAGCTCATATCCGTGGATATCGCTTCCGCCACTGGCATCGATGCTTACTTTACCGGCCTTCCCGGAAATAGTGGCATCACTACCTCCGCTGGCCGATAATACCAGTTCCTGCATGGTTATTTTTCCCTTGAAATCAGCTCCGCCCGACAAGGATACCGCCAGCTTTGTGCCACTGATACCCTCTTCTGCATACACGTCCGACCCGCCCGATGCATACAGTTTGTCGATCGCTCTGGCCGATACATAGGCTTTCATTTTCCGGTTTCCCATATGAATACTCCAGTTGCTGGTTGAATGTTCATAATATATTTTCAATATCCCATCTTCCACTTTTGTCACAATCCTGTCCCGGTCCTCATCCTTTGCAGCGCTTACTGCCACTGCTTCTTCCCTGCCCTGGGTAAGGTATAAGTCTATCCCGCCGGATATTTCAATGCCGTGAAAGCCTTTCACATTCCTGGCTGCCGCATTGTCGTCTTTGATGACCTTTTGTGCGCAGATGACTGTGCAACAAAGGATAGAGGCTGTTAAAAATGCCATTGTTTTTTTCATAACAGTGTTTTTTACCTGTACGCTTCAATGCAGCGAATGTTACAGCAAATTGTAAATATATTTAGGCATTGAATCATCATACCTGTCCGTTATGGGGTCGCTTAAACATATCCTTCTTTTTGGTGCCGGTAAGTCTGCAACCGTGCTCATCGATTACCTCAAAAAGGTAGCGGATGAAAAAAAATGGCAGGTAACGGTTGCCGACAGTAACCTGGCGGCTGCAGCCGCAAAAGTAGGGGTAGACCAATGGGTACATGCCGTGCAGCTGGATATTCATGATACCCTGGCGCGGCAGGCATTGGTGCAGCGGGCTAATGTGGTCATTTCCATGATGCCCCCTGCCCTGCATTATTTGATTGCGATGGATTGTATTGCTTTCAGCAGGCATTTGCTCACCGCTTCTTATGTGGATGACAAGATCAGGGCCATGGAGACGATGATCCGCGATAAGCAGGTATTATTCCTTTGCGAAATGGGATTGGATCCCGGCATTGATCACATGAGTGCCATGCAACTGGTTCACCGCATCCAGTCGGCCGGTGGTGTGGTACATTCCTTTAAATCGCATTGCGGCGGATTGGTGGCGCCGGAGAGTGATGACAATCCCTGGCATTATAAAATAAGCTGGAGCCCCCGCAATGTTGTGTTAGCCGGGAAAGCAGGAGCTGTGTGGCGCGAGAAGGCTGCTGTGAGAGCCGGCAGGTATGAAGACATATTTGCTGATTGCCGGCAGGTACAGGTGAACGGATTGGGGTCGCTGGCTTATTATCCCAATCGCGATTCATTGGGGTATATCGCTACCTATGGTTTGGGGTCGGCTGACACTTTTATCAGAACCACTTTGCGTCACCCGGATTTCTGCAAAGGCTGGAAGCAGATCGTTGCACTGAAACTAACGGATGAAGTGGAGCAATACAATACGAACGGGTTAACAGTACCGCAGTTTCTTCAACAACATTACTCCCGCCATGCGGTTCACTTTTCCATGGCGGATGTGAATGATGCCTTGCTGAAAACACAGTTTCAGTTTTTAGGATTTGATGATGATACCCTGGTCCTTGATCGTGGCAGCTGTACTGCTGCAGATGTAATGCAATTTTTGCTGGAAAAGAAATTAGTGCTGCAGGAGCAGGATAAAGATATGATTGTGATGTTGCATGAGATCGGGTATGAAATCAATGGGCAGCCATCCATGGCCCGTAGTTGCTTGGTGGTGAAGGGCGAGGATCAGTTACATACAGCGATGGCCAAGACAGTGGGGTTACCTTTAGGCATCGCTGCTGTGTTGTTGCTGGAAGGTAACATACAGGAGACCGGTTTACATATACCTGTTACCTCTGCTATTTATGAGCCGGTACTGGCAGTACTTGCAAGCATGGGCATCGCATTTACGGAGTTATGATCCTTTTCTTTTATCTTTTTTCTTTTCGGGTTTACCCTTTGCTTTCTCCGGTTTCAGCTTTGGCTTTTCATTATTTTTTTCTCCATCAATCACCCACTCATAATCCAGCTGCCTTTTTTCGAGATTGGCGGCAATCACTTTGATCCATACCTTGTCGCCCATTCTGAAACTGCGGCCGCTTCTTCTGCCTACGAGGCTGTAATCGCCTTCCACAACCCGGAAATCATCGTAATCGGACAGGCTGATGATACTCACCAGTCCTTCGCATTTATGTGCTACTGTCTCTACCCAGAAACCAAAACTTGATACACCGCTTACCACGCCTTCAAATGTTTCGCCCAGGTAATCTTTCATGTATTCTACCTGTTTGTATTTATTGCCAGCGCGTTCGCATTCCATAGCCGCACGCTCCCGCTCACTGCTGTGTTTGCATTTTTCTTCCATCTTTTTGTCCACAAGCGGGTGATGTTCCAGTACAGATTCCAATACCCGGTGCACCAGTACATCGGGATAGCGGCGGATGGGTGAAGTAAAATGACAATAATGTTCAAATGCCAGTCCATAGTGACCAATATTCTCCGTGGTATAAACAGCTTTTGCCATTGTGCGGATACCCAATTGCTCCAGCACATGCTGTTCGGGTTTTCCCTGAACATCCGCCAACATCACATTGAAACTTCCGGCAATGGCCTGTGGTGATGAAAGATCGAATTTATGTCCGTACTTCTTTGCAAACTCCAGAAAGGGCTTCAGTTTCTCTTCATCCGGCTGGTCATGCACCCTGTATGGGAAAGGCAGGGGCTTTTTATTGATCTTCAGTTTGGATATGTTCTCAGCTACTGTTCTGTTGGCTAAAAGCATGAACTCTTCGATCAACTGGTGCGCTTCCTTGCTTTCTTTGACAACAATACCAACCGGCTTTCCTTTTTCGTCTAACTTAAACCGGACTTCCTGTGAAGAAAAATTAATGGCTCCTTTGCTGAACCTTTTTTTACGTATACGTTGCGCAATATCATTCAACAGCAATACCTCGTCTTTGTGGATGCCTTTTTTTGTTTCTATAATCTCCTGCACATCCTCATAAGTAAAGCGATGATCAGAATGGATAACCGTCCTGCCCAGCCAATACTGCTTCACTTCTCCCTTTGTGTTCATCTGGAAAATTGCAGAGAAGGTAAACTTATCTTCATGCGGTCGTAAAGAACAAAGTTCATTGGATATTCTTTCTGGCAGCATGGGGTTTACACGGTCTGGCAGGTAAACAGAAGTGGCCCGTTTGTAGGCTTCTGCGTCTAAGTCTGTTCCGGGATGTACATAATAGCTTACGTCTGCTATGTGCACGCCAAGTTCATATATACCATTGTCGAGCTTGCGTATAGAAATGGCATCATCAAAATCCTTTGCATCAACCGGGTCAATGGTGAACGTGAGTATCTCTCTGCAGTCCCTCCGTTTCCTGATCTCTGCCGCATCCAGTACATCTGGTAACCGTTCTGATGCTTCGAGCACGTCTTCGGGAAAGAACAAAGGAAAGCCTGCCTGTGCCAGCAGTTCTTTCATGGCTGCATCATTCTCATCTTCTGGCAGCATAATGCTTATTACCTCGCCTACCGGTTTCTTATCATCCTTATCCCATTTCACTAATCTCGCCACTACCCTGTCCTTATGCTTAGCCCCATTAACGGAAGCCAGCGGAATAAAAAGATCGGGCATGGGTTTATCGGTATCGGGAATAAAAAAAGCGTAGTTGGTGGATAGTTGTAAATGACCGATAAATTCTGTTTGTTTCCGCTCTATCACTTCTGTGATCCTGCCTTCCTTTTTCCCTGTCCTGCTATTCTCCTTGACCACTTTTACACGTACCATATCGCCGTTGAGGGCGGTATTAAAATCGCCCGGGCGTACCAATACATCACCGCTGCTGTCATCTACAACAACATAACCCATACCTGAGCGGGTTACTTCGAGCCTGCCTTTGATGACATGCATCGCTACTGGTTTCGCCCGCTGTTTCTGCTTCTGTTTTGATTTTTTTCTGGTCATGTTGTTGTATTGAACCTAAAGTTCCTGATAAAATCAGTAACCTGCCCGTTAAATTGTCCACCTTCCTCAAATAAAAACTCGTGCCTGATGGGTAATACGTACATGGGAAGGCTGGTCAATTGGTCTGTAAACTTGGCAAAGCGGACTGCGTCTTTTTCTGTTGTCAGGATCAGTTTATCTTTTGCGGTAATTCCGCTGAATTTTTCCCTGATCTCATTCAGGTCATCGATCGTAAATATATGATGATCGGAATAGTCCTGCTGGTAATAAGTATGGGTGCACTCATGCAGGTAATCCTTCAATGGTTTAGGGTTTGCGATGCCGCAGACCAGTAATACCTCATCCCATAGTGTAAGTTGCTTCTGGTTATTACGGTTACAGATATGATAGGGAGTGCCATAGGTGATGGCAGTGAAATATACTTTTTGTGTTTCGGTTGGTTTAAGACTGCGGATGATCTTTAGTTTTCTTTCCAGGGGAAGGTCAGCAGGGCATTTGGTTACAATGATGACCTGTGCCCTTTTCGCCGATGACCATTCATCACGCAGGTCGCCGGTTGGCAGAAAGAAATCATGCGTGTAAAGATTACTGTATTCGGTCAATAAAATATTGAACCCGGCCCTGACGGTCCTGTGCTGAAAAGCATCATCCAAGATAATGGCCTGCAGATAGGGTACATCCTGCAGCAATTGCGGAATTGCTACAATGCGTTCCTCTCCCACTGCTACAGGGATATCCGGGAACTTGATGTGGAACTGCATGGGCTCGTCGCCTATCTCAAGTGCAGTAGTATTGGTATTGGCGAGGGCATAACCCTTTGTTTTTCTTTTATACCCCCGGCTGAGCGTGCCAACTTTGAATTGCGGTTGCAGCAGCTGCACCAAATACTCTACCATCGGCGATTTACCGGTACCGCCAACGGCCAGGTTGCCTACACAGATAAGCGGGAAATTGAACCCGGCTGATTTCAGGTAATCTTTATCAAACAACCTGTTACGGATGAACACAACGAATCCATATACAAGCGCTATGGGTAAAAGCAAAACACGGAATGATTTCAGGAACAGCGTGTTAAAATTCATAGATATGCTGCGGTGTGATACAGAACGATAAAGGTACGTCAAATTGGCTGGTGTCGCTTATCCGGTTCACTGGCTCAAAATAAGAGAGACCGATTTTGATCACATCTTTTCTGCATTGTGAAAGGTACCTGTCGTAAAATCCTTTCCCATAACCCACACGGTATCCCTGTTCATCAAAGATCAGCAGAGGAACCAATACCAGGTCTATTTGCGTGGCAGCAACAGGTACGCCTTCTTTGGGTTCTGTAATTCCCCATTCATTGGTATTGTAAATAGTTTCCTCATCAATAATGATTGCTTTAATGGCATGGGTGCTTGTATTACTGACGGGGTATGCTATTTGCAATCCGGATATCATATGCCGTAAGTAACCGGAAAATAAATGGGTATTAGGCTCTGCCTGGTTGGGCATTGGCCAGTAAGTGAGTATGGTCTGAATGCCTTCATAATTCAATTGCTGAAATTGCAGCAACATTAGGTCATCCAGCTTTAGCCGGTCCTTTGAACCTAAGGCGGCCCGTTTTGTTTTATATATTTCCCTGAGTTCCTGTTTGGTCATACCAGGTTATTGATCATATTTGTCAAGACCGGCTGCAATTGTGTAGCCAATCTGCGAATAACTGTTTTATCAATCTTGTCTAATTTCGGAATACTTCCTAAGGAAGCATATCCGCTCCATGCCACGATCTCTGTTTCGTACTGCATATAATCGTCGTTAAATATCCACCCCAACACATTTATATTATTGCTCCTGCAATAGCTGGCTGTCAACAAAGAATGATTGATGCTGCCAAGATAGTTCCTGCTGACCAAAATTACTTTTGCCTGTATGGCTTTAATGAGATCGGCCACTGTTTCCTGCTGGTTCACAGGCACCAGCAATCCTCCTGCTCCTTCCACGATAAGCGGCCTGCCCGCCGTTTTCTTCCGGATAGTAACTGCTGCATCAGTGATCTGCCGGATGTCAATATTGATACCTTCTTTCCTGGCTGCGATATGGGGTGATGCGGGTGTTTTCAGCTTATAGACTTCTTCATGTACGACTGATTGGTGATTGGAGAGGAGCGACTGAACCGACAACGCATCCGTCCCATCCTCAAACCCCGCCTGGACAGGCTTCCAATAGTCAGCTCCCAGCGCTTCAGTGATTACTGCTGCGGTGATGGTCTTGCCTACATCAGTGCCTATACCTGTAATGAAAATGGGCGACATGTGCTTGGTTATTCATTGACAAAAAAGGAAAATAAAGTCGTTCCGTAATGGCGTTGAAAACTGAAACCTTCGAACTTTTCATAGTTGTTCCTGGGTGTATGTTCCAGTACAAAGAACCCGCCTTTATTGATCAGCTTTTTAGTTACAATGATCTTTGGTAATTCATCAATCGGACCAAGTGCATATGGCGGGCCGGCGAAGATAAAATCAAAGGTATCTGTGCAACTGTTCAGGTATGCAAATACATCCATCTTCAATACTTTACAGGCCGCCTGTCCGGCAGGCAGTTGCGCTGCCACGTCCAGCATATCGAGGTTCTTTTTAATGAACCCGTGCATGACAGGATCCTTTTCAATAATAGTAAGGTCGGCGGCACCTCTTGACGCCAGTTCATAACTGATACAACCGGTTCCGCCGAAAAGATCCAAGGTTTTAATCCCTGTAAAATCCATCCGGTTTTGTAAGATATTAAATAGTCCTTCTTTCGCAATATCGGTAGTGGGCCTGGTATGCGGCATGTTTGCCGGCGGACTGATCCTTCTCCCACCCCACTTGCCTGAAATGATCCTCATACAGCCAGTTTGAAAAAAGGGGTGAAATAATGTGCCGGGTAGCCTGCTTCCATAATGTTGTTATACATACTGCCCGGTGGTACTTCCCCGAAAGAGATATGATGGAATAGTTGTTGTAACTGCTGGTGTAATCTGGACTGCAGGTTAAACAGGCCGGCGATGTTTAAAGTTACTGACTGCGTGGTCAACTGGTATTGACGTGCTGCGTTCAGCAGATGGTATAATATATCTTCTGTTGTTTGGTAATTGAATGACCGGATCAATTGTAATTGCCCCGCTTTGACTACAGCAATGATGATATGATTGCTGTATTGCTGCAGATGTATGTATGGTTCCTCCTGCAAGTGATGTGCCAATAAATCAGCTGCTATGCGGGAATAAGTATGGTGTACATGGTGCGCTACAAAGTATTTTCCTGCCAGTTCATGAATGGACCTTCTTACCCGGTAAGCATTGGTGATATGCCTGCCAGGAAATTCTATGATATCGTAATGGACATCATGCCTGTCCGAATTGCCAAACACCAGGGAGAGGTAATCATTAGCCGCCATTGTATCTGTTTGTTGTTCAGGTATCAGAATGGCTTCCTCAAAATTATAATACAGGTGGGTACCGGTATAGGTCTTGCTCAATAAAAATGAATATTGCCTGATCTCATAAAAAAGATCGTTCCAGTCGTTCACGATCTCCTCTAACTGGAACAGTTCAAAAGCGATCACTTCCCCTGTATCATTATTTTTTACAAGACAGGCAACCTGGTAATTGCTGATCTCAATGATCAACTGACCCGGACAGGCAGTTGCTTCTCGTGAACCTTCGTTGTATAAACCAATGATCTTCTGGGCCATGAATCTATTAATTGCTATGCAATGATATAAAAAAAGCGCAACGAAGGGAAAGCGATTTGCGCAGGGACTAAAATAGTAGCTTTGCGGCGCTCTATGAGACAACGTACACGCGATATCAATTTACAGGTTAATACCAGCAACAGGCAGATATTGAGTATTGCATTGCCAATAACAGCCTCCATTATTGTGCCGCAGATCAATTTTATTACGAATAATATCTTCCTGGGCGGATTGGGGCAGAAAGCCCTTGCCCTGGCGGGTATTACCGGGGTGTATTACCTGATTTTTGCAGTAGTGGGACATGGGCTGAACAATGGCCTGCAGGCACTGATATCGCGGCGTGCGGGAGAAAACAGGGTTGATGCCATTGGTCAATTATTCTGGCAGGGGGTAAGGATATCGCTGGTATTTGCTGCCTTCGGTATTGCGCTGACCTGGCTGGTAGCACCATGGGTTTTAAAATGGTCATTACGGGATACAGCCAGTGTTCAGATAGCGGTACGTTTTCTCAATATCCGCATCCTGGGACTCCCCTTTCTTTACGTGTACCAGATGCGTAATGCCCTATTGGTAGGTACCAACCAGAGCAGGTTCCTGATCATTGGTACGGCCACAGAAGCTTTTGTCAATATCTTTTTCGATTATGGCCTGATCTATGGCAAATTCGGCATGCCTGCCCTGGGATTTGACGGGGCGGCCTATGCATCTATCATTGCAGAATTTGCAGGACTGGCAGTCATCTTCATTGTGATACATTTAAAAGGGATCAGTAAACAACTGCATTTATTTAAGAACAAAGGGTATAATGCCGCTGTATCAAAACTTATTTTAAAACAATCCGCTCCGCTGATATTGCAACACACGATCAGTATCACCAGCTGGGAGTTTTTTTATATTCTGATAGAACACCATGGTGAGCAGGCGCTGGCTGTTTCCAATACCATGCGTAATATTTTTGGATTCTTTGGCTGTTTCACCTGGGCTTTCGCTGCTACCGCCAATACGATGGTCAGCAATGTAATTGGCCAGCATTTGCATGAGCATGTCATTGAACTGATCTATAAGATCATCCGCTGGAGCGTAGGGTTTGCGGTTATCGTGTGTGTATTCCTGAATATTTTTCCGCACACTTTTTTATCTATATATGGACAAGGTGAAGATTTTATTGCTGCTGCCATTCCGGTACTTCGTGTGGTATCGCTGGCATTGGTGCTGATGTCTGTTTCTGTGATCTGGTTGAATGCTGTAACCGGAACCGGCAATTCAAAAATGAACCTGGCTACAGAAACTGCAGCCATTGTGCTTTATTGTCTTTACAACTATATCGTACTCGAAAAAATGAACCTCCCCATTACCTGGGGCTGGGCCAGTGAAGGCATTTATTGGGCTACCCTGCTGATCCCCTCATTCTGGTATATGCGGAGCGGAAGATGGAAGCATAGAAAAATATAATCTTAAGTTAAAGCCGCTGGCTAAGGATTTTTATTTCACTTTAACCGGAATGGCACGTGCATCTTACTCTTTTTCTAATACAAAACAAGCATCAACCAATAACGAGGCCAGAACTCATGGATATGGCGCCGGACTAAGCGGCTCTATAGGAGTCATGTATCGGTTGAAGCAACGTTTTCTTCTTGATTGCAATTTTTCCAACCTGTTGTCTGCATCTTATGGACACACTGTGTACGCAAATAGTACATATACTAGTGATACATTCAATTTTTCAACGGGGCTGAGCGGGTTTTCCATGAACTCGCTTGCGTTTGGAATAAAATACCTGCTGAATTAAGCTGGCACGTTCAAAGAAACAGCAGGGGGTAAGTAATGATTTTACTGAAAGGCTTCTAATAGCTTGGCGCCCTCTGCTTTTAAGGCAGGGTCATTTGCATTGCGGGTTGGCAGTTTTACCAGCCGGGAAAGCACTTCAATTGCTTTTGCAGGCTGATGGTTATCCTTGTAGGCTTTGGCAAGCACCAGGTAATTGGCAACAAAATAAGGTTCAAGAGATCTGCCTTTCTCAAGGTGCAGGATGGCCGAATCCATATCGGCCTTTGGCATACCACCGTACAATAATTGAATGGCCGCTTTTTTAACAGCGGGAAGACTTACCATCTCGTAATGCCATTTACCGGTAAGGTAATGCGCTTTACCATGCTGGGGATTAATGGCGAGCGCTTTATCAGCATAATATTTTTCATCCCGTAACCATACGGCTGCTTTTTTGTTTTCAGCTGCTGTTGCTGCCATCTTCTCAGCTACAGCAGCGATGAGATAATTCACATCTGCACTGGTACTGTCCGACTGCCATGCCCGCTGGGCAAATGCCGATCCGGTTTCGTAATAGAGCCGTTGCTCATTTTTATTTGTCTGCCTGCTGCCGATGGACAGGTTCAGTTCTGCTGTCTTAACCAATGCCTGGGTATTGCCTGGCTCCAGGATCAGTACCTGTTTGTATTTATTTAATGCTTCCGGTTCTTTTTGCTGCTTCTCAAAATTATCTGCTTCTTTCAATAACACGGTTATATCCTGGCCGGAAACAGCCAACGAAATAAATGACAATAAGATCAATATACATTGCTTCATAAAAGACATTTTCCAGTTTTCCAATCACACAAACCCGGGGCTAAAGCCCCCAGCAAAATTTAATGAAATATTCCTTGATCCCCGATCTAAAGATCGGGGCAAAATAGAATTTTATTTTTTTTGATCTAAAGATTAGTACAAAATAAAAATTTTGAACCTTTTGATCTTCGATCTAAAGATCGGGGCAAAATAGAATTTTATTTTTTTTTGATCTAAAGATCAGGGCGACATAAAAATTTCAAATCCTTTGATCTCTGATTTAAAGATCGGGGCAAAATAGAATTTTAATTTTTTTGATCTAAAGATTAGGACAACATAAAAATTTTGTATCCTTTTGATCTCTGATCTAAAGATTGTGGCAAAATGAGAATTTTGAGCCTTTGCTCTTTGATTTAAAGACTGGAGCAAAACAAATTTTTTTGAACCCCTCAGATGTCCCGATCTTTTGCCCAGATCCGATCTCTTTGCCCCGATCTTTAGATCGGGGATTGAAATATGATTGAATATTGTGTAGGGACTTTAGTCCCGAATTTGCTCAGGACATCCTGGAATCCCGTTTCAATTCAAAACTAACCCCCACCTGGCCACTGAATCCGCTGATGGGCGGATGCAGTTTTGTTATGGAGATATTGACTGTTTCTGCAAGAGAAAACCGCAACAGGATATCCTGTGCAATGGATGTAGCAAGTGTTTCCAATAACAGCACAGGGACTTCCATTCTTTTCTTTACCAGCTCATACAAGGCTACGTAATTAATGGTGTCGTTTATGGCATGAATGGGGATAATGGCAGGATGATGTTGTACGGTAATATCTACCCTGAACTCATTGCCCAATACTTTCTCCTCTTCATATAACCCATGAAAGGCATGAAAAACAAGCTGGTGTAAATGAATGGAAAGCATACACAAAGAAAATTTAGAATTAAGTCCATCTCTTTAATTTTTCACGCCCCCCTATTTTCACGCCAATCCTTTTGCCGTAAGATACCGCTCTGCATCTAATGCAGCCATACAACCGCTTCCCGCAGCAGTAACGGCCTGCCTGTAATTTTTATCCTGTACATCGCCGGCAGCATATACACCTTCGATATTTGTTTTGGTAGTACCTGGAACAGTCAGTATGTAACCTGTTTCATCCATGTCTAACCAGCCTTTGAAGATATCGCTGTTGGGATGGTGGCCAATGGCGACAAAAAAACCACTGATAGGTATTTCCTGGGTTTGTTGTGTCTGGTTGTTTTTAATGCGGACCCCTTCCACTTTGGTATCGCCCAATATTTCATCAGTATCGGTATTCCAGTACACTTTGATATTGGGTGCATGGAGTACACGTTCCTGCATGACTTTACTGGCGCGCATTTTATCGCGGCGGATGAACATGTGTACGTTGGTACATAGTTTAGAAAGATAGAGGGCTTCTTCAGCAGCGGTATCCCCTGCTCCCACTATGGCCACTTCTTTGCCTTTGAAGAAGAAACCATCACATACGGCACAGGCGCTGACACCGAATCCATTCAGTTTTTCTTCACTCGGTATACCCAGCCATTTGGCAGAAGCACCTGTACTGATGATCACTGCATCGGCCGCAATCCATTTTTCTTCATCGATCTGTACTTTATAAGGCTGCTGGCTGAAATCAACTTTTGTAGCCAGCCCGTAACGGATATCTGCTCCCATTCTGGCAGCCTGTTTTTCGAAATGAACCATCATTTCGGGGCCTTGTATGCCATCCGGATAGCCGGGATAGTTTTCTACTTCCGTGGTGATGGTCAACTGGCCGCCGGGCTGGATACCCTGGTATAAAACAGGCTTCATGTTAGCTCTTGCCGCATAGATGGCAGCGGTATATCCGGCGGGGCCGGAACCTATGATCAGGACATGTACTTTTTCTATTGCATCATTTGCCATACGAATACTTTTAAATTTAGACGAACAAAAATATCAATCCCATACAGTTATCTGTTTTCGTTTTTACACAAAATGGGGGTATTTGGGGATAAACAAAAACCCCTCCGAACATTCAGAGGGGTCGTTATGTCAGTTTCTGAGTGCCGGTTTATCCTAAGTAAGCTTTCAGCGCATTGCTGTAACGTGCTTTCTGCAGGCGTTTGATGGCTCTTTCCTTGATCTGGCGGATACGTTCTTTGGTAAGGTCGTATTTCATACCGATCTGTTCAATGGTTACACCATTTTCACCATCCAGGCCGAAATAAGCGTTTACGATCTCTGCCTCACGCGGACTCAAGGATTTCAATACACGACGGATTTCTTCACGAAGTGAGTCTTTCATCACGTCGTCATCGGTATCATCACTGCCTTCCAGCAGATCGCCCATGGCAACATCTTCTGCCTCGTGTACGGGGGCATCCAATGAAGTGTGACGGGTGTTGCTTTGGAAGATGTTGTTGATCTCTGTTTCGCTCATCTCCAGTAATTCTGCTAGCTCTTCAGTTGATGGCTCACGCTCATGTTCCTGTTCAAAAGCCATGTAGGCTTTGTTAGCCTTGTTGTAAGTGCCGATTTTGTTTTGAGGCAGGCGGACCAATCTGCCCTGCTCTGCCAACGCCTGTAAGATGGACTGGCGAATCCACCATACCGCGTATGAGATGAACTTAAAACCCTTGGTTTCATCGAAACGCTGGGCTGCTTTTATCAAACCGAGGTTACCCTCGTTGATCAGGTCGCTAAGAGAAAGGCCTTGGTGCTGGTACTGCTTAGCAACAGATACCACAAAACGAAGGTTGGCCTGCACCAATTTGTCGAGCGCTCGCTGATCACCCATCTTGATTCGCTGTGCCAGTGTTGTTTCCTCTTCGGGAGTGATCATTGGGATCTTGG
>CAZDQB010000017.1:0-40025 GCA_964507525.1 uncultured Sediminibacterium sp. | reverse complement strand
AGAAATTTCCTGCAGATACTTTTCTACGGCTTGTGAATCTCGGTTGGTGATCTGTGTAGCAATTTTGAGCTGCCTCATGATGTGATGTTAACTTGTTTAATATAAACGACTAAAAGACCTCGAATGTTTTATTAATGCTGTACCAAAATCGTTAAAATTCAGCAAGGTAGTTTGGAAGCGTGCAAAAGTACGTTGCAACATTGGATTTTGCCAGTTTTTGTGGAAAAACTTGACCAAATGGGCAAAAATAGACCATGAACCGACGAATCATTATCTTCGTCACATGATCGATTTGCGTTCCGACACGGTAACCCGCCCCACCAAAGGCATGCTCCATGCCATGATGTCCGCCCCGGTTGGAGATGATGTTTTTGGGGAAGATCCTTCTGTAAACACGCTGGAAACCATGTGCGCTACCCTTTTTGGGATGGAAGCAGCCGTTTTTTGTCCCAGTGGGACAATGACCAATCAAATTGCAATAAAATGTCATACGCAACCGGGCGATGAAGTGATCTGTGACCATTTGTCACATGTTTACCAATACGAGGGCGGCGGTATTGCTTTTAACTCGGGTTGTTCTGTCCGTTTAATTAAAGGATCAGGCGGCAAAATTACGGCAGACCAGGTGGCGGCGTCGGTTAATCCGGATGATGTACATAAACCGGCGTCGAAATTGGTCTCTTTAGAAAATACAGCCAACAGGGGTGGTGGCAGCTGTTACGATTTTGCTGATATACAAGCCATTAAACAGGTTTGTGTTGATAATAATCTAAAGCTTCATTTAGATGGCGCACGTTTGTTCAATGCATTGGTAGCTAAAAATGAAACCTGCCAGCAATACGGAATGGTATTTGATACCATCTCTATTTGTTTGAGCAAGGGACTGGGTACACCGGCAGGCAGTGTACTAATTGGCCCCGGGGAGCTGATCAGGCAGGCCAGGCGTTACCGGAAAATTTTTGGTGGCGGTATGCGCCAGGCAGGTTTTATGGCAGCTGCCGGGACCTATGCTTTGGAACATCATGTTGCGCGGCTTGCTGAAGATCACCGACACGCCAAAATGATTGCAGACGCACTGCAGTTAAAAGATTTTGTTGGTGAGATTTTACCAGTTGAGACCAATATCGTTATTTTTGAGGTGAAGGGGCGTTACACTGCACCTGGTTTGTCGGCAATACTGAAACAGCAATCCAATATCCTCGCAATCGCCATATCCCCGAAACAGATCAGGTTTGTAGTGCATTTAGATATTACGCCTCAAATGGTTGCACAGGCCATCGAGGTGATTAATAGGCTGTAACACATCCGGTTTACCGACAGAATGGACAATTATTGTATAATGTAATCAAGAACGTAGCTAAAGCATGTTACCTAGAATCAACCCAACGAATACCCAGGCCTGGTTTTTATTAAAGAAGCACCACGAGGAAGAAATGAGCCGCAGGCATATGCGTGATCTTTTTGCCGCGGACCCCGAAAGGTTCCAGAAGTTTTCCCTGACTTTTGAAAACGTCCTTTTTGATTTTTCAAAGAACATTGTCAACCAGAAGACCATGCAGTTGCTGCTGCAGCTGGCGGAGGACTGTAAACTGCATGATGCCATTCATGATATGTTTGCCGGACTTAAGATCAATGAAACAGAGCACCGGTCTGTATTGCATACTGCATTGCGCAATTTTTCCGATACTCCCATCCTGGTAGATGGCAAGGACATCATGCCGCATGTGCGTAAGGTGCTCAACCACATGAAAGATTTCTGCGAGGAAGTGCACAGTGGTAAATGGAAAGGCTATACCGGTAAGAAGATCAGGTACATTGTCAACATAGGTATCGGGGGAAGTGATCTTGGCCCTGTGATGGTAACTGAAGCGTTACGCCCCTACTGGAAAAAAGGCATGGAAACTTTTTTCGTGAGTAATGTGGATGGCACGCATATAGCAGAAACGCTCAAAAAAATAAAACCGGAAGAGACCCTGTTCTTAGTGGCTTCCAAGACCTTCACTACCCAGGAAACCATGACCAATGCACATACGGCAAGGGCCTGGTTCCTGGAGCATGCTGTTGATGAGGCACATGTGGCCAAGCATTTTGTGGCCCTAAGTACCAATGAAAAAGAAGTAACAGCCTTTGGTATTGACAAGGCCAATATGTTCGAATTCTGGGATTGGGTAGGCGGGCGCTACTCTTTATGGAGCGCTATCGGATTATCCATTGCCTTAACCATCGGGTTTGAAAACTTTGAACTGTTGTTAAAAGGAGCTTCTGCAGTTGATGAGCACTTCCGCAAAGAAAAATTTGACAAGAATATCCCTGTACTGATGGCCCTGCTTGGCATCTGGTACACTAACTTCTTTGGTGCGCAGAGCGAAGCGATCTTACCCTACGACCAATACCTTCACCGCTTTGCGGCCTACCTGCAACAGGGTAATATGGAAAGCAATGGTAAGAGTATTGACCGCAGCGGTAATCCTGTTAATTATGCCACAGGGCCAGTTATCTGGGGTGAACCGGGCACTAACGGGCAACATGCTTTTTATCAATTGATACACCAGGGCACTTTAATGATACCCTGCGATTTTATTGCGCCGGCGATCAGTCACAATGCCATTGGCGACCATCATGTGAAATTATTGTCCAACTTCTTTGCTCAAACGGAAGCATTGATGAATGGGAAAAGCGAGAATGAAGTGAAAGTAGAGTTCATGAAGGCTGACAAAAACAAAGATGATATAAAGAAACTTGCACCCTTTAAAATATTTGAAGGCAATAAGCCCACCAACTCCTTTCTGCTGAAAGAGGTAACACCTTATTCATTAGGCAGCCTGATTGCATTTTATGAACACAAAATATTTGTGCAGGGTGTGATCTGGAATATTTTCAGTTTTGACCAGTGGGGCGTGGAGCTGGGCAAGCAATTAGCCAATAGGATATTGCCCGAATTAACAGACGATACGGCTGTTACCTCGCATGATGGATCTACGAACGGACTGATCAACGCATTCAAACAGCTCAGAAAAGTATAAGATGCAGGATATCCTCATCAGGCATATTGAACGGAAGGATAATGCAGACCTGGCTGCCATTATCAGGCGGGCGCTGGAAGAATTTGGCGCCAACAAGCCAGGAACCGTTTATGACGATGTTACAACCGACCACCTGTTTGAACTCTTTCAGTCTGCACCGCTTAGCGAATACTTTGTAGCAGAAAAAGACGGACAATTACTTGGCGGCGGCGGTATCTTTCCCACAGCAGCCTTACCGGCAGGAACCTGTGAGCTGGTAAAAATGTACCTTTCTCCCGATGCCCGGGGGATGGGACTGGGCAGGCTTATGATTAGCCGCTGCTTAGCTGCCGCCAAAGCAAAAGGTTTTACACAGGTTTATCTCGAAACCATGCCTGAATTAAAGCAGGCGGTACAGGTGTATGAAAAATTCGGATTTGAATACCTGGCTGCGCCACTTGGCAATAGCGGACATACTGGCTGTGGAATATGGATGTTGAAACAGCAGGGATAGTACTTAATTAAAAATGGCAGTTTGTTCAAACTGCCATTTTTAATTAAGTATGTATTGCTTTCATAGTGTCATTACCACTTATCTACTTCTTCTGAAGCATTGTTGGAAGCAGCAACTGCATCAACAATTGGTGTGGCAGCCACAGGCGCTGGTGTTTCTGGTATAACAGCAGCAGGTGCGGCAGTTTCAGCAACTTCTTCTACACCATCTCCCCCTTCTGCGTCATTGTATTCATGGTTAAATGCGTCAAAATCAAAATCAGGCATGAGTTCGGTCTTCACATAATCAACAGCTTCATTCAGCGCCTTGATAAATTTATTGAAGTCTTCTTTGTAGAGGAAAATCTTGTGTCTGTCGTATCCATTGTTGTCAAAGCGCTTACGGCTTTCGGTAATGGTTAAAAAGTAATCATTACCGCGTGTTGCCCTT
Source organism: uncultured Sediminibacterium sp. (assembly GCA_964507525.1). Taxonomy (GTDB): domain Bacteria; phylum Bacteroidota; class Bacteroidia; order Chitinophagales; family Chitinophagaceae; genus Sediminibacterium. The sequence goes on along the minus strand of CAZDQB010000017.1, from coordinate 36,080 downwards.
ACATCGAAAAAATAAGTCCTCCTTTTGCCTGCCCTGATACGCGTGCTGTAAACACTTTCCATTTTCTTTTCGTTATTCTCGTACGACACAGTTTTAAGATTTTTGGTTTGGTTAAAACTTTTATGAGTGGCACAAATATAGGATTGTTATTGAATTACCAAAATTTTCATAAAACTTAGAAAAACCCGGAAGTTCGGGTATGTACTATCGCCCCTCTGCGCTTTCTGTCAGCTGCAGCCGGTACAATTCTGCATAGTATCCATTGTTCGCAAGCAGTTCCTCATGGGTTCCCTCCTCTGCCAGGGCGCCGTTTTCCAGGACAATGATCTTGTTGAAATGGAAAGAGGAAAATATGCGGTGGGTAATGATGATAGCGGTTTTGTCGTGCAGGTAACGATACAGGTTGCTGATGATCTCATGCTCTGTTTTGGCATCCACAGCGCTGAGGCAGTCATCAAACACCACAATTTCAGGATCCTTGATCAATGCCCGGGCAATGGCAATACGCTGTTTCTGACCGCCGCTCAATGTAACGCCCCGCTCTCCTATCATGGTGTTGTATCCTTTGGCAAAGCCCGATATTTCCCGGTGTACACTGGAAAACCCCGCCGCCTGTTCAACGGTTTCCTGCCTGGCGGCTGCCGGCAGCCCAAAACTGATATTATCACTTACGGTATCACTGAACAGAAATATATCCTGTTGTACATAACTGATCTGCTCGCGCAGCGATCTTAATGCAATCTCCCTGAGGTCTTTATCGCCGATACGGATATTACCCAAAACCGGGTCATAGAAACGAAGCAGTAATTGTGCAAGGGTCGATTTTCCACTGCCTGTTCTGCCCAATAAGAGTATTTTGTCTCCTTTTTTAATACGCAGGTTGAACTGCTTCAAAGCAGTGATGCCTGTATGCGGATATGTAAAAGTTACATTATTAAAGATGATATCGCCGGATACCTTTACGGGCTGAGCTTTTGGCAGATCAGCAATAACGGGTTTTGTGAGGAGAAATTCGTTCAATCTTTTTTGTGAAGCTGCTGCCCGCTGTATCATGCTGGCTGTCCAGCCAATGGCGCTTACCGGGAAAGTGAGCATATTGATATAAATGACAAACTCCACGATCATCCCCACTTTGCTGGCATCTTCCAATGCCTGTAAACCGCCAATAAAAATGGTCACCAAAGTGCTGATACCGATCATCAATGCCATGCTTGGAAAGTAGATCGCTTCTACTTTAGCCAGGCCGACAGCATTTTTTTTATACGCCTCGCTGTTGTGTTTAAAGAATCCCAGCATGGCTTTTTCCTGGACAAAAGATTTGATCACACGGATACCGGAATAAGATTCCTGTGCGTTGGTAGTTAAATCGGATAGCAGGGATTGTATCTTTTCGCTTTTCTTATTAATGATGCTGTTGACAAAATAAATGGTCAGCGCCAGCAATGGCAGCGGGGCTAATACGTAAATGGTCAGTTGCACATCTTTACGCAGCATATTGACCACACAGAAGCCGATCAGGGTTACAAGGTTGATGAGGTACATCAAAGCAGGCCCGGTATACATTCTTACACGGCTGACATCTTCGGTCATACGGTTCATCAGATCGCCTGTGCTGTGTGTTTTGTAAAAATTGGTATCTAATTGCTGGTAGTGACTGAAAATCTCATTCTTTTGGTCGTATTCAATGTGGCGACTCATGACAATAATGGTCTGTCGCATGAAAAACATCAGGATACCCCTGATCACTGCAAGCAACAGTATGGTAATACTGCAAACGGCGATCAGCCAGCTAAAGCTGAAATTGGCCGCCTGGGCCCAATCAATAAACCAGTGTACCAATACATCGTGTGAAGGCTGAGAAACCACTGGTTTTGCACCGGGCAGCTGTTGCTGCACCAGGTTCACCACGAAACCGGTGACCTGCGGAGCCAGCACGGCGAAATAGTTGGAGAAAACAACGAATAATATCCCGACAAAGAACCTTACACGGTATTTCCAGAAATATTTATGTAAGGAAGAAAGCTGCTTCATTGAGGCAAAGGTAGTAAGGTGGCAGGAGAAAAGTTCCCGTATTTGATAAGCGGGATGTGCATTGGAATGGAGAGCCGGCAATTATGCATTGGGGAGATGATACAAATTTTTAATAAGGGAAACCGCCAATGGAAAAGGGTTTCAGCGGTTTGCAGCATTGATGGTATGATTTTTTTTTTGCTGTTTGGATTCAAAACGTACTTTTGCCGCGGAGAGATGGCAGAGCGGTCGAATGCGGCGGTCTTGAAAACCGTTGACTGTAACAGGTCCGGGGGTTCGAATCCCTCTCTCTCCGCCAGTATTCGTCATTGAACCCGCAGCTATGCTGCGGGTTTTTGTTTTCCACTCCTGAGCCGAGCTGGCTCGGGTCAGGAGTGGAAAACAAAAACGAAGGCGGCCTAAGCCGCCTGAAGGTTCAATGACGAATACTGAAGCCCCCCGCTCTGTGGATCACCGAATAAAGGAGCGCAGCGAACTTTACGAACGTTCACGAGCGGAGCGAAGGGAACGGACGAGGAAAAGCGAGGAACGATGCTTTACAGTATAGCAATAGCTGGTTTCTCATACATTTATTTAAACTTATTTTTTAGGTTTCCATAAATAAAATTAGTAAAAAGTATAAAAAAAATTGCGCAAGTCAAAACTTGCGCATATATTTGCAAGAAATAACTTGCGCATAATGACACAAACAAGAGACATCTTTCAGGCAATAGCAGATCCAACTCGTAGGCAAATTATAGGTATGCTGGTTCGGGAATCACTCAATGTTAATGCTATTGCCAAGGAGTTTGATATAACTCGACAAGCAGTTTCATTGCATGTGCAATTCCTTAATGATTGTGGTCTTATTGTGATTAGACAACAAGGTAGGGAAAGATATTGCGAAGCTAAACTCGAAAAATTAAATGAAGTCACAGATTGGGTAGATCAATATCGAAAATATTGGGACAATAAGCTTGACTCATTGGAAAGTTATCTGGCTAAAATTCAAAAAAAGAAGAAATAGAAAAATGGAAAAATATAATACATTCAAACAAGAAGAGAACATTCTTATACATACAAAGATTCTTGATGCCCCAAGGGTTTTAGTTTGGGAAGTGTGGACGACTCCAGCACATTTAAAAGAATGGTGGGGGCCAGATGGTTTTTCGCTAACTATAAAATCAATGAATGTAGAACCAGGCAAAATTTTGGACTCTATTATGCATGGTTGGGGACAGGATTTTGATAACAAAATTGAGTACGTGGAAGTAATAAAACCTTCCCTTTTATCTTATAAACATTTTGGGGAAAGCGAAGATTATAACTTCACAGTTTCAATTTTATTTGAAGAAGTTGAAGAAAAAACATTACTGATAATGAAGTCAGTATTTAAGTCAAAAGCAATTATTGAAGAATTAAATAGAAAGGTAAATGCCATTGAAGGCGGCAAGCAGACTTTAAATCGACTTGAAAACTATATTAAAATATTAGAAAGTAACAAACCATAAATAATAATAAAAAAACAGAAAATATGAGAAAAATAATTTCATTTATGCACATATCGCTTGACGGTTTTGTAGCAGGACCGAACGGAGAGATGAACTGGATCAAACTTGGTGAAGAAATTTTTGATCATGTCGGTAAGCGGATCGACGAAACCGATACGGCATTATACGGACGAGTAACTTACCAGATGATGGAAAATTACTGGCCTACCGCAGGAGACAAGCCGGATGCGACCAAGCACGACATTAAACATTCAAAGTGGTATAACAAAGTTCACAAAGTTGTTTTATCGAAAACAATGAAAGACGCGGGTTTGACTGATACAACAATCATTAGCGACAACCTTTCGGATAAAATAAACGAAATAAAACAACAGGCAGGTGGAGAAGTCTTGCTTTTTGGTAGCCCGACAGCCACACATTCACTTATTCAACAGAACTTAATTGATGGCTACTGGCTATTTGTTAATCCAATTATTCTTGGACGAGGCATTCCATTGTTTGTAGACATCAAAGACAAAATAAAACTAAACCTATTGACTACCAGACAATTTACTTGTGGGGTAACTGAACTGAATTACACAGTGGACAGACAATAACAACGAACCGCTAACAGGATATTAGCGGTCATTGAAACAAACGAAAATATAAACATTGACAAAAAAATTATAAGAGGATTTATAATTTTGACATTATTTTTTCAACAATATTCGTTTTCAGACAATCAAGTAAGCCAAAAGAAAAGACAACAGCAAGCCATTTATATTGGGCGTAATTTAAAAATTCATAGACAAATTGGGGCGATAATGGCGACTTTAAGGGTTTCTGCATTGCCAATCCAAAGAAAAAAGAGGCCTTAATTTACCTTACACACAGTAAATGGGGTTTGCACATTACCACGGATATCCTGAACACTTTCTTCCCCTAACAAACATGGTGGCCAAATATTTGGATAGGATACGAATTTTATGAAAAGCGCAATATGGAAGCATTTTGGGAGCAACTGGAAAACCAGGGTTATCATGTTCCAAATCCTGTTACCGGCAAGCCTCTAACAGCAGACAATGCTCAAAAACATTATGATGATACAAAGACACAGATAAGTTGATGACTGCTTTAAAATCAATTATTTTATAATAAAGTTGATAATCAACCATTTAATGTTGTCAAAGAAGGTTTAAATGGGCATAACAAAGAAACGCTCAACATATAAACAACCTGATAAATTTTAATAAAGCATATATTAGCCCCATTGTTTATCTATATGCGTATATACATACTTAAAAAGACCGCACTATTCATCAGCCTGTTATTTGCCAGCTTTCTCGCATTCGCTCAAAAAGTAACCGAGCCTCAAAACACCCCTCCTGAATGGTCTAAGCCCTGCCAACCCTTTCAAATTGCAGGCAACTTATATTATGTCGGTACTTATGACCTGGCCTGCTACCTCATTGTCACTCCGCAGGGAAATATCCTCATCAATACGGGACTTGCTATTTCGGAACCCATGATCAAAGCCAGCATTGAGGCTTTGGGCTTCAAACTTGCCGACATCAGGATTCTATTAACAACGCAAGCTCATTATGATCACATGGGGGCAATGGCAGCTGTAAAAAAATTAACTGACGCACAAATGATGGTGGATGAAAAAGACTCAAGTGTAATGGCTGATGGCGGCAGTTCGGATTATGCTTTAGGCGGCAACGGCAGTACCTATGAAGCGGTTAAGGCAGACCGTTTATTGCACAATGGCGATACCATAAAGTTAGGTAATATGCGACTTGTGATGCTTCACCATCCTGGCCATACCAAAGGTTCCTGCAGCTTTTTGTTTGATGTGAAAGATGAACGCAGGTCTTATAGCGTGCTGATAGCCAACATGCCTACAATCGTTACAGAGAAAAAATTCTCCGACATACCTGCCTACCCCGATATTACCAGTGATTATGCATATACATTTGATGCGATGAAAAAACTGTCATTCGATATCTGGCTTTCCTCGCATGCCAGTCAGTTTGGGCTTCATACCAAACACAGGCCAGGCGATGATTATAACCCGGCTGCTTTCATGGATAAAAACGGGTATGATGCGGCAATCAGCGACTTGCAAAATCAATTTTACAAGAAGGTTGCAATGCGCTGAAAGAGATGCTGAACGTTCGGGAACCTATGAATTTTAATCGTTGGCTTGTTGGATTGAATCCTGTAACTTTTGGATTCAATTGTATCATCAGACAATGTATGGCGGAAATTAGTTTTGAAACTGCAAACATCATCACCCAAGTGATAGATAAATGTGATTGAAAATTATACAACCTGATATAGATGGATAAAAGAGTAAAATTTGACTTTGAAATTTATTTCACAAACGGGGGAAGCTTAAAAGGGGAAGATTTTCGGCTTGATATCGATGGAGATGATATAGCTGATAAAGAGCTTGCCGATTATATTGTGGCAGATTTACGGCTTCTCATGGTTGGGCGGACTAAAATTTTGAACAAGGAAATTATAATCGAAAAACATAAAAGAAAACCTGTCAATGAAAATATTGCTAAAGATCTATTGGTTGATCTAAGCCATACCATTGAACACGGACTTGTAACTTATAAAGGATTACCGGCGCCCATTATCTGCGATTACCTGAGCAGGGAAGCATCAAAGCAATTTTATGAGGAAGGGACGGAATTTCAGATCGGGAAAATAGAAATGGTTACCAATACAGGAACTTATATTGATTGCCCATTTCACAGATTTGAAAATGGTAAAGACCTTTCAGAAGTTCAATTAGCATGTTTTACTGATCTGGAAGCCATCGTTATTCGGGTTCCCTTTACTGAGACCTTAACAATAACAGAAGCGCATCTGAAAAATCATGAGATCAGAAACAGGGCAGTGCTGATTCATACTGGTTGGGATAGCCATTGGAATACCGAAAAATATTATGAAAACCACCCTTTTTTAACAGAAGGTGCAGCCAATTATTTAAAAGATTGCAGCGTTATATTAGTGGGCATTGATTCTCATAATATTGATAATACCAATAGAAAAAGCAGACCTGTTCATACCATCCTTTTGGGAGCAGATATTTTAATCGTTGAACATCTTTGTAATTTATACCTATTGCCCCAGGAAGGCTTTACCTTTAGTGCCATTCCACCAAAGTTCAAAGGTGTCGGAACATTTCCGGTAAGGGCCATGGCGAAAATAACAAAACCAAAATGACCTCCTGACGGTTAGGGGGTACAATATCCGCACTTCTGAATTAATAGAAATATAATACCTGTTGTGCTCCGGACCGGGTAACTTAGACAATCAATCTATTCATAGTAGTAGTAAAAACATATGCTGACATGGATCATATCGCACAGAGAGCAGAACAAGCCGTAATGGAAATCTTTGACCTGTACCGGCAGTACGGCAACCATGAATATGGCGAACAGGTAACTATGTCAATGCACATGGTTCAGGCTGCTTTGCAAGCGGAAAAAGAAGGCTGTACTGATGAGTTGATTGTGGCTGCGTTCCTGCATGATATCGGTCATTTTTTTGAACAGGAAGAACGTATGGGCACATTGGGCGCTATGAAACACGATGAGCTGGGTGGTGCCTATCTCATGCAATTAGGGTTTCCGGAAAAAATGGCAAAATTAATCGCCAGTCATGTCCAAGCCAAACGCTACCTTGTTGCGGTAGATGAAGCTTATTATGAAACATTATCCGATGCCAGCAGGGAAACACTGGCTTACCAGGGTGGCCCCATGTCAGCCGACGAGGTAACAGCATTCCGGCAGGATCCTCTATATCCCGATTATATCAGGATCAGGATATGGGATGATATGGGCAAGGATGCCGATACGCCTGTAACAGAAAAACAATTGGAACATCTACGCGAAAAAACCTATCAATACCTGCTTACTAATCTTACAGACCGGGCAAATGTCTAATTTTTACCTTCTTCGGGTACCCGTTCAACGGAAACAAGGTCGGCTAAGTCAACATTAATGGGCAGTACGCCTACCTGTACAATGGCCCTTTTACCCCGGATCTCTTTGACCTCTCCTACCTGGTAATTTTTTTTCAGCTTCACCAATGAGCCCACCATAATGTGCTGGCTCAGTTCTTTATATTTCTGGTCTACTTTTTTGGCCAGTTTATTCACTACAATTTCTTCTTTTCGCTTGAAGAGGAGGTGTTGCAGGTTTTTAACCACTTCGTTTTTATTCTCAGATTTTTTCCAGTCAAGCACGATCTGTTTGAGCTTGCGTTCCATGTCCTTCAGGTAAGTCAACCGTTCTTCGGTAATACGGTTTTGGTTTTTAAGGAGATCAATTTGCTGACGGTGACGTTCCTTGTCCATCACTGTTTCCATTTCCTTTTTCAGCTGTTCGTTCTCTTTTACCAGTTTAGTCAGCTGCTTTTTTTCTTTGTCAAGCTGCTGCAGGTCCTGCTCTGTCCTGTTGAGTAACCGGTCTAATTTAAAATGATCATCTTCCACCAGTTTCCTTGCTTTGCTGATGAGGTGTTGCGGCAGGCCGATTCTTTCTGCAATAGCGAATGTATAGGAGCTGCCGGGCTTACCTACCACTAACCTGTACATTGGCTGCAGGTTCACTTCATCAAATTGCATGGCGCCATTAATAATGCCCTGTGTATGATTGGCCATTACCTTGAGGTTCAGGTAATGTGTTGTGACAATTCCGAATGCATGCCTGCGCGACAACTCTTCCATGATCACTTCGGCGAAAGCACCACCCAGGTTGGGGTCGCTGCCGCTGCCCAGCTCATCAATGAAAAACAGGGTCTTGCCATTCGCTACTTCAATAAAATATTTCATGTGCAGCAAATGGCTTGAGTAGGTACTCAATTCAAATTCCAGGTTTTGCGTATCCCCGATATGGATAAATAATTGTTTGAAAATGCCCATTTGGGAAATGGGGCTTACTGGTACCAGTAAGCCACTTTGCAGCATGATTTGGGTAAGCCCGATGGTTTTCATGGCTACTGTTTTACCGCCGGCATTGGGTCCGCTGATGACTAATATCCGGTTCTTATCGTCCAATGTCAACGTTACAGGGATCGTTTTCTTGCCGGATGTTTTATTGTACAGGTACAGTAGCGGATGATAGGCATCAACCAGGTTTACCTGCGCTTTATCGGAAAGATCGGGCAATTGCCCGTTCATGTCCATCGCCAGTTTGGCTTTCGCGCGGATGAAATCATATTCGCCGGCAATGGCTAAGTACTGTTGCAAGAGAGATGCGCATACCGATTGCCTTGAAGTGAGTTCTCTTAAGATACGTTGTATTTCCCGGCCTTCATCATGTTCCAGGGCAAAGACTTCATTGTTAAGTTCGATGGTTTCCTCTGGTTCAATAAAAGCGGTCTTGCGACTGTCACTTTCGCCATGTAAAATACCTTTGACCTGCCGCTTATGCTCTGAAAAGACGGCCACTACTCTTCGGCCATTACTAAAGCTTTCATCAATATCAGCAGTATAGCCCGCTTTGGCCAGTTTGGCAATTACTTTTTCGAACATACGGCGTAACTCGTTCCTTTTCCGGAACAGGCTCATACGTATTTTTTGCAGCTCAGGAGATGCGGTGTCTTTGATATTGCCATGCTCATCTATTATCTCATTGATCATTTCGATGATCACTTTCTCATAATACGTGCCGGTAATCACTGCTGCCAATGCTGGAAATGCAGTCCTCCGTTCCGCATCAAACCAGCGGAAAATAGTGGCAGTGTTCTCCGCCAGCCTGCGGATATTGACCCATTGCTCCCCGCCCAGCATAGCGCCGGGTATGCCCAATAGTTTCAGGTCCTTACCAATATTCAGGATAAAATCGTTCGGAAAATACTGGCTCTGCTGGTAGATCAGCTTGTATTCATAGCTCTGCCGCAGTTCCAGTTCTATATACTCTTTCCGGGTATGGATACGCAATTGTGCTGCTTTCTCTTGTGCATAAGTGGTTTTACAATGCCCTTCCAGCAAAGCTTTCACCTTGTCAAACTCCAATTGTGTTAACGCCGATTCCGGATACAAACGCATAGATGATCCCCTTGTTTACAGGGAGCAAAGGTAATAGTATCAGTGTTGTTAATATGCGTCGCGGGTCAATCTGTTTTGGTCGTTTCATCGTAATTTTAGGCAAACCGGTACAAATGAGACCTTTATTTTGCATCATACTGCTGGCCACTGCATTGTCATCCTGCGCTCAGCAAAAAGAAAAAAACTTGTCGATCATGAATCATGAATCAATTCCGGCGGGACTTAAAACGGATACCGCCACTTTTGGGGAAGGCTGCTTCTGGTGTACAGAAGCTTTTTTTCAACGTTTAGACGGGGTGTTAAAGGTTGTCAGTGGTTATGGCGGCGGACACGTTGAAAATCCCAGCTATGAAGAAGTGTGTGATAAAACGACCGGCCATGTTGAACTGGCCCGCATTGTCTATGATCCTTCCAAAATTACTTATGATGAATTACTCGAAGTATTCTGGAAAACCCATGACCCCACTACCCTCAATCGCCAGGGCAATGATATCGGCCCGCAATACCGCAGTGTAATCTATTACCACAATGCCGAACAAAAGCAAAAAGCTGAGCATTACAAAGAGATATTGAATAAAAGTGGTGCCTGGGACGCTCCTGTCATAACCACCATTGAACCGTTTAAGAATTTCTATCCTGCAGAAAACTATCACCAGAATTATTACAATGATAACCAGGGGCAAGGCTATTGCCGCTTCGTAATAAGACCTAAGCTGGAGAAGTTTGAAAAGGCATTCAAGGATAAACTTAGGAAGAATTAGATAGCAGCTGTCAGTGAGTGAGGGGCATATTTATTTTTGTTCTTCTAAGTTCAAGCAGATTTAATGCGTTGGGGCCAAAGCCACTTATATTGGGCTGTACCAGGTGAATAGCTACATCATACCAGATAGGGATGACAGGGGCATCGTTGATCACCATTTGATCCATTTGCCGGTATAACCGGTAGCGCAGGGAATCATTGGGTTCAGTAATTGCTTTTTCGTAAAGCGCGTCAAAAACCGGATTTTTGTAACGGGTATAGTTGGGAGGCGCAGGATTTTTACTGTAGAACACTGCCATGTAGTTTTCGGCGTCGGGATAATCGGCTATCCAGCTTCCCCGGAACAGTAGTGCCTGTGATCTGGCCGTCTGTTCCAGCAACAGGCTTTTTTGAATGACTTCCACCTGCACTTTAATACCTACTTCTTCCAGTTGTTTGGCAACAAAACTGCCGATATCGGCATAAATGGGTATGGTCAGCAGTTTAATGGGTATCGTTTCTTTTCCGTTCGTATAACCGGCTTCGGCAAGTAATGCTTTTGCTTTTGCAGGGTTATAGGAGTAGCCTTTTATATGCAAGGTGTTTTGAGATGGTAATCCGCCCGGCACAAACCCTGCTTCAGCAGGAATGCCTATCGAATTACGCATATACATCATCAGCTGGTTGCGGTTGATGGCATAATTCATTGCCTGCCTGATGGCTCTGCTGTGTAAAGGAGAATTTTTTACCAGCGGATTTTTTTCATCCACCAGTATGCCGAGGTATTCTGTATTCAGGTATGCATGCTTTTGAAGTCTGATCTTCCCCTCCCATTGTGAACGGAGTGCTCCTTTTTTTGTCAGTATCTCATCTTTGAATGATGGATCGATATCGTTCATGAAACTTAAGATTCCCTGTCTGAATTGCAAGAACTCGGTGGCTTTGTTGTCGAAGAAACTGACTTTAATGGCATCTAAGTAAGGTAAATGCCTGCCGGCACTGTCGCGCTCCCAATAGTGTTCATTTTTGTGCAATACCAGGGTCTCACCTTCCTCCCATGCGTGAAATACAAACGGCCCGCTCCCGCATGGATGCCTGCGAAAATCCTTGCCATATAAATCAACCACCTCTTTTGGTATGATACTGCAATACTGCATGCTGAGTATCCCCAGGATGGGATGAAAAGGGCGTAGTAACTTCAACTGAAAGGTTGAATCGTCCGGGGCCGAAAATCCCCCTGCAGTATCTATCCGGTCATTGAAGATCCAGGCGCCGCTACTGGCCGTATTTTTATCCATGATGCGTTGCAGGCTGTAGACAACATCTGTTGCTGTTACTTTTCTGCCCTTACCATTTTTAAAAACCTCATTATTATGAAAAAAAACATCATTGCGTAAATGAAAGGTATAGGTCTTGCGGTCGGCGCTAAGGTCCCAGTGCTTCGCCACGGACGGAACAATATTGAGCCCGCTGTCTATTTCCACTAATGTATTATATATCTGATGCACAGGCCACATAATGGCCTGGTTCTTGGCAAAGGCCGGATCAAGTGTGGCAATGCCGGTAGATTCATTGTAATAAAATACCTCTCCGCTGCTTTGCTTTTGTTGTGAACAACCGGCGAATATAACACCCGATATAATAACAGCCAGGCACTGCAATACGGGATAATACCTTTTACAGTGTTGCAATTTTATCTTATTCTTGCCGGTCATGCTACCCGAATATCTTATTTTTAAATGATGAATACAAAACATAAGTTACTGGTAATGATCTGTTTGTTCAGCAGCCTTTTATCGCTGGCGCAACTAGGTGTTGAAAAACACAAATTTACCAAAGCTGATACCCTCCGCGGGACCATTACTCCTGAAAGGGCCTGGTGGGATGTACTCCATTATACTATTGGAGTAGCGCCCGATTTTATCACCAAACACATTGAGGGTAAAACAGAGATCCGGTTTAAAGTGCTTGCCCCGGGGAAAACCATGCAGATAGACCTGCAGGAACCAATGCAGCTATTGAGGGCCTATACTTCCCGTCATCAACAATTGGATTTCAGGCGCGATGGTAATGTTTATTATGTCAGTTTTCCTGAAAATTTAAAAAGGGGGGCTATTGAAACTGTTGTACTTGTTTTCAATGGTAAGCCTGTGGTAGCTAAAAGACCACCATGGGATGGCGGCTGGATATTTCAGACCGACCGCCAGGGCAGACCCTGGATGAGTGTTGCCTGCCAGGGTTTGGGTGCGAGCGTATGGTATCCCTGTAAAGACCACCAGGGCGATGAGCCTGACAGCGGTGCTATCATCAATATTGCCATACCCGATACCCTTGTTGCGGTTGCCAATGGAAGACTGATCAGCAAAATCAGCCATAGCCCGGGCATGGTCACTTATAAATGGAAAGTCGTTAATCCGATCAATAACTACAATATTGTACCCTATATTGGCAAATATGTAAGCTGGCATGAAACCTTTGCCGGCGAAAAGGGAAATCTTGATTGCGATTATTGGGTATTGGATTATGAACTGGATAAAGCAAAGGAACAATTCAGGCAGGTTTCGCAAATGCTCTCCTGCTTTGAATACTGGATGGGGCCCTATCCTTTTTATGAAGATGGGTATAAGCTGGTGCAATCTCCACATTTAGGCATGGAACACCAGAGCGCTGTTGCGTATGGCAATGGTTTTCAAAATGGCTACCTCGGCAGGGACCTTTCGGGAACAGGATGGGGATTAATATGGGATTTCATTATTATTCATGAAAGCGGGCATGAATGGTTCGGGAATAATATTACGAGCAAGGACATTGCTGATATGTGGATACATGAGGGTTTTACCAATTATACAGAGACACTGTTTACACAATGTGCAGACGGGCTCAAGGCGGCCAATGAATATAATTACGGTATCCGCAGGGCCATCAGGAATGATATTCCTGTGATCGGCCCTTATGGTGTTAACAAAGAAGGCAGCGGAGACATGTATCCCAAAGGTGCCAACATGATCCACAGTATCCGCAATGCCATGCATAATGATGAGCAATTCAGGAACATGCTGCGTTTCCTGAACAAAAAGTTTTATCATCAGACGGTTACCACACAGGATATACAGGATGCTATGACAGGGTTTACCGGATTTAATCTTACCAGCATATTTAACCAATACCTCCGTACTGTACAGGTACCGGTACTGGAGTATTATGTGCCGCCCGGGAAAGAAAAATTATTTTTCCGCTGGACAAATTGTGTCGATGGCTTTGACCTGCCTGTTTATTTGGGTGCTGGCGATCAGCAACAGCTGATCAAACCCGTTTCAACAAAATGGAGAGGCCTGCCACTTCCGGCAGGTGGAATTGAAAGGCTGAAACCGGAAGCGGCCGCACAATATTTCTATATCAAGGTAAAGCAGGTGGATGGTATTAATTGACAGGGAGGGTAACGCAAACAATTATGAGTAGTATCCGCAAGCAAACGATCATTTCCAGCATCCTGGTCTATATAGGCTTCTTTATTGGCTTTGTTAATATCTATTTCTATTCAAGGGCCGGTTCATTTACACCGGAGCAATATGGCCTTACCCGGATCTTTTTTGATTTTGCACAAAATATGTTTGCATTTGGAGCGCTTGGTGTGATCCCCGTGATTTATAAATTCTACCCTTATTATAAGGACAACCTTGAAACGCATAAAATTGATTTAATGACCTGGGCCCTGGTCGTTTCTTTTATTGGTTTTTTATTGATACTCCTGCTTGGCTACTATTTTGAACCTGTTTTTATTGCTAAGTATACCAAGAACTCCAGACTCATTGTTGATTATTATTACTGGATGATCCCTTTTGCCGTTGGAATGCTGTTCTTTTCTATTTTAGAAGGGTTCTGCTGGGCTTTACACAAGACTGTGTTTGCTAATTTCCTGAAAGAAACCTTTATGCGTGTCATCACCACCGTTCTGATCTTGCTCTTTTATTTCAAGGTGATTGATTTTCGTTTTTTTATCCACCTGTTTGCATTTCAATACCTGGCCATTTTCTTAGTGCTTTTCTATTACCTGTACCGGTCCGGGCAGCTGCACTTCCCTTTTGTCATCAGCCGTGTTACTAAAAAGTTCTGGAAAAAAATGATTGCTATGCAGTCGCTTATTTTTGGCGGCACGTGCATTGCTGCGGTTGCAGCCACCATTGATGTTTTTATCATCGCCGGTTTTCAGAACCTGACCGCTGTTGGTATTTTTGTATGGGCGCAGTATGCGGCCAACCTGATACAGGTACCCCAAAGAAGTATCCAGGCTGTTTCAGCCGGTGTATTATCAAGAGCGTGGAAGGATAAAAACTATCCTGAGATCAATCGGATCTATCAGCGGTCCTGCATTAACCTGCTCATTATGTCCCTGTTTATCTTCGGCAACCTGTGGCTGAATGTTCGTGCGGGCATGCAGGTGCTGGATATACAAAAACAGTACGCAGACGGGATGGGCGTGATATTCATATTGGGAATGGTGCGGATCATTGATGCCGGTACGGGATTGAACGCTATGGTCATCAATACCTCTACATTCTGGCGGTTCGATTTTTACAGCGGGGTGGTTTTACTGGCGTTCAGATTGCCGCTTACTTATTTTCTGATCAAAAATTATGGCATCATCGGCTCTGCCATTGCAGAATTAGCTGCTTACAGTGTATACAATTTTATCCGTTATGAATTTCTGCGGAGAAAATTCAATATGCAGCCTTTTGACCGGAAAACAGTTTATACGATCCTGCTTGCGCTGGCAGCCTATGCCCTTTGCTTGTATACGATGCAACAAATTACTGGCTGGTTGGGTATTCTGCTCCGGGTTACCCTGTTCTCGCTTGTTATGATCGGAGGCGTGTTCTACTTCAGGTTAACACCGGATGCCTGGCAGTTATACACGAATTGGAAAGAGAAGCTGAAAATTAAACGTTAAGAGGCTGGGATCGTATTTAGCTGCTAACTCCCGGATTGCTTTGCAATCCTTCCTGCCCCTCTAAACCTTGGCTGCCAGTATTTATCGTTCAAATCACTGATCATTACGCCGCCACTCGAGGCAGCGTGAACAAATTTGTTATTGAGCAGGTAGATGCCAACATGTGAAATATTCCGGCCGGTGGTATGGAAAAAAACAAGGTCGCCTTCCTGTACATCTTCCAGGTCTACTTTTTCGCACAGCTGGTATTGCTCCTGTGCAGTTCTGGGCAGATTCTGTTTGTATACATCGCGCATAATGAGCTGCGTAAAAGCAGAGCAGTCGATGCAATTATCGGTAGCACCGCCCAGGCAATACTTGGTACCCCACCATTTATCAATCGTTTCAAACAAAGGAATATTAGTCAGTTTCTCTTCGGTTGCATCAATCATTACAGCATATTTCAACTGTAGCCAGTGGGCTCTTTCGATATCGACAGATGAAAAGCCAACAGATACATCAGGCGGCCCTCCCGCAGCGGAACCGGCTTTTTTTGCATTGGTTGTACTGGTTCTGTGACGGGTAGTGACTACGGCGCCTGGAGTTACTTCTATCTGGTCGAGAAATTCCAGTTTACGATTGGCCTTTTTTTTCGGAGTAACAGGTTTTGCCGTTGATCCGTCACTGGCCGTGAGCTTACCCGGCGATTTACAACTTGCAAATGCCAGTGTCACCAGGCAGAATATGGCTAAATTGGGTATTTTCATAGTAGGTCGGCTTGCAATATAACCCCAACCTTTGCATACCCGGGCAACTGCGCATAACTTTTTAACATTCTCTTCAATGCCTGCACCTGTGTGGATAACTGTCCTATCAGGGAAATGGTGCTAGTTTCCGACCTTTGTAGTCATGCCCAGATTTTCTCATTTACACGTACATACCCAATATTCGCTTTTAGATGGCGCTGCAGCAATTGACAGCCTGTATAAGAAAGCCGCGGGTGACAATATGCCGGCATTGGCTATTACAGATCATGGTAATATGTTTGGCGCTTTTGAATTTGTAAGCCAGGCCTGGAAGAACACTAAAGTGGTAGGAAAAGATGAAAACGGAAAAGATATTACCGAGCCTTTGGTGAAGCCGATCGTTGGTTGCGAGTTTTATGTGGTGCGCGACAGGCATGCCAAATCATTTACCAAAGATGTCAAAGACGAGCGTTATCACCAGGTATTGCTGGCAAAGAATAAAGTGGGTTACCAGAATTTAGTTAAGCTGACTTCATTGGGTTTTATTGAAGGGATGTACAGCAAATACCCGCGTATTGATAAAGAACTGATTGAACAATACCACGAGGGGCTGATTGCTACCACTTGTTGTATCGGCGCTTATGTGCCGCAGACCATCCTGCATGAGGGAGAAGACAAAGCAGAAAAAGAGTTCAAATGGTGGCTGGATATTTTTGGTGAGGATTATTATATTGAGGTACAGCGGCATAATATCAAAGAACAGCAGCTGATTAATGAGACCTTACTGAAATTTTCCAGGAAATACAATGTGCCGGTAATTGCTACGAATGACAGTCACTATGTAGATAAAGCCGATGCCAATGCGCACGATATC
Organism: uncultured Sediminibacterium sp.; assembly: GCA_964507525.1. Taxonomy (GTDB): domain Bacteria; phylum Bacteroidota; class Bacteroidia; order Chitinophagales; family Chitinophagaceae; genus Sediminibacterium. The sequence continues at coordinate 19,224 of CAZDQB010000017.1, read as the reverse complement.
CTGCTCTGCATCAATACCGGCGAAAAGCAAAGTACGCCTGGATTTGATGATTTTGTAAATGATGAGTTACAGATCAAAAACCGGCGGTTTAAATTTCCGAATGACCAGTTTTATTTTAAGACAACGGAAGAGATGGAGCTACTCTTCCATGACATACCGGCATCGCTCGACAATACCAATGCTATTGTTGATAAGGTAGAAGTGCTGAACCTTAAAAAGGATATCCTGCTCCCCGCCTTCCCTATCCCCAAAGAATTTCAGATACATGCCGACGCCAACCTCAACCAGTGGGAATTCCTGCGGCATATTACGATGGAAGGGGCTAAGACAAGGTATGCGGATATAACCCCGGAGATAGAGGAGCGGCTCAATTTTGAGCTGTTCACGATCAAAACCATGGGATTTGCCGGTTATTTCCTGATTGTAAGTGATTTCATCAAAGCCGGCCGGGAAATGGGTGTTTTCGTTGGCCCTGGAAGAGGATCGGCTGCAGGCAGTGTAGTGGCTTATTGTATCGGCATCACGAATATTGATCCTGTTAAATATAATTTACTGTTTGAGCGTTTCCTGAACCCGGATCGTAAGAGCATGCCCGATATTGATACGGATTTTGACGATGAGGGTCGCCAGAAAGTGATCGATTATGTGGTAGAAAAATACGGTAAGCAGCAGGTTGCACAGATCATTACTTATGGTACGATGGCCGCTAAGATGAGTATCAAAGATGTAGCCCGTGTACTGGATCTGCCATTGGCCGAAAGCAATATGCTGGCCAAGCTTGTACCCGATAAGCCGGGTACCGAATTGGGCCGGGTGCTGAAAGCGCCGATCACGGTCAAGGATGGACCCAAAACGCTCGAAGAGAAAGAAGGATACCAGCAGGAAGATATAGAGAATGTAAAAAAACTAAGGGAAATATATAACGGAACCGATATCCGTGCGCAGGTGCTGAAAGAAGCAGAGCGATTGGAAGGCTCCGTACGCAATACAGGTATTCACGCGGCAGGTATCATTATTGCACCGAAGGACCTCACAGAACTGATCCCTGTGGCAATTGCCAAAGATTCGCCGCTTTGGGTAACACAGATAGAAGGAAGCATTATTGAAGATGCTGGTGTTATTAAGATGGACTTCTTAGGCCTGAAGACCCTTTCCATTTTAAAAACCGCATTAGAGCTGATCAGACAGAACCATGGTATTGGCATAGACCTGGATCATATTCCATTGGATGATGAAAAAACATTTCTGCTGTACCAGCGCGGCGAAACCAACGCCACGTTCCAGTTTGAAAGCGTGGGTATGCAGAAATACCTGCGTGAACTGAAACCTGATAAGTTTGATGACCTGATTGCCATGAACGCACTGTATCGCCCTGGGCCTATCGCTTATATTCCCACTTTTATTGACCGCAAGCACGGCCGGGAGGCTATTACGTATGACCTGGATGATATGAAGGAGTACCTGACCGACACTTATGGTATTACGGTATACCAGGAACAGGTAATGTTGCTCAGTCAGCGCCTTGCCGGTTTTACCAAAGGTGATGCCGATGTGCTGCGTAAAGCGATGGGTAAAAAGCAGAAAGCAGTGCTCGATAAAATGAAAGCACAATTCATTACAGGCGCTACTGCGAAAGGGCATGCCGTTGAGAAATTAGAAAAAATATGGACCGACTGGGAAGCTTTTGCCCAGTATGCATTCAATAAATCACATTCTACCTGTTATGCTTTTGTGGCGTACCAGACCGCCTACCTGAAAGCGCATTACCCCGGCGAATACATGTCAGCAGTACTGAACCATGCCGGCAGCATTGAAAAAATCACCTTCTTTATGGAAGAGTGTAAGCGAATGGGTATCAAAGTTTTAGGCCCAGATATTAATGAATCACTTAAAGGCTTTGCGGTAAATAAAAAAGGGGAGATCCGGTTTGGTTTGGGTGGCCTTAAAGGGGTTGGTGAAGCTGCTGTGGAAACCATTATTATGGAGCGGGAAAAAGCGGGGATGTATGCAGATGTTTTTGATTTTATTAAACGTGTGCTCCAGCGCAGTGTGAATAAGAAATCATTGGAAAGCCTTGCTTACTCCGGTGCTTTCGATTGCTTTACTACTTTCCACAGGGCGCAATATTTCAAAATTCCAGACGGCGAGAAGTTATCCGGCTTAGAAAAAATCATCCTGTATGGGCAGTCGCAACAGAGTCTTAGCGCTGGTGCTTCCAATACCCTGTTTGGCGATTTGTCAACCGCCATGCAGGTGCCTCTGCCCAAAATCCCTCAGTCAGAACCATGGACCCTGACAGAGCTGTTAGACCATGAGAAGGAAGTAACGGGTATGTACATGAGCGGCCACCCCTTGGATCATTTCAAATTTGAATTGAAACACTATGGGATCACCCCCATCAATGATTTCAACGAAATCAAGGAAACGTTGCACCTGCAACCCAACCCGGGTAAGAGTATGCGCGTAGCGGGATTGATTATTGATGTGCAGCACCGTGTTACCAAAACAGGCAAGAACTTTGGCTCTTTCGCCATAGAGGATTTTACTGGCAAGACAGATTTTATCCTGTGGAGTGAGGATTATATCAGGTTTCAGAATTACCTCGAGAAAGGACAGAATGTCCTTCTTACAGGTTTCTTCCGGCCAAGGTATATCCGGCCTGATGAATTTGATTTTAAGATCAATAGCATGTCACTGCTCGAAACAGTCAAAGAGACCCTGACCCGGAATATTGAAATCAGTGCACATCCCGCAGCCATTTCTGCTGATTTTGTGTCGTTTGTGGACAAAAACGTCCGCCGTTTTCCAGGGAAAACCTCCCTCAGGTTTAACATTTATGAACCAAAAGAGAACCTTAAAATAAGCCTCTATTCGTTTGAAAAAGGCTTTAAAATGAACGAAGAAATGGCCGATTTCCTGTTAAATAACCCGGATATTGAGGTAAATGTGGGTCTGGCAGGATAAGACTCATTGTCAGTTTCACTGTTGCAACGTCATTAATCACAGCAGTGGAAAAGTCAAAACAGCATAAACGGGGGTTTGGATTTATATTTGACATCTTTTTAGAACGCATCGTGGTAGGTGCTTACCGGATCACAATGAAAAAAAATAAATAAACAAATAAACCAATCAATATGGCATTAGAATTAACAGACGCGAATTTCCAGTCAACTGTACTGGACAGCGATAAACTGACCGTAGTGGATTTCTGGGCAGAGTGGTGCGGGCCTTGTCGCGCTATCGGACCCGTTATCGAAGAATTATCCAAAGATTATGCGGGTAAGATCAATGTAGGTAAAGTGAATGTGGATCATAATCCCAACCTTAGTGTGAATTATGGGATCACTTCTATCCCTGCCATCCTGTTCATCAAAGGCGGGCAGATCGTAGACAAGCAGATCGGTGCTGTACCTAAATCTGTATTAGATAAAAAGATCCAATCGCATTTATAATTAGTGCAATTGCCTGATACTAAATCCTGTTGCTGACCTGCAACAGGATTTTTTTTGCCTTGTGCTATCCGTTTAAATTATCTTTTCATTATTTATTATTTTTTATCTTACCTTTTTTATTCATATAAAAACCGGTCAATAATGAATATTAAGTTCCGCCTGATCCTGATGAATTTCCTGGAATTTTTTGTCTGGGGTTCGTGGCTGATTTCACTTGGCGCTTATATGATCGTAACACTTCATTTTACCGGCGGCGAGGTGGGTGCAGTGTATGCTACCATGGGTATTGCCTCTTTGTTCATGCCAGCCCTGTTAGGTATTGTGGCAGACCGGTGGGTTAATGCTGAAAGAGTACTTGGCATTTGCCATATTATTGGTGCCGGCTTATTGATCATGGCGGCTAATGTAACCGATTACAAGACATTCTACCTCATTATGTTGTTCAATTCAATGGCATTTATGCCAACCATTGCTTTGAATAATACGGTATCCTATATTATACTGGAAAAAAAGGGATATGATATTGTCAAAGATTTTCCGCCCATTCGTGTTTGGGGTACAGTCGGTTTTATCTGTGCCATGTGGATGGTAGATGTATTGGGATGGACCAAAAGTCCGCTTCAGTTGTACGTAAGCGCGGGCGCGGGCCTGGTATTAGGACTGTATACTTTTACAATCGTCAAATGCCCGCCTGTAAAAGTGAACAGGAAGAAAACCATGGCAGAAGCATTAGGGTTGGATGCGTTTGTATTATTCAGGCGGAAAAAGATGCTGATCTTTTTCATTTTTGCCATGTTGCTGGGTGCTGCTTTACAGATCACGAATGCATTTGGTGGTGCTTTTCTCGATGATTTTAAAACCAGTTATGCAGATTCCTTTGGTGTAAAACATCCTAATTTACTACTGTCGATGTCGCAGGTATCAGAAACGCTTTTCATCCTTACTATTCCTTTTTTCCTGCGCAGGTTTGGCATCAAACAGGTAATGCTGATCAGTATATTTGCCTGGGTGCTGCGCTTTGGATTATTTGGTATTGGCAATCCCGGTGCCGGATTATACCTTTTAATCCTTTCCATGATTGTTTATGGTATGGCATTTGACTTTTTTAATATTTCAGGTTCATTGTTTGTAGAAAAAGAAGCCGATATCAGGATCAGGGCCAGTGCACAGGGCTTGTTTATGTTGATGACCAATGGCGTCGGCGCTTTTTTGGGCGGCACACTGAGCGGATGGGTTGTAGATCATTTCACCATCAATGGTACCAAGAACTGGCAAAGCATCTGGTTTACATTTGCTGCCTATGCACTTATCTTGGGAATTCTTTTTCCCCTCATATTCAGGTACAGGCATGATCCGAAAGCAATGGCAACAGTACATCATTAGTAAAATCCACGTAACTTTGTATGCTTAAAAATTAGTGATGATGATTTCTACTGTGTCTGATCCCTTTGCCTTGGTTGCTTCTCTCCATAATGATAATGCACTCAAAAAAATTGGTGAAAAGATCCTTCGCAGGGAACGGATCAGTTTTGAAGATGGAGTTACTCTTTTCGAAAAAGGCTCCCTCCCCTTCCTGGGTGCCTTGGCCAACTGGGTGCGCGAGCAGAAGCATGGCAATAAAACCTACTTCAATCGCAATTTCCATATTGAGCCTACCAATGTTTGTGTCTTCTCCTGCGCCTTTTGCTCTTATTCTCGCCTGTATGCACATCGTGAAGAAGGATGGGAATTGAGTATTGAGCAGATGATGCATATCGTAAAAAGTTACGACGGCAAACCGGTAACAGAGGTGCATATCGTAGGTGGCGTTCATCCTAAAATGAACCTGGCTTTCTTTATCGAACTATTGAAAACAATCAAAGCACACCGGCCTGATCTGCACATCAAAGGCTTCACACCTGTTGAATTGGATTATATGTTCAGGAAGGCAAAAGTAACGGTGGAAGAAGGTATGAAGATGGTGCATGAAGCGGGACTGGAATCACTGCCGGGCGGCGGTGCTGAAATATTTCATCCTGATATCCGTAAAAAGATATGTGATGATAAAGTGGATGCCGAAGGATGGTTGCACATACATAAAGCAGCGCATGATTTAGGCATGCAAAGTAATGCTACCATGCTTTATGGACATATTGAAAAATATGAACACCGTATAGACCATATGGAGCGTTTGCGTCAGCTGCAGGATCAGACCGGGGGATTCAATACGTTTATACCACTGAAGTTCAGGAACAAGCAGAACGACATGAGCCATGTGCCAGAATCAACTGTTGTGGAAGACATGAAAATGTATGCTGTAGCGCGTTTGTACATGGATAATTTCCCGCATATCAAAGCTTACTGGCCAATGCTGGGCAGGCAGAATGCCCAATTGACACTTTCATTTGGCGTGAATGATATCGATGGAACAATTGACGATTCTACAAAAATATATTCCATGGCCGGAAGTGAAGAACAAACACCAACAATGAGTACGGCCGAACTGGTTACACTGATCAAACAGGTAAAAAGACAGCCCATAGAGCGTGGCACCCTGTATAATGAGATCAGGGATTATTCATCGGTTACGATAGATGAGCTGGTGGAGCCGGATCCGCAATTGAATTAACTTCCTTGTCGCTTTTTGTGTTATTGTATTCTGCTGCAAGCTCGACTTGTTGCCTTGTTGGCAACAGGATCAATCGTAATGTGGTGTCATTGGTGAAATAACTGATGGCCCAGTTGATGAAAATGATGAGCCTGTTTTTTACACTCAGTATCAGCATCAGGTGCAGGAACATCCATATAAACCATGCTATCCGTCCCTGGAAACTCATGAAAGGAAGGTCAACCACGGCTTTACGTTTTCCTACCGTAGCCATGGTGCCGGGATTTTTATAAAAAAACTGTTTCAGCGGTTTGTTTTGCAAAAGATACTGGAAATTAGCCGCCGTATTTTTTGCCTGCGCAATAGCCACATTAGCTAATTGTGCATGACCTTTAGGAAAAGTATTGGTCTCCATATAGGCAATATCACCAATAGCAAATACATTTTCCAGTCCCGCTACCCTGTGATATTCATCCACTTTAATCCTGTTACCTCGTGCCAGTTTATCGGCGCTGATTCCCGGTGGCACGTTCCCGGTAATACCAGCTGCCCAGATAAGGTTATGGGTAGCAATGGTTCTGCCATCGGCAAGCGATACTGTCTTTCCATCGTAATCAATCACATGTGCATTCAGCCATACATTTACGCCCATTGACTCGAGGTATTGTAATGATTTTTGCTGGGAAGCCTTGCTCATAGGTCCTAATGTAGCAGGACCGCCCTCAAGTAAGTATATATTGAGACGTGAAAAATCCATGTCGGGGTAGTCACCGGGAAGTATGTATTTTTTCATTTCCGCCATTGAACCGGATAATTCAACACCGGTCGGTCCACCCCCTACCACTACAATATTCATGATAGCATCCATCTCTTCGGGGGCGGCTGAAAGGGCTTGTTCAAAATTCAGCAATATCCGGTTACGCAAAGCAATGGCTTCTGAAGTGGACTTCATAGGAAAAGCGTGCTGTTCAATATTTTTATTGCCGAAATAATTGGTGCTGCAACCCGTTGCGATCACTAAATAATCATAATTAAAATCTGCAACGTTCGTTATTACTTTATTTGCAATGGTATCTATTGCCGTTACTTTGGCAAACCGCACGTGCACATTTTTCTTTCGCTGAAATACGCGGCGCAACGGGAAAGATATAGAGCTGGGTTCCAGCCTTGCAGTGGCTACCTGGTAAAAAAGGGGTTGGAACTGATGAAAATTATATTGATCGATAATAGTGATTTCATCATTACTGTCTTTGATCCGCCGGGCCAGTTGCAGCCCTGCAAATCCTGCTCCCAGTATCACAATATGACGTTTATCCATGTCTGTAGGTTTTATTTATTTAGCATTCCGGCAAGCTGATCGGTATGTGAATGGCCAATCCCCCGTCTGCAGTTTCTTTGTATTTGCTACTCATGTCAAGCGCTGTATCCCACATGGTTTTGATCACTTTATCAAGGCTCACTTTGGCATAGTCAGGAGAGCTCTGCAAAGCGAGCTGTGAAGCAGTGATGGCTTTGATAGCCCCCATGGTATTGCGTTCGATGCAGGGTATCTGCACGAGTCCGCCTATCGGATCGCAGGTTAATCCGAGGTGGTGTTCCATAGCTATCTCGGCTGCCATCAACGACTGACGTTGCGTGCCGCCCAATGATTCGGTTAATGCAGCCGCTGCCATAGCAGAAGAAACCCCGATCTCCGCCTGGCATCCTCCCATGGCAGCAGAAATGGTAGCCCCTTTTTTGAAAATGCAACCGATTTCAGATGCTGTTAATAAAAATTTGACGATCTTTTCGTCATCATCTCCTTCACAAAACGCGATAAAATATTGGAGCACTGCGGGTATCACGCCAGCCGCACCATTGGTTGGTGCTGTAACTACCCGGCCAAATGAAGCATTCTCTTCATTCACTGCCAATGCAAAACAACTGACCCAGTCGAGAATGTATTTGAAATCCTGCCCCCCTTTCCTGATAGCAAGCATCCAGCTTTGTTGATCTGTGTAAGGTTGCCCCTTGATTAGTTTTTTATTCAGGTCAAAAGCACGGCGGTGCACCTGCAGGCCTCCGGGTAATTCACCCTGTGCGTGACAGCCGCGGTAAATACAATCCCGCATTGTATGCCATATGTGCAACACTCCCTGCCTCGTAGCCGTTTCGGTTCGCCAGGCATTTTCATTTTCGAGTACTACTTCATGAATATTCATACCAGTCTTCATGCACCAGTGCAAAAGATCGTCAGCCGTATTAATGGGGAACGGAAGATCAACGGGCGACTTTCCCGTGTTGTCTTCTCCTTCTTTCACCACAAATCCTCCCCCGATGGAATAGTAAGTTTCACTCCAGCTTTCTCCATTTTTCAAAGTAATTAAGAACGAAAGGCCATTGGGATGAAAAGGCAATGATTCATGGAACAGGAATTGAACCTCTTCTGCGCTGTTAAAATGGAGCCATGCTTCACCTCCTAAATGGAGTTGATGATTGGCACGAATGGTATTGATCTTGGATGCAATGGCGTTTACATCAATTGTAACGGGATCCTCTCCGCATAGACCCAATAAAACAGCAATATCGGTGCCGTGACCTTTCCCTGTTTTTGCAAGCGACCCATATAAGAGCACAGTAGCGGTTGCTACCTGGTCTATTGTAGTCTTTTGTTTGATCGTCTCCAGGCAACGCAATGCTGCGCGCCAGGGGCCAAGGGTATGGGAACTGGATGGGCCAACCCCTATCTTAAACATATCGAAAACGGAAATGGCTTCGTGCTGCGGCATAAGTGATGTATAGTAAGCAAATTTACATGGTTAATGGCTTAGTTAGCCAATCTGCCTGTTGACCTGTAACCGGCTCAATAACTCCACGGTTTTGATTAAACCATTAAATTTATGTTCAATTATGAGATTACTCTTACCCATCTTGTTTTTATTTCTGGCAATTTTTGCTGATGCGCAGCCAAAACCTGACGGAGATTTTATTGAGAACCTTTTAAAACGCTATCCCGCCTATTTTAAAATGCTGCTCGATAAGCGTGATAGTTTTAATGTACAGGTTATTTATACACAGATAGACCGCGACAAACGGAACAGACCCTCATTTAAAGAATACACATTTAACCTTAAAAACGATCAATATTTCTATCCTGCCAGTACCGTTAAAATGCCGGTTGCATTGCTGGCATTGGAGAAACTGAATGAATTAAAAATAAAGGGACTGGATATGAACAGCACCATGATCACAGACAGCAGCTTTAGTATGCATGATGTGGTTTATACCGATCCCACGGCAGTTGATAGCAGGCCCACCCTTGAACAATACATCAAACAGATATTCTTAGTAAGTGATAATAATGCCTTTAACCGCCTGTATGAGTTTCTTGGACAGGAATACATTCAAAAGAAACTGACAGCAAAAGGTTATCCGGATGCCATCATCAGGCATCGCCTGAATAGCTTCCGTTCCCTTGAAGAGAACAGGAACACCAATCCGGTTCAGTTTTACGATACAAGCGGGGTATTGTTGTATGATCAGTCCCCACAGTACAGCCATGCCGTCTTTCCCGTTTTTACGGCTAAATTGGGTAAAGCGCATTATAACGGGGAACAATTGGTGGACGGACCCTTTGAGTTTTCCCTGAAAAACAGGATATACCTGCAGGACCTGCACCATATTTTGAGAAGCCTGCTTTTTCCCGAATCTGCCAGGCGTTCGCAGCGATTCAACCTGACAAAAAAAGACCAGGATTTTGTATGGCACTGGATGAGCGCATTTCCGCGCGAAAGCCGGTACCCGTATTATGATACTTCAGGGTATTGGGATGCATATTGTAAATTCATTCTATATGGATCCGGCAAAGGGGTAAAGCCTTCCGGTATAAGGATTTTTAATAAGGTAGGCGACGCTTACGGTTTTTTAACTGATATCTCTTATGTGGTTGATTTTGACCATCACATCGAATTCATGCTGAGCGCTACCATCTCCTGTAATAGTGACGGGATTTATAATGATGACCAATATGACTATGAGACAATCGGTTTCCCGTTTCTGCAACACCTGGGCCAGGTAGTTTATGACCACGAGTTGGGCAGGAAAAGGAAACACGTCCCGGATCTAAGCCGGTTTGCTATTAAATATTGATATTCTCCGGATTACAACGCACAAAACTTACGCCTGTTTGCATTCTTTTTACGAACTTTGGCCTCAATTTTTACTGTATAATTTTTTTTAATGTTTTAACTATGCAACTTTCTTCTCTTTTAGACAGGTTTAGTGAACCGGAAACACTTAAAATGGCCAAATTAGGCCGCGAATTACGGGCCAGCGGCATTGATGTAATTGATCTGAGCTTAGGTGAGCCGGATTTTGATACACCGCAGCATATTAAGGACGCTGCTATTAAAGCCATTAACGACAACTGGAGCCATTACACACCGGTTGCCGGATTTGCAGACCTGAGAGAAGCCGTTTGCACCAAGTTGAAACGTGATAACCAATTAATTTATACCCCTGAACAGATCATCACTTCCACAGGCGCCAAACAAAGCCTGGCCAATGCCATTCTTGCACTGGTGGATGATGGTGATGAGGTAGTGATCCCTACACCCTATTGGGTTACCTATTCCGAGCTGGTCAAAATTGCAAGAGGTAAAGTAGTGGAGATCAGGACTACAGTAGAGAGTGGTTTCAAGCCTACGCCTGCGCAGGTAGAAGCTGCCATCACTCCAAAAACAAAGGTCTTCATGTTTTCTTCGCCCTGTAATCCTTCAGGTGCTGTGTACAGCAAGGCTGAACTGACTGCACTGGCTGATGTGTTCAGGAAACATCCGAACGTTATTATTCTTTCAGATGAGATCTATGAATACATCAATTTCGTTGGCACACATGAAAGCATTGCACAGTTTGAGGATATAAAAGACCGGGTTGTACTGATCAACGGATTAAGTAAAGGGTTTGCCATGACGGGCTGGCGCCTGGGTTATATTGCTGCCAGCGCTGCTATTGTAAAAGCATGTGAGAAATTACAGGGACAATTCACCAGCGGCACCTGTTCTATTACCCAGAAAGCGGCAGTTGCAGCTTTAATAGGTGATCTGCGTCCTTCACAGGAGATGACAGCGGAGTTTACCAGGAGAAGGGAAAAAACATTGGCCCTTGTGAATGATATCCCAGGATTCAAATGCTTTGCACCGGAAGGCGCATTTTATGTGTTCCCTGATATCAGTTATTACTATGGCAAAACTGATGGCACTACCACCATCAAGAACGCGGCTGACTTCAGCATGTATCTGTTGAACACTGCACACGTGTCTTCTGTCATGGGAGATGCTTTCGGCGAACCAAAATGTGTACGTTTCTCTTTTGCCAATAGTATGGCTAATATTGAAAAAGCATGGGCAAGGATTAAAGAAGCACTTGCCAAACTGAAATAAAATGTATTAACCACAGCATGGCGCCTGCTGTGCTGTGGTTATTTACAGCTACACCTTCGTACGTTTGCACAAATGACAGACACAGCCAGCAAATCAGATATGTTCCGCAACCGCCTGGCTAAAGTTTACAAACACCGCAGCAAACAGGCAAGGCGGATGCAGGTTTCCTGTTACCGCGTTTACGATCATGACCTCCCCGAATTTCCCTTTTGCATTGAATTATATGACGACAAGCTTTATTTAGCTGAATACCTGCGCAGGCATGGTATGTCGGATGAAGAACATGAAGTATGGCTGGATAATTGCTTAACGCTGATCAGCGAAGTTACGGGTATTTCCACTGATAAAATGTATGTACGCCAGCGCAAACGAATGTCGCACCGTGAGGGACAGTACGAAAAGATTAGTACACAGCAGGAGTATTTTACAGTAGAAGAAAACGGATTAAAGTTCCAGGTTAATCTTACGGATTATTTAGATACCGGTCTTTTTCTTGATCATCGCATCACGCGACAGCAGGTAAAAGAATTAAGCGCAGGGAAAAGAATCCTGAACCTGTTCTGTTATACCGGCTCGTTTTCGGTATATGCAGCGTCGGGTAACGCTGCTGCCGTGACTTCTGTAGATCTTTCCAAAACCTATCTCAGCTGGGCCGGGGACAATTTTGCGATCAACCGCTATAATGATAAGGATAAATATCATTTTATCCATGCTGATGTGAAGCAATACCTGAAAACCCTGCTACCCAATAGTTTTGACCTGGTGATCATGGACCCGCCCACTTTCAGTAACAGTAAGCGTATGAAGGATTTCCTCGATATCCAGCGTGATCACGTAACCTTGCTCAATGATGTACTTGCTGCTGTTACAAAGGGCGGCATTATTTATTTCAGTACAAATTTTACTAAATTCCTGCTCGAAACAGAAAAGATAGCAGCAGCAGAAATCAAGGATATTACCAAAGCCACCACTTCTTTTGACTTTGAAGGAAAATTGAAAAGATGGTGTTACCGGATTACCAAATAAACAACCCTATGAAACAGGAACCATTAATAATCGAGCAGGTATTGAACGCTCCTGTTGCAAAAGTCTGGAAAACCATTACCGGCAAAGATGATATGAAGCAATGGTACTTCGATATCAAAGAATTCAAAGTTGAACCAGGGTTTGAATTCCAATTTTATGGCGGGAAAGATGAAAAGCAGTACTTGCATCTATGCAAAATAACAGAAGTATTAGCTGGCAAAAAACTTACTTACAGCTGGCGCTATGCTGATTACTCTGGCCACTCATATGTAACATTCGAACTATTCGGCGAAGGCGGTAAAACAAGAGTACAATTAACGCATGCAGGGCTGGAAAGCTTCCCGCACGACAATCCCGATTTTGCACGTTCAAGCTTTGCCGAGGGCTGGACTTATATTATTGGCACGAGTCTGAAACAATTTGTTGAAAACGATCCTCACTGAAGAGACGGGCTGCTGAAGCCCAGTTTCTTTAGCCCTTGTTTCACTTCCGGGGCGCTCATGAACAGATTCCAGAGCAACCCGCTGCGGTAATTTTCGATCATGGCTATGATGGGGCCCTGGTCAATCGCAAGGTATGATCTGGCATACCAGTTCTGTGTTTCATTGAAAGCATCCACAAAACCGTATTCACCCCAGATCTTATCGCCCAGGTCATAATAAAAATGCTTCAATGCTTTCATACTTTCGGCAGGTGTGTACGGGAAGGCCGATAAGGCAGCTGTCGGGCTGATGGTTCCATGATCATTGGCAGGCGAATGTGCATTATATCCATTATAGGTATCACTGGCTGTTAAACCCCAGCAATCCGTTCCATACCCTTTAAATTTGTTGGGGTTGATGACGCAATGTTTGTAATTGATCAGGGTATGGTTTTGATTCTGCTCCCAGTAATCAGCATACCGATCCTTAAGCCCGCGCGGATTAAGACCAAGGAAAGAATAATGCGAAAAGAACAAAGGTCCGCCATAATCAAAGCCCAATGGGAGCCTGATACCATAAAATTCTTTGCCGTTGTTGAAGAAATTGCTTTGAGCCCATCCACGGTGATATACATTGCTGCTTACAGGATATCTTTCACCGCTTGCGGCCAGTACATACATGATTAAGCATTCATTAAAACCCCGAACCGGGAAATTCATGCTCCAGCCGTTATTAGGACTCCAGTGCCAATACAACACTTCTTCTCCGCCTTTGGTAAACCAATTCCATTCAATATCGTTCCATAATGAATTGATGCGGTTGCGTAATTCAGTTTCGGTTTTGTTGTTCGCAGTAAAGTATTGCCTGGCACATAAAAGTCCCTCGAACAGGAAAGAAGTTTCAACCAGGTCTGCCCCGTCATCTTTACGGCTGAAAGGAATCGTCTGCCCTGTAGCGCCATTCAGCCAATGCGGGAACACACCATGATAAGCGTTTGCTTTTGAAAGGAATTTGACCAGCTTCAATAATCTCGATGCGACAGAATCCCTTGGCTGCCAGCCGCGTTCTGCAGCAACGATCATGGCCATTACGCCAAATCCTGTGCCTCCGGTGGTGACGACTTCATTGCCATAATCATAAGCCACATTGCTTCTCTCCCTCGCCATGCCGCTGACAGGATGAGCAAAATCCCAGAAATACTTAAAAGTTTGCTTTTGAACCAGTTCTAATAAAGCGGTATCGGAAAGGTTTTTTTCCCTAGGTGCAGTGTATTGGGCAATAAGCTGCACAGAAAGCGAACTGTAACATAATAATATAACGAGTATTTTTTTCATGCAGGCGGATCCTTTATTTTGAGCTGTTATTTATCAAACCCGTAATCCCGTTCAACTTTACATATCCTTATCTTGTAGTGCTGGTACCATTGCGCCCTGCCCATCTGCTGCGCTTCCTGGTGGTCTGCCTGTTGTTTCCAATTCCTGATGGCTTCGAGACTTTCCCAGTAAGACACAGTGATGCCTAACCCTTCGCGTGCAGATTCATATCCCAGGTATCCTGGTTGCTGCATGGCGAGCTCAAGCATTTTATCGGACATGGCATTATAACCATTGTCTCCTGCTGTTCGTTCAGAAGTAAAGATTACTGCGTAATAAGGCGGTTTCGGTGTGTGGGCGATCATTACAATAGCTGTGGTTTGTGGTTGATTTTTATAATAGGGAGTTCAGTTTTTATATCTCATTTTCCTGAATAAATTTTTCATGCAACTTGAGTACTTGAGGTATCAGCAATTCCTGGTCATCATTCATAATCACAAAATCACACAGGCGCATTTTGATCTCTTCATTGATCTGCCGGTTCATCCGGCTCAATACTTCTTCTCTCGTTACCTGGTCACGTTTCATAACCCTGTTGATACGTACATATTGCGGAGCATATACACCAATGATATAATCAAGTCCGTTTGTGGACCCGGCTTCAAAAAATAAAGCGGCTTCTTTGACCGCATAAGGTGTCGTTTGCTGTTCTGCCCATTGCTCAGCTGCCGCAATGGCTGCGGGATGCACCAGTGCATTGAGTTTTTCCAGTTGGTACGGGTCATTAAAAACAATGGATGCAATATGTTTTCGGTCAAGCCTGTTGCCTGCAAAGGTAGCAGTGCCAAACATAGCAATAAGCTCTTTCCGCAAGGTGCTGTCTTCTTCCATTAAGTGCCTGGCGGCACTGTCCGCGTCAAACACAGGTATGCCTATCACCTTAAAAATGTTAGCTACCGTGGTCTTGCCACTGCCTATACCACCTGTCAAACCGATTCTTAACATAAGTTATCCAATCGTAAAAACAAAAGTCCGGAAACAAAATAGTTTGTTTCCGGACCTGAAATTACTTCTTAGTTCCTGTTTTTCCGGGACTATTTTTTATCAGCAGCTTTATTGATCGCAGCAGTCCATTCCATGCTGATAGAAGACCTTTCAATCTTAAGGTAACTGCCTGGGTTTACTTCTAATTGAATGGTATTATCCTCATTAACTTTATTCACTGTGCCATGGATCCCGGCAATTGTTACTACTTTATCGCCTTTCTGCATGTTGTCCACAAATTTTTTCTGATCCTTTGCTTTTTTAGCTTGCGGACGGATCATGAATAACCAGAAAACCAGGATGATGCCGCCCATTAATACCAACTGCACCATACCACCGCCCTGCTGCGGGTTACCTGCCAATAAAACGGAATTGAGATAAAACATTGTGTACTTTTTTGTTTTTATAATTGTTTTTGAAGAAAGTTACCTGCTGCCAGCAACTGACTCACTGATAACGCCCGTAAAGATAAGCTCGCGATTGTTACCATTGGGTGAATTTGTGGAAGCAATAATTGTTTTGCGTACCGTACCGGTATGCGCACGGTTGCTGTCAAATGCACCAACCACCTCTCCTGTCCCGCCTGGCTCAATAGCGCCCTGGGTATAACTGGCTACAGTACAGCCGCACAATGCATGTACATTGGTAAGATACAAAGGCTTGTTGCCCGTATTCTTTAAACGGAATTTGATTTCAATCTTCTCTCCCATCCTGATCGTTCCGAAATTAACCAGGCTGTCCAGCCATTGCACAGCCGTATAATTGGCCTGATCCGGGGCATGACCATTTATTTTTATAAGATTGCCACTACTATTCTTACAGGCGGCAAGCATAGTGAGAAGGCATGAAAGGGCAACAAAATAAATAATGGATATTTTCATAACCATCTGTGTTTATGCTTTGTTTTTATAACTGATCTTATTGATTTTACCTGTGTCGGTGAGTTCTTTATGAATATTATCCAGAATGCCATTCACAAACTGTCCGCTTTGTGCCGTACTATAGTCTTTCGCAAGATCAATATATTCGTTGATGGTTACCTTGGTTGGGATGGTTTCAAAGTACAGTAATTCACAGACGCCCATACGCATCAGGATCATATCCAGTACAGCAATACGATCTGCATCCCAGTTCTTCAATTTGGGCTTGATAAGTTCGGCAGTGTATTCTTTCTTTTCCAGTGTGGTCATGAGTAATGACTTAGCAAAGTCCCATTTTTCGGCGCTCACCATTTGTTGCAGGTTATACCCGGAAGGCTTTTGCAAATAATGCTGCATCAGTTGTTCCACCATCTCGGCATCATCATCCCAATTACTGAATAGTTCTTCAACATGGCTGATAAAGCTTTCATTTGGCAACATCAAATGTGTAAAGATCAGTTTAATGATCTCTTTTTCTTTTGATTTTTCCCGGCCCTGATCAGCGATATATGTTTGGTATTGTTCTGTTCCGGCAAGATCATCATAGATTTTCTTTACTAAGTCTTTGTCAACCAGTTTCTGAGGCAGGTCAATTTCCAGCGCCTTCTGAAAGGAAGTATTTTCCAATATCTGCCACAGGAATTCATTACCGGCAATTTTAATATTTACATTAAGGTCTTCAGCAGAAGGCAGGTTACGGGAGGCCCTTTTTTGTGCATTTGTTTCGGCATAACGGGCTACCTGGGTTAAGAAATATAGGAGGTAAACAAAGAGTTCCCGGCTTTTGTCTAATTGTTTCTGTAACTCATCGGCTGGTTTTTCGAATGCTGAAGGGCTGTCGGCAGCTTCTATCATATAGAGTAGCTGCATCACCTTCACGCGTATATTTCTTCTGCTGATCATTTGGTAAGAACTTATTTGGAAGCGGCAAAGGTATTGTATTAAGGGAGCTATACAAAATCAAAAACCCGTCCGGGAACGAACGGGTGTCAACCTTGATACAGCTAAACCTACGGGTATTGTCCGCAAGCCTGGAATAAAGGCAGTTTAATGCCCTTCCATTCTATTATTTACGGGAAATACGATTACAAGGTTTCAGCTGGGCATCGTGTATAAGGTGCCTGGGCAAATCCAAAAATTATTGCGCATTTTGAAATCCATTGTCACAGTATTGTCGTTTATATCAAAAAATAACGCTGATCCTTTTACAATCTAAACTTATCTGTATGAAAAAGAAATGGATTAAAAAGATCCTGCTGTATACCGGTGCAGCATTTTTAGTGATGATAATGGTGCTGGGAGTTCATATCTATATGGTTACCAGGCCCAAAGCCCCGGATGCCAATACAAGGATTATGGCAAGGATTGATATCAAACAGGCCATCACGCAACGGGATGCTGATGCTATTACAGCCTGGATGTACCAGCAAAAGGGCGTGGATCGTGTGTTATGCAATCCGGAAAGCGACATCCTAGTATTTACTTATTTCCCCGTCAAAACCGACGCCAACCTGATTGCCCGGCAGTTCAAATCAAGTTTTAATATGAAAGCAGAACGGTATATGCCAACAGCAGCAGAATTGAAGACCGGTTGCCCCGTAGCCGCCGGTTCGGCGACCACAAAAATTTATAACTCCATCAAACACATCTTTAACTAATAAAACAACAGGTATGAAAAAAGCAGCATTTTTATCCATTATTCTCGGCATTGTATGTATTTCTGTCGTTCTAACCTCGTGCAAGAAAAATGACACGGCGCCATCAAATGCCCCCACACTGTATGATTCATTAGGCGGGACAGCTATGGTGACAGACCCGGCTAATTCAGGTGCAAAGATTGAGCAGGGCCGCCTTGGTATCCGTTCGGTTGTGGACAGCACTATTTTTGTTATTGCAGCAGACCCGAAACTGAATGGGTTCTTTAAGGTGTTATTGGCAGAAGTTACATCTGGTAATACCAGTGGTTTTTCAGCACTCAGTAAGAACCTGACAGATTTTTTCGCCACAGCAACCGGCGCTAAAAACTTTACCTACGGCGGGAAAAATATGGTTGCAGCACACGACCCTGCCCAAAATTCCAGGATGAACGGGAAATCAGCTAATGCAGACTTTGATCAATTTATTACAGACCTGGTAGCAGGGGCTAATAAGAACAAATTGCCGGCTAACCTGATTAATTCGGTTGGCGCACTTGTCAATACATTGAGAAGCCAGGTGGTACAGAAATAAGCCAGCAGATTGATGTAATTGTATGCCAGGATCCTGCAAAACAGGGCTCCTGGTATGCCATTTTGTTGTTTTCCCATACCGTGATCCCGATCCCAAAAGAATGCAATATTGCTGCGGGGCCGGGATTTTTTTGCAGCCATGGTACCCCCCGTTCGTTTATTCTAAGGGTTGAAAGTATATATATCTGTTATAATATGGTATAGGTTATGAAAATTTGACACTTATATTCTCCTAAACTTCCCCATCTTTGCCGCCGTTCCTGACAGAGCAGGTTTTGACGGCCTCCCGGACAGGTTTCAACTGAAATTTTGGCTTAGAGCAGCCGGATGGCATAAAAATCGCTGAACAGAACTATCATTTATTAACTCTCTTAATTAAAAAACCAATAACGTATGGCTAAGAAACTCAACGTTACGCCTCTGCACGACAGGGTAATCGTTAAGCCTGCCGCTGCTGAAGAAAAAACTGCAGGCGGAATCATCATCCCCGACACCGCTAAAGAAAAACCCCAACGTGGCACCATCGTAGCCGCCGGAACCGGTAAAAAAGACGAGCCGATGACTGTTAAGACGGGTGATACCGTGTTATATGGCAAATATGCCGGCACGGAGATCCAGATTGAAGGCCAGGACCTTTTGATCATGCGTGAGAGCGATATTCTCGCAATTGTGTAAGTCATTGAGACATTTTAACGCTCCCTAATTCAAACCACAAACCGAAAAAATCAGAACTATGGCTAAACAGATATTCTTCGATATCGAAGCAAGAAATAAAATGAAAAAAGGCGTTGATACTTTAGCCAACGCTGTAA
>CAZDQB010000016.1:15182-101537 GCA_964507525.1 uncultured Sediminibacterium sp. | reverse complement strand
AAGATGAAAAATTCATTCTTAATTACCTGACCTATTTTTGGGGTACATCATAGTGTACCCAAAAAGTTAATTAGCTATTGCAAGCTCCACGATTTTAGTGCCAGCGCTTTTTCTAAATTGCAATTGTTATGAAAGTAAAGTATTCAGGATTGCCGTTTATATGAATGCTTCAAAAACTGTGGCTGATCCGATGAATTTTCTGATGTCGGCAATGCTTGTTCTATCTCACAAAAAATGATTGGATCAGATTGGCTGTCTTGGGTTTAAAATAGGCAAGAAGGGGATATTCCGGTAATCAAATGCCTGTCATTTTATCTTTTTTGCCTCATGCTGCTACCCATTCTCATAAAAGATTGCAGATACCATTTTACCGGCAGCCCGGGTAATTAGTGAGCTGTTTTCTTTGGTGACCTGATATGGTGAATATAAAAAAGAAGACCGCCTCAATTATTTTATTGAGACGGCCTTCTTTTTCATTTTTCTGAAGTGCTAATCTTTTAGTCAGCTCCTCAGGGATATTTCTGTATTAATAACCCGCGTTTTGTGGGAAGGAAGCGGCGCCACCTTCGGTAAGGTCTATCTGGCTTTGTGGTATGGGCCTTAACACATGGAAATCCTTGATATTGGGACTGGCCTCTACATTGTACTTCTTCACTCTTTCCAGCAGTTTGCCTGTTCTCACGAGATCAAACCAACGCATTTGTTCGCCCAGTAATTCCCTGTCCCTTTCATCCAGGATGAAATCAATATTCAGGTCGGTTGGGAGGATTTCCATCAACAATTCTTTGCCAGGATAGGCGGCTCTTCTTCGCACTTTGTTTACATAACCTGCGGCTTCTACAAGATTCCCGGTATTCATGGAAGCTTCTGCCGCAATCAGGTAGGTTTCGGCCAGTCGGAATGCCAGGAACTTCCTTGATCCCGCTTCAGTTGTTTTATCAGGGCGCAGCGGGTCTAAAAATTTCACAAGGGTCGGAAATAATTTCTGTGTGTACCTGCTCGGTGTGATTACCTGGTAATTCTTGCTGGCGATAACACTTGCAGGCAGTTCAACACCAGGCAGCCAGATGGCGGTATCACCCGATGCCAATGTAACCGATCTTCCGTTGATTGTATAGGTACCGGGTTTATTGCAATAAAATACGGTTTTGAAATTCTTGTCATACCGTGAGTCATTGTTGCGATCCCATAAGCCCAGCGTGAAATCGGTGGGCCTGAAACGTTTAAAAGGGCGCCCATTTGCCACATCACGCTGCATGCCTGGCTGTACATCATACTCCATCAGGAAATATAAATGCGCACTGTTTCCCGTGCCATTGGTCAGCGGGTCGCTGGTGTACTGCACAGACCATATCACTTCATCATTGATCTCCCCTGCACCTTGTTCGAATACTTTTGCATAATCCGGTAAAAGGCGGAAATTATAATTGTTGATCACATTCTTGGCATACTGGGCTGCCTTGGCATAGTCATCGGGTGCGTTGGCAGCTGATGTGGCTTTTGTCAAATACACTTTTGCAAGCAGGTGTTCAGCTGCTGCTTTAGTGGCCCGGCCATAATCCGTTTTCTTGATATCCGGCTCCAGTTTTGAAATAGCAAATTCAAGGTCGGCAATAATTGCCTTATAAATATCAGCAACAGGGGTTCTGCTTGCTTTAGATGTTACAGCTGTATTCTCCTGCAGGGTAAGATGAACAGGCCCAAACATCTGCACCAGGATAAAATAATATTGTGCCCTGAGAAAACGGGCTTCAGCCACCCGTTTATCCTTCAATACAGGATCCACGCCCGGAATTTTATCTGCACGGGTCACAACTGCATTGGCAGTATTGATCGCTTTATAGAATTCATTCCATACATCTGTAATAAAGCCGGTACGGGCATCCAGTTGTGAAGTATAGTCATTCACAAACTTCCAGCTTCCGTCGGAACCACGGGTATAGGTATCAGTTCCGAAAACAGTTAAAGTCATACCTCTTTCTGTTCCATAAAAATTACGGAGAGAGGAATAAGTTGCTTTTACTGCATCTTCAAAACCAGCTTTGGTATTCATGTACTGATCATTAACAGTTGATACCAGTTGTTCATCCAATAACTTCTTACAGGAAGAAACCGCAAGCAGGGTAAAACAAAGTATAATAAGGTTTATTTTTTTCATACAGGTTGATTTGTAGTGGTTGTCGAAACTCATTTTACAATGAAGCATTGTATTCATTTAAAACTTAGCATTGATTCCAAAAGTAAACAAGCTGGTGGCAGGGGTATCGCCGTTCAATTGCCTGTCGCCTTCCGGATCAATTCCTTTGTATTTACTTCTGTAAGTAGCAAAAATGAAAGGTTGCTGTACATTGAGATAAACCCGCAGAGATTTCATCTTCATTTTTTCGGCTATTTCTTTGTTGAAATTATAACCCAATGAAACATTCCTGACTTTCACAAATGAGCCATCGAAATAAGAAAGTGTTGATCCGTAAATAGGGAATTCCTGGTTCTGGTTAGGTCTTGGAAAATCATTCGTAGGATTATTGGGCGTCCAGTAATTAATATTCAGGTTGTTATAACGGCCAAACAACTGGTTATTATTATCATGGAAACGGCTGCGAATCATAGACCCGATACGCGCATAGATGAACACAGACAGGTCGAATCCTTTGTACTCAAACCGGTTGGTGATACCACCAGACCATTTGGGTACGTCAGTGCCAAGAATAATTCTGTCATCAGAAGTGATTTTGCCATCTCCATTCTGATCCTTCACCCTGATTTCCCCAGGTTTTTGAAAAAATGTTGCTGCCAAGGTCTTATCCGCAGTTTGCCAGATACCTATTTTCTGGTAATCATAGTAAACAGTAAGTGGTTGTCCAATAAACCATGCGTTTCCTATGTCATCCTTTTTGCCATTATATAATTCAACAATCTCTTCTTTATTGGCAAATACATTGAAATCTGTGGTCCATTTAAAACCATTGCGGTTCCGGATATTAACTGTAGAAAGGTTGACTTCTATACCCTGGTTGCGGGTGGCTCCTATATTCTCTGTAATACTGGTAAAACCACCAGTGATTGGCAACTGCCTGGATAAAAGCAGGTCTCTCGTATTGGTTCTGTACATTTCAACGGAACCATAGATGCGGTTATTGAACAGGCTAAAATCCACACCGATATTTGTTGTGGCAGATTTCTCCCATTTCAAATTAGGGTTGGGGATTTCATTCGGACGATAACCAAACGCGCCGGCGGTTCCAAACGCGTAAGTGGTTCTTGCTAAAGATCCCTGTGTTTGGTAAGGACGGATAGCCTGGTTACCTGTATTACCATAACTGGCCCTTAACTTCAGTTTGTCTACAAAAGCAACATGACTCATAAAATCTTCGCTGGAAATATTCCATCCCAATGCAATGGATGGGAAGAAGCTGTATTGATTCCCGGTAGCCAAACGTGACGATCCATCCAACCTGCCTGTTAAAGTAAGCAGGTATTTTTCTTTCAGTCCATAATTGACCCTTCCCATAAATGATTGCAGGCCCCATTGGGTCAGATTGCTGCCCACTCCATCCACAATGGTTGCAGCACCAATATTATAAAAAGACTGCTGTTCAGCAGGCACACCAAGCACCCTGGCATCATAATATTCATCCCTGTTAGATTGTATGGCATGTAAAGCTGTGATGTCGAGTGAATGAATGTCCCTGAATACTTTTTTATAGCTCAGGATATTTTCCAGGGTATAGTTGAAGTTGGAAGAATTCTGGGTCCGGGCGGTAGGTGTTCCGCCTCTGCGGGCATTGGTTTGGCTACCTGTAAATTGACCATATCGTTCATTGGTGAAATCAGGACCGAAGTTCAGCCGGTAGGTCAGACCTTTGGCAATTTTAACTTCTGTATAAAGGCTGGTAAAGGCCCGTATTCTTCTTTTCTCATCAACAATGGCGCCCGGAACAATTTCGGCCAGGGGGTTGGTGCGTAATCCATCTGTTGTAGGGAGAAAAATGAGGTTTCCGTTGCTATCGTAAGGAACGCCCAGCGGATTTTCCTGCAAGGCGCCGCCTATTGGATTAAAATTCTCTCCGTTCCGGATGCGGTTGGCGATGAGGATAGAAGCTCCAACTTTTATAAAGTTATTGATCTGGTGGTCTACATTCAAACGCAGTGTATACCTGGTAAAATCCTGGTTATAGACAATTCCCTTTTCATTAAAAACATTGGCAGAAATGTTAAACTGCGTTTTTTCGGTCCCGCCCATGATGCCAATCTGGTGACTTTGCTGCAGGCTGTTACGAAGCAGTAATGTCTGGTAATCGGTCGTACGGCCGAGTTTGATGGATTCTAATTCAACTGCCTCGAATAATTTTTTGTCGGCATCATCTGTAGCAATATCGGGATAATTTCCGGTAGCGCGGCGGGATTCTCTTTTGAATTCTGCAAACTGCGGTCCGTTCATCATGTCAATTCTTCCCAGCGATCTGGAAAGACCAACATAAGCATCATAGCTGACAACAGTTTTTCCGTTTTTTCCTCTTTTGGTAGTAACAATAATGACACCGTTGGCGCCACGGGATCCGTAGATAGCCGTTGCAGATGCATCTTTTAATACCTCTATCGATTCTATATCCTGCGGATTGATATCTCCAATGCCGCCACCCAATGGTATGCCATCCACTACATATAATGGATCATTGCCGGCATTGAAAGAGCGCCTTCCGCGTATGGTTACTTTCGGTTCTGAGCCTGGCCTGTTACTGGAGTTAATAACATCCATACCCGCAACCCTTCCCTGTAAGGCTTGTTGTGTGCTGGAAATGGGCAGTTCTGAAACCTCTTTTGCAGAGATGGAAGAAATGGCTCCGGTCAGCTGGCTCTTTCGCTGGGTTCCGTATCCTACTACTACCACGTCCTTTAGTCCATTGTCAGTCTCCTTGAGTTGAACATTGAATACCGTTCCGTTTTTGATTTCTATTTCTTTTTTTTCATATCCAACATAGGATAATACAAGGATTCCGGTCGAGTTTACCGGCACAGTAACAGAAAAGAGCCCACTGGCGTCACTTGTGGAATAAATCTTGGTGCCTTTTACATTAATGGTAGCGCCAGTGATAGACGACCCCGTGGGGCCGGTAACTTTTCCCGAAACTTTTTGCTGGGCCCAGGAGACGTTAAAAGTTAAGAGCATTAAAATAGCTAAGCAGGTTTTTTGGAAACGCATGGCATGCAATTAGAAAGTTAGGTAAAAATGATAAAGATTTCAACGCCGGCACAACAAACAGTACTTAAACCAGGTTTAGTAACCTGTTCGTTGCGGAGCATTATATCTTTTGTGAAGTTTAAAAAAATCAGTCATTAAATGACTACTTTTCTACGCAAACGTTTCCGGAAAGGGTTTCGGAGCACTTTTAGTGCTTCGGATTCGCTGCGGCAGGGGAGTAGAGGAATGGGCAATATGATACTATCAGGATTTGCAATAGTCTTCCAGTTTTTTGAAATTATTGATCTTTACCCCGCGCTTATTCAGCGAGAGTGCTTCTTCGGCAACCATTTCATTCATGATCCTGAATAAGGTTTCGTAAGTAGTTCCGGTATAAGAGGAGAGGTCCTGCCTCGAGAGTTCTATATCAATGAATCCTTCAGCTGTGGTGCCAAACCGTTCATTTAGGACCAATAAAGCGTTCGCGATCCTTCCCTTTGTATTCATGTGGGCCAGGTTGCGCATTTTCCTTTCTGATTCTTTAAGTTCCGCCGCAAAAAACATCATCAGGTCATATAGGTAGTCCTGGTTGACTTTTAGTGTAGCTGTAAAAAACTCAATATCAATAAAACAGACATCCGTAGGTAGCAGTGCTGTTGCGGACACGGGATAAATGGTGTCACTTCCCAATCCCCTGTGACCAGCAATAGCTCCACCTCTGGCAAACCGCAGGATCAGCTCTTTATCATCCCCCCATTTTTTGTGCACTTTTACTAATCCCGTATGAATAAAATACATGCCATGCACTTCTTCTCCTTCTGTGAAAAGAACTTCCCCTTTTTTATAATGATACATTTTCCGGTTGGTATCAATTGCGGGCAGCCATTCCGGCCTGCATAGCCTGCACATGGAACAGGTAGTAAGGTCACATTTCCCTTTTTTCACTTTCATAATTACCTAAAAATTGGTGATAAAACTAAGTTTTAAATACATTAATCAAATAAAAATATAAATATTAATTATAGAATTATTTGAAATTACAGTAATTGTAAGTATTTTTATTGCAAATAACAGTAGTTTTAATTGAAAATAATAATTATTAATGTGTATTTCATTACATATAAATAATTAAAATGTAAAAAACGACTACCAATTTCTCAGATTGAACCGTGGATTATTAGTGAGATGAGGCTAATGTATTTCCTGTATCTCCCGCATCGATTGCCTGCCGATTGAATACTTTGATCTTGTTTTAACCACTGCCCGATTGCCTGCCACATAAAACGTAAATGGCTTAACTAAATACGTATTGTATGATGGCACAAGAAGAAAAAAGAATAACCCGGTCTGTGTTTAGCAATGCAATGCTATCGCTATCCCTTTTGCCATTTACCGGCTACGTCTGAAGCAAATAAAAAACCCCGGCCGATGTGGAAGTCTGAACCGGGGCGTCGGAATTTAAATTGAAGAACAACCTAAACCCAAAACAAAGTTATGGCTAAAAAAACGAAACTAACTGCTTATGTACGGCTACTGCTGCTGTGCTTACTTGGTACTATTGGCGCTAAAGCGCAGTTTACCTTAGTCGGACAATTACGTACCCGAACCGAAATCCGTGATGGATTCGGTAACCTGGTACCTAAAAATGCAAAAACTGCCGCATTTACTTCCCAGCGGACCAGATTGATTGTTGGATACAAGTGGGACAGGGTGACTTTCGGCGTTACTTTACAGGATGTGCGGGTATGGGGACAAGATGCTTCGTCCATTTCCAATGCAGATGGTAACCGGTTGATGCTGCACGAAGGCTGGGCTGATGTTACATTGGCAAATAAAGCAGATACCACCATCAAATTCAAACTGGTTGACCAGCTTTCTATTAAAATTGGAAGGCAGGAACTGATTTATGATGATGTACGCCTGATTGGTAACCTGGATTGGTTGCAGCAGGGCAGACGACATGATATGGCATTGCTTAAGATGATGCACAATGGTTGGCAGGTTGACCTGGGATATGCTTATAACCAGAACACTGATGCATTCGGAATCACTAATACTTCCTATTTACCGGGGAACATTCCGGCATATATCAAAAACTCTGGTGGTGTTTTGGTGCCTGCCCCTGCTGGTATAGTTCCACTTGCTGCAGGCGGAAATGCGGCAAACATCAGTTCAAAAACGGGCACACCTGTATATGCTAATCCTGCCAGCACAAACGCTGCCAGTCAGAATTATAAATCGTTCACCAGTCTATATATCAGCCGTAAGTTCAACCAGACGAAATTCTCTGCACTCTTTTTCAACGACCGTTTTGGGAAATACAAACTTGATTCCGTAGGCGATAATACAGGATATGTTTATGGAAGAAGATTTGTCAGCACCGGCAGCAGTGATCCGTTTGATTATTCAGGTATGAACAGCCGTTATACTTACGGACTAATGATCAATCATACCATCGGCAATGCTTCGGGGTTTGGTAAGATTGCCATACAGGCTGCTTATTATAAACAGTCAGGTAAAAACAGGGAAGGGACATCGCTAAATGCGTACCATTATACAGCCCTGGCTACCTACCAGAAAGGGAAGTTCAGTTTTACACCCGGTTATGATGTGCTTTCGGGTAATGATGCTGTTTCCCCATCCGGCGAAGACAATCGCTTTGACCCCTTATACGGAACGCCGCATAAGCATTGGGGTTACATGGATTATTTCTATGTGGGTACCGGTGCTCCTGCAGGAGGTTTGAATAACGCTTATTTCAAAGTGAAGTACACCAGCAATCTGTTTTCAATCGGCGCGGACTTCCACACTTTTGCCTTGAACAAAGACATGAAAAAAGCGGATGGTACTGTAATTGACAAAAAGCTTGGTAATGAAGTGGACATCCTGTTGAATTATACGCTCAACAAATTTACCGGGATAGAACTGGGCTATGCGTTGATGAATGCTAATAACAGTATGGTCTTTGCCAAAGGACAGGCTGCCACAGATGCAGTTGCCGATACCTATAAGAAAACGGGCACCTGGTTTTATGCCATGATCAACATTCGCCCGGATTTCTTTTATGCCAAACCTGTGGCGATAAAACAGTAGCAGTATTATACTATTTACCTTCTTAAACTGATTGACATGAAACACCTGATAAATAAAATATTCTTTTTTGCAGGCCTTATGGCCGTAGTGATTGCAGTAACATCATTCAGAATGGTTGGTCCGCCCAGGAAAATAAAACTGGGGTTTATACCACTGACCGACTGCGCTCCGCTCGTAGTAGCCAAAGAGTTAGGACTCTTTGCAAAATATGGCGTTGATGTGGAACTGTCAAAGGAAGCATCATGGGCTAATGTGCGTGATAAAATTCTGAACGGTGAACTTGACGGGGCACATTGCCTCTTCTCTATGCCGCTTTCTGTTTATACAGGTATTGGCGGTAAAGCAGGCTCCGACATGAAAATTGCTATGATGCTGAGCAATAATGGCCAGGCAATTACACTCTCGAAAGATTTTTGTGGATTAGTTGGTTTTAAGGAAGTGAATAAAGTGGCTGCAGCAGTTAGAAATGTGCAAAGTAAAAAAGAAGTCACATTTGCCATGACTTTTCCCGGTGGCACACACGATATCTGGCTCCGTAACTGGCTTGCCGCAGCAGGTGTTAACCAGAAAACGGTTGGTATCATCACCATCCCGCCACCGCAAATGGTGGCCAACATGCGGGTTGATAATATGGAAGGCTTCTGCGTAGGAGAGCCCTGGAACGGCGTCGCTGCCGCTCAAAATATAGGATTTACGCATATCTCAACACAGGATATCTGGAAACATCATCCTGAAAAAGCATTGGTTGTTAATTCACATTTTGCTGCAACGGACAAAGAGAGCCTGAAAAAAGTCATGAAAGCAGTAATTGAAGCCTGCAGATGGCTGGACAATATGGGTAATCGTAAAAAAGCAGCTGGATGGCTAACCAAATCTAATTATGTAAATGCGCCATTACAGGTGATTGAAGCCAGGCTGGCGGGTTCGTATGACCTGGGCTGTGAACTGGGTGTGCAGAAGTATAAAGATGACGGTATGACTTTTTATAATAACGGTGTTGTCAATATGCCCCGTAAGTCTTACGCCACATGGTTCCTGGCACAATACGTTCGTTTTGGTTATTTAAAATCAGAACCCGATTATAAAGGAATAACTGAAAAATTAATTCTCGATGATCTTTATGCAGAAGTAGCCCATGAAATGGGAGTGCCCATGCAACCCGATATGCAGCCTTTCAAGACGACCTATGATGTGCCATTTGATCCGAAGAATGTGACTGCTTATTTAAAAACATGTAAGCGATAAAACATAAAACCCTGTGCTATGAAAAAAATATTCTCCTTACAGACACTTTATTTTTTTATAGGTATTGCTTTGCTGGGAGGGTTATGGGAACTCATTGCAATGCTTACCAAACACGAAGTGCCCAGTCCAAGAGCAACCTGGCTTGTATTCAAAGAGGTCATGCAGCACCCCATGCAGAACGACCCTGACTACAAAGGAATTGGTACTAAATTGTTTAGCTCCCTGTCAAGGGTAGGCATTGGCTTCGGGGCAGGCAGCTTGGTGGCGGTTCCATTGGGGTTGTTGTTGGGGTCTAATAAAATAGCCATGAGTATCATTAATCCCATTGTCCAGCTATTAAGGCCAGTTTCGCCACTTGCATGGTTTCCGTTGGGCCTTGCTATTTTTCAGGATTCACATAAAGCAAGTGTGTTTATGATCTTTATCTGCTCTTTATGGCCAACATTGATCAATTCCGCTTTTGGGGCATTCCATATTCCACAAGATCATAAAAATGTCAGTAAGGCTTTTGGTTTTTCCAGGTGGAAATACCTTACTAAAATATTACTGCCATTCAGCCTTCCGCATATTATTACCGGCTTACGTTTATCGGTCGGTATCGCATGGATGGTGATTGTAGCAGGTGAGATGTTGAGTGGCGGTATCGGATTGGGTTATTTTGTATGGGATGAAGGATTTAATGGTGGCAGTATTGCCAAAATACTGGTTGCTATCATTATTATTGGGTTAGTGGGGCTGATCCTTGATAAGATCTTTCTTTCCCTGCAGAAAAAGTTCACTTACGCGTTGTAATGATTCATTGTTTAAAGCTTTATTTTATGTCTACCGTATCTATATTACCTGAAGAAAATACTGAAATGATTGATAGTACAGATATTATTTCTAAAACTGTATATGCTACAAACAGCATTGAACTAAATAATGTTACTGTAAGTTTTAAAACACCCAAAGGAATATTTACTGCAGTAAAAGATATTTCACTCACTGTTGGCAAAGGGGAAATTGTTTCGCTGATCGGGCATTCTGGCTGCGGTAAATCAACGCTGATGGGCACCATCAGTGGTATGGTGAAACAAAGTAGGGGTTCGGTCATTGCCAATGGCAATCTGGTTACCAAGCCTGGCCCGGATAGGGGGATTGTTTTTCAGAACTATTCATTATTACCCTGGTTGAGTGTGTACCATAATATTTATGAGGCAGTTGATGCTGCAATACATGGAAAAACAGTGGCTGAAAAAAAAGGATTAGTAGAGCACAACCTCAAAATGGTAAAGCTTTGGGAGCATAAAGACAAGCTGCCCGGCCATTTATCCGGTGGTATGAAACAACGGGTGGCTATTGCCAGGGCATTTGCTATTAATCCAAGCATTCTGTTATTGGATGAACCTTTTGGAGCATTGGACGCACTCACCAAAAGCAACCTGCACGTTGAACTCTTAAAGTTATGGAACTTGGATAACAGGGAGAAAACCATTGTAATGGTTACACATGATATAGAAGAAGCTATATTTTTAAGTGACCGGGTTGTGGTCATGAGTGATGGGCCGGCAGCTTCGATCAAAGCCATTGTAGACGTACCATTACCAAGACCCAGGAACAAAAAGGAAATTGTTCATGACCCCGTTTATATGAGTATTCATGATAAATTACTGGGACTTTTGGTTGATACGCTTTCCATTTATGATCTTTGACCATCCTGATAAATGCATGGCAGTATATAAAGCCGTGATCCACTGCCATGCAAATCATATGTTTTTCATGATATAATCAACTAATTTATCACATCTGGAATTGCCGAATTCAAAAATAACTGTATCAGAAGAAAGCTGGTACAATGCATTCTTCATTAAATTTTTAGCCCTGTGAAGCCGCACTTTGATGTTGCTGTCGCTGATGCCCAGGCACTCGGCTATTGCACTGTTTTCCATTCCTTCCACCTCTTTTAACAGGTAAATAATCCTGTATTTCTCCGGTAATTGATCGATCGCATGCTCAATCAGCTGGCGGGTTTCTTTCTGCATTGCTTGCTTCTCAGGATTCATTTGATTGGTGGCTGGTAATTGGATAATTTTTTCTGAATGGTCAGTATTATTGGACATCAAATGCAGCTGTCCCTTTTTAGTATTCCTGATGTGAAGAAGCGCCTCATTAATCCCAATCCTGATCAACCATGTGGAAAATGCCGCGGCACCCCTGTATTGTTGCAATTTACTATAAGCTTTTAGGTAGGTGTCCTGCATCACATCGTCAATTTCATCCTCTTTTTTTATATAGCCCCTGACAGCCCTGTAAAGGATTTGGTTGTAACGCCTGAGCAGTATCTCA
The DNA here is from genome assembly GCA_964507525.1 of uncultured Sediminibacterium sp. GTDB lineage: Bacteria > Bacteroidota > Bacteroidia > Chitinophagales > Chitinophagaceae > Sediminibacterium. Next base: position 89,692 of record CAZDQB010000016.1, on the reverse strand, counting down.
AACAATTCCTTCTCACCGCTTAAAATACGTGCAATGACGGTATTATCAGGCAGTTTATTCGATTCATAGCCCGCTATGCCTACTACTTTCATGTTGTATCCTTTTTGGTGATTAGATACAGATTGTTGCAGGAAGTTACAGGATTCTGTAACTAAATGTTCCTTTTGGTATCCAATAAGGGTACCTTAAACATTCATATTATGACAACTTTAGTAAAAAACGCAGAAATTCAAAGATTGTGGTTGATCCTTAAGTACACATTTAGCTTTGTGCCTATTGCTGCAGGGCTAGACAAGTTTACCAACCTCCTTGTACACTGGGATACTTATTTGCATCCATCCATAGCCGGCATGCTTCCATTTGGCGCGGCAGGGTTGATGAAAATTGTTGGCGTCATCGAAATTGTAGCCGGAATACTTGTGTTCAAAAAGACACGGATCGGCGCCTATATTGTTTCAATATGGCTGTTGTTAATTGCGCTCAGCCTTGTTTTTTCAGGAACGCATCTCGATGTTGCTGTACGCGATATTGTGATGGCCATAAGTGCATTCGTGCTGGCCAAACTTTCTGGTATAGAAGGCATTGAGCTTCAAAGCAGGGAGTAAGTCAACAAAGGCTCTCTGACTAAAAGAAAAATGGCCTAAATTGGTGTGCAAAAGATGTACGCCCAAGATGATGCATGATCTGTTGCTTACAAGTGTTCATAAACACATTAGCCTTCTCCCACAGGAAGAAGCTCATTTTATTTCCTTGCTGGCGTTCAGGAAAATCAAAAGAAAAAAATTCCTGTTACAGGAAGGTGAAATCAACAGGTATGCATCATTTGTAATTGATGGATGCCTTCGCAGTTATTCCATAGATAAAAATGGATTCGAACACGTTCTGCAGTTTGCCCCTCCTGGCTGGTGGATAGGTGATATGCAAAGTTTTTTGACACAGACGCCGGGGACACTTTATATTGATGCGGTTGATGATAGTGGTATCATCCAGCTGTCAAAAAATGATCTTGACCAACTATATGCTGTTGTTCCCATGTTTGAACGCTTTTTCCGCATACTGGCCGAGAAATCCATGGCTACTTACCAGCATCGTTTGATCAATAACCTGAGCCTGTCTGCCAGGGAACGGTACAACAATTTTTGTCAGTTATATCCTTCTTTGATTCAATGTCTCCCGCAAAAGCAGATTGCTGCTTATATTGGTGTTACACCTGAATTTCTGAGCAAAATGCTGAACCAGCACCCGAATAAGGATTAACCTCATTCCCGGCATACCATACCCTGTTTTCTTAATCTACATTATTGGTTGCATGGTTACGGGCATTGTAATTTTGTTCTGCTTAAAAGGAGACAATTATGAACAAAACAGAAATATTAGTAACTGGCAGTGACAAAGAAAGGCTGGCTGCCATCATTGGATTGATTAATGAACATGATGAATGGTATGGCATTGGCGCTTCAACAGTTGAGGAAGCCATTGAAAAGTTTCATCAAGGGAATATTGCTATCGTGCTATTGAACGGTATCAATGAAGCCGATGAGAAGAAGCTACGTAAAATATTTACCTGCCAGAATGAGGATGTGGTTATCAGACAGCACTACAATGAAGGCAGCCAGCCGGTAATCAGTGCGATCAATGAAGCACTGGACATATACAGGCACCTAAAAAAACCATCTGTTTCATTTACCGACAATGCTTTCGACTTAAACATCAATATTCAATAACACTATAGTATTCATTTAAAAATAAGGAGTCGCCAAATGAAAAAATCAATCGAAAAAATAATTGCCAAACCTGCCAGGCCGGGTATGGTGGGAGACGGGTTCAGGGTATACAATTATATCCCTGGAGCCAATATTTCACAACGCAGGATCAGTCCATTTTTAATGCTGGATTTCAATGCCGAATACGATTTTGGTCCATCTGAAACAGTCAGGGGCGTAGATGTACATCCACACAAAGGTTTTGAAACTGTGACCATTGCTTATAAAGGAAGTGTGGCCCATCATGACAGTACTGGCAACAGTGGTGTTATAAATCCGGGAGATGTACAGTGGATGACGGCGGGAGCAGGTATCCTGCACAAAGAATACCATGAAAAAGAATTCTCCAAAACCGGTGGACCCTTTGAAATGGTGCAGCTTTGGGTAAACCTGCCTAAGAAAGATAAATCCACTCCTGCACATTACCAGGCTATCACTGCCGCACAAATGGGAAAAGTGGAATTACAGGGAGGAGCGGGACTGGTAAATGTAATTGCTGGTCATTTCAATGATGTGGCCGGCCCTGCTGCTACTTATTCGCCTGTTAATTTATTCGATATCAGGTTGAACAAAGATGCGGCATTAACTGCTGCTACCCCTGCCGATCATAACACGGCGCTTTTGGTGATCAATGGTAGTGCTATAGTAAACGATGAGCAGGTTGCAAAACATAGTTTTATTTTGTTTAAAAATGACGGCGACGAGATCAGCATAAAAGCAAATGAAGAAAGCGTACTGCTGTTATTAAGTGGTGAGCCGATTGATGAGCCCATTGCGAGCTACGGCCCCTTTGTGATGAATACGCAGGAAGAAATATATGAAGCCATTCAGGAATTTCAATCAGGAAAATTTGGAATTTTAGTATAAATACTGCCATTATGAAAAAATCGATTGAACATATTCTTTTTGGAAGGGAAAAACAGATCACAAAAGAAGAAACTGTACGACAATCATTACCCCACAAAGATTTCCGGTTTGCCAACCCGTTTATTGTATTGCACCATATGGGGCCCGAAACCATATTGGCAGGAGAAACATTGCGTATACACCCGCATCCGCACCGGGGTTTTGCCCCGGTTACCTTTCAATTACTGGGTGAGGGCTATCACAAGGACAATGCAGGGCATGATGAAATCATACGCGCAGGAGATGTACAATGGATGTTTGCAGGCAAAGGTATTTTGCACAGTGAAGGCCCTACGGAAGCGCTTTTACAGAAAGGTGGCATACAGGAATTCATCCAGCTATGGATTAATGTGCCAAAAGACCATAAGTGGGACGCGCCTTTCTACCAGTCAGCCACGAAAGTACAACAGCCGTCAGTGCTGCAACAGGCTGGCGTAAACCTGCGCCTGGCAAGCGGCACTTATGATGACCAAACAGGGCCACTGAAAAGTTTTACTCCTGTTATTTCGATCATTGGGGAGATAGTGAAAGGGAAACAGGTGCAGTTTACGGCCATACCCGGGTACTGGACTTTATTATATGTAGCCAATGGCACTGTCAACATCAACCAGGAAACCATTGTTCAGCATAATCTGGTCGTTTTTCAAAAAGAAAATGATGAAGTAATTGTTACAGCAGAAGAAGATGCACAGGTTTTGTTTCTCTCTGCAGAACCGATTAATGAACCAGTAGCAGCCAAAGATAATTTTGTCATGAATACCCAGGAAGAAACAGAACAGGCTATTACCGATTATAAAAATGGCGTTTTCGGTGAATTAAATTATTAACCACAATTAAAGCAATGCTATGAAAGAGGAATATAAAAGTCTGGTTTTACTGAAAAATGCAGCCGAACGTCGCTTTGAAATGAAGGTGGACAATTATACTGCCGTGATAATATTCGAAGAGAATGCTGATGTAATAAAATTATTGCATACCGAAGTGCCGAAACAGTTAGAGGGAAAAGGTGTTGCTACGGCAATTATTGAAAAAGCGCTTGACTACATTGAAAAAAACAACCTTAGGTTGATACCGCTATGTCCCTTTGTGGTTGCTTATATTAAGCGTCATCCAGAATGGACACGGATAATGATTCACAATAAGACTCATAACTAAAAAAGCGCGGAAATAATTCAGGTTTAACGAGGCCCTTAATCCTGCTCAATTTCGATGACAATGCCGTCTAAAAATTTATCCACCATCAGCTGGCAAGACAGCCTAATGGCAGGATTCGTGATGCCTGTTTTTATGATAGTACTATGTTCATTTCTTTGCTTTTGAGGTAAAGGAAGTGTGATTTTGACGATCTCAATCAGGCAGGTGGCGCATCTGCCCATACCCCCACATTCGCCAAATCCTTCCAGCAGTCTCTGGTCATTGAGCAACATCATCAGGTTCCTGTACTCACCGGTGTAAGTGCTTATTTCATATTCGCCAGTTTCCTCTATTATCTTTATCACAATATCCTTGTTCCTGTTTTCCATACATTTGATTGATCAGCATTTTGTCGAGTCTTGGTTCCGATATAACCTTTATAAGCATTTGTAAATGCTCAGAGGGATGAAGTCCTTTCATTCCAGAATTCATCCGCGTAACTATCTTTCAGCGAGGTAGTGGGAACCTTGTTCAATTGTTTGCCAATGCTATCAAGTTGCGCTTTTTCCAATGTTTTTTCAAGGTGTGGGAAAAGCTCCCTTTCTTCAAAGCGGATATGCTTATCGAGCAGATCAGTGAGACGATTAAGTTGGGCTACAGCATTATCATTTGGATACTGCTGTAATCCTTCTACCAATTGATGAATGGTTACATGTTCTTCAACAGCTTTAGCAACAAGATTATCATGGACAGGAGTAAAGAGAATAGTTTCTTCTTCTGTGAAATGTAACTGCATGTGGTGTTGCCAGAAGTGTTGTACGTATATAATGATGCGCCCTGGTGCTACATTCTTTTTTAACCCCTGGTTTATTTTCCAGCAAAACAACAGACTGAAATGATGCTCCCGGGAAAATTTCATAATGTGTTCGCTGCGTTTAATAGGATTTGTTTTCATGGTTACTGATGTTATGGCGATGGTTTAAGCAGTTGGTGGATAAAGCGCTGTAATATCAGTGCATGTGTATGGGCATTATCCCGGGCAGCATAAAGCAGGGTTGTCTTTTTGCGGCTGCGTATATACAAGAGCAGCGTTTTAACTGCTTTGGCTTGTTTTAATTCCTGTTCATATTCACGGCTGAACTGTTCCCATTTTTCAGGCATATGGTTAAACCATTTGCGCAGTGTGGGAGAGGGGGCTATCTCTTTCATCCACACGTCTATGTATGCTGTTTCTTTTTTGAGTCCGCGTGGCCAGAGCCTGTCCACCAATACACGAAAACCATCCTTTTCCTCAGGGGGATCATATACTCTTTTTATTTGCAGGCAATGTTGGGCAGACATGGCAGATACATTGAATAGTGTTTATAATAGATTTTTCATACCATGTTGTTTGTAGTGTGCTATTTTAATTTCGAAAAGCTCGGCCATTTTGCCGGCCCGCCATTTGGCTTCCGTTGCTTTTGTCCCGGTAAACGATTCGTCAATAGTAGCAATGAATAATTCCATCCATTTTCCAAAGTGCTCATGTGTTACTGGCAAACCGGCATGAGGTGGAAAGGGGCTGCCGAAATATTTCTTATCATTTAAGAGAATTGTTTGCCAAAAATAGACCATCTTTTGCAGGTGCTCAGGCCAATCGTCTTTGATTCTTTCATTGAAAACAGGCGCCAATAATTGATCAGCTCTTACTTTATCATAAAAGCTGTGCACCAACTTTTTGATATCTTCAACAGTCGTTATGTCGTTTCGATACTCCATTTTATAAAATATATAAATACCTTTATATCTTCTAATAATGCAAAAAACTACCTGTGTTTTAAGAAAGCTAATTTCTTTTCCAGTTGGTCATTGAATTCCATCAGGTTGGTTTCTTTCAGAAGATCGTGTATGTCTTTTCTTATTCTTTTAAATTCATTGTGAAGCGGGCAAGGGTGTTTCTCGGAACATTCATTCAAGCCCAGTCCGCAACCAACGAAAAGATGGTCACCATCAATTGCCTCTACAATATCAACCAGGTTACAGGAATTGTTTTTCCTGTCAAGATAGAATCCGCCGGTCGGGCCTTTTAATGATTGGACGAGCCCCTTGCGACTCAGGTCTTGTAATATTTTCGCGATGAAATATTCCGGGGAGTCGATTCCTTTTGCAATTTCTTTAACGCCTATTTTCGTGCCATCTTCTGATTTGTTGGCAATAAAAATCATTGCCCTGATGGCATATTCACAGGTCTTTGAAAACATGTACTGGCTTTATGTGAGACAAAGATAAAACAATTTTTAAAGTAAAATACTTTTTTGTCTTTTAATAAGTTGCTGCGGCAGCCCGTACAAGTTGTAGTAAGACTGGCCAGTCCTGAGAAATCACCAATAATAATCCCTTTCTTTGTAAGCAGTTTTATTTTATTTATTGTGTAAAGCATTTAGCTGAGTAATGTTCTTCCCCCGACGATATAGCCTGTCTGTTATTTTGTTCATTACTGCTATTTGTTGGACACAAACCCTGCATGCAGCAGACACTACTCTTGTACAATTGAAATGGTGGCACCAGTTCCAGTTTGCCGGTTATTATGCTGCAGATATCAAAGGATTTTACAAGGATGAAGGATTAGCTGTGAAGTTGCTTCCGGGTGATGCACAACATAACCCGCTCGAAGAAGTGCAGGCAGGCAGGGCCCAGTTTGGTATCTCAGGGTCGGAACTGCTTGTCAATTATGCCAAAGGAATACCGGTAGTAGCTTTAGGGGCGCTTTTCCAGCATTCGCCTTATGTGATTATTTCGCTGGAACAGAAGCGGATCCATGTTCCCAGCGACCTTGTTGGCAAAACACTGATGGTTTCTGAAGCACAGGGATGGATTGAATTGCAGGCTGTGTTCCTTAAAGAAGCGATTCCGTTAAACTCGTTGAAGATTGTTACACATAGCTGGAAAAACACGGATTTGCTCAATGGAAAAGTAGATGCACTTACCGGATATTATTCAGTGGAGTTGAACCAGCTGAGGAAATTAGGCGCAACCCCTTCTTATATACAACCCATTAACTACGGAATTGACTTTTACGGCGATATTCTTTTCTCACTGAAGCAGATGGTGGATAATTATCCGGAGCGTACCAGCCGGTTTCGTAAGGCAAGTTTCAAAGGGTGGGAATATGCTATGACACATACAGACGAAATAGCAGATTATATCCTTACACTCCCCGGGGTGCAGGAAAGAGGTGTTACCAAAACCGATCTTCTTGCCGAGGCAGAAGCCATGCGTAAACTGGTACTGCCTAATATGGTAGACATCGGTCACATGAATGAAGGTCGCTGGCAGCATATACTGGATGTGTATAAAACACTCAAGCTTGTAAGTCCTTATAGTCAATTAGATGGTTTTTTATATAATGAAGGTCAGAGCATATCGTCCGAAATGCTTCGCAAGGCCACTTATTATTCCATTGCTGTTTTGCTTATACTGATGACCATTATTCTGTACAGTATATCACTCAGACGGTCTGTGAGTAAAAGAACAGCAGAACTGAATATTGAGATAGAACGACGGACACATGCCCAGGAACAGCTACGCGTCAGTGAAGAAAGATTAGAAATGGCTACCGATGCGGCCGGCTTGGGGATATGGGATTGGAATCTGGAAACCGATACTATTTATTTCAGTGATATGTGGAAGACCATGCTGGGGTATGAACCGGGCGAATTGAGTAATACGCTTCAGACATTCACAGATATGCTCCACCCAGACGAGCGTGAGATGCTGATGAAACAATTGATGGAGCATGTAAATGGTAAAACGAGTAAATACCAGGCAATCATTCGCTTAAGAACAAAAGACAGAAGATGGAAGTGGATACTGACTGTCAGCAAAGTAAGCCAGCGCGATAAAGAAGGCAAAGCTATCCGCCTTTCAGGTATTCATTTAGACATTGATGACATCAAACAAAAAGAATTGGAAATGCAGGAGTTGTCACAGGAACTGATGAATAGCAATAGGGAGCTGCAGCAGTTTGCTTATATCACTTCACATAACCTGCGGGCACCTGTTGCCAACCTGATCAGCCTGGTCAAATTATTTGAACAAAACAGCCTGTCTGAAAAGAACCAGTTGTATTTTCAAAAAATTAATATCAGTGTGGATAAACTTTTTGCAACGCTGGATGACCTGAATGAAATACTCTCATCCCGTGTCAATAAAGCTTCATCAAAAGAGCAGGTTTTTTTCGAAAAGCAATTAACGGGTATCATAGCTTCCATCTCAGAAGAGATCAAAGAAAAGCAGGCGGTGATTACCTATGACTTTTCAAAAGCACCTGATATCAACTACCCGGGAAAAGTGATCGACAGTGTATTGCTGAATCTCATTACGAATGCCATCAAATACAGGAAAGACCAGGAAGTACCAGCCATACACATCAGTACAACTGAAGATGGGGAATTTGTGATCCTGGCAGTAAAAGACAATGGAAAAGGGATTGATATGGATCGGCATGGCAATAAAATATTTGGCCTTTACCAGCGGTTTCATGAAAATACGCATGGGAAAGGGCTGGGACTGTATATTATTAAAAACCAGGTAGAAGCTCTCGGTGGGAAAATAGCTGTTGAAAGTATTGCAAACAAGGGCAGCCTGTTTTATGTATTCCTGAAAAAAATAACCATGCCCTATGACGCATAGACCTTACCGGATCTTATTAGTAGATGATGATGATGTTACTAACTTTCTAAGTAAGGAACTGTTGCGCCTGAACCTACCCGACATTATTACATATACCACCCAAAACGGGCAGGAGGCGCTTCATTTTTTGGCTGAGCAATCCTCAAATACATTACCTGATGTTATATTATTAGATATTAATATGCCTGTTATGGATGGTTGGGATTTTCTCTATGCCTTTGAGACATGCAGGCTGCAAAATGAGGATTTTGAGAAAATCATCGTATTTATGTTTACTTCCTCAGTTTATCATGAAGATATCAATAAGGCCAAAAGCTTTTCTTCAGTAAAAAATATATATTCAAAACCCCTGGATGAGGCAAAGATTAGTGAAATTATCAATTTGATAGTCTTATAACTCTTTGCAGGTTTCCGGAAACACGGTACCGATAGTGAAAAACACCGAGATTATGGTACCCAAAATTCAGTGTTTTTCTCAGGAATAAACAGTGTTTATTGTCGTGGCTTTCTGAAAACCGGAAAGTATCTTTAATAAGAGAATTTTGATTTATTTGATCGATTTTCTAATATCCTGATGAACCAGCAAAATCTGTAGCATTTTGATGCTACAGATTTTACTTCGATCCAATTTCCTTTAGATATATAAATCCTATGTTCTATTGCAGAATCACGAAATAGGGGCGAAATAAGACGCCCCTATTTTTTTTGAATACTGCTTGCAAACAAATATCAGGTTTATGTGAATTATTAGAGGTAGGTTGGGTTACCAAAACAAAGGCACAACTTCGATGCATTTATTTGCGTTTTTGTTTGAGGAACGGTTCTGAGTGTAATGCATAAGTCATTAACTTTACGCCCACTGTTAAACCGGTACGCTAAATAAGGAACACTAAATGAGAATATTGATTGCAGACGATCACACACTTATCAGGGAGGGATTAAGAAAAATACTTGAAGAATCACTCTCCTTTGCAGAAGTGCATGATGTAGCTGATTCAGCTGATCTTTTCAAAAAAGCTATCAGCGAAAAATGGGATATCATTATCTCTGACATCAGCATGCCAGGTTATTCTGGAATTGAGATACTCAAGCAAATAAAAGAACATGCACCACAAACCCCCGTTCTAATGTTAAGCATGCATGCACCGGAACAATATGCGGTAAGAGCGATTAAAGCCGGTGCATCGGGCTACCTTACCAAAGAAAGCGCTCACAATGAACTGGTGAAAGCTGTTCAGCAGATCTTGGGTGGCCGTAAATATATTACAAGTGAAGTAGCCGAGGTATTGGCAGGATCACTGGAACAAAAAAGTGAAAAGGCCCCGCACGAACAATTATCCGACCGTGAATTCGAAGTGTTTAAGATGATAGTAATGGGCAAAAGTATTTCCGAAATAGGTGATATTTTATCGCTAAACGTTAATACCATCAGTACCTACCGGGCAAGGATCATGGACAAAATGAAAATGCAAACCAATGCAGACCTGGTCCGGTATGCTATTCAAAACAATATTGTCTGAGTAAAACACCACTCTAGTGTAGTGTAATTACTACAATAGAGTGGTGTGAATTACTATGTGTTTTGTACACCACCCACTATTCTTCCTTTCCTTTCCCTGTTGTTACTTTGTATTGATCACTTAAGGTAGTTACGCTATTATTTGTGATTACATATCTAATTGATATCCAATATTCTAAGTAAAGATCCTTTGAAAACAGTTAAGCTTCTTTCTTTGACAGAAGCTATCTGTTTTGTATATAATCATCCTTGAAAAACCTTGTAGTTAACCGCTACACGAGCTTTGTAGGGTTTCTTTACCTTACAAAGCTTTTTTATGCCTATACCATATCTTATTTGAGATACAAACGTAGCTTTTGTGACCATAATCTGAACCTATGCAGCCCAATATTATAAAAATACTAATCGTAGATGATTCTGAATTCATACTTCAGCGCCTGCAGTTATTACTGACCTCATTGGACCAGGTAAAAGAAGTAAAACTGGTCACCAGCGCTGAAGAAGGTATGCAGGCACTGGTCGGTTTTCAGCCAGATATTGTTATTCTTGATATTAATCTGCCAGGTAAGAATGGCCTTCAGATGTTAAAAGATATCCGTGCAATAGAGCATATTTACCCTATAGTGGTCATTTTTACCAATAATACCCTTTCGGGTTACAAGGCTGAAAGCCTGCTGTGTGGTGCAGATTATTTTCTGGATAAAGCGAGGGACTTCCATAGCATTCCTTCTATTATTGAAAAAACAAGCGAAAACCTACAGGCAAAAGCATCATCCAAGACCTGATTATATCCCCAATACCTGTTTGAGCCTTACATATCCTGATTTACTGACGGGCAGTCGCACGCCGATGCTTAATATGGCGAGGTGACTTTCTTTTTCATAAGGGTCTATCCTGGTTATGAGCTGTACATTCACCAGGTAAGAACGATGTATGCGGATAAACTGCTGGCTATCCAGTGTCTGCTCAAAATATTGCATGGTTTTATTCTTTAGAAAAGCGCCCTCCTGGGTATGTATTTTTACGTAATCATCAGCTGCTTCCAGGTATTGGATGTTGATGACCGGAATGATCTTGATTTTTCCGTTATCTTTCAAAACAACCCTGCTGAGATGCGATTGGCTGGCAGTCACGGATTCCAATAGCTGCTCTGTTTTGTGCGCATATTCTTTTTGTTCCTGTTGCTGCCACTTCTGAATGGCTTTATCAAAACGCTCCTTGCTAAAGGGCTTCAAAAGATAATCAATAGCATGCGCTTCAAAAGCCTTGATGGCATACTCTTCAAAGGCGGTTGTAAAAATAATTCCGGGGGGCTGATCAATCAGTTCCAGAACCTCAAAACCATTGATCTTTGGCATTTGTATGTCCAGAAAAACCAGATCAGGCTGGTGTTGCTGGATGGCTTTTACACCTTCAAAACCATCACTGCATTCCTGTACGATCTCAATTTCAGGATAACTCTGTAAATATTCCTTTACCATGCTCCTTGCCAGGAGTTCATCGTCAATAATTACTGCCTTCATAATTGTGCTGTGGTATAATAAGGGTTGTGGTAAAAACAGATTCTTGTGCATTTGTACGCAACAGGTCATTCCGGGCAAACAGCAGGAACAGTCTTCGTTGTATGGATGTCAGCCCGAACCCCGTTCCCTGCGTGCTAATGGCTGTTGTGGCATCAAAAGGATTGGTCACTGTCAGCACCAGCTGTTCCTGTGCTCTTATGGCATCAATCGTTATCATGACTTCACCGATCGTATCATATAAGCCAAACTTAATGGCATTTTCTACAACTGGTTGTAATAATAAGGTAGGTATTCGTAAGTTGCCAGCTTCATCATTTACTGTTATGCGGGTTCGTAAACGATGGCCAAAACGTACTTTTTCAATATCCAGGTACAATTGCAGATGATGCAGTTCATCATCCAGCGTTACAGACTGGTGTTCTTCCTTTTTCAATGTCCCGCGCAGGAAATCAGACAGTTGTTGAATCATATGCCGCGCTTTCTCCGGCTGGCTTCCTGCCAGCGCGCTGATAGAATTGAGACTGTTAAAAAGAAAATGTGGCTGCAGTTGCTGCCGCAATTTTACCAATTCTGCTTCCTTGGCCATCTTTTCCGCCTCCTCTTTCCGCTGCTCATTTTCCTGCTGTTCCTGTAAGGTATACCAAAGGAGACTGATCATAGCCATACAGCCGATCATCAGGAATGACAGTATATAACGGATGTATATTGATTGATCAAGGAATTGCAAATAGGATCCGTCATTTTTAAAAATGAAATTCAGTATCCACTTGCTTAACAATAGCCAGGTGGCACTTAGCACAATACTGATGATAAATACATACCAATAGCGTTCTTTCTGCGGCAAATAAAACCGCATATTGTTAATGATGAGTACGCAACTGCCTGCCAGTAAAAGGTTACTGAGTATGCTATCGGTAATGCTAATAGGAAAACCAAAACCATAACTTTCTATGACCGCCCATTGCACAGCTACCCATACCAGCCACCAGCTTAGGAAGGTAATACGGAACCTGACGCCTTTTGTAATGGATTGAACCATAGCTGATTAAACGGTCTGTAAAAATTTGTTTGTACAGTCCTCTAACAAATATCCTGCTTTTACATTTACCATATGCTGGTATGCATTTCCATTGTCTTCTTCCCTGATCCTGGAGTATACCTCGGCACCATCGGTTATTTCTTCCAGTTTATGCAGTTCGGTAACACTAATGAATTTCCATTGCACCATGTGATGTGTATGATTATAAAAGGAGTCCTGCTCTTTTTCACCTATCAATTGGGCTTTGTTAAAGGCATGAAGTTCATCTTCTCCCTGCACAAGTCTTAGCTGTTCATCGAACTGGGCAATATGATCCCCCGTTCCACAAATAATCCGATAAACCAATTTGGCGAGATACCATTCCATAAATACTTTTTTATGGGTGTTGAAATAATGAGTCAGATCAATAGCTTTTGATCTCTATTCCTCCGAAAATTGTTGTGCCGCGCAGTACAATTATCTTGTTAGGGTCGAAGCTACCTGCTTGTATGGGGCGTTTGTCTTCAATTCCGGCGAAAATAGCGATCGATTCCGACCGGACATCCCAATGCGGCGGTAAGATCAGCTTGGTGCCGCCAAATACCAGTGTAATATCAATGACAACTGTTCCGTTAATATCTGCCTGGCTCAGGTTAATTTCTGAACCTCCCATGAAGCAGACGATCTCTCCGCCTTTAAAATTTTTTGAAGTCACTACTTTTTTTACTCCCCCGAAAACAGAAATACTATTGATTATGTCTTCTCCTGAAACTGTTGCCGATGCCCATTCTTCGCTACTGCGCTGCCTGCGGCAGCGCTCACGGTAAAATGAATCGCGCTTCGGGCGAAACATATATAAGAGCCCCAATCCTATGATGATAATGGGCCAGAAATAAGGTTCCATGTTTACATCCCTGATCACTTCACCCGAAAGAAATACGCAGCCAATGGCTGTTATAATGATCCAGGAATAGTTTTCAAACCTGGATTTAATACCTGATACCAGCCCAATGAGAATGATGATCATTGGCCAGGTGAATAACCATTCCGGCAGGGGGGCTCCCATTCGCCTGGCCAATAACCCACCGCCAATAATCACCAGTACCAGGCCTGTCCAGAACCTGTCGTGCCTGTCGCTGCGCAAACTGTTGCCGTTGTTTTCCATTTTATTTGCTTTTGTATAACAAAACTATTGCGACAGGGGATGCCTGCAAAGCGGCTTTAGGCTATGACCGGGAAATGGGCGGCGAATGACGGAAAAACTTCGGTGAAAAAGCAGACGATTTGGATTCAGTTGCGGTCTGATTGCCTGCCTATCAGCAATACACCTGTAATTACCAGGGCTGTGCCGGTCAATTGCATCAGCAATATTGGCTCTCCCAATATAAAGTGCGCCTGGAGAATGGTAGAGACCGGGCCAATACTGGTAATGATGGCTGCATTGTTGCTGCCGATACTTTTCATGCCGGCGCTCATCATAAATGAAGGTAATACGGTTGCTACAACAGCTATGGCTGCTGAATAACCCGCTAATCCGGGTGTGAAAGGAATACCAGGTATGGAATGTGTCAATAAAAAATGTATAAAGATACCCGCAGTGGCGGCAAGCATGGCATAGGCAGTGTAGCGGGTGCTGCCTACCCTGGTAACCAATCGTCCGGTACCTACCAGGTAAAAAGAATAAGTAACAGCGCATAGAAAGATCATCAAAGAACCATAAAGAAAGCCAGGATTGGAAGTATCTAATTGTAATTCTCCAAAATAGGCAATACCGATGCCAATATAGGTCAATACCAACGCGATGGTTTGCGTTTTGCTGAGTTTGGTTTTGAAATAAAAAGTATTGATCAGTACTGCAAATGTTGGGTAGAGAAAAAGTATCAGGCGTTCCAGTCCGGCCGACACATATTGCAGCCCTATAAAATCAAATAAACTGCTCAGGTAATAGCCGAATATGCCCATTGTACAAATGAGCATCCATTGCCTTCTTGACAAAGGTTGCGTTCGCTCATTTTTAACAACAAACCATGCTGCGATCATATAAAACGGGAGAGAGAATAACATGCGAAGACTGAGCAGTGTTACGGCATCCACCCGTGTGGACTGGAAGGCAAGCTTTACAAAGATTGCCTTTGTAGAAAAAAGCAAGGCACCCAGCAGCGTAATTAAAAAGCCTTTGAAGGTAATACGCTGGGGTACCATAAGATAATAAGATTGGGTGATGGGGTGACTATACGCTTACGTTGAAGTCCCTCAGCGCATCATTCAGGCTTGTTTTGAGGTCTGTACTCGCTTTGCGCTGGCCGATGATGAGGGCGCAGCTCACCTGGTATTCGCCTGCATTGAACTTCTTGGTATAGCTACCCGGAATCACTACGCTCCTGGCAGGTACGCGCCCTTTGTATTCGATGGGCTCAGAACCGCTTACGTCAATGATTTTGGTGGACTGCGTAAGTACAACATTAGCGCCCAATACCGCTTCTTTCTCCAGCACAACGCCCTCTACCACAATGCTTCGGCTTCCGAGAAAACAACCGTCTTCAATAATAACCGGGCTGGCCTGCAATGGTTCCAGTACGCCGCCAATGCCTACACCGCCACTCAAGTGAACGCCTTTACCGATCTGTGCACAACTGCCAACAGTGGCCCAGGTATCTACCATAGTGCCTTCATCAACAAAAGCACCAATGTTTACATAACTGGGCATCAGTACTACATTCCTGGCAATATAAGCACCATAGCGGGCTACCGCGTGCGGTACCGCCCTTACGCCCAATTCCTTATAATTGCTTTTCAGCAGCATTTTATCGTAGAATTCAAAAGGCGGCAGGTTCCATGTCTGCATTTGTTGTATGCCAAAATATAATAATATGGCTTGCTTTGCCCACTCGTTTACTACCCATTTATCATCGGCCGGGGAGGCCACGCGCAGGCGTCCTTTATCCACTTCTTCTATGACGGCACGCACAGCATCTGTATATTTTACTTCTTTCAGCAGTTCCCGGTTATTCCACACTTCCTGGATCAATGATTGTAATTGCATATCCTGATTTTTTTGCAAACATACATTATCGGAACTTTGTGGAATCATTGTTGTGTTACAATTTGTAATTTGCTGTTGTATTACTTAATTATCTGTCCAAATGCTGGCATTCCAACAAGATATTGAAGCCTGCCTTGATGTACTTCGCAAAGGAGGGCTCATCCTGTACCCCACAGACACCATTTGGGGCATCGGCTGCGATGCTACCAACGTAGCGGCTGTAAATAAGATATACCAGCTGAAACGCCGCTCAGACAGCAAGGCGATGATCATCCTGGTAGCAGATGAAAAGGATATCCTCCGTTATGTTACCCAGCCCGATTTACAAATATTCGATTATATCAAAGGGGTCAGTAAACCTACCACGGTTATTTACGAAGGTGGGGTAGGGCTCGCAGACAACCTGCTGGCCGAAGATGGCTCGGTTGCTATCCGTATTTGCGAAGATGCATTCTGTAAGCACCTTATCAAACGATTCAGAAAACCATTGGTCAGCACTTCAGCCAACCTCTCGGGCTATCCTGCCCCGCAATGTTTTAAAGACATTGAACCGGTCATCAGTAACGGCGTTGATTATGTGGTGAAATACCGCCGGAATGAAGAAGATTATGCAAAACCATCCTCCATTATCAAGTGGGAAAAGGATGGAACACTGAGTATCATCAGACCTTAATTGTGTATAACCCTGTGCGAAATTCGATTTTTTTGTTAATAGCTTGTAACAGAAGCTGTTGGAGGGTGATAAATTATCATTTCTCTCTTTTTTTACTTTAATTTCAGCTAAAAGCTATTGTATATATTATAGAAATACACGAACTTAAAGGTAATAATGAATGGTATATGGCAAGGGTTATTTTGGACGTCCCGACAGACAAAATGAAGTCTTTTATCAAGGCTATACTTAACCTTGGTATTGACCGGCATGCCATCAGCTCAACCCGTCTCCGCCATAGCCTTTCAAGAAGCAGCAGGAAGAGAGGAATATCGTTAAAAACGATCTCTTCCAGTTTCATTCTTTTCGATTGGGAATTCTTCAGCAACGAATTGGAGTATGAGTAAATAACTCCCAATTTTCTATTCCTTAGCTTTGCATGCATGCAAAGAATCCTTGTCATTCAAACTGCGTTCATCGGCGATGTAGTACTTGCCACCGGCTTACTTGAAAAATTATATGCATATTTTCCTGATGCAACTATTGACATACTGGTAAGAAAAGGGAATGAATCATTGTTCAGGCAACATCCTTTTGCAGGGGAAGTATTGATTTGGGATAAACGAACTGCTAAATACCGTCATCTGTATAAGGTACTACTGCAGATCCGCGCCAATAAGTATGACCTTGTAATCAATGTGCAGCGCTATGCAGCAACAGGACTGATCACTATACTTTCAAAAGCTAAAAGAACCATTGGTTTTGATAAGAACCCCTTCAGCTTTTTGTTTACAGAAGTGATCAGGCATGTGTTTGATAAAGACGGTAAAGGGGTGCATGAAATAGAGCGCAACCATCAATTGATTGAATCGTTTACCGACGATTATGCGGCTAAACCGAAGCTTTACCCTTCTTCGCTGGACATTGCTGCGGTCGCAAAATGGAAATCATCTCCCTATATCTGTATTGCGCCTGCTTCGGTATGGTTTACCAAACAATTCCCGGTTGAACAATGGATCCATTTTATTAATACCCTGCCCGTAACGTACCATATTTATTTAATAGGGGCACCGGCTGACCAGCCTTTGTGTGCAAGCATACACACATCGGCAAAACGGCCGGGTGTTGTAAACCTGGCAGGGCAATTAGACTTCCTGCAGTCTGCAGCGTTGATGAGAGATGCGGTGATGAATTATGTGAATGATTCGGCTCCCATGCATTTTGCCTCTGCCATGAATGCACCGGTTACTGCAGTATATTGTTCCACGATCCCGGCGTTTGGATACGGACCCTTATCCGATAACCGCCATGTGATAGAAGTTACTGAACCGCTTTCCTGCCGCCCCTGTGGCATCCATGGCAGGAAAATATGCCCTGAGTCGCACTTTAATTGTGCCCGGCTTATTAACAATACACAGTTACTGAACAGCCTTCCTTAATGAACAGAAAGCGAAACAGCGCTACATTTGCAGTTCATGGACATAGTTTGTACAGATAAAGAAAAAGTGGTTTTTGAGAAGATAGCAGCCGCAGCCGCTGCATTAAAAATGCCCTGCTACCTGATAGGAGGCTTCGTGCGCGATAAGATCATTGGCAGGCCTACCAAAGACATGGACGTTGTTTGTATTGGTGATGGCATTGCCCTTGCGCATAAAGTGGCGGATGCTTTCAAGCCAAGACCACAGGTGGCATTCTTTAAAACATTTGGCACTGCCCAGCTCAAATTCGATGAACTGGAAATAGAGTTCATAGGCGCGCGTAAGGAAAGCTATGCTTTCAATAGCCGTAAGCCTGAGGTAGCGCCCGGCACGATTGCCGACGATCAGAACCGAAGGGATTTTACTATCAACGCATTGGCCATCAGTCTCAATAAAAATGGTTATGGCAGGCTCATAGACCCTTTCAACGGGCTTGAGGCCATCAGGGAAGGCATTATTCAAACACCGCTCCCTCCTGAACAAACATTCAGTGACGATCCGTTGCGGATGATGCGCGCCATTCGGTTTGCTGCCCAATTGAATTTCACTATTGTGCCCGAAACTTTTTCAGCTATTGCCGCCAATGCAAAACGGATCAAGATTGTTTCGCAGGAAAGGATTACAGATGAGCTGAATAAGATGATGCTGTGTGATAAACCATCTGTAGGTTGGGATCTGTTGTTCAAAAGCGGGTTACTGCAGTTGATCTTTCCGCAGCTGGCTGACTTGTATGGTGCTGCCTATATTGATGGCAAAGGGCATAAGGATAATTTTTATCACACGCTACAGGTACTGGATAATATTGCTGAGAAAACCAATGACCTGTGGTTACGATGGGCTGCGTTGTTACATGATATTGCTAAACCGGCCACCAAAAAATTTGAAGAGGGGCATGGCTGGACCTTTCACGGCCATGAAGCAGCAGGCGCCCGCATGGTACCCCGGATCTTTGCAAAACTTAAGCTGCCGCTTAACGAAAAGATGAAACTGGTGCAAAAACTGGTTCTGCTCCACCTTCGTCCCATCAGTCTCACTAAGGAGAATATAACAGACAGTGCTGTTCGTCGTTTGTTATTTGATGCCGGTGAAGATATTGAGAGCCTCATGATGCTGTGCGAAGCTGATATTACCAGCAAGAATAAGTTCAAAGTGAAACGTTACCTGCAAAACTTTGAAATGGTAAGGGAACGATTGCAGCTGGTAGAAGATGCGGATCGTATCCGTAACTGGCAACCCCCAATTACAGGAGAAGTGATTATGCTGACGTTCGGACTAACGCCCGGCAAACAGGTAGGCGTAATCAAAGATGCCATTCGGGAAGCCATATTAGATGGAATTATTCCTAATAACTATGAAGCTGCCCACGCCTTCATGTTGCAAAAGGCTGCGGAACTGAACTTGCAGGCCGTTGAATAAATTGTATTTTGCAGTATAGTAAAACAAACACCGACTAATAAATAAGTAAACCAATAAATTATCAAATGGCTGTTTTAAAATTCAGGGTTTATTTGGAAGAAGATGATGCCGTTTACAGAGACATCGTGATCAAACACAAACAGGCTTTCCATGATTTGCATGCTGCGATCTTAAAAGCATATGAATTCGATAACAAACACCAGGCTACTTTTTACCGGAGTAATGATAACTGGCAACGCGGACGTGAAATCAGCCTGGAAAAATATGATAAACCGTATGTTGCTGAGCCATTGCTGATGGCTGATACAACAATTGGCAGTGAGATCCGGGATACAAACCAACGCTTCATTTACGTGTATGATTTTGCAAAGAGCTGGACTTTTCTTATTGAACTGATTAACGTAAGCAAGGAAGAGAGCAGTAAAATAACTTATCCGGCTGTATCCAGGGTAGAAGGCATCGGCCCCCAACAGTACGGTACTAAAAGCCTGCTGGGCGATAAATTTGCTGATATAGAAGAAAAATATGACCTCTCAGAAGCTGCTGACGGGTTTGGAGAAGAAGGAGAGGGAGAGGAGGGTGAGCACGGAAATGAAGATAACAGTGCTCATGAGGAAGGTGCTGAATTTTAGGTGTAGTTGTTTGACAGTTATCAGCTGTTAGATAGCAGTATCATAATCCACAATCTGCAATTTCAATTCGCAATGCCCCACACTGTTATCATTATTGCCGGTTCCACAGCAGTTGGCAAAACTGCATGGGCGGTTGCAATGGCTAAACAGTACGGCACTTCCATCATCTCTGCTGACTCTCGGCAGTGTTACCGGGAACTCAATATCGGAGTGGCAAGGCCTTCAATGGAAGAGCTGGAAGCGGTGCGGCATTACTTTATAGCTTCCCATTCCATACAGGATGAAGTGAACGCCGGTACATTTGAACAGTATGCATTGACTGCAACCGATGAACTCTTTCAGCAGAACAATGTAGTTGTTATGGTGGGTGGAACAGGTTTGTATATTAAAACCTTTTGTGAAGGTATGGATGAGATGCCCGCAGTAGAACCCGCCACCAGGAAGCGTATCATTGCTTCCTATGAACAGTATGGCATTGCCTGGTTGCAGGAGCAGGTGCGACAAAAAGACCCGGCTTTCTGGCAGGTAGCAGAACAGCAAAACCCGCAAAGACTGATGCGTGCACTGGAAATAGTTGATACAACGGGTAAATCCATCACCGCATTCCGGAGCCGGACAAAAATTGAAAGGCCTTTTCGTATCGTGAAAATAGGCCTGGAATTACCAAGAGAGAAATTATACGAACGAATCGATAGCCGTGTTGACCAGATGATGACTGCAGGGTTATTACAGGAAGCAGCGGGCGTTTATCCCTATAAGCATCTCAACGCCTTGCAAACAGTTGGTTATAAAGAACTGTTTGACTATATGGACGGTCATTATTCGCTTGACGAAGCGATTGCAAAGATTAAGCAAAATACCCGGCACTATGCTAAACGGCAGATGACATGGTTTAAGAAGGACATGTCCATCAACTGGGTAGATGCAAGTCAGGGAGCAGGTATCGCTTCTTTTAAAATTTAAATCCAAACGTCAGCATCAGATTTCCCGCACTTCCTCCCTGTTCTGCAAATGTATTGGGCTTATCATTGAGCCTGTATGCAAACTGTACATCCTTATTAAAAGCGTGGGCATAACTGAGGTCAATGAAAATGCCATGGTCGCGGTAGCCAATACCGCCGGTGGCAAGTATGCGGCTGGCTTTGAGATTATCATCAGCATAGGGACTGCCATAATAAGCGCCACCTAACCGAAACATAATGGTATGCAATTTCAATTCACCGCCTAAACGAAAATTGATATTGCCTTTGTAGGTACTCTTAACGGCATCGTTCACCTGCTTGTAATAGCTTAACAAAGCCTGATCGTTGCCATCTGTGGAATAGAACCGGGAGCCACGGTAATTGACGTATTCAAGGTCGGCACTGATGAATGCCTTTTGCCTGCGGGTATCATTTATTTCCCTGAACACATAGCTTGCACTTGCAATAGCCCTCCACGGGGTTACAAGATTATAGGATCTTCTGCCGGGGTTACCACTATTCAGCTTATCACTGCTTGCACTGCGGATACCGGCATAACTCTCAGTATTGGTAATCATAGACGACCGTATCTCATCTTTGAATCCAATGAATTGTGGTGTATGAAAAGCAAAACCAATGCGCCAGAACTCCTGCGGCTTGTAGATCATACCCAACTTTGCGCCGAGACCAACACCCCTCGAATTAAACTGCTCTTTATATTCAAATGATTTGAAATGATTATTAGGATTATTAGTCGCATCCGTTTCACTATACGTAAGATCCCGCTGATAACTGATGACAGGAATGGTCAGGCTGCCGCCTATATACATCCTGTCTGCCATATTGCCCGCCAGACCTATGGCTATTTCATGATAGCCTCCGCGTGTAAGAGCATCATAGGACTGGACCACACCAGTTGAAAGAGGAACCAAGCTTTGGTAGCCAGCAACGGATCCGCCGGGCCCTCTGACTGTATCTATAAGATAAGTTCTGAAAGCCAGTGACGCACCAAATATATAATTGCTGAGTGCCGCATTGGTATCGGCCCTGTCTCGCGTTAATTCCTCTAAGTATTGCTCTGAAAATGAACTGAAGTTATTGAGCCCTTTGAACTGTACCCGATTATTATAGTTAGCCAATTGGTTTACAGACAATGCAAAAGCGCTACTCGTCCATTTGCGGTTCTTATTGTTGTTTTCAGCTGAACTTAGAATGATCCCGGAAGCACCATACGAGAAATAATTTTTGCTGTTCATCGTGTCTGTTCCCCTGTACCTGAATTTGTTGCTGTTAAGCAGGAACCCGGGTGATAATGCCAGTTCATTGGTTTTAAAAAGCCCGATGCCAGCCGGGTTTACGTGGTTGGCAGTAATTTCCCCGCCAAGTGAACCCATCACACCACCTGTTGCTATGTTACGCGCAGAGCCATGTTGCGTAAACCAGGCAGTGCGCAATGCATCGTCTGGTGTTTGGGCAAAAGAAGCTACAGTGAAAACGAGGCTTATAACAAGTAGATATGGTTTCATGGTACTATGTTTGGGTATAAGGGTAGTGGTAAAGAAGGCAGGAGCGGCTTTCTTTAATAGCTGTATCAGCATTAAGGCTTAATTATCCCGGCCGCCGCGCCCAGAACTGGCACTGCTGCCGGTACTCTTAAACCCACCACTGTTACCACCCGCGTTGCTGTTTGTGTTAGAATTAGATGATGATGCGTTATTATTGTCAAATGTGCGTACTGGTCTTTCCCAGCTGCTTGTATTGTTGTTATTGCCAGGTTAAGTGCTGAAAACCCTTTTCATCAGGGTGCCAAAATTGTTGTTGCTGCCATTATTGATCCATGTTCCTGTCTTGGCATCTTTATAGCCAAGATTGGCATTGTTGTAACTCCTGTTTTTATAAGCAGAGATATTAGCTCCCGAAGCAGGCGCATTATAGAATTTTGGGGTACCATAACTGATCACAGTATAAACAGGACTCCATCCCCAGCCCATACCCAGGTAAGGTCTCCATCCGCCATAACCTAAGCCATAATTCCAGGCATGGTTCCAGGCATAATAATTATTCCAGCTACTGTAGCCATAGCCGTAGTAATGATTCCAACCGGTGTAGCCATTATAATAATTGGGGCAAAAATCATAACGGCTGTCATACCAGTAATCAAAATCGTCCAAGGAGTTCCAGCGGCTGCGGTTGGCCACTTTCATGCGCAGGTAACGGTCATCCTGGCTGCTGATGTAGTCTTCATAACGGTCCTGCTGTTCTCTTTGTCTCACCTCTTCCCTTGCTGTGGGAATGTCTCTGCCCGGAGAATAGTAAACATCATCAGGGGTCTGGCCCGACTTATACATGGTAGAACAACCTGTTAAAAGTCCGGCGGCAAGAAAGGTTAGGAGTAACGTATGTTTCATAACATCGCGATTAAGAAGTTAGATAATGTGAAGTTACATACATTTGCGCTGTTGCAAGCTATCTTATATCATGCGTCAAACAGTTTGCCAACGAACGATTGTAAGTAGATTATTTTGTTAATAGAATTGTAAAAATTTATAATGAGTAAGGAGATTAGTTCCAGGGAACAGGATTATTCGCAATGGTATAATGACCTGGTGATCAAAGGCAGCCTGGCTGATTACAGTGCCGTGCGTGGATGTATGGTGATCAAACCCTATGGTTTTGCTTTATGGGAGAACATGCGCGATGTATTAGACAAGATGTTTAAAGATACCGGGCATCAAAATGCGTATTTCCCCCTATTTGTTCCAAAGAGTTTATTTGAAGCGGAAGAGAAGAATGCAGAAGGCTTTGCGAAGGAATGTGCTGTAGTAACCCATTACCGTTTAAAGGCCGACCCCAATAATAAGGGCAAACTGATTGTTGATCCGGAGGCTAAATTGGAGGAAGAGCTGGTGGTTCGCCCTACAAGCGAAGCCATTATCTGGAATACTTATAAAGGATGGATACAATCCTACCGCGATCTGCCTATCCTTGTTAACCAATGGGCAAATGTAGTTCGCTGGGAAATGCGCACACGCCTGTTCCTGCGCACAGCCGAGTTTTTATGGCAGGAAGGGCACACCGCACATGCCACTGCTGATGAAGCCATTGAAGAAACGAAAAAGATGCTGGATGTGTATGCCGATTTCGTAGAGAACTGGATGGCTTTGCCTGTGATCAAAGGAGTGAAGAGTCCTAACGAACGCTTTGCGGGTGCAGAAGACACTTATTGTATTGAAGCATTGATGCAGGATGGGAAGGCGCTGCAGGCCGGAACTTCACATTTCCTGGGTCAGAACTTTGCCAAAGCATTTGATGTGAAATTCAGCGATAAAGAAAACAAACTTGATTATGTCTGGGCCACGAGCTGGGGTGTTAGCACCCGGTTGATCGGCGCCCTGGTAATGGCACACAGCGATGATGATGGTTTGATATTGCCGCCTAAGATCGCACCGTTGCAGGTGGTAATTGTTCCTATCTACAAAGGCGATGAACAGAAAGGGATGATTGGCATAAAAGTGCATGAAATCGTTAAAAAGCTGAAAGCACTTGGTATTACTGTAAAATATGATGACTCAGATAATTCAAGACCCGGTTGGAAGTTTGCAGAATATGAACTGAAGGGTGTGCCTGTACGGGTAGCCATTGGGGCTCGGGACCTGCAGAACAATGTTGCTGAAATCGCCCGAAGGGATACAAAAGAAAAAATGTTGGTGAGCACGGAAGGCATCGAGTTTTATATCCAAACCCTGCTCGAAGAGATCCAGTTACACATTTACAACAAAGCCAAAGCTTATCGTGACGAACATATTACGAAAGCAGATGACTGGGATACCTTTGTCCAGCTACTTGATAACAAAGGAGGTTTCATTTCAGCGCACTGGGATGGAACCGGCGAAACAGAAGAGAAGATCAAGGAACTGACCAAAGCCACCATACGCTGTATTCCTTTGGATGCCGCAAGTGAAGCAGGAAAATGTATCCTTACCGGAAACCCTTCCGGGCAAAGGGTATTGTTCGCCAGAGCCTATTAGAAGGAAGCGTAGCTGATGAAAATATATTTTTATCTTTCAGATGAAATATATTTAATATGACGTATTTTCAGTCTCCACCAATCTAACTTCAGCTCATGGAAAACAGAAAAGACTACCTCCTCGCTTTTTACGGAAAAGGGATTGACCTGTTCAGGATACAGGTCGTGAACCTCATTCTTTCTATTATTACCATCGGTTTGTATTATCCATGGGCCAAGGCAAAGAAATTAGTGTACCTGTACAGCCAAACAACATTTGAACAGCAGCCATTTGTTTTTACAGGAACCGGTAAGGAAATGTTCAGGGGTTTTATAAAAGCATTCCTCTTTGTGGCACTTTTATATGCGGCTTTGTTTGCATGCGTGTACTATGGAGGGCCATTTGCGCAGATCGCTTTACTTTTAGTTTACCTTATTTTCCTGGCGATTGTGCCATTGGTGTTACATGGTTCTTACCGTTACAGGATGGCCAAGACTTCCTGGGGCGGTATCCGGTTTGGCTATACGGGCAGCAGGAGTGAGCTGGTAAAAAACTTTTTAAGAGATGTATTCCTGACAATTATCACATTTGGAATCTATGGAGCGTGGCTTTCAATGAACCTGCGCAGGTATATTCTGAGCCATATTAAAGTTGGTAATGCAGGTTTTGTGTATAAAGGCAATGGCGGAGACTATTTTATATTGAACCTGAAAGGTTATTTTTTGACGATTATTACCCTTGGTATCTATATCTTCTGGTGGAAAAAAGAATTGTTCGAATATTTTGTCAACCACCTTCAATTAGAGCACGGCGATAAGGCTGTCACTTTCAAGTCAACAGCTACAGGTGGCGACTTTGCCGCTTTGCTGATTGTGAATTTCCTGCTCCTGCTTATCACATTAGGTTTTGGTTATTCGTGGGTGGTTACCCGTACGCTGACATTTGTAGCGGCGCATATCCGGATAGAGGGGGATATAGTGTTTGATGAACTGTTGCAGTCGCAGGAAAACTATTCCGATGCAACAGGTGAAGATATGTCTGATTTCTTTGACTTTGGATTTGTGATATGAGCGAACGAACTACTATTCATTATTTCGATGGCAACAGGGCATTGCCGCATGAAGCAAGGATAGAATTGGTCGGCGGCACTATTCATCTCTTTGATGCGGAAACCAGTACCGGCAATGCACTGGTATTCCCATTGCAGCGATGCAAAGTATCTGTTATCGGTAACAGGATGTTTGTATATCTTGAAGGCGGCCCTGGTCCTTACCTTGAAATCAGCCAGTCGAATGAATCTTTCCAGGAATTGAAGCAGGCTCTTGCCTCGCCTGCAAAGGGATGGTATGAAAAACTATTCAGACAAAAATGGCTGGTGTTGGTCGGCCTGTTGATAGGTGTAATCACCATCGTTTATTTCTTAACAGCAGAGCTCTTACCCGCTGTTGCCCTCAAAATGATCACTCCAAGGCAGGAAAGGGTTTTAGGAGAAAAAATATATACAGCATTTGTAGGCGCTGAAAAAGTTGATACGGTCTCGGGGCAACTCGCGCAGCAATTTGCCAACCAGCTCAGGCTGAGTGACAACTATGACCTGCATATCACTGTGGTAAAAGATAAAGAAGTGAATGCATTCGCGTTGCCTGGCGGGCATATTGTATTGTATTCGGGGATATTGAAAGCGATCAGCCGGCCGGAAGAACTGGTGGCATTATTAGGCCATGAAGCCACGCACGTGAACTACCGGCATAGCCTCCGTGGTATGTTATCAGGCATCAGCATGTCTTTGCTGGAATCGCTGGTTGTAAGTGGCTTTGGCAATGTGGGTGATATCGTACTGCATAATGCAAACACTTTGCGCAGGCTCGGGTATTCACGAAAACTGGAACAGGAGGCTGATCTGGGAGGGATGCAATTAATGCTGAAGAACCAGGTAAACCCACAAGGCATGAGGGAATTAATGGAACAATTGCAGCAAACACACAAAGATATCCCCTCTTCTTTCTCATTTATCAGCACACACCCGCTTACTAGTGAAAGGATTAAAAAAGCCGATGAATTTATCGCGCAGCATAAATCTGCTACTTTTGCAGCCAATGAGCAATTAATGCGTCTTTGGGAGCAATTGAAAAAGCGACAATGAAACAAAAAGAAATTCATCCTGCCATGCAACCTTACCTCGATGGTAAGGTTTTATTATTTGATAAGCCACTTGACTGGACCTCTTTTGACGTGGTCAAAAAAGTAAGGATACTTACCCGCATCAGTAAAGTAGGACATGCCGGTACTTTAGACCCGCTGGCTACCGGATTACTTATTGTATGTACCAGTAAGTTTACCAAGAAGATCAATGAAAACATGGGCATGGAAAAAGAATATACCGGTACGTTTACTTTAGGGGCAACTACGCCTACTTATGACCTGGAGAGTGAACCGGAAAATGTAAAAGATATTTCGCATTTAACTGAAGAAGGCATTCATGCGGCAACACAATTGTTTACAGGCCTTGTCATGCAAGTACCTCCTGCTCACTCTGCTATCAAGAAAGATGGGAAGCCGGTTTATTTGTCGGCCCGAAAGGGGATCGAGGTAAAATTAGAACCAAGACCTATTACCATTCATTCCTTTGTCATCGAGAAAATAGAAATGCCTGTTATTTATTTCCGGGTAGTGTGTTCTACCGGTACCTATATCAGAAGCCTTGCCCATGATTTTGGGGCGGCTTTAGGTGTGGGGGGGTATATGAGCAGCCTTCGCCGGACCCGTATAGGTTCATTTAATGTAGCTGATGCAGTATCGTTAAGCAGTTTTGAACAAACAATACACCAGCTTCTTGTATCAGAAGGGTAGGTTGATACCAAACTGGAAAGAATAGTTATCAACTTTAAGGCCATTCTGCCTGGTATCAGTCCACTCAAAATTCTTGAGGTTCATCCAGCCGCCATTGTGCAGCCGTGCAGGGTCTTTGACTTTATATGCAAAATCCAAACGGATCAATACATAAGAAAAATCAATCCTTATACCAGTACCAACACCTATGGCCAGGTCGCGACCGAGATCACTGAAACTGAATTGCGATTCCGGATCTACCGCATTCTTCCTGATGTTCCAGATATTACCCATATCTGCAAACAATGCGCTTCCGATTTTGAAACCGGCAATAGTAGTAAGCGGGAAACGGTATTCAACGTTTGCTTCCAACTGCATATCTCCAAACCTGTCGCGGTACTTGCTTGTTTTGATCGTATCACTAAGGATAGAACTTCCAACCCCCAGTTGGCGTATACCCCAGGCGCGCATACTGTACGGACCGCCTGCTATGAATTGTTTAAAGAAAGGAAGTGTGGTTCTGCCTGTTGCAGAATCTGTTCCATAATTATAACCTACTCCTGCAAACCCCCTGTAAGCCAGTTCTGTTTTTTGGAATTTGGTAGATTGCTTGTATTCGGCCTCTACTTTAACGTAGCGATAGATATTGTTAGTAAGCCCTGGTATCAATCCAAACAGACCTCCTGCTTCTTCAATGCCTAACCTTATAAAATGGGTTTTGTTTTTGTTATGCGGATTGATCACGGTTCTGACCAGGGAGAGGCTCTGGCTCAGGACATTGCCTTCATTGAAGGAAGAGCGGAGGAATGGGTTGTTGGCAATCAGTGGTTTAAGACTGTCAAGTTTGTCAATACCATATAACTCAAGGTTTAATGGTTTATATAACCAGATATTATCGCCATTGCCTTTCTGTGTTTTCCATTCATAACCAAAACTGGTAACGAGAGAACGGAGCCTGTAATAATCTCTCCTGTCAACATAAGACCCGTTTAAAGACAACAGAGTTCTTTTGTTATCCAGGTCACGCAATGCGCGCCAGTTTTTGAACGGCTGTATCAATCGCGGAAATACATAAGTATGTCCCAAACCCAGGAGGAATGTTTGCACCAGCCTGTCACTATTCTGAGCAAACAAACTTAATTCAACACCGGTACGGAACGTAGTGATTGATTGTATTGCCTGTTTCCACACATTCTTATTGTGATAGGAAAAGTTTGTAGATACCCCCCAGGTATTACCCGATATGATATCGGCCCTGTTAAGACTGGTTTCAAGATCAACAGTAAAGCTTTGTTTAACAGCCGGTACAAGAAAGTAGTAAAGGTCAATACTATCCTTTCCTCTGATCACCGGTGTAGCATCTACCTGTTGCCAGGCGCCTATCTGCCCAAGGTTGTTGATGGATTTAAAGTGACGGCTTTCGTTATACAGTTCTCCCCGCCTCAATTCAGTATGCTCCCGTAAAGGCCTGTAATTGAAAAGCCCCTTCTTATACCGCATGATCCCTTCCTTTCTCCTTATTTCAAGAAAACCACGACCTTTTTGTGCAATTAAACTGTCACTGATATCGGATAATTTAGTTTCGGGGTAATAATAATTGTTAGCGATATAGTATTGCCTCAATATGGAAGAATCATGTATGGGCCGCTTGAGAACGGTAATATCCCAGGTAGGGTTTTCTTTTCTGTGTTTTGCTGCTTCTGCGATCAGTTTTGCCTGTTGGAACGGATCAAGCGTGAGCGTCAGCAGCTTGGTGTCAGTGCTGTCGATCAGGGTATAAATAGCATCCCGCGTAAATTTAAAATAACCATTCTGCCGGTATAAACTTACCAGCCTGTCAAGCTCGGAGCTGATGATGTTTTTAGTATACGGATCTCCTTTTTTGAGCAGGCTGTTGGATTCCTGTTTTTTGGTCAGTCGCTGCAGCATGCTATCCCCCAGGTCATACGACACTGAGTCAATAGTGACATTCTTGCCCGCTTCTATCCGCATGGCGATCTTAGCCCGCAATTGGTCTTTTACCGTATCAATAACAACGGTGTCGCGAAAACCGGCATAATAATACCCCTGTGAGTTAAGGTAGGCATTCATGAAGGTAATAGAGCGGGTAATATTGTTGGTGTCAAATACCGGCGGGTTTTTAATCCTGTCAAAAAACAGGAACTGGCGCACTTTCCGGCTTTTAAGGCTATCATCCCAGTAATTCTCCAGTTCGCCCGTTAAACGTTTTTTCTCATCTTTGGAGATATTACCGTTCACCACTACTTTGTTTTCATACACAAAGGGACGGCCCTTGGGATAATGCTGTTTAGCACAGGAAAGGAATACTACCGACAGTAGTATAGAGCAGCTAAACAGTGATAATCTTTTACCGGTCAAATACATACATGATGTTAAGCAAGAATGAGCTCAAATATATTCAATCTTTGTGCCACAAAAAACACAGGCAGGCAGAACAACTGTTTATTGCGGAAGGCCCCAAGCTGGTTGGTGAGTTGCTGCTAAGCCATTATACCATCAAAAAACTGTTCGCTACAGAGATCTGGACGCAACAAAACCATGTGACTGTGGCAACCACTATTGTTACAGAAGCTGAACTAGTCAGGCTCAGTGCACTGCAGACCCCTAACCAGGTATTGGCAGTTGTGGAACAAAGACATCCTGTTTCACAACCGGTACTAAAGAACCATATCAGTCTTGTACTCGACGGCATCCAGGATCCCGGTAACCTGGGTACCATCATCCGCATTGCTGATTGGTTCGGGATCAACCAGGTGATTGCAGGACCGGATACGGTGGAATTCTATAATCCCAAAGTCATCCAGGCTACTATGGGAAGTTTTATGCGCGTGAACTGCTGGTATGAACCACTGGCCTCTTTTTTACAAAAGGCTGATGTTCCTGTTTATGGCGCGTCGCTTGATGGCGCAAGTTTATACCAGCAGACGCCATTAACAGAAGGGTTGCTGGTGATTGGCAATGAATCAAAGGGAATCCGTGATGAAATACTGCCCTTCATCACAAAGCCTGTCACCATTCCGCGTATAGGAGGAGCTGAATCATTGAATGCTGCAGTTGCTGCGGGGATATTGCTTTCACATCTCGTCAATAAACAGGTATTATAAACGCAGATTTATGGGCGTCGTTATGCTTCTATCTAAACTGAATGGCCTTCACGGGCTGAATCTGCCTGATCAGTAATGTTGGCAGGATCAGCGAAGCATAACATACCAAAGCGGTGGCGGCACATACAACAGCAACCTGCCACCAAATGATTTGTACGGGTGCTGTGGCAACATAATACGAGACCTCATCTAATTTGATAAAACCGGTGTACTGCTGTAACAGGCAAAGCCCTATACCAGTAATAAATCCCAGCCCAATACCTGCAATTGTGATAACGGTTGCATGATACAGAAAGATTTGCTGTATGGTCCAGTCAGTTGCCCCTACCGCTTTCAGGATGCCAACCATTCGTGTCCGTTCCAAGATCAGGATGAGCAGGCAGGTCACCAGGTTGATGATGGCTACAATGGCCATTACAATAAAGATGACATTTCGGTTTACATCCTGTATATTCAGCCAGTCAAATATATTGGGGTATACTTCCCGTATGCTACGGCTCATCCATTCGGGAGGCAGCTTGTCTGACAAAGCTTTGGTGATACTGTCGGTTTGTTTATAGTCATTCACAAATATCTCGTATCCCCCCGTTTGGTCGGGCAACCAATCATTTACCCTGCGGATAAGCCTGAGATCGCCTATGATGAACAGTTTATCGTATTCCTCTATGCCTGTTTTATAAATACCCGATACCTGTAGTTTCCGGTATGTACGTGTTCCGTCGATCGATGAGATAAAATAAACAGTAATAGTATCATTCAGTTGTACACGTAATTGCGATGCAAGCGAAGCCGATACCAGCAACTCCCTGCTGTACAGGGTATCATCAAACCGTATCCAGCGTCCTTGCAGCAGGTAAGGCTTTAAACGGGTGCTGTCATACTCTTTTTCTATACCTTTCAGCAATACCCCTTCTATTTCTTTGTTTTTTTCAAGTACGACCGATTTTGTGGCAAAGCTTTGAAATCGTTGTACACCTGGCTGTTGCTGAATTATAGCCTCAATCTCCGGGCTCTTCTGCAGAGGTGTTTCTTCTGCAACCAATGATTTCCCCGCTTCGTATTTCTGAACGCGGATATGTCCCCAGAAACTAAATACTTTCTCCGAAACCCTATGCTGAAACCCATTTACAAAAGCCAATGTAACAATCATGGCCATCACACTCAATGCCGTTGCTGTCACCGATAAACGGATGATAAACCTGGAAAAAGATTTTTGACGATTAAAGGCAACACGCCTGGCAATATCAAACGCAAGGTTCAAACGGCATGATTTTAGTTTGATCAAAACTACGGGGACTGGGGGAATGGAACAAAATTTTAGTGCGTCGCCTTATCTTTACAGCATGCAGAAAACCTTATTATGCTCCTTCTTTTCGCTTTTTTGTTTATCACTGTTTGCACAAAGACTGCCAGACCAGGTATATATGCAGGATATCAGAACAGCCAGGCTGTTTCAGCAGCATAACCAGCAGAGCCTTCCATTGATCCGTCTTGACTCGCCAGATTTGCTTGAGCTGCATTTTGACGACCTCAGCGGATATGTCAGGAATTATTTCTATACACTTCAGTTGTGTAATGCCGATTGGACACCGGCAGATGTCAATGTGTTCGATTACATACATGGATTTACCCAGAATCGTTTGAGTCAGTACCGTATGTCATCTATTGCAGCAACCAGGTATGTCCACTACCAGGCTTTGCTGCCAGAAAGAAACTGTATGCCCGTTAAAAGTGGTAATTACCTGTTGAAGGTTTTTCTTGATGGGGATACTTCCAAACTTGCATTTGCCAAGCGATTTATGGTAGTGGATGAAAAAGTAAGTATTGGCATAAAAATATTACAGCCTTATGATAACCAATTGCTCCAAACACACCAGAAAGTACAGTTCTCGGTTGGTACCAGGCAGCTAAACATATTGAACCCGCAGCAACAGGTAAAAGCAGTGGTACTGCAGAATAACAGGTGGGATGATGCTGTAATCAATATTCAGCCAACGTTTGTGCGCAATGGCATATTGGAATATAACGGTGAACGGGATTGTATTTTTCCAGCCGGCAAAGAGTACCGTTGGGCAGACCTGCAGAGTTTTCGCTTTGAAAGTGATAGGGTAGATCATGTTGACAGGACGCAACAACCAGTTGAAATTTTTATAAAACAGGATGCTGTCAGGAGCAACCTGCGCTATGTTTTTTTCAGCGACAGGAACGGATGGGATGAGATCAGTAATACAGAATCAACCAATCCCTGGTGGCAGAGTGATTATGCGTATGTCCATTTTACGTTAGCGCCGGCTAACAGGCAACCTTTTGCGGGAAAACAGGTATACCTGCTTGGCGCATTAACCGGTAACCAGGTGGGAGATACTTCACTGATGCATTATGATGCGGTAAATGGTATATACACCAAAACACTTTTTTTGAAGCAGGGGTATTACAGCTATATCTATGTAACAAAAGATATAAATAATATGTCTGCTAAATCTGACCCGGCTTACACAGAAGGAAACTATTGGGAAACGGAAAATGAATATACTGTGTTGATCTATTACCGTTCTTTAAGTGGAAGGCATGATGAACTGATAGGTATTACAGCCATTAACTCACGAAGTGTACGCTACTGATCTATGGCTTATTCCGGCAATTGCATGCTCAGGTACAGATAGGGTAGAATGCCGTGGTGAACAAATACTTTTTCTTTACTGTCGGGGAATTGCTTGTAATAAGCTGCATCGGCCTGCAGGATGGTGAATTGCCCGCATCTTGCATAATTGAAACTGCCGGCGTAGGCAGGTTGCTGGTAACCGGGTAAGTCATGCTTTAAAAATTTAGCAACAGTTCTGCCAAGGTATTTCTCATATTTCCTCCTTGCAGATCTTGTTGAATTATTCAGCCGGTTGTATGCATAGCGTAAAGCTATATTTTTTGGGAATTTTTGTTTTTTAATGACGGCTGATACATTAATAAACGGGTTGGTAGTATTAAAGTCCCCAAGTGTTTGTATCGAGATGGGTGTTTCAGGCACCCAGTCAGCAGTATTGACTACTGTTAACCCCCAACCAAAACCCATGAGTTTTTCATAGTCGTAAGCATAATACAGGTTACCTGGTTTAGGGGCTGCGCTGCAATAGGTTTTAATGCGGATGTCTTCGGGCAGCCGCTTTACAGTCTTTTGATTTTCGAGATAAGAGGTAAGCAGGTACGCAATGGCGGCGCCCTGGCTATGGCCCATAATGATGAATTGTTTGATTCCTTGTTTGTAACAGGAGTCTATTTTTGGGAGAATATCTCTTGACAAATGTGCCATTCCGATAAGCCAGCCAATATGAACAGCAGCTTGCGGATTATTGGCAAGATGGTAGTAGAATGTAAAGTCATCAGCGAGTTTTACTACACCGGTTGCGGGTACCATCGCAGCGTAGAAGTTCTCCATCCAGCTAATAGTCCTGGCCGTAGTGCCGCGGATGCTGATCACGGCGATACTATCATCAGATAACCACAAGTCCCAACGGTTATCCAATCCCACTACAGGTGAACGATATGCTTTTCTGAAATGAGCGGGTAATGGAACAGCAGATTCCCAGGCCGGGTCGTTTTGCCTGGCAGCTACTTTAAGTAATTCAATGTACTCTGCTTTATCAAAACCTGCTTTTAACTTGTTGTGTTGGGCCGGGCAGTCAGCCGATAATAAAATAAAAAGACAGGTAAAATAAATAGTTATGTGGATGCGCATGGGGGTAACTTATATTCAAATATACTTAACTATGATGGCAGGGATTTGCACAAACAGCGTTAAAAAAATCAGGAAAATAACTGCCTAACCCTTACTTTTGCACCCGGCAGGTCTCGCACGACCAGCTCCTGCTGAACCTCCCCAGGGCAGGAATGCAGCAAGGATAAGCGGTTGAGCGGTGCGATGTGAGTAGCCTGCCATTTTTTCCCCTCTCTACCCCTGAAGGGGAAATTTAATTTGAGGGGATTTAATTTTAGCCACATGAAATTTTTTATCGACACAGGTAATCTCTCCCAGATCAAAGAAGCACACGACCTGGGTATTCTTGATGGTGTTACAACCAATCCGTCTTTAATGGCCAAAGAAGGTATTAAGGGTGAAGCGGCCATTGCCGACCACTACAAAACCATCTGTGAACTTGTTGATGGAGACGTGAGTGCAGAAGTATTGTCTACAGACTTTGCTACCATAGTGGAAGAGGGTAAGAAACTTGCAGCTATTCACCCGAATATTGTTGTCAAAGTTCCCATGATCAAAGATGGGGTTAAAGCCATCAAATGGTTCACTGACAATGGCATCCGCACAAACTGTACACTGGTATTTTCAGCGGGACAGGCAATACTTGCCGCTAAAGCCGGTGCGGCTTATGTATCTCCTTTTATTGGACGTATTGATGATAGTGGTTGGGACGGCATGGAATTGATTGCACAGATCCGTCATATTTATGATATCCAGAATTTCAAGACAGAGATCCTGGCGGCTTCTATTCGTAGTGCCCTGCACATCACAAAAGCGGCTGAAGCCGGTGCAGATGTATGTACCTGCCCATTGGATTCCATTCTTGGACTGCTGAAACATCCTTTAACAGATACAGGTCTGGCTAAGTTTTTGGAAGACGCCAAGAAAATGTAATCGTACAGATAAACAGTATTAACAATGCCCTGCCATTCAGCGGGGCATTGTTGTGCTATAGAACCTGTAACTGGCTTTTCTTATACTAACGCGATCACTTTTTTCTCATTGCTGCTTGTAAATGCAGATGCGATAATGCGCATGACATTGATCCCATCCTGTGCGGTAACAGGCATAGCAGTATTGTTACTGATCGATTTGTAAACGCCATCGTAGTAATCGTAATAATTACCGTGTAAAGTGGGGACATTTTCCCTGATCATTTTGCCATCTTTTTCGGTATGTATCAATCCCTGTTCTGTTTCCGGTTCTGTAGCCCAGTCAGCGGCATTAGGTTTTTCATTGGCCAGCAGTTTTGCTTCCTGCACATCGCCACGTGATTTAATGAAAGAACCTTTACTGCCGTGTACAATAAAAGAAGGCAATGCTTCCCTTACCTGGTAGCCGGCCTTTAAACGTACACGCAGTTCTTTATAATAAAGCAATATTTCAAAATAGTCATCCACCTGTGAAGCAGGCCTTGTAATACGCAGGTCTGCGAACACCGATTCCGGCATCCCAAACAGGTAAAGCGCCTGGTCAATTAAATGGGGACCAAGATCGTTGAGTATGCCTGCACCGGGCCCCGCTATTTCCTTATGCATTTTTGGGCTCAGTTCTTCCTTGAAACGGTCAAAATGAAATTCTGCTTCTACAATTTCGCCAAGCCATCCTTCCCGAACGATTTTCTTTACGGTTTTAAAATCACTATCCCACCTTCGATTTTGGAAAACAGATAATTTTTTGTTCTGTTCTTCAGCAAGTCTTTTCAGTTCTTCTGCTTCAGAAACAGTCGTGGTAAATGCCTTTTCCACAACAGCATGCTTGCCGGCCTGTAATACTTTTTTAGTGTACTCGAAATGGGTATTTGTAGGGGTATTGACAATGACCAAGTCAATTGTTTCGTCAGACAATAATGCTTATAATTAACGGAATATTTTGATATCAGGATAGAATTGTAATGAGTCAGATTTCGTTCTTTCCCACACACCGTATAATTCAAAGCCCGGGTGTAAATGAATAAAGGGGGCATGAAATACGCGGCCTGACATGCCAAATGATAAAATTGCTGTTCTGATAGGGTGCATGGTTTAAGTAGCTATTGTCTCTGCTGGAATAAAATGAAACATGATTGATTTTAAATAGTTGTCGGGGGCTATTTCAGTGAAGCAATATCGATCACGAAACGATACCTTACATCGCCCTTCAGCATTCTCTCATAAGCATGATTGATTTCATGAACGGGGATTACCTCAACATCCGATACAATATTTTTTTCGGCACAGAAGTCCAGCATTTCCTGGGTTTCTTTAATGCCACCAATCAAAGACCCGATGATACTTCTTCTTTTCATGATCAGATTGAATGCGGGAACCTGCGAAGGTGTTGGTGGAACACCTACCACGATCATTGTTCCATTTGTGCGTAACAAGTTCAGGTAAGTGCTGTAATCGTGCTGGGCAGAAACAGTATTAAGGATAAAATCAAAATGATTCTCTAATTTTTTAAGGGTGGCAGGATCGGAGGTGAGGGCAAAATGATGGGCTCCCAATTTTTGAGCGTCGGCTGACTTTGACGGAGAAGAGCTCAGCATTGTTACCTCAGCGCCAAATGCAGCAGCAAATTTTACAGCCATATGCCCGAGGCCGCCAAGTCCTACAACGCCAACTTTATGTCCTTTCCTAACACCCACATGCCTCAATGGGGAGTACGTGGTAATCCCCGCACATAGGAGGGGAGCTACGCCCTCCAGCGGTAGCTTCGATGATATTTGTAACGTGTATTGCTCATCAACCACAATCTGGGTAGAGTAACCTCCATAGGTGGGAAGATTGGTAACCCTCTCCCGGCCATTATAAGTTGCCACCATCCCTACGTCGCAATATTGTTCGAGGCCCTCTATACAATTGGGACAAGTGCGGCAGGAATCTACAAAGCAGCCTACACCGGCAAGGTCACCAACTTTAAATTTTGTAACGTGGCTGCCTGTTTTGGTTACACGGCCAACAATCTCATGACCGGGTACCATCGGAAAAATAGAGCCCCCCCATTCATCTCTTACCTGGTGGATATCCGAATGGCAAACGCCACAATACAAAATTTCTATCTGAACATCATGTTCACCAGGTTCTCGCCTTTCTAAATTAAAGGGAGCAAGGAGCGACTTAGGATCCTGTGCCGCATATGCTTTTGTTGCTATCATAAGTTTATTTTTTAAAGAGAATAGATAAAAAACAATTTACGGGAAATTAAAATAAAGACTGACTGAAATTACGGAACTTCATGTATAAATAACACACGATGCAAGTAAAAAAATTAGGATCTCAGGGTATTACCGCTTCCCAGTTGGGTTTGGGTTGTATGGGTATGAGTGAATTTTATGGTGCTACTGATGATGTGGAAAGTATCAAAGTATTGCATCATGCTATAGCGCTTGGTGTTACTTTCTGGGATACGGCGGATGCATACGGCCCTTTTATTAACGAAGAACTGGTAGGAAAAGCGTTAAAAGGAAAACGTGAACAAATTACATTAGCCACAAAATTTGGTATCCTTCGCGACCCTTCCAATCCGTTGCTAAGGGGATTCAGCGGTAAGCCTGACTATGTTCAATCATCGTGTGAAGCAAGTTTGAAAAGACTGAATGTGGATGTGATTGATTTGTATTACCTGCATCGGGTAGATCCGGATACGCCCGTCACAGATACTGTAGGTGCTATGAGCCGGTTAGTAGAACAAGGTAAAATACGTGGGATTGGATTGAGTGAGGTATCTGCTGCCACACTCCGTAAAGCACATGCAGTTCATCCGGTTACCGCAGTACAGAGCGAATATTCGTTATGGTCCAGGGATCCTGAAGAAGATATATTGGCTACTTGCAAAGAACTGGGTGTTGCATTTGTTGCGTACAGCCCTTTAGGAAGAGGCTTTCTAACAGGGCAGATTAAAGTGTTTGAAGATTTTGCAGCAGATGATTATCGTCGCTTTTCTCCTCGTTTCCAGGGGGAGCATTTCCAAAAAAATCTTGATCTGGTAATACAATTGGAAAAAACTGCTGCTAAAAAAGGCTGTACCGCTTCGCAACTGGCTTTGGCCTGGGTAATAGCCCAGGGAGAACATGTTTTCCCAATACCTGGCACAAAACGGATCAAATACCTGGAAGAAAATGTGCATGCTTTAAATGTGTTCCTGACCACCGAGGAATTAACAAGTATCAATAACCTCTTTCCCAAGGATGCTGCTTCAGGAACCCGTTACCCTGAACACATGATGGGCAGGTTGAATGCATAGCAGGAAAGCAGTTGCTGGTTTAAAAATCGTTTTTTTGTTCTTGGGATAAATGATTTCACCAATTTCTTTAAAATACGGATACCCGACCTCGTCGTATTCGTACTTATTATCGTTTAGTATGCCATCGCTGTTAATAATATAGAAGCAAAGCCATTGGCAGCGGTATTGTCTTTCGCAACAATAGATTGTTCGCTATAGGAACTGTCAATAAGCATAGGAGTATTCCTGCTGATCTTTTTGATCTCATTCAGTTTTTCAAGTGCCACCAATGCAGCAGGCAATTTTACCGTAGAAGCAGGATTGAAATAACGATTACGGTTAACATGCAGGTAGTGATTTCTGAAATATGGTTTGTTATGTTTGTCTCTGTTGATTTCAGTATAAATGACCTGGTATTGAAAACTATCGGGGTTGTTTAAAATATGTTGCAGTAAGGGAGACGCTTTTTTGTAAAGGAGTTGTTGTAACCAGGTATCTGTTTTAACCTGGGCATGAACCGGTTGTATGCTTAATAGGAAAAAAGGATAAATACCTGCTTCAGCAAACTGATATGACTGGCAGATTGCTGTGTTTTGCCATCATGCTCACCGGTGATCAATAGGCACATGTAAAAGCTTTATGGTATTAAATATAAATATAAAGTATAAAACCAAGAAACAAAGTATTGTAACCGGGCTTGTAGGCATTATATGCGTTTTTGGCACGGCATTTGAAAATACAGGATTGAATCAAATAATAAATGCTATGAAAAAAACAATTATGGTAATGAGCGTAGTGGGTACGATATGCTTATTTGTGACAGCGAAAGCACAGACTGTTGGCGCAAAGGGTGGATTCAATATCAGTGATGTATCCGGTACGAACGGAAACAGCAGGATAAGTGGGCATGCCGGCCTCTATTTTAATTCAGTACTTGCTAAAGGATGGGCCATTCAGCCGGAATTATTGTATTCCGGAGAAGGTGAAAAATACCATACAGCCTTGGGAGACAGGGTATTGGCATTGAGTTATATTAATGTTCCGGTGATGTTTCAATATTATCCTGCAAAGCAAGTATATGTAGAATTTGGTCCGCAGGTAGGTGTTTTGGCCAGTGCTGGTATAAAAGATACCAATGGCAATAAAGTAGATATACGAAATGATTATTCCCGTTTTGCTATGAGTGCCGGATTGGGAGTGGGTATCAAAGCAACCAACCAGGTTGGATTTAATGCACGCTATAATTTCGGATTGACAGATATCACAGTCAACAATAATGCAGTTAATTATAGCAATTGCCTGCAATTAGGTATTGCTATAAAAATCAATTAACAAGATGACAGGGGGATGCATGTGACATAGTCAGCATTCTCTAAAAAAGCCCTTGCAGAGTTTCTCTGCAAGGACTTTTTTCATGGTATATGGTTTGATTTTCAATTCAACAGATCATCGGTAAGCAGGTTGTTGAGCCAATGCTGACTGGTTGTTTCCACTATTTTATGCAAAGTGTGTATTCTCTCTGTGAGTATGGCTAATTCTTCATTGTTTATAGTATAATTATCTGTATACCTTGTATCGAGGTATGCTTGTTGAAGTAGCCGGAACAATCGTTCTTCTTTATCAGTGTGTCTTGGAAAAACCTGGTATAATGCTGCAGAGAAACCATAACAATAACGGAATAATTTTTCAAGATTATGTGTCTGTACACGGAAGCCGGTAATCGTTTTGAATAAGGTAAGCAGACCGTGTTCAGCAGCCTGGTGTAACATAAAAGCTGCCATAGATCCCTGATACCTTAAGCGGTATAATTCAGCGCCTGTTAAAAAAGCCTTTGCTTTATCAAGATTTTGATGAAAATAAGCAGTTGCAGCTGTTTTAACTTTTACCGGGTCAATGACTGCAGGGACCATATTTTTTTCTGCGCAGGCATCGTATAATAGCCTGGCCTGCTCCAATACAATACAAGTAAAGAAATTACCGGAAATATTTTGGGCATGGAATGTGTCAATAGTTTGAAGCAAGATTGTTACCGGTAAAAAAGGAATACAACGTTTTTCAATGGTATCTATAATATTGTATGGCTTTTTGCCGCAACTTTTGCTGACCAGCACCAATAATGTACAGGCAAATGGATAATGGTGATTGGTGCAGGCTGGCATAAAGACACCTGCCGACACTTTTGTAGCTGTGGTATACCCCAAAAGAAATACCTTTTCCGTAGCCACCGTTTCCGTAATGGCTTTAATAATAGCATCAATCTTCTCTTGCTGAATGGCTGTATCAGCAGGTAGTAGCATATTCATGGTAATAATTTTTTTTAAAGAGATGGATTAGAGGTATGCTTATACTGTATATGGAGGATATGCGCGGCTTCCACCAGTTTTTCGATCTTTTCATAAAGGAAAAGAATAGAAGTGCGTTCCCGGTGTTCGAGATCTTCAGTTATAAAACTGCCGTTCACCGTGGTTTTAAGCCAGAACCATAGCAGGTCACGTACATGGGGCAGATGCGCATAATCAAATAATTCGGCGATTACTTTCTGAGGGTCTTCGACTTCTTCCTCACTGAGTTTACGGGAAAAAGATTCCCATTCAGGATACTGCGTCAATAACATAACATCATTGTTTAAATGGTTAATTAATAACAGAACAGCATTTTTTTTCTAGACTATTTGTGCAGTGAATCGCCTGCGACGGCTACCAGAACAAATTCAGGTATAAACTACCGTTGTTGGTATCGTGCAGATTGATTTACTTCGTAAAACCGGAACAGGGTACAATAATAGCTATTTTACTAATAATTTTAGTATTTATAATCAACTTTTTTCGATTAAACTTATCCACAGTGAAAATTGTAGAAAGACTATACGAATTCATGAAGCAAAAAGAACTTTCTGCTTATGCTGTGGAACATGCCTGCGATGTATCCAATGGATACCTTGGCAAGCAGTTGAAAGGAAAGGGCAGTATAGGGTCTGATATACTGGAACGAATTAAAGAAAATTATCCTGAACTGAGCCTGATCTGGCTTGTGACAGGTAAAGGGCAGATGCTTATTGATCCCACATTAACACCCGATGCTCAACTTGATTTTGAACTTAATGAGGAGCAGCAAGCCTATTTCACCTCAAAAGACACGATCATTGAACTGTTGAAAACGCAGATAGCGCAACTGCAAACTGCAATTGCCGACAAGGACAAACTTATCGCTTTGCTGGAAGTGAAAAGCAGTGAGCAGTAAGTATGCAGAAGTTTGACACACTCACGGACCCACTGCTTACAAAAATTATTGTTCAGCATAAGCCGACGTTGGCTCACAGGTACAAATCAGGTTACGGTCACCATGCGTATTGTTTACCCTTGCAACACTTGGCCAGAATTTGTTCTGAGTAACGTAATACAGTGGGAAGGCCGCTTCCTGACGGGTGTACTGGTGGCTCCACTCATCTGCACAAACGACAGCCTGTGTATGCGGTGCATGCTTTAATGGATTATCTGACTTATCTGATTTTCCTTCCTCTATTGCTTTGATCTCTTCATAGATGGAAATCATGGCGTCGCAGAAACGGTCTAATTCCGGTTTATCCTCACTTTCTGTTGGTTCCACCATGATCGTACCCGGAACAGGGAAACTCAATGTAGGTGCATGGAAACCGTAATCGATCAAACGTTTAGCCACATCTTCCGCTTCAATGCCTGCGCTTTGTTTAAAAGGACGCAGGTCAACAATAAATTCGTGCGCACAGGTGCCATTTGTTCCGGTGTACAGTATTCTATAGTATTTTTCTAACCTGGCCTTCATGTAATTGGCATTCAGGATGGCATTTTCTGTTGCCATGCGCACCCCATCGGCACCTAACATTTTAATGTAAGCATAGCTGATCAGCAGAATACTTGCTGATCCATATTGAGCTGCGCTTACTGCATGATAACTATTCCCCAATACAGTATGACCAGGTAAATACGGTGCAAGTTTGTCATTCACACAAATAGGGCCCATGCCAGGGCCACCACCTCCATGCGGAATAGCAAATGTTTTGTGGAGGTTGAGGTGGCAAACATCGGCACCGATAGTACCCGGACTGGTGAGTCCAACCTGCGCATTCATATTCGCCCCATCCATATAGACCAAACCACCATTGTCATGAATGACCTGGCAGATATCTTTAATGGTTTCTTCAAACACACCATGGGTAGAGGGGTAGGTAACCATCAACGCACCAAGGGTATTTTTATATTGTTCTGCTTTTGCTTTCAGATCGGCTACATCAATATTTCCGGCATCGTCGCATTTAACTACCACTACTTTAAAGCCCGCCATCACGGCACTTGCTGGATTGGTACCGTGCGCACTGATAGGGATCAGTACCACATTACGGTGGGCTTCTGTACGGGCAGCATGGTAAGCACGGATGGTTAACAATCCTGCATACTCACCCTGTGCACCGCTATTGGGTTGCAGGCTGCATGCAGTAAAGCCGGTGATCTGGCAAAGGAAATCATTTAATTCACTGATGATCTGCCGATAGCCTTCTGCCTGGTCTGCAGGAACAAATGGGTGTAAGCCGGCAAACTCAGGCCAGCTTAGGGGAATCATTTCAGTTGCCGCATTCAGCTTCATGGTACAACTCCCAAGACTGATCATGCTTGTATTCAGGGCAAGGTCTTTATTTTCCAGCTGTTTCAAGTAACGCATCATCTGGCTTTCGCTGCGGTGCGTGTTGAATACAGGATGGATTAAATATGCTGAACTGCGCTGAAGAACAGCAGGTAACTGATAGCTGATAGCCGGCAGGTTTGCTGTAGTTATTTGTTTGCCGGTACTCTTCTCTGTTAATGCCTCGAATATTTTGATGAGGGTATTAACGTCTTCGATGGATGTTGTTTCATCGATACTGATATTTACTGAACCATCCGCAGCATAAAAGAAATTGGTATGGAACTTCTCTGCCATCTTTTTAAGGGCGGCAGTATTTACCCCGGTAATATGCAATGTATCGAAATAATAGGTGTTGTTTTGTTGTATACCTAACTGGGTAAGTTCACTGGCAACAGCCTGGGCTAGCAGGTGAATACGTGTAGCAATAGCTTTCAAACCAGATGCTCCATGATACACTGCGTACATTGCTGCCATATTTGCCAGCAATGCCTGCGCTGTACAAATATTGGAAGTAGCTTTTTCCCGTTTGATATGCTGCTCCCTTGTTTGCAACGCCATGCGCAAAGCACGGTTCCCTTGTGCATCAATGCTTACTCCGATCAAACGACCCGGCATACCGCGCTTGAATTCGTCTTTGGTTGCAAAGAAAGCTGCATGTGGCCCGCCATATCCCATCGGCACCCCAAAACGCTGGGCGCTTCCTACTGCCACATCTGCACCTAATTCGCCCGGAGGTGTCAGCAGGGTCAGTGCCAGCAGGTCAGTAACCAGTACTACAAGCCCCTCTGCCGCATGCACCTGTTTAATAAATGCCTGGTGGTCTTCTACCGAACCATTGCTGTTGGGATATTGCAAGATGGCGCCAAAGTAACTATGGTCCAGTACCGCCGTTTTGTAATCG
Source organism: uncultured Sediminibacterium sp. (assembly GCA_964507525.1). Taxonomy (GTDB): domain Bacteria; phylum Bacteroidota; class Bacteroidia; order Chitinophagales; family Chitinophagaceae; genus Sediminibacterium. Next base: position 45,503 of record CAZDQB010000016.1, on the reverse strand, counting down.
CCATAAACCAATTCAATGCCAATAGGCGCAGCACGTGTAATAAGTACATCCTTCGTCTGCGGAAATATGCTATAGTCAACAAACAGTTTTGGTTTATTGATCACATCGGTCTTGTTCACATGATGGAAGATCATGGCCATAGCCTCCGCTGCAGCGGAGGCTTCATCCAGCAGGGACGCATTGGCAATAGGTAAACCGGTAAGATCGGTCACCATGGTTTGAAAATTCAGCAGGCTCTCAAGCCGGCCCTGTGAAATCTCTGCCTGGTAAGGCGTATATTGGGTATACCATCCCGGATTTTCAAAAACATTGCGCAGGATAACACTTGGTGTAATGGTGCCGTAATAACCCTGTCCGATATAATTTTTATAAACTTTATTCTTTGCCGCCACTTTCTTCAACTCAGCTAAATATTCAAATTCACTAATGGCCGGTGGGATGTCTAAAGGCTGCTTGATACGGATGGTATCCGGAACAGTCTTACTAACCAGCTCATTTAGCGTTGCAGCACCAATAACCTTGAGCATGGCCTCTGTATCGGCCTGGTTAGGGCCATTATGTCTGCGTTGAAACTCTGTGGATTGTTCTTCGAATAAGTTCATAGCAATATGCTTGTTTTAAGACGCGGCAAAGGTACGTGGATACATTCGGAAAAAATGCATGCTTAACAGGGCCGGGGAAAAGGAGTGAATGCCGGAAAGGGAGGTATATTTGTCAATCGATTGCGCAAATTATGGAAGAAGTAAACATGGATAATTGGGAAAAAAAGAGTGCTGAACACCAGAAGCAATACAGGCAGTTGCTGCAACGAGCTGATAAGAATAAGGTATTGAAACGATTACCGGATCTCCATGAAGAAGCATTTAGCCATATTGACTGCCTTCAATGCGCCAATTGCTGCAAAAATTATTCCCCCCGGTTTAAAACACCGGATATCAAAAGGATCAGCAAGCACCTGCGGATGAAAGAAAGTGTTTTCATTGATACTTACCTGACACTGGACCAGGAGGGTGACTATGTATTAAAAAGCAAGCCTTGTCCCTTTCTCGGCAGAGATAATTATTGTAGTATATATGACCAGCGCCCTTCCGACTGTCACCGCTTCCCTTATACTGATGAGGACGTATTGCTGAAACGTCCTGCTATTACTCTAAAAAACGTTAGTTTTTGTCCGGCAGTATATTATGTATTAGAAAAATTGATTAAACCCTGATAAAGGCTCCGGCTTTTTTTGTATATTCTTGCCAAAAAAATGCCTATGAACCATGTACCTGCCCTGATTAAAGACCTCGCCTTAATACTCGGCGCCGCTGGTGTCATCACTTTGTTTTTCAAAAAACTCAGGCAACCAGTGGTATTAGGTTATATCATCGCCGGTTTATTGGTGGGCCCCAATTTTAAGCTGTTTCCTACCATTACTGACCTGGAGAGTATCAGGATCTGGGCAGAAATCGGGGTGGTGTTCCTCCTGTTTGCACTGGGTATCGAATTCAGCTTTAAAAAACTGCTGAAAGTAGGAGGGTCGGCGGCCATTACCGGCGTGGTGGAATTGTCGTGCATGATGCTACTGGGTTATGCAATGGGACAAATACTGGGCTGGCCATATATGGACAGCCTTTTTCTTGGCGGTATCATTGCCATTTCGTCTACTACGATCATTTTCAGGGCGTTTGATGAACTGGGACTCAAATCACAGCAATTCACAGGCCTGGTATTGGGGGTGTTGGTGATTGAAGACCTCGTGGCCATCTTGCTGATGGTATTGTTATCAACGGTAGCGGTCAGTCGCCAGTTTGAAGGTTCTCAAATGCTATTGTCAATACTGAAGCTATTATTCTTTTTATGCCTGTGGTTTGTGATGGGAATATTTTTACTACCCACTTTCTTTAAAAGGGTTTCCAGGTGGCTGAACAGCGAAACTTTATTAATAATATCACTTGGTCTTTGCCTGGGTATGGTGGTATTGGCCGATCAGGTAGGATTTTCTGCTGCGTTAGGCGCGTTCATCATGGGTTCTATTCTTGCAGAAACAACGCAGGCAGAGAAAATTGAACACCTCATTGCTTCGGTTAAAGACCTCTTTGGCGCCATATTTTTTGTATCCGTAGGTATGCTGATTGATCCTGCTATACTGGTACAATACGCTGTTCCCGTGTTGATACTGACAGTGAGTGTTATGGCCGGTAAAACAATCTTTGTGAGCGCCGGGGCTTTGTTATCGGGACGCACGCTGAAGCAATCTGTAAAAGCAGGAACCAGCATGTCGCAGATCGGTGAATTCTCGTTCATCATTGCTTCACTGGGTGTTTCATTAAAGGTAACAAGCTCCTACCTGTATCCCATTGCTGTGGGGGTATCAGTAATCACCACTTTTGCAACACCTTATATGATCAGGCTGGCTGATCCTTTGTATCAGTTCCTGCAACAAACGCTACCCAAACGATGGATTAAATCGCTCGACAGGTACAGCAGCAGTTCACAAACGATAGAAGGTGAAAGTAACTGGAAACGATTCCTGCATTTTTATTTGCAGATCGTGTTGGTGAACAGTGTAGTGATCATTGCTTTGATCTTATTAACCGCTTATTTCCTGCTTCCTTTTGTACTGAAACATGTTCAAAATCTGCTTTTTGGCAGGATAGCAACGACAGTGGCAGCATTACTGCTGATGTCGCCTTTTATCTGGGCACTCACTGTAAAAAAGATCAAAAAGAGCACTTATGCAGCCCTGTGGCTGAACCAAAAATACAGTCACGGCCCTCTTGTGATGCTGGAAGTGGCACGTAACCTGTTGGCAATAGTATTGGTTGGTTCGTTGATGAGACAGATCTTTCCTTTCTGGATTGCAGTTACCACTACCATTATATTCATGATGGTGATTCTGGTGATATTCAGGCAAAAACTCCAGCAATTCTACCAGCGTATCGAAGACCGTTTCCTGCATAACCTGCACGAAAAAGAAGTGGCAGAGCAACAAAGGGCACGCAATCATCTTTCACCATGGGATGGGCATATCACACAATATAAAATCAGTCCCTTGGCGCCGTTCATCGGGCAAACACTTGAATCATTGAAATGGCGGGAACAGTATGGCATCAATATAGCTTTTATTGAAAGGGGGAGTCTGGTATTGTATGCACCTGCACGCCAGGAGCGCATGTATCCGTATGATACCATTGGAGTGATTGGTACAGACCAACAGCTGCTGGAGTTTAGTAAAATTATCGTAGCATGCACGGAGGGTTTCAATGCAGATAAAGAAAATGTGGAACTGGAAAACATTGTGGTTGATGAACACACGCGTTTAAAAGGAAAAACCATCCGCGGATCTGGTATACGCGAACAAACCAATGGATTGGTGGTAGGGATTGAACGGCAGGGAGAACGGATACTCAATCCGGCATCCGACCTGGTATTTGAATGGGGAGATGTTGTATGGATCGTTGGCGACAGAAAGAAAATACGGCAATTGGCAATGGTATGATTAATATTGCATTTTGCGCAAGCTGGGTGCTTTGATCCAGGTGAAGATGACTACGCCCAGTGTCATACATCCTCCAAAAACGACCGATGGAACAACGCCTAAAAGTTTAGCGGCTACGCCACTTTCAAATTGTCCGAGTTCATTACTGCTGTTAATGAACATGGAGTTTACGCTCATTACCCTGCCCCGCATATTGTCTGGTGTTTTCAGTTGCATAATGGTGCCTCTTACTACAACACTGATACCATCGAGCATGCCGCCCAGCATTAATGCAAAAAAGGACAGCCAGAAAGTGGTGGACAATGCAAATGTGATGATACACATGCCAAAGCCAGCTACTGCAAATAACAATTTTTTGCCCTGTTGCCTGCGTAAAGGGAACAGGGTTAACATGATTACTATACATATGGAACCGATGTCAGAAGCACCATTGAGGAAACCGAAACCCTGCGGTCCTACTTTTAAAATATCCCTGGCATAAACAGGAACCATTGCCACCGCGCCGCCAAACAGCACGGCAAAAAGATCAAGCGATAAGGCACCGAGCACTTCCTTTGTTTTAAATACGAAATCGATCCCTTCTCTCACACTGTCCAGGGTTTTTTTCTCTCCCCTCTCATTCAGCGGCGGATGTGGTTTCAGCTGGAATAAAGTAATAAATGCACCGGTCATCAGGCACGCGATGGTAATAAGTGTGCCTGTGTTACCCAGCCCTGCAATGAGAAAGCCGCCGGTTGCATGCCCTGTAACAGATGCCAACAGCCAGGCTCCCTGGTTCCAGGTTGTTGCATTTTGCAACCTTGTTTTGGGAACAACATTGGCCAATATAACGTTGAACACTGGCCCTGAAAACGAACGAATGATCCCGGTGCAAAAAATGACGCCATAGATACAGATAGCAATCCACTGGTTAGACAACCGGGCTTTGGTAAAAGGAGTAGAGAGGAGTAATAATACAAGAATAGCGGTTGTGTACAACGCCACTCCGCGCAGCAAAAGTTTTCTTTTCTCACTCAGGTCAATAATGTGACCGGCATACAAGGCAAATGAAACGGCAGGAATGACTTCCGACAGGCCGATCAGGCCAATGGCAAATGGAGCGTTAGTCAGTTCATAGATCCACCAGCCCACCAGTGTACTCATCATCCTTAGTCCCATAATGAACAAAAATCTCCCCAACACAAGGCTTCTGAATTCTGGAACACGTATCGATTCAAACGGGTCTGTGTTTTGCATGTCTGTGGTGGTCTTAAAAATATCGTTACACTGCTTTGTTAGCGCTATGGTAATGAAAAATAGTGCTGCCCAACATCATAATCCTTGTCCAACGCATTCAATACGACCTGCAAATGTTTTTCATTGCCAAGAAAATCGGCATTGCTGGCATCGATAAAAATGGTCTTGATATTGTGCTGTTTGATATAGCTCGTATAGGTCTCCTGGATATTGAACAGGTATTCGTCAGAAATGCCCTGTTCATATCCCCGGTTTCTTTTTTTGATATTGGCCTGTAATTTCTGTACAGGCGCATGCAGGTAAATGAGTATATCGGGAAATACCAGCTGTTGATGTATGATATCGAACAGCTTTTGATACAACCTGAATTCTTCTTCCGGCAGGTTTACTTTGGCAAACAATAAACATTTGGTGAACAGGTAATCAGATACTGTTACATGCTGAAAAATATCTTTGGTATGCACCATTTCTTTCAGTTGCTTGTAACGCTCTGCCATAAAGAACAGTTCCAGCGGAAAAGCATATTGTTGCGGATTATCGTAGAATTTTGGCAGGAAAGGGTTGTCTGCAAACTCCTCCAATATGAGTCGTGCATTAAAATGCCTGGCCAGTAAATGCGCCAGTGTCGTTTTCCCCGCGCCTATGTTCCCTTCTACAGTTATAAAATGGTGCTTCATTATCGGTTGCGTGCTCGATGACTGTCAAAATTAACTGCCAACAGTATCCGGCAGTCTATTTTTTTTGCACATTCAGCTCATCCGTACATTCATCAAGCAACTGGCTGATGGTTTTATGCAGGGCAGGATGTACTAATTCGGGCGCCACTTCCGTTAAAGGCACCAGGGCAAACCTTCGTTGATGCAATGCCGGATGTGGCAGTACAAGCGCAGGTAATTGAATAATGAGGTCATCTATTAACAGGATATCAAGGTCAATGATCCTCGGTCCCATCTTAATATCCCTCCTGCGCCCCATTGCTTCTTCAATGGAAAGTAACTGCCGGATGAGGTGTACGGGTTCAAGCATTGTTTCCACAACCAGGGCCTGGTTGTAAAAAGAAGGCTGGTCCGTATTGCCCCATGCAGCTGTTTCATAGACTGATGAACGCTTTAAGATAATACCACAGGATGCCTCGATCTGATCAATCGCCTGTTGCAGGTATACCGGTCGGTTTCCCAGGTTGCCGCCTATCAACAAATAAGCTGTCCTCATAAATTGGTAGAGTAGTTGGCTTCAAATATCTTTAAATTCATAAAGCAGTTACAGAAAATTATGAAAAGCTTTTTTAAAACGTTTTTTGCAGCCCTTTTGGCACTGGTTATTTTTACTGTGATCGGCATATTTGTGTTGATTGGGTTTATTGTAAGTGCAACCTCGGCCGACAAACCGGTGGTTGGGGATAATGCAGTGCTGGTATTAGACCTGTCTAACCATTTCAAGGAGCAGAAGCAGGAGAATCCGCTGGGGGCACTAATTGATGAAACTGCCACTGAAGTACCTTCGCTATACGATGTGATAAGGATGGTACACCACGCTAAAACCGATTCTTCCGTAAAGGGGATCTATGTTAGCTGTGCACGCAATGCCAATGGGTTCGCTGCAAGCGAAGAATTACGGAAAGCCATACTTGATTTTAAAACGAGCGGAAAATTTGTGATTGCATATGGTGAGGCCATTTCCCAAAAAGGATATTATGTAGGAAATGCAGCAGACCAGATCTTTTGCCACCCGCAGGGAGGAGTGGATTGGGGTGGGTTTGTATCCAACCTGATGTTCCTTAAAGGTACACTCGATAAGTTGGAAATACAGCCCCAGATATTTTACGCCGGCAAATTCAAAAGCGCAACAGAGCCTTTACGTGAGACAAAAATGACAGACGCCAACCGTTTGCAAACGACTGTCTGGCTGGGTGATCTGTATACTGGCTTTCTGCAGGTTGCTGCCGAAGCACGCAAAATAGACACGACGAAGTTGAGAGCACTGGCCGTAGATGGAACCATTCAGACCGCTAATGATGCTTTACAACATGACTTGGTTGACGGATTAAAATATGATGATGAAGTGAAGACCGTATTACTCAGTAAGCTGAAATTGGGGGAACGTGAAAAAATTAATTTTGTCACTTTTAACGATTATGGCAAAGCAGTTTCATTTAAAAAAGATGTAAGCGGTGATAAAATAGCAATTGTATATGCAAGCGGAGAGATCATTGATGGTAAAGGCGATAATGAACAGGTAGCCAGTGATGCTTTCAGAACACTGTTGCGGAAGATAAGGCTTGATAAAGACGTGAAAGCAATTGTTTTCCGTGTTAACTCTCCCGGTGGGAGTTCCCTCGGAAGTGATGTGATCTGGCGCGAAATAACATTGGCCAGGAAAGAAAAACCTGTAGTGGTAAGTATGGGCGACGTGGCTGCATCGGGCGGATATTATATTTCCTGCAATGCAGATTCTGTTTTTGCAGATGCTAATACCATTACCGGTTCCATTGGGGTGTTCAGTATTATACCGAACTATGAATCGTTCTTTAAAAACAAATTGGGAATTACGTTTGACAGGGTGAAAACGGCGCCGTATGCAGATATGGGGACAGGCGACAGGCCGCTGACGGAAACAGAAAAACATTTTTTTCAGACAATGACCGATTCTGTTTACCATACGTTTAAATCACGTGTATCGAATGGCCGTAAAAGGGACATGATTTATGTTGATAGTATTGCGCAGGGGCGTGTGTGGACAGGCAGCAGGGGAGTAGCGATAGGCCTGGTAGACAGGATAGGAACCATGCAGGATGCGGTGGATTGTGCTGCCAGGATGGCTAAGCTGAAAGAATACCGGACTAAAGAATATCCTGAGAAAAAGAGTTTTATAGAACAACTGATGAGTAATTATAAAAAATCGGTCAAAAAGGATCTCATCAAAGAAGAAATAGGAGGCGATCAGTTTAAACTATTGCAGGAGATAAAGAAAGTAAAGGAAATGATAGGAATTCCGCAAGCCAGGTTGCCATTTACAGTTGAAATAAATTAAGGAGCCATTTTAAAGAGCCTGCTATCGAAGTGAAACACTTTGGCTGATTGGATCTGGACTTTTTTGAAGTCCCGGTGCTTTGGATTTAACAATATATTCGATTCTTCCGTGATAATGGCAGACGGAACTTTCAATAGCAATGAGGATCGCGTTCTGAGAAACTCATCGCCAATAAAACGGGTGTATGCCTCGTCTTGTATCCATTCTTTTTTTAATTGTGCATTGTCAATTGCGACAACCTGATCAGGGACCTGGATGATGGTTAAGTGATTGGTATTGATCTCATCATAGCTGGAGTTATGAATCAATAATTCTAACAGGGACAAGGAAATGGTGGAACTGGTATACACAACGGGTATGCCTTTACTGTTCCAACGACCTCCGAATCTGCGTGCACCTTCGCCACTCAGGTCTCTGCTGAAAATACGGGGTGAAAACCTGTACAGGATCATATATATACACCGTATTGAATTCTTCCGATCTCATCTATGATTTCCTGGATACCCCTGTTGGAATACAGTGATTCGAAGGTTAATGTGCTGCCAAGTACATTTTTCTCCCGTTTAAGCCAGCGGTATAAAGCATTGGCATTGGCGAATGTTTCGAGCCCCATGTTAATGAGCTCCTGTATATGCAAGATGCGGTCTGTGTAGATAGCTTCGAAAGAGGCGTTGCTTTTAGCATAGCGCTGCAATGTTCTTTCTGAAAGATGGAGGATACTGGCCCATTCGGCTTGGGTAAAAGGAACAAGATCAGCTACCTTTTTAAATTTCTTAAAAGTGAAATCTGCTACTAACAATGGCTTTTTAGCCGGCGTATAAGCTGCCTGCGCTTCCCTTACATGTGGAAGCGAGGTTTCAGGCCGGGTTGGTTTTTTTATTTTTGCCATATCTGCCATTTGTCATACAAACATACGACTTTTGTCTTACTTCCTGGTATTTTTTCCAACGGTCACTTCTGTTTTTGGTATCGGTAAATAAAAAGATAGATTTGTTGGTATAATGAACCATTTATGAGCGCTAAGTATAGCCAGCTTAAGGCAATGACTGCCATAACCCGTGGGAGCCTGCGGGCTATTTTCCGCAGCCCGTCCGCTGTTGTTTTCAGCATTGCATTCCCTTTGATCTTCATATTGGTTTTTGGATTTATCGGTAGTGGGGGCAAGCTTTCCCTGACCGTTGCTTTTGATAAAAATACCGACACCGTAAACCCGATCTATCCGGTAATCAAAAATATTGCAGGAATACATGTCGTCAACAAAACAGGCGAAGAACTACGTGAAGACCTTGAGAAAGGAAGGATCACGGCTGTGATCAATATCGAAAAGTCAGGCCTTGAAAACCCACCGTATAAAATCAGCCTTACCAGTTCAGAAGCTGTGAACCCGCAGAATATACAGGTACTGCAATCCATTCTGAATGCAGTGATCGGCGGTATCAACCAGAGAACATATGCCAATACCTCTACAATTGCCATTGTCAATAATACTGTTCAAAAGATCCCCGGTCGTATCTATCGTACTATCGATTTTATATTACCGGGCCAGTTGGGGTTCTCTTTGCTAAGTTCAGGTGTATTTGGTGTAGCATTCCTCTTCTTCAACCTCCGGCAGCAATTGGTACTGAAAAGGTTTTATGCTACCCCAATACGCAGATCCTATATTGTACTCGGTGAGGCTGTGAGCAGGGTCATATTTCAGATGTTGACGGCGATCATTATTATTGTCGTGGGGCATTTTATATTTCATTTTACGCTGGTACACGGACTGCAAACTTTCCTGGCTATCATGCTGCTGAGCTTTATAGCGCTCATCCTGTTTATGGGATTTGGGTTTATCGTGAGCAGTGTTTCTAAAAATGAAAGTAGTATTCCTCCTTTCGCGAACCTGATTACCATGCCCCAGTTCCTGCTGGCAGGTACGTTTTTCTCTATTGAAGCGTTCCCTTCATGGTTACAGCCCCTTTGCCGCTTGCTACCCCTGACACATTTCAATAATGCCATGCGCAATATTGCTTTCGAAGGAGCCAGCCTTGCCAGTTGTTGGAAAGAGCTGGGCATCCTGGCAATATGGACAATTATTGTATATGCAGCAGCATTTAAAACATTTAAATGGGAATAAGCATGCGTTTGATTAAACTGGCCTTGATTAGTATAGCCGGGTTATTTGTATTGGCCACCCTTATGACTTCTCTCTTGCCATCTGTGGTTATTGTCTCAAGGGCAATCAACGTGGAAGCCCCTGCCGATTCTGTTTTAGCCAGGATCAGAGACCTGCGCCAATGGAAGAACTGGATCGATGGCATGAATGATACTTCGGTTAACATTATTTCCGCTACACAGGCCAGGCTTGGCGGAACGGACGTAACTATTACCCGGGTTTCAGCTACTGCTGTCCAGTCCACCTGGCGCACCAGGAACGGTCATCTGCAAGTGAGTACCATGAACCTTATTTCCAGCCCAGCCCAGCATGTAACGGTGGTGCAATGGCAGTTCCAGCAAAGGCTTAGCTGGTATCCCTGGGAAAAACTGGGATCTATTATGAACGATAAAATAATCGGCCCCATGATGGAAAAAAACCTGGGGAATCTTAAAAAAACAGCCGAGAAGACAAATTAAAAAGAAAAAAGCAGGCTTTATCTTGCTTTTATAACTAATGATTGTTAGTTTAGAGCCGGGTTCGGTTTTGTCAGATACACTCCCCCTTACTCAAAATTATGCACATGGGGTTGTCGTTTTTTTAAAAAGAAGCCACTCATTGTTGAATGGCTTCTTTTTAAAAATATTGTGCAATAAAGTTAAATGATCAATAATGCATCTCCGTAGCTGAAGAAACGGTATTTATCCTTGATTGCTTTTTTATAAGCTTCCATTGCCAGATCGTAACCAGCAAAAGCACAGGTCATGATCAGGAGGCTGGTTTTGGGGAGGTGGAAATTGGTCACCAGGCTATCTGCTACATTAAAAATATATGGCGGATGAATGAAATGGTTGGTCCATCCTTCACTCGGCTTCAACAGTTTTTGTGCAGTAAAGCTGCTTTCCATAGCGCGCATGGTGGTAGTACCGATAGAGCAGACACGATGGCCTGTTTCTTTGGCCTTGTTTACAATACGGCAGGCTTCTTCTGTAATGGCATAATACTCAGCGTCCATTTTATGTTTGCTGAGGTCTTCCACTTCAATTGGCCGGAAGGTGCCCAGACCGGTATGCAGGGTCACTTCTGCAAAACGGATACCCAGTATCTCGCAACGCTTGATCAGCTCTTTACTAAAGTGCAACCCTGCTGTTGGAGCAGCAACAGCGCCTTCATATTTTGCGTAAACAGTCTGATAGCGCTCTTTATCTTCTTCATCAGGTTTACGCTTGATGTATTTGGGAAGCGGGGTTTCTCCCAAAAATTCCAGCATTTTCTTAAAGCTTTCATCATCATCTTCCCACAAAAAACGAATGGTACGTCCACGGCTGGTTGTGTTGTCAATCACTTCAGCAACGAGTTCTTCGTTGTCGCCAAAATAAAGCTTATTGCCCACACGGATCTTTCTTGCAGGATCAACGATCACATCCCATAAACGGTTGGGCTTATTCAATTCTCTTAGCAGGAAAACCTCAATCTTAGCGCCGGTTTTTTCCTTGCGGCCATACATACGCGCAGGGAATACTTTGGTGTTGTTTACTGCAAACACGTCCTTATCATCGAAATACTCCAGGATGTCACGGAAATGTTTGTTTTCCATGTGCCCGCTTTTACGGTCAACAACCATCATGCGGCTGTCTTCTCGTCTTTTGGTTGGATTTTGTGCAATAAGGTTTAAAGGGAGATCAAATTTGAATTGCGATAATTTCATGTTACGGCATGAGTTTTTTTAGTGAAGTCGGCAAAGGTACGAAATAATTGGATAATCAGGAATCAGGGGGTTGAAACTGAAAACCGCTGACCCCGGGGATTGATGCAATAAGCCGTTGTGTGTAAGCGCTTTGAGGGTGATGATAGACAGATTCGGCCGGGCCTGTTTCTTCTATACGACCTTTGTTCATAACCATAATGCGGTCGCTGATATACCGCACTACAGACAGGTCGTGAGAAATGAAGATAGCAGTGAAACCGAATTCCTTTTTCAGGTCGTTCAGCAGGTTGAGTACCTGGGCCTGTACACTCACATCAAGTGCAGATACGCTTTCATCACACACTATAAAAGAAGGCTGCAGGGCAAGTGCCCTTGCAATCACGATCCGCTGACGTTGCCCCCCGCTGAATTCGTGCGGGTAACGGTTATAGTGTTCGGCTTTGAGGTCTACTTTTTCCAGTAAGGCTATTACCCTTTCCTTTTGCTCATGCACAGTGGCAGCAAGTCCATGAACAGCTAATGGTTCGGCTATGGCATCACCAATAGTAATGCGGGGATTTAAAGAAGCGTAAGGATCCTGGAAAATGATCTGCATGTCTTTGCGTAAAGCTTTCAGTTGCCGGCAGCCGGCAGCCAGCAGATCCTTTCCTTTATAGTTAATATTTCCACTGGTAACATCGATCAGGCGTAGTATAGCCCTGCCCAATGTACTTTTACCACATCCTGATTCCCCAACGAGTCCCAATGTTTCTCCTTCAAACACTGTAAAACTTACATCATCTACCGCTTTGATGTAATTGACCACTTTGCCGAAGAAATTTTTTTTATTGGGGTAATAGATTTTTAAATGCTTTACTTCAAGTAGGGGAGATGTCAACCGGCTGCTGCTATCACTCATCGTTGTACCTCTTTTTTTATCTGAACCGCCCGGTTCCATGAAATCACTCACAACAGGCAACTGTTCTCCTTTTTTATGTAACGCTGGTCTGCAGGCCAGCAATGCCCTGGTATAGGGATGTTCAGGATGCTGAAACAGTTGCCATGCCGGTTTCTCTTCTACAATCTTCCCTTTGTACATTACAGCAACACGGTCTGCTATGGTTGCAACCACACCAAGGTCATGCGTGATGAATATGACGCCCATATTATTTTGCTGTTGTAATTCGCGAATAAGTGTCAGGATGCTTTTTTGCACTGTTACATCCAGGGCGGTAGTGGGCTCATCGCAGATGAGTAAAGCAGGCTCGCAACTCATAGCGATGGCAATCATGACCCGCTGTTTTTGCCCCCCGCTCAATTGATGTGGGTACCTGCTAAACATATCGGCAGGTTCCGGCAGCTGTACTTTTTCAAAAAGGGCTATGGCCCTTTTTTTGGCGGCTGCTTTTGTCAGCTTATTGTGTTGCCTGATGGCTTCCATCACTTGGAAACCGCAGGTAAATAAAGGATTTAAAGCCGTCATCGGTTCCTGGAAAATCATGGCAACACGGCTGCCACGAATGGTTTGCAGCCTTTCCGCCGGCATTTTCAACACGTCTATTTTTTCTTCATTGAATGATAATAATAGCGCGCCTGAACTGTAAATGGCTGGCGGAGAGGGCAATAATTGCAAAACGGACAAAGACATAACCGATTTGCCAGACCCTGACTCTCCTACAATGGCAAGGATCTCGCCGCGGTTAATTGTAACATCAATATGCTGCAAAGCCTGGGTACGATTGCCGTCTGTAATAAAATCAACAGATAAGTCCCGGATATGCAAAAGCGGGTTTCCCATAACTAATGACCAAGTTAAATTGCATTTCCTCAATTCCCAATTATTCCTTCAATTCTCATTTCCCCAATCCTCGTAATTCCCCTAATTTTGCGCTCACAGTTGTTAGTTTTACTGCCGAAGCAGAAAGGGTTATTGTAAAAAAGAGATCATGATTCGCAAATCCTGGTGGAAGATATTATCATTCGTATTACTCCTTTATACCTGTATATACGGATTCCTTGTAAAAGTGCCAAAGCTGGATGACCGGATGCAGCAGTCGATCCGGAACTTTTTTTTCCATGTGCCCATGTGGTTTGGAATGATGATCCTGTTATTCACTTCTGTGGTATATGCTGCTAAATACCTGCGCAGCAATAACCCGGTGCATGATTATTATTCCAGCGCGTATGCGGCTACCGGGACATTGTTTGGCGTACTGGGGCTCATTACCGGTTCCATCTGGGCCAATTACCAATGGGGCAGTCCCTGGAGTGGTGATCCGAAACAGAACGGAGCTGCCATAGCCCTGCTTATTTACCTGGCTTATTTTGTACTGCGCGGAAGCATGAGTGACCATGAAAAGCGCGCACGGATAGGTGCTGTGTATAATGTCTTTGCATTTTTTATGCTGTTCCCGACTTTATGGATATTGCCCCGTTTAACGGAATCACTGCATCCGGGCGGGCAGGGAAGTGAGGGTAATCCGGGCATTAATGGAAAAGACATGGACCCCAACATGCGTTCCGTATTTTATCCGGCAGTGATTGGCTGGACATTATTGGGCGTTTGGATCAGCACACTGCGCATCCGTCTGTCAATACTCAAAGAACAACATTTAGTAAATGAATAAGATGAAAAAGATTGCCCTGATGGCCATTCTGGCCCTCAACGTATTATATGCTGCAGCACAGCAAGTGCTGCCTGAAGAAAATACAGGTGTCATGCGCAGTAATGGAAAAATATACGTTGTCATTGTGGTAGTGGTAACCATCCTGACAGGCCTGTTCCTGTATGTTTTTGCGCTGGACAGGAAGATCAGCAAATTGGAGAAGAAATGATCGGCATCTTATGAAAAGGCTCAAAAGCAGTACCGCTCAATACTGCTTGTTCATAAACTCAAGTCAAAAAAACAAAAACGATTAGCTCATGTCAGATCACAAACCGTACAGCTTTTTTCAGAGTGTTGAAAGAAGTTTCGACAAAGCGGCCAAGTTCACCAAATGGGAAAGAGGGATACTGGAACAGATCAAAGCCTGCAACAGTATTTACAGTATGCGGTTTCCTGTAAAAATGGATGATGGAAGCATTGAAGTAATTGAAGCCTACCGTGTACAGCATTCGCAACATAAATCGCCTTGTAAAGGCGGTATCCGTTTCAGCGAAGAAGTGAACCAGGATGAAGTGATGGCGCTTGCCTCGCTCATGACTTACAAATGTGCCATTGTGAATGTGCCGTTTGGTGGTGGCAAGGGAGGGATCAAGATCAATCCGCGCGAACATAGTGTATATGAATTAGAGAAGATCACCAGGCGCTACACGAGTGAACTGGTAAAGAAAAATTTCATCGGACCCGGTATTGATGTACCGGCACCTGATTATGGCACCGGAGAAAGGGAAATGGCCTGGATCGTAGATACTTATACTTCATTAAAGCCCGGAGAAATTGATGCTGCAGGCTGCGTAACCGGCAAGCCGGTTACGCAGGGAGGTGTGCGTGGCAGAAAGGAAGCCACCGGCCTGGGGGTTTTCTTTGGTATCCGCGAAGTATGCAACATGCCCGAGGTGATGCAGAAACTCGGGTTGACAACAGGTGTGGAAGGAAAAACAGTTGTGATACAAGGATTGGGTAATGTGGGCTATTACTGTGCAAAATTCTTCCGTGAGCACGGTTCTAAAATAGTAGCCATTTCAGAATATGAAGGCGCCATTTACAGTGCTGACGGACTGAATGAGGAAGAAGTGTTTCAACACAGAAAAAAAACAGGTTCCATCCTGAATTTCCCCGGTGCAAAAAACCTGGCCAAGGGTGCAGATGCCTTAGAACTGGCTTGTGATATTTTGATCCCCGCTGCATTGGAAAACGTGATCAATGCGGATAATGTTTCAAATGTTAAAGCAAAGATCATTGGTGAAGCGGCCAATGGCCCATTGACCCCGGAAGCGGATGAAGTGCTTGCTGCAAAAGGGATACTGGTAGTACCTGATATGTACCTCAATGCAGGCGGCGTAACCGTTTCTTATTTCGAATGGCTGAAGAACCTGAGCCATGTACGCTATGGCCGGATGGAAAAAAGGTTTACTGAAAACATGAACAGTCATATTCTCAGCCAGATTGAATCGCTCACCGGTAAAAATGTAACGGAAACTGAACGTACTTTTATCCTGCATGGCCCTGAAGAAGTTGATCTTGTACACAGTGGGCTGGAAGAAACCATGATTGCTGCTACCCGTGAGATCATGGATATCTGGAAAAGCAATCCTGCCATTCCTGACATGCGCACAGCCGCCTATGTCTGTGCCATTAATAAAGTAGGCACTTCTTATGCCGAACTGGGTATTTTCCCTTAACAGCAACCGTCTGAAATATACCAAGCCATTGCATCACTGCAGTGGCTTTTTTTTATTGCGTTTGATAAGGACGCTGTATGTATTTAAAACACCGGCAATTGCTCAAGTTCGGTCACCTTTCCCTGCTGCAGGCCAAAGCCATAAGTGGAACTGCCATTGGTGATAACAATAAATGACGCCTGTAAAGTGATATTGTAATTAAGTACCTGTCTGAGGACTGCATCATCTATGACCACATTCATTTCTTTGCATTCAATTACCATCCACGGAGCGGAGTCTTTATATACAAGGATGTCAAAACGTTTTTTCAGCTCTCCCAATTGAATTTCTTTCTCAATCGCTATCAGTGAATGGGGGTATTTTTTTTCCTGTACCAGGTATTGAAGAAAATTCTGCCGTACCCATTCTTCGGGCGTAAGCCTGGTCCATCGTTTTCTGAAAGGATCAAATATCCACTCTTTGTCCTGTTCTTTTTTTACCCTGTAATCATATTTGGGATACGTTATTTTAATCATAGCACTTGTTACAGGAGCCGTTTTTTTGTATTTTAGCCAATTAGCTTTTTCAAAGATATTGACTAAATGATCCATATTATGAAATGAGCCATGACAAATTCTGGTGCCAAACAGAGTGCTTCATTGGCGAATTCCATCTGACAGTCAGAAAAATAAATAGTAACAGATGAGAACAAAAGAAGAGATAGTGAGCAACTGGCTTCCACGTTATACAGGGGAGAAACTGGAAAATTTTGGAAAGTATATATTACTCACCAATTTTGGCAATTATGTAACCATGTTTGCCAAATGGAATAAAGTAAAAGTAGTGGGTGCCGACAGGCCTATGCAATGCGCTACGGCTGATGGTATTACCATCATTAATTTTGGAATGGGCAGTCCGGGTGCAGCCACCATCATGGACCTCCTTACAGCCATAGAACCACAGGCGGTTCTATTCCTGGGCAAATGCGGAGGATTAAAGAAAAGAAATAAACTGGGCGATCTTATCCTTCCCATAGCTGCCATCAGGGGGGAGGGTACTTCCAATGATTATTTTCCTGCCGAAGTACCTGCCATGCCTGCTTTTGCATTGCAGAAAGCAATATCAACCACCATAAGGGATAATAAGGTAGACTATTGGACAGGCACTGTTTACACAACCAACCGCCGTGTATGGGAACACGATGATGTGTTCAAGGATTACCTGACCAAAGTGCGGGCCTATGCTATTGACATGGAAACAGCTACCATTTTTACAGTGGGCTTCTATAATAAGATCCCCACAGGAGCATTGCTGTTGGTAAGTGACCAGCCCATGATACCCGACGGGGTCAAAACAGAAGCCAGCGATAAAACAGTTACCGCTCAATTCGTGGAAAGGCACCTGAAGATTGGTATTGATTCACTGAAACAACTGATCAATAACGGGCTTACAGTAAGGCATTTGAGGTTTTGATGGCAGATAGGAAATGGCTGATTTCTGATGTAGGATTTTAAGATGCAGGATTTGATGATTTAGGATTTATATTAGACATTCATCTGCCCCCGTCTATCACCAAATCCTGCATCTTAAAATCCTAAATTTTTAGTCTTTCCAAAGAAACGGAAACAATATCACTGCAAGGATCACTACCATCAGGTCAAGGCCTATGAGCAGCAGGATCATTTGCAGCAGTCCTGCCTGCACTACCGATGAGAAGGCGGCAGTTGCTATTTTCATCAGCAATAAAAGTTGCGGAATGATGATCGGGAACCCCATGATGGCCATCAGTGCTGCCTGTTGCTGTGCTTTAGCAGCAATGGCGGCGAGGAAGGTGAATACAAGCCCCAGGCTCATACCGCCGAGGCAGGCGATACCAATGAATGGAACACCATGTTCCAATGGATTACCAAGGAGCAAAGTGAATACAGCGAGGCTCAGCAGGCTCATCACAAACATGAGCAATAGGTTAAACAGCAATTTTGATAATACAAAATCACGGGCGCCTGCAATGGAATAGAAATACAGCATCCTACCCCTGCTTTCCTGTAAAAAACTTTTGGCAACGGCATTCACACAAACAAACAACTGTATTACCCAGAATAGGCCATTCCATACCTTGTCCTCTGGCTGCCCCATGGACAGGTAAACCACAAAAATGGTAGAAGCTACATATAGCAATATGCCATAAAGCGTGTACTGCTGACGAAATTCGAGCAGCAGGTCTTTTTTGACTAATGATATGATGTGCTGGTTAGTTTTCATGGAAACATTTGCGGCATCGCGGTTCATAACTGTCTTTTTCGCCCAGTACCACCTGGCCTTCTACTGCAGTTTTACGGTAAGAAATATTAGCAATATTTCCGCATCGCACACAAATGGCGTGCAGCTTGGTAATATAATCGGCAACCGCCAGCAGGTTAGGTATCTGCCCAAACGGGTGGCCCAGGTAGTCCATGTCCAGTCCCGCTACAATCACCCTGGTCCCTCTCAATGCCAGGGTTTCACAAACATTTATGATTTCATTATCAAAGAACTGGGCCTCGTCAATCCCCACTACGTCAACGCCTTGTGCCAGTAACAGGATGGTTTGGGAGTTATCAATGGGGGTGGATTGGATGCTGTTGGCATCGTGGCTTACCACCTGGGTTTCGTCGTAACGTATATCTATGGCGGGTTTGAATATCTCTACTTTCAGGTTGGCAATCCGGGCCCTTTTGAGCCTTCTGATCAGTTCCTCTGTCTTCCCGCTGAACATACTGCCGCAGATCACTTCAATCCACCCCCGTCTTTCGCCTGATATATTGGGTTCTATGAACATTTAATAAAATAAATTAGAAAATAAAACGTTTGTAACTTTATACCTTGCCGGCGGCCATTGGTAACCCCCAAATGTATTACATACTATGGAAAGAGTAGGTACCTTAATCAATAAACTGAAAGAACAGTTTGAACAGCATGCTGATGCCGAAAAGCTGTCAGTAACTGTAAAGTTGCTGCTGTCCGAATTGCAGCAACATCACACCGCTGTTACCAAAGGTAAAGTGTCTGTTGTATTGCCTGCTTTTGTAATGGGTCATACGACCGAAGAAAAATATACAGGTACCCCGCCTCATGTGCCGCTTACAGTAAAGAAAGAAGAGCCCAATGGCTGGTTGTTTGATACGCCGGTAGAAATTCCCACCCTTGTTCACCAGGAAGAAAAACAGGAAGAGGATAAAGAAGTGCTTGAATTAAACCAGGTAATGGTATCCGGGGATGGCAGCCTGAACGAAAAACTGAAAGAAGACCGGACAGAAATAGCTACCGTGTTACAGGGCACGCCTATCCGTGATCTTAAAAAAGCAATTGGTGTCAATGACCGCTATCTTTTTGTAAATGATCTTTTCAGGGGGGATGAAAACATGTATGAAAGAAGCATGAAGACCATCAATGCATTCAGCATTTATCCGGAAGCCCAATACTGGATACAGCGTGAACTGAAAGTAAAGATGGGTTGGAATGATAATAGCGAAGCGGTCCAGTTGTTCAATCAGTTGGTCAAAAGACGTTTCTCCTGAATATATTGCATGATCCTGCTGCTGGCACCCGCGTTTGTTTGCACATAATGCAAGGCTGCCGCCGATGCCTGCTTAAACAAGTCGCTGTCCGTTAATAACTGATCCAGCAATTGCTCCAGTTCCAGGGCATCTGTTATGCTGAAAGCGCCGCCTGCTTCGAGTAATTCTGCCGCTTCAAAATATTTGTTATAAACCGGGCCAAATACTACAGGCCGGCCATAAACGGCAGCTTCCAGGATATTGTGAATACCATCATCGCCAAAGCCCCCTCCTATATAAGCCAGGTTAGCGTAATGATACAGTTTGCTCAGCATCCCCATATTGTCCATAATCAGTACGTTTAATGCAGGCGGTAACAGGAGCCCCCTGCTAATGGCTTTTTCATAATCCGAATAAAGCATGGCGTGCTTGTATAGCAACAAACATTCTTTCAATCGCTCTTCCTCAATATCATGTGGTGCAACAATGAAACGGATACCTGCATGCGTGTTGGCATAGTGATCAAGCGCTTCATCATCTTCCGTCCAGGTACTTCCGGCTATGATCACAGGATCATTCTGGCAAAAATGTTCAATTACCGCAAGCGGCTGAAATTGTTTGGCAATGGTAATCACGCGGTCAAACCGCGTATCTCCGCTGATCTCGACCTGTGCCGACAAGCCAATACTCACCAGCAGGTCGGCCGAAGACTGGTTCTGTACAAAAATTTTTGTAAAACAGGCAAGCATGGATTGATGAAAATGGCCATACCATTTAAAAAAAGGCTGGTCCTGGCGGAAGATACCGGATACTAATAACAGCGGAATATACCTTTGCTTTGCTTCCTGCAGGTAATAGTACCAGAACTCATACTTTACAAAAACGATGAGTGAAGGCTGTGTAATATTCAGGAAACGGTTGGCATTGTCAGGGGTATCCATTGGCAGGTAAAAAATATAATCAGCGCCTTCATACTGCTTCCTGACTTCATAGCCCGATGGGGAAAAAAAAGTCAGTAATATCTTATAGGCGGGATATTGTTTTCGGATGCTTTCCAGCAGGGGACGCCCTTGTTCAAACTCTCCTAATGAAGCACAATGCATCCATATCACCGGCTGCTGGTTATTATGAAAGGCAACAGCCAGTTTTTTAAATATGCCCCTGCGCCCCACAACCCAACGCATCGCCTTCTGATTATAAAATCCCAGCAACCAGGCAATTTTCGGATAAAACCATATAAAAAGACGGTAGAGTACCTGCACTGCGGATGATTTATACTACAAATAAACAAATTAAAACGATTACATGACGGCGCTTTGTATTAGGGCAACTAAAAACCATTCTTAAGCTTTTTACAGTAGTTTTGCCCGGCTATAATGAATACGATCATGATGAGACCGATCCAGATGGTTGATACCAGAAACCAGTACCTGAAAATCAAAACTGCAGTAGATACGGCGATACAGGAAGTATTGGACAGTGCAGCTTATATCAATAGCAAGGTGGTACAGGATTTTGCCGCTAACCTGAGCGCTTACCTGGGTGTAAAGCATACGATCCCATGTGCCAATGGCACAGATGCTTTGCAAATTGCCATGATGGCACTCAATCTGCAGCCAGGCGATGAAGTAATAACGCCTTCCTTCACCTATATTGCCACTACAGAAGTCGTGGCATTGCTGAAACTGAAGCCGGTTTTTGCAGAAATAGATCCAGGAACTTTTTGCATAGACCCCGAATCTGTCAGGAAAGCCATTACGCCGAAAACAAAAGCGATTGTTCCGGTGCATTTATATGGACAGGCAGCGCCGATGGAAGAGATCATGCAGATTGCGAAAGAGTTTGGCCTTTATGTGATAGAAGACAATGCACAGGCGATCGGCTGTGATTATACATTTTCAGACGGCAGCAAAAAGAAGACCGGCACCATTGGTCATATTGGGGCCACTTCTTTCTATCCCAGCAAGAACCTGGGTGCATTTGGAGATGGTGGCGCCATTTTCACCAATGATGATGCCCTGGCACAGCAAATGAAAATGATAGCCAACCACGGGCAAAAAGAAAGGTATTACCATGCAGTGGTGGGCTGTAATTCAAGATTAGATGCTATCCAGGCCGCGGTATTGAATATTAAATTAAAAGAGCTCGATAACTACAATACTGCCCGCCAGGCAGTGGCAGCTTTTTACAACCAGACATTTGCCGGGAATGATGCCATTATGGTACCGCAGGTTGCGCCTTACAGTACACATGTCTATCACCAGTACACCTTAGTATTGAACGGAGCAGACAGGGATGCATTGAATACGTACCTCGCGGAACAAAAAATACCTTCTATGATTTATTATCCTGTACCGGGGCATAAACAGGATATGTTCGCATCTTTCGGCCTGCCAGAGCAGGAGTTGAAACATACGGACTGGTTAACAGAAAGAGTGATCTCCCTTCCGGTACATACCGAAATGGATGAAGAACAGTTAAGGTATATTACAGAACATGTATTGAAATTCGTAAAGAAATAAACTATGAAAATTGCTGTCGTTGGCACTGGTTATGTTGGTTTGGTAACAGGCACTTGTTTTGCAGAAACAGGAAACAAGGTAACCTGTATTGATATTGACAAGGACAAAGTAGATAAGTTAACGAACGGGGAGATCACCATCTATGAGCCCGGTTTGGAAAAACTTTTTTTGCGTAACCTGAAAGAAGGACGATTGAAGTTTACGACCAACCTGGCAGCGGGAATAGAAGATGCGGCGATCATCTTCCTGGCATTACCTACACCTCCCGGCGAAGACGGCGCGGCAGACCTGCGTTATGTATTAGGTGTGTCCAATGAGCTGGGCAGGATCATGACAGATTATAAAGTGATTGTTGATAAAAGCACGGTTCCGGTAGGTACGGCACAAAAAGTAGCAACTGCCATTATGGCCAACTACAAAGGCGAATTTGATGTGGTGAGTAACCCTGAATTTTTAAGAGAAGGGGTGGCTGTGGATGATTTTATGAAGCCGGACAGGGTAGTGGTAGGTACCAATTCAGAAAAAGCCAGGAAGATCATGGGCGACCTCTATGCACCCTTTGTAAGGCAGGGTAACCCGGTGATTTACATGGATGAAAGATCAGCCGAGCTGACCAAATACGCAGCCAATTCTTTCTTAGCTACCAAGATCTCTTTCATGAATGAAATTGCACAATTGTGTGAGCGGATGGGAGCGGATGTGGATATGGTGAGAAGAGGTATCGGAAGTGATGAACGGATTGGCAAACGCTTCCTGTTCCCTGGTATCGGTTACGGAGGAAGTTGTTTTCCTAAAGATGTACAGGCGCTCATCAGGTCATCCGAAGAAATCAGTTACGATTTTAAAATACTGAAAGCGGTTGAAGAGGTGAACGAGATACAGAAACGTCACCTCATACCAAAGATCAAAGCTTATTTCAATAATGACCTTAAAGGCAAACATTTTGCTTTATGGGGACTGGCTTTCAAACCCAATACAGATGATATCCGTGAAGCGCCGGCACTGAGCCTGGTAGAAGCACTGACAGATGCAGGGGCTACTGTTACCGCTTTCGATCCGGAAGCGATGGTGAATGTAAAGAGGGCGATAGGCGATAAGATACAGTACGCAACCAGCCAGTATGATGCCTTGACCAATGCCGATGCGCTGATCATTGCAACAGAATGGAGTGAGTTCAGAACACCTGACTTTGAAATGATTGATGCACGCTTGCGACAGAAAGCTATATTCGACGGAAGAAACCTGTTTGAAGTAAAATACATTACAGCACTCGGGTATCATTATGAAAGTGTAGGCCGCCCTTAACCGACAAACAATATGGCAAGAAAAAGAATACTCATTACAGGCGCAGCCGGTTTTCTCGGATCCCATTTGTGCGACCGGTTCGTGAAAGAAGATTACCACGTGATTGGTATGGATAACCTGATAACAGGCGATCTGCGCAATATTGAACACCTGTTCAGGTTGGAAAACTTTGAGTTTTTCAACCATGATGTGTCAAAGTTTATCCATGTACCAGGGCACTTAGATTATATCCTGCACTTTGCATCACCTGCCAGCCCGATCGACTACCTGAAGATACCCATTCAAACCCTGAAAGTAGGTGCATTAGGAACACATAACTGCCTGGGCCTCGCCAAAGAAAAAAAAGCAAGGATACTAGTGGCTTCGACCAGCGAAGTATATGGTGATCCATTGGTACACCCGCAGACAGAAACGTATTGGGGCAATGTGAACCCGGTTGGTCCAAGAGGAGTGTATGATGAAGCCAAACGCTTTATGGAATCCATCACCATGGCCTACCATACCTATCATGGAGTGGAAACCCGGATCATCCGCATATTTAATACCTATGGCCCGAGAATGCGGCTCAATGACGGACGCGCCTTACCGGCCTTTATTGGCCAGGCATTGCGGGGAGAAGACCTTACTGTATTTGGCGATGGCAGCCAGACACGTTCTTTCTGCTATGTAGATGACCTGGTGGAAGGTATTTACAGGCTGCTGATGAGTGACTATGCCCAACCGGTCAATATTGGTAACCCCAATGAAATATCCCTGAAGGATTTTGCCGAAGAAGTATTGAAATTAACCGGCTCTAAGGTTAAAATTGTATACCAGCCATTACCGGTAGATGATCCAAAGCAACGCAGGCCTGATATCACCAAAGCGAAACAGTTATTGGGCTGGGAGCCAAAGATCGACAGGGCGGAAGGGCTGAGAAGGACGTATGAGTACTTTAAATCATTACCGGAAGACGAATGGTCAAAACAGCCCAAAGAATTTAAGAAACGTAGTAAATAATTTAGCTTCTCATGTCTAAGCCATTAATTGTTATTACAGGTAAAAGCGGCCAGCTGGGATGGGAACTTTCACAAATAGCAGGAAACTATGCAACTGACTTTGATTTCCTTTTTACTGACAGGGGGCTGCTGGACCTGAATGAAACGGAGAGCATTCCGGTTTTTTTTGAGAACATCAAACCAGATTATTTCATCAACTGTGCAGCCTATACAGCTGTTGATAAGGCAGAGACCGAACAGGAAGCCGCTTATACGATCAATGCGGCAGCAGTGGGGTTGATTGCCAAAGAATGTCACAGGTATGGATGCACTTTTATTGGTATTTCTACCGATTATGTATTTAACGGAAAAGGAACCGTGCCTTATACTACTGAAACGCCTTGCGACCCGGTAAACTATTATGGTTATACCAAATACATGGGAGAGCAATTAGCCCTGGAACATTGCGAACAATCTGTCCTCATCCGCACTTCATGGGTCTACAGCACACATGGTACTAATTTTGTGAAGACGATGCTGCGGCTGATGAAAGAAAGAACAGAGCTAAAAGTAGTGAACGACCAGGTGGGTTCACCAACTTATGCGGGCGACCTTGCAGCAACGATCATGCATATCATACAATCATTACAAAAAGGAGATACTCATTACGGCATTTATCATTACAGTAATGAAGGTATTATTTCCTGGTACGATTTTGCCATTGCTATCCGTGATATGGCAGGACTGCATTGTAAAGTATTACCTATTCCAACATCAGCTTATCCCACACCTGCCAAAAGACCTGCCTATTCAGTGCTGGATAAAAGCAGCATGAAGAATTGGGGAATTGTGCTGAAGGACTGGAAGCGGCAATTACAGTTTTGCCTGGCAGCTATGAAATGAAAAACCCTGCGAAATATTTCGCAGAGCTTTTCAGCGGTATGTAGAATTTTTACTTTGAACTGAGATCAGCCCTGTAAATCCTGAGAAAACTTTCAGTAGATTCCACGCAGCCTGAAGTTGCCTTAAGCCATTCTTCCCAATAATCGGCCGAATAAGCTTTGGTAATCATGTCTTTTACAGACATGATATATCCATCTTCCATTTCCATCCATCCATTGGGAAAGCGTCTGACAATTATAACTTGAGGGTGCGAGCCTGCAACCTCTTCTAATAGTTTTACATATACCGCTGCATTGCGCCGGGTTTCACCCGATTTTGCAACTGCGTCTTTGAGTTTGCTTAACAGACCCAGAAATGTGCTCAGCTGACCAGGTTTAAGCGTGAAAAAAAGAATCCTGGATTTTTCAACACCAATACCGGCAGTTCCATACGACACTGAATCAATACGTGCAGCAAAAACCTTCCCATGGTTCTTTTCAATCTTAGGAGCCAGATTAACCTGGACATCTTCAAAATGTGCATTGGAAGGGGGGATTTTATCCATATCGCTCCAGCTAAAAGGCCCCTCAACAACCTGGTAACTGCCGGTATTGGGACCAGATATGATTTGGAATACAACTTGACGGTTATCGGGTCCGTGAAATTTGGTCACATGCGGCTTGAGACTGTTTTCAAAATGCAGCGCCTGGTCTGGCTTCGGCGTTACAATCATGGAAGAATAAATGGTTTTGCTTTGAGAAAAACCGGATATGGACAAAAGAAATAGCCCATAAAGGATTAGCTTTTTCATAAACTCAGGATTTTAGATGATAAAAAGAGGAAGTAGAATCTCTAAAGTTTAGAAAATAATCCGCTGAAATGCAAGTTTAGCTTAGGTATTATTATTGGTACAAAATATACGCAGTCGTTGCAGGAATACTGATATGGGATGAGACCGGTCTTTTAATTCCTTTTTCATTGATTGTATTACCGTCTCCTGCAAGGACCCAATTGCCCTGGGGGATTGTTAGGGTTTTGTCTTGCTGATTGCCATTCAATAAGACAAGAATATCCTTCCAGGAATCCCCATTAGCATGGCCGGTGAGCTGATAGCCAATCAATAACGGGTCTCCTGTTTCAATGAATTTCAAATGCTTCTGTATCATTTTAGTGGAAGGCATTCTGAAAGCAGGATGGTGTTTCCTTAATGCAACCAGCGACTGGTAGTAATCGAAGACCTGCCTGTATTTTGTTTTCCTGCTCCAGTCAATTTCGTTGATAGAATCCGGCGACTCAAATGAATTAGCAACACCCTGTTTCGTTCGCAGCATTTCTTCGCCTGCATGAAGAAAGGCAACCCCCTGTGAGGTTAATACGGTAGCCTGGGCCAGCTTATCCATTTTGATCAGGTCGGCTTCTGAAATGCCAGGGTTGTCTATAATGAGGCGGTCGAATAGCGTATTGTCATCATGACAGGATACATAAGTGATCGTCTGGTAAGGCTCAGCTGCCCACGGCGCTTTAGAATAATTTACTTTGCTATAATCGATCTGCGGATGCTGTGTGGAAGCCACAATCCCAAACTTGACACTTTCTGCGGTACCTTCCTTGCCACTGATAAACCCTTTTTCCCTGACATCAGAGAATGGCCCGCGCAGTCCATCCCTGATATCATCGCTGAAAGCAGCAACCTGGTGTAACAGGTAGGTGTTCTTTTTAACAGCCCTTTGCGTTTCCGGCAGCGGGCTTTCTCCTGCCGTCCATCCTTCTCCGTAAATAAAAATAGCAGGATCAATTTTATGAAGTGTATCACTGATCTGGTTCATGGTCTCAATGTCATGCACTCCCATCAGGTCAAACCGGAACCCGTCTAAGTGATATTCCTTTGCCCACCACACCGCTGACGCTATCATATATTTTCTCATCATTGCTTTTTCTGAAGCGGTCTCATTACCACAGCCGGTAGCGTCTGAATAATCGCCGTTTGTTTTCTGGCGATAGAAATAGAAAGGTGCAAACTGATTAAAATTAGAGGCAAGATTACTGGTATGATTGTAAACAACGTCTAATATGACCCTGATTCCTTTTGCATGCAGCGCCTGCACCATCTGTTTGAATTCACGAATCCTCACATTACCATCATAAGGATTGCTGGAATAACTTCCTTCGGGAACGTTATAATTCTGTGGGTCGTAGCCCCAGTTGTATTTGTTCAATTCGGGTTTTGTCTCATCTATTGAATTAAAATCAAAAGAAGGCAGGAGGTGTACATGGGTGATGCCCAGTTCGGTAAGATGATCGAGGCCGGTTTTGGCACCGTCAGGGTTTTTGGTGCCTGTCTCAGCAAGACCCAAGAACTTTCCTTTATGCCTGATGCCCGAAAACTTGCTGATGGAAATATCCCGGATATGTAATTCGTAAAGGATGATATCAGTGAAGTTTTTTAACGCAGGCTTTTTATCATGAGCCCAGTTGAGCGGGTCTGTTGCCGCTGTATTTACTGCCATAGCCCGCTTGCCATTAACACCTACGGCTTTGGCATAGATATCCGGGCTTTCCAATAACCATTTACCATTCTCCAACACCTGGAAAGTATAATACAGGTTAACAATATCCTTATTGACTGTAGTTTTCCAGGTGCCGAGTTCGCTTTTTTGTAAGTTGATTGTTTCAATGGCCGTGCCGCCGTCGCCATCTTTGTACAATCGCAGTTTTACAGCCGCAGCTTTTGGCGCCCAAATCTTAAAAACTGTTTTTTTGCCCTGATATGACAGTCCCAGGTCGTTGCCATTATAAACAGGATAATCACCAGTTGTATTGACTGCCTGGGCAGGCACCAGTGCAGGTAACAGCATCCATAAAAGAACGAATAGTAATAATTTATTGTGTTTCATATTTTATCATTGAGCTTATTTACACGGCATCAAGCACCTTCATAGCATAATATTTTGGATGTATGGCGGGCTTGCCTTCCTCAAGGCAAGATACTTTTAAAAATAACAACCACGATTTACCGGCGGGCAGACCCAATGAAAGACTGCAATCTGCTGATTTTGTGTTGACTTTATAAGCATCAGATACGACAGACCTGCAGCGCATGCCGGCTGCATGGAGCGGGCTGCCATACAACAATACAGCAGAGAAGAAAAAGCGGTCAACTAATTTACTTCTCACGCGGACGGCATCTTTGGGTATGGTTAATTGTACAGTAATATGTTTGCCCTTTCGGGAAGTAGTTGTCTGGCCTTTATAAAGCGCATCGAGCGGGTACTGTGGCTGTAATTCCATGTGACGGAAAGGAGAGAGGTCAACATTACCACTGACAGTTAATCCCTTCCTGATAAATGAAGAGAACTTAACATTAATACGCCCGCAATGTAGCTCAGTGTAAAGGGACGTAAAGCAGTCAATATGCGTTTGGCAGCAGGACTGGATATTTTCATCTTATCAACATTGGCCTGCAGAACATCATTGAGTACGGCGGGCTTACCAAGCCCGCGTTTCTTTCGCCAGAAAACTCCTTCTTTAGTCTCTATCAGAATATAAGCACCCGGTAAGGGGCAGGGAGGAATATTCCTGTCAAAAAACAATGATTTATTTGCCATTTCAAATCGTTTTTCGTATGTTCATTTGAGTGTACCTGAGTCCCCTGCCTTCAGGTGAAGGCGAATCAAACTTAAGGCAAAAATGCTTACCTACAGAGAACTTATAGCATACTTATAGTAAAGTTATAGGGAACTTACAGGGATGACCATTCCACCATCACCCCAATGCCATCCCTGGAACAGTACATCGCTATCACTGCCTTGTTTCCTGCTTTCAAGCCCTTATACTGTTCATGCAAGGTTGGCAAAATATCCCTTGAATTTTTTAACATAATTCAGTAAGTTAGATAATTAATTTTACGGGTGGGTTCCCTCGCTATTTGTTAACAGCTAAACCGCATCAATCATGATTACGTTAATGATCAACAATAAATCTTACCAGGTAGATGCCAGTCCTGATATGCCCCTGCTTTGGGCCATCCGCGACCTGGCAGGGCTTACAGGTACCAAATTTGGCTGTGGTATGGCGCTATGTGGCGCCTGTACAGTACACCTCGATGGGAGCCCCATCCGCTCCTGCAGTTTTCCGGTTGCAGGTGCTGCAGGTAAAAAGATCACCACCATTGAGGGCCTGTCAGAAGATGTTGGCCAGGCCGTACAAAAAGCATGGATCGAATTGCAGGTACCACAATGCGGTTATTGTCAGTCCGGGCAGATCATGAGCGCGACGGCACTGCTGAAGAACAAGCCTAAACCCACTGATGCCGATATTGATGCAGCCATGCAGGGGAATCTCTGTCGCTGTGGCACTTACCAGAGAATACGCAGCGCCATCCATCGCGCAGCTGAATTGGTAAAACAATAAACAATCTCAAACCTTTACAATGGAAAATAATACATCCACTATAGACCGCCGTAATTTCCTTCTCCTCACCGGTATTACCGGTGCAGGGTTAGTTATGGGACTTTCTGCAAGGGCCAATGGTGCTGCCACCGTTGAAAATCTTACCAATGCGGTCGAGTCATTTGAACTCACTCCTTATGTGATCATAGAGAAGTCCGGGCAAATAACCATTTTCAACACCAAGCCTGAAATTGGGCAAGGCACTTTTCAATCCATACCCGCTCTCATTGCAGAAGAACTGGAAGTATCGCTAGATCAGGTGATCATCAAACAATCAGGAGGCGAAAAAAAGTTTGGCACCGCACAATTCGCAGGCGGAAGCATGTCTGTACGTTCCAGTTACCAGGACCTGAGGAAAGTGGGTGCTTCTGCCCGCGAGATGCTCGTGAAAGCTGCCGGGCAGCAGTGGAATGTACCAGTGGAAGAATGTTATGCAGTAAACGCAAAAGTGATTCACAGACCATCTGGAAAGGTTCTTACTTACGGTGAACTGGCAGAAGCTGCAGCGAAAACAGCAGTGCCACAATCACCCAAACTGAAAGACCCAAAAGACTTTAAAATATTAGGCAAATCGGCGCAACGTCCCGATGTACCCTTAAAGTCAACCGGCAAAGCGATGTTTGGTATAGATGTATCAGTACCCGGAATGGTTTATGCATCCATAGAACGTTGCCCTGTGTTTGGAGGCAAGTTAGTGAGCTATGATGATAGTGCTGCCAAAAAAGTAAAAGGTGTGATTGCCATAGAAACCT
>CAZDQB010000016.1:0-15172 GCA_964507525.1 uncultured Sediminibacterium sp. | reverse complement strand
TCTGCGCTCTTGGTAACTTATTTCTTTGGGAATACCAATAAACAGTTCGCTTTTATGGCGAGCTACTTCTAATTTTTCTTCTTGTGGGAGTAATTGTGACTTAGTAAAAGGTGTGATTGCCATAGAAACCTGTGAAAGGATATTGGGCATTCACAAGTCCGAAGGCATAGCCGTAATTGCTGACAACTATTGGGCTGCATTGCAGGGCCGTAAAGCATTAACAGTGAAATGGGATTACCAGGGTAATGAAACGTTCAACTCAAAAACGTATGCGCAAAGTCTCCGTGAGGCAGCCACGCAGGAAGGCGCAGTGGCCCATACGCAGGGCAATTTTGACAAAGCATTTGCAGAAGCACCGGTTAAACTGGAAGCGTTTTATGAAACACCTGTGGTGTCACATTCCCCTATAGAACCTATGAACTGCGTAGCCAGCTGGCATGATGGCAACAAGCTCGAGATATGGACATCTACCCAGGTGCCTGGCAGTATTATGGATGAGTTCTCTAAAATATATAATATAGCGCAGGAAAACCTCAAAGTAAATGTCATGTTCAGTGGAGGAGGCTTTGGCCGCAGGCTCTACCCCGATTATGTACATGAGGCGGTTCAGTTAACGAAAAAGATCGGTAAGCCGGTGAAGTCCATCTGGACAAGGGAAGATGATACAAGGATGGGGCCTTTCCGTCCGATGACCTTCTCAGCTATGAAAGGAGCATTATCAGCCGATGGAAAAGCTGTGGCATTCCAGCACAAAGTGATCTCGCCTACGCTCGACGGTCGCAAGGATTATGACAAAACAAAGGCTGATCGTACTATGACTGAAGGCATCAGTGAGCAGAAGTATGAGATCGAACACATGAAAAACCTGTTTGTTCATGCTTACCTGCACGTTCCACTTGCTGCATGGCGTGCTGTAACTAGTACAACCCTGGCATTTGCACACGAGTGCTTTATTGATGAGATGGCAGTAAAAGCAAAAAAAGACCCTATGGCATTTCGCCTGGGAATGCTCACCAAAGATTCCGATACCAAAAACCTGTTGCAGAAACTAAAAGAAGTATCCAGATGGGATCGGCCATTACCTGCCGGATGGGGACGAGGTGTGGCGCAGTATGAATTCTTTGCTGGCCTCGGTGGTTATGTGATCGAAGTGTCTAAAAAAGGAACGGGCATAAAGATTGAAAAAGCATATGCAGTCATAGATCTTGGCACAGTAGTGAACCCCGATACCGTGAAAGCGCAGGTGGAAGGGGCAGCTGTCATGGCGTTAACAGCCGCCATTAAAAATGGCATCACCTTTGAAAACGGGCAAACGGTACCGAGTAACTTTCATAATAACCCGCTTGTACGCATCAACGAAATGCCTAAAGTAGAAGTACACATACTGGCCAATGGAGGGCCTAAAATTAAAGGAGTTGGTGAGCCCGGATTACCTCCGTTTGCGCCGGCTTTGTGTAACGCCATCTATGCAGCTACAGGCAAGCGCATCAGAAAACTCCCGTTCGATATCAATAAAATAGTTTGATTATCAATTAAAGATCATAGGACATGTTCAAGACGATTAGTTTAAGTGTTATCATACTGGCAATCTTGTTCGCTAACAGTGCATTTATTCAAACCTATAGCCTGCCCAAAAGCATGGAACGGGGGAAAGAAGTATACACCACTTATTGCCAGAACTGCCATATGAGTGATGGCAATGGTGTTGCAGGTGCATTCCCGCCATTGGTAAAAGCAGGCTATCTGAAGAAACCGGTCAAAACAGTGATTGAAGTAATACTGAAGGGGCAAAGTGGGGAGATATCCGTGAATAACATAAAATACAATGGACAAATGCCTGCACAGAACTATTTGACTGATGAGCAGATTGCAGATGTACTGAATTATATTTATAACAACTGGGGTAACAAGCCAACAGTTACAGTAACACCTGCCCAGGTGAAAAAAATGCGATCATAATACCTATTGTTCCTTCTTTAATGAAAGAAATAAAAGACATCATAAAAGCTTTTGACGCGGCGACCCGGAAAGGTAAAAAAACGGCGCTGGCTACAGTAGTGCATGTTGAGGGATCATCGTATAGAAGGCCCGGGGCCAGAATGCTGGTTACGGAAGATGGTGAATTAACAGGAGCCATCAGCGGCGGTTGCCTCGAAGGAGATGCTTTGCGAAAAGCAGTATTGGCGATTACACAGAAAAAGAACAAATTGGTGGTCTATGATACGACTGATGAAGACGATGCAAAGCTGGGAATACAATTGGGTTGCAATGGTATCGTTTCCATTTTGTTCGAGCCCGTCGATCATAGAGTTGTTAGTAACCCGATCAGCCTGTTAAAGACTTTGATTACAGATCATGAACCTGCTGTTCTTATTACGGGTCATTCGCTGAACAACATGCAGCATTATGGAACCTGCAGCGTGGAAAACTTCCCTTTGCTCGTCCGCCAGGAACTTTCAGCAATTTCAAAAGAGGTGTTCACAAGTGGTAATTCCACTCATGCTGTATTGTCTGTCGGGAACAACAGGCAACAATTCTTCTTCGAATACTGCCAGCCGTCCGTATACCTGGTTATAGTAGGCGCAGGTAATGATGCCATGCCGTTGGCTTACATGGCAGGTATTTTGGGCTGGCCTGTCACAATTGTTGATGGAAGGATGTCACATGCAACAGCTCAAAGATTCCCTATGGCCGAAAAGATACTGGTAGGAAAACCACACGAGACGATCACCCGGTTAACAACAGATGACCGTACTGCGGTTGTGCTGATGACACATAACTATAATTACGACATAGAGATGCTCCGGTTATTGATGGCAATACCCCTGCCATACATTGGCATATTGGGGCCCGCATCCAAGCGCAACCGGATGTTCAGCGAGCTGGAACAGAAAGGGATCATCTATTCAAGCGGAGACCTGCAAAACGTGTATGGCCCAACCGGCCTTAACCTGGGTGCTGAAACATCCGAAGAAATAGCCCTGTCTATCACCGCAGAGATCATGGCTGTGATGCAACAAAAGCAACCCATTCATTTAAAGCACAAGCAACAGGCTATACATCACCAAAATCTATGAAGAGAGGGGTATTGATATTAGCTGCAGGTGCCGCTACACGAATGAAGCGGGCAAAAATGCTGCTGCCATTTGCATCGACAACTATCCTGTCACACATTTTGCAGGAAGTGCAAGCCATAAAACCGGACGGCATTTGCCTCGTGACCGGCTGCTACCATAATGAAATACAGAACAGCATCACTGCTGCTCAGCTGGATATTGTGTATAACGGGAACTGGGAGGATGGTATGGCAGGCTCCATCAAACTGGGTCTTACTGCCCTGTTGCAAAAACATCCAGACCTGGGATCGGTATTAATCGTGGCAAGTGACCAGCCTTATTTGAACAGGAAGGTACTCACGGACATGACCGAGGCACTGGATGATAATCAGAAAGGAATTGTAGCGGCAAAATACCAGGAGGTGGCCGGCATTCCCGTACTTTTTGATCAAAAGTATTTTGACCAATTGCGGCAACTGCAGGGAGATAAGGGTGCCAGAACTATCCTGCAACAATATCCGGATGATATTGCAACGATCGATTTTCCATTGGGTGCGATAGACATTGACACCCCCGAAGAT
Organism: uncultured Sediminibacterium sp.; assembly: GCA_964507525.1. Lineage (GTDB taxonomy): Bacteria > Bacteroidota > Bacteroidia > Chitinophagales > Chitinophagaceae > Sediminibacterium. The sequence goes on along the minus strand of CAZDQB010000016.1, from coordinate 11,535 downwards.
TATGAAAGCTTTTGTCTTCAAATCAAAGAATGGCAGACTTAAACATAAACTAAAAAGCCTCCGAAAACATTGCTGTTTCAGAGGCTTTTGTTGGGGGATGTGGATTATTTTCGAATCATAGTTAAACTGCATAGCAAGGAGGCACTTAATTTAATTGCCAGTTGTAGGTAGACGTTTGTTCATATCTGTGTTTGTCTGAAATGTTAAGTCTATTTCATCAATCTGTTTCTTCGGGTACTATAATCCAATAAATAACCTCTCTTATTCGGTTCACTTAAGAATGACCGGTTCACCAGTGTTTCAACTTTTTCCTGCTTCAACAAAAAAGGTTCAAATAGTTTTTCCAAGCGGCCCTCCTGCACACCTATACGCCGGGCAAATTCTTCAAAATCCTGTTTTCCCCTGTGATGGGTTTTCTTAAAAGTTTCTGAAGCAAAATCATTAGCAAACAAACCCTTATCGAGCGCAAAATCGGTATCATCTACATGTAACCTGGTATTTACCAAATCATACGCCGGGCTTAAGAAGTAATCACCAGTTTCACTCTCCAATAATGAGAAGTTCTTTAAATGTGCATCGCCATTTGAAAAGAGATAATTGAAAACCACCAAGGCAAAATACTTTTCAATTTCCACGCGCCATGCCGGCACAAATTGCCGGATAAGGGCAGCGGTCTCTTCATACGAATAGGTGTATTTAAAATCGGCACCGGTGTTATCTTTAGTTCTGCCGGCAAGTGTGGCAAAATCCTCTTTTCCCCAGTTCAACCCATCTTTTTTTACATCAAATCGCCGGGTGATATAAGCAGGAGAGCCATCCTTAAAAAATATCATCCCATTTTCTGCCGTATTGATTCCATATACCTGTGCCGCTATCTGCATGGTTACATGCTCGTTTGCCGGAACCTGGTCTACTTTTTTAAGATCTCTTGGAACCGGTTTTAATATATAGGTGCCCTGTTCTCCTTCTTCAGTAAGCCGCAATTTATTTTTGCTTAGTAATAATGACATTTTTTCCTGTACACCGGATATAGATATACGCTTACGGTTTTCCATAAACTTTTCAGCATCTTCTTCATTCACCTGTGGCGCATTATAAGGAAGGACATGACTTACCTGTTTGTTGTCAAACATTCTTCGGAGAAATGCAGGACTGTATGTTGAAAAACCTTCTGCGAGGCTACCAGGGCAATATTTCATTTCTCGAACGTTCATTATTATTTGATGGGTTTAACTGTTATGGCGCCAATAGTATCATATTGGGCAGTGGCTGCAAGCAAACCAAAATTATCCTGTTCATCAATCTTTAGCAGGCGGTTTTGCAATTGCCTGTTTACGCCTTCCGAAAGCATATTAAAAAAGAAAGGGAATAGAACAGCAGCGTTATATTCCTGTTGGGACTTAGGAAGGGTAAGGCTTATAGCAGGTTTGGTGGTATCTGTAAAATAGGCATCAGCATACCTGAATACATATTCATCCCGGCTTTTCTCCGTAAGAATGCCTGCATATTCTTTGTTTCTATAGATGGCCAGCTTTCTCATCAAACTGATTTATTAAGTACTTTCTTTACTTCTAATTTTACTTCCAGGCCCAATACATTTGTTATCTTCTCAAGGATATCGATGGTGGGGTTAGCCTGCCCTCTTTCAATTTTATACAAGGTATTGGTGGCAACCTTTGCCAATTGGGCAAGGTTGGGCTGTGTTATCTTTAAGGCTTTCCGCCTTTGTTTTATGCTTTTTCCTATTTCCTGTATTAGCATTATAATGTGATTTTGAATGTAATGTTACAAAAAAAATGTAAATAATATATAAAATCACACTATTGTATGATTTATGGCGATTTTTGTGACGAAATGACTCCATAAAACTTAAAATCACATTATAGTGGTAAAAAAGAAGTAAATCAATCAAGCCCTGCTAAAAAGGAAATCAATTAATTTATTGTGCGCTATCCATTCATTATTAGTCTAAAATTAGCGGTTGTTCTACCCGGTTTACTTTCTATAAGGGATGGTTTGGAAATGTTTTTGCCATTAATATATTAACGGCTGGTAAACAATTACCTGGAGATAGGGCATATCGCTCAAAGCCTTTGCAGATGGACCTTTTTGGTAAATATAGTGTGAGATTGAGAGTTTCGTTTCGAATCAATCAACATGGTTATAAGAAACATCTGAAGAAGTATAAATCTAAACGGCACAAAGTGAGGTGAAGGTATTTTTTCTGAAAGTCAATACCACAAATGGTTTTAGGCATATAAAAGTTAAAGGAAAGTTGCATTAACTTTCCTTTAACTAAGTTGCCCGACCTGGATTCGAACCAAGACATACTGAACCAAAATCAGTTGTACTACCCTTATACTATCGGGCAATCCGCACATTCTTTGTCAGAATGGGGTGCAAAAATAGGGGTAGTGGGGAATTGTTCCAAATTTTTTGCAAAGTTGTCCGCCCGTTTTTATCGATTCTGTTTGTATCTTGTTAGCCTATTTTGAAAACCATGAACAAACTCATCCTTTTTGCAGCTTTTGTGGGCTGTATGTTATTACTGTCATTCAATTATGATAAGAAGAAAAAAGTAATATTCTTTGGCGATTCCATTACCCAGATGGGCGCCCAACCCGGTGGCTATATCAGGCTGATGGACTCCCTGGTCAGGCAGGAAGGGGCTGAAAACAAATATGAACTGCTTGGCGCCGGTATTGGCGGCAATAAAGTATACGACCTTTATTTAAGGATGGAAGAAGACGTGTTGAAGAAAAATCCCGACATCGTTGTGATCTATGTTGGCGTGAATGATGTATGGCACAAAGCTTCTTCCGGTACGGGGACTGATTTCAATAAGTTTGGTCTGTTTTATGATGCTATCGTAAAAAAACTGCAACTGGCCGGCAGTAAAGTTGTTCTTTGTACCCCCGCTGCCATAGGTGAACGGACAGATTTTTCCAACCAGCAGGATGGGGATATGAATAATTACAGCAACTGGATCAGGCAATACGCTGCCAAAAACCAACTGCCTTTGGTAGACCTCCGTACCCTTTTCCATGAATACAGCCTCAAAAACAATCCTGAGAACAAAGAATCAGGCATCCTTACTACCGACCGCGTACACCTTAATGCAAAGGGCAACCTGTTTGTTGCGCAGGAAATGTGGAAAGTGATCAGGGCAGTGGAATAGCCCAAAACACGTGCTGTCAATACTTACATACCCGGCTGCTTCAATTTCCAGCCGGTTTTTTGTTTTTCTGCATCCACCATTGCTTTCACATCGGCCAGTAATTTTTTAGCATCATACACGATGCCATCTTTAATGGTAAAACTTACACCTCCTGTCCGCACCACTTTGTTGTCCTTATTAAGTTCTATGGCGCCGGTGCCATAAAGTACCTGGAGGTTTTGCAACGGGTTGGCATTGACAATGACCATATCGGCTAATTTGCCTACTTCCACACTGCCGATCTCTTTCTCCGCACCCAGTGCCTGCGCACCATACAGCGTAGCAGAACGGATCACTTCAAGCGGGTGAAAGCCGGCTTCCCGCAATAATTCCAGTTCGCGTATATAGCCAAAACCATAGGTCTGGTAAATGAACCCATTATCCGAGCCCGTCGTTACACGGCCACCATGGTTTTTGTATTCGTTGACAAAACTCATCCACAAACGGTAATTGTTTTTCCATTCCACCTCCTGTTCTGTGCCCCAGCTGTGCCAATAAGAACCGTGCGACTGGCGGCTGGGCTCATAGAAGGCCCATAAAGAGGGTAGTGTATACAGCTCATGCCATTCTGCGCGGCGGGCCCTTTGAAGGTCGCGGTTGGCATCATAGATATTGAAAGTGGGGTCAAGGGTAAAATCGAGCGACAATAACTCATTCATCACTTTGTTCCAGTGTTCAGAATAAGGTGCAGCCGCCTGCTTCCATAATTTACCCGCTTCCTCAAACCGGTCCTGCTCATTGGTATAATTGTAATCGAGTGGGTACTGCTGTATCGTTTTATCAGTGAATAAGGCTTCGGGCAGGCCATACCAGTGTTCCATACTGGTCATGCCGGCACGTGCAGAATTCAGTACATTCCACCTGGCTACATCTAACTGGGCATGGTGACAACAGGAACGTAATCCTAACTTTTTATTTTCACGGATAGCGGCGTCCATTACTTCCGGAGAAGCGCCAAAGAACTTAATGCCATCGGCTCCCTTCCTCGCATTCTCCTGAACCCATGCCCTGGCCTGTTCGGCAGTGGTAATAGCATTTTTGCTGCCCTGCCCGAAAGCAGTATAGGCATAAATGCGCGGAGCGGTGATCTGGTTGGCGGCGCTTTTTCTTTTTTCATCCAATGTCCATTCCAGTCCGTTACCAGACAACGGTTCACGTATGGTGGTAATACCATGCGCCATCCATAATTTAAACACATATGTTGCCGGCGTGCCTTGTGCAGTGCCGCCTATATGGCCATGCATATCAATAAAGCCGGGCAATAAATACATGCCTTCGCAGTTGAGTTCTTTACCGCCTTGTTTGAGGGCTGGCCGTTTCGCCGGATCAATGGGGGCACCCGGGCTGCCCACTGTCTGTATTTGTGTAATGCGATTTTGTTCTACTACAATATCCACCGGCCCAAAAGCAGGGGCCCCGGTTCCATTGATCAGTGTAACACCACGAATGATCAGTTGCGTATAAGGGCCATCGCCTTCTTTTTGCTCCGGCGCTTTTTGAATTTGTGCGTTGGCAGAAATAAAAACAATAAAAAGAGATAAGGACAGCAGCAATATTTTTTTTCTCATATGCGTTGGATTGATAGATGAATGTACAAAATAATAACACCAAAAAAATAAAGCCCCATCTTTATGGAAGATAGGGCTTTACAATTAATGAGATTCCCTTTCAGGATAGGGAAACTAAACAACCTTTACTAAGTAATAATTTTTTTTTCCTTTCTGAACCAATAAGTATTTATCCTGCAGCAGATCCGGGCTTTTTATCTCCGTTTTATCAGTTCCTACTTTTGATTTATTGATGCTGAGTCCCCCTGCCTGCCACATTTTACGCGCCTCACCTTTGCTGGGGAATATTTGCGTATCGGCAAGAAAGTTCACAAGGTCATAGCCATTGGCTAATTGCATCTTGTTTATTTCAACAGTGGGAACACCTTCCATCACCTGCAGCAATTGATCCTCATTCAGGCTTTGCAATACTTCAGTGGTTGCATTGCCAAACAGGATCTCAGATGCTTTCACCGCAAAATCATACTCCTGCCTGCCGTGCACTAACAGCGTTAATTCTTCGGCAAGTGTTTTCTGCAATATGCGTTGGTGAGGGGATTCTTCGTGCTCAGTTATCAGCAGTTCGATTTTTTCTTTAGGCAACAGCGTGAATATCTTGATCCATTGTTTTGCATCATCATCACTGGCATTCAGCCAGAACTGGTAGAACTGGTAAGGAGATGTTTTTTGGGGATCGAGCCATACATTCCCTTTTTCTGTCTTGCCAAATTTACCGCCATCGGCTTTCCTGATAAGGGGACAGGTAAATGCAAAAGCTTCGCCTCCTGCTTTCCGGCGGATCAGTTCAGTACCGGTAGTAATATTGCCCCACTGGTCGCTGCCGCCCATTTGCAGTTTACAGTGCTTATTTTGGTACAGCCAGTAGAAATCATATCCCTGGATCAGCTGATAGGTGAATTCGGTAAAACTCATCCCTGTATCGCCGTCCAATCTTTTCTTCACACTGTCTTTGGCCATCATGTAGTTCACCGTAATATGCTTGCCTGCATCGCGGATGAAGTTCAGGAAACTGAAATCCTTAAACCAGTCGTAGTTGTTCACCATCACAGCTGCATTGGACCTGCTGTTGTCAAAGTCGAGAAATTTCTCCAATTGCCTGCGAACACCTTCCTGGTTATGTTTTAATGTTTCTTCACTCAATAAATTCCTTTCCTCGCTCTTACCGCTTGGATCACCGATCATGCCCGTAGCGCCGCCAACCAATGCATAAGGTTTGTGACCTGCTTTTTGTAAATGAACCAGCAATAGTATGGGAACAAGGCTGCCAATATGTAAACTGTCAGACGTGGGATCAAAACCAATATAACCGGAAACCATTTCTTTTTGCAAAAGTTCTTCCGTGCCAGGCATGATATCCTGTATCATCCCTCTCCACTTTAATTCCTCTATCAGGTTCATCTGTGTTGCTGTTTGGCGCAAAAGTAAGGAATCGTGAGACGATTCACTATTTTCGCATCATGAATCATGCTATGCGTAAAGTAGGAGAGGGCACCAGGGCGCTGAATTTCTTTATTGATACGATGATCGTATTCGTATTGGCTTTTGCGACCTTTAAGGTATGGAACTGGTATGTATTGTATTGGGGGTATACACCGCATAATTTCGGCTGGTTTTTTTTCGGAACATTATTCATCTACTATACTTTTTTTGAAGGATTGTTTGCCCGCACACCTGGCAAATGGTTCACTTATTCCAAAGTAATAACGCGGCAGGGGAAACGACCCGGCTTTGCGCAAATACTGCTCCGCAGCCTGACCCGCCTCACCATCATCGACATGTTTATCATACCCTTCCTAGAAAAACAAATACACCATTACCTCAGCAAAACGCAAGTGATAGAAATCTGACACCCTGATCATGTACCCTCAGACCTAACGCCCCATGATTCCGTACCTTTGTTCCCAATCTATTCATTAGCACGCATATCATATCATGGCCAAAATAGGAATTAATATAGCAACCGGCAGCCTTCAGAAACCGGAAATGATCGTAGGAATTGACCTGGGAACTACCAATAGCCTTGTGGCTATCATCCATCCGGAGAGTAAGCAACCCATTGCTTTAAAAGAACATAATAGCAGCAGCCTGGTACCTAGTATCGTGCATTTTGACGGCTCGGGTAACCCGGTGGTAGGAGAGGCTGCAAAGACCTTCCTTGAAACCGATCCGCAGAACACCATTTTCAGTGCTAAAAGGCTGATGGGTAAAAGCTATAAAGATGTAAAGGAGAACGCCGGTTTCTTTACCTACAAAGTAATTGATGATGATGCAGACAGCTTAGTGAAAGTACAGGTAGGTGACCGGTTTTATTCGCCGATAGAATTGTCGTCATTCGTGCTGAAAGAACTAAAACAGCGCGCTGAACATATCCTTAAAACACCGGTTACAAAAGCAGTGATTACCGTGCCTGCTTATTTTAATGATGCACAGCGGCAGGCTACAAGGGATGCTGGCAGGTTGGCGGGATTAGACGTACTGCGCATTGTAAATGAACCTACTGCTGCCAGCCTCGCTTATGGACTGGGCTTACATAAAGAAGAAGAAAAAATAATTGCCGTATATGACCTTGGCGGCGGCACTTTTGATATATCCATCCTGCGTATCAGCAATGGTATATTTGAAGTGTTGAGTACCAATGGGGATACTTATTTAGGTGGAGATGATTTTGACAGGGTATTGGTAAAGCATTGGATGCAGCAAGCCGGAATAACTGAGGAAGACCTGCAGCACAATAAAGCATTGTCGCAGGCATTGAGGTTGCGTGCAGAAGAAGCGAAAAAACAACTCAGTTCCAAAGATACTTACAGTGAAACATGGAACGGAGACCAGCTGGAGATCACAAAAACACAGTTTAATGCATTGATACAGCCGCTGATTGAGAAAACGATCCGGTGCTGCAGCAATGCTTTAAAAGATGCGCAACTAGCCGGCGAGGCTATTGATACCATCGTGATGGTAGGAGGCAGCACCCGTGTACCAGCTGTAAAAGAGGCAGTAAGCACATTTTTTGGAAAACCTGTCAACGATTCGGTGAATCCCGATGAAGTGGTAGCCCTGGGAGCGGCCGTACAGGCCGATATCCTGGCTGGTAACAACAAGGATTTCCTTCTGCTTGATATTACGCCTTTGAGCCTGGGTATAGAAACAATGGGGGGACTGATGGACGTGCTGATCCCGAGAAATTCAAAGATCCCTGTCAAAGTGGGACGTCAGTATACGACACAGAAAGACGGACAAAATGGTATGCGTATCTCTGTGTTCCAGGGCGAGCGCGACCTGGTGAAGGATAACCGCCGGTTGGCAGAATTCAATTTAACAGGGATCCCCGGAATGCCGGCCGGGTTGCCCAAAGTGGAAGTGAGTTTTCTCATTAATGCCGACGGTATACTGGTGGTGAAGGCCAAAGAATTGAGAAGTGGCGTAGAACAAAGTATAGAAGTAAAGCCGCAATACGGACTGACAGACGCCGAGGTAGAAAAAATGCTGCTCGACAGTATCACCCATGCCAAAGATGATATGCAGCAAAGGGCTTTGGTAGAAGCCAGGACAGAAGGGGAACAGCTACTTAATGTGACCGAAAAATTCATCGCTAAAAATCCGGCCCTGCTCTCAAAGGATGAAATGGCAGCTACTGCGGCAGCCATGCAGGTACTGCAACTGGCCCTGACAATGGAGGACAAAAACCTGATTCAAAAGAAAATTGAAGCGCTGAATGAAGTAACCCGCCCGTTTGCGGAGCGGGCGATGGATAAAGCGGTAAGTGAGGCTATGAAGGGCAAAAGCGTGAATTCATGACCCTCTGGCGTTTCACGCCTCGCGAACCTGCATCCATCGCTGTACATATTTCCCAAGTATATCAAACTCAATATTGACAATACTCCCCTCCAGCACTTTCCTGATGCTGGTATGTTCAAAAGTATAAGGGATGATAGCTGCCGTGAAGCTGTCTTTGGTTACATTAAAACAGGTAAGGCTGGTTCCATTGATAGCGATGGAGCCTTTTTCAATGACTAAGTGCGCAAATTCAGGGGGGAAGTGAAAACGGTATTCCCAGCTCCCATTCAATGTTTTTCTTTCAGTACAGATTGCTGTTGTGTCTACATGCCCCTGTACAATATGCCCGTCCAAACGGCCATTCATCGTCATACAACGTTCAATATTGACCTCGGTACCCGGTTCCCAGGCAGAAAGGTTGGTTTTACGCAGGGTTTCTTCAATGGCAGTGACCCGGTGAGCCCCGTCCTGCAGTGCGTCAACTGTAAGGCACACACCATTATGGCTCACACTTTGGTCAATCCTGAACTCACCGGAAAGGGAACTGCTGATCCAGAAACTGGTATTAGACCCTGTGGGCGCTACCGATACAATTTTCCCGAGGGATTCGATGATTCCTGTAAACATAAGTGCAAGATAATGGCTGATGGCTGATTTGAGGATGGCTGATTTAAAACAACGATCAGCCATCCTCAAATCAGCCATCAGAAATAAGAAATCATTTTGCATTTTTCAAATCAACCCCTATCTTTGCAGTCCTAAAAAACGCCCGAGGAGGTATAATAGTTATGCTTATCATTGATTCAAAAGATTGCGAAAACATCGACAAAGCGCTCAAAAAGTACAAGAAGAAATTTGAGAAAAGCAAGGTTTTATTGCAGTTGAGAGCGCGCCAGGCATTTACCAAGCCGTCAGTAAGACGTCGCGGTGATGTGTTGAAGGCAGTCTACAAACAGCAGATCGCAAGCGGCAAAATAGAAGGATAATACCCTTTTATCAACCTACTATATTTCAGTAGCCTTGGTTTATTAACTTTAGGCTACTTTTTTTATGCTTATACCCCAATACCCACAGTTACAGTCCTTCCTGGATTACCTCAAATATGAGAAGCGTTATTCCCGGCATACGCTTATTGGCTACCAAACCGACCTGGAACAGTTTTTTGCTTATTTGGCCAGCCAGTTTGAAGCGCCGGCCATTGACACCATTACCGCTATGTTCATCCGTAGCTGGCTGGCTGAAATGAAAGAGGAGGGCGTCAGCTCTAAATCCATCAACCGCAAGATATCTTCACTTAAGTCTTTTTTTAAATACCAGTTGAAGACAGGGATGCTGGAACAATCACCTATGACCACGATTACAGCCCCAAAAGCGGGCAAACGGCTGCCAGTCTTTGTAGCAGAACAGGATGTACATACGCTTTTTGAATATGTGGAATTTACAGATGACTGGAAGGGGAGAACAGAGCGGCTCGTGTTATTGCTGTTTTATAGTACCGGTATGCGGTTGAGTGAGCTGATCAACCTGAAAATAACACAATTGGATGTTGCCCAGGCACAGGTAAAAGTATTGGGGAAGGGGAATAAAGAAAGGATTATTCCTGTTTCGAAAGAACTGGCTGCCGGGCTGCAGCAATACATAGCAGAAAAACCGGTAATAGTGCCGGGGATACCTCATATTTTCACCACGGTAAAAGGTAAACCCCTGCAGGCAAGAACAGTGTATGCTTTTGTAAAACGTTACCTTTCAATGGTAACCACGATTCAGAAAAAGAGCCCGCATATTCTCCGCCACAGCTTCGCCACTCATTTGATGAACAATGGCGCGGATCTCAATGCTGTAAAGGAATTGCTGGGGCACAGCAGCTTGGCTGCCACGCAGATTTATACACATAATACCATTGAAAAACTGAAAGAGGTATTCAAAAAAGCCCATCCTAAAGCCTGAAACAATCGATGAGTCTGGCGGTCCCGGGACAGATGTTAAATACCCGTATCGGATATTCTTAAATCTTTCTAAAAATCTGTCCCGTTTTTTTCTTTTTTGTGATCTTTTAGTGTACATTGTTAGTCGAATCAAACGGCATGAAAATGGCGGGTGAGGGTAATAGAAAACAAGCTCTTTCAAATATATTTTTTCACCGATAAAACGTGAGTTGCTATGAACGTTAACATTCAAACTGTGCACTTCGATGCAGATGAAAAACTGGTAGATTATGTGTCACGTAAGCTTGCCAAGCTGAGCACATTCCATGACAGGATCTTAAAAGTGGATGTGTTTCTGAAACTCGACAATGTGGTGCATACGATCAAGGACAAGATTGCAGAGATCAGGATTCATGTGCCGAAGCACGATTTTTTTGTAAAAGTATCCTCCAAGTCATTCGAAGAGTCGTTCGATTGTGCAATGGAATCAATTGTTACACAGATAAAACGAAAGAAGCAAAAATTAGCAGCGTAAAAAAACGAACATCCTAAAAAATCAAGGCCTCCGCGTAAACGGAGGCCTTTTTATTTCACATAGTGTATGAATAAGATTTGTTATTGCGTGGCCCTCCTTGGTTTGTGTGCCTGTTCAGCCGGACAGCAGCAAGCCCTTGCCCATATTACAGAGCGGCGGTTAAAGAGTAACGGAAAATTACAGGTTTCCTATGCATATCGTACCGGGGAAAAATTAGTTTCTGACAGCGCCGAACTGCCGGTAACGACGATCGTGCCGCATGATTCGGTGACCGTGGTCTTTTCGTCGAAAGAGCCCGGAAAAAGCAGTTTACTGCTACCCTGAAAACAGGTTTTGGCGCGATGGCTGCAAAACCTGTTGAAAACAGATGGAAAAAAATCATTTCAAAATTTTGCCAAATAAAGTTTTCCATTACCTTTGCCATCCCAAAAAATAGGGAAGTTCTTTGTTTGCCGAAGTAGCTCAGTTGGTAGAGCAGCTGATTTGTAATCAGCAGGTCGCGGGTTCGAGTCCCAT
>CAZDQB010000015.1:99635-104613 GCA_964507525.1 uncultured Sediminibacterium sp. | reverse complement strand
CGCATTTGTATTGGCCATTGGTATTGTGGTGGATGATGCCATAGTGGTGGTGGAGGCTGTGCAACATTATATAGACCGGGAAAAACTTTCACCTAAGGAAGCTACACAAAGGGCGATGAATGATATATCAGGGCCGGTTGTTGCTATTGCCCTGATATTAGCTGCGGTATTCATACCGGTTGGCTTTGTACCGGGCATAGTGGGACGGCTTTACCAGCAATTTGCTATTACCATTGCCGTATCTGTGATCATCTCTGCATTTGTTGCGTTATCATTAACTCCTGCGCTATGCGTGCTGATGCTGAAACCTTCCAAAGGGGAAACGGAAGCCAAGAATTTGATCGAAAAATTCTTTGACAGGTTTAATCAATGGTTTGGCAGGGTAACGGCTTCTTACACAAGGGGTGTTGCCAAATGGATCAGGGCTACGCCATTGGTATTGGTGATGATGGTTTGTTTATTTATAGGTTTATTCTTCCTGTTCAAAAACAAACCGTCCGGGTTTATTCCGACAGAAGATGAAGGCCGCATGTATGTGACTTATGAAATGCCAGAAGGCACTTCTACTACCCGTAGTGTTGCCATGCTGAAAGAGGTGATGTCACGGGTTCGGGCCATCCCTGCTGTAAAAGTGGTGGGGGGGCTGGCCGGATTGAATTTCATCAGTTTCTCAAATAAATCCAATGTAGGTACCATGTTTGTGAGCCTAAAACCATGGGATGACCGGAAAAGTAAGGCAGAACATGTACAGGGTGTTATTGCAGAAATCAGGAAGCGTACGGCTGATATTAAGGAAGCCAGGATATTGCCTATTGCCCCACCGGCTATTCCCGGATTGGGACAAACTTCCGGATTTACTTTTGAATTACAGCAAACGACCAGTACCGATGACATCAAGCAATTTGAAAAAGTGATGCAGAAATTCCTTGGAGCGCTGTACCAGCGCCCTGAGATTGGGGTAGCGTTTACTTTCTTTTCAACCAAAACCCCCAGCTACCAGATAGATGTGGACAAAGAGAAGGCAAAGAAGTTAGGCGTACAGGTTGCTGATGTCTTCAGTACCATGTCAACCTACTTAGGCAGCAGTTATGTGAACGATTTTAATATCTATGGACGGAACTTCCGTGTCATGGCGCAAGCCGACAGCAGTTTCCGTACATCACTAAGCGATCTGGAAAATTATTATGTACGGAACAGCCAGGGAAATATGATCCCGCTGCAATCCCTGGTAACAGCGCATGTGGTGGAAAATCCTGCGGTTATTTCACATTACAATGTTTACAGGTCAATTGAGATCAATGGTACGCCTAAAGAAGGCTATAGCAGCGGCCAGGCCATTGAAGCGCTGAAAGAAGTGGCTGCAAAAACTTTACCGGAAGGCTATGGGTATGAATTTTCAGGCATGAGCCGTGAAGAAATCAAAGCGGGAAGCAGTACTGTGACCATATTTGCTATTTCCATTGTCTTTGTATTCTTATTTCTTGCCGCTTTGTATGAAAGCTGGTCGGTGCCTTTTTCTGTATTGTTTGCTGTACCCATTGGGGCATTCGGATCAATCCTTACCCTGACATTCCTGCCCAATCTTACCAATAATATATATGCGCAAATAGGCCTGATTACCCTGATCGGCCTTGCCGCCAAGAACGCCATCCTGATTGTAGAATTTGCCAAAGAGCGTGTTGATAAAGGAGTGGATATTATTCATGCTACTTTACAGGCTGTATCACTTCGCCTGCGACCTATTATTATGACGTCGCTCGCCTTTATATTAGGGGTACTGCCATTGGCTTTTGCAAGCGGTGCAGCAGCTGAATCACGAAAAACAATCGGCTGGACTGTATTCGGAGGTATGTTATCTGCCACAACACTCGCTATATTTGTAGTACCTGTATTGTTTGTACTCATTACCAGAATGGCATACGGCAAGCAGTTGTTGTTGCTCAAACAATTGCAACAACGGGAAGAAGAAGTGGATAAATCTATTATTGAGAACAAGATTGGATAACCTTACATTTATGTTGTTTCGCCTTAAAAGAACATTGTTACAGGTATTGGGTACTATTGTATTTTGGCTCATTTTGCAAACTGGTTATGGTCAGCAGATAGATTCCATGTTGACGACTTATGCAGAGCGGTTTCCAAAGGAGAAAATCCATATTCATTTTGACCGGTCGCTTTACAACAAAAGCGAAACAATATGGTATAAAGTATACCTGTTGTCAGGCAACGAATTGAGTACGCTCAGTAAGAATGTGTACGTTGAATGGTATGATGCTACCGGAAAGATGTTGAAGCAAACGGTTGCTCCGTTATTTCAATCCACTGCAAAAGGCTCTTTTGACATACCCGCTGATTATGCCGGTAATTTCATACATGTAAAAGCATACACCAGGTGGATGCTGAACGACGATACCGCTTTTCTGTACCAAAGAACCCTGGCTGTTAATAATCCTGTAGGCAATAGCCACCAGAAAATGATCGTCACAGCCCGGACAAAAGTAGAGACCTTCCCGGAGGGAGGTTTCCTGGTACAGGGACTTGCAGGCCGCGTTGCTTTCAAAGCCACCAATCAATTCGGTACGCCCGTATTTATCAAAGGGTTGTTGCTGAATGACAGGAACAAAGTCCTTGATACCATCAAAGTAAGGCATGACGGAATGGGTATTTTTCCGCTGATACCACAAACCGGGGAGTCTTATAAACTGAACTGGACAGATGAAAATGGGAATAAGGGAAGCACCCCCGTCGATATTGTCAAAACAGAAGGAACGGCGTTGTCTGTATCAACAACAAATGAAAAAGCTTTTGTGCGGATACAACGGACGGCAAATGTTGCAGACAATTTAAGACAACTGCACTTACTGGTTCATATGAGCCAGCAACTGTTTTACAAGGTAGCCATTAACATAACCGAAAAAACAGCCGTTACAGCCCCGATACCTATTGACGAACTGCCTACAGGTATTTTACAGTTTTCTTTGTTTACGTCTGACTGGTTGCCGGTTGCGGAGCGGATTGTATTTGTGAACAATCACCTGCATGAATTTAATGCAAGGTTTAGCACACCTGTTGTAGGACTTGAAAAGAGAGCCAGGAATATCATTGAAGTGTATGTGACCGATACTGCATTTACCAATATGTCTGTTGCAGTAACTGATGCTGCTGTGGTTCCTCCGGAACAACACACGATCTTTTCAGATTTTTTACTAAGTGATGAAATCAGGGGGAATATCTACAACCCTGCTTATTACTTCAAAAGTGATGCTGACAGCATCACTTCAAACCTTGACCTGGTGATGCTCACCAATGGCTGGCGCAGGTATGACTGGGATAAAATAAAGGCAGGTATGCTGCCTGCCCTGCCATATGCCAGGGAAACAGATTTCCTGAAGCTGACCGGGAAGGTTTATGGTGTTAAATCGGCCTATTCCAATAACCCGCTTCAATTGAATTTTATTCTTTCGGCAAAAGACAGCAGCAGGCAATTCTTTTTTGCTCCGGTTGAGAAAGACGGCAGTTTTGAGCAAAAGGGACTGTTTTTTTACGACACGGTAAAAGTGTTTTACAATTTCAACGGAAATAACAAATTGGCAGAAGTAACCCAGGTACAAGTTGATAATGGGTTACTGAGATATGCACCTAAAAAAATACAGTACGGCGCAAAAGACCCCAGGTATGATTGGAACGATAGTCTTGCGAAGTTGAAGATGAATTACTTTTTCCAGGAGCAGGAAAGGCTTCGGAAACTCAAAGCAGCAGCCACTTTACAGGAAGTGGTTGTAAAAGCAAAGGTGAAAGACCCTTTGCAGGTATTGGAAGAAAAATACGCCACGGGATTATTTTCTGGCGGGGATGGGTATGCATTTGATCTGACCAATGACAAAGCCCTCGGAGCGCTTGATATACTTGGTTATTTACAGGGCAAGGTAGCAGGCCTGCAGATCGCCGGATCGGGATCACAGGCCTCCCTGAGTTGGCGTGGCGGAACACCTGATATCTATTTGAATGAAATGAAGGCTGATGTGAGTATGGTACAGTCGATGGCTATCACCGACATTGCTTTGGTGAAAGTGTTCAGACCGCCTTTTTTTGGATCGGTAGGGGGTGGTAGTGCGGGCGCTATTGCCATCTATACCAAAAAAGGAGCAGATGCAAGAAAAGCATCTGCTAACAGCCGTGGTATGGAAAGTACCATTTTAGGGGGTTACACACGGTTCAAGGAATTTTACAGCCCTTCTTATGAGAAACCCACCGCTGATTTTGAATCTGATGCAAGAACTACGCTTTACTGGAACCCATTTGTACTAACGAATAAAAAGAGCCCGCGTGCGAGGCTGGAGTTTTACAATAATGATATCAGTAAAAAACTACAGGTCATTATGGAAGGTGTGAATGGTGACGGTAAAATGATCAGGGTGGTGAAACTGCTGGAATAACGTTAACTTAATACTGAATTCATACCCGCTTTACTTAGGAACAGTTCCTTTGTAAAACCCTTTGATCATGAAAGTGCTCCTTTGCACGCTTTTTCTTTTATTGAGCGTTATCGCTTTTACACAAACGGCTCCCTCAGCGGGCAATGTTTTTATCATTACTACAGATGGTTTCAGGTGGCAGGAAGTATATGGAGGGGCGGATTCCATGCTTATTCGCAATCCGGCTTTTGTAAAAGATACTTCACTCATCAAAGAACAATATTGGGATGATGATATAACAGCAAGAAGGCGCAAACTGCTGCCTTTTTTCTGGAATGTGATCGCACAAAACGGGCAATTATCGGGTAACCGTGCTTATGATAACAATGTCAATGTGGCTAATTGGTATAAAATATCTTACCCGGGCTACAATGAGATCCTGACAGGTTATGCAGACAGTAAATTCATTCCCAATCTCGCCGTACGCAATAGAAACAGGAACATACTTTCCTACCTCAACGCGCAGAAAGCTTACCAGGGTAAGGTGGCAGCTTTCAGTTCGT
>CAZDQB010000015.1:72342-99625 GCA_964507525.1 uncultured Sediminibacterium sp. | reverse complement strand
GTACTACCCTATATACTTGATGAGCAAAAAAGCAGTTTCCCGGTAAACGGTGGTTATGAACCGCTGGAAGAAAATGAGGATACCATTAATGCACTGATCAACCAGGTGCAGCAACGCATCACTCCCCAAACACATACACGTCACGACCTGCTAACCTATGAAAGCGCAAAAGCATACATAGAACAACAACATCCCAAAATTGTATTCATTGGCTTTGGAGAAACAGATGAATTTGCTCATAAAGGGCAGTACGATCAATACCTTCAAAAAGCCCACCAGTTCGACATGATGCTTGCCGAATTGTGGTATTACGTACAGACCGACCCGTTTTATAAAGGCAACACCGCTTTTATCATCACCACAGATCATGGTCGGGGAAGAAATGGAGCAGCCTGGAGAACACATGGTTTCTGGGTGAAGGGTTCAGGCGAAACCTGGATGGCGATGATCGGACCGGGCATTGAAGCTAAGGGAGAGTTGAAGGGGAAGGATCAAACTTACCAAAAGCAGATTGCAGCTACAGTGTCTGTATTGCTTGGGGAGCATTTTACTGCCAATCATCCTGTAGGCCAGCCCATTCAGTTACCAGCAACCATCACAACCATTAATAAAACAGCCATCGCAAGTGCAACAGCTGATAAATAAGCCGGGAACATGGTGGAACAACTGACCAACTATATTGCCCTGTACGGATACCTTGCCATCTTCTGCATGGTGGTATTGCAGGAGTCCGGAGTGCCGGGGTTCCCCAATGAATTAGTGTTGCTCTATTTTGGTTACCTCAGCCGGCAGGCACATTTACAGTACCCGCTTGTTATTAGTGTGGTTGTGATTGCTGACCTGGTAGGATCTTTTCTGCTTTACCTGTTGTTCTATTATGGCAGCGGCTTGCTGCAGCGCTTTAAACCCGGTTGGCTAACAGTACCGTTACAAAAGATTGATTCGATCAAAAAAAGAATAGCGGATAATGCCGGACGATCTATATTCATCGGAAAATTAACTCCTTTTGTACGTGGCTATGTGCCTGTTGTAGCAGGTATAATGCATATCAGTCCATTGCTGTATGGCAGGATGATTTTCCTCACCGCCGTTGTCTGGAGCGGGGGATGGGTAACGGCAGGTTGGCTGTTTTCTTCCCTGCTTTATAAATTCTAATCTCCTTCTAATCGGCGCAAACGCAGATATATTATAGGTTTGCAAATTATTATGTTGTTTGTAAGCCGCCTGCGGGCAAAATTGAAGAAACATTTCGACAGGATACGAAATGAACGTTTCCGGGTCAATTTTTTGCAGGCGATCCCGTTCTGGATCGCATCACTCATCACCGGGCTGGTGGCGGTAGCTTATACTAAAATATTTGCTTTAGCCGAACAGGGAACTGCTTATATTTTTCATTTATCGCATTGGTTGTTCTTCATTGTTACCCCGGTGTGCTTTATCCTTGCCTGGTGGATGGTTCAGCGATGGGCGCCTTATGCACGCGGAAGTGGGATACCACAGGTAATAGCCGCATTGGAACTGGCAACCCCAAAGGAAAATCATAAGGTGGATAAGTTGCTGGGCATAAGAATAGCGGTGATTAAAATCGCCTCAAGTTGCATGATGGTTATAGGCGGCGGGATTACCGGAAGGGAAGGCCCTACCATACAGATAGCCGGTTCTATTTTCAGGAAGATCAATCTTTGGTTGCCTGCCTGGTGGCCCAAAATATCAAAAAGGAATATGATCATGACAGGTGCCGCGGCTGGATTGGCTGCGGCATTCAATACACCCCTCGGCGGTATTGTGTTCGCGGTGGAAGAATTGACAAAAACGCATATCAGTTTTTTTAAAACAGCTATTTTTTCTGCAGTGATCATTGCAGGTCTTAGTGCACAGGCTTTACTGGGGCCATACCTCTACCTTGGTTATCCTGAAGTGAATCATTTATCGGGTTTTATTTTTGTTGGCGTTGTGCTGGTAGCGGTGATAGCAGGCTTTTGCGGCAGCCTGATGAGCAGGATGATATTACTGATCATGCGGCTGAAATTGAAATTCAGGCACCGGTACCAACAACTGATTTATGTTGTCATTTGTGCTTTGATAGTGGCTTTGATGGCTGTATATGGCGGAGAGCAGGTAACAGGATCCGGGAAATTGCTGATGAGCAATGTATTATTCACACCCGATAAATACACACATTGGTATACCGCGCTGTTAAGGATGGTTGGGCCCGTACTTACCTTCACCTCAGGTGCAGCAGGTGGTGTATTTGCGCCGGCACTGAGCGCAGGGGCAGGTGTAGGTTCCCTGGTATCCGGCTGGATGGAAATGACGGCAGGCAATGCTAATTTGTTAATCCTGGCGGGTATGGTAGCGTTCCTTACCGGCGTAACACGTTCACCTTTTACATCCGCTATCCTCGTCCTGGAAATGACAGACAGGCACAACGTTATTTTTCATCTGATGCTGGCAGGAATGGTAGCAGGGTTGGTGGCGCTGCTGGTTGACAAACATTCTTTTTACGACCACCTGAAAAACCAGTACCTGCATGAATTACGTAAAGAAACACCGCCGCCGCCCGCAACCACTTTCAGGGATCACCAGGAAGCAGGGTAATTTATTTCCATGGACAGGGTATGGGATGTTCCGTTTTCTGCGGCGACCTGAAGATCAGGGAAAACTCAAAAGTCCTGAGCGAACTCAAAGAATTATTGGAGGATGGAAGGTTGATATCATAGGTTAATCCCGCCTGCACATTTTTATACAGCATGCCTAAGTAAGGAATGATCGCATCATTTCCCCGGTACCATAGTCCCGTGTTTAAGACAGTAGGTATATCTGTGCCATCCAGGATATGACCAATATTCACACCCACTGTGTAAGAACGCAGGTTGCTCTCCAGTATATATAAACCATTGGCGTTAAAGACATGTCTGTCGTCAATAAAAGTCTGGTAATCTGCGTGAATATTATACCTGGGAGGGTCGGTCTGATTGGGATCGTTTAATGCGGAACGGTTTGTCTTAACAAAGCGATAGCCCGCTATGCCAATATCGAAATTGGAATTTTCATCTGTATAGGTATAAGTGATCCCGGCTGACAAAGAAAAATAAGGTTTGATATTGGTGAGGTAAGGTTCATTGGTAGGCAAAGCCCTGTTGAAACCGGAAGAAGATAATTGCTGAGAAAAACTCAGCTGTGAATAGTCGATCATGGTATTGGTATAAGTACCACCAAGACCTAATGATAAACCATGGTAATCTTCCTGGTCAAGGCTCACGTGTGAACTCAATATAAAATGAAAAGAATTACTTTTATAAGCGCCTGACATCCCGTTATCCTGAAGAAATAAAAGCCCCCCGCCGATATAATTTGTTTGTTTGTTTTTTTGCCTGAATAGTTTCCCATCGAAAGAAACAGAAGTAGTATTCAGCGGCTCTACACCTGAAGCAATCCATTGACTCCTGCGGTTGCCAACAATGCGCCACTCGGCGCCGCCATTACCCGCTAAGGAGGGATTGACACTGAGCGGGGATGAATAAAACTGTGAAAAAACAGGATCCTGCGCAAAAACTGTTTGGTTGCTTATCCATACGAGTATAAGCATTGTAAAGAAAGGTTTCAGGAGGTGGTTAGCCATATAAAAATTTAGATCAACGTAATAAGAGGATTTCTCCCGTTTTCTTAATCAGGCTGCCATCATTGGCCAATCCTTCAGCCACCCAGATATAAATGGACATGGGCTGTTGTGTTCCGCCATAATTGCCATCCCAGCCTGCATCCGGGTTTCTCGTTTCAAACATCAGCTTGCCATAACGGTTATAGACTTTGAAGAAATGAAATTCTTTAATGCCGGTCAGGTAAGGATACAAAATATCATTGATGCCATCACCATTCGGGGTGAAGGATCTCGGAACCAGGATATCTACCAGGTTATTATCAAAAACCCTCACTAACATTGTATCCGGAGTAACACATCCGCCCGGTGAGATCAGGTTGATCAGGTATTCCTGGGTGATGGAATGATTGAAATTGGTAGAAGAGCTGTCCGGTGTAGTCAATCCCCTCGTAGGATTCCACTTGTAACGGTACCCGCTGATATTCCTTCCGGTCAACAGCGTATAAACACCCTTGTAAGCGCTTACTGAAGGCAGCCTGACGGCTGCAATCGGAAACTGTATGGTGAAAGTGCTGTCAAGCGATACAGTGTATGCAGCACAGTTAAGTTGCGTAGCCGTTAACCTGATATGACGGTCACCGCCGGTACGGTAAGTGTCCGTAGTGTGGTAAGTATTGCTCGTGGTACTGTCACCCAGATCCCATAACCATTGTATGGTACCGGTAAAACTAGTATCGGTGAGGTTGGTAAAGTGGATAAGGTTATTGATACAATAAGAATCATAACTGAATTTCAGCACAGGCTTGGTAATCAAAATAAGCGACACAGAAGCAGCCGCAGTATCCACACAACCATATTGATTGGTCAATACCGCATTGTACCTGCCTTGTTGTAAAGTGACAAGCGAATCCCTGGTGGCGCCTGCAATCGCCGTTCCGTTCAGTGACCATTGATAGCTGAGTGTGTCCGCGGCAGAGGCACTGACAAATAAGGTATCTGAAATATTGTTACAGAGATACACCCCATGCAGGGAAATGATTTTCCCGACAGGCAAAGGATTGATCTTTTGTACAAAAGTGAACGTATCTGTTGTATTGGTACAGGCAAAATCCCGCACTCCTGCAATGGCAAAAGTCCTGATGGGCAGGTTAGGGACAGCAGGGACTACCCATGTATAAGGTGAAGTAATGATGCCGGATTGTGTATGAGATCCGGTACTGTCTGAATAGTTGAAACTCCAGGGTGCTCTGCCGGTGAAGCTGACGGACAAAGTATCATATGGATAACGGCAAACAACAGGTCTGCCTGTAATAGTTGCCTTAGGTACCGCCAGCACCCGGACAGTTGCTGTAAATGTATTGCCCTGGCAGCCTGTATTATAGGGAACTATGCTATACACAACCGTATCGGTGATATTGATGAGGTTGGTCAGCGTCTGGCTTACAGCAGTCTGTGGAACGTTTGCAGCACTCATGCCCATGACACTACCTGCAGGAGTGGCCACAGGTATGTTCCAGGTATAGGTAGTGCCCGCCGGGGCTGTGGTTGGAGTGGCATTGAATGTAATGCCGCTGCAGATCATAACCGCCTGGTTAGGGATAAAAGGTAATGGTACGCCCACTGTTACAGTGAGGGTAAAAGGAGCGCCGGGACAGTTGCCCGAAACCGGGCTGATGGTGTATACCGTTTGTGCCGCGTTATTCGTGGTATTGACCAATGTCTGTGAAATAGTGGAAGAAGGATTTACCTGTGCCCTGCCACCTATCACTGCGCCGAAAGGAAAATTAACCGGTGTTGGCCAGGTATAAGTGGTGTTGACCGGAACAGGTGTAGGTACAATACTAAAAGAGGTAGCTGAACAGATGGTGTCTGTCATGTTGTTGATCACAGGCACGGGTTTTACAGGTACTGTCAGTGTAAAAGTGTTTCCAGCACAGCCATTCGCAGCAGGGGTAACAGTATAAGTGGCAGTGTCACTCAGGTTATTTACACTGTTTAACGTTTGACTGATGGCTGTCTGACTGATCGGTTGCGCACTGCCACCAGTAAGGCTGTTCGATGGGGCCAGCAGCGGATTGCTCCAGGTATAAGTGGTTCCGGATGGAACATTGCCGGGTGTATAACTGAAGG
The DNA here is from genome assembly GCA_964507525.1 of uncultured Sediminibacterium sp. Lineage (GTDB taxonomy): Bacteria > Bacteroidota > Bacteroidia > Chitinophagales > Chitinophagaceae > Sediminibacterium. The sequence continues at coordinate 93,894 of CAZDQB010000015.1, read as the reverse complement.
AAGTACCACTGCAAATAGGAGCCAGTAATTGATTGGCTACCGCTGGTACAGGATTGACTGTTACGGTAATGGTAAAGGATGAGCCAACACAACCGCTTGCATTGGGTGTAACAGTATAAGTAGCTGTAGCAGCATTTACAGTTTGGTTGTTTAAAACCTGGCTGATTTTATTCTGCGGAACAGTTTGTGCCGAATCGCCGGTAATTGATCCGGTAGGATTTTTTACCGGCAATGTCCAGGTATATTGCGTGCTCGCAGGAACATTGGCAGGTGTAACACTAAAAGCAGTACCACTGCAGGTAGCAGTAGCCTGGTTGGTGATATTGGGAGTAGGGTTTACCGCAACGGTTACGACCTGGTTGTTGGTACAACCGCTGGCACTGAGGGTATAACTATACGGTACGGCAACAGCATTGGTACTTGTGTTCACCAATACTTCGGCTGGATTATTGGTACCCGATCCGGGACCATTGCTGATAGCAGGTACAATTGCCCTGCTCCAGCTAAAAGTTGTGTTTGCTACAGCAGATTGCGGAGAATAATTAAAAACTGTACCACTGCAAATGGCAGGTGGCGTAAGGTTGGTGTTTAAGATTGGTGTTGGGTTGACCTGCACCACCACACTTTGGTTATTGGTACATCTGTTAGCTGTAATGAGCGAATAATTATACGTGACATTGACAGGCTGGTTAGTTGTATTGACCAGTGTTTCGTTCGGATTATTGATGCCGCTTGCGGCGGTATTACTGATGCCTGCAACAAGTATTCTTGTCCAGTTAAAAGCAGTTCCGGGTGTATTACTTGCAGGGGTATAGCTAAACACCGTGTTGCTGCAAATAGCAGGAGGTGTTAAACTGGTGTTTAAAGCAGTAGCTGGGTTGATTATCACAGCAATCTGCTGTGTATGGGAGCAACCATTAGCTGTTAAAGTATATGCATAATATACCGTAACAGGAAGCGTAGTAGTATTAAACAATGTATCGTTAATATTACCGGAGCCCGTACCGGCTCCATTGCTGATGCCGGCTGCATAAAACCTTCTCCATGCAAAACTGGTACCGGTGGTAGCACTGGCAGGCTGGTAGCTGAATGGTGTGCCGCTGCAAACATCCGGCGGGGTAAGGCTGCTGCTGAGTACCGCTACTGAATTTGCTGTGCTGACCGAAACAGTCACAAAAAAATTACTGCCCACACAGCCATTGGTATTGGGTGTAACCGTATACTGCGCTGTTGCAGCAGCGCCGCTATTGTTGGTCAGTACCTGGCCAATATAATTTTGCCCAACAGAGACTGCAGTTCCCCCGCTGATAGACCCGCTGGGACTGATAACAGGCGTAGACCAGGTATAGAGGGTTCCGACAGGAGTATTTGATGGCGACGAGATAAAGCCATTTCCGCTGCAGGAACTAATGGTCTGGTCTGAAACAGACGGAACAGGGTTTACGGTCAATCTGACTGTCTGCGTATTACTGCAAACTGCTGCACTATTGGTCAAGGTATAAACATAACTAACCGTAATGGGTAATAGGGTTGTGTTGATCAATTGTTCATTGATGTTACCGGTATTACTATTCGTTTGAGGTAGTATCCCCGCACCGGAATTCCTGCTCCATGCAAAATTGGTACCGGCAAAAGTGGAAGAAGGACTGTAGTTGAAAGTGCTGCCACTGCATATAGCAGGCGGTGTTAGCGTGGTGCTTAATGTTGGATTGGCGTTGACAGTGAGCATAACTGTCTGGTTGTTGCTGCAGCCATTTGCCGTTAATGTATAAATGTAACCGACACTGATGGCATTGGAAGTAGTGTTATTCAGTACTTCATTGGGATTGCCTGTGCCCTGTCCGGCGTTATTACTAATACCAGTAACAGGCGCCCTGCTCCAGGTGAAGATGGTGTTGGCAGTAGCACTGCTTGGTGGGTAATTAAAATTGTTTCCGCTGCAAATAACGAGAGATGTTAATGAACTGGTTAACGTTGGGATAGGGTTAACGCTTACTGTAACTGTCTGGTTATTGCTGCAACCATTGGCTGTTAAAGTGTATACATAACTGACAGTGATTGGATTGGTGGTAGTGTTGATGAGTGTCTCATTGGGATTACCTGTTCCCTGGCTGGCGGCATTGCTGACACCATTGACAAATGCTCTTGTCCAGGTGAAACTGGTTCCGGCAGTGGCACTGGTTGGCTGGTAACTGAAGCTGTTTCCACTGCAAATAGCCGGCGGACTTGTTGTACTGCTCAATACGGGTATTGGATTGACAGTTATTATTAATTGAAAAGTAGTATTGGCAGACGTGTTGACAGTATAGGTTGCAGTTGCGGAAGTGGCAGAAATATTTGTAAGCGTCTGTGATACTGAACTTTGGGGACTTGATTGCGCACTGCCGCTTGTGATGCTTCCTGAGGGCGAAATGGTGGGATTTGTCCAAGTATAAGTTGTTCCGGCAGCGGCGCCTGGCTGGGTAAAGCTAAAGGAAGTACCACTACAGATGCTGGTAGCATAGGATGATTGTGCATGCATTTTGCTCAGGAAAAGCAGGATCAATATCAGGGAAGACATCGTCCTAAGTAGCACCGCCTCCCCCAAATAAAGCGTTTTAACCTTTGCAGGATTGAGCATAAATAACAGATAAAGGATTTGCCGGCAAAAAATAGATAAAATAAATTATAATTCAATTAAATTAATCATATTAATTGTAAGTACATAGATACAATTAGCTATCAGCATGCTGCCTGGTATGATTCCCTGGTCATGCTCAAATATTGAGCAGTATTCATGTTACCTGTTAGCTGTAATCAATTACAGCTAAAAACTGTAGATTTAGCTTATTATTTTAAGCAATTCAATCTATGCAAGCATTATTTCTGGAAGATATCATTCAGCCATTGGCCGCTATTCTCGCTGGTGGCATTATTGGTGCCGAAAGGGAATACAGGAGTAAATCTGCCGGCTTAAGAACCATTACACTGATTTGTGTTGGCGCTGCCATTTTTACCATGTTGTCTATCCGGATAGGTATTGGCAACCCGGATCGGATTGCCTCCAATATTGTTACCGGAATCGGATTTCTGGGCGCAGGTGTCATTTTTAAAGAAGAGAACAGGGTAAGTGGTTTAACCACTGCTGCCATCATCTGGTCGAGCGCCGCCATTGGTATGGCCATTGGTTCTGCCCACTATTTACTGGCCGCATTAGGTGTATTTATTATTGTAGGAGTGATGCGGATTTTTCTGTGGCTCCAGGTTAAGATAGATACCATACACCAAAGCCGCAATTACCGCATTGCCTGCCGGTTTGATAAAACAACCCTGGAACATTATGAAAAAGTCTTTCAACGCTTTCAATTGGAGATGGAAAGGGGTAAACAGTCGGTTAAGGATGGAATTATTATTGGCGAATGGATATTACAGGGGCGTGAAAAAGACCATGCCTTATGTGTTGATTACTTGCTGCAGGATACAGATATTATAGAGATTGTATTTTAAACCTTGCCAGATCAGCCCAGATTATAGCTGCTTCATCGATACGATCCTGCCATCTACCAGTTCAATGACCTCGTTGGCCCGTTTTGCAAAATCTGTATCATGCGTAACAGTAATGATCGTGTTACCCTGGTGAGAAAGTTCCTGCAATATCTCAAAAACGATTTGGGTATTAGCGCTGTCTAAATTTCCAGTGGGTTCATCTGCCATGATAAGGAGGGGGTTATTGATCAACGCCCGTGCAATGGCAACCCGCTGTTGCTGACCGCCTGATAATTTCCCCGAAAGTTTATGCGCAAAGGAGTCCATCCCCATCGCCTGCAATTTGCCGATCGCCATGGACTCAATTTCATTGCGTGAATATCGTTTGAGCTTTAAGGCCGGCATCATAACATTCTCCAGTACAGTGAACTCCGGTAACAGAAAATGAAACTGGAATACAAACCCAATATTTTCATTGCGGAATTTTGCGAGCTCATTCTGCCCCTTACCTGTAACCACGGTATCGTTAATCGTAATGGCCCCCTCATAATCGGTATCCAGCGTACTTAATAAATACAGCAGTGTTGATTTACCACTTCCAGACTTCCCAATCATCGCAACAAATTCTCCTTTATTGATCGTAAATGAGATATCCTTCAGCACATGAAAATCTTCAGGCTCGTGGAAGTGTTTATTCAGGTTTCGGGCTATCAGAATCTCACTCATGGTGTAATAATTGGCGGTAATATCATCATCCTCTCAATATGGCAACCGGATCAATATGGGATGCTTTCACCGAAGGCATGAGTCCGGCGATAAAAGTGGTGATGATGCCGAAAAACATGGCAAAGAGATAATGGTAAGGATTAAAAATGACCGGGAAAAATTTTAGTGAAATAAAGTTGTTGTTGGCAGGGAAGGGGGTCTTTGACAAAAGATAAGACAAGCAAAAACCAAGCAAAATGCCCGTTATGCCCCCCATGATACCAATGACTAATGATTGGGATAAAAATATCTGAACAATATCTTTCCTGGCAAACCCCTGCGCCTTGAGAATGGCAATGTCTTTCATTTTACCGGCGATGGTCATGTTCATAATATTGTAAATGCCGAAGCCTGCAACAACCAACAGTGTAATGCTTACTACATAAGTCAGCGTATTCCTGATCAGGTTCGAAGCCGTGACAGAAGCATTTGCCGTTTCCCAGTCCTCAGCCTTATAGTTGTATTTTGTTGCATATTCTTTTGCTTTCATAACAGACAGTTTATTGTCTTTCAGCTTTACATTGATATCTGTGATATAGTTCCTGTCTTTCCCTAATAATTGCTGAACAGCTGATAAATTGACATAGCTTTTGCTGTTATCGATCGTTCCAATGCCTATCTGGAAGATGCCCATCAGCCTGAAACGCATGGTATTACCCATTGGTGTAGCCAAGGAAACCATGTCGCCCATGTGCATGTTAAGTTTATCTGCCAGCCCGGACCCCATCAATATCCCATTATCTGTTGTTAACAGGTTTTCCGGAGCGCCTTCCAGCATTTTATCGGCAAGGCTGTACAGTCGAGATTCTTCCACCACATTAACGCCGTTGATAAATCCGTTGACCTGTACCGGGCCGTAATTGTAAAACACCTGCGTACTCAATAGTGGGGAAACTGCATACACTTCCGGATCCTGTTTTAAATTATTGATAATGGCATCTTTGTTTTTGATGTTTAACAAAGTCTGCTTTGGTTTAGGATGATGTACGATCACCATTTTGTGCGGATCATCAAAATAATCGCCGGCTACAGAAACAGTATAATCTGTTTTAATATCATTGTAAATATGGATATCAGGTGTTGAGGCGAGCATGGTATCTTCCAGGAACTTATTAACGCCTTGCATAAAACTGATCATCAGGATAAACATGGCTATCCCAAATGTGACACCCAGCATGGCAATCACTGATTGCTTTTTTCTGGAAAGCAAATGCGTTTTTACAATAGAAAGGTTGACGGAAAGGATCATGGTTATTTGGGTACAGTAAGAACAATTTGTGATGATACATCCAGCCCGCTTAATACTTCAACTTCATCTAAATTGCGGATGCCTGTCTTCAAAGCAACTGTTGTGAGCCTGCCATTACGCAATAGCCTGACGCTGTCATTGGAAAACAGTGCTTTCCTAGGTACCAGTAATACATGCTCTTTCTTTTGAATAATGATATTTGCTTCTACAGAACTATGAATGTACGGTTGTTGTGCATTACCTGTAAATACTGCATCTGCACGAAAGGTCTGGTCAGCTTCATTCATGATTGGGTAAATGCTGCGAATGGTAGCATGGTAGATAGTATTGCCTGTTACGTCTGTTCTTAACACAATCGACTGCCCGGGTTTAATTTTCTCTATATCCTGCTGGTCAATGGCCAGCCTGATAATGCGTTCCGATGTTTTTCCAAGCAAGGCAACGATATCATTTGCTCTTACTGCTTCCCCCTCTTCTTTAAATGTTTGAAATACAGTACCATCATTTTTGCTCCGGATAATATAGTTATCCAGATCGTTTTTGGCGCTCGTTAACTGGCTCCTGGCATTTTGAAGGGCGACAGCAAGATCGTTCAGCGCGGCATAATATTTTTCTTCGGCAGACTTTTTCTGGTTCATTGATACCATATAATTGGTATAAGCATTGTCCACATTACTTTGGGTGCCTATGTCTTCCTGCCATAATTTTTTCAGCCTGACGTATTGTAATGAATCATTGGTAAGTTTGGTTGCTGCATTTTTGATGGACAGTTTTAAATCGTTCAGTATCCCTGACTTTTCAGACAGGTTGGATTGGGCCAGCTGATAACCGCCTTGTGCTGCTTCCATTTTAGACGCCTGCGCATTGTGCCTGATGATTAAAAGCGGCTGATTTTGTTTTACGGTATCTCCATCCTTTACCAGTTTTTTTGTAATTATACCGGCACTCAGTGCATATACGGCATATTCACTGTCTGCAATAATTTTGCCGGAAGCATAAACGGTTTCTACAATATCTTTCGTTTGAGGATGTACAATGGTATAGTTCCTGCAGGCTGCTGCCATTAAAGCAAGCGTCAAAATTAAAGTTCTGGCCATAAAGCGTGTATAAACTTTCGATATTAAAAGTAAATATTATTTTGGCCACAGGCGGGAAAGAACAGGCATAAAAAAGCTCCACATTATTGTGAAGCTTTAGTGTGACCGCGTCAGGATTCAAACCTGAAACCTTCTGATCCGTAGTCAGATGCTCTATTCAGTTGAGCTACGCAGCCATTTCCTTTATTCAGGGGTGCAAATATACAGGCTAATAAAGAATTTACAAAACGGATCTGTTTTTTTTATGACTAATCTAAGTTATAGATACCGGCTGATGCTTTTTCAACCAGTTTTTTAGGTAATAGCCATGCAAAAAATGCGCCCAATTTATTAATAGTGCCGGTAATTAATTCTGTCTTTCGGGCAAACATAGCATGTACAGCCAGTCTCGCAACAGCCTGGGGACTCATATTGACTTTTTCAGCTGTTTTCAATGCTTTGGCGCCTACTTTGGCGCGATGTGCAAAATCTGTGTCTGTAGAGCCCGGGCTGACGGCAGTTACAGATATGTTGGATTTACGTAATTCGAATCGTAAGCCACGGCTGAAGTTGAGTACAAATGCCTTGGATGCGGCATAAACGCTCAGGCCCGGAACCGCCTGGTAAGCCGCAGAACTGGCTATATTCAGGATATAGCTTTGCGGCTGCGCTTTTAAACGGGGGAGAAGTTGCCTGCATAATGCCACAGGTGCTATCATGTTCACCTGCATCATATCCTTATGCTCCTGGCTGCTGTACGATTCAAATGGCCCGCTCAAACCGTATCCGGCATTGTTGACCAGAATATGCACCTGGTAGTTCCGCTGATGGATCCATTCTATGATTTGCGCAGTGGCATCTGTCAGGGTAAGGTCAATAGCCAGGTAATCAGTATCTACCTGGTACCTGTTGGCCAGGTCAGCTGCAACATCCTTCAGTAAAAGCTCATTCCTTGCTATCAGGAGCAAGTTTATTTTCCGGGAGGCCAGCTCTTCTGCAATAGCTTTACCGATTCCTTTACTGGCCCCTGTGATTAAAGCGTATGACATGATGATCAGATTGAATGAAAAAGGTCAACAAAGATGTTGACCTTTTTCGGAATATTTTCTTTGCTTGAGGGTTAATGATGCACTTTGCCGGTAAAACGGTGGTAAAAAGGCGTTTTACTGTTTTCGTCTTTCGGTTTGTATTTGCCCGTTACAATAGGCACATACATGACCCGACGGCGACTTTCTTCACCAAATTTAGGCGACTGCTTTACACGGTGCCATAAACGGCCATCATGTACAGAAAGGTCACCTGCATTGAGGTCGAAACCAACTTCGCGGGCATCATCGTTATTATCGATAAAATATTTTTTGCCAAATAATAATTTCAGGACACTTTGTTTATGCGTACCCGGCAATACACGCAACCCGCCATTCTCAAACGGACAGGTATCCAGGTGAATGCCTACGTTTAACATTGGCATGATTTTCTGCCCCAGGAACAGGTCACGCGGGCTGTCTGTATGCCACCCCATCTGGGTAAAAGTACTATTGGGGGTATTGATATAATTATTGATGACCAGACCATCTTTTTCATTTTCGGCTATACGGCCTTCATAGGGGCTCAGGAAAGCGGTTAAAGCCCTGAGACGGTCGTCTTCCAGTAATGCATGTAATTCGTCGCTATATAAGGAAGTGAAACACAAACGCTGGATGGTGTTATTGCCATGTTCATCCTTGCCATATTTTAAGGGGATACCATTTACTTTATCGCGCTGCTCATCCAGCCATTGTTTTTCAAGACGTTTTAATTCGTTGATATAAACGGCCACCTTTTCTTTGCTGATAAAATTCCTGAATACTATTACACCGTGCTTATCAAAAAAATCCAATTGCTCCCGGGTCACAGTATCTCCCAATTGAAAATTACTATCCCATTTTTTCATTCTTAACTCTATTACGTTTATTAAGTAGTGTAATGTTAATTAATTATTATAAAATTGTAAAGGCTCATGCCTTAAAAAACAGGCAAATCTAAGCAATTTATGGAGAGAACTGGTGAAGATAATGTATAAGAGGTTTATTTTGCGTGTTTTATGATCCCAAACACTGCTCTTATGCGCAAAATGCTGGCCGTATTTTTACTCACAGGACCGTTCATAAGTTCGATTTATGCGCAAAAAGATTCAACACAACATACACACATCCTTGTATTCCCGGTAATCGCCAAGTCTATTGAAACAGGTTGGTCGGCCGGTGTAGCCGGGTCTATGACATTCCGGCTTTTCAAAGATACAACAAGCCGTACATCTAACCTACAGGTTCTTGCCATGTATACATTGAAAAAACAAATGGTGGTTGCTGTTAACGGGGCTCAATTCGATAAGAATGAAAAATATATTTTGAATGAACAGGTATCATTCAGCTCATTTCCTGATAAATTCTGGGGATTGGGCAAGTATTCGGCAGATGACTCAAGTGAATCATACAAATTTAAACAATTTTATATCTACCTGCATTTGATGCGAAAGATTGGCCGCCATTTTTTTGGCGGACTATTATTTGAATTTCAGGACGTTAAAAATGTGACATACCTGGCTGGCGGGTTGTTTGATCAGCAACAGGTGGCCGGCCGTCATGGTTATAAAATTGCTGGTCTTGGGATGAGCTTTACATACGATAGCCGCAACGACGCTTTTGCACCGGATAAAGGAAATTTTGCCCAGGTTTATTTCAATCATTTTGATACTTATGCCGGCTCGGATTACAATTATACCAACATAGTGTTTGACCTGCGGAAATTTATAACCATCCGCAAAAAAAATGTATTGGCCTTCCAGGCCTATGCCTTTGGAAATACCGGCAAAGAAGTACCATTGCGTAGCTTAGCCAATTTCGGCGGTGCCAATACAATGCGCGGTTATTACGCAGGCCGGTACCGTGATCTGGACCAGATGATTTTTCAGGCTGAATACCGGTTTCCCCTCTATAAACGTTTTGGTGCAGTAGCTTTCAGCGGTTATGGAGATGTTGGCAAAAATTTTACCGACTACTCTATCGGCGATTTTAAATATTCTTTGGGCGCAGGGTTACGTTTTGCGCTTACGAAGAATGAAAAACTAAACCTCAGGCTTGATTATGGTATCGGGCAGGGAAAGAACAGCGGGCTGTACTTTCAGTTAGGAGAAGCGTTTTAATAAACAGTAATCAGTTTTCCTATCTTAAAAATGAGATAGGTAAATACAAATGCGGCCAGTACATCAATTGTATAGTGTACATGTTGCACCAAAACAAGGCATCCGACAGCTAAACTTGCAATCAAAGCAATTATTCTATCCATTCTTTTTTTAAGGCATAAAAAAATCAGGAATTGAATAGACGTATGACCTGAAAAAAACAGGTCTTTGGTAATAAATTTATCCATACCTCCATAGAAAATGCCTGTTAGCGGATCTTTCAGCGGCAGGAGCCCTTCCGGCGGGTTCAATGGCACCATCGCAATAGAGAGTACTCTTGACAGACATAAAAGCAAAAATGACCAAAGCATCAACAGAAAGATATCAGGGTTCTTTACACAACGGATAAACAGCAGCAGTGTTACCGACCAGATGATGATGAATGTTGGCACAGAGACATCCGTTGCGGGCAATAATTGCAGCAATCGATCATGTAATTGCAGCCCATCCCGTTTTTCAACGAAAATAAAAAAATAAGGTAGTAAAGAAAGGACACACAGCAGAAGTGCAGCTCCGGCAATGGTTTTTATTTTGAATATCCTGTTGTTCCATGCATCATTCCATGCATTGTTTAATCCTTCAGCTTCTGTTATTGTAGAATAGTTCTTTCCCTTGTCTTGCATCCGGCAAATATAAACGCTCTGCAGGTTACCTATGCAGAGCGTTTGATAAAAATGAATGATAAATGTTAATAATGCCAGCGTACAAATGCTTCTATAGCGGCATATTTTGTCATTCCCAAAGCAGCGTACAGCCCGGCCGTATTGGCATTCCTGTCTTCGGCACGCTGCCAGAATTCACGGCTGTCCGTACCCTGGAACGGCACCATATCCTTCTGTGACTGGTGTATGAATATACCGAAACGTTTTTTCATCACCTGGTCAGGGCTCATAGGTATGGCCATTTCAATTTCAGAAATATCCCATTCCTGCCATGCACCTTTGTACAACCACACCCAACAGTCTTTGATCCATGTTTCGCCGGCAGCTTTTAAACGGCGCATACTTTCGAAAATGATATCCAGGCAAACCTTATGTGTGCCATGCGGATCGGCCAGGTCTCCTGCGCAGTAGATCTGTTGTGGTTTCAGTTTTCTCAAGAGTTCCATCGTAATGCGGATGTCGTCTTCTCCCATTGGATTCTTTTCTACTGTACCTGTTTCATAGAAAGGAAGATTCATAAAATGGCAGCGGTCATCGGTCAGGCCAACATACCTGCAGGTGGCTTTTGCTTCACATCTTCTGATCAGTCCCTTGATAGCACGTATTTCTGCTGTATCCGACTGATCTTTCTGTTTGGCTGATATAAATTTCTGTGCAGTATGTAATATCTCCTGGCTTTTATGGTTGTCGATACCAAACATATCTTCAAACCCTACTGCAAAGTCAATAAAACGTGTCACAAATTCATCTGTAACAGCGATATTGCCACTGGTCTGGTAGGCCACATGCACTTCATGTCCCTGGTCATGCAGGCGCATAAAAGTACCACCCATGCTGATGATATCATCATCGGGATGTGGAGAAAAAATGAGACATTTTTTTGGATAAGGGTTGCTTCTTTCCAGATGTGTAGGAAGCACCACATTGGGTTTGCCACCGGGCCAGCCGGTAAGGCTATCGCGCAGCATATAAAATACCTGCAGGTTGATTTCATAGGCATCCCCTTTTTCAACCAGGAGGTCTGAAAGGCCATTTTCATTATAATCGTGGGCAGTGAGACTTAAAACAGATTTGTTCAATTTTAAACCTAAGTGGACCACCGCTTTTTTGATCATTTGAGGTATCCATTCGCATTCACCGGTGAGCCAGGGTGATTTGATACGGGTAAGTTCAGCTGCCGCCGGTTCATCAATGACAAATGTGCAATCGTTGTGTTGTTGAAGAATGCTGGCCGGTACCTGTTCGGTTACATGGCCTTCCACTGACCTTGCTACAATATTACTTTTCATTCCCCATGCCATTAACAGGATACGTTTGGCTTTCAGGATCGTACTGATGCCCATGGTAACAGCCAGCCTTGGTACTTTAGAAATATTCTGGAACTCATAAGCATTGGCTATGCGTGTACTGTTATCCAGGTTAACCAGTCTTGTTTTAGAAAAGATGCTGGAACCGGGCTCATTGAAACCAATATGTCCATTATTACCAATGCCAAGCACCTGAAGGTCAATACCGCCCAGTGTTTCAATCTGCTGGTCGTATGCTGCACAATATTTTTTGATTTCTTCTTTGGGCCAGTTTCCATTAGGTATATGGATATTGGCGGGGTCTATATCAACATGATTGAATAAATGGCGGTGCATAAAGCTCCAGTAACTCTGGAATGCTTCTTTTTCTATCGGGTAATATTCGTCCAGGTTAAAACTGATCACATTTTTAAAACTCAAACCTTCTTCCCGGTGCAGGCGTACCAGCTCAGCATACATGCTGATGGGAGTGGAACCTGTAGCCAGTCCCAATATACAAGGCTGATTGCTTTTTTGTTTTTCACGAATCAGTTTTGCAATTTCCTGTGCAACGTACCGCGAACCGTCTTTTGAAGTAGCGTGGATGGCTACAGCAATTTTTTCAAATGAATCAACCATGATTTAATTCTATTTTATTTAGTTGTTAATAGGGTCAAAATAGGCTTTACTGTAATTTACTTTCCACCAGTCGTACCGTTTGAATTCTGTCTGCAATCTTTTTTCGAAACTGTTCCAGTCACGCTGCTCTTTCGAACTCCATAATACTTCACTCAATGCACTTATGCGCGGAAAGATCATGTATTCAAGTTTCGGAATGTTCTTGATGTATTCTGTCCACACATTAGCCTGCGCTCCAAGGACATATTTGGCCTCTTCAGCTGACAATTCTTTGGGAATGGGCTCATAACTGTACACTTTTTGAACAGTGGTATAACCGCCAATAGTAACAGAGTCTTCTTTTTTATTTTGTGAATGGTCGAAGTACATCCAACCACCTGGTGTCATGATTACATCGTGTTTTTGTTTGGCGGCTTCAATGCCACCTTTCTCACCCCGCCAGCTCATAACGGTTGCATTGGGTGCGAGACCGCCTTCCAGTATTTCATCCCATCCTATGATCTGCCTGCCTTTGCTGTTCAGGTATTTTTCAATACGCTGGATGAAATAACTCTGCAGACCGTGTTCATCTTTCAACCCTTTTTCTTTGATCAGTTGCTGGCAGAACGGAGAGCGTTTCCAGTTGTCTTTAGGACACTCATCTCCACCGATATGAATGTATTTACTTGGGAATAAATTGATCACTTCATCCAGTACCTGCTGTAAAAAATTGAAAGTATATTCAGTAGGAGCAAAAACGTCGGGAAATACGCCCCAAACCTGCTGCACCTGTTTGCCAGTAGAATCACCGTGCCATTCGGTTTTAGCAGGATGTGTGGTAGATTCTTTAGGGAAACAGCTCAACTCAGGGTAGGCTGCAATGGCAGCAGATGCATGACCCGGCAGTTCTATTTCCGGTATAATGGTAATATACCTGTCAGCTGCATATTTTACCACATCCCTGATTTCCTGTTGTGTATAGTATCCACCATAATGGATACCGTCGTTTCCCTTGCCGGGATAACGGCCAATGATGGTTCCATTTCTGTAAGCACCTACCTGTGTCAGTTTAGGGTACTTTTTTATCTCAATACGCCAGCCCTGGTCTTCTGTCAGGTGCCAATGGAAAGTATTCAACTTGTAAAGGGCAACAAAGTCGATGAATTTTTTGATGTAATCAACCGGGAAAAAATGGCGGCCGACATCTAAGTGCATACCGCGGTATGCAAACCGGGGTTTGTCTTCTATCTTCAGGTAAGGCACTGACAATGTTTTAACTTTTTGCAGTGGGAGCAGCTGTACCAGTGATTGAATGCCATAAAAAGTACCACTTTCATTATCGCCTGCTATATAAACACCATTTTTGCCAATGTTCATGGTATAGGCACCGGCTGCAGAGCTTTCTGTCTTTTTATCATTCAATACAATGCCGCTTTGAGCGCCTGTTCCTTTGACCACTTTTAATTTAAAACCATAAAAGTGCTGCAGGTATCCATTCAGGAATTGAGCAGATTTTTCCAATCCGGATCCTTCGAGGATGATCTTTGTTGCGGTATTAATCTCAAAATGTCCCTGTTGTACTTCTAATTTGGCTGGTTGCGGGATAATATGCACCTCCTGGGCTTGAATAAACAGGCAGGGTAGCATCAGAAAAGCGAGCAATTGTTTTTTCATTAAGTTGGTTGTTTTAAATGGTTCCGCTAAAGTACAAGCTCTTTTGCTGATGAGAAAGAAATGCGAATAATAGGTCAATCGTTTGCATAGGTGAAAACAGTTGTTAGTAAAGCAAAAAGGCCCCCGAAAAGCCGGGAACCTTTTGCAGTTCATTTATCTGTGTGTATGGATATAGTGTTATTCAACTTTGGTGATCTTGATGATATTGGTTGGTAAATGCAGGTGAACGGGTGTGCTTCCTGTATTTACTACTACGTCATCCGTATTCACAAATCCCCTTTCTTTCAGGATGTTGATCTGATCGTGTATGATATCATCCAGGCTGTCTTCTTCTGCATAGTAGAAGGCTCTCACACCCCAGCTCAGACTTAACTGGTTGACCAGTGTTTTTTCTTTGGTAAAAATGTACAAAGGAGAAGACGGACGGAAGCTGCTCAGTGTAAATGCCGTGTAACCGCTTTGTGTCATACCAATCAGCGCTTTGGCTTCCACATCTTCGGATATTTTGCACGCGTTATAACAGATCGCATCACTGTGGAAGGATGGGGAATGGGGTTGAGGTTTCAGGTCTTCTGAACGGTTATAACGATACTCCTTACGTTCTACTTCAAGGATGATCTTACGCATGGTTTCCACCACAAGGGCCGGGTGCTGGCCAGTTGCCGTTTCACCGCTTAACATTACTGCGTCGGCGCCTTCCAATACCGCGTTGGCCACGTCTGTGATTTCACTACGGTTGGGTTTTACACGGTCAATCATGCTTTCCATCATCTGGGTGGCAACAATAACAGGCTTAGCCCTGTGGATACATTTGCGAATGAGTTCTTTCTGGATCAGTGGTATTTGCTCAACAGGTAACTCAACGCCCAGGTCGCCGCGAGCTACCATGATGCCATCGCTCTCGACAATGATATCACGTATATGGGTCAGTGCTTCCGGCTTTTCAATTTTGGCAATAATCTTGGTTTTGCTGTTCTTTTCTTTCAGTTTGCTTCTTAAGATGACGATATCATCTACACTGCGTACAAAGCTCAATGCCACCCAGTCACACTGCTGTTCAATGACAAAAGCAAGGTCAATGAGGTCTTTTTCCGTCAAAGCAGGAAGCGATATTTTGGTATCGGGCAGGTTGATGCCTTTTTTAGAAGACAGGATACCGCCCAGCGTTACAACTACTTTTACATCTCCGTTTTTTTCAATGCTGACAACTTTCACTTCTAATTTGCCATCATCTATCAGGATAATATTACCAAGCACAACATCCCCCGCAAGATTGGGGTAGGAAACATAGATTTTTTCAAGGGTACCAATACATTTTTCATTGGTAAAAGTGAGAATATCACCCACTTTTACTTCAAGTGCATTGTTTTCAATTTCTCCAACCCTCAGTTTGGGGCCTTGCAGGTCGCCAAGAATAGAAATATTGTAAGGCTGGGTTTTGTTGATGTTGCGGATATGTTCTATGATTTTTGCTTTGTCTTCGTGGCTGCCATGCGAAAAATTCAGGCGGAAAACGTTCACGCCGGCCTGGACAAGCTCTAACAGCTTTTCATAACTATCGCAGGCAGGGCCTACTGTGGCAACGATCTTGGTACGATGATTCACGTGTTCAAGACCCGCCTGCTTATCCATATTCTTATGCAGGTATTTATCGATGTTCTTTGACATGTTCAGATGATTGGGGGAATTGCTCCGTTAGTAATTAAGTTTAGTTTACAGCATTAACTGGCAAGGATCTTTACAATCTTCAACCAGTCATCAGATATTTTTTGTTTGGCTTTGATGGCATTATCCAAGGGTGTGTAATGTAATTTATTATTCACAATACCTACCATTACATTGTATTTGCCTGTCAGGAGGCACTCGACCGCATGGTAACCCATGCGACTGGCAATAAGCCTGTCAAGACAGGTAGGGGAGCCGCCACGCTGGATATGCCCGAGGATACAAACACGTACATCGGCCTGTGGCAACCTGTTTTTGATAAGGGCTGCTACTTCATTGCCGCCACCATATTCATCACCTTCGGCTACTACGACAAGGTTAACTAATTTTTTCCTTTTTGATTTTTCAGTAAGCGATAAAACCAATTCTTCCATATCGGTTTTGGTTTCGGGGATGAGGATATTCTCTGCACCCGTTGCAATACCGCTGTGCAAGGCAATATAACCGGCATCACGTCCCATTACTTCTACAATAAAAAGGCGGTCATGCGCATCAGCAGTGTCACGGATTTTGTCAATGGCTTCCACAGCTGTGTTCACGGCAGTATCAAAACCGATGGTGAAATCGCTTCCGGCAATATCCTTGTCAATGGTACCGGGAAGTCCGATGCAGGGGATATCGAATTCATTACTGAATTTCTGGGCGCCCCGGAAGCTGCCGTCACCTCCAATGATCACTAACCCGTCAATACCTCTTTTCTTCAGGTTGTCATAGGCTTTTTTACGACCCTCCGGCTCAAAGAAATCTTTACTGCGGGCCGTTTTCAGGATCGTTCCCCCCCGTTGAATGATATTGGCTACAGAACGTGAATCCATTTGGTAGATATCATCATCAATCATACCGCTGTACCCGCGTACGATTCCAAAAACATCGAGTCCATGATAAATACCGGTTCTAACAACAGCTCTAACGGCAGCGTTCATGCCTGGTGCATCTCCACCAGAAGTCAGAACGCCAATTTTGGTTACTTTTTTAACAGACATTGTAGTTATGCAATTCTTCTTTAATGCGACGTTTGGTTTTTAAGGTTTAGTCCGTTGTATGATTCAGGAGTGTATCAGCTACACGGAGTCTCAAAAGTAAGCATTTGAAAGTAAATGCCAAGTTCTGATACTGTATTGCTTATTTTGTTAAACTTGCGATATGAAAATAATTGTAACAGGTGCTAACGGTTTTTTAGGTCAGCATTTATCTATATTCCTTGCTGATAAAGGATTTGAGGTTCATGCGGTATCCCGTGGCGAAAGACGGATACCTGTTGCAAAAAATATTTGTTACCATTCTGTTGAACTAACAAGTGTTCGTGAAATTACTGCATTTGTTGAGGCAATAAAACCGATTGCTATTGTTCATGCAGCTGCCCTAAGCAAGCCCGATGAGTGTAATAGTGATAAGGAAAAATGTATACGGCATAATGTCGATGCCACGCAATACCTGGTGGATGTAGCCCAAAAAAATAATATATATGTAATTTATATATCTACGGATTTCATCTTCGGTGAGAACGGCCCTCATAGTGAAGCCGATGTTCCGGCTCCTTTGAATTTCTATGGAGAAAGCAAATTGATGGCTGAAGCATTGGTAATGAAAAGCGGGATAGATTATGCCATTGTGAGGCCCGTATTTATTTATGGCAGGTGCTGGGAAGGGATGCGCCCAAGCTTTTTACACTGGGTAAAAGACAACCTGGAACAGCGGAAAACTATTAAAGTGGTGACTGATCAATCGAGAACACCTACTTATGTAGAAGACCTGTGTAAAGGAATTACACAACTGATCGCAGGGCGGATCAAAGGTGTTTACCACCTGGCCGGAAAAAATATCATTTCACCATACGAAATGGCGCTGACTGTTGCCAGAGTTTTGCAATTGGACAGTACGCTGATTGAGCCGGTTACCGCTAATACTTTTCCTGAACCGGTAAGAAGGGCTAAGCGCTCAGGGTTGAAAATTGACAAAGCGGTTCGTGAGCTTGGCTATGACCCTGTTGGATTCGAGGAAGGAGTAAGGCGCAGTTTTTTATTTTAGTGGCAGAAAAACTTCCGCCATCATGCACCTTGCGCTGCCGCCCCCATTGGTTTCGATCGTAGTGATGTCGGTATGTATGATAGGGTTGTATTGCTCTAATTGTTGTACCTGCGTTTTAGTAAGGCTGTGAAAAGCCTGTGATGACATGACCAGGAATGTCTTCCCTTCCTTGTTATGTACCTGCAGCATATTTCCTGCAAAGCGGTTCATCTGCTCAAAATTGATCGCAACGATTTGCTTCCCTGTGCTTTTCAGAGCATCGGTCACCAGCGCCCGTTCTGAACTGTCAGCAATAGCGTCAAGACAGATGACTGCAAAGTGATCTGCTACACACATCATGACATTGGTATGATAAATCGGATTGCCCTGTTGGTCTGTAGCTGTAAAGCTGACAGGCTTGTATCCTAAACGGTGGCACCAGTCCGTCAATATTTTGTGGTCGGTTCTGGGTGATAAGCATGCATAAGCTATCTTATGGTCACGATCCAATACCATGCTGCCTGTTCCTTCCAGAAAGAGCTGGTCATTTTCGTAGCTCGTAAAGTCGATCGTCGACTTTATTTCAAATTTTTGACTGACAGCATCAAGTACATGTGCTTTCCGTTCCATTCTGCGGTTGACTGCAAACATAGGGTACAGGCAAACAGTACCATTACTGTGAAAAGATATCCAGTTATTGGGGAAAATGGAATCAGGTGTATGTGGTTCAGGAGTATCTTTTACTATGGTAACGTCTATTCCGTTGGCAGTGAGGGCAGCAATAAATTGTTCAAATTCAGTCGCTGCCTTTTCTTGTATGGCTGCGTCATTTCCCTTGACCTGGAAACTGTTGTTAACGGCAGTTTCCGCATTGAAATCAAACCGCACCGGTTTTATCATTAAAATATGTTCGCTGTGTTGCATTGGGTAGTCTTTAGTGTGATAGAGGTTCGCGCCATAGGGGCATACTCATGCAGTGGAACCCGCCCCGTGCTCTTGATAATTCAGCAGAAGGCATGAGTATGAGGGTGTCCCTGATGGCATTGACTGAAGCTGTTCCTGCTTCCAGTTGCGCTAACAATTCTTTTGCATGAATGATACTGAACCCTGCGTTACGGAAAGCCTCAATTGTTTTGTCATTCCTGTCGTAACCTAATACCACGCCTTCTTTTAATGCCAGCAGGTTGCAGGAATCTGTCCATTGCTCACGTGCATTGTAAGGGAATTCGTTATTGCCGGAAAAAATGAAATGTACGGGCCCTTCACAATGCAGGTCGTTTTTACTGATGTCCGTCAACAGGTCTTCCAGGCTTTCAAATACAATAGGGTTATTGGGTTGTTGCTTGTGGAATTGCAGTATCCTGATCTTTTCTTCTTTTTTAATATCAAGCACCCGTTCAATCATGTTGGCCGATTCATGCTTCACCGTTTTACGGGAAAAATTTCCAAGCATGACCCATACATCCCTTTTCACCTGTGTAAACACGGTATCAATATGCATGTAATCCCTTTTCTTGGGTATTTTAACGATGGTGACTTTCTCAACAATACCTTTCTCAAACATCAGGTTGGTAACATGAACAGCAGCTTCGGAAGAGGTTCTTTCACTAACGCCCACTAATAAGTGATTGTCACTGACAACCATAATGTCGCCACCTTCCAGGGTGATCTTCTTATCATCATCATCTTTTGGTAGCAAAAAACTATGGTTAGAGTCGGCCAGTTCAATAATATTCCCCTGCCATGCAGTAAAAAAAGGGTGGTTAAAAAAAATGTATTTAGCCAATAAAGCTTCACGTGTGCGTGCTTTTTTAGCAGGTTTATTCAGCAATACATAATTCTTGATAGTGATACCGATATCCCGTGTAAAAATAAAATTAGGAATCGGTGCAAACAATAATTGCTTCCCCGAGGCTGTGGAGGACGTGCCCGAAATAAAAGTTTTGGCCAGTTCCACAGGCGTATAGCCCAGCAGTTCTTTCTGTGTTTGGTAAGTACATCCCTCAATAGCACATACAGATGCTACCAGTTTCACCCTGATATCATGATCCTGTAATACTTCTGCAAGCAGCCATTGCAATTCGATCACTTTATCGGAGCGAAAGAACTGGTCATTTTCCGGTTTGTAAAAAGCGCGCTTTGCTGCTTCCGTATCTATACTGTTCAGCTTTCCTTTGATCTTTTCCGGATCAAGAAAGTAAAGCAATATTTTGGTATAATAATCGTATTCGTCTTTCCTGATCGTATCAAGATGCACAATATCTTCAAACAGCCAATCCTGTGCTTTGGAGGGTACTACTTTGCCGAGTCCGCTATCAGGACTATGTACCAATAAACGTTTTAGGGTACCTATTTCGGAGGTAACAGATAATGTATGATCCATACATGTTTGTATTAGTGAAAAGAATGAAATAATGCAGTCAGATATTTTTAGCTGCTGGTACTTAATGATCGGGCATCGGGTTGAGACCGCGGTACATCCATGCAAAATGTGCGGTAAGCAATGATATGGTCGTACAATGATTCATTTGGATACCCGCAATGTACAACATTCTTTTTAAGTGTGCCAACAGGTTGTTTGGCAAAGATAATCTGGTTAATTTGCCTGCACTATGCGTACCCTCATTACTAATATCAAGTGCTTAGTCAACGTGCGAAATGAATATCATGTATTAAGAGGAGCCGAACTGGCTGATCTGCCCTGCCTTGAAAATGCATTCTTAGTGATTGAGGATCAGGTCATAGGAGCTTTTGGCGAAATGAAAGACCTGGCGGTACAACAACTCCATGCTGACCAGACCATTGATGCGGACGGAAGGTTTGTACTTCCTGCCTGGTGCGACAGTCATACGCACCTGGTTTTTGCTGCAAGCAGGGAAGATGAATTTGTAGATAAAATAAAAGGGTTGAGTTATGCTGCCATTGCAGCCAAAGGCGGAGGTATTTTAAATTCTGCCAGGAAGCTGAATGATACCACGGAAGACAGTCTTTTTGAACAAGCCTGGTTGCGTTTGCAGGAGATGATCTGCATGGGCACCGGTGCTGTGGAAATTAAAAGCGGCTATGGGCTGACTGTTGAAGGAGAACTGAAGATGCTGCGGGTGATCAAACGGCTAAAAGCAATAGCACCCATACCCGTTAAGGCCAGCTTTTTGGGCGCACATACTTATCCATTGGAATATAAAAACAGTCATCAGCAATATATTGATCTCATTATTAATGAAATGTTGCCGGTTATTGCCAGTGAGCAGCTGGCAGATTATATTGATGTGTTTTGTGAAGAAGGCTTTTTTAGCCCGGAAGAAACCATCACAATTTGTAAAGCGGGCATAGCTGTTGGGTTAAAAGCCAAGATACATGCCAATCAATTACACCTGTCCGGGGGCGTACAGGCGGGGGTAGCGTTGGGGGCACTGACTGTAGATCATCTTGAAACGATGGATGCAAACACTATTGCAGTTCTTGCCGGGTCACAAACAATCGGGACTTTATTACCCACTGCCGCTTTCTTTTTACGTATGCCTTTCCAACCCGCCCGCCAGTTGCTGGATGCCGGTTGTGCCATAGCGCTCGCATCTGATTATAATCCCGGGTCGAGCCCAAGTGGCAATATGAATGTAGTCGTATCTATGAGCTGCATACAAATGAAACTGCTCCCCGAGGAAGCCATCAACGCTGCAACCCTGAATGGCGCTTATGCCATGGAACTTGGAGAGGAATTAGGCAGCATAACAGTTGGTAAAAAAGCCAGTTTGTTGTTAACAAAACCCATTCCTTCCCTCGCGTATCTGCCCTATGCTTT
>CAZDQB010000015.1:0-72332 GCA_964507525.1 uncultured Sediminibacterium sp. | reverse complement strand
GCTCACAGTTAATAGACCGGGTGATGATCAATGGCTCCTTTATCGAAAAGTGATTTTCCGCTTTCGGTTGAATAGCTTAATTTAACTACATGAGAAGTTTATCAGCTGAAATCATATTGATCATTCTTTGCCTGGTTGTAATTGTACCTTATCTTTTCTCCATTTTGTCGAGGTATATCAGGGTGTCATCTGTTTTATTGCTGCTAATGGCAGGTATGTTCTTTTATAAACAGCAACTGGATGAATTAGACGGACGTGATCATTTATAAAAACCATGCAGTATGCAACATTTTAAATTTTACAACAAGCAGGACGTATTATCCCTTACAAGGATACGTCGTTTTGAAACAAAGCTGGGTGAAAGGGTGAAGGTTTTAGAGAATATTCATGCAATAGAAGCCTCGCTGCAACAGTCAACTGCTCCGTTTGTCCTGTTTGGTATTCCTGAAGACATTGGTGTCAAAGCCAACCTGGGAATAGGTGGCGCCGATTCTGCCTGGGTACCTTTTTTACAATCATTTTTGAACATACAAAGCAATGATTTCCTGGCAGGGAATAATGTATTGTTACTCGGACATTTCGATTTTTCGGGTATTGAACAACTGATAGAACAACATGCGCCTGGTTTTGATGAAAGGCTCGCTGCATTCAGGCATGCCGTGAATACGATAGACGACGAAGTGGAACAACTGATCCATATAATTACGCAGAACAAAAAGATACCGATTGTTATTGGTGGCGGGCATAATAATTCATACCCCTGCATCAAGGGGGCAGCCAAGGGGTTCTATAAAGCCGGGGTGATTCCCATTGCCCAGATCAATGCAATCAACCTGGATGCACATGCCGATTTCAGACCTATGGAAGGACGTCACAGCGGTAATGGGTTTACTTATGCCGAAGCCGATGGCTACCTGGAGAAATATTGTGTGATAGGGTTGCATGAAAATTATCTGCCGCAGAATGCCTGGGTGGATATTGTGAACAACCCGTTTGTAGATTGCATTACTTACGAAGATATTTTTGTCCATGAGAAATACAGCTTTTTGGAAGCGGTAAGCCATGCAACCGGTTTTACAGAAGATACGTTGTGCGGTATAGAACTTGACCTCGATTCCGTTGAAGAAGTCTTAAGCAGTGCAACAGGCCCCGCAGGTGTTACCCTTAACCAGGCCCGTCAGTTTATCAACTTTACGTCCATAGACTGCCGGGTGGCTTACCTGCACATTTGCGAAGGCGCGGCGCAACTCTCAGACGGCAGAACTAATACAAACACCGGCAAACTGATCAGCTACCTGGTTAGTGATTTTCTAAAAGCAAGGATAGAAAAAGCATAAGTAAAACACAACCTATTTATTTCCCCACCGGTATGCATTTATTTCAAGCCCTGCCAGGTCAAGTACCCTGTCAATGACGGTAGCTGCTGCAGCTTCGATGGTTGCTGGTTTACTGTAAAAAGAGGGTGAAGCCGGGCAAATGATTGCTCCGGCCAATGTCACCGTTTCCATATTTTTAATGTGAATGAGACTGTAAGGCGTGTCACGCACCATTAGTATCAGCCTGCGCCTTTCTTTCAGGATCACATCAGCAGCACGGGTAATAAGATCATCACTGATACCACCGGCAATACGCCCGAGGGTACCCATGCTGCATGGCGCTGCAATCATGATATTGTAACGCGCAGATCCGGAAGCAAAAGGGGCGTTGAAATCGTATTTGTCAAAATAACGGAAAGGGTAGTCGAGGTATTGCTCGTTCCCCAATTCCATATGCCATACTTCCTGCGCATTCCTGCTCATAACGATCCCCACCTCATCATATTGCTCCTTCAGCAGCAACAGCTTATCCAGTAATACTTTCGCATATACCGATCCGCTGGCACCTGTTATTGCAACCACAATCTTATTGCGCATAGAATATGCTTTGCTGGATCACAAAGATAGCGCGCGAAAGTTTAATGCACGCTTACTTATACATGAGGTCATAGTACTCATGCGCCATCCGGTTACTGTCGAACTGGAAGCGCACATCTCTCATGCCATTCTTCATGATCTGTCGCCAGGTATCAAAATTATCGTAATAGATGGGTAATATCTGCTGCTCCAGGATCTCGTACAGTTTGTTCAGGTCATATTCATCCTGGTCGTGCACCGTCATATTTGCATAATCAGCTTTTGGAACCACAAAACCATTGTTTCCATGGTTGATGAATTCAGGTATCCATCCATCATCAGTGGAAAAGTTTACAGCACCATTCATGGCAGCGGTCATACCGCTGGTGCCTGATGCTTCGCGCGGCACACGTGGGTTGTTCAGCCACACATCAGCAGCCTGTTTCAGCCGCTTGCTCAATGCAAGTTCATAGCCAATGAGTACTGCTACATTCTTATAATTTTTGCTCAGGTGAACCAGGTTGTTGAACTGTGAGATGGCGGGATAATCAAGAGGGTAGGGTTTACCAGCCCAAATGATCTGCACAGGGTATTTGGGATTGTTCAGCAGCTTTTCAAAACGCTCCATATCATAGGTCAGCATATCGGCACGTTTATACCCTGCGAAGCGCCTGGCCCAGACAATGGTTAAAACATTCGGATCAAAGATCTTACCCGTTTGGTCTGCGACGATCTCAAAGGATCTTTTCTTCAGGTACTTTTTCCTGTCGTCATAAGCAAAGTCGTTGCCTTCTTCCATGGCCCTGAACAGTTGCTTGTCTGCCCAATAACGCCAGTTTTGGGCATTGGTGATGGAAGTAATGGGGCAAACACCCTCATATGATTTCCACATTTCCCTGCTCACATGGCCATGTAATGCCGAAACACCATTGGCCTTACGGGCGAAACGGAGGGCTGCAAGGGAATGATTGAACTGGTCGTCCTGAATACCGGTGAGCTTTCGCACTTCATCAACACTCAGGCCGCAGAAATAGCTCATTTTATGACAGAGATAAATATCATGCTTTTCATTACCTGCTTCTTCCGGTGTGTGTGTGGTAAAGACCAGGCGCTCCCTTACTTTCTCAACATTCTTGAATTTATTCAGCAGGTAAAAGGCAGACGAAATACCATGCGCTTCATTGAGGTGATACACGTCAGGGTTAAAGCCGATCTCGTCTATCAGTTTGGCGCCGCCAACGCCCAGCAAAATAAACTGTGCCACTTTGGTGGCTACATTGGCATCATACAGGCGATGCGTAATAGTTTGCGACACATAGTCATTTTCCGGCAGATCTGTGCTTAGCAGGAACAACGGAGCGCTGTTGAATGTATCAGGGTGCAGGTAATAAGCTTTCACCCAAACCGGGTGGTCATGAATAAGGATCTGAAATTTTATATGGGTATCTTCCAGGAAGCTGTTGCTTTTTTCCATGAAAGTAACCTGCAGGGTCTGATCCTGGTTGCGTGTCTGGTCGTAATAACCATATTTCCACAAAATACCTACGCCGATCATGTTCTGGCGCAGTTCATAGGCGCTGCGCAAATGAGATCCTGCCAGGAAACCGAGGCCGCCGCTGTATATTTTTAAAGGCTGGTGAATGGCAAATTCCATCGAAAAATAAGCTGCTTTTTTTGCATACTGTTCATTGATCTGGTAAGGGACATGGTAATTTTTGAAACTCATAAATCTGATTTATTGTAAGAATTGACGCTCGCAATATAGGGGTATTTTTATAAAATGTATTTTTTACACAATGATTTGGGTGGTAAACAAATAAAGGTGAAAGAGGATACCTGGATCAGTTATAGGATATATTGGAATGGCAGCGGCAAGGAGAGCCTGCTATGCTATGTTTTATTTTTTTTCACAGACCTTGTTTCCTTTTTTTTCCGGAAACTGTCATCAAAGAAGCATTTGATACCCCTATGGTTACCGCAACTGCCGCCTTCTTTGATCTTTAACATGTTTCCTTCAAAGACAAAGTCTATGACACAGGGATCGCCGTTTGCTGTAAACTGACCGGTATTGGCGCCTGTCAGTTTTAATTGTCCTTTTAATTCTCCAATGCAGCTTCCTTCATTTTTTTCAAAATGAATAAAAAACAGGTAGGTATTCACATTTTTGCCATCCCGTACCGAAACATAATTCTTTTTATCCTGCGCATAATCACCGCTGTGTTTGTTTTTGCGTGGCAAAGTGTCTATCGGGTTAATGATAGCCGATTTCCTGTTCCCTTCATTTGAATCATTGATCACGACCATAAAAATACCGGCATTGTTGTAAACCCATCCGGTGCGCGAGAACTGGATAACATTATCTTTCCCCATCTTTTCTTTACTGATGATGAACGTGGGCTCCCTGTTGATGGAAACGGAATGGATATATCCATCATTAGTATCATTTGACAACAGCTCTTTTCCGCCGAGGAACTTCGTTTTCTTGTCAAACACAAAAACCGCCAGTTTGCTTTTATTGCGCCGCCCAAAATTGACGAGGAGGTAATTCTCTTTTTCTTTTTCGATCAGGCCAACAGGGTGGATGGTCATTTTTTTATCCTTCCCTGATAGCATAGTCAATGCACTATCGGGAACGAACTGTGTCAGCGCTTTCAGCCCAATTACAGCAGTATCTGATTTGCTGACGATATTGGTATCCGAAACAGTAAAATTGGAAGTGAGTTTTGGGAATGCAGCTATGAAATCGGCAGCTTTAATGAGGGTGTCACCAGAAAGATCACTCTTTTTTTGTTTACAGGCATACAAACACAACAATAAAATGCAGGGTAACCAGTTTTTCATGCTATAAATGTAAGTGTTTCGTATGAAGTGTTTTTGAAGGAATGGTTTTTAATAAAATAATTAATTTAGATTTGACTAAATTATAACCTTAGGCTAATGGTGGGAAGAGTGTATACACAGCAATCGTTGAGTGAAGTGCATGAAACGGTAGATACCACCATTCAGCGAAAAGGATGGAAGCGGATACTGGCTTATATGGGCCCGGCCTACTTAGTAAGTGTGGGGTACATGGATCCGGGAAACTGGGCTACCGATTTACAGGGCGGATCTAAATTCGGTTACCAGCTGATCTGGGTATTGCTGATGAGTAATCTTATGGCGTTGCTGCTCCAAAGCCTGAGCGCACGTTTGGGAATCGTGCGCAGGCGTGATCTTGCCCAGGCCAGCCGCGAAGCGTATCCGTCTTTTGTTAATTTCTCTTTATACATCCTTGCAGAATTGGCTATCGCAGCAACGGATCTTGCCGAGGTATTGGGAATGGCCATCGGCATACACTTATTAACCGGCCTGCCCTTATTATGGGGCACCATTATAACGGTGCTGGATACCTTTCTGTTTCTGTTGTTGCAACGTTATGGCATCAGGAGGATGGAAGCATTTATTATTGCCCTGGTCGCTACCATCGGATTTTCATTCCTGTTCGAACTGTTCCTGGCAAAACCCCGGTTGAGCCATGTGGTTACAGGGTTTATACCCTCGGCACTCAGTAATGAATCGCTTTATATTGCTGTGGGCATTATCGGCGCCACTGTTATGCCGCATAACCTGTACCTGCATTCTGCACTTGTTCAAACCAGGAAAATCAGTACAGATGAAAAGGGGATCAGGCGGGCTATTAAGTATAACTTTGTAGACAGTTTCATTGCGCTCAATGCGGCTTTTTTGGTGAACGCCGCCATACTGATACTGGCAGCTACCGTCTTTTTTACAACCGGGAACACGCATGTGGCCAGGATCGAAGACGCTCACCAATTACTGCAGCCCTTATTGGGCACGCACCTGGCGCCGATTCTTTTTGCCGTGGCACTGATTGCAGCGGGACAAAGTTCTACTGTTACCGGAACACTGGCGGGCCAGATCGTGATGGAAGGGTACCTTAAACTTCGCCTGAATCCCTGGTTGCGCAGGTTGCTTACAAGACTGGTTGCAATTATACCGGCCGTGATAGTGATCGTAGTTTTTGGCGATAAAAAAGTAGATGATCTGCTGATCCTGAGCCAGGTATTGCTGAGCCTGCAATTAGGATTTGCAGTAATCCCCCTGATCCATTTTGTCAGCGACAGGGAGACAATGGGAGCGTTCACTATTTCACTATGGACTAAGATGGCAGCCTGGTTAGTAGCGATGGCACTTGTTTTCCTGAATGCGAAATTAGTAGCCGAAATGTCTATAAAAGTATTTGAAGTGAACGGAATATGGGTGTGGAAAATTCTCCTGGCCATGCTGATCATTGCTTTTACATGCCTGTTCCTTGTCATGACCTTTTTGCCGCTGGTACGCAGGCGTCGGCAGAAACGGCATGTTACTGCCATGCACGGGGATATTATCAGCCTGCAAAACCTTACCATCAAACCCACAGAAAGGATTGCTGTTTCACTCGATTTCTCACCGTCCGATGAACAACTCATTGCCCATGCTGTTACGCAGGGTAAAAAGGCAGTCAGTTATATTCTCCTGCATGTGGTTGAAAGCCCCTCTGCCAGTTATTTTGGTGAAGCCAGTGATGATGATGAAACCCGGCGCGACCGGGACAGGCTCCAGGCCTATGCAAAACAACTGGAGCAAATGGGCTATACGGTTGACACGATATTAGGCTACCGCAACCGCGTAGCTGAGATCATCCGTATTGTCAGAGAATCCCGGGCAGACCTGCTGGTCATGGGAGCCCACAGGCACAGCGGGCTCAAAGATTATATTTTCGGCGAGACCATTGAAGGGGTTCGGCATGCCCTCCATATTCCGGTATTAGTTGTCAATGTTTAGGGATCGCTGATACCACCATTTAACGTACATTTGCCCCGTTTTACAATCAACCAAAAGCAATATATCCATGGCACAAAAAATCAAAGTAGCAAATCCGGTGGTAGAGCTGGACGGAGATGAAATGACAAGAATCATCTGGAAATTCATCAAAGAAAAACTGATCCTTCCTTATATTGACGTATCTATTAAATATTATGACCTCGGTGTTGAGCATCGCGATCAAACGAATGACCAGGTAACTGTAGATGCTGCTAACGCCATCAAAGAACATGGTGTTGGTATTAAATGTGCCACCATTACGCCTGATGAGCAGCGCGTAAAAGAATTCAACCTGAAACAAATGTGGAAAAGCCCGAATGGCACCATCCGCAATATCCTCGACGGTACTGTTTTCCGTGAGCCGATCGTTTGCTCCAATGTACCCCGCCTGGTACCCAACTGGACAGCACCTATCTGCATCGGGCGTCATGCATTTGGCGATCAATACCGTGCAACGGATTTTGTTACAAAAGGAAAAGGCAAACTGACTGTTAAGTTTGAAGGAGAAGATGGTACCGTTCAGGAATTTGAAGTGTACAATTTCAAAGGCGACGGCGTGGCACTGGCCATGTACAACACAGACGAAAGCATCAAAGGTTTTGCACGTTCTTGCTTTAACCAGGCATTGATGAAAAAATGGCCTTTGTACCTCTCTACTAAAAATACGATCCTTAAAAAATACGACGGGCGGTTTAAAGATGTCTTTGAAGCAATATTCCAGGAGGAATTTAAAGCTGCATTTGACGCGGCAGGTATTACATATGAACACCGTTTGATCGACGATATGGTAGCAAGCGCTTTAAAGTGGAACGGAAACTTTGTCTGGGCTTGTAAAAACTATGATGGCGATGTACAGAGTGATACGGTAGCACAAGGCTTCGGCTCTTTGGGCTTAATGACGTCTACGCTGGTAACACCGGATGGTAAAATAATGGAAGCAGAAGCAGCTCACGGTACCGTAACACGTCACTTCCGTGAATACCAGAAAGGGAAACCAACCTCTACCAACCCGATCGCTTCTATTTTTGCATGGACAAGGGGGCTGGAATTCCGCGGTAAATTAGACGGTAACCAGGAACTGATTAATTTCTGCCATGCATTAGAACAGGTATGTGTTGAAACAGTAGAAAGCGGTAAAATGACCAAAGACCTGGCCGTTTGTATCCATGGTAACAAAGTGAACCATGGGGAACATTATCTTTACACCGAAGAATTCCTTGACGCACTGGATCAGAACCTGAAAGTGAAACTGGCCAAATAATTAATTTAATTCCATCCTTTTTATAAGCACTTCTGCAATGAAGTGCTTTTTTTATGGTTAAAACCGTACAGGCGAATAATACCTCCTTCAGCCGGACGAAATAAACGGGGATGTTTCCCTTGCAAAGTGAAAAAACGTTTTTTAAGTTTATAGCCTGACCGGGCGTGCTTCAGGAGGAACTCAAAATCCAACCATATAATACCTTCCCATGAATTTGAAAAGCAACTGCTTTTGACAGTACTTTAAAAACTGCGGGGAAACTCAGTAAGCGATTGGCGGAAAAATACCTTAGCCCACAGGCTTATTCGCGTAAAACTCTGTACGACAGCATGTATGGATGTTCCCTTTTTAGAAATACTGACATTGGTTGTCAGTTCAAAAGGTATTTTCAGTGACTCTCATTCCGATGACAGAGATGACAGCAACCATTGTTTCGTTGGAAAAAAATTATGGCTGGCCTGGATACCTGCCATTGCTCAACTTTCATTTGTAATGTATCGCACTAAACTGCGCTTCGCTATTGGAAGCAGTGTTTCTTCCATGGGGAATGTAAGTTCTGTTTCTACTGCATATACTGCCGGATTGGGGAGGTCTGACCTGTTTTTAATGAGTTGGGATTTGATATTCTGGTAAGAGTTTACAAAATTACGTTGCCATACATCTACAAATTCCGTCTTGATGCTCCTGTATTTCTCGTCATGTTTTTCAAAAATGCTTAAGCGGTATTGATATACCCACATATTTTTGCAGGTTCCCTCACATAACATAAAATAACCTTCTGTATGATCTAAGGGCATAATGCCAATGGGTTCTATCGTAATGGCATTTTCTACAAATTCATAGATCTCGGTAGCGCTGGTGATGGTACGCTTCATACTGGAAGATGCATAATTGATAATGTCCTCGAGCTCTTTCATCAATTCGTCATCTTCTATCAGTGACTCATACAATAATTGTAATTTTTCTATCTGGATACCCGTTAGCCTTTTCGGAAACTGTTCCTGCAGGTATCTTTTGTTTTCCCTGAAGGCGACAAGGTTATTATAGTGGAAGATCAGGTCAGCTAATTGCGGATACAATTTGTTCTGGCAGAAGTACTTATTGATTTCCTGTAAATAGGCCAGAAGGGTATATTTTTTCAATTCAAAATCAATATACCCATCGGCAAACCATGTTTGGGATAAGGTCTTCATATCGATCTGTTTGGTAACTGAATTTACCTAATAGACCATCAATACACTATTTTGTTTACTAACACTATGTGAAAATCAATCATCAGAGATAGTGAAACCACTGTTTGTCAACATCCCAGTTTTCAAACGCTTTGGCTACTTCTGTCAGAAACCCTGCACCGATACTTCCATCAACAACCCTATGGTCATAACTGAGCGACAGGTACATCATGTGCCTGATGCCAATGGTATCGCCTTCTTTTGATTCGATTACAACTGCCCGTTTTTTTATAGCGCCAACGGCAAGGATGGCTACCTGTGGCTGGTTAATGATAGGTGTACCCATAAGGCTTCCGAAAGTGCCCACATTTGTCAGGGTGAAAGTACCCCCATTTGTATCATCTGGTTTCAACCTGTTGTTTCTTGCAGCATCAGCCAGGCTGTTAACTGCTTTGCTTAATCCGACAATATTCAATTGATCGGCGCCTTTGATGACAGGTACGATCAGGTTGCCGCTTGGCAATGCAGTCGCCATACCAATATTAATGTCTTTTTTGATGATTATCCTGTCGTCTTCAATAGAACAGTTGATCAACGGGAATCGTTTCATCACTTCTACCAGGCATTCAATGAATATTGGAGTGAAGGTTAGTTTGGTTCCTTCTCTTTTTTCAAAATCGTGCTTCACCCGTTCGCGCCATTGAACCATATTGGTAACGTCGGCCTCTGTAAAACTGGTAACGTGCGGGCTGGTGTGCTTACTATCTACCATGTGTTTAGCAATAAGCTTACGCATCCTGTCCATTTCAATGATCTCGGTATTGCCACTCAGTACAACACCGGAAGGATCTGCCAGCTTGCCAGAATAGGAGAGTGGCGTAAGTGCCGGCAAAGGAGCAGTTTGTGCAAGCTGGATAGCAGCTTTTGAAGGCACTGTTACCATTGATGCCGCGTAGGTCGGTATGATGCCGGCTTTTTTATCGGCTATGTATTGTAAGATATCTTTTTTGGAAACCCTGCCTTCATTACCGGTACCAGGTATTCTTTCGAGTTCATTCATCCTGATGCCTTCACTGTTGGCAATATTTAAAACCAGCGGGGAATAAAAACGGTTACTGCCAGGCTTGCTAAGGATCTCTGTTGGCTGAGGCGTATAAGGCACTTCTTCTATAGGCAATTCAACAACATCAGGTTGCTGCGAAGTTGCGGGTGAAGATAGTGCAACTGCTTCAACTGGTGTGGTTGCAGGAGTTTCCTGTACCGGCATCGTTGCAGTTGCCTCTGCAGCATTAGTGCTGATCTTTGCAATAACGGTTCCGATGGGAACCACATCATTCGGATTGAACAATATTTCAGTAATAATTCCCTCAGCGGTAGAGGGCACTTCACTGTCTACTTTATCGGTTGCAATATCCAATACAGTTTCATCCTGTTGTACAGGGTCGCCTACCTTCTTATGCCATTTAAGAATGGTCGCCTCCATAATACTTTCGCCCAGCTTGGGCATCACCAGTTCAGCAATTGCCATACTATCGTGCTGTTTTAAATGGTATAAAAAACGATCAACTGTTAGTTTTGGTGGCAATAATAAAAATAAATCGGGTAATCATTGCCTAAAATTTTCAAAATAATGTCCCGCCGGCACGCCTAAAGGCTTATAACTCAACAAAAGTATAGTTATGGGCTGAAACTTGCTCAACTCTTTTTTATCATAAACTGGCGCAACAGATTGAGTGCATTGATGGCAGTAAGTTCAATATTTCTCCTCCGGTCGAAGCGAAAATTGAATTGTTGTGTAAAAACGGATTCCCGATCAGCCACTGCTATCCAGACTAAGCCTACCGGCTTCTGATCCGAGCCGCCACCCGGTCCCATAATACCGCTCACTGCAATAGCATAGTTTGTTTGCATGAGTGTTAAAACATTTTTAGCCATTTGTTGTACCGCAGCTTCGCTGACAGCGCCAACTGTTTGCAGCGTTTCTTCGCTCACATGCAATACCCGTTGTTTGATGCTGTTGTCATAGCTCACCACACTGCCGGTAAAATAGTCCGATGAGCCGGCATGACTGGTAAGCAGGTGGGCAATATACCCTCCTGTACAGCTTTCTGCGGTCGCAAGGGTACTGCCTTTTGCTTTCAACAACCTGCCTACAACCAGTTCCATAGGCAGGTCTTCTGCTATCACCAGGTATGCTGCCGTACGGGATATCAGTAATTGAAAATGATGGTCAAGCGCTCTTTCCAAAGCTACCTGGTCAAACCCCGATGCGGTCAGTCTCAAACGAACCATCCCGTAATTAGGCAGGTAAGCCAGTTTAATATGGGATGGCAATGCTTCTTCGATGTCTTTGAGCATTTCGGCCAGGAACGATTCGCCTATACCGGCTGTGAGCAGGGTCCTGTGTGCTATAACCCCGGTCTGGAAAAGTTGGGGTATCATTGGGATCACGTGGTTTTGCATGATCCATTTCATTTCGTGGGGCACACCGGGCATGGAGATGAATATTTTGCCGTCGCGCTGAAACAGCATGCCGGGTGCTGTTCCCGTTTCATTTTTTAATACGGTACACACATCCGGCACTTCTGCCTGCTTACGGTTACGTTCGATCATGGGGCGCTTAAAAACACGTTCAAACATATGTGTAATATGTTCCAGTGTTGGTTCATGCAGCACCATTTTCCCGCCGAAATATTCACATAACAGTGGTTTGGTAATGTCATCTGCAGTGGGACCTAACCCACCGGTAATAAGAATAAGGGAAGCTTTCTTGCTTTCCGCATCCAATGCCTGCCAGATATCATCCCACACATCACCAACGGCTATCCTTTGTTTTACGGCTATGCCTGTTTTATTCAGCTCCTGTGCTATCCAGGCACTATTGGTATCCACTACCTGGCCAATCAGCAACTCATCCCCGATGGTAATAATAGATGCAAAGATTTTTTCCATAGAACACTCCTGTTAATTTACTTAGTTTGGTGCGATACAAAGAAACCAGCCAGTTTTAATTTCAATCCTTCCGGCATACTGCTTCTTTTGCCTGTATGTATATCGATAAAGAACAATGTTACTTTCCCGGTAGTAAGGAGTTTCTTGTTTTCATTGTATACTTCGTTGTAAAATGTGATGGAATGATCAACTGGTAATTCCTTCAGGATGGTTTTGATCGTGATCAGGTCGTCGTAATGTGCCGGGCGGAAGTAGCGGGCTTCCATTTCCACTACCGGCATCCGCACGCCCATTGCCTCCATTTCTTTATAGGTAAAACCAAGATCACGGATACTTTCCGTACGGCCTACTTCAAAATACTGGGCATAATTACCATAATATACAATGTCCATCTGGTCAGTTTCGGCGTAGCGTACCCTTACGGTGGTGGTATGTTCATACATAGTTATCCTAATTTGTTGACAAACTTACGTTACATATCTGTTTTTCCACAAATCATGGAATGATGTTTGCTTAAGAAAACGACGTGTTACCTTTAAAACAGGTTTTCGCTTTTCATTAAGAAAGAAACTAAAATCTTTGTCTCAGGCAACTCCACCAACTATGAAGAAACTCGTTACAATATGTTTGCTTGCCTTGGTTTGCTGTATGGATTGGCAGGTTTATGCGCAGACTACGCAACTGTTGCAGGACCCGGATGAAGCATTCAAATCTGCCAAGGAACTCTACCAGAAAGAACAATTCAGTTTAGCATACCCGGTATTCAAAAAACTATACAGCAATGGGATCGGCCGAAACAGTAACCTCCCTGTAGCTGTTCAGCTTGAATCAAAATACTATTATATCATTTGTGGATTACAATTGAATGATGCTACCGCAGCGCCGATGGCTGAAGAGTTCATTGACCTGGAGCATGATGCACCTCATGTTCAGATGATGAGCTTTCACCTGGCAGAATACTATTTTCGTACGAAGAACCTGCCCAGGGCCTTAGAGTATTACCAGCGGACAAATATTGCCAACCTCAGTAACCGTGAGATCGCAGGAATGAAATTTCACCAGGGATATGCCTATTTTACCCTGCAGCAATTTGATAAGGCCAGGCCCTTGTTCAATGCCATCAGGCAACTGCCGAATGATCCTAATTATGTGGATGCCAATTATTACTATGGCTTTATTGTTTTCAACGAAAAAAATTATAACCAGGCATTAGAATGCTTCCAGATAGCGGAAAAGTCGGCAGCTTACCAGCATGTGGTGCCTTTTTATATTGCCGAGATATACTATTTCAAAGGCGATCGCGATAAGGCACTTGCGTATGGAGAGAAAGCGCTGCAGGCCTCGGGGCAATATTATGATTTGCAGTTGAAACAGTTGGTAGGACATATCCTTTTTGAAAAAAGACAATATGCCAAAGCCCTTCCTTACCTGGAACAATACGTAGCTGGAAAAGATAAAGTACGGCGGGAAGATTTGTATGAATTATCCTATTGCTATTACGAAGCAAAAAACTGGCCCAGGTCGATCGAAGGGTTTAAACAATTGGGCGGGGGAGAAGATTCACTGGCGCAAAACAGCATGTACCTGTTAGCCGATGCCTACCTCAAAACGGGCGACAAGCATAATGCGCGCAGCGCATTTTTATTCTGTGCGTCGAATAACAGCAATGCAGTACAGAAAGAAATATCGTCATTTAATTACGCCAAGTTATCCTATGACCTGGGGTATATGGACATGGCTTTGAAGGGGTTTAAGTCTTTTATAGCTGATTATCCAAAGTCAGACCAGGTACAGGAAGCCAAAGAATTATTAATCAGCACACTGGCCAATACCAGTAATTATAAAGATGCACTGGCATTATATGAAAGCCTCAGCGGTCAAAGTGAAAACACAGTAAAAATATATCCGCGTCTGTTATATGGCCGGTCAGTAGAGCTGATCAATGACCAGCAAATAGACAAGGCCGACGCTTTGCTGACTAAAGTGATACAAGCGCCTTATAATAACCAGCAACTGTCTTATACTTATTTCTGGAAGGGAGAGATTGCATACCGGACAGGCAGAAACGACGCGGCCATTGAGTTCTTCTCCAATTACCTGAAAAACCCCATGGTGAATGGCGAAATAAACCCTGTGAATGCAAGGTATAGCCTGGGGTACAGCTTATTGAAGACAGAGCGTTATACGGCGGCCAAAGATAATTTTGAAGCGGTTACCAGGGCCGTTTCACCTGCTTCCAGCACCATTGAGCAGGATGCTTATTTGCGGGCGGCAGATTGCTATTTCATGAATAAAGATTTTAAGCAGGCGCTCAGGATGTATGAACAGGTCATCAACCAGCAATTGGCAGGCGCCGATTATGCCCTGCTGCAGAAAGCAGTGATTGCAGGAGGTTCCAGCAAGAACAGTGAGAAGATAAGTTTACTTCAATCACTTGAACGGCAGTATCCTGCTTCAGGCTATATTGCCGAATCCAATATGGAAATAGCCAATACCTATATGGCTGATGAAAATTTCCAGGCAGCTATTGTTCCTTTGAACAGGGTACTGAAAGACAGTAAAGCAACAGCATTGCATCCACAGGCATACCTGAAATTAGGGGTAGCGTATTTTAACCTGGATAAGAACGCAGAATCCCTTGACCAGTTTAAGAAATTAGTGGCTTATTATCCCAATACACAGGAAAGCGCTGATGCGGTTGAATATATCCGGAATATTTTTGTGGCGAACCAAAAACCCGGAGATTTTGTAGCCTTTATGCGTGAGCACGGCAAGCCGGTGACTTATAACGAAGAAGATTCATTAACGTTCCGCTCTGCCATGATTCGGTATGATGCAAAAGATATCAATGGGGCTAGAGCAGGGTTTACGGATTACCTTTCAAAATTCCCTGATGGCAGGTATAATGTTGAAGCGAATTATTTCTTTGCAGAGCTCTATATTGCAGAAAAGGATTACAACCACGCGCTTCCTTATTATACAGCTGTAGCCGCTAAAGGGCAGAACCGTTTTGCAGAAAGGAGTGCCTTACAGGCTGCCAGAATATATTATTTTGATCTGAAGAATTATCCTGAAGCGGAAAAATATTTTACCCAGTTAAAAAGTATTGCAACACAACAGGAAGACAAATTAGAAGCAATGCGTGGATTGCTGCGTTGTCAGTTCAAAGCGCAAAAATGGAAAGAAGCTGCCCCCAATGCGCAGGAACTATTGCTGGAAAAAGGGATTGCAACAGACGATCGTATGATGGCCAATATGGTGGTTGCGAAAAATCATCAGCTGAACAACGAACTTGATTTGGCCGCCGCTGCTTACAGGCAGGTAATGGCCACAGGCAAATCTGAATTAGGAGCGGAAGCGCAATATCATTTTGCTGAGATACTGTTTGCACAGAACAAGCTGACTGAAGCCGAAAAGGCCGCCTTTGATGTGATTAAGAAATCCGGCTCCTACGAATACTGGGTTACAAAAAGCTATATACTGCTTGGAGATATTTACTTTAAACAGAAAGACTGGTTCAATGCCGAAGCTACTTTAAAAAGTATCATTGACAATGCAACCATCACTGAACTGAAGACAGAAGCACAACAGAAACTGGCGCTTGTGCTGGAAGAGAAAAATAAAGCCAATAAAGTTGAACACCCGTAAAGCCGTTTGATACATGAATTATGTTAAAAAGATAGTATTGTTACTTTTTATTGGTTCTTTTTGCTTTGCCACTGTTGATGCACAGCAAAGAAAAACCAGGAGAAAAGCAAAAACCGCAATACAGAGAACAGCTAACCGCAAGAAAAATAATGCCGAAGCGTCTAAACATAAAAAAGCAGCAACACAAAAAAGCGCACCTGTTCACAACTCATTGAGCAACCAATCTGCTTCAAGGATGGCCAGGGAAGGGTTATCAGATACCGCATCTCCAAAAGTTGTAACAGTTACCTCTTCATTTAAACCATCTTTAAAAAACGCAGCTAAAGTTAATTTTACAGCAGCATCGCCTGTGATCGACTCCTCCCGGGTACCGGTTGTGTATACGATCCCTGCGCAGAACCTGTTGTTTTCCTACCAGCCAGTCCCTATAAAACCTTTAGCGCTGGCAGTGGATACTGGCTTTACCTGGGATAATGATCACTATCTTAAAGCGGGGATTGGTAATTTCAGTACCGCTTTTGCAGAGGGGGCTTTTTCTTTTGGCGACGGTAAAAAATCCATCACAAACCTTCGTGCCAATTTCTTTACGACCAAAGGCAACCTGCCTGCACAGCAATTCAACAAATTCGGGCTGGACGTGGTATCGGTGCTCAATACCAATCATAACAATGAATGGACAACCAAAGCCTGGTACGAAAACAGTACCCGGTATTTCTACGGTTACCAGCCGGCTACGCTGGCATATAAGAAAGACGATTTACTGCAACGTTTTAATAATGGCGGTATAGAGGTAGGTCTGCAGAACAAAGCGCCGAACGATTTTGATATTACTTATCATCCGCAAATCCAGTTGCGCTATTTTGCAGATAACCGGGATGGCAAAGAATACAGCCTGCTGGCAAAAGCGCCTATCAGAAAAGGGTTTGGGAAGATATATGCGTTTGACCTTGGATTGACTGCTGATATTTCCAAAGCTACCATGCCAATGACACCTGACAACCTGGTATTGAAAAATAACCTGTACTATGTAAGCCCGTCCATCCAATTCAATACTCCCAATTTCAAATTGAACCTGGGTATCCAGCCGTCCTGGGATAATCAGAATTTTTCAACCCTGCCCAATATAACTGCGGAAGCGAAGATTGGCGAGACCAACCTGCTGATTGAGGCAGGCTGGAAGGGGTACTACAACAAGAATACTTACTATTCACTGGCTGGCTATAACCCATGGATCGGGCATCTTACGAATGATATACTTAACACAAAAGTGGGGGAACAGTATGCTGGGTTTAAAGGCGCTGCGGGTAACCACCTGACATACAATGCAAGAGTATCTTTTCTACGCTTAAACAACCAGCCATTGTTTGTAAACGATCAGACAGACGGCAAATCCTTTAATGTATTGTATGAACCTAAAATGCAGGTGATGAAGCTGCATGGAGAAGTTGGATATACCGTACAGGAAAAGTTCTCTTTGCTGGCCGGTGCAACTTATCAACGCTTCACTTCGCTGGAGCGCTATGATAAAGCATGGGGGTTATTGCCGTTTGAAGTTACCGGTACTTTGAAATGGAAAGTGCTGAAAGACCTGCAACTGAAAGCGGATGCGTTTTTATGGGATGGAAGTTATTATCGCGACAAATCGTTGCAAAGCTTTAAGCTTGATCCGGCAGCAGATATAAATTTTGGTGCTGAGTTTGCTGTGATGCCCAAGCTCAACCTGTGGTTGCAGCTGAACAATATCCTTAACAATAAGTACCAGCGGTGGAACCAATACGAGGTGCTGGGACTAAATGTGTTGGGAGGAGTTGTATATTCGTTCCGGTAAATGGATTTAATGCAGCAGTACCTATATAAATACCTGGTTTTATACCGCCGGCTCAGTATTCCCGAACTGGGTAATTTTATCATTGAGCCATCGCCTGCAACGATAGATAGCTCCGGTAAGTTGATACTGCCTCCATTGCCTGTTATTCAGTTCAGGCAGGAGGCGATACTGGCAGACAAAAATTTCTATCATTTCCTGGCCGATGAAATGGGAGTGGATGAAGTGGAAGCAATTAAACAGTTTCGAGATTTTTCACATACACTGAAAACGGCGGCTGCAGGTGATGACGGTGCCTCATTACAGGGTATTGGCAGGCTCAAAGCAACAAAAACAGGAACATTGTCGTTTTCACCTACAGCAGATGTGCAGGATATCTTGCCAAAGATTGCATTGCCGGATGGTATTGCATTTCATCAGTCAGAACAGATAGCAGAGACTAAGGAGGTAACGGGGACCGGGGTATCGGAAGATGAAAATAGTACAGATACGAGCGACAGTTACTGGTGGATCTATGCAGCCATCCTTTTACTGGCAGGTATCAGTGCAATTCTGTATTACTACGCATAATCCCGTTTCTTTGCAGCACCATTTACTGATCCCTATTACAATCTATGAGCAATAGTAGTTTCATCATTTATACCACTTGTCCTTGCTGCGGCAGTGCCGATATTCAGCCGGTATTGGCTGCGGAAGATTATACAGTGAGTCATGAAATATACGAAATATGGCATTGCGATGGCTGTTCCATCCGTTTCACACAAAGGGTTCCTGATGTAACAGCGATTGGCCCATATTACCAGTCTGCCGCATATGTGTCGCATTCTGATACGGCAAAAGGACTGATCAACAGGCTATATCACCTGGTGCGCAATCATACGTTGCAAAACAAGCGAAGATTAGTACAAAAGGTAACCGGGAAACAGCAGGGAATATTGCTGGATGTAGGGGCCGGCACTGGTGCATTTGCCAATACCATGCGAGCGGCAGGATGGACTATAACCGGCCTTGAGCCGGATGCTACTGCCCGTCACAATGCTTTGCAAAAGCATGGATTACAATTGAGGTCAGCCGATGACCTGTACCGGTTGACACCGTCGCAATTTGATGCCATTACCTTATGGCATGTATTGGAACATGTGCATGACCTGCATGGTTATTTAGACGTATTTGCACAGGTACTCAAACCCGGAGGTAAATTGGTGATTGCTGTTCCTAATTATACCAGCCATGATGCAGCAGTGTACCAGCAATACTGGGCTGCTTATGATGTACCCCGGCACCTGTATCATTTCTCTCCGGAAGGGATGGAACAATTGGGGAAATTAAAAGGATTCACATTGTACCGTATTTACCCTATGTGGTTCGACAGTTCTTATGTGTCGATGCTGAGTGAACAGTATAAGCATGGCAAAAGTAACCTGGTAACTGCCTTGTGGAACGGCTTAATCTCCAACCTGAAAACTGTGGTCAATAAAAAAAGATGCAGCTCGGTGGTCTATATTTTCGCTAAAACTGCCTGACAGTTACTTAATTGAATTTTACCTCACAGAGGATCGGCCATCTTTTACCCGTAATGTAGAAGCTGTTCTTACTGGTATCGTAAGCAATACCATTCAGTACATAACCAGGATCAATGGTTTTGGGATCGTATGGTGCGCCTGCTTTTTGAAGCAGGTCTGACATGTCTGCTTTACCTTCCACTTTCCCCGTTCCCGGGTTTATTTTTATGATATAATCGGTTTCATAAACATTGGCGTAAATACTGCCATTCACAAATTCAAGTTCGTTCAGATTGGCTACATAGCCATTATTATCAATCACGCCAACCGTTCTTTCTATCTTGAATGTTTCGGGGTTAACAAAATAAAGGTTGCTGCCGCCGGTTGAAATAATCAGTTGCTTGCCATTGTTGGTTAATCCCCAGCCGTCATAGGTCCAATCAAATTCCTGTATTTTTTTGAGTGTTACTGCATCGTACACAAATACTTTATGCTCTTCCCATGTGAGCTGGTATATTTTATTGTTCAGTAACGTGATGCCCTCGCCAAAGTAAATATTGCTGAGGCCGATTTCTTTGGTTGGTTTACCAGTGGTTATATCAACAATCCTTAGTTTGCTAACACCCCTCATGCCGGTGCCTTCATACATTTTATTATCCTGCCAGATCAGTCCTTGTGTATAAGAACTGGTGTCATGCGGGTATACTTTTACAATACTGTAATGCATGACTGTTGGCGCCGGAATACTTGCCGGGCTGTTTTCTGAACCAGAAGTATTTTCTTCATTATTGTTACAGGCTGATAAGAATGCGGCTGCCAGTACAATTGAAAAGATTTTTTTCATACAAATCTATTGGGTCAAAAATAGAGAAGTTGGGACAGATATGGTGTTAAAGCATTTACACATTAAACCTGAAATGCATGATATCGCCATCCTTTACAAGGTATTCCTTCCCTTCAATACGCAGCTTCCCGTTCTCGCGCGCGGCAGTTTCACTGCCGTATTTTACAAAGTCCTCATAAGCGATCACTTCCGCCTTAATAAATCCTTTCTCAAAATCTGTATGGATTACGCTGGCCGCCTGGGGCGCTTTCCAGCCTTTGTGTATCGTCCAGGCCCTTACCTCCTGTACACCGGCAGTAAAATAGGTATCGAGGCTCAGTAATTTATAAGCGGTGCGGATCAGTCTGTTGAGCGCTGGCTCTGTCATTTTATATTCCTCCATGAACATCTGCTTGTCTTCTTCCGCTTCCATTTCAGCTATCTGTGCTTCAATATTGTTACACATAATAATCACTTCCGCACCTTCGTCTTTAACACCGGCTTTCAGCATGTCGGAAAATTTATTACCGGTATGCATGGAAGCTTCATCCACATTGGCGACGTATAAAACAGGCTTATCCGTTAACAGGAACAGGTCGGCAACAGCTGTTTTTTCTTCTTTGCTCAAACCAAGCGAATAAATGCTTTTACCTGTTTCCAAATGAGCTTTGCAGCGTGATAATATTTCAAATTCGGCTTTAGCTTTTGCATCTGTGCCCACGCGGGCGATTTTCTCCACCCTTTGTATTTTCTTTTCCACGCTCTCCAGGTCTTTTAGCTGCAGCTCAGTATCGATGATCTCTTTATCGCTGATGGGATTGATAGCGCCCTCTTCACGCAACACATTTTCGTCTTCAAAACAGCGTATCACATGTATGATGGCATCCACTTCGCGGATATTGCCTAAGAATTTATTACCGAGGCCTTCTCCTTTGCTGGCGCCTTTTACGAGGCCTGCGATATCAACAATTTCCATCTGGGTAGGAACGATGCGATTGGGAACGACCAGCTCAGCCAGCTTGCTCAGGCGTTCATCAGGAACGTCTACCAGTCCCACATTCGGTTCAATGGTACAAAACCTGTAATTGCTTGCCTGTGCTTTGGCACTGATACTCACGGCATTAAATAAAGTTGATTTACCCACATTCGGTAATCCCACAATTCCTGCTTGTAAAGCCATAGCTGTTTCAAAATTTTGAGCCGCAAATATAGCTCCATTTGCAGGCAAAATGGCCACAAATTGAAACAGGGCCT
Organism: uncultured Sediminibacterium sp.; assembly: GCA_964507525.1. Classification (GTDB taxonomy): domain Bacteria; phylum Bacteroidota; class Bacteroidia; order Chitinophagales; family Chitinophagaceae; genus Sediminibacterium. The sequence goes on along the minus strand of CAZDQB010000015.1, from coordinate 51,140 downwards.
GTTTACAGGCCTGAAATCTGTGCTATTGATAAGATGAATGCATTATTTTCACTCACTAATCAGTTGTTATGGCCTTAAATTATGTATGGATCCTGTTCTTTGTCATCGGATTGATCATTGCCCTGGTCAAACTCATTGTTTTCCAGGATTACGAGATATTTAAAAAATTAGTGGAAGGCATATTCGATGCATCCAAATCCTCTGTCATGGATATTGGTCTTCCATTGACGGGGGTGATGGTTTTTTTTATGGGCCTGATGAATATTGGAGAGAAGGCTGGGGCCATCAATTTCCTGGCGCGACTGCTCAACCCTTTTATGAAACGCCTTTTCCCGGAAGTGCCCGATAAGCACCCGGCAATGGGACAAATGGTAATGAATTTCAGCGCCAATATGCTCGGGTTGGACAATGCAGCTACGCCATTCGGGCTCAAGGCGATGGAAAGCCTGCAAACACTGAATCCGTCCAAAGATACTGCCAGCAATTCGCAGATCATGTTCTTAGTACTGCATACAAGCGGGCTGACATTGATACCACTTTCTATCATTGCTTACCGTGTCAGCAGCGGAAGCACCAATCCTACCAGTGTGTTTGTGCCGCTGATGATTGCAACAACCATCGCCACTATTGCCAGTATCATCATTACGGGTATTTACCAGCGGTTGCGCTTTGACCGGGTATTGGTACTTTGGCTGGGGGGCATTATTACTGCTATTTTTTTATTTGCCTGGTTTATAGATGGACTACCATCGCAAAAAACAATCACAACACCAACGCTGCTTACCAAAGAAACCTTCAGTAATGTATTAGGTAACCTGATCCTGTTCATTATTATTTGCGCATTCATTGTTGGCGGGTTCGTAAAAAAGATAAACGTCTTTGAAGCTTTTATTGACGGCGCCAAACAAGGCTGGGAGGTGATTGTTAAAATCATCCCTTACCTGGTAGGTATGCTGGTAGCCATTCGCGTATTCAGGGATAGTGGTGCATTAGATGCCATCATCAATGGGATCACCTGGTGTTTTACACACATGGGTATCACTTCTGATTTTGTACCCGCATTACCGGTTGCCATCATGCGTCCCTTCAGCGGTGGCGGCGCCCGCGGATTAATGCTCGATGTTTTTAAAACCTATGGCGCTGATAGTTTTGTTGGCCAGCTGGCTTCCACCTTCCAGGGAAGCGCCGAGACCACGTTTTATATTATTGCCCTGTACTTTGGCAGTGTGGGCATAAAAAAAGTACGTTATGCCATCTGGGCCGGGATCATGGCTGATATCATCGGCGTAATTGCTGTCATTTTTATTGCTTATATCTTTTTCAGGTAACAAAACTTATTCGATCGTAATTTCTTTAGTCCCCAGCACTTTATACAACTTATCCCTGAACACCAGCCTGTATTTGCCTTTGTGCAGGTACAGGTAATAATATCCGTTGGGAGCGCTGACATAAGTCTGATCAGCCGGCACTGCCTGCACCACTGTTTTTTCAGTGCATTCCTTGCTGTAATAGGCTTGTACCATGAAGAGCGACTGGTAAGCAGGTGGTACAGGTGTTTCTTTTTTCCATCCGCTCATTGCCATCCATACCGGCCGGCTGTTCTTGTATTTGGTAAGAGGATGTACCACATGAATATCATAGAGGTTCATTTCGTACGGATCGTATGGCTGGTTATTAAGTATGGGCACTGCAGGCAGTTCCGTTGGATGGAATTGGATCCAGGCGTCATAAAAAAGAGCACCATAAGCTGTGTTGCTGCCTTCCGTCATTTCAGTCTGATCAATCGTTAAAGGGTCTATACCTGAAAGGATCCTGAAATAAGCAGCCATGGGAATACGGGAATCCGCTGCCCCCTCTTCAATATGTCCATAACCGGCATGCACCAGTATTTTCGCTGAACTGTCTTTTTTCAGGACAGCAGCAAGGTTCGCCGCCTGTGCATATTCGCGCTGGTTGACCGTGTGGTTATTGCTGGCAGTATCTTCATAGGGGATCAGTATATACCCGAGTTCCAGCGCTTTTCTTGCCAGTTCTCCCGCTACCGGCTCACAGGTGTAATGCCCGGTAAATGCATTTACTTTTCTGAGCGAGGCATTGCGACCGGTATTCAGTGTTTCCATGGCTAAGTACCGGAATCCCTCCTGGTACAGCGCTTCAAGCAAGGAAGCTGTAAAGGCACGATGCAAGGGCTTATCATGCGCTTCATTGATCATCACCACTTTATTTTTTTTTGCCCTTGACAGAATATACTTTACCGCATCTGTGTATTGTACTTCTTTAGAAGCCGTGGCTTGCTTTGCAATTTCTTTTTTTAACGAATCGCCCGAAAGGGGCTCATGAGAAGCTTTTTCCAGTGCAATTGCAGTGCTGTAGTCGCCTGTAAAAGCAACTGCCTGCGCCAATTGCTCATAATAGTTGGCCGCTCCCTGTGAAGCAATCAGTTGTTTCTCCTGTTGAAATGCTTTGAAAAGAGGGTAGAGGTAGTGCAGTTCTTTTTTATAATAAAAATACAGATAGGGAGTGGAGTCTGCCGGAAAGAATGCCTGCCTGCCAGAGAATGCCTTCAGCTCATTGTACTGCTCACTTAACTGCGCGAAAGAACAACTTGCAAGGGATAAAAAAAGCAGGGTGAACCATTTCCTCATGTCAGCATATTTCTGCAAGGATATTGCAGCGGATGTTAGTAAAATATTAAAGGTAAGCAGCCAGCTTCGTTTTTAACAATCCTACACCTTCAGAAGCAGCGGCTTCAATAACAGTAAGATTGTATAGGGACTGGGTGTAGGGGATATTTTTGTCGATGATAAATTTGGGTATTTCCCAGGGGGCATAATTAACAAGGCCGGCGGCCGGATACACCACAAGCGAAGTGCCAATGACAACAAACAGATCCGCTGTCCGGGCGATATTTGCTGCTGCTTCAATCATAGGAACCGGTTCTTCAAACCATACAATATGCGGGCGAAGCTGCCCGCCATCAGGCGCTTTGTCGCCCCAATTGATATCTTTCCTTATCTCGTAGAGGGCTGTTTCATGATCGACACTGCGCATTTTAAATATTTCACCGTGCAGGTGCAATACTTTGCTGCTACCGGCGCGTTCATGCAGGTCATCAATGTTCTGGGTAATAATGTGTATGTCAAAATATTTTTCCAGTTCTGCCAGCCCTTCATGAGCAGCGTTTGGTATTGCTTTTGCTACATCCCGACGGCGCATATTGTAAAAATCGAGTACTATTTGGGGATCTTTCTTCCAGCCCCTGGGCGATGCCACTTCATAAATGTCATAGCCTTCCCACAAGCCGTCACTGTCGCGGAATGTTTTCAACCCGCTTTCAGCGCTGATACCTGCTCCGGTGAGAACAACGAGTTTACTTTTCATTTGTAGGTGTGATCAAATAAAAAACGCAGGTGGTTACATAATTCCTGAAATAAGGAATGTTTCTTATCACAGGCAATTGAGGTTTCGCCTGCCATCCAAATTTCCACTCATAGATAGGATTCACCAGGTAGTGCAATTTATTACTGATGGCATATCCTTTTTGTTTTACAATCTTTTCAAAACGTTCAATGGTAATGCGCGTGTCTCTTATTTCTAATAATTCATTCACCGGCTCTTTGAATCTTTTCAGGAGCGCCCTGTAAAGCGGCATGGGTAACAAATGATAATAGGGCAACCTGGATAGCCACTTGTTCCTGCACAATTGCTGGTGCCCGCCAAAAGGCATCTGCCAGGGTGGAAACCCAAAAAAAATCACGCCATCAGGCTTTAAGAATTGTTTCATCCACTCAATCAGCCGTGCCTGGTCATGAATGTGTTCAATGACGTCTTTTAAAAGAATAATGTCGAATGCTCCGCCAAAGTCCTGTTCAATATCCACTAAGTAAATATCCCTGGTAATGAATTTTATTTTACGTTCAAGGAGATCTTCCTTTAGCCATATTTCCCCGTTGTCAATCCTTCCTTTTTCCAGTTCCACGCCCACACCCGTACATCCCCTGTTGATAAAAGCTTTCAAAACACCACCTTCCCCACATCCGATCTCCAGTACCCGCATGCCGCTTTTCAGGGGAAATGTTTGTTCAATGAATGGAATGACATGTTTTTCGGCATTCAATACCTGGATATCAAAATATCTTTTCCTATCCTTATGAAATTCGAACATGTACACTGGTTTTGTGAGCGCTTGCAATATATCTCATTCAATTAAAAAAGCCATACTGAGCAATCAGAATGGCTTTTGATCTCTTGTGCAAAGAAAGCTGGTTAGAATCGCTCCAATTGGGAAAAAAAGAAGTCTCCTTCAATAACAGCATTCTCGTCGCTGTCGCTTCCGTGAACAGCATTTTCGCCAATGGAAGCGGCAAATTTTTTACGGATAGTGCCTTCTTCTGCCTGGGCAGGGTTGGTAGCGCCGATCAGTTTCCTGAAATCAGCCACAGCATTGTCTTTTTCAAGGATGGCTGCTACAATGGGGCCACTGCTCATGAATTCCACTAATTCGCCGAAGAAAGGCCTTTCCCTGTGAATATCGTAAAATAAACCGGCTTGTTCCTTAGTAAGCCTGATCCATTTCATGGCTTTTACACTGAAACCAGCTTTGATAACCTGGTCTAAAATTGCACCCGTATGCCCCTTGGAAGTGGCATCCGGCTTAATCATGGTAAATGTTCTGTTGCTCATAAATAGGTATAAAATTTCGGCCGCAAAACTAAGCATTCATGCCCTTTTTATCGCTTTTGCCGTATGATTTTTGTTAAAGTACCTTAAATTGATTTGATAGAATAGTCCGGAAACCGCAATTTTGCCGCCACTGTATGCAACCGATAACCCAGTTTTACCCACAATTAGGCAAACCCTCAAAAGTGGTCATCACCATGCACCAGAAGCCCGACGGGGATGCCATGGGCTCTGCATTGGGATTATACCACTTTATGGTGGCATTGGGACACCAGGCTACGGTTATTTCTCCAACCAACTGGGCCGGATTCCTGGATTGGATGCCGGGGGTGAACCAGGTGCTTGATTTTGAACGCAATAAGGACAAGGCTAAAACACTGATCAATGAAGCTGAGGTCATTTTTTGCCTTGATTTTAACGTGCTGCACCGGACTAAACATATGGAGCAGCCGCTTACCAACGCACAATGTATCAAGGTACTGATCGACCATCACCAGCAACCGCAGGAAGAAGCCTTTACTTATGGTATCAGCGATACCAATAAAAGTTCTACCTGTGAAATGGTATATGACTTTATTGTTGAATCAGGGCATCCGGCAAAGATCAATACTACGATCGCAGAGTGCCTGTATACAGGATTGATGACAGACACGGGTTCATTCCGTTTTCCGTCCACAACCGCATCGGTGCATCGGATGGCAGCCCATTTGATAGACGCAGGGCTCAAACATACCAGGGTACATGAGCAGATCTATGACAATTTCCTGGAGGGCAGGCTTCGGTTTATAGGCTTTGCACTATTGAACCGTATGGAGGTTTTGTATGAATATAATACGGCCCTGATGTATATTACAAAGACAGACTTGCAGCAGTTTGATATTAAAACGGGTGATACAGAAGGATTGGTCAATTACTTGTTGACCATACAGGGTATCAAACTGGGCGCGCTGGTGATTGACCGTGACGAGGAACGCAAATGGAGTTTCAGAAGCAAAGGAGGCTTTGATGTCAATGAGTTTGCACGCACTTATTTTGAAGGAGGGGGGCACACCAATGCAGCAGGCGGAAGGAGCAGTGACAACTTAAAAGCAACACTAAAAAAGTTCAAAGAAGTTATACAACGCTATCAAAATCAACTACAATAACCACAATAAAAATGATGAGAACCACAACCGCGCTGTTACTGGCGATTGTATTGCTTGCAAGCTGTAACCAATACGAAAAAACTCCCTCTGGTATGAAATACAAGATTACCAAAGGGGGAAGTAAAGAAAAATTGAAACAAGGGCAGTTTGTCAAGATGCACATTGAATACAGGCTCTCTCCCAAAGACAGCTTGTTAAATGGTTCTTATGGCCATATCCCTGCTTATTACATGGTTGATACCAGCAGGCAGGGCAAATACAATTTTACCGAAATCATGACTTTCATGGCTCCCGGCGATAAAGCTGCATTTGTTCTCAGCATTGACTCATTGAAAAAAATGGGTATGATGGATCCCAACAGCACGCAGTTCCATAATGGAGATATGATCAATGGGAAACTGGAGATACTGAAAACTTTCCCTACACAGGAGGCGCTGATTGCCGACCGCAAGCAGGAATTTGAAGCAGAGAAAGCAAGGGAAATCAAAGAATTACAGGCGTATACAGCAAAAAAAGGCATTAAAACACAATCAACACCTGCCGGTGTATTGGTTGAAGTGCAACAAACAGGCGAGGGACAAAAAGCTGACTCAGGATTCCAGGCTTCTGTCATGTACAAAGGATATTTTGCAGACGAAAAAGGAAAAGAATTCGACTCTAATAACCAGCCCACCAGTTCACACAAAGACCCGCTTAAAGTGGTTGTTGGAACAGGTTCTGTAATCCCGGGCTGGGACGAAGGCCTGCGTGTATTTGCGAAAGGTGGTAAAGGAAGGCTGTTTATTCCGGCAATGCTGGCTTACGCAGACCAAGGTTCTCCTCCTGTTATCAAACCTTATTCCAACCTTATCTTTGATGTGGAGGTTGTAGATGTTACCACACCGGCGCCTCCTGTGGCCAATGTGCCGCAGCCCGGCGCGCGCCCTCAGCAGCAAGCAAAAAAATAGGGTGATACACAACTCTGGTATAAAACATCCCGCATGACTTGCATGCGGGATGTTCGTTTAATTGAGATGGGCTGTTAATGCAATGGCTTCAACGGCTTCTTTTACATCATGCACGCGAAGAATACTAGCCCCGTTGAGCAGGCCAGCAGTGTTCAGCACAGTTGTACCGTTTAATGCTTCTGTTGCAGTAATTCCTAATGTTTTATAAATGGTAGATTTCCTGGAAATGCCTAATAGCAGGGGCTTTTGCAATATTTTAAACGCAGCAAGGTTTTTCAGCAGCTGAAAATTATGTGCCATCGTTTTGCTGAAACCAAAACCAGGGTCAACAATGATATCTGTAATACCAGCCGCACGGCAACTGGCTATGCGCTCAATAAAAAAATCAAGCACTTCGCGTGTTATATTTGCATAACGGGGAATTTCATGCATAGTATCTGCCGTGCCCCTGATATGCATGCATACATAAGGTACTTTCAGGGATGCAATTGTTGTTAACATGTTTTGATCAAAACTACCGCCACTGATATCATTGATGATGGAAGCACCGCCTGCCACAGCAGCTTCAGCCACTTGTGCATAATAGGTATCCGCTGAAATAAAACATTGCGGGAAGTGTTGATCAATGGCTGCTATAACAGGCAGTATTCTTTTTATTTCTTCATCCGCCCCCAGTTGCTCACTGCCGGGCCTGGTGCTTTGTCCCCCTATATCCAATATAACCGCCCCTTCGCGCAGCATCTGTTCTGCTTTCTGCAGCGCTGCATCAATGGTAGGCTGCCGGGCACCACTGTAAAACGAATCCGGGGTGACATTGATAATCCCCATCACAATGGGTTTGTCTATCGTTAATAATCTTCCTTTACAGTTAAGTGTGAACATTCTTGGTATTCATTTATATTGCATCCGCTTCAAAGATATTACCAAAGCCTTTAACGTTTCTGTCAAATAATGAGTAATACGAATCAACAATATGACCAGGCGATCGGACAATGCCGGGACATTTTCATCAAAAAAACCAAGGACTATGGTACGTCCTGGCGGGTATTGCGTACCATTTCAGTAATAGATCAAATTTTTATCAAAGCCTTACGGATACGTACCATTCAGGATCTGCAGACACAGAAAGTGGGAGATGATATCCCTTCTGAATTCAAAGGCATTGTTAATTATGCCATTATTGGCCTGATGCAACTGGAACTAGGGAAGCCGGCAGTAGAGGACTTGCCGGTAGCATTTGTAGATGAATTATACCATAAATACGTTGCTTTTGCCCGTACTGTCATGCTGGATAAAAACCATGATTATGGCGAAGCATGGCGGGAGATGAGCCAGGAAAGCTTTGCCGACCTGATCCTGATGAAACTCATGCGCATCAGGCAGATATTGGGGAATGACGGGAAAACGCTGATCAGTGAAGGGATTGATGCCAATTATGTAGACATTATTAATTATGCTGTCTTTGCCTTGATATTGATAGCAGAAGGTAAACACTAAATATGAAAACAGCGCTCACTGTCATCAGATGGATTGTAGGTCTGTTATTTATTTTTTCAGGTCTCATCAAAGCGAATGACCCGTTGGGATTAAGCTATAAGATGCAGGAGTTTTTTGAAGTATGGGGATGGAATGCCTGGCACAACTACACCCTGACCTTATCGCTCATCATGAACATACTGGAAGTAGCGGCAGGGGTAGCAGTGATCATTGGCTGGCAAATGAGGGCAGTGAGCTGGTTATTGTTACTGCTCATTATTTTCTTTACTTTCCTTACAGGCTATGCATTGTTCTCCGGCAAAATCAAAACCTGTGGTTGTTTTGGCGATTGCCTGCCACTCAGTCCCGCCCAATCATTCGGAAAAGATATTGCCTTACTGGTACTGATATTGCTGTTGTTTTTTGCAAGAAACAGCATTAAGTCCGCTTTAGGCCCCGTTCTGTCTCTGGTAATACTTTTGCTGGTGCTGGTTGCTGTTAATATGGCCCAGGCATACGTGCTTAAATACCTGCCCTATATTGATTGCCTGCCTTATAAAACCGGGAATAATATTCTTGAACAAATGAAAACACCGGCAGGCGCTGTTCCTGATAGTTTTTCCATCATGTTCAGGTACCAGAAAAATGGCAAAGAAATTGAATTTGACCAGGTGAATTTCCCGGATGACTTTGATTCAACCTACCGGTACATTAGCCGTGTGGACAAATTAATTAAAAAAGGGAATGGGCTCGCACCGGCTATTGTTGACTTCTCCCTGCAAACACTTCAGGGCAATGATACTACTGCAGCAGTATTTGCAAATACCGGCAATTATATCATGGTGCTTGCAAAGGATATGGATAAAGTAGCTGCCTGGAGGCCGGCATTTGATTCGGTATTACTGGCTGCCCGCAAGAAAGGGCTGCCTGTTTTACTGGTGACTGCCGAGGCAGAAAAAGCGGCTGCCCGGTTTTATGAAATACCCATATTAAAGTGCGATGCCATTGTGCTGAAGACTGCAGCCAGGGTAAACCCGACTTTCTTTCTGATGAAAGGCGCTGTTATTATTGAAAAGCGGGCGTATACTGATGCGGCTAAAATCTTGTAAGCGCAGTGCAGGATATTTTATTAAATTTACCGGATACAGCAAAACGGCAGCAACTGTGAGGTAGGCGAAACTGCCTGGCTGTAATACCATATCTGCTCTAAACCCAGCTTTGTTTATGCTAACTCCGTTACCTGCTGCCGCTGCAAAAAGCAAACGCATTGAATCGGTTGATCTTTTAAGAGGCGTTGTTATGCTGATCATGGCGCTCGATCATGTCAGGGATTATTTTCACAACGACGCTTTCCTGTTTAATCCAACCGATCTTACCCAAACCAGTACAGCCCTCTTCTTTACCAGGTGGATCACTCATTTCTGCGCACCCGTTTTTACCTTTCTTGCCGGCACTGCTGCTTGTATCAGCAGGAGTAAGAAGAGCAGGAAAGAATTGTCTTTCTTCCTTTTCACCAGGGGACTATGGCTGGCATTGGTTGAAATACTCGTCATCACACCTGGATGGACGTTCAATCCTTATGCCGTGTTGATCTTACAGGTAATCTGGTCAATCGGTATCAGTATGGTCTGTCTATCCGTTTTGATCTATTTACCTAAACGGTTGATCCTGGGTATAGGCATTGTATTTATAGCTGCACACAACCTGCTCGATAATGTTCATGTGGCAGGCAACGGACTGCCTTCCTTTTTGTGGTCTTTCCTGCATGAGCAGCGCTTTTTTGCTGCAGGTCATTTGGGCATCTTTCTCGGGTATCCCATATTGCCGTGGATCGGTATCATGGCAACAGGGTATTGTCTTGGCGGGCTCTATGCAGCAGACTATGATGCCGTTAAAAGAAAAAAAATATTGATTTACCTCGGATTGGGCGCTGTTGCTCTTTTTATCCTGATACGAGCTATTAATGCTTATGGCGACCCAAGCAGTTGGTCAGCACAAAAAACACCTGTCTTTACCTTTCTCTCTTTTTTGAATACAACCAAATATCCGCCGTCACTATTGTATATACTGATGACCATCGGTCCGGCTTTTTTATTCCTGGCATTCGCAGAAAAACCACTGAATGCGGTCACAGCGAAAATTGCCGTTTTCGGCCGGGTGCCTATGTTCTATTATATCATTCATATTTACCTGATACATTTGCTGGCCATTGCAGGTGCCGTTATCAACGGCCATAAATGGTCGGATATGATACTGACAACCTGGGTCAGCATGAGTCCTCAATTGAAAGGCTATGGCTTCAGCCTGGCAGTCGTTTATATCATCTGGATCGTACTGTTAATCGGTTTATACCCGCTATGCAAATGGTATGACGAGTATAAAAGGAATCACAGGGAAAAATGGTGGCTGAGTTATTTGTAAAACGTACTGATTAAAATATGCTGCAATTCATCATCCGTAAAACATGCTATGGCATCCTCGTACTGGCAGGAGTGGTGGTGATCGTTTTTTTTCTATTCCAGGGATTTGGCGATCCAACAAGGCTCGTGCTAGGGCAAACAGGCGATAAGGCAACCATTGCAAACATTCGTAAAGAGCTGGCACTCGACCAGCCCAAATGGAAACAGTTTTTATTATACCTGGACGATGTATCACCGGTAGCCATACACACAGATGCAGCCATAAAAAGCAAGCAGCTCAAAGGGTTCTTCATCGGTGGCGACACAAAAATTGGTATCAAACTGCCTTATTTAAGACGCTCCTACCAAACAAAGAAAAATGTAGGAGAGGTATTAATGGAAGCCTTGCCCGGCACTTTCCTGCTGGCATTTGCTGCTATGCTGTTTGCAACCGTAATAGGGATCTTGTTAGGGATATTGGCGGCAGTCAGGCAAAATACCTGGATGGATACCAGTTCCATTTTTGCCAGTGTATTGGGGATATCCGCCCCCTCTTTTTTCATGGGAATTGTACTGGCATATGTATTTGGGTTTGTATTAAGTCAATATACAGGGCTACATATGACAGGAAGTTTATTTGATACAGATCCATTCACCGGCAAATCATTGCAATTGAAGAACCTGGTTCTCCCCGCCCTTACTTTGGGCTTAAGACCACTTGCCATCATAACCCAGCTTACCCGTAGCGCCATGCTGGATGTACTTGACCAGGACTATATTCGTACTGCCTATGCAAAGGGATTGAGTAAAACAGTGGTGGTATTCAGGCATGCGTTACGCAATGCGTTAAATCCTGTCATCACTGCTGTTACAGGCTGGTTTGCCGAGCTGCTGGCGGGCGCTTTTTTTGTAGAATATATTTTCGGCTGGAAAGGGATAGGGAAAACGACTGTAGATGCATTGGAAAAATTAGACTTCCCGGTAGTCATGGGCAGTGTGCTGGTTACAGCTACCTTTTTCATCGTGGTTAACTTAGTGGCAGATGTATTGTACGGACTGGTAGACCCAAGGGTGAGCGTAACTACATGAGAGAACTGTGTTTGTTGTATCTTCGCTTTATGGGGGAATTTCATATTGGGGATGCATTAAAAGGCTTTGTACGCAAGAGCCAGCTCCGCAACGGCATCCGTGCTGTGCAGATAGAGGAAATATGGGAACACCTGATGGGCAAAACCATTGCACGTTATACAGATAAAATACAGATCATTAACCAGAAATTGTTCATTTCCACTGCAGTTGGCCCTTTAAAAAATGAATTGCTCTACCAGAAAAATCAAATCATAGACCGCGTCAATGAAGCATTCGGTGAAAAAGTAATTAGCGAAGTGATTATTCAGTGATTTTTAGCGCCGGTTTTTCCTCACACTTCGCGATTTAAGTCAATCAGTTGATACGCTACTTCAATATTTTTCAATTGTGTTTGCAATCTTTCCGGGTGCGTATCAGTGATAAAGACATGCCCATCGCTTTCCGTACAAACCCAATGCAGTAACTGGAACATACGCTGCTCATCTAATTTTTCGAAAACATCATCGAGCAGCAGGATAGGAGTGAAGCCTTTTTTTTCTTTCAGCACCTGCCATTCTGCAAGTTTTAAGGCAAACAGCAAACTTTTCCTTTGCCCCTGCGATGCTTCAGATCGAAAGGTGGCATTGCCCATCAAAAAGACCAGGTCGTCTCTGTGGATGCCTGCCGTAGTCCGCAGCAGGGCCATATCTTTCTGCCGGGTGGCGGTAAGCAGGGGGGCAAGGTCTGACTGCAGCAGTTGGCTTTCGTAAGACAATTGCAGGGCATCATCCTTGCCGGCAATACGGGTGTAGATGGATCTGGCAAGAACCAGGAAATCAGCTAAAAAAGATTTTCTTTCACTGAAGATATAATTACCGCGACTGCAAAGTTGTTCATTTAAAATGGTGAGGAGCGATTCATCGCTATGTCCCGATTCCGCAATTTGTTTCAGCAAACTGTTCCGCTGCTGCAGTATCCTGTTATAATCGATCAATTGCCGGAGGTAATTGCTGTTGATTTGCGAAAGCAGTGTGTCGATGAATTTTCTCCTTTCTTCACTGCCAGCTGTGATCAATGCAGTATCATCAGGAGCGATCATGACAGCAGGGAAACGGCCGATATGGTCGGAGATTTTTTTATAGGCGTCATCGTTTAACAGCAGTTCCTTCCGATTATTCTCCCGCAGGATACAGACAAGGTGCTGGCTGCTTCCATTTAGCCGGTATTCACTTTCCAACCTCATTCCGGCTGAACCATGATGGACATTCTGCCCGTCCGGCCTGGAAAAATAGCTTTTGGAAAAACTCAGGTAATAGATGGCATCGAGCAGGTTGGTTTTTCCGGTGCCGTTTAGTCCGCAAATGCCAACAATGCGTTCGTTAAATAAGAACTGTTGTTGCAGGTAATTACGGAACTGTACTAATGATATGGAATGGAGCCGGAGCATTTGTGGGCAAATTAAAGCACTAGTGGCCGAATTATTCGCATGAGGTATGACGGAAAGCATTTATTTTTATTAAAAATTCCGGCTTGAAGACGATTTTATCCGAACAACAACTGGCATTGACCATCAAGAGGCTGGCCCACCAGATCCTGGAAAACAATTTGCAACTTGCCAATACAGCCATCATTGGGCTGCAGCCCCGTGGTGTTTTTTTGAGTGACCGTATTGTTGCCGAATTAAAAAAAATATTACCCGGCGTTGCCATTGATTATGGTAAGCTCGACATTACTTTTTACAGGGATGACGTTCGTAAAAGCCTGCACATTGCCAATACCACAGCTATTCCGTTTAACATAGAAAATAAGCAGGTGATTCTGATAGATGATGTCCTGTATACCGGCCGCACCATTCGCGCAGCCCTGGATGCCCTGCTTGATTTCGGACGTCCGGCCAAAGTATCCCTCTGCGTGTTGATCGACCGCCGCTTTAACCGCGAACTGCCTATTCAGCCTGATTATACGGGCAAGACGATTGATACCATCATTTCCGAAAAAGTAAAAGTGTGCTGGAAGGAAAAGGATACGAGGGAAGAAGTAGTGCTCCTATAAAGCAGGTATCATCTATGTAAAAATCCCCTATCTTTGATTTTTAATGAAACTATCTACCAAACACCTACTTGGTATTAAAGATCTCAACAGGGAAGATATACAACTTATACTCTCCACTGCCCAGCAATTCAAAGAAGTTTTACAAAGACCGGTTAAAAAAGTACCATCCTTAAGGGATGTAACTATTGTGAATCTCTTTTATGAGAATTCAACGCGTACACGGATGTCTTTTGAACTGGCCGAAAGAAGGCTCTCGGCCGACGTGCTCAATTTCGCAGCAAGCAGTTCTTCTGCCGCTAAAGGAGAAACATTACTTGATACGGTGAATAATATCCTGAGCATGAAAGTGGACATGGTGGTGATGCGGCATAGTGCATCTGGTGCACCGCATTTTCTGGCCCAGCATATTCCGGCAGCTATTGTAAACGCAGGAGATGGTATCAATGAACACCCCACACAAGCTTTGCTGGATGCTTTTTCCATGCAGGAAAAATTAGGAAAACTGGAAGGGTTGAAAGTAGCCATCATTGGTGATATCATGCACAGCCGTGTGGCGTTGAGTAATATGTACCTTTTGCAGAAAATGGGCGCAGAAGTAATGGTGGCAGGCCCGCCAACCCTGATCCCCAAATATATAAAGGAGGCCTTGGGAGTGAGGGTGGAGTATGATGTTAAGAAAGCATTGCAGTGGTGTGATGTGGCCAACGTGTTACGAATCCAGCTTGAAAGACAGAACCAGCCGTTGTTCTCTTCGCTGCGGGAGTACAACCTGGCATATGGTATCAAAAGAAAATTATTGGAAGAACTTGGAAAAGATATCGTAATCATGCACCCTGGACCCATTAACAGGGGAGTGGAGCTCGACAGCGATGTGGCTGACGGGCCATATTCAATCGTGCTTAACCAGGTTGAAAACGGAGTGGCGGTACGGATGGCTGTGCTGTACCTGTTAGCAGGAAGAGAGAATTAAATCAGCCATCAAAATCATAATTATGAACCGAATCTGCTTATTCCCCGGAACCTTTGATCCGGTAACGCTTGGCCATATTGATATTATCAATCGTGCATTGCCCTTATTCGATAAGATCTACATTGGCATCGGCATCAACGCTGCAAAAACACCTATGTTCAGTCCCGAACAAAGAATGGAATGGTTCAAAACAATATTTAAGGATGAACCTAAGGTGGAAAGCGGCGTGTATGAAGGATTGACAATCAATTACTGTAAGCAGTTGCATGCAGGCTTTATTCTGAGGGGGATCCGGTATGTGAGCGATTTTGAATACGAAAAGACCATTGCTGATGCTAACCGGACCCTGGATAAGCATATTGAAACCATCTTTCTGACCGGTGAGCCCAAATACACATCTGTAGCCTCAACTATTGTAAGGGACATTTTACGAAATGGGGGCGATGCTTCTCCTTTTTTACCCGAAGCGGTGATCAGGTCTCTGCCTGCTGCCCGCTGAGCCATTGGAGAAACTGAACTGTTATCTTTCTAATTCACAAATACAGGTCTTTAATTCCTTCAGGTAATTACCGTATAATTTTTTCAGGTACCATTTGCAGAAATAATAAGTGACTGCTACTGTAGTTGCCAGGTATATAAACAGGAACAGGTATTCCTGGCTGCGGGTAGTAAATAATTTGGCAGTTATTTGATCTATTTCCTGTATTCTGACGGGATGTTCGCGGGAGAGAAGGAATGAAAAAGTAAAGCAGACAGGGATCAAGGCCATGGTGAACTGAAAAGAACGCTTTACAAACTCTTCCAGGATATCCAGGATCGCCTGGAGGTTTCTTTTTACAGGCATGGTGGTGCCGCTTAGTTTTTCAATACGGCGTAAAAGGAATAGGAGGAAAATGGCGAAGACAAGCGTCAACACAGAGAATGTTGCAAAATAGACACGCAGTGCCCAGTAGGAAGTGACCAGGCAAATATATCCTATCAGTAGAATAAAAAGCAAGCAGAAACAGATCTCAAACCATAAGCTTCGTTTCAGTTTATTGATGACGGAACCGGTTCGCTTTTTCAATAATACAGCAATATCAGCGTCAGACTTACCGGCGTGATCTGTAGCGAGTTTGAAGTTGAGTTGATATTTCAGTTCATCTAAGTCCATGGCATATCATTTACGCAATAGCAAAGTGTTTTTGTGTCTGTTCTTTTAATTTACTCTTAATGCGGTTCATTTTTACCGCGACATTATTGGCAGTAATGCCCATCATTTCACCAATTTCATTATAATTGTAATCCTCTAAATAAAGCATGACCAGTGCTTTATCAATCCTGGAAAGATCGCTGATGGCAGTATACAAAGCTTTCACCTGCTCCTCAACCGGATCAGGCGAATCCATCGCATTTTCATCCGGGAAGGTTGCCGTAGAAAACAGTGCCGGCTGCCGTTTCTCTTTTCTGAAAAAAGTAATGGCTGTATTTAAAGCAACCCTGTATAACCAGGTAGAGAATTTGGCATCTCCGCGAAATTTTCCATAAGCTTTCCATGCCTGCAAAGTGATCTCCTGGAAAAGGTCTTCCCTGTCAGCCTGGAGATCCATATAAAGGTTACAAACCTTATGAATGATCTTCTGATGCTGGTTCAATAATGTTATAAATTCCTGTTCAATGCTCATTTATCCGGATTATTGCAAGACCTCCTTTATTCCTTAAGTAAGTCGCAAAATGTGTAAATATATTACCCCTGTTATAAAAAAAAGAAACCCCATGTGGAAACATGGGGTATTAACCAAAACCAACTGCTTATGAAACGATCATGGTTCATTAAGAACAATAGTTTATTGAATAGCGATCTGCTTAGGGGCTACCTTAACTTCTTCTTTTTTAGGCAGGAACAGTTTTAAAACACCGTTCTCATATTTTGCCTGTATGGCTTCTGCATTGATCTTTTCATCAACGCTGAAACTGCGTTTGAAGCTGCGGTAACTGAACTCCTTGCGGATTGTTTTGTACGTTTTCTGCTCAGTTTCTTCCTTTTTTTCAAAACTGATGGTCAGTAAACCGTTTTCAACATTTACGGTAAAATCTTCCTTATTGCGGCCGGGAGCACTTAGCTCAACATGATAGCCTTCATTTGTTTCATGAATGTTTACTGGTGGGGTAGTGAGGCCGGTCTGCATATCCCTTCCCCAATTGGCAGGGAAACTGTTGAATAATTCGTCAAATAAATTACTAAGGTTGGTGGGATGATGTTTTACAAGTGTCATAGTTATCTGTTTTTGATTTTAATAATTTGATTGCCTGCTAACCAGTTCAAAGGATGTACCAGGCGGGTTTTGAGGCACAAAAACTGCAAGTGTGACCTGGGCGAGTAATAAATATTGCCAAAATGACACTATTGTACATTTTGCGAGACAAAATGTCCGTATTTAGCTTTTTTTAGTGTTCCAACTTTTATAGTATTTTTGTACTCTAAAACAAAAGGAGACGAGCATATGTATCCAGTAGAAATAGTATTACCGATGAAAGCTGAATTAACTGATCATGGTTTTGATGAGCTCACATCAGCACAGGAAGTAGATGATATACTAAAGCAGAGCGGCACTACATTGGTTGTTATTAATTCGGTTTGTGGCTGTGCCGCAGGGGCCTGCAGACCAGGGGTTTTAATGGCTGTTCAGAATGCCGGCAAGCATCCGGACAGGCTGGCAACCAGTTTCGCTGGTTTTGATATAGCTGCTGTAAACCAGGTAAGACAGCATTTATTGCCTTATCCGCCTTCATCCCCGGCCATTGCTTTATTTAAAGATGGCCAGTTGGTGAGCATGGTTGAGCGCCACCAGATAGAGGGACGTCCGGCGCAAATGATTGCCCAGCATTTGATTTCAGTTTTTGATGAATACTGTAATTAATTTACCTTAGTTTTGTTTAGAGATGGGTTAGTAAGTACAGGCTCCACTTTGGTGGGGCCTTGCTTTTTATCAGCAACTTTTCACCTTTAATCAGGTAGCGGATTTAGTCTCATAATTTCTGACTATCATTGCACCATGCTTAACTAAATCACCTGACTCCTAACTTTCCTAACCCCTAATTCCTGACTGTCAGATGTACCCCAATCTCTACTATGCTTTTAAAGATATTTTCGGAATTGAACTGCAAGGTTTAAAATTAGTGAACACTTTTGGTTTTTTTGTTGCCATTGCCTTCATCGCATCCGCCTGGGTATTGACCATGGAGCTGCGCAGAAAAGAAAACCTTGGCCAGTTCAGCTATACAGAAGAAAACATTACCATAGGAGCGCCGGCAGGTTTCATGGAACTGCTGACGAATTTTTTACTCGGATTCATATTTGGTTTTAAAATCATTGGCGCTTTTGTCATCGCTGATGCGTTGAACGACCCACAATCCTTTATCCTTTCAACCAAAGGGAGCCTTCCACTTGGATTATTGGTGGGATTGGCTTTCACGGGTTTGAAGTGGTGGGAGAAACACAAGCAAAAATTAGCTGTGCCGGAGAAAAGGGTCATACGTATCTGGCCGCATGACAGGGTAGGTGACCTGGTTATTTATGCTGCGGCATTTGGGTTTCTTGGTGCCAAAATATTTCATAACCTGGAAAACTGGAATGACTTTGTAAAAGATCCGGTTGGCGCATTGATTTCTTTCAGCGGACTCACTTTTTATGGCGGGTTGATCTGTGCAGGCATTGCCATTATATATTATGCCAGGAGAAACAAAATGAGCGTCATACACTTATGCGATAGCATGGGGCCAACAATGATGTTCGCTTATGCTGCCGGACGTGTTGGATGCCAGGTGAGCGGAGATGGTGACTGGGGTATTGTAAACCTTAAACCCAAACCCTTCAGCTGGTTGCCTGACTGGCTATGGGCTTATAATTATCCGCATAATGTAATTAGTGAGGGTGTGCCTATCAAAGGATGCACAGGCCCTTACTGCAACCAGCTGATCCCGCCTGTATACCCTACACCTTTGTACGAAATTATTGTTTGCTTAGGCTTGTTCTTCCTGTTATGGTTTTTCCGAAGAAAGTTAAAGGTACCCGGACAGCTTTTTGGCCTTTACCTGTTCTTAAACGGGTTAGAACGCTTTTTTATAGAAATGATCAGGGTAAATACCAGGTATGAATTCCTTCCCTTTAAACCCACCCAGGCAGAATTGATTGCTTTACTGTTGATTATAAGTGGGATTTTGGTCTTTACAAAGGCCAAAAAATGGTTCAGCCCATTAGAAAAGACGGCATAATACAGCGGCCAATTGGCCTGACTATCGAATAATGAAAATGGTATAATTAATTGTTTTTCAACTAATTATACCATTTTCATTTAGCAACACTTCGCATTTAACATCCCTACCACTCATCATTAATCCACACCGTTCATGCTAAAACTATGTACTATGTTTTACATAGTACATAGTTTTGTTGCGTAATTAGTAAAAGCAGGAACTAAATAAATCAACTTAACCAACTAACGCTATGAACAAAATTATAGTAATTCTAATGGGAGCTGTATTTGGGCTGCTCTCATTTGCGGCTCATGCACAAAACAATTTGAATGGAAACATCAGCGGCAATACGCTTGCATTTCAGAAGCCTGTAGAAGCCGCTTCAGTGGGGCTCATAAGAACCAAAGATTCAGCTATTATCAAAAGGGCTGTTACCGATAAAGCAGGTCAGTTTGAGATAGCTAAAGTAGACGCAGGCAAATACATCGTATTGGTACAGGCAGCCGGTTATGCCAGGTATTACAGCGAAGCTTTTGAATTATCAGCAGCCAGCGCCAATTATACCGTAAAACCGGTTGCCTTACAACTCGCTGCCAAAGACCTGCAGGGTGTAACTGTATCAACCAAAAAACCATTTATAGAGCAAAAGCTGGATAAGACCGTCATCAATGTAGATGCTTCTCCTTCCAACGCCGGTACCAGCGTTTTAGACTTGCTTGAAAAATCACCCGGTATTGCTGTCGATAAAGATGGAAATATTAGCCTGAAAGGGAAACAAGGGGTGATGATTATGTTAGACGGGAAACCAACTTATCTCGGCGGCCAGGACCTCACCAACATGTTAAAGAACATGGCAAGCAGCAACCTGGAACAGATTGAGATCATGACCAATCCGCCTGCTAAATATGATGCTTCGGGCAATTCAGGTGTGATCAATATCAAAACCAAAAAAAATAAAATGCACGGTTTCAATGGTAGCCTGACAACCGGTTACAGCCAGGGGGTATATCCCAAGACAAACAACAGCATCAACCTGAACTACCGCTCGGCTAAGTTTAATTACTTCGGCAATGCAAGCCACAATTATAACAAAGGGTTTGGCGAGCTCCTGATCATGCGGAATTTCCGGGATATGAATACCGGCGACCTGTTAGCTATATTTGATCAGAAAGCCAGTAGCGCAAGGAATTATAATAATTATAATTATAAAGCCGGTTTTGATTATTTCCTGAATAAGAAAACAACATTGGGCGTTGTTGTAAATGGTTTTATCAACACGGGAACAGAATTGACAGATAATACAACACTGATTAAAGACAATAACGGCGGACTGGTTACCCGTACCACGGCATTGAATGATGTTACGGTTGACTTCCATAATATTGGCGCCAATTTCAACCTTCGTCATGTATTTGACAGTACGGGCAGGGAACTGACGAGTGATGTGGATTATATTCACTATGTATCCGGTAATTCACAATACCTGAGTAACCATTTCTTTGATAATACCGGCAACAAGAAGGGAACAGACGAATTATTGCGGGGATTGCTGCCTGCTTCCATCAATATTTACAGTGCTAAAGCTGATTATACCCAGCCATTGAAAGGCCAGGCGAAACTTGAAGCAGGATTGAAAAGCAGTTACGTTGAAACAGATAACGACGCCCAATATGCCAACTGGAACGGTACAGTATATATGACAGATGCTGGTCGCAGCAATCATTTCCTGTACAAAGAAAATATCAATGCCGCTTATGTAAACTTCAATAAGCAGTTCAGCAAGCAATGGAGCGCACAATTGGGGTTACGTGCAGAGAACACCAATATGAAAGGTAACCAGTTATCAACAGGCCAGTCTTTCTCAAGAGATTATACACAGGTGTTCCCAACTGTATACATTGGCTATGCCCCCAGCGATAAAAACCAATTTGCCATCAGTTATGGAAGACGCATTGACCGGCCGAATTACCAGGACCTCAACCCGTTCTTTTATTTCCTGGATAAGTACACCTACCAGGTGGGCAATCCATACCTGAACCCGCAATTCAGTCACAATATTGAACTGAACCATACTTACAAAGGGTTCCTCACCACCTCACTTAACTACAGCAATACCAACGATATGATCCAGGATGTATTGGAACAGGTAGACAGCACCCATACTACTTTTGTAAAGAAAAGCAATATTGCAAAGCGTCAAAACCTTGGCATGTCTGTAAGTCTTGGCCTGCCTGTAACCAAGTGGTGGAGAACCAATATTTATGTGAATGGATTCTATAACAAGTACAATGGCGTGGTGAACGGCGGGTACCTGGCTATTGAAGGCAGCACTTTCATGACGAATATCGCCAACCAGTTTACATTTAAAAATGGCTGGGGCGCAGAAGTGAGCGGCTTTTACCGTACAAAAGGATTGGAAGGAGTGATCGTTCCCCAGGCAATGGGTTCGCTGAATCTTGCATTGAGCAAACAAGTGCTGCATAATAAAGGGTCCGTTAAATTAGCCGTACGCGATGTATTATATACACAACAATTCAATGGCTACAGTAAATACCAGAATATCGATGTAACCATTCACCAACACAGGGATAGCAGGGTTTATAACCTAAGTTTTACCTACCGTTTTGGAAAAGGCAAACCAATACAGCAGCAACGCAGGAGAGGAAGTGCAGGTGATGAACAAAACCGTGTTCAATCGGGCAGCAATAATTAAAAGCGTGGTATTGCTGTTTCTCCACTGACATTGAATAATTTCCGTTCATCCTCTTTTGGCATTTTTATGTCTCGTTATCAAACCACTTTAGCACCACAAACAAGTTGTTTTTTCTCATGTGCATTATATAGACGCGGCCCTGATTTCCATCAGGGCTTTTTTTATCCCTGTTTTTGATTGCAATTCTCCGGCCTGCTTATCTATCTTTGTTAAAATCTTGTACCATGCCGTCATTTGATATTGCCAGCAAAGTAGATCTCCAGACCCTGGATAATGCCATTAATACTGTTAAAAAAGAAATCAGCGGCCGTTTCGATTTTCGCGATTCACATGTAGCTGTAGAATTGAATAAAAAAGATTTCATCATTTCATTAGAAGTCGACAGTGATATGAAAATGAAACAACTGATTGATGTATTGATCAGCCGCGCCATAAAACAGGGCATCGATGGAAATGCTTTTGACTTTGAAAAAGACGCATACCCGAGTGGCAAAGTGGTCAAAAAAGAAGTGCCTGTCAGGAACGGATTGCAGCAGGATGATGCCAAAAAAATCGTTAAGATGATTAAAGACAGCGGACTCAAAGTACAGGCCGCCATTATGGATGATATCGTCCGGGTGACAGCCAAAAAAATAGATGACCTGCAGGATGTAATCGCCAAATGCAAAAGCAATAATTTCGGTATCCCGCTCCAGTTCGTGAACATGAAAAGCTGACAATTATCCATAACTTATTGTAAATCAGCTATTTTATTGTAACCTAACATGCTGCAACTGAATTTCATTTGGCAAAAAAAGCGATTCCTCTTACCTTCGCCCATCATTTTAAATAATCATACGGCCAAATCCGTATAACCTAAAACAGAAAATTCATGAAACAAGGTATCCATCCTGAAAGCTATCGCTTTGTTGTATTCAAGGATATGAGTAACGGTTACTCATTTTTAAGCCGCTCTACTGCTGCGACCAAAGAAACCATCCAGTGGGAAGATGGCAAAGAATACCCCCTGGTAAAACTGGAAATCTCCAATACTTCACACCCTTTTTATACTGGTAAAAATGTACTGGTAGATACTGCGGGTCGTATCGATAAATTCAAAAAGCGTTACGCTGCTAAGAAGTAGTTTTTCGTATCATATTTTTATGAAATCCCGCTTAAATTAAGCGGGATTTTTCATACCCGCTGTGCTGGCCCACCTGGTGGTTATGCAAACTCGGTCTGCATAGTAAGTAAACCTCGTCTGGTAGTTGTGCAAACTAAGTCTGTATAGTAAGTAAACCTCGTCTGGTAGTTGTGCAAACTAAGTCTGTATAGTAGGTAAACCTCGTCTGGTAGTTGTGCAAACTAAGTCTGCATAGTAAGTAAACTCCGTCTGGTAGTTGTGCAAACTAAGTCTGTATAGTAAGTAAGCTCCGTCTGGTAGTTGTGCAAACCTGGTCTACATTGTAAGTAAACCTCGTCTGGTGGTTATGCAAACCTGGTCTGCATAGTAAGTAAACTCCGTCTGGTAGTTGTGCAAACCTCGTCTGGTGGTTGTGCAAACCTGGTCTGCATAGAGCTTATCTCAAAAGTAATTTCTTAAAAGGATAACCATACAAGCCAGTTGAACAAACCCGAGATAATTTTCGTGGTAGTAATCAAATCTGGTTTGACAACGACGAAACTGCTGAATCCAGGCGAATAGTCTTTCCACCTTCCATCTGTTTCTGTATCGCCTTAATTCTCGGCCATCCTGAGTTGCAGGCCTTACCCGGTTGGCTTTATGTGGAGCAATCATCTTTATCTTTTTTTGTTTCAATGTTTTATCCAAAGGATCACTGTCATAGGCCATATCTCCGACTACTCGTTTTGGCTTAGTGCGCGTAAAGCGTTTTGATATTGTTGCTTCAACGAGCTTAACCTCATGGGTACTTGCTTCATATGTGGAAATGGCGACAGGAAGACCATTACGGTCTGCAATTGCCATGATCTTCGTACCCTTGCCCCGCTTAGTTTTGCCAACTCCGTCGCCCCTTTTTTTGCTGCTGAAAAGCTGCCATCTATATAACATTCCGCCAAATCCATTTTACCCCTTACTTTCAAATCCACCGCAAGTCGGGTAAGAATCTGTTCCCATACCGAGTGCCTCACCCATTCCTGAAAACGTCGGTGACAGGTCTGATAAGGCGGATATCTGTCTGGCATATCCTTCCAGGGTGCCCCTGTACGGCATATCCACAGTATCCCATTCAATATACTTCGGTCATCCACCCGCGGACGACCAGCTATTTTCTTGGGAGCTATATTCCTCCCGATGATCCCATTGATCAAACCCCATTGTTCATCAGTGATATCCATTTGAATCGTTTCCTATCAAAACGATTACTAAATGGCATTATTTTGTAATAAACTACTTTTGAGATACGCTCTAGTAAGTAAACTCCGTCTGGTAGTTGTGCAAACTCCGTCAGCATAGTAAGTAAACCCGGGCCTCAAGAATATCTGTTAGAAAATAATACCTTTGCGGGCAATAATTAAAATGCATGAAACTGGATATATTGGCTTTCGGCGTTCACCCCGATGATGTGGAACTGGGTTGCTCAGGCACCCTGATGGCTGCTATTGCAGAAGGAAAAAAAGTAGGTGTAGTAGACCTGACAAGAGGTGAATTAGGTACCAGGGGAACTGTTGATACAAGAAAGGCAGAGGCCCGGCATGCAGCGCAGGTCATGGGACTGCATACCAGGGAAAACCTGGCTATGGCTGATGGCTTCTTCCAGAACGATGAAGCACACCAAAGAAAAGTAATAACGGCCATTCGCCGCTACCAACCCGACATCATCTTAGCCAACGCCCCGGAGGACAGGCACCCCGATCATGGCCGCAGCGCTAAATTAGTAGCTGATGCCGCTTTTTTGTCCGGCCTCAGGAAAATTGAAACCAGCGCCGATGGGAAACACCAGGAAGCATGGCGTCCTAAATATGTATTTCATTATATCCAGGACAGGTTTATCCAGCCTTCATTTGTGATGGATATATCAGCATTCATGAACCGGAAAGTGGAAGCCATACTGGCTTATACAACACAATTCAATAGTCCGGGTACCGCTGAACCGCAAACCTATATTTCCTCACCCCAGTTCATGGAAACGGTCAAAGCAAGAGCCATGATGCTGGGCAAAAGGATAGGAGTAGCGTTTGCTGAAGGATATATTTCTGAAAAGGTATTGGGCATCAGCAGTTTTGATGTGCTAGTGCAGCATACGACGTAGCGATCAACCGGTAAGAAACATTTTAAGCCATTGGTAAATCATGTAAGCATGTCAAAAGTTAAAGTAGGCCTGGTACAAATGAGTTGTACAGCCAATAAAGAAGAGAACCTCGCAAAAGCCATCACAAAAGTGAAGGAAGCTGCTGCAAAAGGCGCACAGATTATTTGCCTGCAGGAGTTATTCACTTCTTTGTATTTCTGTGATGTGGAAGATTATGAACATTTTAAGCTGGCTGAAGCAATACCAGGCGCTTCAACAGATGCGTTGGGAAAAGTGGCAATGGAACTGAATGTGGTCATTATTGCATCACTGTTCGAAAAAAGAGCCCAGGGCATTTATCATAACACAACTGCTGTATTAGATGCTGATGGCGCTTATCTTGGCAAGTACCGCAAGATGCATATTCCGGATGACCCTGCTTATTATGAGAAGTTCTATTTCACTCCGGGGGATCTTGGGTATAAAATATTCAGGACAAAATACGCTACACTGGGTGTACTGATCTGCTGGGACCAATGGTACCCTGAAGCAGCACGCATCACTGCTTTAATGGGCGCTGAAATATTATTCTATCCTACAGCCATCGGTTGGGCTACGTCTCAGGATGAAGCCACCAATACAGAACAATACAACGCCTGGCAAACCATTCAACGCAGTCACGCTGTGGCCAATGGCGTCCATGTGGTGAGTGTGAACAGAGTGGGACTGGAACAGGACGGCGCCATGAAGTTCTGGGGCGGTTCTTTTGTCAGCAACCCGTTTGGAACCCTATTGTATAAAGCTTCACATGAAAATGAAGAAGTGGCGGCAGTAGACATTGATACCGCTAACACTGACCGTTATAGAACCCACTGGCCGTTCCTGCGCGACAGGAGGATCGATTCTTACCAGCCCATCACCAAACGTTATATTGACGAAGCATAAAACACCATCGCTTGAAATCACTGAAAGAACTGGGTTACTATTTTCCTGCGGAATTTGCCCCTCATGAAGCCACCTGGTTAAGCTGGCCGCATAAAGAAGCCAGCTGGCCCGGTAAGATTGATACCATCTATCCCTATTACAGCCGCTTTGTTAAATACCTCACGTTGAGCGAAAAAGTGCGTATCAATATTACGGATGAAACAATGCAGGCTTTTGCAACCGGCCACCTGGAAAGGGCAGGAGTAAACCTGTCGCAGGTTGAATTTTTCCTGCATCCCACCAATGATGCCTGGTGCCGTGATCACGGGCCCGCATTTCTGATTAATCCTTTGGCGGAGCAAAAGAAAGTAATTGTTGACTGGAACTACAACGCCTGGGGCAACAAATACCCGCCCTTTGACCAGGATGATGTGATCCCTACACTGATCGCGAAGCATTTTAACCTGCCGGTTTACCATCCCGGTATTGTGATGGAAGGCGGCTCGGTTGAATTCAATGGTAAAGGCACCGTACTCACATCAACCTGCTGCCTGCTCAATCCCAATCGCAATCAGCACCTGGGCCAGGCCGAAATTGAGCAATACCTCTATGACTATTATGGCATGGAACAGGTGTTATGGGTGGATGAAGGGATTGTGGGCGATGATACAGACGGGCATATTGACGACACCATCCGTTTTGTTAATGAGGATACGGTGCTGACCGTTATAGAAGAAAACAAGCAGGATGAAAATTATGGATTGTTACAGACCAATCTTGCCCAACTGAAACAAATGCGTTTACTCAACGGCAAACAACTGAATATTGTTGAACTGCCCATGCCCGATGCGGTAATGTATGAGGATCAGCGGCTGCCGGCTTCTTATGCTAATTTTTACATCAGCAATAAGCATGTGATAGTACCAACCTACCAGTGCGATAAGGATGATAAAGCATTACAAATTATTGCAGCCTGTTTTAAAAACAGGGAAGTGGTAGGAATTGATTCTACAGATATTATCTGGGGCTTAGGCAGCTTTCATTGCCTGAGCCAACAAGAGCCGCTTATTTAAGCAGCTCCTGTATTGTTATGGGGCTTTCGCAATAATCAATTGGTTAGCCGGTGATCGTCATTACCGAACCGCTGATAGCAATATTAAACGCTTTCAGGTTAGCAGCAGCCGGCCCCTGGGTGACAGTTCCGTTAGTGCTGAATTGAGATCCGTGCAGTGGGCAGATAAACTTGTTAGCACCGCTATTGAAGTTGATGGACGTGCCCTGGTGGGTACATGCTACCTGCACTGCCGTAAAAGAAGAAGGTGTACTGCCGGCTGTTAACCTTACCACGATCACACCCGCTTGAACAAGTGAGGAGCCCACTGCAGTAAGTTGTGAATTGAGGTCGATCGTAAAGTTGACCGATCCGTTTGGAGGCGGATTACCGCCACTGCTACTGCCACTGGGACTATCGCTACTCTTACTACAGGCACCCAAACAAACCGCGCAGGCAGTGAGGACAGGCCCCCCTAGATTGCCGATGAATTTTCTTCTATCCATATAAGTGGTTTTTAGTTATATACTGTGTTCAGGATGGAAAAGTTGCCTGTACTACAAAATATTTCTAAAAATCTCCCAATATTTACGCTGCCTTAACTGTAACAGTCGCCTGTCGGGGAATGATAAACGCAACCAACTCATCCAACTGAATACCTGCCCGTTCGCAGGCATCAGCAATATCATCCCTCGAAACATTGGCAGCAAAGGACTTTTCTTTCAGCCGTTTCTTTACACCCTTTACATCCATACCTTCATAGCCACCCGGGCGCATCAGCGAATAAGCGTGCACCAATCCTGATAGTTCGTCAAACGCATAGAGCATCTGATCCATCCGCGTTACCGGCTCAACGCCAAAATGTGTATGGCCGTGCGATGCAATGGCATGTATGATCTCCGGGTCAATTTTCCGGTTTTCCAGTTCTTCAATAATCTTTTTACAATGCAGGTCGGGCCACTGATCCCAATCTGCGTCGTGCAATAATCCTGCCAGTTCCCATCGCCATTGATCCGGCTCGTCCAGTAATTCTTTTTCTGCAGCCCAGGATCTCATCAGCTGGCCCACTTGTTGCATGTGTAATTGTAATTTGGGATTCAGCACCCAGTCATGGAACAGTTCCATGGCCTGTTCGCGGGAGAGGACATTCCCTTTGTCTGCAGGATCGCCAAATGTAGCTCTGCCAAGATGTAATGACATAGTATTGCTTTTGTTTCAAAGATAAGTGAAGGATAATATGCACATGACTGTTCCATGGATCTTTAGTAATTTTCAACCCGGTTGTTCACCAATATTCAGTTTATGAAATACACAGTGTATGCAACAGTTTCAATTATGATCGTTGCAGGTATGATTTCCTGTTCCCGCAACCCTTATGCCGCTGCTAACCAATCCTATAAAAAACAAACGAAAGATTTTGCCGGAAAACTCCGCGAAACACCTGTTGAAACAGGTTACACCGACTCAGTTAAGCTGCCTGCTTATTGGGTGGGTACCACAAACTTCAACATGCGCAAACCGAGTTTTGTCATCATCCATCATACCGCCCAAAATTCCTGCGATCAGACACTGCAGACATTTACCCTTAGCAGAACAGCCGTCAGCGCCCATTATGTGATCTGTAAAGACGGAACAATACACCACATGTTAAACGATTACCTGCGATCCTGGCATGCAGGCATCAGCCGGTGGGGTAATCTTACCGATATTAATTCTGCCTCTGTAGGCATTGAACTGGATAATAACGGATTTCAGCCGTTTGACAGCCTGCAGATCAACAGCCTGTTGAGTTTATTAGCACGATTGAAAAAAGAATACAATATTCCAGCTGCCAATTTCATTGGACATGGCGACATTGCCCCAACCCGGAAAAACGACCCCAATTACCGGTTCCCCTGGCAGAAATTAGCCGAAAAAGGATTTGGGTTATGGTTTGATGAAGTGAGAGACACCATACCTGCCGGTTTCAATCCTATCAACGCCCTGCGCATCATCGGTTATGATGTAACAGATAGTTCAGCAGCTATCCGTGCATTCAAACGGCATTTCCTGCAGGACACCATAGCAAGACCGATCAATGATCTTGAACGGAGCATTTTGTGGAACCTGCAGAAGAAGTACATGTAGGGGTGGGAAAATAGTTAGCTATGCAACTAACATTTGTTAGGCTAATAATGAACAATCCTTATTTTTGGGGCAAAAACTAAGCGGCCATATGCAATTTCAACTAAGCGAAGAACATTTGATGATTCAGAAAGCGGCGCGCGATTTTGCGCAGCAGGAATGTTTACCGGGAGTAATTGAAAGGGATGAAAAACAACAGTTTCCACGCGAACAGGTAATGAAGCTCGCCGAGCTCGGATTCATGGGTATGATGGTAGACCCAAAATATGGAGGCGCCGGAATGGACACTGTAAGCTATGTCCTGGCCATGGAAGAAATTAGCAAAGTAGATGCCAGTACCAGTGTTTGTATGAGCGTCAATAATAGCCTGGTTTGCTGGGGATTGGAAGCTTTTGGTACAGAAGAACAAAAGCAAAAATACCTGACACCTTTGGCACAGGGCCGTAAGGATGGGGAACTGTATATTGGCGCTTTTTTATTAAGTGAACCTGAAGCTGGCAGTGATGCCACAAGCCAGCACACCATAGCAGAAGACAAGGGCGATCATTATTTATTGAGTGGTACCAAGAACTGGATCACCAATGGTTCCTCAGCTTCGGTGTACCTGGTAATGGCGCAAACAGATGCTTCTAAAGGAAGCAAAGGCATCAATACTTTTATTGTAGAGAAGAACTGGCCTGGTGTAACGGTTGCTGCAAAAGAAAATAAATTAGGCATCCGCGGAAGTGATACGCATACCATTCTCCTGACAGATGTTAAAGTGCCAAAAGAAAACCGTATTGGCGCCGATGGTTTTGGTTTTACGTTTGCTATGAAAACATTGGCTGGCGGCCGCATTGGCATTGCATCGCAGGCGTTGGGTATTGCCAGTGGTGCATATGAGCTGGCATTGGCATACAGTAAGCAACGAAAGGCTTTTGGCAGGGAAATCATGCATCACCAGGCCATCCAGTTCAAACTCGCCGATATGGCTACACGTATTGAAGCCGCAAGACTGTTATGCTTGAAAGCTGCATGGGAAAAAGACAATAACCTTGATTATAGTTTGAGCTCCTCAATGGCCAAAGTATATGCCAGTGAAACGGCTATGTGGACAACCACCGAAGCCGTACAGATACACGGCGGTTATGGTTTTGTAAAAGAATACCATGTAGAACGCCTCATGCGCGACGCTAAAATTACCCAGATTTATGAGGGAACAAGCGAGGTGCAGCGGATCGTGATCAGCAGGAGTATTTTAAAGTAAATGGCCAGGCAGGAGATGCCAGACTGAAAGAAGGTGCTCTCCCTATCTTTTCCTATTATTGTGTTATGTACAGGTGGTTGGCTAAAGGGTTGTTTTGTTATGCTGCTATAACACTGCTTTCCGTTGCAGGAAAGGCAAATGATACCCTGTTGATGTACAAGCTGCTGCAGCGCATAGACCAGTTGCAAGTAAAAAAAGATGCTGTTTTTCCAAAAGGATCATTCCCTTCTTATCGCAGGTATGCATTGCATAAGAACAGGCAAAAAGCCGATGTAAATGCTTTTTTTACAGGATTGATTGGGTTTACGCTGCAGGATATCAAACCGTATCTTACACCATTACAACAACAGCTTGCCGATCGTATTGTTGGGCATACACTGCCGGTATATAAGAAATTCCGGAATCGGAAAGATCGCCCTACCTTCAGTTTCTGGCCAACCGATACCCCGGTCATTTTTCCCAATTCAGGATGGATGAACAGGTTCGATAAAAGCCAGGCCCTGCCCGATGACCTGGATGATACCAGCATCCTGTTGCTCGCTTTGCAGGCTGCCGATTCAACAGTTATATTGGCTCATAACATCATGCAATCCTTTACCAATACTGGTACAAAAAAGATAAGGAATACTTTTAAGCAATATCGTACCAGTGGTGCTTATTCTACCTGGTTCGGAAAAAAAATGCCGGTAGATTTTGATGTTTGTGTATTATCCAATGTGCTCTACCTGGTTCAGACGTATCATCTCAAATGGACTCCGGCAGATTCTGCCAGTGTTGCATTGATTGCAAAAATACTGGAAGAAAGAAAATACCTGTCAGCTGCCACCTATGTTTCGCCACATTACAACACGATGCCGGTTATTCTTTACCATTTATCGCGGTTAATGTCTGTTGAGCCAATAGCTGTACTTGAGACATACAAACCACAATTAATTGCCGATGCGAAGAAGGCTATTGAATATCCGAGCGGCTTTTTAGATAAAGTGTTGCTAAGCACTGCCTTGTTACGCTGGGGCGTAGAAGCACCCCCTATTATTTTGCATCAAACAACTTCATTGCACGAATTGATAGAAGATGAATCTTTCTCCTTCTTTATTGCCAATATTGCTTCTATGCTGCCCAATCCGTTGAAACAATGGATGGGCAAAACCGGCGCCGGCAAATTCTATTATTATTGCCCGGCCTATAACAACCTCCTTGTACTGGAATACCTGGCATGGAGAAAGAGAATGGGTTTACATTTGCAGTAAAGACGCAAGGTTATGCCAGTGAATGTGCAGCAGTACCAATCTGTTATTTCAGAACTAACAAAACATCATGTAACACTTGTTGCAGTAAGTAAAACCAAACCTGCCCTGGATATCCGGGAAATATACGAGCTCGGGCAAAGGGATTTTGGTGAAAATTATGTACAGGAACTCGTAGAAAAGCAAGCTTTGTTGCCCAATGATATTCGCTGGCATTTTATTGGGCACCTGCAAAGTAATAAAGTGAAATACATTGCACCATTTGTGCATTTGATCCACGGGGTTGATGGTTTGCGGTTATTAAAAGAGATCAACAAACAGGCTGCCAGGTACGGAAGGGTCATTGATTGCCTGTTACAGGTGCATGTGGCACAGGAAGAAACCAAATTTGGACTGGATGAAGAGGAACTGACTGGATTAGTACACACCTTATATGCATCAGGTGAGATACAGGAATTGAAAAACATTCGCATTGCTGGCCTCATGGGGATGGCCAGTTTTAGTGATAATGAGGAAATAATCCGGAGTGAATTTAAAAAATTAAAGACTTTGTTCTGCCAAAACAATCCGCCCTCCAACGGCCATAAACCATGGACTGTCCTCAGCATGGGCATGAGTAGCGATTATAAAACCGCCATAGAAGAGGGGAGTACAATGGTGCGTATCGGCAGTCTTCTATTTGGGGCGAGATAGTTTACGGGTACGTCTTATTTCAATAAAGTTTCATCCAGCCATTTATAAAATTCCCGCTGCCAGACCAATGCATTTTGTGGGCTCAGTACCCAATGATTCTCATCTGGCAAGTATAAAAATTTGCTTTTGATACCCCTGAGCTGGGCCGCCTGAAACGCCTGCTGACCTTGTCCTATCGGAACCCTGTAGTCTTTACCACCCTGAATGATCATGATGGGTGTATTCCACTTGTCAACAAAATTGCTGGGCGACTGGCTGAAAGAGCGTTGTGCGACAGTATTTTTTTTATCCCAGTAAGTGCCCCCTTTTTCCCAGTTCTCAAAAAACATTTCATCGGTAGTGCCATACATGCTCCTGAAATCGAAAACACCATCGTGTGAAATGAAAGTTTTAAAACGCCCTTCATGCACAGCTGCAAGAGCAAATACAGAAAATCCGCCAAAGCTGGCGCCCACACAACCTCTTTTACTTTGATCAACAAAGGGTTCTGCTGAAACAGCATCAATGGCACTAAGGTAATCCCTGATCACCTGCCCGCCCCAGTCCTTGCTCACCTGTTCATTCCATTGGGTACCAAAACCGGGCATACCCCTTCTGCATGGCGCTACTACAATATATCCCTGCGATGCCATTAACTGAAAATTCCACCTGAATGAATAAAATTGTGTAACGGGAGATTGAGGACCTCCCTGGCAATACAGTAATACAGGGTATTTTTTAGCCGCATCGAATCCCGGTGGATAAATGACCCATACCAGCATCTGTTGATGATCAGTAGTGGTAACAAACTTTTTTTCTGTTTTACAGGTTGCGAGGGTGGCATATGACGCATCATTCACATGAGTTAACTGTTTCAGGTTACCGGTGCTGATGTCAACAGTATATAATTCAGCAGCATGATTCATATCAGCCCAGGATACGACCAGTGTATTGCCCGACTGTCCGATGATGCCACTGACATCAAAATCACCCTTTGTTACCTGTTTCACTACAGGCATCATTTTGGTCATGCCCGGATAGGTTACATTAAACAATTGCAATGTGCCATTCAAAGGAGCGATAAAAAACAGCGATTTGCCGTCTTCGCTCCACTTGTAACTTTCTACATGGATGTCATCGCGATGTTTGGTAAGATTCAGATGGGTAATACCGTTCGACACAACTATATCCTGTTTGTCAGACTCATATCCGTCACGTTTCATCTGCAGCCAGGCAAGTTCGCCCTTGCTATTGAACGATGGGCTGACGTCGTAACCTTTATTGTCTGCTGTCAGGTTACGCGTAGTCCCTCTATCCACGTTGTATTCATAGAGGTCTGTATTCGTGCTCACTGCATACCCTGTACCGGTTTTTTTCTTGGTGGTATATACGATATGTTTACCATCCGGGTTCCATACATAATCCTCATCACCACCTGATGGTTTGAGCGGGCAATCATATGGTTCATTGGGCATCAGGTCTTTTGCATCGCCGGGCTTACCATTAACGATTGGCGCTACAAATACATGGTCAAATTTCCCATCCGCCCATACGTCCCAATGGCGATAGTTTAAAGAAGTGTAGATATAGGCGTTTGATTTTTTCAGATCGGGGTATTTATCAGCTCCTGTTACATCATATACCTTCACACTTCCTGAACTGATGATATACTTCCCATCGGGGGATATTTTTTCATTAACAAGCAAGCTATCCGGCCTGCCTGTTTCAATGGCTTCTCCACCGGTCAGTGACAGTATATAATTTTTTCGTTTGATTTTATTTTCGCCCACATCCGGTGTAGCTACTGAATAGACCACCGCTTTTTTGTCCTTCGTGATACTAATACCGGATACTCTTCCGAGTTTCCAGAGCTGCTCAGGAGTAAGTCTTTGCTGTGCATTGACTGTAACGGTAATAGAACCCGCAACTACGATTAACAAAGCTGCTTTCATAGCGCAAAGATTAAATAAGGCTATTTATTTCTTGCATAATCAAATACCAGTTGGCAAAATGCTTTTACGCCCACATCAAATCCTCCTTCATCAATATAAAAGTCAGGAGTGTGGTGAGAAGCTGCCGTTTTAGGATCTTTACCTTTTGGTAACGCCCCGAGATCAAAAAAGAAAGCGGGCGCTTTTTCGCCATAGTAAGAAAAGTCTTCCGACCCTGTTACCCAATCTATTTCTTTAACATTTGCAGCACCTGCCGCTGCAACCAGTGAACTTAAAGATTTTTTAACCAGGACGGGATCATTATAGGTAACCAGGGTTTTGGTATCAATACTTACTTCAGCTACAGCGCCACTGCTGGCAGCAATATGCTGTGCTGTATTTTTAACGCGCTCATGAACTTCTTTTTGCATTTTACTGTCCAACGTTCGGATCGTACCAATCATTTCACATTCTTCCGGAATGATATTGCTCCGCACACCTGAATGAATGGCACCCACGGTTATTACGACAGGAGCTTTTGTCAGTTCCATCTGGCGGCTCACAATATGCTGAAGGCCTTCAATGATCTGTGCCGAAGTAGTGATTGGATCCACACCCATCCATGGAGCAGAACCATGGGCGCCTTTCCCTTTTACTTTGATGGTGAACCAGTCAGATGAAGCCATGAAGGAACCGGATTTATAACGGATCTCGCCAACGGGTATGCCTGCTGCAATGTGCAGTCCGAATACAGCGTCTACTTTTGGATTATCTAATGCGCCCTCCTTGATCATAAGGGGTGCGCCTCCTTCTTCATTTGCAGGAGGGCCTTCTTCGGCTGGTTGAAACAGGAATACGACCGTTCCAGGCACGTCTTTCTGCATTTGTTTTAACACAGTGGCAACGCCCATTAAAATAGCAGTATGAGAATCATGTCCGCAGGCGTGCATCACGCCAACCGTTTGCCCGCTGAATGCTGTTTTGACCTTGGAGGCAAAAGGAATATCTACTCTTTCTGTAACCGGTAACGCATCAATGTCTGCACGCAATGCCACTACAGGGCCGGGCTTACCGCCTTTCAATACAGCTACCACGCCTGTTTTCGCCACATGGTTTTTTACTTCCAATCCAAGTGACACCAGGTAATCGGCTATATAATTCCCGGTATTTACCTCTCGGTTAGAGAGCTCAGGGTTCTGGTGAAAATGCCGCCGCCATTCCACAACTTTTGGGGAGACGGTTTTGACCAATGCAGGATATTCAGCAGGCAGGTTTTGTGCAGACAGGCCGGCGGAAAAAAGTAAACAACCAATGTACAGGTATTTCATCATGTTTAGTTTTTATTGAACAGGTAACCTTCATACGCTACAAAATCATTGATTTTGATATTTGCATACGCAGGTTTGAAGGTGAAAGATAATGATTTGCACTTATCCTGACCGGAGAAACGAATGGAAAAAAAATGGATTAATATATTTTGAAAAATTAAATACAAATAAGTACTTTAGTGCTAATGAATCCTTTTCATTTAAAATCAATCTTATGAAAAAAATTTTCCTCTTTACAATTACTGCAGGAATGTTTGTGGCAGCAGACACCCGCGCATCTGTTGTGGTATCGGATTCCAAACCCGCCACCGATTCGGCCGTTACCAGGGAGCTCAAATTTGATGATGTGGCCGTGACAGACGCTTTGCGTGAGTTTAAAAGCCTCAGCAGGGTAGATAGAAAAGCCCGTGTTTTCGAGGTTAAAAAAATGCTGAAGGAATACAAAGCCGAAAAAAAGGCCGGAAGTGAGCCCAGTACCAATACAGTCCTGCTGGCCATCTTAGCTATCCTGCTGCCTCCTTTAGCTGTTTACCTGCATGAAGGAACGATCAACGGAAAATTCTGGCTGAGCTTGCTGCTTACCTTATTGTTCTGGATACCTGGTGTGATCTATGCGTTGATAGTGGTGTTGGGTTAAGCCTGAACGTCACTTATATTCACCAAATACTTTGCGCAGCGCATCCGCAATTTCGCCGAGTGTGCAATAACATTCCACTGCTTCAATGACCAACGGCATCAGGTTCTGGTGACCGTTGGCCACTGCGCTAAGTTGCTCAAGGCAGGCACCTGCTTTTACCTGGTCTCTCTTCTGTTTTAATACCTGTAGCTTCTGACTTTGCAGTATCCTGATACTGTCATCTATTTTAAACCCTGGTACAGGTTCTTCTTTCGCTATTGCAAATTTGTTCACCCCCACTATGATCTTTTTGCCGCTCTCAATGTTCCGCTGGTATTCATAGGCGCTACGGGCAATTTCATCCTGCATAAAGCCTTGTTCAATAGCACTCACACTTCCTCCCATGGCATCTATCTGGTGAACCAGCGCCCATGCTTTTGTTTCTACTTCATTGGTCAGGGATTCTACAAAATAACTGCCGGCCAATGGATCAGCCGTATCGGCAGCACCACTTTCAAAAGCTACGATCTGTTGCGTGCGTAATGCGACGCGGGCTGCTTCTTCGGTAGGCAGGCTCAATGCCTCGTCATACCCATTGGTATGCAGGCTCTGTGTACCACCCAGGACTGCTGCTAATGTCTGTATGGTTACCCGGCTGATATTATTCATTGGCTGTTGTGCGGTCAATGTGGCGCCACCTGTCTGTGTATGAAAACGGAGCATCATTGCCTTTTCATCCGTTGCTCCCAGTTCCTTCATCATCTTAGCCCACATACGCCTCGCGGCGCGAAACTTGGCCACTTCTTCGAAGAGATTATTATGTGCATTGAAAAAGAAAGAAAGGCGTCTGCCAAAAACATTGATATCTAATCCTTTAGCAAGTGCTGCCTGAACATAAGCTTTGCCATTGCTCAACGTAAATGCAATCTCCTGTACAGCCGTACTTCCTGCCTCACGAATGTGATAGCCAGAGATAGAAATGGTATTCCACTTAGGTAATTCCTTACCGCACCATTCAAAAATGTCTGTGATAATCCGCATGGATGGCTTGGGTGGATAAATATAGGTTCCCCTTGCCGCATATTCTTTAAGGATATCATTTTGAATAGTACCGGTGATTTGTTTCAGGTCAGCTCCCTGTTTTTTGGCCAGCGCTACATAAAAAGCCAGCAGGATAAAGCCGGTTGCATTGATGGTCATGGAAGTGCTTACATCTTCCAGGCGGATCCCATTGAAGAGGGCTTCCATATCTTCGAGACTGTCAATTGCCACACCAACTTTTCCAACTTCTCCTTCTGCTAATGGATGATCACTGTCGTACCCGATTTGCGTTGGCAGGTCAAATGCAACGCTCAACCCCATCACACCCTGGGACAATAAATAATGGTACCGCTTATTGCTCTCTTCAGCAGTGGAAAAACCAGCGTATTGGCGCATGGTCCACAATTTTCCCCGGTACATATCGGCCTGAACACCGCGCGTATAAGGGAACTGGCCGGGGATTTCTGGTGGCTGGTCTGGTGATACCTGATGGGGGTAGGAGGGATAATAAACCTTCCGGATCTCAATGCCGCTATCAGTAATAATTTTTTTATCGCTCATGACCACATCAATTTAATTGAAAAATCTCCAATCCTGTATCATAAATAATCTATCCGCTTCTCAAAGGAACTTCTTCGCTTCATAACTCAGTACTTCACTCACTACCTCATGCAGGTTGCTTTTATTGTCGCCCATCGTGTATTCGAGTAATGACCTAACCAGGTCGAGGCCGGTAGCATTGGCCGGCATCATATTACCTACCTGGTTAATGATCAGGAGGTTTTTTTCTTTCAGGTTCCTGACAGCGTTCCAGGCTTCAGGACTAATATATATCTGTTGGGTAATATTGTAGTCGAATTCATCGCGGATGGTCTTGGTGAGCACCAATTGCATTTCACGTGCTGATAAACCGGTATGGTTGGTGCGGCTTACAAGATTAGGGATGGCTATACGATCCACCAGCAGGGTGAGCCTTTCATAAGCTTGTAAGGGGAGGCTTGAAGAAGCGTTTTTGTTTTTTAGCTCTTCTCTTTTGTTCCTGCGTTGCAGGTAAATTAACCAGGCGAGAAAAGCACTGATCATAATGGCAATCACAACAGTAAAAAAAATAGTGGTATCCAGCATTCGTTATTCTTTAGGCAAAAATAGGCACCCGGGCTTGTTTTTCCAGTTATCGCAAACAATGCTTGGATGCATTTAGCCGTTTATTTGTAAATTTGCATATACAAAGGACAAATATGGAACTAATGACTGCAACTCCTGTTACTTTAACTACCGGTGCTATTGAAGAGCTGCGCCGGATAATGCAGGAAGAGGGCTTCGATACTTCACAACGTTTACGGGTAGGCGTGAAAGGCGGTGGTTGTAGCGGTATGACCTATGTGCTTGGCTTTGACCAGATGGAAGCCAATGACGCTACTTTTGAAATAGAAGGCATTCCCTGTATCATGAATAAAAGCCACCAGTTATACCTACACGGTATGGAAATAGACTGGCAGGGCGGATTAAACAGCCGCGGGTTTACTTTCAGTAATCCCAATGCCAGCAAAACCTGCGGGTGTGGTACTTCTTTTGCTGTTTGATGACAAATACAATAAGCGCATTAAAAAGGCGCCCCCGTTATAGCAGGGGCGCCTTTTTAATAATTAGTAGCGTGATCACTATCCTTTATCTAATTCAGCAGGATCAATGTGTTTGGTGTCTACATTTTTGTATGCCAGCCTGAAAATAAGCGGGAATACCCACAACGAAAAGATCATGGCACACAGGATACCTCCGATTACAACCCTTGCCAGTGGTCTTGAGCTTTCTGAACCAATGCCGTGGGACATGGCGGCTGGGAATAAGCCAATAGCTGCCATCAAAGCAGTCATCATTACCGGTCGTATTCTTGAATTCACCCCCAGTTTAATGGCATTGTATAACGACCCGGTTTGCCCCCTTATATGATCCAGGTTTTGCTTGAAAACAGTGATCAATAATACGCCATCCTGGATACATATTCCGAAAAGGGCAATGAAACCAATGCCCGCTGAAATACTGAAATTGGTATTTGTTATATGCAATGCGAAGATACCTCCTACAATGGCAAAGGGTACATTCAGGAATACAAGCCCTGCATCTTTAAAATTGCCAAACATGCTAAACAATAACAGAAATATCAGTAACAGGCTGATGGGAACCACCAATGCCAGTCGCTTGGTGGCACGTTGTTCATTTTCAAAATCGCCTTGCCAGGCCATTGTGTAGCCTCTTTTGACATGTACTTTCTCGTTTACTTTTTCCTGGCTTTCTGCAATGGTGCTTCCCATATCCCTGCCCCTGATGGAAAACTTAAGCGCAGAATACCTTGTATTGTCATCCCTGAAAATCAGGCATGGACCTGTTTTCTCAGTAATAGAAGCAATTTCCTTGATAGGAACTTTGGATCCCGTCTGGGTGGGCACCAACAGGTTGCCGATATCACTTGTTGTTCTTCTGAATTCTTCCGGGAGACGGATACGGATATCAAAAGTCTTGATGCCTTCATATAATGTTGAAGCGGTTTGTCCTCCAATCGCCATTGCTATTACTGCGTTAGCATCAGCAGTGGCCACACCGTATAAAGCCATCTTCTGCTGGTCAAGGTTGATATCCAGTTCCGGCTGCCCGATATTCCTGATAACACCCAGGTCTTCGATACCCCGTACTGATTTTAAAATATTATAAACCTCTGTTATTTTCTGCTCCATATAATCGAGCGAGTCACCGTATACTTTCACGCAAATCGACCCCTTCACGCCCGAAACAGCTTCTTCCACATTATCCATAATAGGTTGTGAAAAGTTCAGATTAGCGCCCGGGATGACTGACAGTTTCTCATGCATCTGGTCTATCAGTTCTTCTTTTGTAATATGCGGCTTCCAGGTTTCGATAGGATAGAGGATCACATCAAATTCATTGTTGTAGAACCCGGTAACATCAGTTCCATCATCCGGACGACCGGTTTGCGATACAGCATGTTTCACCTGTGGAAATGTCATCAGGATTTCTCTTACCTGCTTTGATACCTGGACAGATTTATCCAGCGATACACTATAAGGCAACTGTACACGGAGCCAGATGGATCCTTCATTCAGTTCAGGCAGGAATTCCGTACCCAGGTATTTGAATGAGTATAAACCAATGGCCATTACAACAAAAGAGAGCGGTATGATGATCTTCCTTCTTTTGAAGGCCCTGGTAAAACCATTCAGCATAAAGCCGGTAAAATGATGCACAAAAGGGTTGTGTTTTTCATGCACATTCTTTCTGAGCAGCATACTAATGAGTACGGGTACGAGTGTAAGCGTGGTGATCAGCGCGCCCAATAAAGCGAAACCAAGCGTGTAAGCAAGCGGCGAGAACATTTTACCTTCCACTTTCTCAAAAGCGAAAATGGGCAACAGGCCTGTAATGATAATCACTTTCGCATAGAAGATAGCCTTCGCCAATTGTCCGCCACTGTTCTTGATGATGCCCATTTTTGCCATCTTGTTGAAGCGCTCCATCCCAAAGTCTCTTGCCTTATGATCAAGCACCACAAACATGCCTTCCACCATTACTACCGCTCCGTCGATGATAATTCCAAAATCTACAGCTCCCAATGAAAGCAGGTTGGCCGACATACCCATAAGCCGAAGGCATATAAAGGCGAATAGTAAAGCCATTGGGATGATGATCGATACGATCAATGTAGTGCGCCAGTTAAACATGAACAGTGATACCAGCAATGTCACCAGCAGGATACCTTCCACCAGGTTATGCAATACGGTATTCGTAGCATATTTAATCAGATCGGCCCGGTCATAAAAAGGAACGATCTTGGTATCTTCCGGCAGTACCATCGTGTTCAGTTTATTGATCTGTTCTTTTACCGCCGCCACTACTTTGGAAGGATTTTCTCCTTTCCTCATTAATACAATGGCTTCGACAACATCAGTCTCATCAGTAGTGGTGCGTTTACCGGTTGAATCGATGATAGCATCTGACCTGCCTACCCATCCAAGGCGAGGAACATTCGAAATTTCAACGCTAGCTACATCTTTTACCAGCACCGGAACACCGTTGTTGGTTTCAACAATAATGTTCCTGATCTCATTAATATTATCAAGTAATCCAATACCGCGCACAACATAAGCCTGGCTATTCTGTATGATCACATCACCGCCGATATTGATATTGCTTTTTTGTACGGCGTTGAATACATCAAGGGGCGTAATGCCAAGGTTATATAATTTACCCGGATCAACTTTTACCTCATATGTTTTTGTTTTCCCGCCAAAGCTCACAATATCTGCAACGCCAGGCACTGCTCTTAAGCGCCTGTCAATAACCCAATCCTGCATTGTTTTAAGTTCTCTTTCATCCCGTATCTTACTTCGCAATGAATACCTGAAGATCTCACCTGTTGGGCCGGTAGGAGGCTGCACAGAAGGGTTAATGCCATTGGGAAGGGTTACATTTGCTAACAGGTTCATCACCTGCTGCCTGGCTTCTGCATCTTTGACCCCATCGGCAAAAATAATTTTAACAAAAGACAACCCGAAGATACTGCTCGAACGAAGGCTCACCTTGTTCTGAACCGGGTTCATTACAATTTCAACAGGAATGGTAATGAACTTCTCCACTTCTTCCGCACTTCTGCCCGGCCATTGGGTAATAATACTGATCTCTGTATTGGTAACATCGGGAAACGCCTCAATAGGCATATTCCTGAATGTGATAACACCCGCTATAACAAGTAACACCGAAGCAAATAAAATAAAATACTTATTCTTCAGTGAAAAAGCGATAATGCCTTTTAAAAGCTTATTCATCTCAATAGTTTTTAATATTAATTATTTAAGGAGCCATATATCAGCAGGGCCTGTGAGGCTATGATCTTCTGACCCTTGCTGACACCCGAAGAGATGAATGTTTTATTGCCAACGGTATTAATAAACTGAACAGGTGTGATCTTCACATCCGCTTTGCCGTTATATACAAGTACATAATATTGGCTATGATCAAATATCAACGCGCTGGACGGGATACAAATATTCTCTTTGTTTTCTGTGTTGGTAACAGTAACATTTGCAAACATCTCCGGCTTCAGCTGGTATCCGTCATTGGGTAAAACAACGCGTACTTTCATTACTTTATTGGAAGGATCAAGCACATTCAGTACTTTATCTACTTTACCCTTAAAAACCTTGTTGGGATAGGCAAGCGTAGTAACGCTGACCTGGTCTCCCAAATGGATAAGGCTGATATTGGATTCGTACACATTAGCCTGTATCCATACGTTCTTCAGGTCTGAAATGGTAAACAGGTTATTGCTGTTGTCCGCACGGATGGTCATATTATTGGTAACGAATTTTTCCACTATAAAGCCGCTGATAGGCGCTTTAACAACAAACTCTCCCTGAGTATTGCCTCCATTTATTTTTAACACCCGGTTAATACGGCTCAGCTCAGATTTAGCCTGTTCATGCGCTGCCTCTGCAGCCAGCAGGTCTTTTTGTGAAGCCAGTCCGCTATTATACATGTCCTGTGTTGCGTCAAGGTTCTTTTTAGAAACCCTTAAATTGGTTTCGGCATTTACCAGTTCGTTACTGAACCCTGCCATTTCAGAGCTCTTGATTAAAGCAAGAACCTGGCCGGCCTGTACATAATCGCCAAGCACAACTTTAATATCCTGTACGTTCCCGCTCACCATCGGATAAATTTTCACCACATTGTCTTCGTTAAAAGTAACCTTGCCTGTCAGTGTGAGTGAATTCACTAATTGTGCTGTCGAAACAGTGTCAATGGTAAGGGTTTTCAAAATTGAATCGGGTATGACATACCTGGCTCTTGCATCATTTTGGGTTTCCTGGTTTGGTTTACAGGATGGAAGGCTGATACCTGTAATCAATAACAGTAAACACACTAAAGTGAATGATGCTTGTATTTTCTTTTGCATAAAATATTATTTCTGGTAGTCTGGAATTTAGTTATAGAAATTAGTTCCGGTATAAAAATTCAGGTCCTCGAATGCGCTGATCCTGTTGAACTTAATGGAGTTGATCTGCAGCGTGTTTTGTTTGTAGGAATCATAAAAATCCAGGAAATCGAGTAACCCGATATTCCGCCTTTGGTAATTGATCAACACTTCATTCAGCAGCCTGTCAAAATCACCTGCAAACTTCGGATCGATATTTTTGTACAGTTTATGGTTGTCATAAGCTTTCTGCAACGCCCTGTACACTTGCTCCTCAACCGTTGCTTCCACACTCTTTTGTGCGGTACGGTTAAAATCGATCATCGACTTTGCCGATTTGATATTACCCTGGTTCCTGTTGAAGACCGGCAGGTCAATGGCTACACCGGCTGCATGAAAATTCTGAACATAGCTTCCCAGCCTGTCATAAGACAAGGAAACGGTAAGATCCGGAACAGCCAATGCTTTCTGGTAATTGTAATTCAGTTTACTGATATTGGTACTGGCCCTGGCTATCATAAGATCAGTCCTGCTTTTAAATGCCGTATCAACCAGTGCGGTAAGATTATACCTGGCCGGATCAAGTAACTCCGTTTTTAACGGGTCGGGAACCGGAATCACATAATTGTTTTTGACCTGCAGTACTAATCTCAGCTCACTCTGTGTGTCATTGATCTGGCTGATCAGGTCATTGTATTCACTTTGCAGGCTGTACAACTGCGCCTTGATACGAACTACCTCTTTCTCTGCAATATATCCTTTGCCTTTTTGCAGTTCAAAGGCATTCACCACCTGTTGCAGTGAACTGATCTCTTTGTCGTAGACCCTGGCAGATTGCTGCA
Organism: uncultured Sediminibacterium sp.; assembly: GCA_964507525.1. GTDB lineage: Bacteria > Bacteroidota > Bacteroidia > Chitinophagales > Chitinophagaceae > Sediminibacterium. The sequence goes on along the minus strand of CAZDQB010000015.1, from coordinate 7,219 downwards.
GGTAATAGATATTAAAGAAATCGGTTCGCAGCGTATATTTCAATGTCCGCAACAGGTCATAGAACTGGTATTCAGCCAGTTTCGCATTGGCTTCCGAAATTTTGATCTGTTTGTTTCTTTTGCCGGCCAGCAAGATCAACTGGGAAATGCCGGCAGCATTTTCTGCATTGTTAAAATAATTGGCATGCAGCACACTTGAATTCTCATCATTGATGGGGATCAATGGCCCGCGTGCATAGGACAAATTAGGATTTGGCCACAACTTAGCCTGTATGATCAGCGCTTTCTGAGCTTCAATATTATACTTCTGCGCAAGCAGTAACAGGTTGTTCCGCAGAAAAATATTTTCCGCACTGTCGACAGAAAGCCTGAGCGTATCTGCTTTGATAGGATTATCCCCTGTACTGTTTTGTGCATAACCATGTATTAATGCGCTGGATAAGAGAACCATAAACAGTACCCGGTATATAACTTTCATTTGCTCAATTTTTTGAAATTAAAGAATACATCTTTTGCTTTATCTAATCGTGAATGTTTCCCGGCTAGATCAATTGCAGCAATCAGCATGCTGCACCATCAATACATTAACGCCAGCATAACCACTACAGTATTTTTTTGAACGCTTTTGATAACAAGTGCATATAAACAGGTATGCCTGTTCCGATGTCATCGAATATAATTATGCTGCTTAAAATTGGCGAGCTATAGGTGCAGGTGCTGATAATCAGCATTTGGGAGGAGGGGGATTAATTTCCTTATAAAACGAAGAATTATACGCTTCTACCGGTGAAGCATTGTGCCTTATCACTGGATCCTCTATCTTTTGCAGGAGCACTAAAGCGTCAGGAAAAAACAACTTAAAGTTAACATGTTTTTCAAACTGTGCTTTGGAAGAAGACGGTTCTTGTTCAGATTCAGGGAATGCGTTTTTATAGTCTAAAACAATCTCTGCAACATATTCAACAATCGTATTCAGGTCATTGAATTCATTAAGATTGGTGGAAGGGAATGGCTGAAAATCAATGGCATTGGTACTCAAATTGAGTATCTGTATCGCCAATAAAAAAATAAATACGCGTTGGATAATATGTAATATGCTGCTACGCAAGGTTTAAAAGTACCGCAAGTTACAATTATTATTTGTTAAATAAAATTGATAATGAAGCCATTACAGGGCAGATTCCCTGGAGATTTATGATCGAAATCGTTTCCGGAAGCACTTTGATGCGTATTTTTAGGCGGACGTTAGATTTAATAAAACCGTCCTCCCTAAAGCAAGTGGCTATGAATAAGGTAGACCTGAAAGAACTGGCTGAAAGGCTGAACCTGTCTGTATCAACGGTGTCCAGAGCGCTGCGTGATAAATATGATATCAGCGAGAAGACCAAAAAGCGCGTTCTGGCACTTGCAAAAGAGCTCAATTACCAGCCCAATCCTTATGCCAGCAGCTTACGGCAACGGAAAAGCAGGACGATTGGCGTGGTGATTCCTGAAATTGACAATAACTTTTTTTCACTGGCGATTAACGGTATAGAGACCGTTGCCCAGGAAAACAATTACCATGTGCTGATCTACCTGACACACGAGAACCAGCAGAAAGAGATCAATATCCTCAAACACATACAAAATGGCAGGGTAGATGGCCTGTTGATATCTCTTTCCAGTGAAACAGACCAGATCGATCATGTAAAAGAAATCAGGAAAATAGAATTGCCCCTTGTTTTCTTCGACCGTGTAGCTGAGGGTATGGATGTTCCCCTTGTAACAACAGATGATTACCAAAGCGGGTTTGATGCAACTTCACACCTGATCGAAAGCGGCTGTCGTAAAATTGCTTACCTGTCCATTTCCAAAAACCTTTCCATCGATAATAAAAGGATGAAGGGGTATGCCGACGCGCTTGAAAAACACAAGATATCTTTTGACAGCAAACTGGTATTACAGGGTACGCATGACCACGAAAAGAACAAGAAGGATATTGCCAGGCTGCTAAAAAGCAAATCCAGACCTGACGGTATTTTCTCCTGCGTTGAAAAACTTGCAATTGATACCTATGAAGTATGCAGAGCGCTTGGATTACGCATTCCACATGACATTAAGATTGTCAGTTTCTCCAACCTTGCAGTGTCTTCTTTACTGAATCCTTCGCTCACTACTATTACACAGCCCGCATTTGAAATAGGAAAAGAAGCGGCTAAAATACTCTTTAAGCTGCTGGAACAACTGGAAAAGAAAAGGCCATTCTCATTGATCGAGAGCAAGGTCTTTAACTCGTCCCTGATCAAGAGGGAATCAACCGGCTGATTACACTGGTGTAACATGAATAAAAAAATCCCGCTTTTATAGCGGGATTTTTTTATGGTCAGTCAGCCTGTCTTTGGTTCATTTCCTTTTCTCTTCGCTCTTCCCCAAAGGTTTGTCTTTGGCAAAGTCAACCAGGATAGGAGCCGCAACAAAGATAGAAGAATAAGTACCTGTAACCACCCCGATCAGCATCGCAAATGCAAAGCCCCTGGTCACCTCACCACCAAAAATGAAGAGGATCAGAATGGTAAGGAATACGGTTAATGAGGTCATTATGGTACGGCTTAATGTATCATTGATGGCCTTGTTGATGATCGTGGCATTGCTGGCACCCTTCATCAGTTTACTGTCCTCACGGATACGGTCATACACAATCACGGTATCGTTCATGGAGAAACCAATAACCGTCAATATAGCGGCAATAAAGTGCTGGTCTATCTCTAACGGGAATGGCACTATTTTTCTCAGGAAACTGAATACGATCAATGTTACAAACACGTCGTGCAGCAGCGAGAAGATCGTACCGAGTGAATACCTCCAGTCACGGAAACGGATGAAAATATACAGGCAGATCGCAATGATGGCAAAGACAGTGGCTTTGGTAGCACCGCTCTTCAGGTCATCTGAGATCGTTGGTAATACAGTTTGTGAGCTCTGTTTGTACTTCGTTTCAAATTCATTGAAAGTAGTTCCCTGCGGCAAATGTTTCTGCAAGCCGTTGAACAGCATTTTCTCAACCAATGAATCCACGCTGTTGCCAGTCTCATGAATCTTGTAAGAAGTAGTGATGTTCAACTGGTGATTGGAATTCACCGTTTTGATAATCGGCGCTTCCCCGAAAACTGTTTTCAGCTCATCCAAAATTTCATTTTGCTTAACAGCCTGGTCAAATTTGATCGTATAGCTGCGTCCGCCGGAAAATTCAACGCCTTCATCAAACCCGTTGAAGAAAGAAGCAATACCGAGGATCACGATTACCACGGAAATTCCATAAGCAACCTTCCTGTATTCAATGAACTTAATTGCTGCGTGTTTGAATATGCGTCTTGAAATAGACGTAAAGTATTCAAAGTGGCGGTTTTTATTGGTATAGAAATCAGTGATCAGGCGCGATACCAGGATACCACAGAATAAGGACAACAGGATACCGATGATCTGTGTGGTAGCAAAGCCCAATACGGGGCCAAGACCAAAGTATGCAAGTATGATTGCGGTTAATAAAGTAGTTACGTGGGCATCGAGCACAGGTGACAGTGAACGCTTGTAACCGTCGTTCACAGCTGATGGGTAACTTTTGCCTTTCGTTAATTCTTCTTTGATACGTTCGAAGATGATTACGTTCGTATCTACCGCCATACCAATGGTCAGTACCAGACCGGCAATACCCGGTGCAGTTAAGGTAAACCCGAGTGCACTCAAAACACCGATGGTAAACAGCAGGTTCAGGATCAGGGCAATATTAGCTACCCATCCGCCCGTGTTGAAGTATAACAGCATCAGGGTAAAGATCACAATGAAAGCGATCATGAATGACATGCCGCCGCCGGTAATGGATTCTTTACCAAGCGTTGGGCCTACCTGTTGTTCCTGCACAATTTTGGCAGGAGCAGGTAACTTGCCGCTCTCTAATATTTCAGAAAGATCCTGCGCTTCTTTGATGGTATAGCTACCGCTGATCTGCGAACTACCTGTAGTGATAGGGTCGTTCACATTAGGAGCAGAATAAACAAAGTTATCCAGTACAATGGCAATTGGCTTGTCCACGTTGCGGGTGGTCATCTTGGCCCAGATACCTGTACCAACTTTATCCATGTTCATTTTGATGGCAATACGGCCTCGCTCGTCATAATCCTGCGATGCATTCGTAATATGATCTCCTTCCAGCTCTGCCTGGCCATTGTCTAAGGTCTTGATGGCATACAGCATCAGGATGTCTTTCATTTTAGGATCGCCTGACTCCGTCTTACCGTACATGAATACCAGGTTGGAAGGGAATTTGCTCTTCACAAAATCCATCCGCAGGTAATCATTCAGGGTGCCGGTGTCTTTAGACTGTATATAACCCAGTGCAGCCGGGTAAATGGGCTTGCCGCCTTTTCCTGCGTACGGCTGGGTAAACTGGATCAGGCCTGCAATAGGATTTTTATTCGTTTTGGCCTTAACCGTATCTGTTTTGGCAACGGCCTTGCCGGCCTCGCTGCCCAGGTTGGAAAGGGTAGCAGTCTTATTGGTGTCTCCAACAGTTTTGGCGGTAGCCTGTTTGGCTGTATCTGCGGCAATTTTTTTAGCCGTATCTTTTTTAGTAGTGCCATTCAGGTATTCTTCCACAGCTTTATCTGCAGCAACAATACCATTCTGCAAATCCTTACTTTCAAAAGTATACACTTCAAAGAACTGCAGGTTGGCGGTTGATTGTAAATAATTCCTTACCCGTTCTTTATCGTTCACACCAGCCAGTTCAATGCTGATGATACCTTTGGCCGGATCAGGGTTAATGTTGGGCGAAGCCACACCGAAGCGGTCGATCCTTGTGCGTAAAATACGGTAGGTGTTGTTGAAAGCTGCAGTAGCCTGTTCTTTCAGGTAGTTGTTAACCGCGTCATCACTGGCATCAAATTTTATTTTACCGTTACTGCGGGTTGCGAAAAAAGGAGCCAGCTTGCCGGAAGGGTCTGTTTTTTTGTATTCCTCGCGGAATAAACTGATCATGTCTGCACCACTGTTGGCTTTACGGGCTACAGCTGCATCCAATGCTTTGTTGAATTGCGGATCTTTGGTAAAGTTGGCCAATGATTTGATCAAACCATCCAGGCCTACTTCCATGGTTACACTCATACCACCCTGCAGGTCAAGACCCAGCATCAGTTCTTTTTCTTTGGCACTGCGATAAGTTGTCAGTCCAAAAGCCAGTTTGGTGTCTTTGGTGCTGTCTAACAGGCGCTGCAGCCTTTCTTTTTTCAGTTCAGCGAGACTATCTGCATAGAGTGATTGTAATTCTTTATTGCCAGGGTATTTGATTTCCGGAGTGGGAAATCTTTTCAGCCATGCGGTGGCTTTAGCTTCCTGTGCATTCTCGTGGCTGTGTACAAACCAGGTAAAGGATAATTGGTATAAGCAGATCACAATCAGTGCAATGGCAAAAAATCGCACTAAACCTTTCAGTTGCATATTCGTAACGGTTTACAGTTTTTTTTAGAGTGGGCAAAGATAGGGGAATAGGGGCTTATTTAACGTCGGTAAGCGTTATATCGAAAAAGATGGGCGAGTTTGGTGGTATAGTGCCTGAGCCGGAACAGCTGTAAGCAAGTGCTGAAGGGATGACCAGTTTAATGCGACCACCTTTCTGAATAAGGGGAATACCTATTTTCCAGCCATCGATTAGCCCGGCCAGCCCAAAGGTCACCGGGTTTGCTGTGGATTCAAAAGTAACACCGGTCATTAACTTGCCGGTATAAATGACCGACACAGTTGAATTAACAGTCGGGTTGGCGCCTGAACCCGGGTTAATGATCTCATACAGGATACCACTGCTGTGTTCTGTATATTTAATACTATTCGTATTACAATAAGCTACCATTTGAGCCTTTTCTGAAGCCACAGTAGCCGGCTGGCAACCTGAGTCGGTTTTACCACAAGAAGCAAAAATTGATACAAAAGCAAAGAGCACTAACAGGTTTTTTTTCATGAAAACGGAGAATTTGAATTTGGATTAGCAGATTTTATGGATGAATGTAGACGCTTATTTCAGGTTTATGGCTGCTTTTGGGTAGCCTTTTCGTATTTTTCTTTCTTTGCTATCAGTTCATGGTAGCGTTGCTCCCGCATTTCCCACCTGAATCTACGGTATATAAACGCCATGAAGCATGATAGTATCAATATGGCCAGTATGAAAACGGCCATACTAAACCGGGTGTTGGCCACCATGTTGGCACGTTCATACCATCCGGATGACAGTACCACTAAGACCAGCGCTCCGGTGGCCAAACCAGATGACATCCCTACCAGGAAGGGCCGGATACTCGTCTTTTCCTCTTCCCTGTTCTTTGACCAGAACGCTACAAACGCCTCGTCTTGTTTACTTAACATGAAGCAAAAGTAGTTAGAAGTTTGGAGTCTTCGGTCTATCGCATCGCTGCAGGTTATATTTATTAACTCCCAATCAGGAGCCGAAAAAAATCCCCGTCATATTGCTATAACGGGGATTTTATGCCTAATAGTAGTGCTAATAGTGCAAGTTATTAATAGCCCATGCCACCCATATCAGGTGCGCCGCCATGTGCATGCGGTGCTTCAGGCTTTGGCTTGTCAGCAATCACACACTCAGTTGTCAGCAACATAGCAGCGATAGATGCTGCATTTTCCAATGCCACACGTGTTACTTTGGTTGGATCGATGACACCTGCTTTTACGAGGTCTTCATAGACTTCGGTGCGGGCGTTGAAACCAAAATCGCCTTTGCCTTTTTTGATCTTCTGTACCACGATAGAACCTTCAATGCCGCTGTTGATAACGATCTGGCGCAATGGCTCTTCGATCGCTCTCTTAACGATCTGGATACCGGTTGCTTCGTCTTCATTGGCACCTTTCAGTTTTTCCAGGCTTTCAACTGCACGGATATAAGCAACACCACCACCAGGTACAATACCTTCTTCAACAGCAGCACGTGTTGCGTGTAAAGCATCGTCAACACGGTCTTTCTTTTCTTTCATTTCCAATTCAGTAGCAGCGCCTACATACAGTACAGCCACACCGCCACTCAACTTAGCTAAACGTTCCTGTAACTTCTCACGATCGTAATCAGATGTGGTATTTTCAATCTGTGCTTTGATCTGGTTAACGCGGGCAACGATATCTGTTTTTTTACCTTTGCCGCCAACAACAGTTGTGTTGTCTTTGTCAATGGTTACAGAAGCTG
>CAZDQB010000014.1:0-104713 GCA_964507525.1 uncultured Sediminibacterium sp. | reverse complement strand
TTCGCAGAGGGGTCATCATCCCGGAATAAGGGGTCAACATGACCGGAATTTACACGAAAAGGCTCCATTATATCGTCTGCGAGAGCAAAGCTGTTGTATTTATTATGATGGTGAATGCCTAATGTAACGAGAAGGCCGCTTCCTGACAGTGCCCGGGATATTGCTGCTCGTATTATAGCGTAGCCATAGTTTAGAGATGGATTAGGGGGAGGGCCTTCTCTTTCCCGTAAAAAATTAGGGCCGAATAGCTGCCGGAAATAAATCCTTGCTGCTTGTGCTTCGCAATTCAATGCGTCGCCACTCGTTACTTTATTGGCAAGATTGTATAGCACTATGGCGTTTTCACCTGCCAATTTTAATACTTGGGCCTGGTTACGTATTTTAGCTTTGATGGTTTGTTGCCACAATTGTTTCTTTAAAGGCTCAGTAGCATTTACTTGGGCCTTGAATCGTTCCGCTTGTATATGATGTGTGTCAAGATGGAGCATCATGCTTGCTGGGTGATGTTTGTTGTCACATATTATAATGGCCACATTATGCTCTGCGAATACCTGCATTAATGCATTAGTGAAAGTTATTTGTGGATGGTCCAATATTAAATAACCCAAGTCCTCAATAGACCTTGTTGTTTCATTTTCTGTTTCTTTATTAAAAATAACTAATTGCCCAAGCCTAGTGCTTAGATGGTAGGGGTTGGAAAATGATAGTGTTCTTTTCAACATTTTTTATGGTCAGAATTGATTAAATGAATTGCTCCATCTATTGTTATATTAAAGTCAATCCCTTCAATTAACGCTTTAAATTGATTATGATTCATTTTTCTATATTTTTTACTATCTCCAAACGTATACTCTCCATCCTGAATTTTCAAATCGCCCAATGGCCTTGCCTCTAAATGGTGCATTAACTGTATTGTGCCGTATTCTAGAATATTCCCAGCAGATTTTATCCTTTGTAATGAAAGGCCATGTATTTTAAATAATCTTTCCTTAATATTTTTGGCTGATAAATCAGTAGTGATTTCATCTGACGTTTTTTCGTATAGCAGTACTTTTGTACCAGATTTTAATATAATATCTTTGCCATTTCTTTTGGATAATGGAATTTGTATTTGCTTTCCTCTTAAAATTTTCTCTTTATATGATGGGTATAAGCCTTGCCCCATTCCACTCAGCTCAGATAATTGGTACGTATTTATTAATTCAAAATCTTTTTCTTTGCCATTATCATACAAGGCCATTAGATAATTTCCATTGGTTTGTGTGTAATACCATTTCTTATGCTCTTTTTTAACATCCCTATGCCCTTTTATTTGCAGTGGATTTTGGAGATTATCGGCAAATACTTTTACCTTAAACACCTTTGTTGCTGCCGCATCCGGGCTCTTCTTTATTCTTTCTTCATTTGGGGGAATTTCAAAAAATCCCTGCTTATGTATAGTGGATGCACCAGTTTGCAATGCTAATTCTTTGAGCCTATCATCCACTATATTTTCAATGCTCTTTTTAATGGCGTCAACTGTGCTTCCTCTAAATACGAAACTGCTTCGATATTTTATAACGTCATTCCCTTTATCATCTTTTACCAGTAATAGTTTACCACGCTCATCTGTTTTCAGTTTGCCGTTTTCCTTTACTGGAATTTTGATGGCACCATAAAAAGTGTCTTTATGCAGGCTTGCCCTTATTCCTCGACCAGTTTGGTATTTTGGGGTCTTATTTCCATCTTCGTCTATATGATAAACAATTTTCTTCTTAGCTCTTTCTTTCTTTTTTGTTTGCTTCAAAACATTATCACGGCCAGCATGATAAATAATTACATCACTTATCTGTTTCTGAATGGCAGTGTAGAAAGCATCTGGTGCAAGCCCCCAAGGGTTTGGCAGCTTAGGGTTTTTCCAGCGATTTGCTTCTGCTTCCTTATATGCCTCTGCAAGTAAGTTATAAACATCAGGTTTGTTTCTTTCTTTGTGCAGCAACGTTTGTATGATGGCATCAACTGTATGATGGGTATGTTGACTTCGGTCTTTCTTTTCATCATTGCCCATAGCTCCCCAAATCCTCTTTATTTTATCGGTTAAAACCCCCTTTGTTGATCGTACTCTGTAGAAGAGGGTTTTTAAATAAAGTACACCATATTTAGCTATAACTTGTGTGTCCACCAACTGGCTATTCTTAAATCGCTCTGTTATTTCAGTAATGGTAAATCGCTCTAGTTTGCTTTTCCAATAAGATAAATGCGTTTGAAAATAATGTTTATCCTGTATGGCTTTATCTTTTGCTTCCTTTGTTGAAGCGACTTTGCTTCTTTTTTTGCATATTTCAACTTTTGTTTCATAATCGTTAACCTTTTTTACCCAAATGTCAAGCCATGGCTTAATCGCAGAATAACCTAAGGCGTCTTCTTCGTAATTTGGTAATTGACTGGGAATGAGCTGACTTTTAATTTCATTGTTGTAATATTTATAAGCCACTGTTTTGTTTTCTAGCCTATCGTCAAATGATAAACTCCTTGGAATAGTATGTTCAATATCTATGGAATTTTCATTGAAAAGGTCACAAATGTTTATTTCCCTGCCAGTATAAAAGCATTTGTGATTTTGTTCATCCCAGAGCCTGTAGCGGATTATACTTTCGGATAGGTCTTCTGGAATGGGTAGTCCGCATTCCTTTAGATGTTCAACAATTCTTTTGCCGAAATCTGCATTTTCTGTTTCTCTTTCTCTTTGATAACGCTCTATAGATTTTCTTCGGTTGGCATCATTTAGCTCCCTCGCCATTTCCACAATTACATTTGTTTGCTCATCAATTATATCATTTTTTAAAAGATAATTCAGAAGCTTTTTCAATTCATACAATGTTCGCATGGCCATCGGATTTCTGATACTGTCGGTTCTTGGACTGTTAAATAGCTTTCGGCCTGTAGGGTTGTCGTTTTTATCTTTCTCTGAAACGGCTGGTAAAAATGATTCAATTTCGCTGGGGTGATAAAGCTTTTCCAGTATTTTATTGTCTGTTTCAACAGAAAGCATTTTAGAAAGCCTTCCCTTGATATTATCTTCTAGTCGTGGAGATTTTATATATGGCATATCCCCATTTGTTCCCTTTACCAAAGTGTCATGATATAATTCAGTAACTCTTGTTTTATATCCAGTTTTAACTTCTTCAGAAAGCGAGTCCAATTTTTTATTTCCAAAATAAGTTTCTAATGCATCATTTATGTCTCTCCAATCATCCGCGTCAGGTTTATAACCTTTATCATTTGCAAACCGGTGATTGTATGGCATATTATTATATTTTTTTATAAGACTGTTAGTTATGTCAGCAGCATTCTTTTGAAATGCTATCTCCTCAATCTCATACTGGATAGCCTCAGCGATCCCTTCTTTATTATCCAGCCAGAGCTTCCTGTCAAACATATAGGGGATATTAGCTAAAAAAACTGCTTTGTCGTACTTTTCACCCACCTCAAGCCATTTATTAATTTTTCGTATGGCATTTAAACTTAAGCTGCCATAACCTTGTTTTATTGCAGTAGTAATAAAAAAAGTTGCCTCTTTTTCTGATAAAGCCAGTTTTGCAATTGCCTTTTGTTTTATAATATGCTCGTCTTTATCAGTATCCATTAAAAAAAGCCAGTGCCAGATATCATAGAGGTCGATTTGTTTGTTCGGATATTTGCCTTTTCCTGATTTTTTTTCATGCTCTTCCCATTCTATTCTTTCAATAGCTGCATTTCGCATTTTCCATACTTTGTCTTCTCCCAAAACATTCATAAGCCCAGCCAGGGTTGGACAACCAGCTATAGTTTGATTCTCTTTGTAGTTAAATATCCTGTTGGGATGTGATTTGGCAAAAAGCTTTTTAATATCGGAAAAAGGAAAAGTGGGGCTTGATTTCCTGAAAAACTTTTCCTGTACTATTTTTCGTTCATTTTGGTTTAATACCCGCCATGTTTTTTTTTCATTATCAGAATATTTAATATTGTTGACTACCTGCCACATTCGGTATAATTCAAATTCCGGATGGGAGATAGGGCAGCGGCTTTTATCTTTCTCATAGATGCACTTCCCAATTGTTCCTTTTTGTGATTTTAGAGGCCGTTGATCAAATATAATTTTTCTTATTCTTTCTGTAAGTGCAGTGCCTAATCCTTGATAAGTGCATATTTTTAAAAACTCATCCTGAAGTGTTAACCGATAAATGTTTGTGCTCTCATCTTTTCTTCTTCTTGCCCTTCCCCCATTTTTAATTTCCTCATATAATTGTTGACCTATTGTTTTTCCATCGAGTTTTTCTTCCAATTCATGAATTGCGGTAGCAACCTTACCTAGCTTCCTTTTTTGGACAGTTCTTGTTTCCCTTGTTTCGGTATCTTCCAATACATCAGCTTCTTTGCCCTTTTCATTTCTGTTACTCAGATAACCTCTGCGTTGCGTTAAATGATAAAATATTCTACCGATTTCTTCGACGGTTAATTGTCTTTTTAATGCTTCATGTCTAAGTTCAAAAGGATTAGTATAATCTTCACTTCCATCATTGTTAAAGTCTAGGCGAAGCCAATTTTTAAATAACTCCCCTGAAGGGTATTTTTTTTCACTCTTTCTTTTGGGATCACTCCAGTTTTTTAATTCATCAATGGTTAGCGGGCAAAACTTTATTTCAATCAATACTGAAAGTAAATTGATTTTTCTCCATCGTCTTCTAAGATTCTTTTTTCGTGCGGATTTTCCTTTTGTTCTTTCTGCAGCCAATGAAAATTCACCACTTTTGCTTTCTCCGACTCCTTTATCAAAAACGACAGCTCCTTTATGAGTTATCTGTTTAATTCCTGAATCCAAGTCAGTGTCCCTTACAGCCCAACCAATACTATTTGTGCCCAGGTCAAGCCCTAAAATTCTACTCATAACATTGAGTTTTGTTTAATAAATTGATTTATAATAGTAATTCAAAAAGTCTTGTTCGAAAAATACTTTGTTGAAATATGTAAATATTTCTTTACTTAGCAGGAAAGAGACTTATCTCTTTTCTCAATCTTATCACAATAAGGCTATATGCCGTAGGTGAAAACCTTTGGCCCCGCTTCGGTGGGGCCTTTTTGTGCTTTGTTATGATACTCTTCTTGAACTGATAACAATATCAAGCTTCAAACCTAAACAAATGAAAGCGGCGGTCCTGGGGGGAAACGAGGCTAATTTAATGTTTTTTTAATAACTATAAAAAAATAATAAGAATAAGACTGCGACTTCTTAAGAATACTAATAGTTTGGAAACGCACATTTCATTGTGAAGAATTCGGTTTAACTATACAACAAATGCTTCTCCGGCATTAATTGATTGCATTCTCAATACTAGTAGCTGAATCAGCACAAGGCGCCCATAGTTTGCGTTGTTGTACATCAAATGAAATGAGCAGTGTGTCATGCAACGATTGTTGCAGGGTACTGTAGGCAATCAAAAAGGGAAATAAGCACTCATTTAATATACATAATTATAGTGCTAAAAAAAGTGCGGTAAATACCTGATTTTACTGGTGGTAGTTAGATTTTCAATCTTTTGACAGAATTTTCCTCTACTGGAGCGGGCATTTTTTGGCACTATAAAATGTTTCTAAATATAGAAACTATTGTTTATTTTTTGAAAAGTGAAAATGTGCGGTATTTCTGTAGCCTCACACAGGAACAATTAGGAGAACTGGTTGGCGTACAAAAAGCACAGATATCAAAACTCGAAAGCAGCGCAAACAGTGCCACCATTGATACTATTATTAAAGTATTCAAAGCGCTGAAAGCAGAAATTCATTTCAACGTGACCATTGAAAACCAGCATTTGATGTTGCACTGATTAAGCCTGACTGCTATTTATTCAATGCTATATCCCACGTACAAAAAGCGGCTGCCCCATCCGGAACAGCCGCTTTTTTATTGAAAGTTGATCCAATTATTTATTCATCCCCCAAATTCAACGGATACGTATACGACCCCTCAAACCCAGGGTAGAAGCCGTCTAAACGGATGGTGCCGCTTTTAAGGGTGGCCAGCGCTTCTTTCAGTTCATCGAGGTTTTTGATCTCTTTGCCATTGATGCCTGTGATCACAAAACCATCCTGCATCCTGCTTTTCTTCAGCAACCCTTCCCCAACTTTTTTCACTAATACACCGCCTGCAATTTCATTGGCTAATGCTGTTTTTTTGTCGAGGTTCTCTAATGTACCGCCTAATTTTTCAATGAGGCTGCTGTTTTTTACAACATCAGTATTGCCGGCTTTGTTCTTGAGTGTAATGGTGGCAGTGTTTTCTTTTCCCCCACGCTTATAGGTTAAGCTGATCTTATCACCTGGTTTATAACGGGCAACCTGTTCCTGTAACTCCGGTCCATTGGTTACCGGGGTGCCATTTATCTTGGTAACAATATCTCCTTTCTTTAATCCTGCTATTGCAGCAGCGCCGCCTGCCGGTATCTCTGTAGCATATACGCCTTCTCCTTCTTTAAACGCAACACCCAGCTCTTTTTCCATTTGCCTTTTTTCCTCATCGCTCATATTTTCTAATGGGGCATATTGTATGCCTATATAAGCGCGCTGAACGGTTCCAAATTTCACCATATCAGTAACGATCTTTTTTACAATGTTTACCGGGATGGCATAAGAGTAACCTGCATAAGATCCGGTAGGAGAGGCAATGGCCGAATTGATACCGATCAGCTCACCGGATGTATTGATCAATGCACCACCACTATTGCCCGGGTTCACGGCTGCATCTGTCTGGATGAATGATTCAACGGGTGTCTGACTTTGTCTGCCGTTAATGCCGATTGAACGGGATTTGGCACTCACAATACCTGCTGTAACCGTTACATCTAAGTTCAATGGATAACCGATGGCTAATACCCATTGCCCCAATTTCATTTCATCACTATTACCATATACTAAGTAGGGTAATCCCTTGCCTTCAATTTTGATAACGGCCAGGTCACTGCTTGGGTCTGCCCCGATCACGGAAGCTTTGTATGATTTTTTATTAGAAAGGGTAACATTGATCTCATCGGCGCCATCTATAACGTGGTTATTGGTAACAATATAACCGTCTTCCGTGATCAGCACACCGCTGCCGCTGGCTTGTTGCTCTGGTATCACCCTGGGACCGCCGAAGAAATCGCCAAAATCATCCCCAAAAAGATCAGAGAAAGGGTTGCGTTGCCGCTGGCGGTTATTATTGCTCGCCTGGCGGGCTTTTGTCTTTGTCTTGATATGCACCACTGCCGGTGTGGCAGTAGTGGCGGCTGGGGTAAAATCTACCACAGCCCCCGCGTTGTTATTGTTACCAAAAAAGCCTGCATAGTTGACGGGTAATTTACCCGCTTCCTGGTCGCCTGCATGCTGGCGTTCAACGAGTTTTCCATAGCCCCACACACTCAATACCGCAGTGCTGGCGCTGATAGCTACAACTGCTAAAATGCTCTTCGGATTCATATTCATGTTCTTTAATTAAAATTAGTCATTCAAATTGTATGCCTTTTAGATAGCAAATAAACGAAGCTGTTTAATTGACAGATCACCGGCCGCAGCATTTAACAAATGTTTTACGGCAAACCTCGTAGATGGGGGTGTGCTTTCTACAAACCTGTCAAAAAGGCCATTGTATCCACGCCATCTGCATAATCTGTTAAAGCCGGGCACTGGGCTTGTCCGAAAGGTAGGGCATTATGCCCAACTACGCATTGAATGTCGGTATTGTTTTCCAATGAATCGGTTACCGCCTGCCTGTTCGTATAAAAACTGTAGTGCACCTGGCTCACAGGAGAGCAGGGAGCGCTGTTTTCTGTAAGGATAATGGAATCATTGTTCATATAATACTTATTACCCATGATCAGCAGGGCCAGGTGGTAATCGTAGTTGTGCTTATACTTATGGAAATCGATGAAATACGCATATTTTTTCAGGGCAGTGAGCAGTGGCAGGAAGTCGTATCCTTCAGGAACATACAGCTGGGTCACATTACGGCAGCCCAGGCCGAAATAAAGCTGGATATCATCTGTCAGCGCCTCCAGCTCAGATACGGTTTCCGCTCCGTCCAGTACAGCTGCCGAAGTCCTGTTCCGGCGTATAATATGCGGGTATTTGCCAAAATAATAATCAAAATAGCGGCTCGAATTATTGCTGCCTGTGGCAATATAAGCGTCACAACCCTTCAGTTGTTCTGCAAAAGAAACGCTATCCCGGATGGCGGGTTCCCACTCATACAGCTTTTGGATGAGGTGTCTGATGAGCACTTCATCTTTCGAAGATGGTTTAATCACCACTGAATGTCCGCTCAGGAATACGCAGAGAAAATCATGAAAGCCTACCAGGGGAATATTGCCGGCCATGACCAATCCAACTTTGCGGGGTATAGGCAGTGTACCGTGCAGGTTGTACCGTGCAGTCCAGTCTTCCAGCAGGTCTTTTTGCAAAAACTGCTTCCCGATTGCTGCCACCGACCGGGCAATAAATTCGGGAATAAACCAGGGGTTTTCGCGGTAAGCCCTTTC
The DNA here is from genome assembly GCA_964507525.1 of uncultured Sediminibacterium sp. Lineage (GTDB taxonomy): Bacteria > Bacteroidota > Bacteroidia > Chitinophagales > Chitinophagaceae > Sediminibacterium. The sequence continues at coordinate 96,185 of CAZDQB010000014.1, read as the reverse complement.
CTGTATTGCATTCCACTCTTCTTCATTGCCAAGCATGTAAGCGCCTAAGCGTGTCATCAGCTCAATTCGTTCTTGTAAAGTCATTTGTCAGCCGTATTTTTGGAACTGCAAATGTAAAATCACTAATCCAACAAACCCCGTTTTTGTATGGCAATCAAAATAACCGAAGAATGTATTAATTGCGGCGCCTGCGAGCCCGAATGTCCGAACAACGCTATTTATGAGGGTGGCGTGGAATGGGCCATTGCCGATGGAACCACTATTAAAGGCAGTTTTACCCTCATGGATGGTACCGTTGTAGATGCTGATCAACGCATGGCTCCCATCAGTGTTGACACTTATTACATCACACCCAATAAATGCACCGAATGCCAGGGTTTCCATGAAGAGCCACAGTGCGCGGCGGTTTGCCCGGTTGATTGTTGTGTGCCCGATGAAATGTACCAGGAAACAGTGGAAGAGCTCCTTGCCAAGAAGGAACGGATGCACATCTAATGCACAAAGCATGTGCTAAACTTTTCCTCAACAAAACTTGCAAAAAAGCCGTAACAGTATTAGCTTAGCAGGTAATTAATTGTTGCCATTCAAAGAGACAACAACTTGTAACGGCGGGTGATATTTCCCGTCAACGTGAGGTGAAGAGACGGGTAGTTTCTTCACCTTTTTTTTAACAAATCCTACATCCTACATCGCTAAATCCTACATCCTACATCTCCTTATATTTGTTCCATGAAAAAACGTATTGCCCTGGTAACAGGCGGGCTAAGCGGAGAAGCGCAGATCAGTTATAAAAGTGCCATCACCGTAGGAAATAATATCGACAGGGACAGGTTTGATGTTTACAGGATCGATATCAATCACGAAGGGTGGTGGTATGAACCGGTGAGTGGAGAAAAATCGAAAGTGAACAGGGATGATTTCTCCGTGATCGATAAAGGACAGAAAATAAATTTCGATGGTGTGCTCTTATGTATACACGGCACACCCGGCGAGGATGGCAAACTGCAGGGCTATTTTGATATGTTGCAACTGCCTTATACCAGTTGCGATGCTGCTACTTCTGCACTCACTTTCAATAAACGATATACGGTGGCTGTTGCTGCGTTTGGCGGTATCCATGTAGCAAAATCAATGCACCTGTTCAAACATACGCCTGTTACACCTGATAGTATTCTTGCGCAGTTGCGCCTGCCTGTTTTTGTGAAACCAAATAATGGCGGCAGCAGCATAGGCATGAGTAAAGTAACAGAGGCGCATGCCCTGGCAGCAGCGCTGGAAAAGGCTTTCAGGGAAGATGACCAGGTGTTGATAGAAGAATTCATCAGCGGACGCGAGTTCACTATTGGTGTATTCAAATCGAAAGGGATTGTTACGGTACTGCCGGTCACAGAAGTTAGTACCGACAATGCGTTCTTCGATTTCGAAGCCAAATACCAGGGCAAGAGCAAAGAAACAACACCTGCTAATATTGACAGCGCCATGCACCTGCAATTAACGTCGGCAGCAAAAAAAGTATATGAAGTATTGAACTGCCGGGGCGTGGTGCGTATCGATTTTATCTATAATGAAGCGCTGAAACAACCTGTTATGCTGGAAGTAAACACAGTACCGGGACAAAGCGAAGCCAGCATCATACCCCAGCAGGTAAGAGCAAAAGGCTGGAGCCTGCAGGATTTTTATTCAGCCATTATAGAGGAAGCAATTCACTAAATTTACAATCACTAAAATTTCCCCTGTGTTTAAATTCATCACAGAAAAACCACTCTGGGCAAATGTGCTTGCCGGTCTTGGCATCGTCCTGATCCTTTTGATTTTGTTCTTTAGTTCTTTGGGATGGCTCACAGGCTATGGCAGGATTGAGAAAGTACCTGCTGTTACCGGCCAGAACGTAATGGCTGCGCAAAAATTATTAGAAGATAAAGGATTTGATGTGGTGATACAGGATTCCTTGTATGTAGACAGTATCCCCAAGCAGGCCGTACTCCGCCAGTCGCCCGATGCCGATGCTACTGTTAAGGCAGGCCGCACCATTTATCTTACGGTGAACAGGGCCATACCGCCACAGGTAGAAATGCCCAATATGGCTGGTTTTTCTATCCGTAGCGCCGAAATGTACCTGCGCAGCCTGGGGCTTAAGATGGGCGATGTTTCCTACAAGCCCGATATTGCCCGCAACTCTGTTTTGGAACAACTTTATAATGGCAACAACATTCAGCCGGGAACCAAGATACCGCTTGGCAGCACAATCAGCTTTGTATTGGGCAGCGGTGTTGGTGGCAGCGATATTCCGGTACCTGACCTGGTTGGCATGACCTTGCAGGAAGCAAGAAACTATCTGTCCACTGTTAGCATTAATGTTGGCTCTGTTGTAGTGATGGGCCCGATCAAAGACTCAGCCAGTTCCTTTGTTGTTAAACAAACACCGGCGCCGCTGTCTGAGAATGTTGGGCCAACCGGGCAGCCATTACCCAATAAAATTAAACAGGGACAGGTGATGGATCTGTATATCAGCAGCGTGGCTCCCGTACGGGACACTACTGCAGTTCATCCGGCAAACAATTAGTGAACAAATTCCCGATTCTTAGTCTTCAATTCTTAATTTTACCCCCATGCAAACAATAACTGTAGAAGCGCTGAAAGCAAAAATAGACGCAGGTGAAAAAGTAAACCTGGTAGATGTACGTGAACCGCACGAAAACGCCGAATTCAATATTGGCGGTATCTTATTGCCTTTGGGTAAAGTGCAGACCATGCAGATAGAGGAAATAGAAGACCTCAAAGACGAGGAAGTATTCCTTTACTGCCGCAGTGGTAACCGCAGCGGGCAGGCATGCCTGATACTGGAAACGATGGGTTACAAAAATGTGGTGAATGTAACCGGAGGCATGCTGGCCTGGCAGGCGCTTACAGCTTCACATTAATGCCCAGCATGAAATTCGGTCCCGCCATCGGGTAATAACCATTCTCTGTTACTAATTTATTGCTGCTGGTATAGTTGTAAGTATAACCATTTGGTTCATACTTTTTATCGAAGAGATTATTCACCCGGACAATAATATACCATTCTTTCAAACCTTTGTTGGCAATAACCCAGCCCAATTGCAGGTCTTGCGTAAAATAAGGATCCAGTTTACGGTGGTCATCCTGGCTGTTGTCCATGTATTGTTTGCCCACATACTTACTGAGCAGGCTTAAAGTCAGGTTATGCACGGGTAAAAGATTGATAGTAAGTGCACCTACCAGGCCGGGCGAGAATGAGATATCGGTGTTTTTGTGTGCCACTGCATCCTGGCCACCGGTATCATAATTATCAATATATTCCGTAAACGACCTGATCTTATTACGGCTGATGGCTAAGTTGCCTGCAAAATTGATCCAGCGGACCGGTGTTGCACCTGCCTGCAATTCTGCGCCCACTCGGTAGCTGTCCGGAATATTGATCCGGGTATAAGAACCCACGTCATTGATCTGCCCTGTTAACACCAACTGGTTGTGGTAATACATATAATAAAGACTGGCGCCTAAAAAATACCTGCTGTTTCTTTTCTCTATGCCTAATTCAACATCGTGGAGTGTTTCCTGTTTGGGTTGATTGACCGGGCTTGCCTGGAAATCATCGCGGTTGGGTTCTTTGTTGCCCAGCGCATAGCTGATATACCCCTGCCAGCCATTGTTATGGTAAGTAATGCCCGCTTTTGGATTGATAAAGTCAAAGCTGCGGTTTACATTCAGGTTTGCATTGCCCTCAAAGCCATTCATGGTATGGTTCACATGGCGGTACTGCAGATCAGCAAAACCTGACCACTGGCTGTTGATACGGCGTTGCCATTTGACATAGCCATGCGCATCCTTTTTTACAGCGGGATAGTCATAATAATGGTAATCCTTTGGTGCATTGCTCACCTGCACCCAGGGGATGGTGCCAAAATGCTTGCCCTCGTACCGGGTCCATCCACCGCCAATCGTCAGTTCATCACCACCATGCCTGTATTGCACAGCGGCGATCTGGCCATAGAAATAATTATCTAACCAGCGCTGGCGCACGAGATCTGATTTAGTAATGGTGGTACTGCCGATTACTGTGTTAGGCAGTCCATAGTCTGCAAATGAAGCGCCCGCTTTATACTCTTCATAATAACCATAACCCTTAGTCAGGAAAGCTGCAGTATTGAACGACCAGTTGCTGTTGAACGCATGGTTAAAGAACAACTGGTAATGTGTTTGGGTATAGTTGTCCGTCTGGTTATCGTAGGGCGTTCCGGGTTTTTCTGTTCCGGCAGGATTGTAGGTCCGGTTGGTCGCCAGCATATTACCCGGCACACCATACCAGGCCTGGTAAGTTTTTTCTTTGCCTGAAAAAAGGTTAAAGCGCAAAGAAGAGGTTTTATTGAGCCAGGCCGTACTGAGGTAAAAAGATTTGAGGTCACTGGAGGCACGATCAATATAGCCATCGCTTGACACATGGCTCAGCCTGGTATCAACGGTGAAATGGTCATTGATCAATCCCGTACCGGCCTTCACGGTATTCTTCCAGGTATTGAAAGAGCCAAAGCTGTTGTTCAGTTCACTATAGGCTTTTTCATTGTATTCATTGGTGGAGAGGTTCACAGTAGCCCCGAAAGCACTGGCCCCGTTGGATGAGGTGCCCACACCACGCTGTACCTGTATGCTGTTGACAGAGGAAGCAAAGTCGGGCAGATCCACAAAATATGTTCCCATACTTTCCGCATCGTTGTAAGGGATGCCATTGAGGGTTACATTGATGCGGCTTGCATCTGTACCGCGTATTCGCATGGCCGTGTACCCCACGCCGTTCCCGGCATCGGAATTGATGACCATGGAAGGTGTCTGGCTGAGTAGGAAAGGAATGTCCTGGCCAAGGTTATTTTTAACGATATCTTCCTTACTGATGTCAGTCTTTGCAAACGGCGCTTTATCAGATGCCCTTAGCGACCTTACTTCCAAAGGATCTAAGAAGAATATGGAAGCATTTAACTGAATGTTGAGCACCGTGTCTGTACTGACCGTGATGTCCTGTGAATGGTTTTTATAACCGAGGCTGTTCACTGTAAAATGATAAACTCCCCTGTCAACTTTTCCAAAACTGAAATAACCTTTTTCATCCGTAACTGCGCGCAGGTTGCCCAGGGCAACAACGGCCCCGCTTACGGGTGAGTTGGATTGGCTGTCATTGATCAGTCCTTTAACAAGAGGTCTGCTGCTTTGACCATGGGAAAGCAGTACCAATAATATCAATGATATTGTTCCCAAAAACTTTTTCATGGTTCAATTTTTAAAAGTTTACAAATGGGAACAGGGGAATAGCTAATGGAGAGGAGTGCACCTTCCCTTCGCAGGAATTACCCTGTTCAGGTTCAACGGGTATTATCTCAGCTTCACCGGTGGTATTTTCAACATACCATTAGTTAAGCACCCCGAGGAATGTCCAACTGCAAAAATAGGCAATCATAAAATCAGACCCAAGTGTAACTTTAGCCTGCTAAAATCGTTACACCATAAAACACCCCCCCCCGATGAAACAGTTTTTATTATTGATTGTACTAATGAGTACCGGAAGCTTAGCTGTTCGGGCGCAGGACAAGAACCTTGTATTTGATGCCAATGCACAGGTGCGCAAAGTAAGCGGGTTCAATGGCGTGGAAATATCCGGTGCAATAGACCTGTACCTGTCACAGGGAACGGAAGAGGCTGTTGCCATAAGCGCCAGTGCCGATGAAATAGCCAGCAGGATCAGAACGGAAGTAAAAGGGGAGACGTTGCACATTTATTTCGATGGCAAAGGGTTTGGCTGGAGAGGATGGGGCAATCATAAGATGAAAGCCTATGTTACTTTCAAAACAATCAATCATATTGAAGCTTCGGGTGCCTGTAATGTAAAAATAACCGACCCGGTAAAGCTGAGCGACCTGAAGATAGAGATGTCCGGGGCAAGTGATTTCTCCGGCCCGGTTACGGTTTCCAATCTCCACCTTGAAGCAAGTGGCGCGTCAAAAATAAAGGTATCGGGAACAGCAGAAAAGACACTGATTAATACAAGTGGTGCCAGCGGTGTCAGCGCCTATGAACTGAAGACGGACAGATGCAAAATGGATGCCTCAGGCGCTTCGGTTATCCGTATCACTGTGAATAAGGAATTTGTTGCCGATGCCAGCGGCGGCAGCAGTATCTATTATAAAGGCGCGGGGGTGATCCGCGATGTCAACAGCAGTGGCGGCGCCACTATCAAACGCAAGTCGGATGACTAACTAATTCTTTGTTTTTCAATAATTATTTGGAAGCTAATCTGCATAAGCCTACCTTTGCAACCCAATTACATCGCGAGGTAGAGCAGCGGTAGCTCGTCGGGCTCATAACCCGAAGGTCGGAGGTTCGATCCCTTCCCTCGCAACACATAAAAGGAGAAATCCTTGTCTGGCTTAAGTTTGCGCAACTGCCAATTATAAACCCGGAACAAAACCCGGAATAAAATTGATTGGCATGGCTAAGACAAAAGAACTCTTCACTAAACCGGTGATCTGCCGGTGCAAGAATGATGAATGGTTTGTATTCTTTCGTTTCTGGGATGCCAGTACGAGAAAATACAAACCATTTAAGCGTTCGGAAAACCTCAACCGTATCAAAGATCCAAAAGAGAAAGAAACCCAATTTAAGGCAGGTGTTTTATAATAAACAGGCGTAAAATGGTATAAAATATTATACCTTTGTAATGCCGGCCAAAAACGATTTGCTTATGAAGTCGAGCGAGTTTCACTGAAAGACCAGGAAAAGTGGTTGGCGGCATGTGAGGACTGAAGGGAGCCATTACATCTATGAAAAAGATGGCCGTACTTACCCGGTACCCTTCCATGGTACGAAAGAAATAGGAGAGGGCCTGAGAAAAAAAATTATCAAAGAAATGGGGTTGCAATAACCCCGCGAAAAACAAAGTGCATGAAACAGATCAAAATTGTCATCGAGAAAAGTAAGGATCATTATTCTGCTTATGCCGAAAATGTAGAAGGCATTTATGGTGGCGGTGACACTCCGGAAGAGGCCAGAGAATCTGTTGTGGAAGCAATAAAGCTGCTGCAGAAATATAATGATCCTAAGAACATCCCTGCTATTCTGAAAGGTAAATATGAATTGGTTTATAAGTTTGACACGGAGAGCCTTTTGAACTATTACAAAAGGATCTTTACAAAATCAGCTTTAAACCGCATTACGGGGATCAACCAGCAACAACTACATCATTATTCCACCGGGCTCAAAAAGCCGCGCCCTGCGCAAGCAAAAAAGATTGAGACTGCTTTGCATAAGCTGGGTTCTGAGCTTTTGGCTGTAGAACTTTAATTCTCGAATAAAAAACGCACATTTTCTTTTAACTTCCCCTTATGGAGATACAATTTTCTGAAGAGGATAGGAAATCCCATCCTATGTTTTGAATGAGATACGTGTTTTGTTTCAGCGAGAAGTTGTGAAATTAATAACAGGAGGCAGAGAAAGCGGTAATCTAAATAATTACCTCTGAGCGCGGGCATTACAACCTTATTTGCCTGATAAATTTAGAGCTGATACAGAACGTAATCCATTGGTTTTCAAGGTGGGCACTATATCGGGAATGTCTACCGAAGGAGGCACAGAAGGTGCGCAGAGAATCATCCAATTTATAGGTATAAAACCAATTAACCCATTTATATACAATGAGTTAAGGCTACGCATAAATGATCCAATAAAATTTAGAATATTGGAAAAGGAAATTTATTGCTCTGTAGAGGATAAAAGGCCTGGCGCAGGTTTGCCAGATCCGCCTGCAGGGAAAGGAAGATCAAGCTGGCGAAACTGGCTTGGTTTATTTTGTTGCGATTAAAGGCGGAGAGTTTGCTGGCGGTTCTATGCAACACCATAAAGCCACTTAGTAAGATAACCTATCAACTTCCAAAGCAGCAATATATTGTTTTGATTGTCATAAGATGGTAAATAAAAGCTTAAAAAAGAACTATTTTTCAATTTTTGTGCCGTAATTAGGGAAAATAATGGGATTGCTATTATTTTTGACATGATTAGCATATATATTGCACTGAATTCCGTAAAGTCTACATTCTATGCTGACCCTACAAAGACAATATAACTCTTTCGAACTCGGAATAAACAGCGGAAATGCGCTAACCTCACTTGAAGGACTTTACGTATCATTGAGCAAGGCATTCGGCAAGTTTTTTATAATGATTCTTGTCATTTTGCTTTTATGGCCATTGGTACTATTTTTTGGAGTATGGTTAAAAACACAACGTAGAAAGCTATTGAAATCTATGAATAACGGACATGTAGAATTCAAGACAGCGGAAGCATACTTAGTTTTCCGGAAGAAGGTGGAATCATTGGATAAACTGAAACCAGGACTTGAAAAGGTTAATTCTTATAGTCTTGAAAAGGCTCCATTATTTGTGTCATACACTTTGCGGCAAATGCAAAAAACGGGAGAAACATTGTTAACATACAATAGCTGGCTTCATTCAGAATTAGAGCAATATAACAGTAAACAATATCATACCCCAAGTAAACTGTTTAGATTTAAATCTGAAACAGAGCTGTGGAACAATAGGAACAAGGCCTATTCATATTGGATGTAACCATGAAGCATGTTTACAGATTCCTTCCCGTACCGTTATATTAATCATCAACATTTTAAAGAGCCATTTAATTCTATTTGGCATAATTACAGTTTTACCGGTAAAAGCAAAAAGCGATACATTGTTGTTGCAGAAGAATTTAATTATAATGTCTTTGCGGTGAAGTTTTATCTCCAAGAGCACAAATCTTGCGAGCATAAATATCAAAAACTTACTGGCCTCAACGAATGTAGTAGAGTAATAACAACTGTTGCAAAAATCATCATAGAAATTATAAACAAAAACCCATATGCCTCATTTGTTTTTATTGGGTCAAACTCAGTTGGCGAGGATTTAAAGGATACTAAACGATTTAGATTATATTCTCAAATAATTCAAAACTTGGTATCCCCCCTTCTGTTTGAACACCATTATTCTATTCATTATAGCGCTTATATAATGATTAATCGACACCGATCAGAGAATAATTTGCTACAATTGATCGAAGAAATGATTATGAAAGTCTTATCAAATTAAAGTTCGGTGATAGGTTAAACAATCAGTTTCAAATTATATTGACGATGATATTGTTTTTGCAGAAGTTATTAGTAGCTATTAATATATTTCTACTCAAATCCTCTGCCAATGTTGTTTTAATTTCTATAACTGATTCATTAGTATCAGGAAAAATAATATTGAAATAAGGATTGTCTTGAGTTAGTATTATTTGCTCCAAATCTTGTTCTCTTAGAAGGGCGACCATTTTGTCAATTATTGCCTTTTGATTCGGATCTGTTATAAGGGGGTACTTAATCCCATTAATGCAAAAAACGTCAAACAAATCAATCTCATTACTCATATCAAGTGTTTAGGGGATTTAAATTTAAACATCTGTCCTATATATTGGGTCAATAAGTATAAGAAACTGTACAAAGCCAGTTTGGGGGCTAAAAACAAAAGTGAGGCAATTCGCTATGGAAGGCTTTACTTTGCAGCCCACAATAGATTAAATAGCGGTAGTTCTCGGATTACTGATATAGAAACGAGGATTAGTAATGATTTGAACATAAATAACATTTTATAACCCGGAACAAAACCCGGAACAACTATTAAAATAGGTCTTTAAATTATAATTTGGTAGTTGCGTAACTCATTGGGTTGCAAGAGAAGTGAGGGTTGAAAAGTAGATGATCGCTTTCCCTTCCCTCGCACCAGTTTTAAGAGGCCCGCAGGGCCTTTTTTAGTTGGTGGAAAGTAAAATTTTTACTTTTGACTTTTTAGTTTCCAAGAATTCATCCGTGAAATCAGGATTTGTAAACATATTTGGCAGGCCTAATGCCGGCAAAAGCACCCTGCTCAATGCATTGATAGGTGAGAAGATGGCTATTGTGTCGCCCAAAGTGCAAACGACCCGCCACCGTATCAAGGCTTTTTTGAATAAGCCGGGCGTGTACCAGGTGATCTTTTCCGACACGCCGGGCATCATTGACCCCAGGTACAAACTGCACGAAAAGATGATGGGGGCCGTTAAAAGCGCTCTTGAGGATGCTGACGTGGCTTTGCTGATCGTGGATGCCAATGAAAACTTCGAAGAAACTGATGCCATTTTCCAGGCGCTTCGGTTGAAAGTACCCTGTATCTTAGTATTGAACAAGATAGATGCGGCGGCCAATGGCAAGATCGCCGAGGCGGAAGCATTTTTTACTGCGAAACCTTATTGCAAAAAGCTGGTAAAAATATCAGCGCTGCAAAAAGTGCATTTACAGCGGCTGCTCGATGCTATTATGGCTTTTCTTCCTGAAGGAGATCCTTTTTACAGTGAAGAAGACCTGAGTGACATGCCTACCAAATTCTTTGTGGCAGAAATGGTGCGAGAGAAGATCTACCAGCTGTTCGGCGACGAGATCCCCTACCATACAGCTGTTATGATCAACGAGTTTAAAGAGAAGGAGTCATTAGTAAAGATACAGGCCGACATCATTGTACAAAGGGAAACCCAGAAAGCGATCATTATTGGTGATAAAGGGAAGATGATCAAACAGATCGGTATGGCTGCCAGAGCAGACATTGAACAGTTCATAGGTCAGAAAGTTTTCCTGGAACTCTTTGTGAAAGTCCGGCCCAAATGGCGAGATAATGAAATGCAGCTGAAGGAATACGGGTATCATTAGCCGCTCAATTAGTTATAGTGGTTTAGTTCAAAATAAATCAGCAATCGAAAAATCAGAAATCAGCCATCCAAATGAGCAGTTATACAGTAGCAATAGTGGGTCGCCCCAATGTAGGGAAAAGTACATTCTTCAACCGGTTGCTGGAGAACCGCAAAGCCATTGTGGATGATGTGAGCGGGGTTACGCGTGACAGGCAATATGGGATGGCCGACTGGAACGGCAAGGTGTTCAATTTGATCGATACCGGTGGTTTTGTAGCGGGTAGCGATGATGTTTTTGAAACAGAGATACGCAAACAGGTGAAGATTGCCATTGATGAGGCCAATGCCATTCTTTTTATGGTGGATGTGGCCACTGGTATTACAGACCTGGATGAATCCATGGCTGACCTCCTCCGGCGCGCCAGCAAGCCCGTTTATGTAGTAGTAAACAAGGTTGATAACGGAACAAGGGAACTGGAAGCGACAGAATTTTACAGCCTCGGATTTGAACATAACTTCTTCATCAGCAGCATATCAGGAAGTGGAACCGGAGAATTACTTGATGCCATAACGGCTGATATTGCACCCGAAGACGTAGAAGCGGCCATGGCAGAAAACGGTATTCCAAAGTTTGCCATTATTGGCCAGCCGAATGTGGGCAAATCATCCCTGCTCAATGCATTGATCGGCCAGGAAAGGACCATTGTCAGCGATATTGCCGGTACTACCCGCGATACCATCCACACCCATTATAATCTTTTCCAAAAGGAATTCGTATTAATAGATACAGCGGGTATCCGTAAGAAAAGCAAAGAGAAAGACGACCTGGAATTTTATTCCATCATCCGCGCCATCCGCGCTATGGATGAAGCCGATGTGTGCCTGCTGTTACTGGATGCCGGTAAAGGGATTACCGCCCAGGACATCAGCATCTTCAGCTTAGCTGCCCGCAAAGGGAAAGGGTTGGTGGTATTGGTAAATAAATGGGATCTCATTGAGAAAGAGACGAATACAGCACGTGACTATGAAAAAAACCTGAAGCAAAAACTCGCTCCCTTTTCAGATGTGCCCATCCTTTTTATCTCTGTAAAAGACAAGACCCGGATCTTCAAAGCCATTGAGCTGGCATTGGAAGTCTATGACAACAAGCACCGGAAAATACCTACTTCACAATTAAATGACGTCATGCTTAAAGCCGTCCAGGCTTACCATGCACCGGTGGTGAGAGGAAATACAGTAAAAATTAAATACGTAACGCAGCTGCCTACCCACGTTCCTTCTTTTGCTTTTTTTACCAATTATCCCGATGATATCAAGCAACCGTACAGGAATTACCTTGAAAATCAGCTCAGGACCCAGTTTGATTTCAAGGGAGTGCCGGTAAGGATCTTTTTCAGGAAGAAATAATTTTTTCGTTAAAATTTGCATAATTCGCCGGGGCTGCTATCTTTGCGCCGTAATAAAAACTCTTTAAAAAAACAAGTACAATGAAAAAAGTATTCGCAATCTTAGCCGTAGCCGGTGTAATGGCTGCTTGTAACAGTGGTGAAAACAAAGAAGCTAAAACTGATTCTGCAGCTACTCCAGCTGTTGATACAAGCAAAAAAGCTGCTGTTGATACTACTCACCACGATTCTACAGCTAAAGCTGCCGCTGACACAACTAAGAAATAGTATTTGTTTAGCTAATATTACTTCTTGCAAGAAGGTCCTCCTGGTTTTTCCGGGAGGATTTTTTTTGTGCCAGTTTGTACCAATTTATTCGATTTATGGGGCATGGCATCAATATTGACCTAATTTTACCCACTTGTTTTTGAAGCAACCCTGGTGATTTTGTGACATTTTGACCAAAGATTGAAATTTATTATGCCGAAAGAAAAATTGTTTTTCCGTTCTGAAGATGATACCGACTTCATGCCTATTATCCCGATCACTGAAAATGACAGTGACCTGGACCAGAACCTTGTGATTCCCGATTCTCTTCCCATTCTGCCCCTCCGTAACACCGTATTATTCCCTGGGGTGGTATTACCGATAACTGTTGGCCGCGATAAAAGCATCAAAGCTGTGAATGACGCTTACAAATCAGATAAATTAGTAGGTGTACTGGCGCAGAAAGATGTCAATATTGAAGATCCCGATCCCAAAGACCTCTGCAGTATTGGTACCGTAGCTAAGATTGTTAAGCTGATCAAGATGCCCGATGGCGGTACTACCATCATCATACAGGGTAAGAAACGTTTTGAGCTTACGCGGATGCTGAGCGAAGATCCTTATTTCAAGGCAGCGATACGCCTTTTTGCCGATGATGAAACACCTTCCCATGAAGATTTTGATGCGTATATCAGCAATATCAAAGACCTCGCCACGCAGATCATACAGCTGTCGCCCAATCTTCCTACAGAAGCGTCCATCATTTTAAAAAATATAGAAAGCCCGTCTTTCCTGATCAATTTTGTAAGCAGTAACCTCAACAGCGAGCTGAAGGAAAAACAAGTCCTGCTCGAGACCAATGATGTTTACCAGCGTGCAGACAAGCTCATTCATATCCTGCAACGGGAACTGCAGTTTGCAGAATTGAAGGATAAGGTTACCAACAAAACCAGGACTGAATTAGATAAACAGCAACGCGATTATTTCCTGCAGCAGCAACTGAAAAGTATCAAGGAAGAACTGGGCGGCGATGCGAACGACCGTGAGATTGCTGAAATGAAGAAAAAAGCAGAGGCTAAAAAATGGCCGGAAGCCGCTAAAACTTTATTCCGGAATGGTATTGAGAAATTGGAACGCATGCACCCGAGCACGCCCGATTATTCCGTAGTGTATAATCACCTCGACCTGATGCTCGATCTTCCGTGGGACGATTATACTGCCGACAACTATGACCTGAAAAATGCCAAGAAAGTATTGGATGCAGATCATTACAGCATGGAAAAGATCAAGAACAGGATCATTGAATACCTGGCTGTGCTGAAATTAAAGGGAGACATGAAGAGTCCCATTCTCTGTTTCCTGGGCCCTCCCGGTATTGGCAAAACATCGCTCGGCCGTTCCATTGCACATGCGATCGGAAGAAAATATGTGCGACTGAGCTTAGGCGGCCTGCATGATGAGAGTGAGATCCGCGGTCACCGCAAAACCTATATCGGCGCTATGCCCGGCCGTATCCTGCAAAACATCCGTAAGTGCAAATCGTCCAATCCAGTGATGATATTGGATGAGATAGATAAGATAGGCAGTGATTTCAGGGGTGATCCTTCCTCTGCTTTATTGGAAGTGCTTGATCCGGAACAGAACAATACCTTCTATGATAACTACTTAGAACTGGAATACGACCTGAGTAAAGTATTGTTCATCGCCACTGCCAATAACCTTCAGAACATTCAGCCTGCTTTACGCGACCGTTTAGAGATCATTGACCTCAGTGGTTATGCTGTGGAAGAGAAAGTAGAAATTGCCAAACGTCACCTGTTGCCCAAACAGAAAGAAGCACATGGTCTGGCGAAAGTGAATTTCAAAATCGCCGACAAAGTGATGGAAAAAGTGATTGAACAATATACAAGGGAAAGCGGTGTTCGTGAGCTTGACAGGCAATTGGCTTCCATTATGCGTTACCAGGCCAAAGAACTGGCCATGAAGAATAAAGTGAAGTCGGCCATTTCAGCAGCAGATGTGGAAAAGATACTGGGTCAGGCTCGTTACAGCAACGAAATATATAAAACGGCCAATATGCCCGGCGTGGCTGTTGGGCTTGCCTGGACTTATGTGGGCGGTGATATCCTTTTTATTGAAACGATATTGGGTGATGGAAAAGGCGACCTGAAGCTGACCGGCAACCTCGGTAATGTAATGAAAGAAAGTGCCAGCACAGCCCTGAGCTACCTGCAGGCCAACGCTAAGAAGTATGGCATAGATCCGGAAGTATTTGCTAGAAAAAGCATTCATATCCATGTACCGGAAGGCGCGGTTCCTAAAGACGGGCCGAGTGCAGGTATCACCATGCTCAGCTCACTTACTTCGGCTTTCACCGGCAGAAAAATAAAACCTTATCTCGCCATGACGGGCGAGCTTACTTTGCGCGGGCAGGTATTGCCGGTTGGCGGCATCAAGGAAAAAGTACTGGCAGCCAAAAGGGCCGGCCTGAAAGAAATCATACTCTGCTGGCAGAATGAAAAAGATGTAGCAGAAATAAACAGCACTTTTATTAAAGGCATGCAGTTTCATTACGTGAAAACAATGCAGCAAGTGATAGACCTGGCGTTGGTATAACGCCAGGATATCATATCAGCTGCCCCTTGAGCCACCTGTTTTGATGGGCTTCTTTGTTACTCCCAAAGCCTTGCCTGGTTTGACAATGAATTTAGAAGACTGGGCGTTGTTCTTCTGGTTTTTGCTGCCGGCTTTTCCGCCTTTTGCATTATTAACTGGTAATGCCATGATGGGAAATTTTATTTCATAAAAGTAGAAATTCAAAAGTCAAAAGTCAAAAAATAGTTTTCATCGTTTTTAAGACACAGGCTATTTACACTTTTTACTTTTGAATTTTACATTATTTTCATGTCATGAAGATTGCAAAGACACCCACAGGTACCAAACTCAACTGCAAGGGCTGGATACAGGAAGCCGCTTTGAGGATGCTGCTCAATAACCTCGATCCCGAAGTGGCGGAACGGCCGGATGAACTCATTGTGTACGGCGGAAGAGGTAAGGCTGCCCGCAATTTTGAAAGTCTCGATCTCATCATTAAAGCACTGAAAGATGTAGAGAATGATGAAACCCTGCTGATACAAAGCGGCAAGCCTGTCGCTATCTTAAAAACACATAAGGATGCACCCCGGATACTGCTCTCCAATTCACAGTTGGTTCCCAAATGGGCTACCTGGGAACATTTTACCGAACTGGAAAAGAAAGGACTGATGATGTACGGGCAGATGACTGCAGGTTCATGGATCTATATTGGCTCCCAGGGTATTGTACAGGGAACTTATGAAACATTTGCTGCAGTAGCTGATAAACATTTCGGCGGGTCATTAAGGGGAAGGCTGAGTGTTACTGCGGGTCTCGGGGGTATGGGCGGCGCACAGCCCCTAGCCATTACCATGTGTGATGGCGTTGCCCTTTGCGCCGAAGTAGAAGAATGGCGTATCGACAAACGTATTGAAACAAAATATTTAGATGTTAAGTTTACCGATATTGATGCAGCGATTGACCGTGCATTATTGGCGAAACAACAAGGAGAAGCCTTGAGTATTGGTGTGTTGTGTAATGCCATTCATTTACTGGAGCGGTTGCGCAACAGGAAGATTGCGGTAGACGTACTCACCGATCAAACCTCGGCCCATGATCCGCTCATCGGTTATGTACCGCATACCCTTACGAATGAAGCGGCCAATGTATTACGCCAGGAAAACCCGCAACAATATATTGACCTCGCTTATGACAGTATGAAACTGCACGTGGAACTGATGTTGCAGTTGCAGGAAAACGGCGCCATCACTTTTGACTATGGTAATAATTTAAGGGCCCGGGCCAAAGAAAGGGGCCTGCAAAATGCATTTGATTTTCCCGGTTTTGTACCGGCCTATATCCGCCCGCTTTTCTGCGAAGGCAAAGGCCCTTTCCGATGGGCGGCATTGAGTGGTGATCCGGCAGATATTGCTGTAACCGATGAAGTAATCATACAATTGTTCCCTGAAAACAAAAGCATGCTGCGCTGGATGAAAATGGCAAAAGAGCGGATCGCATTCCAGGGATTGCCTGCGCGCATCTGCTGGCTGGGACAGGGTGAAAGAGAAAAAGCCGGATTAGCTTTTAATGAACTTGTTCGTACAGGGAAGGTCAAAGCGCCCATTGTAATAGGCCGCGACCACCTTGATACCGGCTCGGTTGCATCGCCCAACCGCGAGACAGAAGCCATGCTTGATGGCAGTGATGCTGTTGCTGACTGGCCCATACTCAACGCCCTCGTTAACACAGCCGGCGGAGCCAGTTGGGTAAGCCTGCACCACGGCGGAGGAGTAGGGATGGGGTATAGCATTCATGCCGGTATGGTCATCGTGGCAGATGGGACAGCAGATGCAGCCGTCCGGTTGAGCCGCGTACTGCGTAATGATCCGGGTATGGGTGTGATACGGCATGCAGATGCCGGGTATGATATTGCATTGGAGACGCTGCGGAAAAACGGGCTCAGCTTAGTTGACCGGTTAAAAGGTAAGTGATATTATTTGGCAATATCGATCTTCACTTTCTTATTCTTGATCTTTTCCTGTTTGATCAGTTGCAGTGCATGGCTTACCTGTGATTTGCGTACGGCTACAAAGGAAAAGAAATCTTTTACTTCTATCAGGCCAATATCTTCTTTCTTCAGATGTGCTTTATTGGTGAGGAACCCGACAATATCGATCTTATTCACTTTGTCTTTTTTGCCGGCAGCAATGAATAAGGTAGACCATTTTGGTTTTTCGGGCAGTTCACTTGTTTCTGGTAAACTGATTTCGTGTATGGGTGTATTGATGTAAGGAGGTAACTTCTCTTCCGGCCCTGTAATGAGAATAGCAGTGCCGCTGGCTTCCATGCGGGCGGTTCTTCCGTTGCGGTGTGTGTACACTTCTTCCGTTGCTGGTAAATGGTAATGGATAATGTAACGGATATTGGCAATGTCCAACCCCCTTGATGCCAGGTCTGTTGTCACCAATACATTCGAAGTCCCGTTCCTGAACTTGCACAGGGCGCTGTCGCGTTCCTGCTGTTCCATGGCGCCATGGTAAAACACATTCCATATTCCTTTCTCCGACAGGATGCGGCTGGTTCGTTCCACTGCATCACGGTGGTTGCAGAAGACGATCGCAGAGCGGTTGCCTAACATGCAGATCAGCTTAAACAAACTCTCCGCCTTGTCTTTGTCCTCACTCTTCAAGACCTGTATGGCAAGCGCCTCGGATGTTTCGCCCGACAGGTAATCAATCACCATTGGTTCCGTAAGGCCAATGAAACCAGGTATATCCGCCGCCGCTGTGGCAGAAGTGAGTATTCTCTTTTTCAAATGCTTCAGCTCCCCGATCACAAAAGCCATTTCTTCCTGGAATCCCAGTTCCACTGATTTATCAAATTCGTCCAGCACCAATGTTTCAATACCATCCGGTTGAATATTACCCCTGCGGAGATGATCGGCAAGCCGCCCTGGTGTTCCTATGATCAAAGCTGGCGCTTCTTTCAGGTTATTCTCTTCCGTCTCACGCAAATGACCGCCATAGCAACAGGTGACCTTAAAGCCGGTGCCCATGCTTTTAAACACTTTTTCTAATTGCAGGGCCAATTCCCTTGATGGTACTATGATCAAAGCCTGTGTTTTGGGGTTGCCGGCATCCAATAACTGAAGGACCGGGATCATAAAGGCCAATGTTTTACCCGAACCGGTATCGGCCAGCAAGATCACATCAGCATGCTTTTTATTGGCTTCAATCGATGCCAGTTGCATGGCATTAAGCGCATCAATATTTAAATGGGAAAGGATGGATTTGAGGGGTACCGTTTTCTTTTGCATCCCGGCAAAAGTACGAAAGTTAACCGGAGGGGCTTTCCCGCTTGCATATACCGTTGGAAAAATATATTTTGTATTCTGATAACCACCTGTATTATAAATATAGCTATCTGCCAATATCCTCTGATACCATTGACAAGCAATCATTGTTTTATTGTTTAACAACAGCACTATGAAAACACGGTATGTATTAATGGTATTGATTATAGCGGGACTTTCCACAAAAATCAACGCGCAGGGCAGGGAGGTACCGGTGGAAGTCATTGTTGACAAGATCAGCTATAAGCATATCAGGGGTTTTCTCGAGCGCACGACCGAAGCAGTGTACAAGTTATATCATACAGAGATCAGCCCGGCCAATTACTTAGCCGACAAAGGCTGCCTCCGGTTAGTATCACGCGATGCCGACAAGAACCTGGAACTGGCTGCCGATCCGGTACTGGGGCCTTTTCGTAAAATGAGACCATTCAATGTGGATGCTTCGGATGTGATAAAGATCATTATGGAAAGTTTTAAAGACAGCAGGGGCGATCCTTGCGGTTATGATAAAGGCGATCATCATTATTCTGTTACCAGCCTCGAAGTAAAAGTGGCTGACCTGAATCCCGGGGTTTATTCCGCCCCCTATACATTATTGGGTAAAGATGGAAAAATGTCTGCCGAGATCAGGATACGCTACGGTATCCCACTTCCCGCGCCCATTTCGCATAAAGACCATTTGGCTGTTAATGATGTTACCAAAGTGGTTGAGCTGGCATCGGCGATTGCCCTCGAAAATAAGAAGAACCTCGACTATCAATGGGAATATCAATCAGAAGGAATGAATGACTGGAAAGCATTCGATAACAGGACAGTCTCACCATCTGTTGTATTCTTTCCCATACGTGATGTATTTAAAAACCCTATTAAAACAAACCAGCTCTTGCACCTGCGCATGAAAGCGGTGAGCCCGGAATTGTCAAGCGAGTATGTTAGCACAGATCTGGCATTCACTCCCGAAGCGCCACAGTTTGACACAGCAGGCATTGTACTCATTCCATCCTGCCCCAATAATCCTTCAGGCGCCATCACCATCAATACCCCCCGGGGAGTGGCTGCCCAGTTCGCTTATTATGTGATCAGGCAGAAAACAATGGATGTGCAGCATTACCCCGATGTTATTGCCGCAACTGACCAGGTGAAATCGGGTAAAATAAAGAATGGAGAGCATATCAATGCAGCGGGAATTTCCGATGGCGATTATACTATTGTTGTGTACAATGCTGATATGAAAGTGGGGAACGTGTTCCGTACACATACTTTTACCATCACCCAATATCCCTCTTTAACGATCAAATCAACAGAAGTGAAAGATGCTACCTGCAGCAATACGCCGGATGGACAACTCATGGTGGAAGCAGCGGGCGGTAACCCGGCGAAGCTCACGTACCTGCTTTCCCCCGCCGCAGGGAAGCTGCAATTATCTGGCAGGGTTGCTGTCTTCTCAGAACTATTACCCGGAACTTATACAGTTGTGGTAAGGGATGCCTGTGGCCAGCTGATCTCTTCGAAAGACCTGGAAGTAGCGCAGAAAGTAGCTTTGCTAAGAGGCAAAGTAGTAATGAGCACAGAAGCAGTCGGCGAGTTTTCCAATGGTGCTGTGCAGGTAACAGTAGAAGGGGGATCAGGAAAATTCAAATACAGTGTTGCTAAAAACAATATCACCCTGGTGGAAAAAGAAGTACCCGCCGGCAACTTTACGATCGATCGTTTGGCAAAAGGCAATTATCACCTGAAAGTGGCAGATCCGGAAGCCTCCAAGTGCCCCGGATGGGATACCATGTTCACCGTGACTGCAAAAACGCTTACAGCAGATACAGCAGCGAATACGATGCCTAATGCGCTGGATACTGGGGTAACAAAAAAGGATCGTACAGATTTCAGTACCATGACCGTTACGCCGGAGTATAAGATGGGCATGACCATTCGTAAGGCAGCGTTTAACCAGTCCGCCGGCAAAAACATTACTTCATTCGCTGCCTATATACAAACTGCGCCCGCCCAGAAAAAGTATTATATCATTATTGAGAAAAGCAGGTTTGAAATGCGGGTTTACAATGCAATGGACAGCAGTCTTATCGTTATGTACCCGGTTGTGTTTGGCAATGATGACCAGGGCGATAAGATGACAGAGAACGACAGGAAAACACCGGAAGGTATTTTTCATATCATTGCTAAAAAGCCCCATGAAAAATGGGGAAAATTTCTCGCCCTGGATTATCCTACGGAAGAGTCTATGACAAAATTCCTTGAACGCAAAGCAAAGGGCCTGATCCCAGCCGATGCCAGGATCGGAAGTGATATAGGCCTGCATGGAACCTGGCAGAAAGAAGACGCTGCCGTAGACGCCTACCAGAACTGGACATCAGGCTGTGTGTGCACGAAGAATGAATACATAGAAGAATTATACACGTATATTCCTGTTGGTACCAAAGTGATCATTAAGAAATGACCATTACAGTTCTACCCGTTTCATCAACTGGTCGTCGATCTTTCTGAACAGGTGATAGGGCTTATACGTGCGCCACTCGGGCATATCCAGCAGTTCGATATAATAGTTGAGCTTCTTTTTCTTAAAATCATACTGCGCTGCCTCGCTCATATTGAGCATGACAATCCAGCCGTTCTCTTCGCTTACTTCATCATACCATTCCTGGTAATATTCTTTATCACTGCTGTGAAAATTAAGTACGTTTTCTGCAATCAGGATGTATTTGGTGATCCCCTGCCTGTAAAGAATATCCATCACTTCCCGCTTTAGTTCCATGATATCGTTCTCTATGGCATCGTTCCATTCGCCAATCAATTCTATGATGACAAAATTCAGTTCATAATCGGCATAGATGGTTTTAAGGTACAGGGTTTTGCTGCCAAAATCATCCCACTGCGGGTGTATGTAATAATTGTAAACTGTTTGTGAAAACTCAAACTCACTATAAGTCCTGCCGAAAAAAGGGGATCGGGGATCTTCTTCGGATGTATAAATATGCCGCCAGTTATAAAATGGTTCTATTTCATGCATACCTATCAATTAACCGACTGATGCTTCTACTGCTTTTTTCACGCTGCCATACCTGAGCAGCAAATTCTTCGCTGTTTCGTAATCAGTTATCTTCAACCTGTCCATCACCATCTTCACGCCCCTGTCCACCAATTTTACATTGCTCAGCTGCATATTTACCATCTTATTGTCTTCAACCCTTCCCAATTGGATCATGATGGAAGTCGAAATCATATTCAATACTAATTTCTGTGCAGTGCCGCTTTTCATCCGGGTACTTCCGGTAATGAACTCAGGTCCCACGACCACTTCAACCGGGAAATCGGCTGCGTCGGAAACAGGGGAATTGGGATTGCAGCTGATACTGCCGGTGACAATACCCCTCTTACGACATTCTTTTAAAGCGCCGATCACATATGGAGTGGTGCCGCTCGCAGCCAGGCCAAGTACCACATCCTTATCATTGATAAAATGTTTTTCTAAGTCGGCCCATCCGTCTTCCATACTGTCTTCCGCAAATTCAACGGCCTGGGTAATGGCTTTATCGCCACCGGCTATCAGTCCGATCACCAATCCATATGGTACGCCAAAAGTAGGCGGGCATTCACTGGCATCTACGATACCCAACCGGCCGCTCGTTCCGGCACCGATATAAAATAACCGGCCACCGGCCAGCATTTTATCGCTGATCACAGCGACTAATTTTTCTATCTGCGGTATGGCTTTCTCTACCGCCTGCGGCACTACCTTGTCTTCCTGGTTGATATGCACAAGCAATTCATGGATCGACATTTGTTCCAGGTGCCTGTAGGTGGAAGGCTGCTCCGTTACTTTGATGAAATCTGCCATACGGTCTTTTTATTGGTGGTAAGTGATCAGGCCACTCATGGGGCTTTTTAAAACAGTTCCCAGCTCCAGTTCATAACTACTGCAAAGTTCTTTTAATATGTCTCTAAAACCAAATGCAATACTACCGGTAAAATGTATGGGCATTGTCCAGCTCTCCCTGTATTTGTACAGGTGCGTGAAGAAAAAGTCGTTCAGTCCGTCTTCAATGATATTCTCTATCATATAGTGACCACGGTTTTCAGCTAAGAATATGGCATAGGAAGCTAAGTAACGGTTAGGCTGGGGCTTCCTGTAAACATGATCTAATATTTCCTGTGCGGCACTGGTAAAGCGTTTTTCAAACAGGGTTTTCAGCTCCTCATCAAATGTGTTGTAGAGGTAATACTGCACTACTTTTTTGCCTAAATAAGCGCCGCTGCCCTCATCACCCAGGACATAGCCCAGGCCCGGACTGTTTTTTATAATCTTCCTGCCATTATAATAGCAGGAATTGGTACCGGTGCCCAATATACAGGCAACACCTTTGCCGGTGCCGCACAAAGCCCTTGCTGCAGCCATAAGATCGGTCTGCACTTCAATGGCAGCCCCTGGGAATAGTTTTCTCAGCACCCGCCTGATGATCCCGGCATTAACGCTGTTGGCCAGCCCGGTTCCGTAAAAGAATACCTCTTTGACATGCACCTCCTTTAATTTGGGCAATAATTCCTTCATTAGCTGTTGGGCAATATCCCCGCCGGAAATGAAATAGGGGTTGATCCCCGGCGTAATGATGCTTCTTTTCTTCTTTCCATCCTGCAAAAGGCACCATTCACATTTGGTAGCCCCGCAGTCGGCAATCAATTTAATCGGCATATAAAAGGTTTTGCGGTGAGAGGTCCGGGGTGTACGGACTAATCAGCAACGAAGTAAGCACAAAAACCTACTACTGGCAAACTTCCTGTACTGTACTTCGTACATAATATAGATATTTGCGCCAGTCTGATTAATATATAAGACATGATATAGTTATGGGAAGTAAAAAATTACAGGTATGGTTGCCCTTGCTTTTTGCGGTAGTGATGGTGGCGGGCATGACAATAGGGTACCAGTTAAAGGGGAAAACCCTTGGCAGCCGGTTTTTAAGCATCAATAAAAGAAGTACGTTGCAGGAGCTGGTAGAATTAGTGAAGGGCAAGTATGTAGACCCGGTAGCTGCAGACAGCATCAACCAGGTGGCGGCCAATGAATTGCTGTCGCACTTAGACCCGCATTCCGTGTTCATTCCCGCGACCGACCTGAAGGACATGAATGAAGAACTGATGGGAAATTTCCAGGGCATCGGCGTAGAGTTTCAATTGTTCAATGATACGGTTAACGTGATGAATGTGATCAAGGGCGGGCCTTCTGCCAGGGCAGGCGTGCAGACGGGCGACAAATTTATTAAAGTGAATGACAGCGTAACCATTGCCGGTAAAAAAGTGAAGCCGGATGATATCCGTAAACTGCTGCGCGGGCTGATGAATACCAATGTGAAAGTGCAACTGCTGCGCGGAGATAAGCTGATGGATGTTGTGATCACCAGGGGTGTGATACCTGTACCATCGGTAGATGTTGCTTATATGATAGAACCGGGTACGGGTTTCTTACGCATTAATAAATTTGGCGAACGTACTTATGAAGAATTCATGCAGGCGATGGAAAAACTGCAGCAGCAGGGCATGCAGCAATTGATATTGGACCTGCGGGGCAATGGGGGCGGGTTGATGAAGGAAGCAACAGATATTGCCGATGAATTCCTGAGCGGCGATAAACTGATCGTGTATACGGAAGGGGCCCATGTACCCCGGTATGAATACCGCTGCAAGCGTGACGGGCTGTTTGAAAAAGGAAAGCTGATCGTATTGGTGGATGAGACATCCGCTTCTGCCAGTGAAGTGTTATCTGGTGCATTGCAGGATTGGGACAGGGCCACGATCGTGGGCAGGCGGTCTTTTGGTAAAGGCCTGGTACAGCAGCAGTTCCAGCTAAGTGACGGCAGCGCTGTACGATTGACCATTGCCCGGTATTATACACCGCTTGGCAGGAACATACAAAAGCCTTACAATAAAGGGAAAAAAGTATATGAAGAAGAACTGGTAGAACGGTTTCATGATGGGGAAGTGGTGAAAGGCGATACCGGCAAGCATGACAGCAAACCCTATAAAACGCCGGGTGGAAGAATTGTTTATGGCGGTGGTGGTATTACACCGGATGTATTTGTGCCATATGACACTACCAAAATGGACAGTTCATTAATGAAGTTGTATTACAAAAATACCCTGAGCAATTTCGTCTACCATTATTACATCAATAACAGTGCGCTGTTCAGTGCTGTTACATCAACCGCAGAGATACCCGGAAAATTCATGACCGGCGAACATGACTGGCAGGCGTTTGCTGCCTTCGCACAAAGGGATAGCATAACTGTAGCCGGCTTAGACAGCAAGGATAAGACAGAACTCACCAAGAGACTCCAGGCGCTGATGGCGAGACAGCTTTGGAGAAACCAGGGTTATTTTGAAGTGATGAACAGGAATGATTCAACTGTACTGAAAGCGATGAACTTAATGAAGTGATAAAGCCTATTAACTTATATATTCCATTCTATATTCTGCTTTGGCTTTCTGCAAAATATTACGATGCTGATGGTGCCCGGTAAACACAGGATGTTTTAAATTGTCAGGGTTAAATAAATATACCCTGCCATGAAAAGAATTGCCGCTACTGTTTTTTTATGCATTGCCACCATTTACCTGCTCCGTGCCCAGGAATATACGCCTGCTAAAGAGAACCTGCAGGCACGCCACACTTTCCAGGATAATAAATACGGAATGTTTATTCACTGGGGCTTATCCAGTGTACTGGGCCATGGAGAGTGGGTGATGAATGAACGGAATATCAAAGTAGCCGATTATACCCGCCTGATACGCGCATTTAATCCTGTTGACTTCGATGCTGCAAAATGGGTTAGTACGGCAAAGAATGCCGGCATGAAATACATCGTATTCATTACCCGCCACCACGATGGTTTTTCTAACTGGGATACCAAACAGTCGGACTGGAAAATAACCAACACGCCCTATGGTAAAGATGTGCTGAAAATGCTCGCAGCGGAGTGCAAAAAACAGGGCATCAAACTTGGGTTGTATTATTCTTTGCTTGACTGGTACAGGAGCGATTATCCTTATGAAACAGGCAGGACGGGAAAAGGAACAGGACGCACTGCTAAAAGCAATTATGCTTCCTACCTGCAATTCATGAAGAACCAGCTGACAGAATTATTAACGAATTATGGCGAGATCATGTCTGTCTGGTTTGATGGGCATTGGGACCAGACAAACCCGGAGGGGGATAAGGACAGGAGTTCGCGGATCAACTGGAAGTATGATGAGATCTATGGACTCATACATAAACTGCAGCCTAAATGTATGATCGGGAACAACCATCACCTGTCGCCCATTGCCGGGGAAGATTTCCAGATGTTTGAAAGAGACCTCCCGGGCGAAAATAAATCGGGACTGAGTTTTCAGAAAGCATCTGCAGAAGTGCCATTAGAGACTTGTGAAACGATCAACGGAGCATGGGGCTTTAATATTACCGACCGCCGGTACAAAACAGTGAACCAGGTGATACAGTTATTAGTGGGTGCAGCCGGCCGCAATGCCAATCTATTACTGAATGTAGGGCCAATGCCCAATGGCGCCATACAACCGGAATTCACAGATACATTAAGTGCAGCCGGCAAATGGCTGCAGCAGTATGGAGAAAGTACCTATGGTACAAGGGGAGGCCCGGTTGGCGCACAATCATGGGGTGTGACCACACAGAAAGATAAAACCATTTACCTGCACCTGTTCAAAGCACCGGAAGGAAACACCATACTGATACCCGGTGATCAAAAGGTGAAACAGGTAAAACTGCTTACTGCCAATGGAGCCATCAGCTATGAGCAGCAAAAAGACGGGATAAGGATTGCTACTGAAGGAATTGCTTTCAGCGGCGGTCCTGATACCATTATCCGTGTGGAACTGCAATGATCAACGCATTGTCAGGCATTTTCTTTCTTAATAACCATTACGTTGACACGGTACACGAGGAACGCACATACTACAATAACGGCAGCTACAACGTACCCAAGGATATTGTAATGCTGTAAAGGACTTGCCTTGGCAGGCTGCGTTACAATGAATCCCGCACAGATGGCGGCAATACCGCCTGCCATTTGTTGCAGCGATGAGTTGATGCTCATGAAAGCACCCCTGTCTCTCATTTCAGGGATACTGGTAGTGAGTGTGGTGGCGGGGATCATCCTGCTCATAATACCCATGAACATGATCATATTGATTACGACTACCTGCCACAGCGGGATGGGCGAAATGTTGGTATAAATGATGACCATGATAATGGCCAGTACAGACCCGCCGGTAAAAAGTGCAAACTTATCAATCCTGTCACTCAGTTTACCTACTAACGGCATGATAACAATGGAAGCGATGCCGGTAAACATAAAGATCAGTGGCAATTGCTGCTGCGTGATCTGTACATTGTTAATAAGAAAGGCGCTGCCAAAAGGCATCAGCATAAACCCGCCGATGGATAAAAACGCTGTGGCGATAAAACCGGTCTGGTAAGAATTGTTCGATAATGTATGCCACAAATGGAGAAAGGGCGATTTATCTGATTGGATAGCCAGGTGATGGTCAACCGGTTTCATTTTAATAAATACCAGGATACTGATGAGGATAGCCAGCAGCACGATCATCAGGAAAGCAGCATGCCAGCCCCAGCTGTTAGCTATATACAGGCCGATGGGTATTCCCAGCACCTGGCTGGCGGCAAAGGACATTTGTACAAAGCCCATCACACGTCCGCGTTGCTGTATGGGAAAAAGGTCGGTCATGATAGCCATGGAAATAGCGCCGATTACGCCGCCGAAAAGCCCGGTTACGATCCGTGCACACAGGAGCAGCCAGTAAGTGTTGGCCAGCGCACAGCAGAGCGTACCTATGATAAACCCTGTATAGAAAAACAGGAGCATTTTTTTCCGGTCAAATTTATCGGCAAACCCGGCAGCCAGGATACCGGAAATGCCGGCGCTGAACGCATAACAGGACACCACCAATCCAAACTTAGCGGGAACGATGTTCAATGATTTCATCAGTATATCACCCAATGGCGACAGTACCATGAAATCAAGGACTACTGTAAACTGCAGTAATGCCAGCATGGCAATGACAAATTTCTGGTAGGGGGTAAACAGGGTTAGTTCTTTTTGCGGCACCATTGTTTAAAGGTATCTTTTAAACTGATAACGAACAGGCGGAGCAAATATTTTCCCGGAAAAATGATATCAATGCACTATAGAAGATAATGCTTTCCATAATGTAAAGAGGCTTGTTACGACCACTAACCCGCCAACCGAAAAATACATGGCTTTTAAAGGCAGTTTCCCCACTAACCTGGCAGCAATAGGTGCAGCAATAATGCCGCCAATGATCAGTCCCAGTACATCAGATACAGGAATATGTCTTAATAAGATAAAAAAGGTGAGTGCGCTGGCGAATACCACAAAAAACTCGGCGAGGCATACAGATCCTATTACATAGCGCGCGCTTTTTCTTTTAGAAACAAGCGTGCTGGTCACTAAGGTACCCCATCCGCCTCCCGCAAACGCATCCATAAAGCCCCCCACAGATGCCAGCCAGCCGGCGCGCTTTACCTTGTTTTGCTGTGTTTTTTTCTTCATCGCTTTCCTGATAATGTAATAGCCGAGGTAGACGGTGTAAACAGAAAGGGGAATACGGACATAAGAGGAATATTTCTGGCCGATAAAAGCAAGGCAGGCGCCTGTTACGGCGCCTATAATACCCGGTACGACAAGGGTCTTGAATAATTTCTTATTGATATTGCCAAAACGGTGGTGGCTGTAGCCCGAAACACCGCTGGAAAATACCCTCGCCGAATGCACCCTGCTGCTGACAATAGCCGGGTTAACACCATTGGCCAGTAAAAAAGTAGTCGAAATGGTTCCATAGCCCATACCCAATGAACCATCCACCATCTGTGCAATAAAGCCTGTGAGCAGCATGATGAGGAAAGACCTGGTATCTATGTATTGCGGAATATCATTGACAATGTCAAAAACATGGTAAGAAGGCAGGAAGGAAAAGATGGCATGCCCCACGATCATCACCACAAATGCCAGCAGGCACCATTTTACAATCTGCTGCCATTTCTTTTCTTTAGGTCTTAACAACGGCACTTCTTCTAATGACACCCTTTTTGCTGCAATGACGCTGGTGAGTCCATTCAGCTGTTTTGCCTTTTCAGTAAAATGCTCATTTAACCATTGTTCGATCGACTGTGTATTGCCCGACGCATCTGTAAGTTCATTGGGAAATATTTCGTTCAGTATATCTTTTAACCGCTTGGAAAGCGTGGGATGCTTGCCATTGGTAGAAATAGCTATTTTCAGGTCGCCTTTTTTGACAACAGCGCTTAAATAAAAATCGGAGAGCTCCAGCTGGCCGGCTATATGCACCAATAATCCTTTTTTCTTAGCATCGTCGTGTATCTGCTGGTTGATCAGCCTGGAATTGACTGCCGCGATGACAACGTCCACAGCATCAAGATCAGTAACCTCGTACTGCTTTTGTACCAGCCTGATAGCAGGGTGGGTCACTGCCAGTTTCTGTATGTTGTCATGAATGTTGGTTGCGACAAGTGTAATAGCTGTTCCAGGAGCATTGGACAGCACTTCATGTAATTTCTCAAAAGCGCTGTCACTTCCACCGACGATCAGTAAACGAAGTTTTTCTAAGTTCAGGAACACAGGAAAGAGCCGGTTGTCTTGTACCAATCTCGAATTATCGTCGCCTTGCATGCAAATGACTGTTTTTTCAGTATTATGCGCAAATATATTCTATAAAAACGGTGGACTAATTAAAATAATGGTAAAACCGGAAAATTTTACCTGCTAACGACTATTTCAGGCATTTTGACAGGATGCCTATTGCTTTTTCCTGTTCTTTCAGGTTTAGCGAGGCAAAACCAAGCCGGCTGGCGTTTAAGTTACTGTTGTTTGTATTATATATTGCTACATCGCTCATGGCAAGCCCCTTTTTTACGGCTCTTGCTGTTACGCTGGTCAGATCAGCGGTATTGAATTTGGTCCAGACCGACATACCTCCATCCGGTATGTTGAAACTGACCTGGCTGCCTAAGCATGTTTTCAGCAGGCTGCAGAAATGGTCTCTTCTTTCGTGGTAGATCTTGACTACTTTTTTAATGTGCCTGCTGATCGTTCCGTTTCTGTAGAGTTCTGCAATGGCTACTTCCATCATGCTGTCGCCCTGCCAGTCCACCGCTCTTCGCAGGTTGGAAATGGTGTGAATGAAATTTTCCGGCGCCACTATAAACCCAACCCTGATAGCAGGCACTAATGTTTTGCTTAATGTACCTATATAGATCACATTGCCATGATGATCAAGACTTGCCATGGGCAGCACCGGGTTGCTGGTATAATGAAAATCGTAGTCGTAATCATCTTCAATGATGGCAAACTTGTATTGCGCAGCTAATTCCAGGAGCCGGATGCGGCGCTCGGGTGTCAGTGTTACCGTGGTAGGGAAGTGGTGATGCGGTATCACATAGACAAAACGTATTTTTTTTGTTTTGCAGATCAATTCAATGGCATCCACATTGATCCCTTCTTTGTCTACCGGTACACAATTGAGGCATGCCCCTGTTTGCTGGAAAGTCAGGTTGGCGCCAAAATACCCTGGGGTGCCAACCACCACGTGATCACCTGGCTTGACTAACAGCCTGGCTACCAAATAAATGCCCATTTGCGCTCCTTTTGTGATCATGATGTTGGCAGTAGAGATGGGAAGCCCCCTGGTATCGGTTAAGAATGAAGCCAGTGTTTCACGCAGGTAGGCGGGCCCGAAGACGCTGCCATACCGGTGGTATTTTTTGAAAGCGGCCTGCTTGGCAAGGCTTCGCATTTCGCGGATGAACAGTTCAATAGGGGCCAGGCGGATATCAGGGTTCCCATCATCTAAGAACAGCGTGGTTGAGTCGGGGTATGTTGTTGGAGGAAAGCTGACGACCCGGTTCTGATCGATGGAGAAATTCGTTTTTGCGGGATAGCGGCAAAGCGGTTCTTCTTTACGAATGCTGATGGGTTTTATTTCAGGCAGGTCCAGCACAATAAAAGTTCCTTTGCGCGGAATCATTTCAACCCATCCCTGCGCCAGTAATTCGTCATAAGCGGCAAGCATGGTTTTACGGTGGATCTGTAAAAAAGCAGCCAGTTCACGCGAGCCGGGGAGCTTAGCGCCCCTTCGCAGACGCCCTCTGCGTATGTTATGAATAATGCTGTTGGCGATCTGCAGGTAAACGGCAGTATCTGCGGTTTTGTCGACAACAATAAGGTCTTTGAAAGAGATCATATCTGGACTATTTAATTTCTTTTATCTGGACTATACAAGTAGTCCAATAAAGATAGAAATTTATGGTACAAAAAGCTATTATTTATGAAGCAATACCAGGACAAAGCCATACTGCTCCTGAGGTTAGCTACTGCTGCCAATTTTTTATCGGCGGTAGCCAGCCGCCTCGGCCTGTGGAGCAAAGCTGCGGGGGGCAGCAACTGGAAAAGCTTTTTAGCTTATACTGCTGAAGTGAACTCATTTGCCCCGGCCGGCATGATACCCTTTATGGCAATTGCCGCCACCAGTTTGGAAACGCTTTTTGCTGTGCTGCTGCTGATAGGGTATCAAACAAGATGGGCAGCGCTGGGCGCTGCAGTACTGACGCTCATTTTTGCACTGGCGATGGCTTATTCATTTGGTATTAAGTCGCCATTCGATTACAGCGTCTTTGTCGATTGCACTTCAGCTTTTTTACTGGCTGCGATGCCTGCTTATCGCTGGAGCATAGATGCACAATTAGCTAAAAAATAAATCAATGCTGTTATAGTATGAACACGTCTCAATCTAAACCCGCTTCCACGTTGATGGTTGTATTGGCTTTTGCCACAGTTTATGTAGTGTGGGGATCCACCTACTTTTTTATCCAGCAGGCTGTCAAGGGATTTCCGCCTTTATTGCTGGGCGTACTCCGTTTTTTTACAGCAGGCATATTAATGCTGGGATGGAGTGCATGGAAAGGCGAAAAATTATTTGTATGGCATAACATAAAACATGCTGCAATAGCCGGTATCCTGTTATTGTTCATAGGCAACGGCGCCGTAATATGGGTGGAGCAGACCATTCCAAGCAGTATGGCAGCCATATTGGTTTCTTCTTCTCCGATTTGGTTTGTGTTATTAGACAAACCAAAATGGGCCGAGAACCTTCGCAATAAAGCCACACTGGCAGGATTGTTCATTGGTTTTGCCGGTGTGATCTTATTATTCGGTGAACAAATCATGCACGACCTGGCCATTAGTTCCGGCCAGACAAGGTTGGGAAGTATGCTGTTATTGTTGATTGGCACTTTTGCCTGGTCAGGCGGATCGCTCTATTCCAAATACAAACTGACTTCAGGTGCTGCTTCTGTGAATACCGCCTGGCAAATGATTGTTGCAGGGCTGGTGTTCATACCCAGCAGCTTAGTGCGTGGGGAAGTGCAGCATTTTCAGTGGCAACAGGTAACTGCCAGTTCCTGGTTTGCATTGATCTACCTGGTTGTATTCGGCTCCATCGCTGCTTTCAGCGCTTATGTATGGCTATTGCAGGTGCGCCCGGCAACGCAGGTAAGTACCTATGCCTATGTTAACCCTGTCATAGCAGTGCTGCTCGGTGTTTTCTTTGCAGGCGAAAGTATATCGGGTTTACAATTACTGGGACTGTTCGTTATTTTAGGCAGTGTATTACTGATCAATTTAAATAAATACAGGAAAGGGAAAGACAGAGACCATATACTGAATCAGTCTTTCCCTAAAGCGCCGCCCTTGCAGCCCTGTATCGATACAAAAGAAGCCGCAGTTTAACGGATCTGCCCGCGGATAAGTCCGGATGGATGGTTTTGTGAGTGTGCATTGACATACACCTGCCCGGTTTGTATCAGCGATACATTTGCATCAGCGATAGCTGCTATTTTTAAAGCCACGCCAAAGTCTGCAGCACTGGCACAAAGCGGCACGATCACAGCGCCGTTAACACCGGCCGCAGCTGCATGGATATGGGCGGCCGTGAGTACATCGCCTGACTCTAAGCCTGTAACGGTTACTTTAGCGTACAATGTTTTATCGGCGGTCAATCGTAATAATGCAACACCAGAGGCGGTTGTATTTACAGCAGGAACTTCAGCAGTGCCGGTCATGGCAACATCCATGGCAAATGTAACCGGGTTGTTTAACTGGCCGCGCAGTAAGCCGCTGGGAACCTGGGTGGAATGTACATTAACATAAAAGTCTGTGGACCCGTTTTTGAGTGAATCGGCCAATGATGCCCGCAGGCTTACCTGGCCAGTTGCATTGCCGCCAGTGAAAGACGGGCTGAAACCCAGAATTACCCCGCCGCTTGTGATGGGATCGCCCACGTGAATATGCGCGGCTGTTAATGCATCGCCCGATGCAAGTCCGGTTACATTAATGGTGTACTTGATGGTCATGTCACTGTACAGATCCAATGCAACCGTACCGGTTTCTGACCGGCCGGCCGGGGCAGGCACTTCAAATTTCGAATTCATGGTAACATCCCAGTGTTTGACTACAACGGGGGCAGGGGGAGTAGTAGTACTGCCGCTGTCCTTGCTGCAGGCATTCAACAATAGCAATAAAGGAAGGGCTAACAGGACTAAGTTGGTGGTTTTCAGGGTTTTCATAACTGTGGTTTTAAGTGCTTGGATATTATCTTGAATGATACGTTCAACATTACAAAAAAGATGCCTGAAAAAGAAACTTTACCGGTAAACAAAAAACCACCCGGATGGGTGGTTTTGATCAGCTTATTAAGCAGGCTGGTGTATGGTATTCATTTTCCAGTGTTCCATCGGCATATAATTTCAGGATGGCGTATCCTGGCGGTGTTTCCTGGTAATAGTAAGGAGCAGCGGAATGGGCATCTCCCTTTCCCCACCAGAATCCGCTCATCGATCCGTTGCAATAGTATTCAACATGGTTGTATTGATTCCGGTCGTACAGATGATTGTGCCCGCTCAAACATACTTTTACTTTGTCCCTGTGTTTGTAAAACAGGTCCTTCAGCTTTTTAGCATCAGAATGCCCGCCGCCTTCCCATAAAGGTGTTACACCCAATATGGGATAATGAGACATCAGCAGGGAAGGTGTATGGGCAGGAAGGTTTTCCAGGTCATTCGCCAACCAGTTGTATTGCTTTTCATCGAGCGATATCTTTTCATTATTACCGTCGAGGATGATAAAATGCCAGCCGCTTTTTGTGAAGCTGTAGTAACGGTCAGGAATGCCCAGGCGTTTTACAACATAAGGTTTGCCATACATGTCATCTTGTTTGGAAGGAGCCGCCCACCAGTTGTCATGGTTGCCGATGCAGCTGTGCAGTTCGTAATCCCTGATGGTCATGATGCACTCATCCCATAAGTTCCAGAGCTCCGTTACCTGTTCCCGTTTAACATGATCATAAGATGCATCAAAAATGGAATCGCCGCCATTGAGGAAGAAATCGGGCCGGTGTTGCTTAATTTCTTCCAGGCACTGTTTGAATTTAGCCGGCGCATTTTCTTATTTCCTGATATGCACGTCTGTAATATGCGCTACGGTAAGCACCGGCTTGCGTTTTGTTGCACTGGTGGCGGCTAAAAGGGAAGTTGCAGTACCTCCCAGGGCCACAGTGCCTGCCGTTAACCCGATATTTTTTAAAAGCGTTCTCCGTTTCATATTGTTTATCGATTCTTTCATTACTTCAAATATATAAAGGACCCCACCGGAGCGGGGTCCTTTATGATCACCACTTATTTTACCAGCCGGAAGGCTGTTTCAAACTCGGATTTAATACTGTTTGCTGTAATGGTATGGGGAAATAATAATACTTGGGGTCGATAAAGCTGCGAGGCTGGCTCACATCTTTATTGAACAGGATGAAGCCCGATTTTCCGTTCGATAAATAATAACTGCTGCCATCCAGGTAATATACAGGTGCATTGGCCGGTAACCCTGGAACGGGTTGTGTTGATTGTGCATTTTGCCAGATGGCTATATCGGGTACGCTATCGCCGGTTACATCCATACCGCCTAAAGAAGCTACATAGATGCCCTGGGAGGGCTGGGCCAATACCGAACCAGCTTTCCAACGCAGGATATCGTTCCAGCGCAATCCTTCACATGCCATTTCTACGCGGCGTTCTCTCCTGATCTCCAGTATCACACCCTGGTTGTTTCCGCCGGCTGAAGGATACTGGGCCATTTGCACGGGATCGGGATTGGCATTGGCTGCAGCTATGTTCAGGTCGGGCATGTTCACTCTCCTGCGCAACAGGTTGATGGTGTTGTCAAGATCTGTTTGTGCAAGTGTTCCCAATTCTGCTTTCGCTTCTGCATTGGTAAGCAATATTTCAGCATAACGGAAAATGGGAAGGTCGGTATAATCAGCTACCCATCCCTGCCGCAATGCAGGATCGCGCGGGTAGAATTTCACCTGCAACAATCCGCCAAAATCGGGTTTGATGAGGTAAAGTTGTCCGCCTGGAGTGGTTGAGAATCCCGGAGGCATGATGGTTTCAGCCATCCGGGGATCGCGGTTCCTGAACATCTGCACAAAATCACTCTTATCGAAATTTGCCTGTGAAGTGAATGGTGTTCCATCGGCCATGAGAAAATCATTGGCTAAGCTGCGGCTCAATGCCCACTGCCAGTCGAGCACTACGTGTGTATTATTGGCTACGCCTAAACTTTGATCATTCTTTTGCAGGAAGATGACTTCCTTGTTGCCCGACAGGTTGTTGCTGGAAAACATTGCCCGGAAGTTCGCCGCACCGGCGCCCGTGTTGTATATGGTAAATCCGCCTTTGGCTATCACTGTATCTGTTGCAGAAGCGGCTCGCTGCAAAAAGCGCTGGGCAGTGTTCTGCAGGTTCAGCTCTGCATGGTATTTCCTGAAGGTGCCTTCAAAGAGCGCTACCCTTGCAAGCAAAGTATAGGCTGCCCATTTGGTAACGCGGGTATTGGTGCCGTTGTTCATGGAAGTGCTGATATTGGTAGCAGCAAATTCCAGGTCGTTCATCACGGAATCCATCACCAGTGCGCGAGGGTCGCTGGCTTTGTACAGCATATCCTGGTCGGTGGTTTGCATTACGTGTGAATACCAGGGCACATCGCCATATCTTTTCACCATATTGAAATAAAAGAGGGCACGATAAAAACGGGCTATGCCAATATAGTGATTGATAGCGGCCAGGTCGCCAGTGGTCCTGGCTACATTATCAAGCATGAAATTGATGCGGCGCAGGCTGGGCCAGTTGTCCCATCCCCCCACGTTATTGGGAGAGAGTTTGCTCCTGATGAGGTTATCCAGTTCAGCACCGCCGGTATAAATGGATATGTCGTCTGAGAAATTGTTGGCGGAAGGATCACCGTAAGAAGCGCTCAACATGGAATAAAAACCATTTGTATAGGTTTCCAGGTCAGCGGCACTTTTGAAGAATTGATCACCCGTGATCTCTGTTTTAGGATCGCGTTGCAGGAAATCTTTGGTGCATCCCGTTAAAGCTGCGATCAAACAAAACGGTGCTATGTATTTAATATATCGTTTCATGATTCAGTAATTGGGTCGATTAAAAATTAAGGTTCAGGCCAAATGAATAGGTACGCTGGAAAGGATAGATATCTCCGCGTTTAACACCCAGGGATTCCGGGTCGAGCCTTACCTTGGTATGCGAAAACTCGAACAGGTTTTCAGCGCTGGCATAGAATCTCAGCTTGTTGATCTTAACTCTTTTCAGCAGTGACTGCGGAAGCGTATAACCGATGGTCAGGTTCTTACAACGCAGGTAGCTTGCATTTTGCAGGTAGCGTGTGTTGGGTATACCTAATTCCTGCATCCAGTCTTCTGCTATATAAGCTTTCACCCTGGGGAAATAACCGTTGGGGTTAGTGGGTGTCCAACGATCCAGGTTCTGAACAGTAACATTGGTCCATGGTTGAGCATACACTCCCCAGAAATAAATATTACTAGGCTCCGGATACCAGTCTCTCTTTGCTATTCCCTGCATGAAAATGCGCAGATCGAAGCCTTTCCATGCGCCGGTGAATTCAAAACTATAGGGAAAGCGCAGGGATTTGTTACCAATCTTGTACAGGTCTCCCGGATCGTCTACCGTGTATTTTCCAAAATTCAGTTTGCCATCGTTGTTCCTGTCGGTGAATTTGAGATCACCCACATAGTAAGCAAAGCTGTTATCAGCCTGACCAACGGCAGAATAATCTTTGGCATTGACCTCGTCCTGAGACTTAAAGAAGCCGTCTACGCCAAGGCCCCATATTTCTCCCAGTTCTTCTCCTTTATAATGGTTGTTGAGTGAACGGGTCGGATTATCAAACCTGGTAATCCATGCCCTGCTGTCGGCCAGAGAAGCCGTGAAGTTGTAATAGAAATCAGAGCCGGCCAGTTTCGCTTTGTCGTGCCATGTTAATTTCAATTCAAATCCTTTGGTTTCCATATCGCCGGCATTCACCATGGGCACGGCAGCACCAAAAACAGCCGGCAGTGTTTTACCGGCTACCAGCATACCGTTTACTACCCTGGTATATTTATCGAAGTTGACCTCTAAGCGCTTATCCAGTAATAACAGATCAACTCCAAAGTTGGTGGTATTCACTTTCTCCCAGGTATAGCTGGGTGATACGGCACCGGGAACGTTCACTGCAGAAGGTAAACCACTTCCGAGTATCTGACCTATTTGTGGTGTAAAGCTCATAGTGGGTATATAGCCATACTCTGACACAGATGCCTGGTTACCCAATGAACCGTAAGAAGCCCTGAGTTTCAGGAAGTCCATGCCTGCGGCTTTCTTCACGTGTGCAAAGAAAGGCTCTTCAGAGATCACCCATCCCGCAGAAGCAGAAGGGAAGAAGCCCCACCGATCATTTTTTTGGAAACGTGAACTGCCATCATAACGGCCATCCAGTTCCAGCAGGTAGCGGTCTTTGAAATTGTAATTCAGTCTGCCAAAGAAGCCCTGTACTGCCCATTCGCGAATGGTTTCAGATTCTGTCATGGCGCCTGTGCTGAGGTTTACGGTAGGCAGGTTATAGGAGATCAAGCCGTTCCTGGTGGCCGTATTGGCAATGCTGCTGCGTTCTTCCTGGTTGAAACCAGCCAGTATGCTTACAAAATGATCACCGAACTTTTTATGCGCGTCTGTGTAAATATTGTACACATTGTAGCCGGTGTTGTTTGTTTTATTGGTAGATGATCCGGTGAGTCCGCCTGCATATTTTACAGGTCCGTTTGGTCCGTCGGTATAAGGAACGGGTATTTCATATCTTTTCTCTAAGCTCGATGTTCTCTTGAAAGTAGCGTCTCCTTTGATACTCCAAACATTTTTCAGGATAGAAGCGTTGAAAGAGAATGTGCTCTGGTAATCATTCAGCTTTGAATCGGCACGACCACCCTGCTGGATAGATCCCAACTGATTGGCCCCTGCCTGTGTCCAGGTACCATCAGGGTTCTTGGGCACATCGAAAGAAGATTGCCTGTTGAGGTTCCAGAAATAATAACCATCCAGGTAAGTGGGTGAATTGTACAGTATGTTCGCGAAGCTGGTATTGTTACTGAAGGTAAGCCAGGGAGTTACATTGAAGTCTACCTTGCCGCGCATGTTATAACGCTTGTAACTATCGGGGTTGTAACGTATGACACCATCCTGGTTGTAATAATCCATGGAGAAGTAGTACGCCAGTTTATCTGTCTTCTGGGAAAGATTCAGGTTGATGTCCTGTGAAGGAGCGGTTTTATTGTAACCTTCCTCCAACCAGTTGGTATTACCCATGTAGAGGTACTTGTTCGGATTATTGGGATTCACTATTACCGCAGACAGGGAAGGGTTCTGCGAACGCTGTTTGGCATAATCTACCATAGAAGCGGGCCATGCCGGGTTGTACAGGGGGAAGGCCGCCTGGTTCTTGATGGTGATGGCAGTGTACGGATCGGTAACAATTTCAGGCAGTTTGCCAACGGTTCTGAATGAAGAATAGGCGTTGACATTTACGTTGAGTTTATTGTTCTTGCCGGATTTGGTAGTAACCAGTATCACACCAAAAGAAGCCCTGGCACCATATATGGCAGCGGAAGCGGCGTCTTTCAGCACTGTTACACTTTCCACATCGGTGGGATTCAGGTAAGCCAGTTCGGCTTGTGTAACGGGTATGTTGTCTACCAGTACCAGGGGCTCTCCACCATTGATGGAAACCGCTCCGCGTATGTTCAATGCAGCAGCAGTATTAGGTCTTCCATCATTGTTGGTAATGTTGAGATTAGCCACCAACCCCTGTAATGCAGAACCAATATTGTTGATGGGGCGGCTTTCAAATTCTTTAGCGGTGATTTTGTCTGTAGCGCCGGTAAGGTTGGCCTTACGCTGTGAAGCATAACCTACTACCACTATTTCATCTACATTGGATTTTTGCTGTTCCAGTACAATGTTGAGTGTACTGTTTTTGGTAATGCGCATTTCAACTGACTGGTAACCTACATAAGAGATCACCAGTATTCCGCCATGTTCCGGGATTTCCAGGAGAAAGCTGCCATCGTTGGCCGCAACAGTGCCTTTGTTGCTCCCTTTTAGTTTGATGTAAGCTCCTGCCAGCAATTGGCCCTCCGAAGCGCTCACAGTTCCCCTGATCCTGATGGCAGGAGGTTCGGGGGCAATGACCGGAGCCGATGTAACCACTGTTGATTGAACAGGAGTTACCGGTTTCTTTTCTTTTACCACAATGGTTTTGTCGACGATCACATAGCTGAGTGGTTGGTTGGCAAAACACTGGTTCAGGACATGTTCCAATGATGCGTTCTGCACATCGATGTTCACTTTCCTGGTTTCCTTCAAAGCCTTGTTCTCGTACCAGAAAAAGAAGCTGGTCTGTTTTTCGATCTTTTTGAAGATCTGTTCCAGCCGGACATTCCGTTCCGAAAGGGTAACGGTTTGCGAATAGCCGCTGGCATTTGCCTTCAGCAGGCCCATTGCGAGAAACAAAATAACGAGTCTCATGACCAACAACATTTGAGCAATTGAATTCTTCCTTTTTTTATAAAAGGAGGAACTGCAAAGAGCTGTTAATTGCATAACTTTGTTTGGTTCCGATCACCTCGGAACAGGTTTGGGTTAAAAAATAAGCAGTGTCAACAATTGTATTTATTCATTAGCCCGATCATTCGCCGGGTTCCGGGCCAACGGAATCCGGTTTTCTTATGATCAGGGCATTACTATGATCTTCTTGTTTTCCATCCTGAAATGAATATTGCTCTGTTCCAGTATCTTAAGCACATTTGATGCGTTTGTATTCCTGCTGATCTTTCCTGAAAACTCCCTTTCCGGAAGATTGCCTTCATAGCTGACCTCTATATCGTACCACCTGCCTACCTGGCGCATGATGGTTTTGATATCGGCGTAGGTGAAATTGAAGAGACCGTTCTTCCAGGCCATAACAGCTTCCATATCCACATCGCTGTTCACTTTGATGTCGCTGTTAACATGCATGCTCGCCTGTTGCCCGGGCGAGAGTAGCTGCGAGCGGTGCGCATTGAGTTGTGTTACATTTACCTGTCCTTCCAGGAGGGTTACTTTAACGGCCGACTCATCGTTGTAGGCATTGATATTGAAATGAGTACCCAGTACCCGCACTTCAGCGTCTCCGTTCTTTACAATAAAGGGCATGGCTGCATTATGCGCTACTTCGAAATAAGCCTCCCCGGTTATTTCCACCCTTCTTTCCTTGCCGGCAAAAGAAGTTGGAAAATGCAGCGATGAAGCAGCGTTGAGCCAGACTTTTGTTCCATCGGCGAGTATTACCTGGTATTGGCCGCCGTTGGGAGTAGCAATGGTGTTGTAGTGTATTTCCCCGGGTTTTTCTCCGGATGAATGATAGGCCAGTTCTCCATTATTCAATTTTAATACCCGTGTATTGCCTTGCTGGCTGAGGGTTCCATTATGGG
The DNA here is from genome assembly GCA_964507525.1 of uncultured Sediminibacterium sp. Taxonomy (GTDB): domain Bacteria; phylum Bacteroidota; class Bacteroidia; order Chitinophagales; family Chitinophagaceae; genus Sediminibacterium. The sequence continues at coordinate 55,841 of CAZDQB010000014.1, read as the reverse complement.
CGCTGTCGAGCATGATGGCCGACCCATCGGCCAAAGTAAGAACAGCCCTATCGCCGCCGGGTGCAAAATCTTTTACGGCAAGGATTTTTGCTGCACCAGGGTCTTTTTTATTGTTGTAAAACAGCCCGTAACCCATGGCCAGCACTGCCAGCACAGAAGCAGCCACCGCCATCCTTTTCCATAAAACGGGTACCTGCTTCACAACAGCCATCCACGATATTTTTGAGCGATGATGATCAGCAGCGGTTGTTTGATAGCGGATAGCCTGCCACATGGTATCCCGGAGATCACTTTCCAGGCTTTCCTGGTCAGTGGCATGATCCCAGTCCTCTTTCAAAAAAGCATCCAATGCTTCGGGATGTGTTTTCAGCCAGGCTGCTACCTGTTCAGCTTCTGCAGCAGTACAGGTATTGGCCAAAAATTTCCTGATCAAAAGGTTTGATATCTCCATGTCTGAATCCTACTAACAATTAATGAATGCGAAACTGTATACGTTTGAAAAGAGAAAAACCCCTGCTGTGTCAATATTAATTTAATAGGAACAGGGGAATGGCAATGCCGGCAATGGTTCTGAGGTGGCGTATGCCTTTAGAGAGATGGTCTTCTACCGTTTTTACAGAAATGCATAGTTCACCGGCAATGTCCCGGTTAGAATAACCATGCACCATTTTTAAGGTAAAAATTTTTTTGCGCACGGGTGGAAGTTGCTTGATGGCTTCTTTGAAGTAATCAGCCGATTCCAATGCAGCATATGCCGATTGTTCAACCGGGGCTGACGCGATTTCGTGCATGTCTTCTGTATGGCGGACTACATTTCTGCTCCGGGCTTCTTTGCGAAAATGATCTACGAGTGCAGAATTGGCCATTCTGAATAACTGTGTATCTAAGGAAAATGCCGCTGACAGGCTGTACCTGTATTGCCAGAGTTTGATGAAAGTGATCTGTGTGAGTTCCGTTGCCGTTTCATGCCCCTGCGTCCTCTTGTAGAAATAACGAAATACTTTTACATGGTATTCATCGTATACCTGTTTAAAAGCGATGGGATCGCCATTTTTAATAAGACTAATATCTTTCATTGATCACAGCGTAAATCATCTTCCAAAACGGATGCAAATTGCATCATATACCATTGTGCGAAGATTATTTAAATGTTAAGTCAGCGGTTGAACGGGCAGGTGTATAGTCATGCTGCGCCATTGCTCCTTCAACTAAATGTAGGTATATAATAAATCAAAACACTGCGCATTCGATTGCGCAGTGTTTTGTGAAAAATGTTATAGTATAAAAAAATGATTACTGGTAGACCTGCCTGCCGGTTGTTCTGTCCAACATAATCCTGGCTGACAAATAATCATACACTGCTTCCAGGTAATTGGATTGTGCTGCAGTCAGCGCCAGTTCTGCATCGGTCAGTTCAAGCCGGGAAGCCACTCCTTTTGCATAACGGTATTGCACAATATCATAACTCAATTGCGCCGTTTCTTTAACAGTGGTTCTTGTCTGCATACGCGCGATGGTTTCATGCAATGCTGCCACCACCTGTTTTACTTCCACTTTCAGGCGGGCATAGGCATTGTCTGCCTGAATAATGGCTTGCTGCCTGCCGGTTTTGGCTTGCTGTATCTTAGCTTCAATACTATGGCCATTGAAAATAGGAACGGTTACCTGCGCCCCGATCAGTGCAGTAGAAGGATAAAACGCGTTGATGTAATCAAACCTTGTTGCCTGTGTTTGCAATTGGTATTGCCCCACTAAACTAACACCCGGCTTATTGGCCGACTTAGCCAATGCTATCTGCTGGTTATAAACATCCTGCTGCAAAGCCACTGCTTTCAGATCGGCCCTTTTCGTTTTTGCTTCATTAAAAACGGCTTCTTCAGTTGGAACATTTTCAGTTGGCAGGGGCAGGGTCAATGAATCTGTGAGTGGTATATCCTTTAATGAATCGAGTCCTATCAAGACTTTCAATTGCAATTGATTCACTTCAATGGCATTGGATAATTTTAATAGATCGGGTTCTAAGTTTTTTACAGAAGTATATGCCCGCAATGTGTCTACCCGAAGGGCTTTACCCTGGGTCAGCAATGACCGGGTATCCTGTAAGGCTTTTTTGTTACGGTTCAGGCTTTCCTTTTGCAGGTTGATGCGTTCCTGCAAAACCAGCAGCTGCAAATAAGTGAGTTTGACAAAAGAGACAATCTCGTTTTCTTTATCTGTAAGCTGCAACCTGCTTTCTTCCTGCAACAACTTAGCATGTGCCAGCGAAGCTTTTGCAGCCGGGTTGTACAAAGGCTGTACAACAGACAGGGCCGCAAGCGCCTGGTCTTTACCGCCAAACCTGCCGTAAGGGATTTTACCTGTTGCACCATTGCCGCCGAAGCCAAAAAAAGCAGGCTGCAAAAAATAATGAGACACCTGGCCCGTTGCTGCTACGGTTGGCAGGCGCATGCTGTTGGCTATGCGGATCTGTTGTTGCGATTGGTCAACACCTAATTGTGCCGTTATGATGTCACGGTTATGCTGAACAGCCAGGGACGCTGCGTCTTTCATGGAAAGTTTCAGCGGGAGGTCCTGTGCATTTACAGCATAGGACAACAGGCAGAGTACAAGCAATACAATAGCTGTATAAATAAAATGTTTGAGTTTATAGTTATAACTGGTCATGTCTTATGAATTCGATTGATTGATAACGGTTGATGATGGCAAAACAGCCGCTTTCTTTTTGTGTGGCCGCGAGAAATAAGAGTACACGGAAGGGATCACATAGAGTGTCAGTATGCCTGCAAATAATAATCCACCCACCACAACAATACCCAACGAGGTTCTGCTACCCGATGAAGTGCCCAATGACAGAGCAATAGGTAAGGTACCGAAAATCATCGCCAGGGTAGTCATTAAGATGGGCCTGAACCTTGAAGTGGCTGCTGCTAATACAGCTTCTTTCACACTCAGGCCTTCTTCTTTCCGTTTGTTGGCAAACTCAACGATCAGGATACCGTTCTTGGTGATCAGTCCTATCAGCATGATGATACCGATCTCACTGAAGATATTGATGGACTGGTGCGTTACCCAAAGGCTGAGCAAAGCGCCGGTTACGGCCATGGGAACTGTCAGGAGGATAATGAACGGATCTACCAGACTTTCAAATTGCGCAGCCAGTACTAAGTAAATGAGTATGATGGCAAAGATGAAAGCAAAAACCAAACTTGAACTGCTTTCTGTAAAGTCGCGGCTTTGTCCGGCTAAAGCAGTCCTGAAATTTTTCGGCAGCACTTTGCCTGCAATCGAGTTCATCTCTTTAATAGCTTCCCCTAAGCTCACACCTGCGGCAGGTGTTGCAGAAATAGTGGCGCTGTAAGATTGATTGTAACGGTAAATAGCAGGCGGGCTCACACTTTCTTTCCGGCTCACGAGGTTGTCTAAGGAAACCATTTCACCATTCCCTGCTTTCAAAAAAAGAGAGCTCAGGTCGGTAGGGGCGGAACGTTCTTTTCTTTCGAGCTGGCCAATTACTTCGTATTGCCTGTCGTTATAAATAAAGTAACCATAACGCCTGCCACTCAATGCCAATTGTAAGGTCCGGCCAATTTCCTGCGTAGATATTCCTAACTGCGCGGCACGCTGGCGGTCGATGCTGATACCTATTTCGGGACGGTTGATCTTAAAATCGGGGTTCTGGAAACTGAGCTTTTTACTTTGGTATACTTCGCCCATTAATTTAGGCGTAATGTCAATCAAACTTTTCAGATCAGGTGCCTGTACCACATATTCTAATGGTTGTGAACTGGAAAAGCCACCGATGGTTGGTATTTGGATAGGGATGCAGATCACATTCCTGAAACGGCCCGATGCTGCTACTAACTTTTGAAATACCTGCGCCTGTGTTAACCCGCTTTTCCGTTCCTTCGGGTCTTTCAGGAATATCCATTGGAACCCGCTGTTCACAGGCAATACAGCATTGCCTGATGCAGCGGCGATAGCGGCATAAGTGCGGTTCTCGTTCAGGTCGGGAATAGAGTCCGCCACATAATTGCTCACTTCTTTCATAGTTTCCGACATGCTCTCATAGGAAGTACCTTCCGGGGCAATGACGGCAAGACCTACCATAGACCTGTCTTCCAAAGGCGCTAATTCAGAAGGCAGTTTGGGAGCGAGGAAATAAGTGATGGCGAAAGACAACAACAGGATGGCAAAGCCCAGCCACCTGAATTTGAAAAATGCCTGCAGTGTTTTGGCATATCCGTTATTCAATGCTTCGAACCAGGGTTCTGTTTTGCGGTACAGCCAGCCATGTGTTGCTCCTTTCTTCAACAGGTAGGCACTCATCATGGGAGATAAAGTAAGGGCAACAAAAGCAGAGACGAGTACCGAGCCAGACACCACAATGGCAAATTCCCTGAACAGCTGGCCGGTGATGCCGCCTAAAAATAAAATGGGTAAAAATACGGCCGCCAGTGTAACGGTGGTAGAAATAACCGCAAAGTAAATTTCATCAGAACCTTTCCGCGCTGCTTCCAGCGGTGTCATTCCCTGTTCTACTTTACTGTAAATATTTTCGAGCACCACGATCGCATCATCCACCACTAAGCCGATGGCCAGCACTAATCCCAGGAGGGTCAGTACATTGATGGAATAATGGAAGATATACATGATGAAGAAAGCGGAAATAATAGACACAGGAATGGCAACCAGCGGAATGATAGTGCTGCGCCAGTCTCTCAGGAAAAGAAAAATGATCAGTGCCACTAACCCGAAAGCGAGTAATAAAGTTTCTTCTACTTCCGATAAAGAATTGCGTACGGGAACGGTGAAATCCTTCCCCAGTGAAATGATATATTCTTTCGGGGCCGACTTAACAATATCAGCAAACCGCTTTTTAAACTCTTCCACGATAGCAAGGGAATTGGCGCCTCGCTGGGGTTGCACGCCGGTACCCACACCATAGCGGGCGGTCTGTCCTTCACACACGATCATTGCAGTGCGTTCATTCTGTGATGACATGATGGCTGTACCCACGTCCTTGAATCGGACGATGGCCCCGTCTTTCTGGCTCAGGATCATGTTGTTGAAATCGGCTTCGGTAACGAGGCGGCCTTCGGTCCTGAGTGTGACCTCCGTATTTTCACCCTCGATACGACCGCTGGGAAGGTCCACATTCTCTTTTTGCAGGGCAGCCTGTATATCGGCAGGGGTGAGGTGATAGGCGGCTAACTTAACGGGGTCCATCCGCAAACGCATCGCACGCTTGCGGCCTGCATAAGAATCAACGAGACGCACACCGGAGATGGACTGCAGCCTTTCTTTGATATTGATGTTGACAAAATCGGTAATGTCTTCCAGGCTCTTGGTATCACTCTGTACAGTGAGGAAAACGAGGAAGTCATTGGGGCCTGCTTTTTCTACGATCGTGGGTTCTATGTCGGAAGGTAATTGCTGCCGCGACTTGGACACTTTATCCCTCACATCGTTGGCAGCAGCCTCGAGGTCGGCGTTCAAATTGAATTCAACTGTAATAATGCTCACCTGTTCTCTTGATACAGAAGACATGGCGCGTATGCCATTGGCTTCGGCCACGGCTTCTTCAAGTGGCTTGGTTACCTGTGAAGCAATGATATCAGCGCTTGCACCAGGGTAAACAGTGGTGATCGTGACAATAGGAGAATCGGTAACAGGGTATTCTCTTGTCCCGAGGTACGTATAACCTACGATACCAAAGAGAACCAAAAGAACGGACATGACCCCGGCCAGTATGGGCCTGGATATGCTTATTTGCGAAATAGCACTCATAAAAATGTTGTGTTGATTAGTTGATGACCTGGTGTATGTTTTTATTACCCGGTCTGCCAGATACTATTTTAATGTTACAAACCTTACTGCCGAACCGGGCATCAGTCTTAAAAGGTTACTGGTGATAACCGTATCTCCCTGCTGAAGCCCTTTCAGTACTTCTACTGCATAGGGATTCCGCTGGCCTATTTCAATCGGAACCAACTGTGCCTGGTTGTTCCTGGAAACATATACACTGTAACCCTGGGAAGAAGGGATCATGGCCTGTGAAGAAACCATCAGCGCATTGGCGGAAGCGTGTAAGGACAGGTTCAGCCTTGCGCTCTGCCCGGGGATCAATGTGTTGCCGGGGTTACGCGCAATGGCCCTGACCAATAGTGTTCTTGTATTCGGATCTAATTTGGCTTCCCGGGAAATGACCCTGGCAGTGTACTGTTTGTGATCGGAGGTTACCGTAAATTTTTGCTCGCTGCCAGATGCAATGGTGTTGGTATATTTTTCAGGGACGTTGAAATCTATTTTTACTAAGCTGTTGTCCTGGATATTGGCCAATACTGTATTGGTGGAAACCACTGCACCGGGATAGGTGTTGATGAGTCCTATTTTTCCGGCAAAGGGGGCTTTGATGCGTGTTTTGCTGATGAGCACCTGCAGTTCAAGGATCTGGGCCTGCAATACTTTCAGGTTGGTAAAGGCCTGGTCGTAATCCTGCTGCACTACGGCTTCATGTTTGATGAGGTCGTGCAGGCGTTCTTCATTGAGTATGGCTAATTTTTCCTGCTGGCGGAGTTTTTCCAATTGTGCTTTCAGGTCGGCATCATCCAACTGGAAAAGCAGGTCGCCCGCCTTCACCACAGTACCTTCTTTGGCGTGTACGACAGTGACCTTACGTGTGAGCTCACTCACAATATCTACCTGCTGGTTGGCAACAAGGGTACCGGTTATTTCTATATCGTCGGTTAAAATAGAAGGCTGGATGATGGTGCCGTCCACGGGCGTTGCCTGCGGAGCTGCGGCGGGTTTGCTGGTAGCAGGTTCTTTGGCTTTAGCCACGCAGCCGGACAGGGAAATCAGCAGTACCAGGATGCCGGCTAAGAAAAAGAGGGGTCTGTTCAATTGTAACGTGTTCATTTGTCAGGTATTTTTAGATTTATTCAAATACTTCAATAAATAAAAGCGTACTTTGGGGCAATTATGTAAGAAGCAGGGCACAAATGTATTTAAATATTTAAATAATTCGATAAATAAAATAAAAAAAGAGAATTATATTTTCAATCCCTCTAAGAACCTGATATAATCGGTGATCACATCATTGTTCAAAGAGTACCGGACATTACGGCCATCTTTATCGGAAGAGATCAATTCTGTATCTATTAGTAGTTTGAGGTGGTGGCAGATGGAGGGCTGGGCCAGGTTGATTTTTTCATTGAGGTCAACGCAGTAGAGACAATCTTTGTTCTTCTTAATTTCTTTGAGGATTGTCAGCCGGTTGGGGTCGGCTAAGGCTTTTGAGATCTTCTCCGCTTTTTTGCTATCCATCGCACAAAATTTATGCAAAGTAACGAATTTATTTATTCAAATAAATGAATTTTTCAGGAATGCGCCCCGGAACGGGGGCTTAATTGAAATAATAAGATAGCGGACATACTGCCTTTTATACTAATTTTAAAAGATCGGCTATATCACGTCAAGTGTATTCATACAAATTAACACGAGCCTGATGTGCGCAACCATAGCTGAACAATAAAATAATGTATCATGATGGATATTTTAAAGGCAATTGAGGACTGGGTAACCGGTTTTTTTGGTATCGGGCAATTTATGAAAATCCTTAATTCCGGTGATTATAAATCCTTTCTCACCTATGAAGGAATTATTGCCGTCATCAGCCCGCTTCTCCCTATCGTTTTAGTGATAGAGTTATTAGTCACTTTGTTGTACGAAAGATTCAAAGTGATTGACTATAAGATACCCTTCTTTTCTTATCTGTTTAATGCCTTTATCGGCCGGTTCATTGCTATTGCGGCGACTGTATTTTGCATCGGCCTTTTTGAAAAACATGCCATCCTTACAACAACATTTACCTGGTACTGGTTTATTTACGGTTACATTGTTTGGGAGTTTGGCCACTTTATTTATCATTATTTGGGCCATAAAGTACGCCTGTTCTGGTGTTTGCATTCCACCCATCATGCTCCCCAGGGCATGAACCTGTCTATTTCCTACGCGCATTTCTTCTTAGAAGGGCCTTATGCAGATGTCATAAGAACTACCGTGTGCATCTTACTCGGCGTTAGCCCTTCCATGCTATTCGTTATTATGTTTATTGATGGTTTCTGGGGCGGTTTCATACATATTGGCGAGCAACTGGTTAAAGATGGCAGGTTGGGATTCCTGCATAAATATATCCTTACGCCTTCCCATCACCGGGTGCATCATGCCAAAAATCCACTATACATGGATACTAATTTTTGCAATCTCCTGAATATATGGGACAGGGTTTTTGGCACATATCAACCAGAAGACCGGAATATTCGCATTGAATATGGTATTACCAGGGAAATGAGACCAAACAGTTTTATCGATAGCTATTTTGGAGAGATTGGCGCTTTGATAAAAGATGTTGTTAAAGCGCCCGGTATCAAAAATAAATTGCTGTATGTTTTTATGCCGCCCGGATGGAGCCATACCGGCGAACATAAAACAGCAAGTAAAGTGAGGAATGAATTTATTAGCCTCAGGAACTAACTAATGTAAAGGGGGGCTGACGCTGTTCATCCACACGATCATTAAGCCAGTGCCAATATCTTAGCACAGCCGGCGCGGGGTACAGGTTTGACTGAACTGGCGGTGAGCGGGGTTCCAAATTCAATCCCGATAGCCAGTATTAAACTGGCTGAATCAGCGAGCGGTAAATCGCTGTGCATTTGAATGGCGTGGCTTTGAGCTGCTGCTGGAGTTCCTGACAGGAGCCAGTCTGATTGAATCACATTGGTGTAATATTCACCAGGTGCCGTAGCTGCCTGGTAGCCCAACTGGCCAGGCACCAGGTCGGAAATGACACCTAAGGAAAGTACTAATCGGAACAGTGGATATGACCAGAATGGATGAAAATTAATGCCTGGGACCAGCTCAGGAACCTGTATGGTTGCCTTGCCCGACTTCCTCGAAAGCGTATAATGCAAAGGATGCCTGATGAGGGCGTCAAAATTCGTTTGCTTGTTGAGTTGGAAGCCTTCCAATAAACGCCGGTTCTTAGAAAAAAGAATATGCCTTTCGCCCACTGGGCTGACAGTATCTGTTTGCTGGATGATCTTTGCCAGCGCATTCAGCGGGCCGGAAATATTATAATCATTCAGGTGCGCCACAGGAAATAAAGCAGCTTTGACGCTGCCGCCTGCTTTGGCACAACCACCCCATTCTGCATTGAGGAGCCGTGTTTTGGCGAAGGCTGGAGATTTTTTGATCTTTTGTTTAGTGGCGCCTCCTTTGGTACGCATCACGAGTTGATCCACTCCCCGCATTTTATACACGGAGACATTACTGAGGCTGCCGGTAAAGGAGTTCAAACCATCTAACTTGGCCATAGCATCGTTTTTATTTAGCGTCGGGGCAAATTACTATAAAACTAAGTAATAACCCAATCTTAAAACTAAGATAACCCATAGATAAGCCATATATTGCTTATAATAGCTTATCTATGGGTTATGATTGGCTTATATATGGCTTATCTATGGGTTATCTATGAGCAAAGTACACAACGATCACAAGCCATGGATCCATCCTGGCCAAAGCCTTGTACGGTTGTAAAAACTTCCCTTCCGGCTATAAAAAATAAACAGGCACTTGCTTTACCGCCTGGCGTTAATGGCCGGTGTTTAAACATTGTATTTTATTTTAGAGGTTACTGATAAAGGAATATCTTCATCACCCGGGATATAAAAGAGTTATTGTAACTGCATTGCCAAAATAAAATAGAACTGCGATCCAAAAATAAATTCCATCTGCCAGCATCATCTAACGAAACAATCCTGCTATGTCATCACAAACACGTTGGTCACAATTTGGTGTACTTATTTCTGTTTTCTTCTTTTGGGGCTTTGTAGCTGCCAGTAATGATATCCTGATCCCGGTCTTTAAGGAAAAACTACACCTGGAGCCCTGGCAGTCACAAATGATTTCTTTTGCGTTTTATATAGCGTATACAGTGGGCTCCCTTATTTACTTTGGTCTTAGCAAAGCAAACAAGGGCGACATCTTAAATAAGATAGGGTATAAGAATGGCATTTGCCTCGGGTTGGTTATTTCTGCTGTTGGCACTTTGCTTTTTTATCCGGCAGCAGAAACTGCTTCTTTTGCTTTAATGATTTCAGGTTTATTTGTGGTAGGTCTTGGATTTTCCCTCCAGCAAACTGCTGCGAACCCTTTGGCTATCGTGATGGGGCCGCCGCAGCAGGGAGCTCAAAGGCTTAGCTTAGCCGGGGGCGTTAATAACTTTGGAACTACCATTGGCCCCGTCCTGGTGAGCCTTGCGATCTTTGGTTCTGTTACAGGAGGTGCAGCAAAAGTGGCTGACATCAGTTCCGTAAAAACCCCTTACCTGATTTTAGGCGGCTTGTTTTTATTAGTTGCCATCATCTTTAAAATTTCTTCTGTTCCCAACCAGATCAAATTAGATGAAGAGACGGAAGAAAGCAAACTGGGTACCCCAACGGATATTACCGATCACCTGGTGGTTGTTTCAAAAAAAAGTGCATTGAATCATACCCAGCTGGTGTTAGGAATGATTGCCATCTTTGTGTATGTAGGGGTGGAAGTATCCACTGCCAGTAACCTGCCACTGTTCATGAAAGAACATTTAAAAGGAGCAGATGGGACGGAGTTCCCTACTGAAAATATCGCTCCTTTTGTTTCGCTTTTCTGGGCCAGCCTCATGATGGGCAGGTGGACATCTTCAGTGGGGGCCTTTAACTTAGGCAAGGGGGCGAAAACCCTGCTGAAACTGCTGATGCCCTACCTGGCATTCGGGGTTTTTCTTTTGATCAATAAACTGGCGAACCACGACATTACTCCTTTTTATGTATATGCGATTGTGATCATCGCCCTTATCATCGGCGATTTGCTGAGCAAAGGCAACCCGGCCCGCCAGTTGCTGATCTTTGCCTTACTGGGCATTACTGCATTGGTCATAGGCATGGCAGCGGATGGCATGGTGAGTGTGTATGCTTTTATCAGTGTGGGCTTATTTTGCTCAACACTGTGGCCCTGTATTTTCACCCTGGCTATTGCAGGCCTGGGCAAGCATACCAACGAAGGCTCCAGCTTTTTGATTATGATGATCATGGGTGGAGGGGTCATCAGTTTGCTGCAGGGCTTTCTGGCCTCCAATCATATATTGGGCATTCAGCTGTCTTACATGGTAGGTGTGGCCTGCTTTGCTTACCTGGCTTTTTATGCCATCAGGGCCAAAGCTATTTTAAAAGCGGAGGGAATAGATTATGATGTTCAAAGTGCCGGCGGGCATTAAATACAATCTAAAGGGTACTCAAAATCACCTGGTCATATTTTTCCTGTACACTTCAGGTGATACGCCTGTTTTTTCTTTAAAAAGTTTAGAAAAATAAAAAGCAGATTCAAAATTTAAGCTGAGGGCGATTTCTTTTATTGACTTTGATTGATCTGCGAAAAGCATTTTTGCTTTTTCAATTTTTAGTTGCAGCAAATATTGATTGGGCGCGATGCCTGTGTAGGTCTTAAAGGCTTTTCGGAACCATGCATAACTTACGTTCAGTTCTTCTGCTACTTTTTCCATAGCAATATCCTGGTCAATATTTGTTCTGAAGATAATTCTTGCTTTATTGATGATCGACTCAGTAATATCTCCAGGTTCAAAACTGCGTTGTTTGGTCATTGAATGGATCTGCCCCAGCAGGTGCAATACAATACCTGACACCAGGGGCTGGTAGCCGGTTTTTTCTTCTTTTGTTTTTTCTATGATTTCTGTTAATAACAGAATGAGGCTTTCACTAACACCGATATTTATCACCGCATTTTGCAGTGATAAAAAACTTTGCTGGACAAGGTTTTCGGCAATAGCGCCTTTAAAACCAACCCAGAATTCGTCCCAGCCTGTTTGTTCATTCGGTTTAAAACGGTGCCATTCTCCGGGAAATAAAAAAAGGATCGTTCCTTCTTTTACGATTGTTTGCGTACAGTTTGCCGATTCAAAAATGCCTTCACCTTTAGGTATGTAAATAACCTGGTACTCATCCAGCACACGACCCTTGTTCCAGTTGAAATAATGATGAGCAGGATGCTCAGGTGCAGGATAATCAACATGACTGTCTATCCTGTTGCATCCTGCATTTAAAACATACAAGCCCCAGCTTTCATCTTCAGCACTGATGGGCAGATATTTATAATGATTGATCATGTTTCGTTAGGCAGATGAATATCAAAAAGTACAACTGAAATATCAGTTTGTCTATTTCCTATGGCAAAGTGGTAAGATAAATTTGTTCTCTAAGCTAACAAAAAAATTGCCATATGAAAAAAAACGATGCTTTAGAAAAGCAACTCTCCTTTGTCTGTCATTTTAAAACGGATTGGGTTGCTGCAAAAACCATTTTCTTAATGCTGCTACTGTTCCTTTCTTCTTCCGTACATATTTTCGCACAAACAAAGACGGTGACGGGTATTGTTAAAGACGAAAAAGGACAACCCTTACCCGGAGTAAGTGTAAATGTAAAAGGCAGCCGCGGTGGCACAGCTACTGATATAGATGGTAAATTCACCATTCATACTAATGATGGGACAACCGTTGTTTTTACGTATGTTGGTTTTGGAAAAAAAGAAGTCCTTATAGGTCATAATTCAAACCTGGACATCAGGCTGAACCCACAAAAAGAGGAACTGGGTGAAGTGGTTGTGATAGGTTATGGTTCACAAAGGAAGAGAGATGTCACAGGCGCAGTTTCTGCTATTGATGTTTCAAGATTAAAAGATGTTCCGGCAACTAACGTAACCAGGTTATTGGCTGGGCAGGCTCCTGGTGTAACAGTAAAACAAACGACAGGATCTCCCGGTAGGGAATTTGAAGTTACCATCAGGGGCTTGGGTTCTTTAGGGGCAGGAAGCGAACCACTGTATGTAATTGACGGATTTCCGGTAGGTACTTCTGTTGGGCAAAGTTTAAATCCGAATGACATTGAAACGATCTCTATATTGAAAGATGCTGTTTCTACAGCAATCTATGGAGCCAGGGGGTCAAACGGTGTGGTACTGGTTACAACGAAAAGTGCCAAAGCAGGAAAAACAAACTTAAGCGTTACGGCAAATTACGGCATCCAGAATATTCCTGATTCCAGGAAAACAAAAGTATTGAACGGGCCAGATTTTGCCCAGTTCAAGAAAGATATTTTTATAGACAAGATCAGGTATTTTCAGCACAGGGAGCCAACTATTGATGAGGTTCCGCTGAATTTCCGCTACCCTGAGCAAACGAAATCTTCCACGAACTGGTTTGATGCGATATTGAACCAGAATGCATCATTTCAGAATTATAATATTACACTTTCAGAGGGGCAGGGGAATATTCATTCGTTTGTTTCTGTGGGGTATATTGGCCAGGAAGGAGCACTAATTAATACTAAGTATAACAGTTATTCAATTCGCGCCAATATTGATGGTAAAGTAAATAAATTCATCAATATGGGACTGAATATCAATGGCTCATATTCTAAGCAAAATACAGCAAATACAGAAGGACGGGCTAACCTGGTTGGATCAACTTTGCTGATGGATCCGCGTGAACCGGTATATAATACAGACGGTTCTTACAATAGCTATATTGGGGGGCATGACGGCATTTTTGGATTTCCTAATCCTGTTCAAAGTTTAAAAGAGATAACAAGAAACCGGGAAATCAGTGATGTATTATCAAGCGGTTTTTTAGAGTTTTCCTTTTTGAAAAACTTCAAATTTAAATCGGTAGTTAATGCACGCTTCATTAACAACACATATAAGCAGTTTGTCCCGTCTTCTATGGCAGAAGTAAATGCGCCACCTCCGAGAGATGCTTCAGAATATGATGACGCTTTTCGTTCCATGAATCTTTCAGCTGATCAGTTACTTACCTACAATAACACATTTGGAGACCATCGCCTTAATGTATTACTTGGATATACTGCACAGGAGGAAATCGTAAAGGGACTTTCAGGCTCAGGGCGTCAATTCCCGAATAACCTGACACCTTTTCTCAATGCAGCCATATTAAGATCTTCAGGTTCTACGGAATATGGGTGGAGTATGGATGCTTACTTCGGCAGAATAAACTACGCTTTTAAGGATAGATATTTATTATCTGCAACTTTCCGCAGGGAAGGAAGTTCCCGTTTTGGCGCTCAGAATAAATTCGGGAATTTCCCCGCAGTATCTGCGGGATGGAGAATTTCGGATGAGCCATTTATGCCCAGGTTTTCCTGGCTAAACGATTTAAAAGTCAGGGCAAGCTGGGGTATGACGGGGAACAACAATATCGGGAATTATTCCAGTTTGTCATTCCTGAATTCCAGCAATTACATACTGGGTAACAACCTTGTAAGTGGCCAGGTGGTAAGTTCCTTTGCAAACACTGAATTAGGTTGGGAAAAATCGAGTCAGTCAGATATCGGCTTAGACCTGTCCGCTTTTAATAACAAACTGACCATTACTGCTGAATATTATAAGAGGATCACCAGCGACATGCTTTTACCCATTCAATTGCCTTCGATTTCCGGGTTTACAAGCAGCTTGTCCAACGTTGGAAAAGTACAGAACAATGGATTTGAATTTGCAGCGAGGTATAGAACAAAAATTAATGCAGTAGGTTTCTGGAGCAGTTTTAATATTTCATTTAACCGGAATAAAGTACTTGAAATCCGTGGTAAGAATGATGAAATATGGAATGGCTCATACTATGGAGACTATAATGTTTCAAAAGTTGGCCGACCGATCGGGATGATATACGGATTCAAAGTATTAGGCATTTTTAATAACCAGGCGGAAATTGATAAATCTCCAAAACAAGATGGTGCCATCCCGGGTGTTTATAAATATTATGATGGAAATGGTGACGGGATCATATCTTATGATACCAAAGACATGGTTGAAATAGGAAACCCGTGGCCAAAATATACCTGGGGCTTGTCTTTCGGTGGAGATTATAAAAACCTTGATTTAAGCGTGTTGCTTACCGGCGCACAGGGGTACGATATTTTCAGGCAAATAGAGTCGTCCACCATGAATATGGATGGTGTTTTTAATGTGCTGACTGCAAGCAAAGACCGGTGGAGATCCGAACAAAATCCAGGATCCGGGAGGTATGCAACTACCAATACATGGAAGTGGGAACGTGAAAGTAATTCTCGTTATGTATATGATGGAAGCCATGTATGGATAAAGAATGTAATGCTTGGCTATACCCTCCCAAAATCAAAATCACTTTTTAACAGTGTCAGGTTCTTTTTAAGCGCAGATAATTTATTTCTGGTTACACGTTATCCGGGAAATAACCCTGAGGTTAACAATAACGGAGGCATCAATCCCGGGCTGGATGATGAGGCATACCCGGTTTCCAGAACCTTTTCTATTGGAGCTAAGCTAACATTTTAAAACTCAAAGAAAATGAAGAATATCATAATAATACTTGCTGTGGCCTTCTGCTTTGTTGGATCTTCATGCAATAAAGAGTTTCTTTATAAAACAGATCCGACAAGATTAGGACCTGATAATTTTTATAAGAACCAGACTGAAATTGACCAGGCAGTTAATGGCGTTTATGGGCAATTACGAGGAGTCATTAATGACCAATGGATTTTTAATGAACTGCCTTCTGATAATACAACAGTTGATTTTAATCCGGATGATCGCGGACAGGCAAATAGAATTGAAGCGTTTGAATTTTTCACTGTTAATTCAGGAAGTGTTAACCTTGATGCTATGTATAAAGGTTATTATAATGCGCTTTATAATATTAACAATACGCTGTCGAAAATAAAGGCTACCGCCATTGCTGATTCGGTAAAGGCCCAGTTTGCAGGTCAGCTGAAATTTATCAGGGCTTACTATTATTTTGAATTGGCCCAGTATTTTGGAGATGTAGTGCTGATCACAGAACCATTGGATCAAACTTCAAAAGCGTGGGATTATCTACGGGAGTCCCGGGAAAAAGTATATACCCGAATTGAAACTGACCTTAAAGAGGCTGCTTCTTCACTGCCAGTTAAATACAATGCTATAAATACAGGACGGGTAACTAAGGGGGCTGCATTGACCTTGTTAGGTAAATTTTATCTTACCAGGAAGCAATATGCTGATGCCGCGAATACCCTTAAACAGGTTGTTGCATTAGGATATGCCCTGGTGCCTTCCTATGCAGATGTTTTTGATCCTCAAAAAAAGAATGGCGCCGAATCCATCTTTGAAGTACAATACCAGGGTGGAAATGATTTAGGACAGTGGAGCAGTTTCATTTATACTTTTGCTCCCAGGTTGTCCAAAGGGACAGTCACAGGATGGCCTCAAAGTAATCCGGGAGGATGGAACATTCCGACCAAAGATATGATTGCCACTTACGAAATGGGTGATTTGCGGAAAAATGTATCTGTCGGATTAGACTTTAAGAGTCCTGTTACGGGCGATGTGGTTCCATACATAAAGAAATACAGTCATCCGCATACTATTTATGGACGTACAGACGATAACTGGCCGGTATTACGATACTCAGATGTTTTGCTGATGTTAGCTGAAACAATTAACGAGCAGGCAGGGCCCACTTCAGAAGCATACGATTACCTGAACCAGGTACGTCAACGGGCAGGCCTTGACCCGCTGAGCGGACTGGATCAGCAATCATTCAGAGATAAAGTTCTTCACGAAAGAAGGGTAGAACTGGCTTTTGAGAACTGGCGATGGTTTGATCTGAAGCGAACCAAAACTCCTGATGAACTTACACAATTCTTAAACGCGTATGCTGCCGGGGAAAAAGCAAATCCAACAGTAAGCAGACAGGGCATTCCTTATTCTAACAACGATTATATTTTTGTATCTTTTAAGGCGTTGTACCCCATTCCCAGTAATGAAATTTTAATCAATAATAAAATAACTCAAAACCAGGGGTACTAATTTTTCATTTTTTGAGACTGAGCAGCTAGTGCGTTGCTGGCAAAGACAATGCATTAGCGCTTTTTTAAATAAACACTTGCAAAGAATAAGAATTGCCTAGTTACAGATTCGTGTATTGTATAGGCAAAACCACATCGTGCATGATCAAAGCTTAAATAAGAAAATATATGTCTAAATTTTTGTCTGTTATATTGACAACGCTTTTATTGAGGATATTGATCCCTGTGCAGGCTATTGCTCAAAATTCAAAAGAAAATCCTGACAATAACACTTTTGAATTCCTGCAAAAAAGATTCATTTCGCCAGGTAAAGAATATGGCAGTGCACCTTTATGGGTATGGCATACCAGGGTGACAAAAAGAATTATCGACTCCATGATGTATGAGTTTAAGAAAAATGCTTTTGGGGGAGTGATGGTTCATCCACGCCCGGGACTCATTACCGAATACCTGTCAAAGGACTGGTTCGACTTATTTCAATATACTGTAAAAAAGGGAAAGGAATTAAACTTGAACGTATGGATCTATGATGAGAATTCATATCCTTCAGGCTTTGCCGGTGGAAATGTTCCTGACCAAATGCCTGAGTCGTACAACCAGGGACAAATGTTACATCTGACCAAAGCAACTGTATTACCGTTGAATACAGCTAATATTTTCGTCTGCCTTAAAGAAGAAAACGGAACTTTTACAGACATCACTTCCAGCCTGGACCAGGAAAAGGACAAACAGGGGAAATATTACCTGTTTAATAAGGAATACTATGGAAAACAAGAAGGAACAGTTGGGCCCGCCGGTTTTTCTTATGTGGACCTGATGGTAAAAGGAGTGACTGAGAAATTTATAGCTATTACCATGAAAGGCTATGAAAAGGTAACTGGCAATGAATTTGGCAAAACGATTCCGGGGATATTCTCAGATGAGCCAAGTATACCAACATGGGGGGCAGGGAATATCAGGTGGACGCCCGACCTCTTCAGTACTTTCAAACAAAAATGGGGCTACGATTTACAACCAAATCTTCCATCTCTTTTTGAAGAAACAGGCGACTGGAAAAAAAACAGGCATCATTACCAGCAGATCCTGTTACAGTTATTTATTGACCGGTGGTCTAAGCCCATGTATCGTTATACAGAAAAAAGCAATCTTAAATGGACAGGGCATTATTGGGAACATGACTGGCCTCATCCACAGGAAGGACCGGATAACATGGCTATGTATGCCTGGCATCATCAACCAGGTATCGACATGCTGTTTAACCAGTTTGACGAGAAGAGCCCTCACGCTCAATTTGGAAATATACGGTCAGTAAAAGAATTGGCCAGTGTAGGCAATCAGCTTGATAAAAAAAGGAAACTTAGTGAAACATATGGCGGAGGTGGATGGGAGCTTACGTTTAAAGACATGAAACGGTTGGGCGACTGGGAATTTGTATTGGGAGTGAACTTTTTAAATCAACACCTTTCGATGATGACACTTACCGGGGCAAGAAAATATGATTATCCACAAAGTTTTTCTTACCATAATCCCTGCTGGCCATATTACAGATACCTTAACGAGTATTTTACGCGATTGTCATTTGCGTTGTCACACGGCAAACAGCAGAATAATATATTAATCCTGGAGCCTACAACTTCTGCCTGGATGTATTCATCACCTGGTGGCAAAGAACATCAAAGATTAACTGAAATTGGGAATAGTTTCCAGGCTTTTATTACAACACTTGAGAAGGCCCAGGTGGAATACGATTTGGGGTCTGAAGATATTATTAAAGATCATGGTAAAATTTCCGATGGGAAGTTTGTCATAGGGCAACGGGCATATACCACTGTAGTAATTCCTCCGGGGATGGAAAATATAGACCTGCCCACCTTCAAACTGTTGACAGCGTATGCAGATGAAGGGGGAAAAATTATCCAGTTTGAAAAATTACAGACCATGAACGGGGTTGTGCAGCATGGGGCAGCACATTTTAATAATCAGAAAAACAATGTCCTTCAGTTTAATGCACTTACTGAAGAACTGATCAATAAGCATTTTCAATCGACCGATTTTCAGATTTCAGGAAACGGATCGGATTCCATCGGAAGCGACTTGTATCATCAGCGAAGGTCATTTAAGAACGGACAGCTCTTATTTCTTTCCAATGCAAGTATGGAATCGGAGGCGAAAGGCAAGGTGAATATAAAGGGGAAAGATGCTTTGTTAATGAACCTGTATACTGGCGAAATAATGGATTATCCCGAGCAGGAACAGCAGCATACAGTATCCATTAATTTTCGTATACCGGCAGCTGGCAGCCTGCTTCTTTTTATTGCAGATAAAAAGCAGGCAGGGTTTAAAAAAACCCCTTTAACCGGAGATAAAATTGTTGTTAAAGCTGGTCATACAAAAGTGTTGCGACCCAAAGAAAATACGCTGATGATCGATTTTTGCGATGTACAGTTTGGTGATACCTTGCTTAAAGATACACATGTAGGTATGGCTTCCAAAACTGTATATAAACATTATGGTTTTAAAAGAAACCCATGGGATCACCAGGTGCAGTTTAAAAACGAGCTAATTGCCAGTGATACTTTTTCTAAAGGAACCGGGTTTACCGCTACCTATCGTTTTACAATTAATCAGCAGGCAGACTATAGCCAATTCAGAGCGGTAGTAGAACAAGGTGATTTATGGAAGCATATAACAGTTAATGGCAAGCCGCTACGACCTTCTAAAAACCAGTGGTGGCTTGACAGGTCTTTCGCTGTGCTTAAAGTGGGGAGTTATCTGAAAGCCGGAGAAAATACCTTAACAATAACGGCAGATCCGATGAGTGTTTATGCAGAAATTGAACCTGTATATATTCTTGGCGATTTTAACCTTGAATCTGCAGAAAAAGGATGGAAGATTGTACCCGCGCAGCCGCTGCAAACGGGGAGCTGGAAAAAACAGGGGTTGCCCTTGTATGGACATAGCATAACTTATATTAAAACCTTCAGCATAGAACATATTGACCGGCAGGTTGAAGTGCAATTGGGTGAATGGAAAGGAACAGTGGCCGCAGTAAAAGTAAACGGAATACCAGCGGGCGTTATTATTTCAGCGCCTAATTCGCTTATTATCACTAAATACCTGAAGAAAGGAGCAAACCGTATAGAAGTTGAAGTAGTGGGCAGCCTGAAAAACCTGTTGGGGCCTCATCATAATTCTCCCAGACCAGGCCTGGTTAGCCCAGGTCATTGGGGTAATGTAAAATCATATCCATCAGGAAAGGACTATGATACGTACGATTATGGTTTAATGGGAGACTTCCATATTTATAAGCTATAGCCTGCAATTGTTATTAAGTTAAATGATCCAATGAGCAATCTAACGATGAATTCTGTTAAAAAGCAAACCTTGTTGATGTTAGTAATTGCCTTTTTATATTATGCATGCGCAACATCCAACAACGCTTCTAAAAGTAGTATGGCTGAGACAGATCCGCTGGTACAGGGATTTGTTTCTCCACCTGATTCATGCCGGCCTGGCGTTTATTGGTATTTTATGGATGGAAACATGTCAAAGGAAGGCATGACCAAAGATTTACTATCAATGAAAAAAGCAGGTATTGGCTATCTTATATTCCTTGAAGTGAATGTGGGAATTCCTCGTGGAACTGTTGATTTTTTGAGTGACCAGTGGCAGGAATTGTTTAAGCATGCAGTAAGTGAATGTAAGAGATTGGGCATAAGTATGACACTGGGGATAGGCCCAGGCTGGACCGGAAGCGGAGGACCCTGGGTTACTACCGGCCAGTCGATGCAACATTTGGTCTCCAGTACCATTCAGGTGTCAGGTGCCGGTAAAAATAAAATCGAACTTCCATTACCCCAACCAAAAAAACCCTATTTTGGTGAAGGAGGATTTACACAGGAGCTGAAAAAGCAATGGAACGATTTCTATGAAGATGTTGCCGTACTTGCTTTCCCAACTACTACCATCGACAAAAAAATAGAAGCCATTGATGAAAAGGCGCTTTATTATCGTGCTCCCTATAGTTCAGTGCCAGGAGTTAAGCCGTTCTTACCCGCTTTAGCCCGTTACCCTGATCTGCCAGCGGGAGCTCTGATTTCAAAAAGCCAGGTACTCGATCTTACGGATAAACTTTTACCTGGTGGGATGCTCAACTGGGCAGTGCCTCCGGGCAATTGGACAATCATGCGTTTTGGAAGACGCAACAATGGCGCTGTTACCCGTCCGGCACCGCTTCCGGGATTAGGATTTGAATCTGACAAATTTGACACTGTTGCATTAAATGCTCATCTTCATGAATATATAGGAAAGCTTCTTAGTAAAATCGGACCGCTTGACACAACAGTTCCAGGAGGGCTAAAAATGCTCCATATGGATAGCTGGGAGATGGGCGCTCAAAACTGGACAGCACAACTGCGAACAGAATTTATAAAGCGAAGAGGGTATGACCCATTGCCATTCTATCCGGTGTATGCAGGCAATGTAATAGAGAGCCTGGATATAAGTGAACGATTTTTGTGGGATTTACGATTAACCTGCCAGGAATTAGTATTGGATTACCATGCTGCACAAGTTAAAAAATACAGCCACCGTCATGGATTAGGCCTCTCTATTGAGCCTTATGATATGAACCCAACAGCAGATATGGAGCTTGGTGCAGTTGCAGATGTTCCGATGTGCGAATTCTGGAGTAAAGGTTTTGGGTTTAATTCTTCGTTCAGTTGTGTAGAAGCCACTTCCATAGCCCACATCAATGGTCAGTCACTGGTACCTGCAGAAGCTTTTACCGCAGCAGGAGAGGAGGCACGAAAACAATATCCCGGATCAATGAAGGAACAGGGCGACTGGGCTTTTGCAACAGGCATCAACCGCTTTATGTATCATACTTTTCAACACCAGGCCTTGGCCGACAGATGGAAGCCGGGGATGACCATGGGGCCTTATGGCGTTCATTGGGACAGGGGCCAGACCTGGTGGCCGATGGTTGAAGGTTATCACCGCTATATTTCCCGCTGCCAGTTTATGTTACAGCAAGGGCGTACTGTAGCTGACATTCTCTACCTGACTCCTGAAGGGGCGCCGCATGTTTTCCGTCCCCCTGCTTCAGCGATGGCAGGAGATAATGTGCTTCCGGACAGGAGAGGATATAATTTTGATGGTTGTTCTCCCGGGCAACTGTACAAGGCCTTTGTGAAAGACAACCGGATCGTATTTCCGGGAGGGGCTTCTTATCGGTTCCTTGTGCTGCCATCTTCTGAGACAATGACCCCTGCCTTACTTGAAAAGATCCGGTCACTGGTTTGGAACGGAGCTGTCGTAATTGGCATGCCACCCGTAAAATCACCAAGCTTATCGGGCTTTCCTGGATGTGACGGAAAAGTGCAGTCAATTGCCGCGGAACTTTGGGGAAAGCCTGAATTACCCAAAGTGCAAACTGAACAGATCTATGGTAGAGGAAAGATTATATGGGGCGGTACGCTTAGTGTCAAAACAGCCAATGAACTTTACCCTGCGTATGATCTGACAGCTAAACTGCTGAATGAAATGGGCGTAACGGAAGATTTTAAATCGGCTGCCCCTGTTCGTTATACGCATCGTACCACGTCTGAATGGGATATTTATTTTGTAAGCAACCGCACCAATGAGCCTGTAAAAGGAGATTGTATATTCCGAGCTGCTAAAACATCACCAGAACTTTGGGATCCGCTGACAGGCAAAATAAGGAAGCTGCCTCAATTTTCCGATAGTAATGGGATGACTACTATCCCCCTCGCATTCGATGCTTTTCAAAGTTTCTTTGTTGTATTCAGAAAACATACGCCTAGTAATTCACCCGGAAAAATGAATTTCCCGAAGAACACAACAATAGCTTCACTCCATGGTCCATGGGATGTGTCTTTTGATCCAAAATGGGGCGGCCCGGAAAAAGCAGTGCGTTTTGACTCTTTAAAGGACTGGACCCTGCATGCTGAAGAGGGGATCAGATACTATTCAGGGATAGCAGTTTACCGGCAACACTTTGATCTTCCGCAAACAGGCGCGACAGCTAAAAATGATCGTCTCTACCTTGGCTTAGGTGAGGTGAAGAACCTGGCCAGGGTGCTGTTGAATGGGAAGGATTTAGGAGCCGTATGGACATCCCCCTGGAAAGTAGATATTACTGAGGCAGTGAAGCAGAAAGAAAATGTACTGGAGATAGCAGTAGCAAACCTATGGCCAAACAGGCTTATTGGGGACGAAAAATTACCAGATGATGGCATCAAAAACGGGCAGTGGCCGGATTGGCTTATAAAGGGGGGAAAACGTACCAGTGGCAGGTACACTTTTACCACGTACCGGCATTATACAAAAGATGCTCCTTTATTAAAATCTGGCCTTACAGGGCCGGTTACCATACAAAGAGAATCATTTTAGGGAAAACTAAAATGGAGACAATATAATGATTTGAATCGTACAAGTTTCAGGAATAAAATAAACATCAAAAGAACATGACAAAGAAAATCAGTTTAAGTATGACACGGATGCTAATCCTATACGCTGTAGCTTTTTTCTTTCATTCAAAGCCGTATGCTCAAAACAAAGTTGATACTGTTATGATTAATTGGGATAACACGATCACCGTATCCAAAACCACTCCAACCTTACAGTTGGTTGAAAACCCAATGGTTCGGAAAAATTCACCCATACATGAACATACTTTTAAGGCGTTAAAACAATTGGGAGCAGATTATGTGCGCTATGTACCCTGGTTTCCTTATCCTAAAATGGCCGTAGCAGCACTAAAGCCACCAGCCGGTGGAAAAACATTTTGGGATTTTACGCTCTTGGACAGTACCATGGAGGCGGTTATGGAAGCGACGAAAGGGCACTCTGTAGTGATCAATTTCAGCACTACACCTGCCTGGATGTGGAAGACCGGTTCTGTTGTAGCCTATCCTGATGATCCGTATCAAACCTGTTGGAATTATAACGAGGGGACGCAGCTCAGGGATACAACAATGCAGGAGTTAGCCGGTTATTTCGCAAGACTTTTTAGTTGGTATACCAAAGGAGGCTTCACTGATGAATTGGGTAAGTGGCACAAGTCGGGCCATTTTTATAAGATACCTTATTGGGAAGTGCTCAACGAACCGGACCTGGAGCATAGGATATCACCACAGCTATACACAAAAATGTATGATGCTATTGTTACCGAAATAAAGAAGGTTTCTCCGGCTACAAAATTTGTCGGCTTATCACTTGCGCACGTAAGTAACCCGGAATATTTTGAATATTTCTTGAATCAGAAAAATCATAAACCCGGCATTCCTTTAGAAGGTATTTCCTATCACCATTATTCCACACCTTCATGGTCAGCACAACCAATAGATGATTACCAGTATACATTTTTTGAGAAAGCAGATGCGTTCTTAGATAAGGTGCGTTATATCGAAAATATCAGGAAACGCCTTGCACCACATACCTTTACCATGATCAACGAGATAGGTGTTATCCTGCGTTCTCCTTTGGAGTCCGGACCTATTGCAGATGATTATTGGAATTTAGCGGGTGCCATGTATGCCCATATTTTTCTTGAATTAACAAAGATCGGCATTGATGTAGCAGGCGAGTCGCAGTTAGTTGGTTATCCTACCCAATTTCCGGATGTAAGCATGATGAACTGGGAAAATGGAAACCCCAATGCACGTTATTGGGTGCTGAAACTACTTAAGGATAACTTTGGACCCGGAGATAAACTTGTAAGTACTTCTTATATTGGAAAAGGCAATGTAATCAGCCAGGCGATTAGTACAAAAAAGGGGAAAAGGATTTTATTGATCAACAAGCAAAATAAAGAAATGCAAATTGTATTACCTGCAGCAACAAAAGACAGCGTTATGCATTATGTAGATGTAACCACCCGTGAAAACCCACCTGCCCGGGTACAGTTAACTGACCACAAAATTACGCTTAAGCCATTTTCAGTAACGGTTGTGGAACTTTAATAAATAGTTGAATAAATGCAGCATGCATGTAAACGAACAAAAAGCAATTAAGATGTATAATAATGGAAATGTTGCTGCAGCGCAACCAGGCACCCAAAGCAATTATAGTTTAAAGATTGGCCTGTTTGGGATTGGCCTCGATACCTATTGGCCGCAGTTTGAAGGATTAAAAGACCGGCTGGAAGGCTATTTAAATGTGGTACAGGAAAAACTTGCTGCTATTCATCCCTCTATTGTGAATGCAGGCCTGATAGACACGGCTGACAAAGCTTTTAAGGCAGGAAAGATGTTCAAAACGGAAGACGTAGACCTGATCTTTTTGTATGTTACTACTTATGCTTTATCCTCCACAGTGCTGCCCGTTGTACAGCGTGCTAAAGTGCCGGTAATTATCCTGAACCTGTCGCCGGAGGCAGCCATTGATTACGGTTCTTTTAATGCAATGACCAATCGTACCAAAATGACCGGTGAATGGCTGGCGTATTGTTCTGCCTGCCCTGTGCCGGAGATTGCCAATGTATTCAACAGGGTGGGGATTAAATTTCATCAGATCACAGGTATGTTACACAATGATCCTGAGTGCTGGAAGGAAGTTACAGAATGGGTGGAAGCTGCAAAAGTTGCCAATATCATGTTCTATAACCGCCTGGGTTGTATGGGGCACTACTACAGCGGCATGCTGGATATTTACACTGATCTTACACAACAGTATGCCTGTTTTGGCGGCCATATTGAGCTTTTGGAAGTAGAAGAACTGGCTAAGCTAAGAAAGGAAGTAACCGGTGATGAAATAAAAGACCGCGTTAAATTGTTTTACGAAGCCTTTGACATTCAACTGGATTGCCCTTCGGAAGAGTTGGAAAAAGCAGCTATTACATCAGTAGCTTTAGAAAAATTGGTTGCACAACACCAATTGGGTTCTATGGCTTATTATTATAAGGGCACCGGAAATCAGGAAAATGAAGACGCAATTGCTTCCATTATTCTGGGCAATTCATTACTTACAGCTAATGGCGTTCCAGTGGCAGGTGAATATGAAATTAAAAACGCCCAGGCTATGAAGATCATGGATGCTTTTGGTGCTGGCGGATCGTTTACCGAATATTATGCGATGGACTTCCAGGATGATGTGATATTGATGGGACACGATGGACCAGGTCATATTGCCATTGCAGAAGGAAAGACCAAAGTGCGTCCGCTATATGTATATCATGCAAAAGTAGGTAAAGGGGTGTCTATTGAGATGATGGTGAAAAATGGCCCGGTTACCCTGCTTTCAGTAGTGGAAAAGAAAGGCGGCGGTCTGATGCTGCTGGTAGCAGAAGGAGAGTCTGTACCAGGCCCCATCCTTCAAATCGGCAATACCAACAGCAGGTATAAATTTTCCATTGGCGCCAGAAGGTTTGTCAATGATTGGAATAGTCATGGTCCCGCCCACCATTGTGCTATAGGCGTAGGACATATCAGTTCTAAGATTGAAAAATTGGGCCAACTGTTACATATGGATGTATTAAAAGTATGTTAGATTTTATAGTATGGTTAAAATCATGTATGCTGAATAATTGAGCTAAATATTGTTTATGGATCGTTTTTATTTGCCGAATGGTATTAAATTTTCAACTACAATTTTGTTTTTCATTCTTTCCAGCCCTGTTTTTTGCCAGGACACCCATTTGGCCAATCTTCGTTGCGATAACCGTAATAGCCCTCTTGGTATAAATGGCAGGCCGCCTGCTTTCAGTTGGGAAATCATTTCCAAACAAAGAGGATTTCTGCAATCGGCTTATCAACTAATGATCGCTGATAATGGAAATATGACGAAAAATAGTATAGGCAATATCTGGAGCAGCGGCAAAATAAAAACGGCGCAATCGAACCATATTGATTATACCGGGAGGAAATTGTCACCGGCATGCAAATATTACTGGACGGTGCAGGTATGGGACCAAAATAACCAATCTTACCGAAGCCCTGTTGATAGCTTTACAACCGGCTTATTTGATACAAAGGACTGGAGTCATGCAAAATGGATTGGTTATGATGAATTACCTGATTCTATGCAACTGATTCCGGGTGTACACGCCCCTCAAGCAAATTCTTTGAGAAACAAAGCCATGCAACGTGCTGTAGTACCTTTATTCCGAAAAGAATTTGCGGTAAGAAAGAAAGTTATTAATGCTACCGCATTCATCAGTGGCTTAGGCCAATACGAATTAAGTATCAACGGCCAAAAAGTAGGAAATCATTTTTTAGCTCCAGGCTGGACTTATTACGATAAACGGGTTTATTACAACACCTATAACGTTACTGACCAGATAATCAATGGCACTAACGCTATTGGTGTTATTGTTGGGAATGGATTTTACAATATCAACCGTGAGCGCTATTTTAAATTAGTCATTGCTTTTGGGTTGCCAAAAATGATTTGCAAGATAAAAATTGATTATGAAGATGGAACCAGTTCGACGATCGTTTCTGATGAAACATGGAAAACAGCGCCTTCGCCGGTTACATATTCGAGTATTTATGGGGGAGAAGATTATGATGCAGAACTTGAACAACAGGGCTGGGATCTGCAGGGTTTCAAGGATGCACAATGGAAAAATGCGATGCCAGTCAAAACGCCGAAGGGTTCGCTGGTGTCGGAAAGTATATACCCTGTAACAATAAAAGAAAATTTTGAGGCAAAGAAAATAATACAGCCCAGGTACGGCATTTTTGTCTATGACTTTGGCCAGAATGCTTCCGCAATAATTGAAGTAAAAGTAAAAGGGAAGAAGGGACAGGTGGTTAAGTTTATCCCTTCTGAATTACTTACCAATGAGTTGTTGGCGAATCAGAAAGCTTCTGGGGTACCTTATTATTTCACTTATACGCTGAAAGGAGATAGTGTAGAAACCTGGCGACCGCTTTTTACTTATTATGGTTTCAGGTATGTGCAGGTGGAAGGCGCTGCACCGGATACTGCTCATAACCCAGAGGGGCTACCAAAAATTTTAAGCCTGCGGGAACTACACAACAGCAGTTCTGCTCCCGAGGTGGGGACCTTTCAATGTTCAAATGTGTTGTTCAACAATATCTATACACTGATTAAATGGGCCATACAAAGCAATGTGCAAAGTGTAGTAACTGATTGTCCGCATCGGGAAAAACTGAGCTGGCTGGAACAGGATTACCTGATGGGGAACTCTATTCACTATAACCTTGATATTTACCAATTATATAAAAAGCTGGTATATGATATGATGGATGCACAAACACCGGATGGCCTGGTGCCGGATATTGCACCAGAATTTGTACCGTTTGGTGGTGGTTTCAGGGATTCACCGGAATGGGGTAGCGCCGCTGTTATCCTGCCCTGGCTTATTTATAAATGGTATGGTAGTAAAGACATTATCCGGGATGCCTATCCAATGATGAAAAAATATGTAACTTACCTGGAAAACAAATCAAAGAATCACATACTGTCACATGGCCTGGGTGATTGGTTTGATTACGGGCCTAAAAGTCCAGGAGAGGCGCAGTTGACACCGAAGGAGTTAACTGCTACTGCCATTTATTATTACGATTTAGACCTGTTGTGCAAAATGGCCGCATTGATTGGTGAGCAGAAAGGTGCTGACAGTTTGAGACAGCAGGCAATGAAAGTAAAAGAAGCGTTTAATAAAAAGTTCTTCGATCCGCAGGCCAAAGTGTATTCAACAGGCAGCCAGACTGCTATGGCCATGCCATTGTGTGTGGGCCTGGTAGAAGAAGAGAATAAGGCCGCCGTATTTAAAAACATGATGGACACTATAAACTTATCAGGCAAGAAGCTAACCGCCGGTGATGTCGGTTATCATTTCCTGGTGGAAGCGCTTTACGCCGGCGACGCTTCCCAGTTACTCTATGATATGAATTACAGGGATGATATACCAGGCTATGGTTTTCAATTGAAAAAAGGAGCTACCGCTTTAACGGAATCCTGGCCTGCGCTGGAAGAGGTTTCCAACAATCACTTAATGTTAGGGCATCTCATGGAATGGTTTTATGCCGGTGTTGCAGGCATTAGCCAGGCGGAAAGCGCTGTGGCTTATAAAGATATTATCATTCGACC
Source organism: uncultured Sediminibacterium sp. (assembly GCA_964507525.1). Taxonomy (GTDB): domain Bacteria; phylum Bacteroidota; class Bacteroidia; order Chitinophagales; family Chitinophagaceae; genus Sediminibacterium. The sequence continues at coordinate 26,811 of CAZDQB010000014.1, read as the reverse complement.
TGAACCGGTAGGCGGTCTTACTTATGCTAAAGGTACTTACCAGTCACCTTATGGCCTTATCTCCAGTGACTGGAAGAAAAATAAAGACAGTTTCGAATTAGTAGTAAGCATTCCTGCCAATACCACTGCAACTGTTTTTCTTCCTGCCGCAGTAAATGCAAGTATACTGGTAGACGGTCAACCTATCAGGGAAAAAAAGGAGGTACAGCTTTTGGCCATAAAAGCAGGGAGAGCCATTGTGAAGCTTGGTTCAGGTACGTATAAGTTTTTGGTCGGATACAATTCAAGATAGATCCGGTAGCTTTTTTAGTTTCGCACCTGGCCATTCCCCCGGATCACCCATTTTTCAGTAACTAATTTTTCCAGTGCAAAAGGCCCCCTGGCATGGAGTTTCTGGGTAGATATCCCGATCTCTGCACCAAGACCAAATTCTTCTCCGTCGGTGAAACGTGTGGAGGCATTGGCGTAAACGGCGGCTGCATCTACCTGTTGTAAAAAACGCTCACAGTGCTTTTTATTCCGCGAAACAATGGCTTCTGAATGCCTGGTTGAATAGCGACGGATATGGATCAATGCTTCTTCTATGTCTTTGACCACTTTGATGGCACATTTCAGGCTGAGAAATTCCCGCCCAAAATCTTCCGGTGCCGCTTTTTGCAGGTGAGGGTATCCTTTTAACAGCAGATAAGCTTTTTCATCTGCAAATATTTCCACCTGGTGCGCTTCGAATAAAGGCTTGAGTTGCTGAAGGAAATCTTTTGCCACTGCTGCATCTACCAGTACGGCATCCATGGCATTGCAGACAGAGGGCCTGGACACTTTTGCATTCACCACAATAGATACCGCTTTCTGCAGGTCTGCCTGTTGTTCCACATAAACATGACAGACGCCTGCTCCTGTTTCAATAACAGGTACCAGGCTGTTCTTTCTGACATACTGGATCAGGCTGTCTGAGCCGCGGGGTATCAGTACATCTATATATTTAGTGGCATGGAACAGCACCTGCACCGTTTCACGTTCGGGCGGTAACAGTGTGATACAGTCAGGATCGATTCCCTGGTCTTTCAACACTGTTCTGATCAGCGATACTGCTGCTTTGTTGGTATGTTCGGCTTCACTGCTGCCTTTCAGCAAACAGGCATTCTGGCTGCGCAGGCACAATGCCGCAATATCAAATGTTACATTGGGTCTTGATTCATATATGACACCAGCTACGCCTAATGGTACGGCGATTTTTTCAAGCGACAGGCCATTGGGCAGTGTCCGGCGCTCCAGTATACGGCCGGAAGGATTGGGCAATTTACTGATGTTGCGTATGCTGCCTGCAATATTACCGATACGTTCTTTATTCAATAACAAACGGTCGATCTTTGGATTGCCCGGGTCCTGCCTGGCAATATCTTTACGGTTGGCAGCCAGGATGCGTGCTGTATTTTCCTCTAAGCTATCTGCCAGCGCACGCAATGCTTTTTTCAACTGTGCATCCTTCAGGCTCCGGAGTGCCACTGCTGCTTCATAGGTTTTGACAATAAGGTCTTCGACTGTTTTCATGTACGGGAGCTTTGTAAGTTAGAATACCACTATATCATCTGCATGTGCAGCGATTACATTTTTCGTAGCAAGGTTTGCCGTCAGGTCAGCGGCCGATAGCTTCACTTTTGCCACACCAATGATCTCGTTGTCTTCATTCATCAGTTGAACGATCTCGCCGCTACTGAACCTTCCCTGTATTTTTGCAATGCCGATGGTCAGCAGGCTTTTCCGCTGCAACAATGCTTTCGCTGCACCCTTGTCTGCCATAATGGTGCCGATAGTAATGGAACCGCTGGCCAGCCATTTCTGTCGTGCTTTCAGGTTGGAAGGCTGTGGCAGGAAAGTGGTACCGGCTTTTCCGTTCAGGGCGGCAGTGAAGGGAGACGCCGCTTTCAATCCGCAGATGATCACTTTAATACCCAACGATACAGCCAGCTTTGTAAAGGTCAGTTTGGAGATCATGCCACCCAGTCCGAGGCTGCTTTTGTCCGTCTTCACGTATGCCATGACCTGCCGGTCAATGGTTTGAATAACGGGAATGATCTCTTTTTGATCATTCATAAAACCACCCACCGAAGTACAGATGAATAAGACTTCCGCTTCAAAGCCAATGGCAAGGAGGGTAGCCAGTTCATCATTATCGGAAAATTTCAGCTCCACATTGCTGACAAGGTCATTCTCGTTGACCACGGGCAGGATACCATTCTGCCAGAAAGTATGAAAGGTTTCTTTGAGCTGCAGGAACTGCGATCTGTTGGAAAAATGATGCCTTTCACAAAGCGCCTGGGCCACGGGGATCTGGTACGCGGCAAAGTATCGTTGGTATAACTGGATAAGGAGAGGATTGCCAATGGCTGCGGCAGCCTTTCGTTCTGTTAAAGTTCCTTTATAGTTGCTGATATATGCTTTACCGCTTCCGACAGCACCGCTGGATACCAGTACAATATGGTAGTTAGCAGCAAGGCCGGCAATTTCAGCGGCTATCTTTTTGATGATAGCGCGATTGATCTGTCCATTGCTTCCTGTGATGACGGCAGTACCCAGCTTGATAACGATGACCCGCTTTTGCATGGTGCAAAAATAAGCGATAAAGGGCAAAGGCCTCTTCCTTTCAGCAGGAGGGGAGGCAACAGTATAAAAAATATACTTCAGGGATGTCCAATTCCTGTCATCCCATTTGTTATAAGGGTGTAGTTCCTATATTCAATAACAATTAAAACCATTGAATTGAGAAAGTTGCATGCATTTAATTTCGTCACACTTAATGGCTATTTTGAAGGGCCTAATAGTGATATCAGCTGGCATAAGCATGGCGCAGAAGAAAATGAATATGCTGCTGAAGGGCTCAAATCGGGGAGTACGCTTCTTTTTGGACGCAAGACGTATGAGATGATGGCAGGTTTCTGGCCAACACCCGACGCCATTAAAAGAGATCCGGTTGTAGCAGCAGGAATGAATAACGCAGATAAAATTGTCTTTTCAAGAACACTGGCAAAAGTTGCGTGGGAAAATACAAGATTAGTGAAAGACAATATGGTGGAAGAAATAAAGAAACTGAAGCAGATGCCTGGGAAAGATATGACACTGCTGGGCAGCGGAAGCATTATAACCCAGCTTGCTGAACAGGGGCTGATCGATGAGTACCAGGTCATGTTGGATCCTGTTGTCATAGGCAATGGCACGCCAATATTCAAAGGCATCAGGCACCAGCTGGACCTGAAACTTATAGAGACGAAAACATTTAAGAGCGGGGTTGTTCTTCTTTGCTACCAGCCGATGGGAAAGTGAGTGGTCGTTACGGGCACTGATATTTAATTATTAAAACCAAAACAAAATGGATGAGTTTGTATTATTGTTCCGCATGGACATTATAACCAAAGAAGCCCAGCCTTCTCCGGAGCAATTGCAGGTGTTCATGAAACAGTACTATGACTGGGTGGGTGGTATTGCCGCCCAAAACAAATTCAGCGGAGGTACAGGCTTATCAACCGAAGGCAAAGTGTTAAAGGCAAACAATATAGTAACAGACGGGCCTTATGCTGAAATCAAGGAGTCAATTGCCGGTTATATTATTATAAAAGCAAAGGACTTTGACGAAGCGGTTAGCCTTGCAAAGGATTGCCCGATGTTGCAAGCCGGGGGCAATAGTGTGGAAGTGAGAAAAATTACAGGAACACATAATAAGGATTAGGATTACCAAAGGCTGCTGTATATTTTTGCAGAGGCCTTTTATATATGGAACATGGCGAACTGATACCACATTTATTCAGAACAGAATACAGGAAAATAATTGCGGTCCTTTGCAGGCATTTTGGATTTGACCAAATGGAGGTTGCAGAAGACATTGCAAGTGATACCTTCCTGACGGCGGCACAGACCTGGGGACTGAATGGCGTTCCGAAAAACCCAACTGCATGGCTATACAATGTTGCAAAGAATAAAGCAAAAAATCATTTGCGCCGGAATGCTGTATTTGAAAGCAAAATTGCTCCGGAATTTAAAAACACTCCTCCCGATCTTAACGAAGAAATTGACCTGTCGCCGCAAAACATCAACGACAGCCAGTTACAGATGATGTTTGCCGTTTGCCACCCTTCCATTTCAGCTGAAGCGCAGATCGGGTTATCGCTCCGCATTCTTTGCGGCTTTGGTATTGAGGAAATTGCAGATGCATTCCTTACAAACAAGGAAACCATCAATAAGCGATTATTCCGGGCCAAAGAAAAGCTTAGGGAAGAAAAAATTAACATAGAACTTCCTGGCCCGTCTGCAATAGAAAAGCGGCTGGCTACCGTATTAACAACCATTTACCTGTTATTCAACGAAGGGTATTATTCTGTGAGTCAAAACAAAAAAGTGCGTAAAGAGCTGTGCTTAGAGGCAATGCGGCTATGTACGATGCTGGTTGAAAACAAACCTACCAATAAGCCTGAGGTTAATGCATTGCTTTCACTGATGTGTTTTCACGCCTCAAGATTCGAAGCACGCATTGACAAAAACGGAGAATACATTTTATACGAAGAACAGGACACTGATCTCTGGAACGCCGACTTAGTGAGCAAGGGGGGCTATTTTTTAAACTGTGCAGCAAGTGGAAACAAACTGTCAAAATACCATCTGGAGGCAGGTATCGCGTATTGGAACACGCAAAAAGATGATACAAAAGAAAAATGGGAAAATATTTTACAACTGTATAACCGGTTGCTGCAAATAGAATATTCACCCATTGCGGCGCTGAACAGAACCTATGCGCTCTCAAAAGCAAACAGCAAACAGGAAGCAATTACCGAGGCCGAAAAACTACACCTGGCCGATAACCAGTTTTATTTTGCATTACTGGGTGAGCTGTACACAGGTATTGACAGCCTGGAGGCGAGGCAAAACTTTCAAAAAGCACTTTCACTCGCAAAGACACCGGCAGACAAGCAGGCAATTCAAAAGAAAATGGACAAAATTGGCTAACCTGCCCGATGGAGTCATTCCTTACATTTTCACTCCAAAAGAAATATAAAAAGTCCTTCCATCTGCCGGCAGGATACCGGGGCCCGGATAAAAAGTAATTCTGCGGTTAAAATATTGCTCGTTGGTCAGGTTATTGATGCCTGCAGACAAACGATATGCTTTTTCAAATTGCCAGTTTACCGACCAATCCCATACGTGATAAGCTGGTATGATCCCGGTTATGGCATTAGCACTGGAAATTGTATTGAATGCATCGTTATAACTTTTACTCGTGTAACTGTACTGAAAAGTAGCAGTAAGTTGGCTATGGCGTATCGTCAGCCCGGTTTTATTGATCCAGTCAGGCACATTTTCAACCTGGTTACCTGTTATATCTTTATTGGCACCTGATTTATTGAGTTCGCCGCTAGCGTACCTGGCATGATAATAAGCCAATGAATTAAAGATCCTTATATCATTCAAAGTCTGCCTTTTGGCGATAGATTTGAATAAAGATAATTCAGTATAAAGTTCTATGCCTTTCGTAACTGCATTACCAACATTAGTAGTAAGCAAATAAGTGGTGCCGTCTGGCTTTTTTTGTGAAAGCAACCCAACCTTATCACCATAAAAAAGATAAAATGCATTCACATCAAAGTTAAATACATCTTTGAAATGACCCCGGTAACCAAGGTCAATATCATACCCCCTGCTATCTTTTAAATTCGGATCTATTACATCAACCCGGTCAGCGGGTGTAACATTTGCATATAAGAACGGACGGTATGCCTGTGAAATATTGCCATATAACTGACTGCTGCTATTCACCTGAAACTGCAAACCTGTTCCGAATAAAGGGAAGCTTCGGCTTCCCTTGTATGCTACATCAACGGCAGCATTGTTGGTTTTACCTTTTAAATCAGTATTTATTATTTCATACCGCACACCGGGTGTTATAGAAAAGCGATCTGTAAGTTGAAATAAGTTTTCCGCAAATAATGCATAATTATGTGTTTTTAAATGCAGGACAATGCCATAAGGTTGCAAGAGACTTAAATCAAAGTCATTGCCCGTTGTCCCAATCCCCTTTTGTTTGCGTTTGGTTGTTTCAGCAGAATAGCGGATTCCGGTTGATAAAACAGTTTTGACAGCGCCAATCTTGTAGTGATGCAGTAATCTTGCCTCCGTTGCAAATCCACTGTAATAATCCCTATCAACCTGCCGCGGATTGTAAGAGCCTGACAAAGTATTTAAACTGTCTGCAATTAAGGGAGAAGCTATAAACTGTACGCTGTTGCGCTGACCAAACAGGGTTTTACTTATAATCTCCAGATGGGTATCGGGAGAAAGCTGGTACCTAAAAATAAGGGCGGGGATATTTATCTCTGGGCTAAAATAATTTCTGGAACGAAAAGACTGCTTTGTATTTTGATTGAATTGTGCATCCGTTAAGGGTCCTGCAATTTTTTCTACATAGTCCATTCTGGAAAACTGGATTGCTATACTTCCTTTGGTATTGAATTGATATCTAAGATTAAAATAATAAGCATGATAATTGAAAGCAGCATTCTGTCGCCAGCCATCCCCATGGCGGTTATCGTAATAAGCATAATAAGAAAGTTTACCCTTGGTCCCACCCACTGCATTATACGAATTAAACAGGTTATTGGAGCCGGCCGTTTGCTCACTTTCAATGGTAAATGGCTTAGTGCTATCCCCCTCTTTCATAACATAATTCATCATGCCGCCAAACTGGCTGCCGAACTGCAGTGCTGCAGATCCTCTTACCAATTCTATACGCTGAATGCCCTGCATAGGCGGCGTATAATGATCTTCAGGATAACCAAACATATCAGAATTCGTATTATACCCATTTTGTCGCATGTTCATTTCTATCGACCGATGAGGGTCAGTACCTCTTGATCCCACGTTTACCTGTAGGCCTGCTCCATCCATTTCCCACATAGTTAATCCCGGTATTTGTGCGAGTGCTGTTCTGGTAGTGTTTTGCGCAAAATTTGTCCTGGAAGGATCAAAATAGAGAAGGTTGGTTTTCTTACCAGAGTAAATATTAACACCCACTACATCTGATAAATATTTTGATGCTGCGTTTTTAATATACCCTATTACAATAACACTATCTATATATTTTCTTATCAGTGTATCTTCCTCTTTTCTTTGTATTTGTGATAGTGAGTGATTAAAACCGCCTGCCAATAATACCAAACAAGCTCCTTTTCGTATAACCCAATTCATTCTTGATAGTTTTATTATAGTTATTTAACACCCGATAACTTAGGCTGCTATATCCTTTATATCATCCACTTACAAATATACTCATTACCTATGTTCTCTAAAAAAGCAAATTCGCTTTCAATCAGAAAAACCAATATTTTTATGGCAGCTAAATAGCACTCTTTTGAAGAAACTACTTACCATACTGCTGATTTTTGTCTTCGGAGTTTCTTCATTCACATATAAAACGCATTACTGTTATTATCCTGACGGGCATCGCTTTCACGGAGATTGCCAGAAAGAGATCAGGCAGGCAAAAGAAAAATCGGGCACCTGCACTGCCCTGTTGCTTCCCAAACATTATATCTGCCAGGACATACAAATGAACAAGCAGTTCCATCAGCATGACTATTCTTTCAAAAATTTTTCCGATGCCAGTTATATTCTTCCGGTTACTATTGAATTGGAGGTTATAACTTCTTTGCCCGGTAATTACACTGTTCCTGCCTTCCCCTGCAGGGGCGGCCCCCCTTTGGCTGGTTTATTGCTTCGTGGCCCGCCTGTTATATAAATTACTCCTTTCTTACTAATGGAGCAGCTATGCTTTGCCTTCTATTGAAGGGCTCAAGAGCGCATGCATTTGCATTAGTACTACTTGGCCATAGCTGTGATCCGCATTTCACCTGTTCAATTAATCATGAAGCATGTTACAGTTAGCATTCAGGAATAAATATTTAATTATTGTCATTGCCTTGCTGATTGCAGTAATCAGTATCGTTGTCATGCAGCGGCTCCCGGTAGATATGCTGCCCAATTATAAGTCTTCGGCGGTACAGGTGCTGACACTTTATCCGGGCATGCCGGCAGAAGTAATGGAAAAAGACATCACCAGCCGCTTAGAACGCTGGACGGGGCAGTCTGACGGTATAGAACACCAGGAAAGCAAGAGCCTCATCGGGGTCAGCATTGTAAAGGATTATTTCAGGGAAGATATCGATCCGAACGCAGCGCTTTCACAGGTCACTTCCCTCGCCATGTCGGACTTATATTATCTGCCGCCAGGTACCGTACCTCCGATGGTGATGCCATTCGATCCTACGGCGTCTGTTCCTTTGGCATTGCTGGCGGTAAGCAGTGACAGCTTATCGGAAAAAGAGCTGTATGATATTGCTTATTTCCAGTTGCGCAACCTCTTAGGATCCGTGCAGGGGGTGATCGCACCTGCCGTATATGGCGGCAAACTGAGAAGGATCTATATGTATGTATATCCTGATAAGCTGCAGGCGTATCACCTGTCACAGACAGATGTGATAGAAGCTGTGCAGAAAAACAACGTAATGATTCCCACGGGTGATGTCAATATCGGAAACCTGAACTACAGCGTGAATGCCAACGGTATGTTGCCCAAAGTGGAAGATTTTAATCATATCGTGATTAAAATGGGTAAGGATGGTTCTCCCGTTTTTTTAAAGGATATTGGCTATGCTAAAGATGCGAGCGCTATTCAGACCAATATGGTTCATATCAATGGCAAAAGACAGGTATATATTCCTATCTATAAAAGAACAGGGGCTAATACGATTGCAGCAGTGGAAGGCATTAAGGGCAGGCTCTCCACATTAAAAGAACGTTTGCCGAAATCGGTAAGCCTTAATGTGGTGCTCGACCAGTCAACCTACGTGCGTAATTCCATTAACGGGCTGCTAAAAGAAGGTGTGACAGGGTTGATATTGGTATCACTCGCTTTACTGTTGTTCCTGGGCAATTTTCGGTCCACTTTTATTGTAGCACTTAGCATTCCTCTTTCCATCATGTTTGCCTTTATCGGCCTGTACTTTACCGGTAATACCATTAACAGTATGACGCTCGGAGGCATTGCCTTAGCAATCGGCCTGCTGGTGGACGACAGTATTGTAGTGCTGGAAAATATAGATAAACATCTGAAGTCAGGTAAGGTCCCTGCAAAAGCAGCCTTTGATGGCGCGCGTGAAGTTGCCATGCCTGTTCTGGTCACCACCCTGACAATCATCATTGTATTTTTTCCGATTGTATTTCTTACCGGAACGGCCAAATACCTGTTTACCCCGCTGGCTGTGGTGGTTTCACTGGCCATGATCGGCTCCCGCTTCATTTCAATGACTTTAGTGCCCATTATGGCGGCGGCGCTTTTTAAGACCCATTCGGAAAATGATCGGCAAACCGGCCTTCTCGGCGCATTTGACAGGGGCTTTCACAAGCTCACTGAACGGTACAGTCGCATGATAGAAAAAGTGCTGCGTTATCGTTGGTGGGTCATTGGCACAGTGACCATCCTGTTTGCTTTGTCCATATATGGCTTTGGCAAGATCGGTACAGAACTGTTTCCTAAAATGGATGTCGGACAAATTTCCATCGATGTCCGCATGGAGAGCGGAACGCGCATAGAAAATAGTGAAGCCGTTATTACTGCCGTGGAAAATTTTATCCGGCAGGAGACAGGCGAAGATTTGAATATTATCATTTCCAATATTGGGGTACTGAATGACTGGCCCGCAGCCTATACCAATAATTCAGGCACCCAGGATGCTTCCATATTGGTGCAATTAAAAAACGGGCGCCAAAAAGCTACTTTCGACTATGTACGGATATTGCGTACCAAACTGAAGGAAAAATTTCCAGGAACATCCTTCACCTTCAATACTGGCGGTATTGTAACGGCTGCCCTTAATTTTGGATTACCATCGCCTATTGATATCCAGGTAACAGGCAATGACCTGCAAAAAGCGCACGAACTGGCAGTGAAGGTCAGGGATATGGTACAACAAGTGCAGGGGACGGAAGACGTAAGGATTCACCAGCGTTATGACCATCCGGAGATAAAGATGGATATTGACCGCACCAAAGCGGCCGAACTGGGTATAGATGCCGACAATGCTGTGAAAAATACCGTTTCGGCCCTGAACTCATCTGTCAATTTCAAACCGTCGTTCTGGGTGGACGAAAAGAACGGCAATCACTATTTTGTTGGCGTTACTTATCCTGAAACGGAACTCGAGAATCCCCAATCCATAGGAAATATTGCTGTTAACGGAATAGGCGGTAACCAGCCAACACTGCTGAAGAACATAGCAAAAACTACCCTATCCTCGGCACCCATTGAAATCAATCACCTGGACATTCAGCGGGTTACAGATGTGTATGCGAATGTAGAGGGGAGGGACATAGGCTCTGTTGCAAAAGAAATTGAAAGAAAATTAGAAGGGATGAAAAAGGAATTGCCGGAGGGATACAGCATCAATATCCGCGGGGAGATACAAAGCATGAAAAGCGGGTTTAGTAACCTGGGTTTGGGCGTAGGGCTTGCCATCCTGCTGGTGTATCTTGTTATTGTTCCCTTATTGCGGTCATTCAAACTGCCGCTTATTATTGTCGCGGTCATTCCGCTTGGTCTGATAGGAGTGACTGGTATGTTGCTGGTTACCCACACCTATCTCAGTATTCAGTCTATGATGGGAATTATTATGATGGTTGGTATTACTGTTGCCTACAGCAACCTGCTGGCAGATAAAATGAACAACCTTTTAAAAGAAGGTAAACCATTGGGGCAGTCTATTAAAGAAGGTGTTGCTAACCGCTTTCGCCCTATCCTGATGACGGCTATAGTTGCTGTTCTTGCCCTGCTTCCGATGGCATTGGGATATGAGACCGGCGGTGAAGCGAATGTTCCGCTGGCAAGGGCCATTATCGGCGGTGTACTGGCAGCCACCCTGCTTTCCCTGTTTATCGTACCGGTCTTATTCTACTTGTTTAATAAAAAATCTAATAGAAAAATGAAACTTTATTCATCGTATATTTTCGCTCCCTTTTTGTTTGTATTGCTGACATCCTGCGGAAGAAACAAAGAGACCGGGCAGCAGGCAAAACAAGTCAGCCGGAATGTACCGGCAGTCTTAGTAACAAATCCTCAAACACATCCTTTCAGCGCATCGCTGCAAATTACCGGAACGGCAAAGCCTAATCAATCAGTAAAACTGTATGCTATGATCAGCGGGTATTTACGGCAATTGAAAGCCGATATAGGGACTTTTGTAAAGGAAGGACAGGTACTTGCTGTATTGGAAAATCCGGAACTTTTAAGGGATAAGGAGCGGATAGAAGCGGAATTAAAAGGGAAGCAATCTGTTTATGAAAGATTGAAAAGTATTTACGGGAAAACGCCCCAGTTAACCACGATTGCCGAAGTTGAAAGAACAGAAGCAGCGTACAAAATCGCCAGGGCGCAGCTCAGCGCAGTGCTTTTACAGATCAGTTACCTGAACGTTAAAGCCCCTTTCAGTGGGGTAATAACGGATCGTTTCGTAGACAAAGGGGCAGTGATCCAGAATGGCCTGAACAATAACAATTCCACGCCTTTGTTCGAATTGCAGGATCTGCAGCCTATCCGGTTGCAGGTGGAGGTACCTGAAACGGATGTTATTTTGATCGATAGAACAACAAAAGCGGACATCTCCTTTCCTGAATTGCCGGGGGCAAAGTACAGGGCAACGGTTTCCCGGATTGCTTACGGATTGAACGAACATACCAAAACCATGAAAATAGAGATTGATATCCCCAATACTGATGTAAAGATCAGGCCGGGTATGTATGCCAGATTAGAGATGCGTAGCAGTGGCCACAAAGACGTTTTATCAGTACCCAATGAAGCTATTGGCAATAGTAAAGGCCAATCTTTTGTATACGTGGTCGTAGAGAATAAAGTTAAAAAGATCAATGTGAGAACAGGCATACGGGATGACAAATACAGTGAGCTGTTGGATGCTGCTGTCAAAGCAACAGACAAAGTTGTTGTGCAGGGGAAAGAGCTTATCAGCGATGGAGCATCAGTGAATGCAAAAGAAAAGCAATAGTCAAAACCTAAAAAGTTCAATCATGAAGGATCATAGTTTATATAAAAGCGTATTACCGTTCTTTGCGGCCTGCCTGTTATTTATTGTTACCGCCGAGGCTCAAACTGTTTTGCCGGTAGACCTGCGAAAAGTACTGCAGTTAGCAGGCACCAATAATCTTACTATCAAAGAATTTGAAACCCGTTACCGGCTTTCAATGGCAGCGTATGCAAAGTCGAGGGAATGGTATCTGCCTGAAGTGTATACCGGATTCACGACACATTACCTGGCCGGCGCCGCCATGAATACGGATGGAAAGATATTTACAGACCTGACCCGGAACAATCTTTGGTCAGGATTAGGTGTAGCGGCTCAATGGGATTTTAATAAAGGGGCCAACGCAGAAAAAGTGGCTTTGCAGCGAACAAAGGCCGTCCAATACCTGAGTCAGGCCGAGCGGAACCAGGCCATATTAAATACAGTGAAAGTGTACTTAGACTGGCAGGGTGAACAAATGCGATACATGGTATTGCGTACTTTATTGCTGCAATCTGACACGCTCAATCAGCAAATTAAGATACAGGTGGACGCCGGCCTGCGCTATCAAAGCGAATACTTGCTGGCCCAAAGTAATTATAACCATTACCGTATTGAACTGCTGCAATCAAAAACGGATATGCAGAAAAAAGCAGCCGGACTGATTGCCCTTTTAAACCTGGGAGAAGATGTCAGCATTATCAATACGGATAGTGTTTTAGTTCCTTTTTCCTTAATGGCGGATATATCCATTGATACCTTGTCCGCCACAAATACCATTCAGCAACACCCCTTGTATAAAAGCCTGCAAACGGGATTAGCTGCCTGGCAATTGGAAAAAAAGACTACCACTGCCGGACTATGGAAGCCCACTCTGCGCCTGTCCACTGATAATGGACTGTTTGGAAAGATTACCACTCCCTGGTATAACACTTACCAGGTGAATACTTCCCTGATCTGGCATCTGTCATTGGGCCGGTGGATACATAAAGGCGATCTGAGAATATATAACGAAAAGATTGCACTACAGGAGGTAGCCATCAGTCAACTGAAAAATACCCTGCAGCAACAAATAGCTGCGGGTAAAGGGCAATTACTGCAGGCTAAGGAACAGTTGGCAATTGCCAGGGACGCATTGGGAACGGCAGCAGGCGGATTGCAGCAAAGTATGGAAAGACAAAAAATGGGTACGGCTAATCCATTGGAGGTATTCCAGGCACAGCAGTTTTACCGGCAGGCTCAGCTTGATTACATTAGGGTGGTGGTCAATTACAACCAGGCCCAGTATGACTTGTTTGTGGCAGCGGGGAATAATTTTTAGGTTGCGATCGCAAACCTTATTTTTCCATAAGGAATCCTTTACTTGATTTTATTAACGCTGTTTATCTCAAAATTTCCCGGATGCTTGCAAGGTGGTGGTCGTCATGCTCGGCAACAAAATACGCCAGATCAATGATCCGCATGGGCGTTTTCAGCCGTGGGTGCAAAGAAGCGTTTGCTAATTGTTCTTCATTCAGATTCATAAGCTTGTTAACCAACTGTTGCCTTTGTTCTCTGAACCGTTGCAGCAATACCTTTATTTCTGTTGCATCATGATTTGCGGTATGTGTTTTTTGATTGGTTAAATCTGCAACCCTTAATTCGGCTGATCCGTTTGCAAGGTCATCAAGCCTGCCTGACCATAGTGGTTCAAGGTCAGAAAGATGCCCTATTTCTTCTTTGATTGTCCACTTCCCCTCCGGCTTCAATGTTAGTAAGGCTGGGCTCAATTTGCTGGTTATTTCTTCGACCCGTGCGGGAGTTCCGCTTAAACGTTCAATAATAGAAGGCAAAATTCCATTGTCTTCAATTGCAGGAAATTTTCTTTTAAACCATTCAGTTCTTTTCATGGCTAATTAGGCTTTGCAAGTGAGTTTAATAATTAGTTGCTTCAGCATATAACTACTGTTTCATTACTGGCAATTCAATATGCGTTGGATATTGTGCAGTGAAATAAATCGTATGCTCAGCCTTGATAAAATCTGTTTCTTTTGCCTCAAAGATATTCTGTACAAACTTTTGCGGGTTTCGGTCTATTACAGGAAACCATGAGCTTTGTACCTGTATCATTAAGCGATGTCCTTTTTTGAACACATGATTGATCTGATGAAGGTCTATTACAAACTCCTCTGGCTTGTTGGGCGTAAGTGGTGATGGGTTGGAAAAGCTTTTTCTGAATCTGCCCCTGAATACTTCCATTGCTACCGGTAACTGATAACCACTCATGGTCAGATTCTGCGGGTCGATATCAGGATAAACATCGATCAACTTTACAATCCAGTCAGCATCGGTACCAGTAGTGCTGGCAAAAAGGTGCGCAATTATGCTACCTGTTACTGTTAGGTCTTCTGTTATTGAATCCATCATAAAACTAACTACATCAGGGCGTGAATAAACAAAGCGCTGATCCTCTACATGCCATCCATACCATTTACTACCAGCTCCATACGTAGCCTGGATTGGAAGCATCCGATAGGGAACAGGTTTTGCCGGATCGCTGAGATAACTCAGTTCACCTTTATTTGACGATGGTTTATTAAATGAACAGGCATTATGCTCTCCTGCGTATAAATTTTTAATTGTGGCTTCTTTGGGCGGCCAGGTGGTATAAGTTTTCCATTGATTAGTGCCGGTTTGAAAACAAGTGGCTTCGTCAAAATCACCATTGCCAATTCCCTTCAGCCAATAATCGAACCATTTTTTAAAGTATTGCTGGTACCATGCAGCCGTTTTGCTGCCAAAAGAAATACTTCCCAGGCTATCTCCCCGATCACTCCCCCATTGGCCATGATTCCATGGGCCGAGAAGAATAAAATTCCGGCGAGAAAAATCTTTCTTTTCCAAATGTCCATACATCAGTTGGGGGCCATTAAGATCTTCCTGATCGTAGTAGCCACCAGTATGTAGTATTGGTATTTGGGGATATTGCATATAGCTCAATGGTGAATTTTGTTGCCAGAAAGCATCATAATTGGGATGAGTAACAAAATTGTTCCAGGTAGGGATCTGATGATGAAAATATTTTTCATTTATATTTCTTAGTGAGCCTAATTTCAAATACCAGTCATACAAATCAAATTGCGGAAAAGGAAATTCACTGTCAGTGGTTTTATCATGCTCTACTTCATAAGTATATTCCATTCCATAACTTAACCGGAATGCGCCATTGTGATGAAAATCATCACCTATAAAAAGGTCCGCCATGCATGCTCCTTCCACAGCAGCTTTCAGAGCAGGATGAGGATCCACGGTACCAACCAATGTTAACCACCCGGGATAAGATGTACCATATATGCCTACATTACCATTATTACCGGCAATGTTTTTGACTAGCCAATCCACTGTATCGTATGTGTCTGTGCTTTCATCGATTGCGTTTTTTTTGGTGGAATGTATCAATGGCTGGTGAATTTGCATAACACCTTCACTTTTGTATTTACCACGCACGTCCTGTCGTACAAAAATGTACCCTTCTTTGTACATGTTAGGGCTTGAACCTGGAGAAAGTTTTAAAGTATCATTTGGAATTTTCCAATCTGCACCATAGGGTGTTCGTTGAATTACTATTGGTAAAGAGGTTGTAATATGCTTTTCAGCATATATGGGTGTTAATACGAACGTAAATAATTTCGTCCCATCTCTCATGGGAATCATATAGGTTGTTTTCTTATAAGCCTTTATACTGTCTGCCTGGGCAAAGACCGCAGGCATAATACTGGCAACAAATACCGAAAATAATAGGGCCTTCTTCATATGGGTAAATTGGTATTACTATTTGTTATATGCGGGAGCTCAGTTATCTAAAGAAAGTTATTATTCCAATGGTTATTTTGGTCTATAATAAATTCCATCATAGCGACAATTTATACAACACAATCTCTTAAAGCTAATAATCTTTCTATTGATTTGCAATAGTCGATTTGTCTACGACTTTGCAAAAGTTAGCATTTGAATCATTTTGTCAAAGATTGATTGGCTTTGATTAATATGTTACCTGTACCTGCTTGTATGAAAACAGGACGATCTGTTATTTACTTGGCCACAATGCTAATTATTATTTTCATTAGTTGACATATTGACTCACAGGGTTTTATCGATATTTTTATATTAATTTAACGAGAGCGGGGAAATAACATTTCCGACCGTGACGAAATCCATCAACAAGCATATGATAAAAATTGATCGCCCAAACATCAACGACGCGCCTGCCTGGTATGCTCACTTTTTTAATTTGACTACCGGCAACGATTTGATTGAAGCTTTACAAAAGAGTAAGCAGCACACACTTGACCTGATCAGCTCTATTCCTTTTTCAGCAGAAAATTTAAAATACATTGTAAACAAATGGACGATCAAGCAGGTGTTCATTCACCTGTGCGATGAAGAACGGTATTATGCATACAAAGCTTTTTGTTACTCGAGACAAACAGATGTTGACCTGGAAATTCCTATGGGGGAAAATTATACCAAAGACTTCAATGCAGGGAACCGCACATTAAAAGACGTCAGTGAAGAATTTGTAACCGTCAGAAACGCTACCATCAGTCTTTTTAGTACCATGACAACTGAAATGCTGGATTTTAAAGATTTTCCGGGCAAGCAGGTTTATACAGCAAGAAGTTTAGGCTGGTTTACAGTAGGGCATAACCTGCATCACTGTAATATTATAAAGGAAAAGTATTTGATATTGTGTTCAACAAGATAATCATTTGCACAAAAGCTGCATCCCAATTGCCTGGGTAACGTAATTAAGGCTGCAACCATTGCCCGTAAACTGGCTGGCGCCGGGGCCAGCGTCATCGTGAATTATGCCGGCGGCAAAGATGCCGCAGTGCAAACGGTAAGTGAAATCAAACAGGCAGGCGGCGATGCCATAGCCTTGCAGGCAGATGTCAGCAATGCGGCCGTTGAACAGCTGACCCGCGTATTTTCTAAAGAAGCAGGTGACAGGGGTATTAATGTAAACGCTGTCTCTCCCGGTCCCACCAATACCGAACTGTTCACAAAAGGCAAATCACAGGAAGTCATTATTGCGATTGGACAATCCGGTTCAGTTCAATTGGCCCCACAAATCTGTTAGGTAACAACTTTGCCTTATTGACCGGACAAAAAAGATTACCTTAGTAATGAACTTCATCTCGGGTGTCTCCCGATTTTACTTCTTTGACAAAAGCGATTTATTATGCAACGCAGAAAATTCATTCAAGAAACTGGCATGATTGCCATAGGAGTCGGGGTTTTTGGAAATGTGACCTGGAGCAAAGACAGGTTTATCGGCGACACACCAACCACAACTGATTTATTAGGGCCATTCTACCGGCCAGGAGCACCGGCCCGAAGCAACATAAATCCAAAGGGATATTCAGGACAGGTGTTTCATGTTTCCGGAACAGTATTCAAAGAAGATGGTAAAACGCCTTTTAAAGATTCCCTTATAGAAATATGGCAATGTGACGAAAATAAAATGTATGATAATATCTCTGATGAATTCAGATATAGAGGCTCGCAGAAAACCGGCGCTGACGGAAAATACCATTTTATTGGCATGCATCCAATTCCTTATCCTGCCAATGAAAATGCTGACATTTGGCGACCAGCACACATCCATTTACTAATTTCCGGAAAAGGACAACAGGATCTTATTACACAGATTTATTTGGAAGGGGATCCTTACTTAGAAAAAGATATTGCTTCTTCGTCTCCAAACGCCGCCAAACGCATACTAAAAATAATAAAGAATAGTAAAAGTGAAGAAGCTGTTCATTTTGATATTGTGATGGCAAAAGAATTTAAGCCTGACAATAATGCGTTTGACAAGCTTATTGGTATTTACAAAATGAATGACAAGTCAGTTATGGAATTTTATAGAAAAGATGATCTTTTGTTTCTGAAATGGAATAGCCAAATTCGAGAAGGACTTTCATACAAAGGCAATAACACTTTTGCGGGAGGGGTAAGAAACATTAACACTGCAGAATTTCAATTACAAGCAAACAATCAAGTTAAAGTTAAGGTGCATTTTAAACTTATTGATACGGGAGAGATTGACCTTGAAGGAATTAAAGCGTTCAAATACAAGAACTGAGCAGGCATAAAATCAGTTTAGTTTTCTATACTCATTCGGAGTATAGCCTACGTGCTGCTTAAATAGCCTGCTAAAATGCTGAGGGTATTTAAACCCTAATTCGTAAGCAATTTCATTCACCGTTTTATTGGCATCAAAAATCTTGTTCTTTGCTGTATCAATTATTTTGTTTTGAATATACTCTTGTGCAGATCTGCCGGTTTCCTTCTTAATCAGATCACCAAAATAGTTCGCAGACAGATGAAGCTCGCCCGCACAATAAGCAACAGAAGGCAACCCGATATGATAGGGTTTGTCAGAAGTAAAATAGCCATTTAGCAGTTCTTCAAACTTCTCTAAGATTCCTCTATTGACATTATCTCTGGTGATAAACTGGCGGTCATAAAACCGTTCGCAGTAATTCAGGAATAATTCAATATTGGAGGCAATCAGTTTCTTACTGTGCTTATCTACAGATTGCTGCAATTCAAATTCAATTTTTTGAAAACAATCCAGAACAAGCAGCCGTTCCCGTTCCGATAAATGTAATGATTCATTGGTATTATAACTGAAAAAACTATACTCATTAATGCTTTTGCCAAGCGAGGTGCCTTTTATTAAATCCGGATGAAATACCAACCCGTGTCCCATTGGTTGATAATAGTCTGTTTTATTCTCCACATCAACTACCTGACCGGGGGCAACAAAGACCAACGTACCCTCCTGGTAATCGTAATAATTACAGCCATACTTTAAATCACCGCATTTTACTTCCTTTAGAAAAATACAGTAAAGTCCGAAATGCATCCGGGACCCCGTTCTTTTATCAGCCTTTGAAAAATCCATCACACTTACCAAGGGGTGTAAGGTTGGATGATTATTGAATTTATTATACTCGTTAATTGTATCAAAATTGTGTATCTGCCCCATACTTTTTGCTGTTTGTTAATACAAATTTAGACATTCCGTCAGCTTGATTCGCGTCTGACCAGCCTAATCAGTAATATTGGTAGTAATAGCAGTAATTCATATACCCAAACCCTCATTTTTAGCCCTGAAATTTGCAGTAGCAGATAGCAAAATTTAAAACTATGCAAAAAGTTAAATTGAACAATGGAGTAGAGGTACCGATCCTGGGATTTGGCGTTTTCCAGATTCCGGATGCGGCCGAATGTGAAAAAGCTGTAATTAATGCCATTGAAACCGGCTATCGGTTAATAGATACTGCGGCATCTTACCTGAATGAAGCTGCTGTAGGAAAGGCAATAAAAAACAGTGGTATGGCAAGAAAAGAACTGTTTATTACCACTAAACTATCGGTACAGGATGCCGGCTATGCGCAAACAAAAGCCGCTTTTCAAAGGTCGTTAGAAAGATTACAATTAGATTACCTTGATCTGTATCTTATTCATCAGCCTTATGGTGACGTGTTTGGATCCTGGAAAGCCATGCAGGAATTATATGAACAGGGGAAGATCAAAGCTATTGGTGTTGCAAACTTCCACCCCGATAGATTGATGGATTTAATTGTGAATAGCGGGTTTACGCCTGCTGTCAACCAGATAGAAACTCATCCTTTCCACCAGCAAATTGAAGTACAAAAATTTTTACAGGAGAATAATGTACAAATCCAGTCATGGGGGCCATTTGCGGAAGGTAAAAACAACATTTTCCAGAACGAGGAGCTGACTGCCATTGGTAACCAATACAACAAGACCGTAGCGCAGGTAATACTTCGCTGGCTTACGCAAAGAAACATTGTAGCCATTCCAAAATCAGTGCGTAAGGAGCGAATGAAAGAAAATTTCAACATATTCGATTTTGAACTTTCGGAACAGGATATGCGGGATATTGCCTCGTTAGATACAAAGGAGAGCCTTTTTTTTGATCACCGTGATCCTGAAAAAGTAAAGTGGCTCAGCGAACGAAAACTGGATATATAAGTAAACTCACATCAGAGGATTTACATAATTAACTAAAGAAAACCATGAAAAAAGTATTGTACTTCACAATTTTATTATCGGCTGTTCTGTTTACACAGGCAGCAGCACAGGAAACTTCTGTATTCCCCCAAGGTGAAATATCCACCACTGATAATCACACGGGAACTGTTTGGCTTAAAGAATTAAATGTACCTGATAGCATATTTAATTTCAGTCTTGCACATGCAACCTTTGCGCCTGGTGCAAAACTAGACTGGCACATTCATCCTGCGGGGCAATACCTTCTTATTACTGAAGGAACCGGTTATTACCAGGAAAGAGGAAATCCTATACAAATCGTTCACAAAGGAGATGTGATAAAATGTCTTCCGGGAGTAGCGCATTGGCATGGTGCAACACCGCAAACCAGCTTTGGATACATAGGAGCTACACCTGTACAAAAAGGAAAAACAATATGGCTAAAAAGAGTAACCGATGAAGAATATCATAGCTTAAAATCTGCTGCTATAAATAATACCAACGCAGAACAGGAAATCATTACGCTCTCCAAAACAAAATGGCGTTGGATGGCAGGGCGCAACATAGATTCCCTGAATGCTCTTTTCAATGAAAAAGCTGTCTTTGTACACATGGGCGGAAACATGAACAAGGAGCATGAACTCAATGTTATTAAAACCGGGGCCATTCAATACAAGCAGGCAGATATCCAGGAAACGTCCGTGCAGTTCATTGGGAATACTGCGATTCTTTTAAACAAAATTCGCCTTGTAGCGATAGTTGGTGGCAATGAAGTTGTCAATCCCTTCGTGGTAACAGAAGTATATGTAAATGAAAGCGGTAAATGGTCATTAGGTTCCATGTCGTTCACCAGGCTGCTCATGCAATAGCATTATCCGGCATTAATACCTGTTTATAGTATTGATGAATTAAAATAATTTCTTATGAATAAAACAGAAAAGATCAATCAAAAAATATTCTTTGTTCTTTTATCAATTACGGTTTCTGTTTTCTTTGCTGCATGTGTATCCGGTAAAAAAAGCACAGGTATCGGGCCGTTAATTATTCAGGAACAAGGAAGCTTTGCAGTTGGAGGAACTGTAATTACCAATCCCGGTACACCCCTCTATTTGTCTGTTTTTTCCAATTCTATTACAGATATTTCCCTGAGATTTGTATCACAAACAAAGCAATCATTCTAAAATAACATTAACAAAAACGTTACATTCAAATAAGAACCAATATGGGAAAGATAGTATTATTCATGCATGTATCGCTCGATGGCTTTGCTGCCGGTACAAAAGGTGAAATGGATTGGATTCATGTAGATCAAGAAATTTTTGATTTCGGAGCGGAAAGGATCACAAAAACCAATACGGCATTATATGGGAGGGTCACCTTTCAGATGATGGAAAGCTATTGGCCAACGGCAGCGGAGCAGCCCGGGGCAAGCAAACACGACAGAGAACATGCCGCCTGGTACAAGAGCGCGCACAAAGTAGTATTGTCAAATACGTTGAACCAAGCAACACTCACGAATATGACGGTGATCGGAAAGGACTATGCTGCTGCTGTTCGCAAATTAAAGAAGGAAACAATAGGAGAAATTCTGTTATTTGGAAGTCCTACCACAGCGCACGCCCTTCTGGCAGAAAATCTGATAGATGAATGCTGGCTTTTCGTCAATCCAATACTGTTGGGTGAAGGAATTCCGGTGTTTAAAGGCATTAAAGAAAAGCGATCGTTGAAGCTCCTGAAAACGCATGTTTTTAGCTCAGGTGTAGTTTGTCTCTGCCACGAACTGCAGCGTTAAAATTAATTAGCCAAAATAAACTGCTGATCGTAATCGTCGGCAGTTATATCTATATATATTGTTTTACCGGTTGGTACATTTCCTTTAACAAAACGAATAAATTCGGTTAACACGTATAGTAATTTAAGCGTGTTCCAGCAAAAAATTAGCATCTATTTTTAAAATCTTATGTACTCCTTTCAAAAAAGGGATATCAGGCTTTCGTTTGCCCGTTAATATTTCAGATACTTTGGATTTGCCAAGACCGAGTTCTTCCGCAAGTTTAGCCTGGGTCATTTTATTTTCAAACATCTTTAGTTCCACGAGTTCAGCAATCGTTTCTGGTTCTTTTCGTGGTTTAAGACCTAATACTTCATCTTCATATTTTTCGGCAGCCTTTGCCATCGCTGCAAGGTTTTTAATTTCCGTAGCGGTAAGATTAGCTTCTCCTTTATTCATCAGGTTATAAACCGCTACCATTGTCTCATGGTAATCTTTTTTTGAACTGATTTCGTGTTTCATATCACTTGCTTTTAAAAGTAATGCTGGCTGCATCTATTTTATCGTATTCTTTGTGCGTATCAACAAACAATATAAAAACTGTCCGTACTTTAAAAATTATCAGGGCAATAGCCGATAATGATTGCCTTTAATATCAAAAACGTACCTGTCATTTCCCACCGCATCAACCGTATTGAAAGTCTTTTTTACTTCGGCAAAACTTTTCCAGTCTGCGGCCTGTGTTTCTTCGTACCATTTTTGCAAGGCAGCTTCGCTATCCGGGTATTTCTCCGAAAACTCCCTGATGATCGCCTTTGAAATAATAACCATTGTTACACTTTTGCAAATTTAGAATAAAAATCCATTAAATAAAATATAATTCCAAAAAATAGAACTATTTTTTGGAACCTCGAAAGCCGAATTGCTAAGATTGGAGGTGCCAAAATGGTACCTCCAATCTCATTAACGATTACATTTATTTGAAGTGTAAGCAAGGTTATCGCAGGTTGCGATAGCCTTACTGTTCAATTGGTCCATCAGTGACGAGCCAATTGGAGGTCGCAATGCGACCATCTTGTATCTCAAACTGCCTGTAATCTATGTTTTAACAAATTTGCTCCGGAATTAGGTGGTCAATTACACCGGGATCTCCAATAAATGACTATCTAATTTTTACACCAATACAAATATTCAAGACAATAATGAAAATAAAATAACTACAGCTAAAAACAAAGGCTTCGTCGGGTGCGAAGCGCCAACGATGAAGCCGATTGTTGCACGGAACCTTCGGTAGCCGGGTAAATAATTATGGGGATTGAACCAGAAGTAAAGATTGCCTAACGGGCTGCAGGAGTAAAAAATGGGTTGCCGGATTAACAGGTTACTATCTGCACAAGAGGTCTGTTGTCATCAATTTAGCATTAGCATTCCTGTCATTTAGTTTAAAAAAGGGTTTTGCGGTTTATTTTCCCACTACAGCACAAAACAATTCTGGGCCAACACTTTTTGAGGGAGGAGAAACGGCCTCTATAGACATTGACGACATTGAGGTGACAGCATATTAAGTGCGTGCAATATTGGGTTTTATGAAGTTGGGCTTGACAAACAAAACTGGACTAAAACAAAAATATTTAAATCTCATCCACCCGTACCCTCTGCCGTCCCCCAAAAAATAAAGAAGCCCTGAAAGTAAATGCTATCAAGGCTTCTAAAAATTACTGGTGATCCCGCTGGGAGACCCGTATTTTTTATAAATGCACTGAAAATCAATGTATTTACTTGCTTAATCTGTTGTGCCCGCTCTAAAAGCGAACTGCAAATTTTTTTGAACGAACTATTAATGACAGATTTAAAATACATTTTTTATTGATTTGCTGAGTATACTCGTGCCTCGAAAGAAAGAAGAATTATGGTGTGTAATATCCAAAGAAGCCCGGAAAATCGCCTCAAGCTGCTTTTGTTGAAGAATTCCTTGCAAAAAAATCCGAAGATGAGCCACAAAAGCCAATCGAGCTGAGAAGTATGTCAAGAAGACCAGGTTGCCATTGAAGTACACAAAGTATTCCTGGACAATCCAAAAAATGGTTCTCAGATTTTGAATACCTCTGGGTGTTGTAGCGTCAGACCTGACCAGCTGACCCCTACAAGTTCTACTGATTTAACCGTGGATTTTCGTAAATTTACTATGTGAAAAAAAACAAACCTATATATCTCGATTTTATTGTAGATAAGTTGACAAATTCCATCCAGAATACTATTTCAGGCGATAGTTTCCCCACAGAAGTTAGCCGTTTGACAAAAACAGACTTAAAGCAGGTTACAAAGAAAAATGGGTGGGGATTTAACTGGAAAACTGAACTTGACGACAATACAAAAGAGGTCTATAAATTAACAATCAGCAATAATCCAAACATCATACAGGGCTTTTGAGTTTTACCATTGAGCCAGATCATATTTATATGGATTTATTGGAAAGTGCTCCTTTCAACAAGGGGCGTAATAAATTGTACGAAGGAGTTGCCGGAAATTTAGTTGCGTATGCCTGTAAGGTTTCTTTTCTTAATGGCTTTGACGGTTATCTTTCTTTCACAGCAAAGACAAAGCTAATTGACCATTATATTAAAACCTTAAATGCATACCATTTTGGCGGACACTTAATGATATTAAACACAAGTGCTGCAAATAAACTGATTGATAAATATTTTAAAAACGTATAAATATGGGACATATCAAAGAACCAGACGGCGTTGATTTCATAATTAACGGAAAACCTTTGACAGACAAAGAAAAAAAGGCCATAAGCGAATTTATCAAAACTGATAAAGAAAGAACTGCCAAACAAAAGCTTCGCAAAGCAAGAAGTGCTAAAGGGGAAAATTTAGTCACTGCTTAACTTAGGCTTAGTGGTTTATGAGACACATAAAAGAACCAAAAGGCGTGGACTTTGTAATTGCGAGCGACCCATTAACCGAAAAGGCCCGGCAAGAGATTAGTGAGTTTATCCGTAGCTATAAGGCAAAGACTGCCAGCAAAAAAAAGAAATTATCAGCAAATGTAAAACAAGTGAGGGCTGCTCGTGTTTGACTCAATTACGGCCGTTTTATTTGAATTTAATTCTCTCTACTAAATCAGTGAAATATTTTGGAGACCATATATCCAATGCTTTGTCATCACGAATAAACCGGACAATATCTTCCCTGACATTGTTAAAAGAAATTGCAGCAATTTTATCCTGCAGCAGTTGCGTAAACTGTTTCTTGGTAATCGTTTTTTCTTTCCAGTCTCCGCTATCATGGGCACGATCGAGGAAATGATCAAGGTTCAACGCTACTCCCTTTTTTATATACCATTCCATGTCATACCAGTCTCTTCCTTTAACCCGCTGTTTCCATTTGCGAAACAGCAGTGCATGCATCTTGCCCGCAAAGAGATCTGGCAGACTGAAACATTTCACATAAAACGAAAACGGCTTTAATAGCAACTTCTCTTCTGTTTCAAAACCAAGCGGCGGTTGTGTATCTACTTCCAGTTTTATCTTGATACTGGGCCGCATGTTAAGACCAGCCTGCGGTATAATGTCTTCCAGTATTAATTCCTTCCAGGCTGTTTCGGATTTCAGAAATGCAGAATCGATATTGGTTTGTGAAGTTTTTATTTTCTCCTTTACAGTGACCGTCATGCCTAATGCACTAAACTCAGTTACAATTCCTGCCAGATAAGGTTCAAGGGAAAAGTCAGGATTTACTTCAAGCAGCGAGAAATCCAGGTCCTCAGAGAACCTGTCAAGACCATAAAATACACGCAGTGCTGTGCCCCCATAAAATGCAGCCTTTTCAAAGAATCCACTTCTTTGTAAGCCAGCCAATGCAATTTCCTGCATGATTTCCCGGAGGGCTTGTTCTGCTTCTGCCTGGGTTTTGGGTTTATATTCGTCAAGCCATTCCTTAATCATAATTCCTCCAGTGTTTTTATAAGTATTTCAAGACTGTTCTTTTTCGGTGCATCTGTTATCCATTTGCTGATCTCTTTATGATCCAGGTTTTGCAACATCTCCCTTTCTATCCTGAGATCATCCATCAGTAATTCTTTTACCTGCTTTGAACTGCGTAGCAAAAGACCGGAAGTAGTTATTATTTTATCACATAAGGCTTTTTCAGGCGTGGCAATCAATACTGTTTGTTTTTTTGTTAGTTCGACCCGCTGTATACCGAAAGAGTAGTAAGGTGATGGAATATGGGTATAGCTGAACCTGCCGGCCGGTGTTTTATATACGGCAGTTTTTTGTGTGGTTACTGAACTGGTTTCAAAAACTTTTTCGGGTATTAATCCCCAATGCGATAATGCAGTTTCTAACGAAACATAACTTGGCCCTAAAAGATGATTGGCTAAAAGAAAAGATTCCGGTTTGGAAATATTCAGGCCTGGACCTGGTATATAAAAGCCTCTCCGCACAAGGACCAGTAAACCTTGTTTTACCAATTCGGTTATTTTATCATACGGCCTTTTGTAATCTTTAAGCAGATCGAGAAGTACCTGTTTGGTAATAGGCTGCTCTGCATAATTCCGTATAGCCTCCTGAAATTCCATTTATGTAATATTTTAAACTGTTAATCGAAAATTTTCCGATGAAATATTCAAAATTATACATTTTTATGTAAATAAAAACAGTATTTATCGGATATTTTCCGATAAAGTGACTTTAAATTGATAATTTGTTGTGGTAATGCAATTATATCTTGTTGTGCCAATACAATTATCTCTTGCAAATATTTTCTCTAATCCCATCAATTGTCGCGTTAGCGACGCGACAATTATGATGTACCCCAAAAATAGGTCAGGTAATTAAGAATGAATTTTTCATCTTAA
>CAZDQB010000013.1:97330-111421 GCA_964507525.1 uncultured Sediminibacterium sp. | reverse complement strand
TAAAAAAATATGGCGATCGTGTTGGGGATATTATTAGTCCAGAAGTATACCAGGTTTGGAAAAAAGAGGTATTATTATTAGACGAGGAAGGCAATGAATTGATTTTACCTAAATCTGAACAAATTCCACAAGATTACTTTAAGAAAGGGGAAAATATTCGTGCCGTTGTTGCTCGTGTAGATATGAAAAATAACACTCCTGTTATTATTCTATCTAGAACCAGCCCAATGTTCCTAGCTAAATTACTCGAGATTGAAGTTCCTGAAATTTTTGATGGATTAATTGCCATCAAGAAAATTGTTCGCGAACCAGGAGATCGTGCTAAAGTGGCAGTTGAGTCTTACGACGATCGTATTGATCCAGTAGGTGCTTGTGTGGGTATGAAAGGAAGCCGTATTCATGGTATTGTTCGTGAATTGAAAAACGCTATATGGACTTGGACAATGATAAAAAACAGGCCAATGTTTATTTAAAAGCCGATCAGGTTTCTTTGGCTATTGGCAGAAGAGGTGTAAATATCAAGTTGGCTTGTGAACTAACTGGCTATGAAATTGATGTTTATCGCGAAGACGAGGAAATCACGGATGAATTTGACATTGACTTGGATGAATTCAGTGATGAAATTGAGACTTGGATTATTGATGAATTCAAAAAGATTGGTTGTGATACAGGTCGCAGTATTTTAAAGCTAACTGTTGATGAATTGGAGCGTAGAACAGATTTGGAGCGTGAAACAATTGAAGAAGTGAGAAAAGTACTCCAAGAAGAATTTGATAGAGAAGAATAAGCAGCCAATAACCACGTATATTTGTCAAGTATGCGTGGCTTAGCTGTAACGCATATTAGGACCCAAAAACAAAGAATGTCAGAACTGAAATTACCGAGACTGTTAGCAGCCGCCAAAGAATTCAACATTGGTCAGGATACCCTGATCGAATTCCTGGTGAAAAAAGGATTTAACCGCGACGACCTGAAGCCTACCGCTAAGCTCCAGGAAGACCAGTACTATGCCCTCCAGGCAGAGTTCCAGAGCGATAAAGTGGCCAAGAACAAAGCCGACCAGGTAGAAATACCAAAAACAGCACAGGGAGAAGCCAAGAAGAGAAAAGACGAAGAAGAGATCAGTTTTAAGAAGGAAGAGAAAAAACCGGCCGCAAAAGAGGAACCAAAAGCCGCAGAAGAAGAACCGGTAAAACCAGTCCCGGAAGCAGTGGTTGAACCTGCCGCCCCCGCTCCAATAGTTCCGCCACCTGTTGCTGAAGCAGCAGTGGTGGTTGAAACAACGGCAGAATCCAATGTAATAAAGATTGAAGCACCTGAGATAGAAGCGCCGAAAGTGCTGGATAAGATCGACCTCTCTGCCATTGACTCCTCTACCCGCCCCAAAAAAGCGCCAAAGAAAAAAGAAGAAACACCGGCAGAAGAACCCAAACCGGCGGTTAAAGCGAAAAAAGAAGAAATTATTGAAGAGGCTGTTCAACCGGAACCGGTTCCCGAACCTGTTGT
Organism: uncultured Sediminibacterium sp.; assembly: GCA_964507525.1. Taxonomy (GTDB): domain Bacteria; phylum Bacteroidota; class Bacteroidia; order Chitinophagales; family Chitinophagaceae; genus Sediminibacterium. The sequence continues at coordinate 109,915 of CAZDQB010000013.1, read as the reverse complement.
TGCAGCAGTCCCCCCCGTGGTAGCAGAACCTGAACCGGAGCTCGCTGCTCCTGTTGCAACAAGCGATGAGGAAACAGGCCCTGTAATTGAAAATATCAAAGCGGACAAATTAGAAGGTCCTAAAATCCTGGGCAAAATTGAATTGCCCGTAAACAGCGATACCCGTCCCAAACCGATGGGCAGGGATGAAAAACGCAAACGCAAACGTATTCCGGTCGATAAGAAAGGCAGCGAAGCGCCGCAGCAGGTTATTCAGCGAGATGCCAGCGGTCGCCCCATCAGCGGTCCCAATCGTCCCATCGTCCCAGCCAATAACAACCGCGGCGCACAGCAGGGCGGTGGTGGATTTAACCGGGATAACCGTGGCGGAGGAGGTAATCGTAGTGGTGGCGGTGGTAACCGGCACGACAGGAATGCACCCCGCCGTGGTGGAGATGATAAGGATAAAGAAATAGATCAGAAAGCAATCCAGGAAAAGATCCGTGAAACCCAGGCCAAACTGGCCGGTACGGGTGGTCGTGGTAAGAGCCTGAAAGCAAAATACCGCCGTGCCAAGCGCGATGAAGCCGCTGAAGCAATGGGCGAAATGACAGAAGACAACAAACTGCAGGTTACAGAATTTGTGACCGTAAGTGAGCTGGCCAACCTGATGGACGTAAGCTTTGCCGATGTAATTGGTAAGTGTATGAACCTGGGTATCATGGTATCGATTAACCAGCGCTTAGATGCAGAAGTCATAGAATTGGTAGCCGGCGAATTTGGTTTTGAAGTGGAATTCATTGGTATTGATGATGCAGCCGAACTGGAAGAAGAAGAATATGAAGATGACGAAGAAGACCTGGTACCAAGGGCGCCTATTGTGACTATCATGGGTCACGTTGACCATGGTAAGACCTCATTGCTTGACTATATCCGTAATGCGAATGTGGTTGCCGGGGAAGCCGGTGGTATCACCCAGCACATTGGTGCCTACGAAGTAACATTACCTAATGGAAAAGCGATTACTTTCTTAGATACCCCGGGTCACGAAGCATTTACCGCCATGCGTGCACGCGGTGCCAAAGTAACAGATATGGCCATCATAGTAGTGGCCGCTGATGACGCCGTGATGCCGCAGACCAAAGAAGCCATCAGCCATGCGCAGGCTGCAGGTGTACCGATGATCTTTGCAGTGAACAAGATTGACAAGGACGGTGCCAATCCGCAGAAAATATACGAACAGTTATCGCAGATGAACATATTGGTGGAAGCCTGGGGTGGTAAATTCCAGAACCAGGAACTTTCTGCCAAACAGGGGCTGAATGTTGACCTGTTACTCGAAAAAGTGTTGCTCGAAGCAGAACTGCTTGACCTGAAAGCCAATCCTGACAGGGAAGCTGCCGGTACCATTATTGAGGCCTCACTCGATAAGGGCCGTGGTTATGTAGCCACAATGCTGGTACAGAATGGTACCCTGCGCCAGGGCGACCTGATCGTTTCCGGTCAGCACTTTGGTCGTGTAAAAGCCATGTTCAATGAACGTAACCAGCGCATTGAAGAAGCGCCACCTTCCACACCAGTAGTAATATTAGGCCTGAACGGTGCACCACAGGCTGGTGAGAAATTCAAGATGTTTGAAGACGAGGCCGAAGCCAAGGAAGTTGCCACCAAACGTGCGCAGATACTGCGTGAGCAGGGTCTGCGTGCAAGGAAACACATTACTCTCGATGAAATCGGACGCCGTCTGGCACTGGGTAACTTTAAAGAACTCAATATCATCATCAAAGGTGACGTGGATGGTTCCGTGGAAGCCCTGAGCGATTCATTGCAAAAACTCTCTACCGAAGAGATTGCAGTAAGGGTAGTTCACAAGGCAGTTGGACAAATCTCCGAAAGCGATGTATTGCTGGCTACCGCTTCCGATGCCATCATCATAGGCTTTAATGTTCGTCCGTCTATGCAGGCCAACAAGCTGGCAGAAACGGAAGGCGTAGAGATCAAATTGTACTCCATCATTTACACCGCTATTGATGAGATCAAGAGCGCGATGGAAGGGATGCTGGAACCCAAATACCAGGAGAAGATCACTGCCAATGTGGAAGTACGGGAAGTGTACAAATTTGATAAAGCCACTGTTGCCGGTTGCTTTGTACTGGAAGGAAAGATCAGCCGTAACAGTAAAATCCGCATCATCCGGGATGGTATCGTTGAATACCCCAAAGGTGAGGGACAAAGCGCAGAACTGGGCAGCCTGAAACGCTTTAAGGATGATGTGAAAGACGTGTCTACAAACATGGAATGTGGTTTGACCATTAAGAACTATAATGACATTAAAGTAGGTGATATTGTAGAGGCATTCGAGGAAGAAGAAGTGAAGAGAACGTTATAATTTACGGAAAGCCCGCGGCAATAAAAGAAGCAGGGGGTGATTGCCTATTTTTGACCGACATTGAAACTTATGAAGAAGGTATTTCTTTTTGCATTATGGATAGGTAGTGCGGCAGCCTTACCTGCTGTTGCCCAGACCAAAAAAGTGGTGGCAGATAAAATTGTGGGGCAGGTAGGTGATAAGATCATCCTGCGTTCAGATATTATCAATGCCATTTCTGATATGAAGCGGCAGACACAGGGGCAGGAACACGTTGTACTGCCCACTGAATGCCAGGTGCTGGAAAGCCAGCTGATCAGGAAAGCATTGTTACTGCAGGCACAGAAAGATTCACTGACTGTTTCTGACGAAGAAATAGAAGCCGCATTGGATAACCGGATGCGCAGGGCTGTACAGGAATACGGCTCAAAAGACGTGCTGGAAGAAATTGCCGGTAAAACCGTATACCAGATCAAAGAAGACGCCAAGGAAGGATTTAAGGAACAGAAGCTGTCCGAGCAAATGCAGAACAAGATCGTAGACAACATCAAGATCACGCCCAATGAAGTAAGGGCCTATTATAATAAGATTCCGAAAGACAGCCTCCCATTTTATGAGAGCGAAGTAGAAATAAGCCAGGTCATCCTGCATCCGAAAGCCAACAGGGATGTGGAAGATTATGTATCCAAGCAGATGTACGATTACAAGAAACAGGTGGAATCCGGCGCGCAGAAATTTGAGCAATTGGTGAAACTGTATTCTGAAGATCCGGGAAGCAAGGAAACAGGCGGACAATATACCCTGAACCGGAATGATAAGAACTGGGATCCCGCATTCATGGCAGGGGCATTCCGGTTGAAAGAGGGACAGATATCTCCCGTGATCAAATCAAAATTCGGCCTGCACATTATACAGATGGTGAGCCGCTCCGGCGATGAAGCTGTGGTGCGCCATATTCTGAGGATCCCCCCCATTACCAACGATGAGATCAAGGAAGCCAAAGATAAACTGGATAGTGTACGCAAAAAGTTAGTGGCAGGAACCATAAGTTTTGGTGAAGCTGTAAGCAAATACAGCGATGATGAGAACAGTAAGTTCAGCGCCGGCGCGTTTTCCGGACAAGATGGCTCCACTTTCCTGAATATCGATCAGCTCGATAAGGATATGGTGGTAATCCTCAAGAGTCTGAAACCAGGTGAATACTCCCAGCCACAAATGTTTGTTGATGAAAGGAACCGCAAAGTGGTACGATTGCTGTATTTAAAGAACCGGACAGAACCACACCGTGAGAACCTCAAGGAAGATTATGACCGCGTGGCAAAGAGAGCGCTGGAAGAAAAGAAGAACGGCATATTGGAAAAATGGTTCAAAGAACATATCCCCACTTATTATGTAACCATTGACAAAGAATTTTCAGGTTGCAGCGGGTTGGACGAATGGAGAAAAGCCGCAGAAAATACCCATATCTCAAAGAATTAAGTAATACAAATAAGTTATATATGATCCCGCACCCAACAGGTGCGGGATTTTTCATGAAATAAAATTTGGTAAATTAGATGTATATACATACATTTGTATTGTGAAATTGGAACAAGCCATACAAAGTACAAAATTCAAAAGCGAAGTGCAGAAAGCAGGGATCAATATTCTGTATACGGCCTGGTGGCTGAGAACAGTAACGAGTAAAGAGCTGAAAGAGTTTGGCCTGACACATGAGCAATACAATGTATTACGCATCTTAAAAGGCAGTTATCCCGATCAGATGTGTGTAAAGAATATTGCCTGCAGGATGATCGAGAAAAGCTCTAACGTGCCCCGTATCGTTGACAGGCTGGAATTAAAGAAATTAGTGAAACGCGCTACTTCGGCTGTCGATAAAAGGGAAACAGTCATCACCCTGACACAAAGCGGTATCGCCATCCTGGAAGCTACCAACGAAAGGGTGAACAAACTGTTCAATGAAATACTGGTGATCACCAATGAAGAAGGAGCAACATTGAATGCACTGCTTGAAAAAGTACGCAGTAAAGAGAACTGATATTTTTTTAATTAAATACGTGTATATACACGTAATGAAATAAAAGGAATTATATGAAAACCATCATTCACAAAGCAAACACCAGGGGTCATGCCAATTTTGGCTGGCTGAACAGTTATCACACTTTCAGCTTTGGTCAGTACCGCAATCCTGAACGTGATCATTTCGGGGCACTCCGTGTATTGAACGACGACACAGTTGCACAGGGCATGGGTTTCGGCAAACACCCCCATGAAAACATGGAGATCGTTTCCATACCCTTATCCGGCGATCTGCACCATAGCGACAGCACCGGCCGCAGTGAAATCATCCGTCAGCCGGACGGGCAGATCATGAGTGCCGGCAGCGGCATTGGGCACAGTGAGATGAATGCCAATAAGGACAAAGAAGTAAAATTCCTGCAGATCTGGGTATTTCCGAAAACCCACGGCATCACACCGCGTTACGAACAAAAAACGTTCAGGCCGGAAGACAGGCGGAACAAAATACTGACAGTAGTGGCACCCGATAACGACCAGGCGGTATGGATCAACCAGGATGCCTGGTTCTCATTAGCCAATCTTTCCAATGGATTTGAAACCAGCTATACCGTTCGCAAAAAAGGAAACGGCGTCTATGCTTTCCTGATCAAAGGAAAAGCCACGATCAATGACCTGGAGCTGGAAGAACGTGACGGGCTGGGCATATGGGAGACCAATTCATTGAACATCAAAGCAGGTGAAGACACCGAATTGTTATTGATCGACGTGCCCATGCAGTTAAACGAAGCATAAACAACGAATAAATCTTTTAAAATACCTAAAAAAAACAAAAATGACAACCTACAAAATTGATGCAGCACACAGCGAAATTACTTTTAAAGTAAAACATCTCATGATTACCAATGTAACAGGAAGCTTTACAAAGTTTGACGCCACATTGGAAAGCAAAGCAGAAGACTTCAGCGACGCGAAGATCGATTTCGAAGCCGACGTGAACAGTATCACCACACATAACGCAGATCGTGACACGCACCTGAAAAGCGATGATTTCTTTGCCGCAGATAAATTTCCTAAACTGAACTTTGTCTCTACAGGGTTTAAAAAACTCGGTGAAGATGAATACAAACTGACCGGCAACCTCACCATCCGCGACGTAACCAAACCCGTACAATTGGATGTTGAATATGGTGGAACCATGAAGGATCCATGGGGACAGATCAAAGCCGGATTTGAGATCAGCGGCAAGATCAACCGTAAAGACTTTGGGTTAACCTGGGGCGCTGTAACAGAAGCAGGTGGCGTAGTGGTAAGCGATGATGTGAGGCTGCACCTGGCTGCACAAATGATTAAACAGGCATAATAAAAGCCAGGCCTGTATCTTTGCAGGCCTGATTCTACATATATTATACAACGCACATGAACATAGAAATTATCTCAGGCAGCCCAAGAAAGGATAGTGTAACAAACCGGCTGGCCCTGTTTTTAAAGAAGTACCTGGCTGAAAAAACAACACATTCAATAAATATTATTGACGTAAGGGAGTGGAATCTGCCATTGTTACAACAGGTGTTCACAAGTGTCGACAAAACACCCGCTGAGTTCAGGCCCCTGGCCGAGCGTATGTTTGCCGCCGATGCTTTCATATTGGTAACCCCCGAATACAACGGCGGGTACTCACCGGCCCTGCAGAACCTGCTGGATCATTTCCCCAAACAGGTTCATAAGGCATTCGGAATTGCCGCCGGCTCTGTGGGTGCGCTGGGCGGTATGCGTTCCAGCCAGCAGTTGCTGCTGCTGATACCAGCCTTATTTGGTGTGGCATCGCCGTATATGCTGATCACACCTTTTGTAGACAGGAAATTTAGCCCGGAGGGTGTTTTGCTGGATGAGTCGTTTGAGAAATCGGTTGACCAGTTTGCCAGCGAATTCCTCTGGTTAGCAGAGAGTTTGCATCCGGAACTGAATCCTGCATACAATTAACGTGATAAAAAACCGTGGCGGAGTCGTAACTTCGCCACTTTCTTTTAATATACATCATGAGCGACGAGATCAAACACGAATGTGGCTTAGCCTATATTCGCTTGAGAAAACCTTTCTCCTATTATCTGCAAAAGCACGATACCGTAATGTATGGCCTCAACAAGCTATACCTGCTGATGGAAAAGCAACACAATCGTGGCCAGGATGGTGCCGGAATAGCTGCGGTAAAACTGGATACTGAACCCGGCAATCCCTTTTTACACCGGATGCGCAGCAATGCCCCCCAGCCTATCGCAGACCTGTTCTTCAAGATTGGCCAGGAAATTAAGGAACTGGAGAAATACCAGCCCGATATCATGCAGCACCCTGGTCTCATGAAAGGCCACCTGCCATTCATGGGTGAACTGTTATTGGGTCACCTGCGTTATGGTACACAGGGAAAGAACAATGTTGAGTTCTGCCACCCTTTCATCAAGCGTGAGCTCGTACCCGGCAAAAACCTTGCTTTAGCAGGTAATTTCAACTTGGTTAATACAGATGAACTGTTTGACCTGATCAATATGAGCCCTGGCGACTTCCAGAAGCAAAGCGACCTGGCTGCCATGATGGAAGTATTGCATCATTTCCTTGTCAGGGAAGATGAAGAACACCCCAATGCCGCCAACCTTTTCACCGTATTAAAGAAAGCAACACCGTTATTTGACGGCGGTTATACCATTGGCGGATTGCTCGGTAATGGTTACAGTTTTGTAATGCGGGACGCACATGGTATCCGCCCTGCTTATTATTATATTAATGATGAAGTGATCGTGGCAGCCAGCGAAAGAGCGGCTATCAGAACCACTTTTAATGTAGGTGAGAATGAAGTGATGGAATTGATGCCCGGCACCGCATTGATTGTGGATGATAAAGGGAACTATGCCATAGAGCAGGTACTGGAACCCAAAGAAAGAAGGGCCTGCAGTTTTGAAAGGATCTATTTCTCCCGCGGCAGTGATGAGAAGATCTACCGCGAAAGGATTGCATTGGGTCACCACCTGAGCAAAACCGTACTGGAAAACATTAATTATGACCTGCGGAATACCATCTTCTCTTATATACCCAATACGGCAGAAGTAGCTTTCTTCGGACTGGTGAAAGGGATGGAAGAATACCTGAACAAAATTAAGGTAGAACGTATTCTCAGTTGGGGTAAGGACTTCACGCCGGAGAAGCTGGAAGAGATGGTGAATAGAAAGATCAGACAGGAAAAGATTGCCATCAAAGACGTGAAGCTGCGCACTTTTATCACAGAAGATGCCAACCGCAATGAAATGGTACAACATGTGTATGATATCACATACGGTACGGTACGGAAGGGTGAAGATACGCTGGTGGTAATTGATGATAGTATAGTACGCGGTACTACTTTAAAGCAAAGCATCGTACGCATGCTGGCGCGCCTGCAGCCTAAAAAGATCATCGTGGTATCCTCTGCACCGCAGATACGTTATCCGGATTGCTATGGTATTGATATGAGTAAACTGGGCGATTTCATTGCCTTCCGCGCAGCCATCGCTTTACTGAAAGAAAGAAACTCAGAGCATACGCTCACCGAAATACACGAAAGAATAAAAGAACTGCAACGCACCAACCAGCTTCATACAGAAAATGTGGTGCGCCAGGTATACCAGCCATTTACAGCAGAAGAAATATCAGCCAAGATTGCACAACTGATTACACCGGCCGACGTGAACATCGATGTACAGGTAATTTATCAAACCATAGAAGACCTGCACAACAGCTGTCCTACTAATACCGGCGATTGGTATTTCACAGGCAACTACCCCACACCAGGCGGAAACAAAGTAGTAAATAAGGCATTCCTTAACTATATCGAAGGAAAGAATGTGAGGGGCTATTAGTGATGTAGGATTTGGTGATGTATGATTTATTTAATCTTTTCCCCATATTGCTTATCCAGGCGTGGTAGCAATGATAGTAAACTCATTCAATCAAAAACCCTAAATCCTCCATCCCCAAATCCTCCATCCTACATTTCCTCACACCCTGTAACACACAGCATTAATATTCATTCCTGCGCCTACTGATGCAAACATGACCACATCGCCGTGATGCAGGTCGTGGTTATCAAGTATGCCGCGTTTAACAAGATCAAGCAACGTGGGAATGGTAGCTACAGAACTGTTGCCTAACTGATGTATGCTCATAGGCATGACATGGGGTGGAACTTCTTTCAGGTTATATAATTTGTACAATACTTTGATAAAACCTTCATCCATTTTTTCATTGGCCTGGTGGAGGAAGAACTTTTTTACCTGTGTTACATGAAGACCGGCTTTATCCAGGCAGGCTTTCATGGCTAATGGTACATTCTTGATAGCGTATTCATACACTTTGCGGCCTTTCATTTTAATATAACGCACACAAGGGTCAGAACCAGGGAGATTGGATTTACCCATGTACAGGTAAAAGGCTTCATCAACACAATGGCTCTGTACACTGGTGGCCAGGATGCCTGCCCCGTTCTCTTCCGGTTCCAGGGCTTCAATAACAGAAGCGCCTGCACCATCGCTGAATATCATACTGTCGCGATCGTATTTGTCAATCACCCGGCTTAAGGTTTCAGTCCCGATCACCAGGCATTTTTTAGCAATACCGGCTTTAATAAAAGCATCTGCCTGGATCAGGCCCTGTATCCAGCCGGGGCAGCCGAATAAAATATCATAAGCCACACAGTTGGGATTTCTGATGCCCAATGCATTTTTTACGCGCGAAGCCAGCGCGGGTACTGCATCTGTCTGGATGGTATGTTTCACCACATTGCCGAAATTATGGGCAACAATGAGCTGGTCGAGCGTTTCAGGATCAAGTTTGGCGTCTTCAATGGCATGTTTGGCTGCAATGGTGGCCATATCTGAGGCATTCAATTCATCGCCTGCATACCTTCTTTCGGCAATACCGGTAATATCCCTGAATTTTTCAATGATATCATTGGGGGCAGCCACAATTCGTTCATGGTCCTCACTGTAAAAATCCTGCACAGCAAAATCACTGTTGGCCTTAATGTGCGGGGGTACATAGCTTCCTACACCTGTAATAACGGTCCTGGGTTGTGGCATGTGCAATACTGTTAAGAATCGGTAAAAGCTTTCAGTAATTATAAACTTCAAATCTAATCATTATTACTCATTTTATTTCCCGCTGATTTTTCCATCCGGGACAACATATATGCCTGGAGGAAGTGCTTTATTTCTTTTTTGAATAGCTGTATCATTCACTCAGATACTGTCTTATGGAGACAGTCTTCAAAGGTCAGATTTCGGTTAAAAATTGTCTATAAGCGACAAAAAAACACTAATAAGACAATAAAATATCTTATAAATACAATAATAGCTATTTTAAGGATAGTTGCAGCATTGCTTGTTCGGGTACTTTGGAGTTGTGAAAAAACAAATCGGATACCGCATCAGGAAGATCAGGGAAAGCAAAGATTTCAGCCAGGAGAATGTGGCTGCTGATTTAAACATTACCGCTGGTGCTTATGCGAAGATTGAAAGAGGAGAAACGGATCCATCTGCAACCCGGCTTATTGAGATTGCCAGGATTCTTGGCGTAGATGTAACGGCATTTTTCCAGGACTTTTCTTCACTTGTTAAAGCAGAAGCGGCCGTTACCAGCCCCCCCGCCCCAACCCCCGATCTGGTTACCAAAAAAGACATAGCTGAATTGGCGGATAGTATCCAGCGATTGTATACCGAAATAGGACAGCTAAAAAAGGACGTGACCATCGTAAAAAAAACCGCCGCTAAACATAGAAAATAGCGCGCCACAGGTTCAGAGGTCACTTAAAAAATAACCCATCAAATAACTTTTTTATAAATCCGGCATCATAATTGTTTCATTTATGCAGCGGAGCATAAAGGAACGGTGTCAAATAATATACTCCCCCCGGTCGGTTCACCAACTCCTGGTATTAAAATGATAGGGTATGTATATTCAAAGCTTACAACCAAACCTGGCAGATAGCAGCAGCTACCTTACCGTGCAGGCCGATAAGACCGGCAGGCTGGTGCTTAAAGTGCTGGATGTGGAAGGACGTATGGCCAAAACCGTGGTTACCAGTGTAACAGAAGGCGTTCAGCAATTGGTGCTGAACATGAGCGACCTGGTGAGCGGGCGGTATATTATCAATGCTTTTTCCGGGGACGTGTTTATTAAGTCATTCCGGTTCGAGAAGCAGTAGTTTCAGTAAAAAACGTTTTTTCTTTGTTTTCAATTGGGGGTATGTATAATACGGTCCTGCCTTTTAGGCGGGACTTGTTTTTTCTGTAACTGCTAACTGTTAGTTTTGTATTTTCCGGGCTGAACAGTATTTTTTTAATCAAACCTCAGACGCCATGTCCATACCAGTAGTTGATTTAGCCGGTTTTTTAAGCAGCGACGCCAAACGTAAAGCTGCATTTGTGCAGGAATTGGGCAAAGCCTACGAAGATATCGGCTTTGTAGCGGTTAAAAATCATGGTATCCCGGGCGAACTCATTGCCGAACAATACGAACATGTGCAACAATTTTTTTCCCTGCCCCTGGAAAAGAAATTAGCCTATGAAATACCAGGATTAGCCGGCCAGCGCGGGTATACCAGCTTTGGCCGTGAACATGCAAAAGGCAGTGAAGCGCCCGATCTGAAAGAATTTTTCCAGTATGGCCAGACGGTTGAGGACAATGACCCCATCCAATCGGAATATCCTGTTAATGTTCCCGTCGATGAAATAACATCCTTCAACAAAACCCTGTTCAATGCCTACCGCAGTTTTGAAAAAAGCGGCAAGGCTTTGCTGCAGGCCATTGCACTATACTTAGGATTGGACGAACATTATTTTGATCCACATATTAAGAATGGAAACTCTATCTTGCGTTGTATTCACTATCCGCCCATTACAACTGAACCCAAGACTGCTATTCGCGCCGAGCAACACGAAGACATCAACCTGATTACCCTGCTGGTGGGTGCTTCGGCCGACGGTTTGCAAATACTAACGAAACAGGGCGACTGGGTGAACGTTACTTCACTCCCTGAGCAAATCGTTGTGAATGTAGGTGATATGCTGCAACGCCTGACCAATAATAAATTGCGCAGCACTACGCACCGGGTGGTGAATCCGCCGCGGGATCTTTGGCATACCAGCCGGTTCTCCATGCCTTTTTTCCTGCATCCGCGTAGCGAAATGAGCCTGGCATGCCTCAGCAGCTGTATCGATGCGGCGCATTCGAAAGCTTATCCTGATGCAACTGCCGGTGAATACTTGGACGAAAGATTACGCGAGATCGGACTTAAAAAATAAGACTATAGCTTAGATTGGTACTACTCCGTCACATACCCTTTTTACGTGCCGTATTATGGCATAGTATTACCGCTTTCGGTGGCCCGCAGGGCCACCTGGGTATGATGATGAAAACCTTTGTTCAGCAAAGAAGAGATATCACAGCTGAGGAATTGATGGAGTACAATGGCTTTTGCCAGCTTTTACCGGGTGCTTCCTCTACACAGACCCTTACACTGATCGGGTATAAAAGAGGCGGCATTCCCTTAGCCTTACTCACCTTATTTATATGGATCCTGCCCGCCTGCACCATTATGGGCGGGCTTTCTTTTTTACTGGGTTATTTTGATGGTATGAATATCCGTGCGGGGGTATTCAAATTTGTCCAGCCAATGGCCATCGGGTTCATAGCTTACTCCACTTACCGCATATTCGGCATAGCTGTACACAATACCATTACCAGGGTGATCATGGCTTTGGCTACCATCGCCACCTTTCTTGCTTTTAAAACGCCATGGGTATTTCCCGCACTGATTATAGTGGCGGGCATTGTCACCAATTTCAGCGACAGACGCATTCCGCAGAAAGGGATACCTCCCAAAAAAATCAATTGGGGTAATATCCTCATCTTTTTCGCAGTCTTTGGTATTGCAGGATATTTATCGGAAACAGCCACCAGGCAAAACTGGAAATTCCGTAAAGAACTGAACCTTTTTGAGAACTCTTTTCGTAACGGCAGTTTTGTATTTGGCGGGGGCGATGTATTGATGACCTATATGTATGAGCAGTATGTTATCCGTCCGGAAACCAAAAGGGTTCGCGAGAAGAGGCCTGATGTGTTGAAAATGAACCAGGAAGAATTTCTAACCGGGTCCGGTATGGTACGTGCCATCCCCGGTCCCGTATTCTCTATCA
>CAZDQB010000013.1:0-97320 GCA_964507525.1 uncultured Sediminibacterium sp. | reverse complement strand
CCGGTGGAATGGTATTGCGTGGCAAAGGAAGCGCCATACAATTACTGGGGTGTATCATTGGTGCTATAGCTATTTTCCTCCCCAGCGTTCTGCTGGTATTGTTCTTTTTCCCGGTATGGCACAACCTGAAACGCTATGCGGTCATTTTCAGGTCACTGGAAGGGATCAATGCCGCTGTCGTAGGCATTATGGCCGGCGCTACTTTGTACCTCATGAAAGATACGGTCTTCCATACCCTGTTTGCAGGAAACTGGGCCGGATTGTGGGATGTTGGGATCATAGGCCTCACCTTTTTGATCCTTTCCCGTAACCGTATCCCTGCTCCGTACATTGTACTCGGCTGTTTATTACTGGGCGCTTTTCTCTGAACCCGTATTGCATGATAATAAAATAATGTATATTAGAGTATGGTCACATTAGCACTCTACAATTTAAAAGGTGGTGTTGGTAAAACGGCCGCCTCTATTAATTTAGCCTGGCTCTCTGCCAAAGAAGGCTACCAGACATTGGTATGGGATATGGATCCGCAGGGCTCCGCTTCTTTTTATCTCGGTGCCAAAGCCTCGGTTAAAAATGAAACCCGTAAACTACTGAGCAGTGAAATGGAATTGACAGAAGCAGTACAGGCAACAAAGTATGAAAACCTTGATATCATTCCGGCGGATATTTCAGCAAGGCAGGCTGATATATTATTGAGCGAGATGAAACAATCGAAGAGGAAATTAGCAACGCTGCTGTCTTCACTCAAAAAAGAATATGATGTGGTGATACTGGATTGTCCGCCGGGCATCTCCGTATTACACGATGCAATTTTTGTTGCAGCCGACTGGATATTGATGCCCAATATTCCTACTACCTTATCTATCCGTTCTTTTGAGACTGTGACAGATTATTTTAAAGAGAATGACCTGGACAGGTCCAAACTCAAATGTTTTTTCAGTATGGTAGATCATCGTAAAAACCTGCATCATGAAGTGATGAATACTTTTTATAAAGACAAGTATTTTTTCAAAAATTATATTCCTTATCTCAGTGATGTTGAAAAAATGGGTATTCATGAAGGGCCATTGGAAACATTCGCAGCCAGCAGTTATGCTGCCCAGTGTTACCGCGACTTGTGGAAAGAGATCAGGAAGACCTGTATAGAATGAATATGCTATGAATAGAGAACTTACTACCTGGTATAGTTCCGCTCTTGATAAAGAAATGCCCATGGCTTCCTACGGGCACTATGGCTTTGCATTATTGCTGATACCCACTGCCGCCGCAGATTACTTAGAATATGAACGGTTCCAATTGATAGATGCACTTGCTCCCTATATCAACGGAGGTAAAATAAGGGTCTTCAGCATCAACAGTATCAACAATGAAAGCTGGATGAACAATGACATGCTTCCCGAGCACAAAGCCATCCGTCATAACCAGTTCAATGAATATGTCTTTAATGAAGTAGTGCCTTTTATACGCAACAGCACCAGTAATGAGACCATGATTTATACCTGCGGCGCTTCTTTCGGCGCTCTGCATGCCATGAACCTCTTTCTGAAAAGGCCCGATATCCTCAATGGCGCCATCAGCATGAGCGGGGTTTACGATCTTACTGAATACACCAAAGGCTTTTGGGACGAGCAGGTATATTATAACAGCCCGCTTCATTATGTGCCCAACCTGGCCGATCCCTGGTATTTGAATAAGATAAAATCCAGTCGCCATATTCATATCTATACCGGCAGCGGCTCCTATGAGGCTCCCGATGCTTCCAGGAATTTTGCGGGCGTATTGTACGATAAGGGTATTCATTATGACCTTGATGTATGGGGCGGCGATATCACGCACGACTGGCCTGCCTGGCGGGCCATGCTACCCTATATTATTGATGTGAAGTTTTAAATGAACCTGCAAAAGCCGCGTTAATTCCTGTACAGGTTGCTGAAGTGTCGCGCACCTGCTTTAATATTACAGCTCAAATGAAGGATTTGAGAAAACGGCTACCTGTTTTTACTATTTTACTGGTGATCACCTGCTTTTTCCTGTTGCAGGAAGTGAATGCACAGTTCGTTACTGTTAAAGGAACGATTTATGATATCAGCGCCAGGCGGCCGATCGAAGGGGTAGCTGTATTAAGCAGCTCCGGCAGAAATACCCTGACAGATTCTACCGGCCGCTATCTCATCACTGTACTGCAGAAAGACTCTATCTGGTTCTCCCTCATTGGAAAATCGACCATGAAATATGCGGTGGACACCATTTCCAACCTAGATAATTTTAACGTGATGATCCATGTGCGGGCAACCGATCTGCCCGAGGTGAAAGTGAGGAACCATTATTTTAAATACGATTCGATACAGAACAGGCAGGACTATGCAAAGGTATTTGACTTTAGAAAACCCGGCCTGCGTTTAAGCAATAACCCCAATTTCAATCCGGGTGGCCTGACGGTTGGCTTTGACCTGGATGAGATCATTAATATGTTCCGCACCAAACACAATCGCAGCATCCTCAGCCTGCAGAAGCGTTTAGTGGAACAGGAGCATGATAAATACGTAGACAACCGCTTCAGCAAACAGTTTGTCCGTAAACTCACCAGGCTGCAATCGCCCGAATTAGACACATTCATGAACCGCTACCGCCCGGAATACGAACTGTTGATCCCTATGAATGACCTTGAACTGGGTTATTACATACAGAAATGTTTTGAACAGTATAAAGAATACAGACCACTAAGGCGCAATTGGAGAGGTTCACTCCGGCGAAGAGACGAATAATCCGGCTATTCAACCACTTATCCAATGTTACAACAGCGGATATGAAATAACTCTATCTTTAGCGGCTTTAAATCTTCAGCCCTTGAGACCTTCTTATGCCCCGCTGTTTGTACTGCTTTTTACCATGGCCTGTAAAAGCAAAAAAGAGCAGCCTTTGCAGAATCCCGGAATGCAGGCTGTTAATGTTGATGTGATCATTGCCGGCAATAACAATATTTCCAATACCATCGAAGTGAACGGTTCTGTGATTGCTAATGAGTCGGTGGATCTTCACCCCGAAATCAGTGGCAGGTTAACCTACCTCAACCTTCCGGAAGGCAGTCATGTATCACAGGGAACCTTGCTGGCAAGGATCAACGATGCCGACCTGCAGGCTTCACTTGTCAAGACCAGGGTACAGCTTGAGCTGGCGCAGAAAACAGAAGAGCGGTTGAGGAAGTTACTGGCCGTGAACGGCATTAACCAGGCTGATTATGATGCAGCGCTTAACCAGGTGAACAACCTGAAGGCAGACATTAGTGTTATACAGGCGCAGCTGGATAAGACAGTGGTGAAAGCACCATTCAGCGGCGTATTGGGATTACGCATGATTAGTCCGGGTGCATATGTAACCCCGGCTACTGTCTTAGCCACTTTACAACAGACAGATAAGATGAAAATAGACTTTACTGTGCCAGAGCTCTATGTTGACCAGGTACAGAAAGGCAGGGCAGTAACGATAGCAACCAATGAAAACAAGAGTAAACACAAAGCTATGATCACTGCCATCGAGCCACAGATCAATGCAACTACCCGTAACCTGAAAGTAAGGGCGGTGCTGGATGATGGTGGTCTGATCAATCCCGGATCCTTTGTAAAAGTAGTGATGGATGCAGGTGATAAGGGTAATGGTATCCTGGTTCCAACCAATGCCATCATTCCGGATGCAAAGGCAAAAAAATTAGTGGTGGTTAAAAATGGCAAAGGCAGTTTTGTTGATATTGAAACGGGGCTGCGCCTGACTAATACGGCAGAAATAACAAAAGGAATCCAGGCTGGTGATAGTGTGGTGGTAACAGGGGTGCTCTTTGTTCGCCCGAATGCGCCAGTTAAAGTAAAAAGTGTAAAAAAGCTGTCTGATCTGCCATGAATATCTCAGAACTATCACTGAAAAGACCCATACTGGCAACAGTGATGAACTTACTCATCGTGTTGTTTGGTGTTGTTGGTTATACCTTTCTTTCTGTACGCGAATACCCCGCTATTGATCCGCCGATCATCAATGTGCGTACCTCCTATGCCGGAGCCAATGCAGATATTATTGAGAGCCAGATCACCGAGCCTTTGGAAAAATCGATCAATGGTATCCCTGGTATCAGAAGCATTACCTCTTCCAGCAGCAATGGATCAAGTAATATTACGGTAGAGTTCAACATCAACGAGAACCTCGAAGCCGCAGCCAATGACGTGCGTGACAAAGTGAGCCAGGCCGTTCGCAATCTGCCGCAGGACGTTGATGCACCGCCGGTGGTCAGTAAAGCAGATGCCAACAGCGATTTTATTGTATTGATGGCTGTACAGAGCAGAACAAAAGGCTTACTGGAACTGAGTGATTATGCAGAGAACGTATTGCAGGAGAGGCTGCAAACCATTCCTGAAGTAAGCGGCGTGAACATCTTTGGCCAGAAGCGTCCCGCTATGCGCATCTGGATAGACCCGGATAAACTCAATGCCTATAATGTATCGTTCAGCGATCTGCGCAATGCATTGAACAGGGAAAATGTAGAGATACCCTCCGGCAAAATCTATGGAAACACTACGGAACTGACCATCCGGGCATTGGGAAGACTGACTACGGAAAAAGATTTCAGGGACCTGATCATCCACCAGGATGCCAATGGCATTGTGCGGTTAAATGATGTGGCCAAAGTAGAGATAGGTCCGGAACAGGAAGAATTCAGCTGGCGGCTGAATGGCGTGAATGCAGTAGGCCTCGCGGTCATTCCGCAACCCGGTGCTAACTATATCAGGATTGCCGATGAATTTTATAAACGTATTGCAGATATACAGAAAAGCCAGAAAGGCGATATTGAAATGATCACATTGATTGATCAGACAATCAATGTAAGACGCTCCATTAAAGAAGTGGAAGAAACATTACTGATCTCTTTCAGCTTAGTAGTGCTTGTGATCTTTTTCTTCTTCCGTAACTGGCTGATTGCCATAAGACCATTGATCGATATCCCCATTTCATTGGTGGCCACTTTTTTTATCATGTATATCGCCGGGTTCTCGGTCAATGTATTAACGCTGCTCGGTATTGTACTGGCAACAGGGTTAGTGGTGGATGATGGTATTGTTGTAACGGAAAACATCTTCCGTAAATTAGAGGGCGGCCTGCCAATACGCAAAGCCGCGCTGGAAGGCAGCAGGGAGATATTTTTTGCAGTTATCTCCACCTCCATTACACTGGCGGTGGTATTTCTGCCCGTTATATTTCTGCAGGGTTTTGTGGGCAGCCTGTTCCGTGAATTTGGTATTGTAGTGGCAGGAGCCGTATTGATATCGGCCTTTGTATCACTGACCATCACACCTGTGCTGAATGTGTTCCTGAACAAAAAAGATGCAGGGCATGGTAAATTCTATGAAAAGACAGAACCCTTCTTCCGGGGTATGGAGAATGGTTATAAGAGATGGCTGGCCGCTTTTTTGAAAGTACGCTGGGTGGCCTGGCTGATCGTGCTCGCCTGTATTGGTTCTATCTATTTTATTGGTACCCACCTGCAGAGCGAACTGGCCCCGCTGGAGGACAAAAGCAGTGTTCGTTTTCAGCTGACAGGACCCGAGGGCGCCAGTTATAATTATATGGTTGAGGCAGGAGATAAGCTACTGAATTATTTATCAGATTCAATCCCCGAAAAAACATTTGTATTTGCGGCCATACCTGGTTTTGGTACGGGTGGAGTTAATTCGGGTACTGCTCGGATTGCGTTTGTTGACCCTGACCAGCGAACCCGCAGCCAGACTGAAATAGCCAGGGCGATCTCCAGGAAACTACCCAGCTTTAATAATGTAAGGATATTCCCGGTAGAAGAACAAACCATATCAGTAGGCGGCGGGAGAGGATCATTGCCTGTACAATTCATTTTGCAGAACCTCGATTTTGAAAAACTGAAAACGGTGATCCCGAAATTCCTGGAAGAAGCAAGGAAGGACAAAACCTTCCAGAATGTGGATGTGAACCTTAAATTCAATAAACCCGAATTGCAGCTGACCATCGACAGGATCAAGGCAAAGGACCTGGGACTTTCCATTTCAGATGTGGCCGATGTTGTGTCAAGTGCGTTCAGTGGCAGAAGGCTGGCCTATTTTATCATGAATGGAAAGCAATACCAGGTGATCTCGCAGGTGGAGATGAAAGACCGGCAGGAGCCTGGCGATATCTCAAAACTGTATGTACGGAATAATCGCGGAGAAAATATTCCATTGGCAGCCGTTGTGAAACTGGAAGAGAATTCCAATCCTCCTACACTCTATCACTATAACCGTTTCAAAGCGGCTACGCTGTCCGCCTCCCTGGCAGAAGGTAAAACCATTGGCGATGGGGTAAAAGCCATGCAGGCCATTGCCAACAGGCTGCTGGATGAAAGTTTCCAGACAGCATTGAGCGGCCCTTCACGGGATTATGCAGACAGCTCTTCCAATACTTCTTTTGCATTTGGTCTTGCACTGATGCTTATTTACCTGGTATTATCGGCACAGTTTGAAAGTTTTAAAGATCCGTTTACGATCATGATCACGGTACCTTTGGCATTGGCAGGAGCATTGCTGAGCCTTTGGCTGCTCCATCAGACACTGAACATCTTCTCGCAGATAGGTATGATCATGCTAATAGGGCTGGTTACCAAGAATGGCATTCTGATCGTAGAATTTGCTAATAAGAAAAGAGAATTTGGTTTACCCAAACGCAGGGCGGTGATTGAAGCATCTGCGCAGCGTTTGAGACCGATATTGATGACGAGTCTTGCAACCGCATTGGGCGCCCTGCCGATTGCGTTGAGCTTAGGGGCTGCAGCCACCAGTCGTATGCCATTGGGTATTGTGATCGTGGGTGGTATTTTATTTTCACTCATCCTGACCTTATTTGTGATACCGGCGGTATACACTTTTATATCCGGTAAACACGATGTGGAAGAAGTGGATCTCATTGAATGATCTTTATCAGTAATTTCATTGTTGCGCTTACAATACCTTTGTATGGCAAAGCAGCCATCAACCATGAGTCAACCTATTGCCGATATCAGAAGAGAGTACAAGCTGCAGTCACTCAATGAAACAGGAGTGGCTGCCAACCCGATCGAACAGTTCACACGCTGGTGGGAAGAAGCCATCAACAGTCATATTGATGAAGTAAATGCCATGACATTGGCTACGGCTACCCCGGACGGACTGCCATCTGCACGTATTGTTTTACTGAAAGGATACGATGAAAAAGGGTTTGTGTTTTTTACCAATTACAATAGTCATAAAGGCCATGAACTTGCAAAGAACCCGCATGCAGCCCTCGTTTTCTTTTGGAAAGAATTAGAGCGGCAGGTGCGTATTGAAGGTGTGGTTGAGAAGATACCTGCTGCAGAGAGTGATGCCTATTTTCAATCCCGGCCCGCCGGAAGCAGGATCGGCGCCTGGGCCTCACCCCAGAGCAGTGTGATCGCTGGCAGGGAAGTGATAGAAGCTACTTACAGTCAATTTGAAAAACAATTCAGTAACAATGATATTCCCCGCCCGGAACACTGGGGAGGTTATTTGGTAAAACCATCCCTGATAGAATTCTGGCAGGGCCGCAGCAGCCGGCTGCACGACCGCATTTTATATACATGGAACGATAATAAAGCATGGAAAAGGGAAAGACTGGCTCCTTAATAAAAAAGCCGCGATTATTTATATCGCGGCTTTTTTATTGTTGGGTCAATTATTTTCTTGCCATTACTTTTTCAGCTGCAGCAACAATGAATGGTGTATCCAGGCCATACTTGGTTAGCAGCTCAGTTGGTTTGCCACTTTCGCCGAATGTATCATTGGTACCGATCATTTCAATTGGAACTGGGAAGTTTTTAGCAGCAACCTGTGCAATGGAATCACCTAAGCCACCAATGATATTGTGCTCTTCAACCGTAACAGCACATTTTGTTTTTTTAATGGAAGCCAAAACAGCTTCTGTGTCTAATGGTTTAATGGTATGAATATTGATTACCTCAACACTGACTCCTTTTTCTTCAAGAATTCTTCCTGCCTCAATGGCTTTCCACACCATATGACCGCAGGCAAAAATGGAAACGTCTGTTCCTTCACTCAATTGCTGTGCTTTACCAATGACAAAATCGCTGCCATCTTCCTTAGTGAAGTTGGGCCATTTAGGACGGCCGAAACGCAGGTATACGGGACCTTCATAAGAAGCAATGGCTTTGGTAGCAGCCTTGGTCTGGTTAAAGTCGCAAGGTACGATCACTGTCATGCCGGGTAACATCTTCATCAGCCCGATATCTTCCAGTATCTGGTGGGTGGCGCCATCTTCGCCCAGTGTTAAACCGGCGTGAGATGCACAGATCTTTACGTTCTTGCCGCTATATGCCACGCTCTGGCGTATCTGGTCGTAGACACGGCCGGTACTGAAATTGGCAAATGTGGTGGTATAAGGTATTTTACCACCAATGGTCATACCGGCAGCAATACCGATCATATTGGCTTCTGCAATACCTACCTGTGTAAAACGGTTAGGGAAATCTTTAATAAAAGGCCCCAGTTTTAAAGAACCGGCCAGGTCTGCGGTAAGCACCACTACATTTTCATTCTCCTTACCGATCTCGTAAATGCCTTCACCAAAACCACCACGGGTTTCTTTTTCATTCAGTACCTGGATGTCTTTTAATTTCATTGACAGTAGATTAATTGCTTTGAAAGAGCTGCAAAAGTAAAGGAAAACCGTTTAATTGGCCACTACAAGATCTTTAACATTACCTGTTCTTTTTAAAACCCCCCAATGCTGCAGTTCGCCTTTGACAGCCCTGTGAAAGGCGCGGAACAGGACGATCAGCATTAACCAGCGGTAAATGACTCTTTGCGGTATCAGCCACGCTAATTTGGTCATATTTTCTTTTTCATAACCAAATGCCACTGTGGCCATCAGCAGGTCAACCAGCAGGAAAATAAGGTAATACAGGCCAATTTGCCCGGCGTTGCCTGTCAGCAGACCGATCAGCATCAGCAAATCTGCAAAAGGAGCAAAAAGCGGCATGATATATTTGAATAATAACATATCCGGCAGAACGATCCAACCCACTTTTGAGTACCGGAAATTAAACAAGGCATCCCTGTTTTTCCAGAAAGTCTGCATGACCCCGAACGTCCAGCGGAAACGTTGTTTCATGAACTGCCTGATGGTTTCAGGCGCTTCCGTCATAGCTATGGCCCTGTTCTCATTTTTAATGGTATAACCGCAACGCAGGATGCGTATGGTAAGGTCGCAGTCTTCGGCAAGTGTATCTGTAGTAAAACCACCCGCTGCTTCAATGGCTTCCTTCCTGAAAGCGCCGATGGCGCCGGGCACAACTGCAATGCCATTAAAATACGCAAATGCATTGCGGTCTATATTCTGGCTGGAAATGTATTCAATGCTTTGCCAGCGGGTAAGTATATTGACCTCATTGCCTACTTTTACATTACCGGCTACGGCACCCGTTTCTTCATCCGCAAAATGCTGCATCAGCCGGCTTACGGCATCGGGCAATAATTTGGTATCAGCATCAATACATACGACATAAGCAGCATCGGTATGCGCTATGCCATCATTCAATGCCGAAGCCTTACCTCCGTTGGGCTTGGTAAACACCCGCACCTGTGGGTGATGGGCAAAAGCGGCACTTACTTTCTCAAAAGTGCTGTCCTTACTTCCATCATCCACAAAAATGATATTGAAATTGGGGTAAGTGCAATTAAGCAGATTGTGTAAGGAGCTTACTGCATTTACTTCTTCATTAAAAGCAGGTACAATGATAGATACCAGCGGATTGCCCTGAACCGGTAGCGGGGCAGCACGCCTGTCCTTGCGTCTCTGTAAAATGGATAATACCACCATGGTCAGCATCCGTGCGATACCCAATATCAGGAAAGTAATAAACAGGCCTGCAAAGAAATTACTGCCATAGAACCCTGCCTGCATCAATACCAGGTCAAACTTCAGCAGATCATACCCACTGCCTTTGGGCACCGGCGGCATCATATCATCTCTTTTCTTACCAAGTGTGGCAGCGATCGTGGTAAATGTATAACCGTTCTTTTGAAAATACTCAATGATACGGGGCAGGGCTTCTATTGTAGGATTCCTGTTACCGCCGGCATCATGTAATAAAATGATATTGCCGGTATCTTTTAATTTTATTACCCTGTTGAAAATAGTATCTGCGGTCATTTCATAACCCGCATCTGTCTGCCAGTCTTTTGGATCGATATTTTCGCCAATGGTCAGGTAATCTTTGGTGCGCCGTAAACTGACAGGCAATAATGCTTCGAGTTCGCCCGGATTATCATTGTCGGCAACACTGTATGGTGCCCGGAATAGAATGGTACTATGACCAGTGATACATTCGAGGAGCAGTGTTGTAGCATCTACTTCCAGGATGGCCCTTTGTTTGCCCACCTTGGCGATATTGGGATGGGTGAAGGTGTGGTTACCCAGTTCATGGCCTTCCCGGTAAATGCGTTCTACTAACGGAATGTTCTTTTCTGCTTCAATACCGATCAGGAAAAAGCAGGCAGGCACATGATAACGGGCCAATATGTCGAGCACTTTGCCGGTATATTTCGGATCGGGTCCGTCATCAAAAGTCAGGATCATCTTTTTGCCCTGTGGTGCGCCCATTTGTTTGACCATAAACATCGACGGTAAGGAATCGTAATTTTCTTCGGCAATCAGCATGGCAGCTGAATCTATCTGTGGGGTGATATGACCTTTTTTGGGCATGGACAATACTTTCATGATATCGCCGCTGCCAATATAGTTCACATTATCGCTGGCCTCCATTTTACTGAATGTGCCAAAGAAATCAAAGGAAGCCAATGCTTTTTTAGTCATTGGGCGGGCGTAAAAATCCCATAACCTGAAATCTTCACTGCCCAGTCTCCACAATGCTGTGCCTGCCAGCTGGTATTCTGTAGCAAAGCGGAGGGTGTTAAAATTAGTGGCTGCATCAGTAAAATGCACTTCATGCAAGTCATTGGTTTCATCGTAATAACTGTAACTGAGGTTATAGGTATCATTGTTGAAGCGAACCTGTCCCTCACTTTCCGATGCCACTATAAGGGCTTGACGGTAACTTAAAGTAGTTGTAGCACCACCCTTTACCCAATCGTATCCATAAGCGGCCATGCACAGTACAATTTTTTCAGGAGGTATTTTTTTGATTACCTGGTCTAGTGCTTTTCCTACCCAACGCTGGCTACTGACAGGACCGGGCTTGCCATCGCTGGAATGTTCGTCATAGGCCATTAGAAAAATATAATCATTGTACCTGGCTAAGGAAGCCTGATCGTAGTCCTCATTAAACGGACTCACATCCTGTGATACCATGAGTCCGGCCGCATGCATTTTCTCATACAGTTCTTTCTGAAAACTGGTGAGTACTTCGTTCTGAGTTTCGATCAGCGCTTCAAAATCTATGTTTACGCCGGCCAATCCATAGCGGGCGCAGGCACGGATCAAATCATTGATGAGTTTTGTTTTTTTAGCCGGGTCATTGATGATCCGGTGTACCACATCGCCCCGCCACTGCTTTTGAAAGTTATTGGTGAGCATGGGCATTATTTTAATGCCAGATGTCCGCATAACATCATACCCGGTCTTGTCCATGGTCACCACTAAGCTGTCGCCTCCGTTGACGTCTAAAAAAAACCATTCCGGAATAACTAAATTGATCTTATTGATATTCTTTTGCAGGGAGATCAATGACTGGGGGTCCCAGTTCACATAAAACGCAGCCCTGATACCAAGACTGTCGCTGAAAAAAGGCGATTTGGAGAGATCAAGCACGTTGTCATTCTGCCCACAGCCCAGTCCTTTGGCCCATTTGTCGTCGATGAACTGGCGCATGTACTGGTATTTCTTAGCAAGTGGCGCGGTGGGTCTGTCTGATTGCAATACCTTCTTCCTTATCTCGTCCTGGAATACGGGTAGTTTCGGTGTAGTGGTCTTTGAATAGTTATAACCAGCCACAATTGTTACGATGGCAATGGCTAACAGGAAAAATAGTAACCGGCTACCCCATTTGACGCGCTGCCAACGGGACGGATTACTGGTTTGAAAAATCTGTTCTTTATGTATGCTCATGGCAAGGGTTAAAAGCGCTTGGCGCTATCCCTCAAAGGTACTATAGAAATAAGGTGTTTTAGCTTCAAACTCGGCGCTGCAGGTGTCAACCATTTTATATACCCTGGTAATACCCAGTGCTTTTCTTTTTTCATACACCTGTTCATCGGTACAATCGCCGTGCAGGATACGTGCGATCTGCTCATCGGAGAAACCGTTTTTCTTGGCGTCTTTCAATAAGTCATCAGGAATAGTATCGATGGAATATTTCGCAATTTCTTTTTCCATGTTACAGATCAGTTGTATCTGGTAAATGAACCAGCGGTCAATACCGGTTGCCTGTACAATCGATTTCACTGTAGAGCCCTGCATCAGTGCATCTTTGATACGGAAGATGCGGTCCCATTTCGGTGTTTTGATGTATTCAACCAGTTCGGCGCTTTTCATTAAACTTTTACCATAGTAACCGAGACCTACTGCATCGTTCTCAAGACTCTGGCAGGCTTTCTGAATGGCTTCGGTGAAGCTTCTGCCAATGGCCATTACTTCTCCAACGCTCTTCATCTGCAGGCCGAGCGTGTCATTGGAACCCTTGAATTTATCAAAGTTCCAGCGTGGTACTTTAACAATTACATAATCCAGCGCCGGCTCAAAATAGGCCGATGTGGTCATGGTGATCTGGTTCTTCAGTTCATCCAAACTGTAACCGATAGCCAGCTTGGCGGCTATTTTGGCAATCGGATAACCGGTGGCTTTTGATGCCAGTGCAGAAGAGCGGCTCACACGCGGATTGATCTCAACGGCTATCAGTTCTTCTGTTTCCGGGTTCAATGCAAACTGTACATTACATCCGCCGGCAAAATTGCCTAATGAGCGCATCATCAGGATGGCTTTGTTGCGCATTTCCTGGAAAGCAGTATCACTAAGCGTCATGGCTGGCGCCACGGTAATAGAATCGCCCGTGTGAACACCCATTGGATCCAGGTTTTCAACGGTACAGATGATCACCACATTATCATTTTTATCCCTTAGTAATTCCAGTTCATATTCTTTCCACCCCAATACTGCTTTTTCAACCAATACCTCATGTATCGGGGATGCCTTCAGTCCTTTGTCCAATGCAGCATCAAGCTCATCTTTCGAGTGAACGAATCCCCCACCGGTACCACCCAGGGTAAATGAAGGACGGATCACCAGCGGGAAGCCGATCTCCTGTGCAAATTCCTTTCCTTCCAGGTAGCTGTTGGCAACGCGGCTGGGCGCTACCGCCATACCTATTTTAACCATTAACTGGCGGAATTTTTCCCTGTCCTCAGCCGTATCAATGGCTGCCACATCCACGCCGATCAGCCTTACATTATATTTTTCCCAAACGCCCAGTTCATCCGCTTCTTTACAAAGGTTTAGCGCTGTCTGTCCTCCCATGGTAGGCAATATCGCATCAATTTTGTTCTCCTCGAGTATCTGTTCAATGCTTTCAACGGTCAGGGGCAACAGGTAAACTTTATCGGCCATCATAGGGTCGGTCATGATAGTGGCCGGATTACTGTTGATCAGGATCACTTCAATACCTTCTTCACGAAGGCTGCGGGCAGCCTGGGAGCCTGAATAATCAAATTCACAGGCCTGTCCAATGATAATCGGGCCAGAACCAATGATGAGAACGGATTTGATGGAATTGTCTTTCGGCATATCTACAAAAAAATAAATTGTGCAAATGTAAGGCAGCGGAAGGAATAACAGGGGGATTATTTTGAAGCACTTACCTTTACACGGCATCACTTAAAAAAATTGAATATATAATGGCAGTATTAAAAGAAGGAAGTAAAGCACCGGCATTCAAAGCGCTTGACCAGAATGGGAATGCTATTTCGCTGGCCGATTTTAAAGGCAAAAAAGTGGTTCTTTATTTCTATCCTAAAGATGATACGCCCAGTTGTACCGCACAGGCCTGTAACCTGCGCGATCACTACAGTGAGCTGATAGCGAAAGGATTCCAGGTAATCGGAGTGAGCACCGATAGTGTAAAGAGCCACAAGAAATTTGAAAAGAAATTTGATCTGCCCTTTCCGTTGGTATCAGACGAAGACAAGAAGCTGGTTGATAAATACAACCTGTGGGGGGAGAAAAAATTCATGGGCCGCACCTATATGGGTACAACACGTACTACTTTTCTGATTGATGAGACCGGCAAGATCAAAAAGATCATTGCGAAGCCGGATACCAAAAACCATACAGAAGAAATACTGGCGGCATGGGGTTAGTATCAACAGGGTACGTTATAAAATGTTATCTTGTCTGTTCAGTATCACACCCATGAAAAGGATCATCATTTGCTTTTTCTTAGCCGCACTAACAACTGCAGGTAATGCACAAAGAACAGATAAGCATTTACAGCAACAGGTTGAACAATTGTTGCAGGGCTTCAACGGCGATATTGGTGTCTATATACATGACCTGAAAAAAAACAGGGTCGTTGCCATCAATGCCGATACCGTTTTCCCTACTGCCAGCATGGTGAAAGTGACCATACTGACCGGTATCATGGATAAGATTGAAAAAAAACAGCTGGGCTACCATCAATCCTTAGTGTATAAAGACTCTTTATTGTATGAAGGGGTAGATATACTTGGGTCGGTTAAGAACAATGAAAGAATAGAACTGAGTAAAGTGATCATGCTCATGCTCACCATGAGCGATAATACCGCCAGTCTCTGGTTGCAGAGCCTGGCCGGCACAGGCACAAGGATTAATGAACTGATGGATAGCCTCGGATTGAAAGTAACCCGGGTGAACAGCCGTACGCCAGGGAGAGAATCCAACCGCAGTCAGTACGGATGGGGACAAACCTCTCCACGTGAAATGGCCGCGTTAATGGAAAAGATTGTGAACAGGCAGGTGATCAGTGATAGCGCCAGCCGGCAGATGCTGCGCCTGCTGGGCAGGAACTATTGGGATGAAGTAGCTATCTCACAGATTCCTTCAGACGTTTTTGTGGCCAGTAAGAGCGGTGCAGTGGATGCGAGCCGGAATGAAGTATTGTTTGTGAACGGTAAAAAATGCAGCTATATCTTTTGTATTTGTACCAAGAATAATAAAGATATAAGTTGGACTAGTACGAACGAAGCCTGGATGCTGACCAGGAAATTGTCGAAGTTACTGTGGGAGTATTACAATTAAAGCAGGTGGTATACCAGGAAGCTCATGCTGTAAGCCAGCACAGTCATGTAAAGGAATTGAAATACCGGCCATTTCCAGGATTTGGTTTCCCGTTTCACTACAGCCAGGGTGCTCATGCATTGCATGGCCAATACATAAAACACCATGAGCGATAAGGCAGCGGCAAGGGTGTATACTTTACGGCCATCGGGATGTTTGGCCGCCTGCAGTTTCTCACGGAGTGAAGTATCATCTGATTCTTCCACGCTGTATAAAGTGGCCATGGTGCCCACAAAAACTTCTCTTGCAGCAAAAGACGTGATTAAGGCGATACCGATTTTCCAATCATAACCTAATGGCTCAATCACCGGTTCAATGGTCTTGCCAAGGATGCCCGCGTAGGAATTTTGCAGCTTCTCAGTCGACTGGTGTCGCTGCAATGAATCCTTCTGTTGTGGCATCTGTCGTATCAATGCTGCGTATTTTGTTTCCACTTTCTCCATCCTGTTACCCGGACCGTAACTGCTCAGGAACCATAATAACAGGCTGATCACCATGATCACTTTACCGGCATCTGTAACAAAGATCTTTGCCTTTTCAACCATGGTAATACCCGCATTTTTCCAGCGTGGGGCCCGGTAAACAGGTAATTCAAGAATAAAAAAGCTTTTTTCTTTGATCCTGATAAACCATCTCATCACATAACTTACAATAAGTGCCATGATGGTGCCGAGGAAATAGAGTCCCATCATCACCAGTCCCTGCAAACTAAGAAATCCCAAATAATACTTATCATCAATTACCAATGAGATCAGGATGGTATAGACCGGTAAACGGGCGCTGCAACTCATCAATGGCGTAATCAGAATGGTCAATAATCTTTCTTTCCTGTTTTCAATATTCCGAGTACTCATGATGGCCGGAACGGCACAGGCAAAGCCACTGATCATAGGCATTACACTCTTGCCGTTTAGCCCTACTTTACGCATGAGCTTATCGCTTAAAAAGCTGATCCGCGCCATATAGCCGGTATCTTCCAATATAGTGATGAGCGCAAAAAGGATCATGATCTGGGGAACAAAAACGAGGATGCCGCTGAGTCCGGCCAGAAAGCCATTGACGATCAGATCGCTCCACCATGCCTGTGGCAGGGTGTTATTGAGCCAGCTGCCGATCTGTTTAAAAGACCATTCGATGCCATCCATTGGAAACCGGGCCAGCCAGAAAATACTCTGGAACAAGAGAAAGAGTACCGTCAGTAATATGATATAACCCCAGGTTCTGTGTAATAACAGGTTATCTAATTTATCGGTAAATAATTTTTTCTCAAGCGGCCCCGGTTCCAGCACATTCTGCTGCATGATCTGCCTGATACGGTGGTACCGCTGCATGATCTCTTCGGCCTGTGTCTTGGTTGGATTGAATTTATTATTTGTCTCCACCTGTTCAATCTGGTGCTGCAAAGTTTGATCAAGTGGAAAATGTTCGTGGTTGATGAGGTAATGCACGGCAGCATAATCGCTCAGGTGCGGTACCAGGTGCCGGATATCCGTTACAGCTTCTGGGGCTAATTTTTTGCTTTCGATGAAATCGCGGCTATGCAATGCGGCGCCCAACCGCGCCACCTGGAATAATACCTTCTTCAGCTCACCAATGCCTTTATTCTTACGGGGATTGACTGCTACGACAGGGATACCCAGGTCGGCTTCCAGTCCGTTTATATCAATACGGATATCTTTTTTGGCAGCAATATCATTCATGGTGAGCGCCATTACCACAGGTATCCTGAGGTCAATGATCTGGCTGCAAAAAAGCAGGTTGCGTTTGAGATTACTGGCATCGGCCACTAATAAAACCACATCGGGTTTCACTTCTTCGTCAGCCCCCATCAATACTTTATAAGCAACCCATTCATCTGTACGACGCGGATAGAGACTGTAGGTACCGGGGAGATCAATGAGTTTGGCCTGCTGTTTATCGTCAAGCAGCAGGCTGCCGGTTTTTTTATCAACCGTAACCCCCGGAAAATTACCCACTTTCTGGTTCAGGCCGGTAAGAGCATTGAACAACGAGCTTTTGCCGCTGTTAGGGTTACCCACCAATGCAATATGTACCGGTTTCTTTGTCAAAATAATAGAAGAGTGCAAAAGTAACTGCAAAGCATGGCAGGTAGTTACGAGATCGGGAACAGAATTGATTGCTTTATTGTCAATATTTGCAAAGCACTAACAAAATGCAATTGTCAGCAGCTTACATTTGCGCTGGTAAATATGGCTTCTATGAAGAAGATACTGATCGTACTATTATTATTTCCCCTGCTGACTTATTCACAAAGTAAAAGAAAGAAACGTTTAGCCGAAGCAAAAGCCCACGCAGAACTGGTACAAAACCTGCAGTTACATGTACAGTACCTGTCGCGTATGCAGTCAGCAACCAACGGATACGACAGGCAATATATCATTCAGCAATACCGGCAGATTGGATTGGAGCCCAAAGGAACCAATGGCTTTATCCAGGAGTTTGAGATCAATGAGGGCAGGCAGGTAGATGCCAATACCATATTGAAGGTAGATGACCAGCTATTAGACCCTGCAACAGCATATATCCCGCTTGCATTCAGTGCCAGTAAAAGCGTAAAAGGTTCCGCTTCCATGGCTTTGAATGAATACAAACAACCCTGGTTCAAGGACCTGAGAGACCTGCTCGAAGAAAACAAAGGCAATCCACAATTTGATGTGGAGGTATCTATCAAAAAAGAAGCGGCCACTGCCGCTGCCAAAGGGGCTACAGCCCTATTTGTTTATAACAGCTCGGCCATTGCCGACCATATTCAGTTTAACAGGTACGACCAGTCGCTCACTGTAAAAATACCCGTGATCTATATTACCAAAGAGGGATTGAAAAAGCATTTCTCAGATCATTCTGCCACCCTCCCGATAGAGCTGAATACCAGTGTTTCCGCCAAATCACGTAAAGCCGGTAACCTCATCGGGTTCATCAATAATCATGCTGCTGCCAATGTAGTATTAAGTGTATCTGCCAGCCGGGCAGAGAATGGCACAGTTGATAATGCAGGCGGTGTGGCAGCATTGATTGAGCTGGCACGCATACTCAAAAAAGGAGCGGTTGCTACTAATAATTACTTCATCATCAACTTCTATGGCACAGACCAGGAACCAGCAGGAAGCAGGTATTGGTTTGCGCATCCTACGGTTGCCATAACACCCGGCCGGCATATTGAAATAGGCCATACTGCAGCCGAAAAAGATATGACAGCATTGGTGTACGAAGTGATTGGCTCGGGAGATAAAAAAGGAGAACTGGATTCTCGGGATTGAATTCTAATTTTGTCGTACATGAAACTGCGACTGAACATAGAAGAGTTAAATGAAGACTTTTTTGAAGATACCCGCCTGCTGGGCATTACTGCACCGCTGAAAAACTACCAGTTCTGCCTGCAGTTAAATAATCTGCTTGGCTATGATTTCAGGCTCAACCCCGGGATAGAAGTACACCTGAAGAAAAAAGAACGCAGCTATTATTTTACCGTGTATGAATCAAAAGAGCCTAACAGCTTTTTAACACATTACCTTTATCATAACCAGTTTGATGGAGAATACCTGCTACCGGAATTCAGGCATATGGATTTTTTATGGTTGATGAAGGGTGATTTTGTTGATGATGAGAAATGCAGCTGGATCAGGCAGTCTGTAAGAAGCCTGAACGGTGTGCAATTGGTAGCCGAGTTAACCAATGAACAGATCAGGAACAAGGGGAATATGGTGTTTTAACCCCGCTACTGCCCATGAGGGAATATTTTGAAAATCTATTTTATGGAAAATAATGACACCGCTTCAGAGGGTTGGACCGAACAGGATAACACCCTTTACCAGAAATTTCAGTTCAGGAATTTTTCTGAAGCATTTGCTTTTATGACAAGGGTGGCCATGGAAGCGGAGAAAATGAACCATCATCCGCGATGGATCAATGTATGGAATACGGTTGAAATATGGCTGAACACACACGATGCGGGAGACACAGTAACTCCAAAGGATCATGAGCTGGCAAAAAGGATCACTAAGCTGCGCTGACCAGCCTTCATTACAATAACCAGTTTACTTCTCCAAACCGGAACCGGTCCTGTATGCCGCCCGTAACCAGGAGCTCCCCATTGGTATTCACTTCTTTGATGATGCAGTTAAAACTGATCGTATCCTTTTTCAATCTTGCTTCTTCCCCCTTTTTAAAAAGGTGCTGGTTGTAAGCTGCAAGCATCAGGTCAAATTCTCCGGCCTGTAACTGGGCATAGCGTTGCTGCATGGCTGCACATAATTCCCTGGCCAATGCCACCACATCGTACTGTTTTCCGGTGATCTGTTTCAGGGAAACTGCCCGGTCTGCTAAGTCCGGCGGAAAGCGCGACTGGTTGATATTAATGCCAGTTCCTGCTACAGCCCACTGCCATTTACTGCCCCGTACTATGTTTTCGACCAGGATACCTCCTGCCTTTCTGTCACGCCAGTAAATATCATTGGGCCATTTAATTTTTGTTTCATCGGCTGCGTATTTACTAAACAGGTCATGGCAGGCAAGTGCTGCCATGATGCTCAGGTGGAACTGCTGGGTAATCAACAGGAAAGAGGTGTCCAGTATAACGGAGAGGATGATATTGCTTCCCGGTTCTGCATTCCAGTTTTTTCCGCGCTGACCTTTTCCGGCATACTGGTGATGGGCGAAAAAAGCAGTACCATGACCGGCTGTCGCTTCCTGTAACCTTTCCATGGCATAGATGTTGGTACTACCCACCTCGGGTAATTCCATGAATGGTTGCCCAATGGGACTTTTAGCAGCTGTTGGTGACAAAGAATTACTATTTTTGGCGAAGTTAATTCAGCAGGCGGAAGTCTTTTCAGCAATGGAGAATAATAATTTGCTTGCCGGTTGTGAGATATGCTGGGAATGAAACAAATTAAATCATTAAATCCGATCAGTTATTGGAACCACTTTCTGTTTTACAAAGCCGTACGAGGAATACTGTAACAAGGCTGTCGCGCAATTCAAAAATCTTCAAAACCATTATCAACGCCATACAGGATAAAAAGGGGGAGGATATAGTGAGCTTAGACCTGAGGAAAATACCCGAGGCCTCCGCTGATTTCTTTATCGTATGCCAGGCATCGAGCACCACACAGGTAAAAGCCATCAGCGATTTCATAGAGGACCAGGTAAAGACCATTTGTGAGGAAATGCCCTATAAACACGAAGGCAGACAGGCTTTACAATGGGTATTAATCGATTATATCAATATTGTGGTACACGTCATGCACCCGGAAGCCCGGAAATTTTATAAACTGGAAGATATGTGGAGTGATGCGGTAGCGCAGCTGCACGATCTGTAAACGCTAAAATAAAAGAGACTGGTAAACGTTTACCACTACTAATACTAAATTATTTATCACAGAGGAACACAGCTATGTCACAGGAAAATAAGAACCCAAAGTTAAACATACAGGATAAAGGTGACGGTCAGCGTAAAAGCCCCAAGTTCAATATTTATTGGATTTATGCCATCATTGCCATCATACTGTTGTCGGCTCAATTCATGCGTTTTACCCCGGATCTCAGCCGCACTACCGAGCAGGAATTCAAACAAAAAATGCTGGTAAAAGGCGATGTGGAGAAGCTGGACCTTGTTACCAACAAGTTTGAAGTGCGCATCTATATTAAGCCGGACAGCCTTTCTAAAGAATTCTATGTAAAGAAGTTTAAAACTGTCTTAACGAAAGATAAAGTAAAGGGGTCGCCGCTTTTTGTATTTAAGGTAACCGACTGGACTACTTTCAAAACAGGCCTTTCAGAATTGTATAAGGCCAATAATATGGAGGAAGTAGCTCAAAATACCTTTGATGAAGCGGAATGGTTTGGTCCTTTATTCAATACTATTGTTTCAATCGTCGTTCTTATACTGGCCTGGGTGTTACTGATGCGCAAAATGGGCGGTCCCGCAGGCGGCGGCGGTCCCGGTGGTATCTTCAATATCGGCAAATCAAAAGCGACTTTATTTGACAAAAGCGCTAAAGTGAATATTACGTTTGCAGATGTTGCAGGCCTGGACGAGGCGAAAGTAGAAGTGATGGAGATAGTGGACTTCTTAAAACAGCCCAAAAAATACACAGCACTTGGTGGTAAAATACCAAAAGGAGCACTCTTAGTAGGACCTCCCGGTACCGGTAAAACTTTATTGGCCAAAGCCATGGCGGGGGAAGCACAGGTACCGTTCTTCAGTCTTAGCGGCAGTGATTTCGTTGAAATGTTTGTAGGTGTTGGCGCCAGCCGCGTACGTGACCTGTTCAAGCAGGCCCGGGAAAAAGCGCCTTGTATCATCTTTATTGATGAAATAGATGCTATCGGCCGCGCCCGCGGAAGAAATGCCATCATGAGCAATGACGAAAGAGAAAACACCCTGAACCAGTTACTTGTGGAAATGGATGGTTTTGGCGGCGATACGGGCATCATCATCCTGGCTGCAACCAACAGGCCGGACGTATTGGACAGCGCCTTGTTAAGACCGGGCCGTTTCGACAGGCAGATATCAATCGACAGACCAGATGTGAAAGGAAGGGAAGCGATCTTTAAAGTGCACCTGATGCCGATCAAAATATCTGAAACATTAGACTTACATAAACTGGCCGAACAAACACCGGGATTTGCGGGAGCTGATATAGCCAATGTGTGCAATGAAGCGGCATTAATAGCAGCACGCAAAGGCAAAGAAGCAGTTGATATGAGCGATTTCCAGGATGCGATTGACAGGGTGATCGGCGGATTGGAAAAGAAAAACAAGATCATTGCACCACATGAGAAAGCAGTTATTGCTTACCACGAAGCAGGTCACGCTATCTGCGGATGGTTCCTGGAACATGCATATCCGCTGCTGAAAGTGACCATTGTGCCACGCGGCACAGCAGCCCTCGGATATGCCCAGTACACACCAACCGAACAATACTTATATAATACTGACCAGCTGATGGACCAGATCTGTATGACGCTGGGCGGACGGGCAGCGGAAGAGATATTCTTTGGTAAGATATCAACAGGTGCTGCCAATGACCTGCAGCAGATTACCAAGATTGCCTATAGCATGGTTACAGCGTATGGCATGAACAACAAAATAGGTAATGTGAGTTTTTATGACCCTTCACAGGAAAATACCTTTACAAAACCGTTTAGTGAAGAGACCGGAAAGATCATTGATGAAGAAGTGAGGGGTATCATTGATACGGCTTATCAACGTACGCTTAAACTGCTTACAGAGAAAAAACAAGAAGTAGAAGCACTGGCGAAAGAACTGTTAGATAAAGAAGTACTGCATAAAAGTGATGTGGAATTATTGATTGGTAAAAGACCGTTTGAAGAAAAGAAATTGCTGGAAGTAACTGCTGTGCAAAGTAACGGGCACCCAGACCATAAATCAGAGACAGATGCTGCCAGCACCGAAACAACGATCGTAGCATAATGACAAATACAGCCCGGGAACATATACTGAAGAAAATAAAACAGGCATTGGCGCAACCAGTGCCTGTTCCCTTTCCTGAAAGCGCAGGAACTGCCAGCGTGTTTCAACCCCGGCAGCAGGACCTGGGACTATTGTTTGCTGAGAATTTCAATAAACTGCAAGGCAAATTTTCTTTTTGTACGAGTGAAAAAGAACTGGCCTCGCAGTTGGGGATGCTAACCATACAGCGTAACTGGAAGGCTGTGTATTGCAGAGAGGAAACACTCAGACAACGACTGATAGACGCCGGATTTGCGGCTATGACCGCTCCGGATGTACAGAACTGTGATGCTTCCATAACAGGATGTGAATACCTGGTAGCAAGAACAGGGAGTATGCTCATGAGCAGCGGTCAGCAAAGCGGTCGTACAGTAAGTGTATATGCACCGGTACATATCTGCATTGCTTATGCAGACCAGCTTGTGTACGATATTGCAGATGGGTTGCAATCATTACGTGATCATTATGGCACAGCGTTTCCTTCCATGGTTACATTGGCCAGTGGTCCAAGCCGCACAGCCGATATAGAAAAGACATTAGTAGTGGGCGTGCATGGACCGAAAGAAGTATATTGTTTTTTAGTTGAGCGCTAAGCTTAAAGCAAAAGCTGTCCCTGATGAATGTAATGCCAAACAAAAAAATATACTTCCTTTCCGATTTTCACCTGGGCGCGCCAGACGCTGCAAGCAGCCTGGTCAGGGAGAAAAAAGTAACGGCTTTCTTGGAAAGTATCAGGCATGATGCTGCAGAAATATTTATCGTGGGCGATATTTTTGACTTCTGGTATGAATATAAGAAAGTAGTACCCAAAGGATATGTGCGGTTGCTGGGTAAACTGGCAGAGCTGACAGATAGCGGTATCAAAATTCATGTCTTCGTAGGCAACCACGATATGTGGATGAGTGGCTATTTTGAAAAAGAACTGGATATCCCTGTTTATCATCAGCCAAGGGTGTTTGAATGGAATGGGAAGAAATTCTTTATTGGGCATGGGGATGGACTGGGTCCGGGCGATCATGGATATAAATTCATCAAAAAGATTTTCCGTAACCCCGTTTGCCAATGGCTGTTTGGTCAGTTGCACCCTACCTGGGGCATTGGCTTAGCCAACTATTTCAGCCGCAGGAGCCGCGAAAAAACAGGCACAGCAGACCAGCACTTCCTGGGCGAAGAAAATGAATGGCTGATCATTTACTGCAAAGAAGTATTACAACAACAGCATTTCGACTACTTTGTATTCGGTCACAGGCATTACCCGATTAATTTTCCATTGAATGAAAACAGCAGGTATATTAACCTGGGCGACTGGATCCGAAACTTTACATACGCCAGTTTTGATGGAACCGGCATGCAATTGCATAAATGGGAATCATAAATCCTGTTCTTCGTAACTTGCAGTTATGGAAAAATTATTGCAGCAACAATTTCTCAATAATACCATTGAAGTGTATTTATATGTTGGAGGAACTATACTGTTGGCCCTTCTATGCAAGAGGCTGATCTCCAAATACCTGGCCAGGCTGATTTATAAGCTGACTGTTGCAAAAGCAGGCAAAAATGTTGGCAAGCAGTCATTCCTGGATCTTGTTGTGGGTCCGCTGGACATATTTTTGGTGTTGCTTGTTACATTCATTGCACTTGACGAGTTGCATTTCCCGCGTATACTTGATTTTACTATCTATCGCGTTACCTTCAGGCAGGTGATTGACTCCCTTGCAGATGGTATTTTAATCAGCGTGTTCATCTGGTTATGTTTGCGGATCATCGATTTTATAGCGATGATACTGGAGGCAAAGGCCAATCTTACTGCTGACCTGACAGATAACCAGCTCATTATTTTCTTTAAAGATTTTCTCAAGGCGGTATTGGTGATCATCGGCGTTATGCTCATCATTAAAAATTCATTTCATCAAAAAATAGGCAGCCTGTTAACAGGGCTTAGCCTGGTAGGAGCTGCTGTTGCATTGGCTACAAAGGAGAGTATGGAAAACCTCATCGCCTCCTTTATCATTTTTTTTGATAAGCCCTTTATTACAGGCGACCTGGTTAAGGTAAACAATTTCACAGGCAATATTGAAAAAATAGGCCTGCGCAGCACACGCATCCGTACAACGGATAAAACCTATATCTCTGTTCCTAATAAACAGATGGTGGATACTATTATAGACAATATCACTTTACGAACGCAAAGGAAAGTGGAACTGAGGCTCGAACTGGAATTGAGCGCCTCCTCCGATCAGCTCAGGCAATTAACACCTGCGATTAAAGCTCTACTGCAAAAGCCAGAAATAGAAAACACAGTGGTATACCTGATGGACACCGGTAAAAATGCACATATTATGGCGGTAGATTATTTTACTACCATGTCGCAACCCATAGATGAATTCTTCCGCCTGCGCGAACAGGTGAACCTGGAAGTGATTGCGTTATTGGAGAAAAGCGGGATCGGCTTAGCAGGAGCGAGTACGGACCTGGTCATTACCCGAAGGTCAGCAACAACTATCCAAGGTTAGCTCTCAATTCTAATAAGAAGGACTTGAATTTTGTCAGCGACCGCACTAATTGTATTTGTGTGTCGGCCTGTTTTTTATTATTCTTCAGGTAATTGCGTGCACCCTCGATGGAAAATTTTCGCTGGCGAAGCAAAAAATAGATCAATTGCAGGTTTTTGATGTCTTCAACCCGGAAGAGCCTGTCGCCCTTTCTTGTTTTACGCGGCTGCAGAATTTCAAACTCATTCTCCCAATAGCGCAATAAGGAAGTATTTACCTTGAACCAACCCGCCACTTCGCTGATAGAATAATAGAGTTTCTGTTTCAGCACTTCTTCATCCGGAACATTGATCAGGTCAATCTCACTGTCAATCTCTTTGAAAGATTTCCTTCCCCGTTTGCCGGCTTGTTTTACTACAGGCGCAGGGACTGTTATTTTTGCAGCAACCGGTTTTGCTTTGATCTTAACAACGATCTTTTCATCGGCAAATACGATGGGCTCGCTGCTATCGGCGTGCGGTGTGATGGCAGCATGGTCAACAGGCTGTTGTTCTGCCTCCGCTTCATTTACAGGAAGAGACAGTGCTGACTCTTGTGCGGGAAGCCCGGAAGGCATTGCAAACAGGTCCAATTGCTGCAGGTTCTTTCGCATAGGATAAAATTACTACAACTATATGGCAGCATATTGTTAAGACTATAGGAAGTGGAAAAGATGTAAGTATCTTGCTAAATATTAACGATTGCATGATGTTACCAATAACAACTATTTGTGTATGCGGTGCGGGAACCATGGGCAGTGGCATTGCCCAGGTAGCTGCTATGTCGGGCTTTAACACTATCCAGTTTGATGTGAATGAAGCTATGCTGGAGAAAAGCAGCGCCGCAATAACAAAAAACCTGAAATGGCTGCAAAACAAAGGGAAGATCAACGCTCGGGAGCAGCAGAACATACAAAGAAAAATACAGTTTACCCCATACAGCAACGATTGCCTGGCAGATGTGATCATTGAGGCGATCATTGAAAAAAAGGAAGCAAAAATTTCCCTCTTCAATCAACTGGCGGCCATTAACCAGCCGGGTTGCATACTGGCAACCAATACTTCATCCATACCGGTCAGTTCCATCGCTGCGTCTGTTGCGGACCCATGGCGTGTGGCTGGGATGCATTTTTTCAATCCTGCACCCGTGATGAAACTGGTGGAAGTGATAAAAGGTGATCATACCGATGAAGCGGTTGTACAGCAGCTCGTCACTTTGTCAAAGCAGATGGGCAAAACACCGGTGGTATGCAAAGATGCACCCGGCTTTATTGTAAACCGCGTTGCCAGGCATTATTACCTCGAAGCCATGCACCTGGTAGCAACAGGCGTGGCCGACATGTCAACAGTCGACAGTATCATGGAAGCTTCCGGTTTTAAAATGGGACCTTTTAAACTGATGGACCTGATTGGTATGGATATTAATTACAGCGTCAGCAATATTGTATGGGAAGCCTTGGGAAAACCGGAGAGGCTGAAGCCATCGCCCTTACAAAAAGCCAAAGTAGACGCCGGCGAACTTGGCTGCAAAACAGGGAAAGGATTTTATGAATATATTTAAACATACAATAACTATCCATGAAGAAAATCGTTTACCTCGCAGGCATACTTTCCCTGCTTGCCTCCTGCAAACTAAGTAACACCAACCAGGGAGGCGAAGACAATAAAGAAATGGCAGCTTTGTTAGACAGGTATTATGAAGAACGGCTGCAGTTGTTTCCGGTAGAAGCTACTGTAAATGGCGATAACAGGT
This sequence comes from uncultured Sediminibacterium sp., assembly GCA_964507525.1. Taxonomy (GTDB): domain Bacteria; phylum Bacteroidota; class Bacteroidia; order Chitinophagales; family Chitinophagaceae; genus Sediminibacterium. The sequence goes on along the minus strand of CAZDQB010000013.1, from coordinate 70,218 downwards.
ATAATGACAAACTATATGTTGACTTTACAGACAGCTACCAGGAAAAACTAAAGACTTTCTACAGTGCGTACCTTACTTATATCACGCGCTTTGACCGGGAACACCTGAACACGAATGATCAGCTGAACTACGACATCTTTAAGCGTGAAATGGAAATGAACCTGGAAGGACTGCATTTCCACGACAATTATATGCCCATGAACCAGTTCGAAAGCATGCACCTTGTTTTCGGGCAACTGGGCAGCGGCAGTGTGATACAGCCCTTTAAAACGGTTAAGGATTATGACGACTGGTTGAAACGGGCTGCTGTTTTCAGCGCTTATGCCGACAGCGCTATCGTGTACTTCAAAAAAGGGATGGCAACCAATACGGCATTACCGGAAAAATTAGTGGTTAAGATGATCCCGCAAATGCAGGCAATGGTTGTGACGGATCCAAAAGCAAGCTTATTTTATGGGCCCATTGCCAATCTTCCCAAAAATTTCAGTGAACCGGATAAAAAAAGATTGACCGATGCCTATGTAAAACTGATCAATGAACAGATCGTACCGGCATATAAAAAATTAGGCGATTTTCTGCAGCAGGAATATCTGCCCGGGGCCCGCACAACAACAGGCATCAGCGTAATACCGGACGGCAGCAAATATTACAGCTACCTGATCAGGCAGCAGACCACTACTAATAAAACACCGGATGAGATATACAATACGGGGCTTGCTGAAGTGAAACGCATCCGTACAGAGATGGAAAGGATTAAAACCGAAGTTGGTCTTACAGGTGACCTGAAAGCATTCTTCCAGTACATGCAAACGGACAAACAATTCACCCCTTATAAAACACCAAAAGATATACTCGATGCGTTTGAGAAGATCCATCAGACCATGGCGCCTAACCTGAAAAAAATGTTCGGCCATACCCCCAAAACACCTTTTGAGATCAGGCAGACAGAAGCTTTCCGTGCTGCCAGCGCCAGTGCAGAATATAACCAGGGCAGTGCCGATGGCAGCCGGCCGGGTATTTTTTACATTCCCATTCTCGATGCCACAAAATTCAATACCACCAGTGGCATGGAGAGCTTGTTTCTGCACGAAGCAATTCCCGGTCACCATTACCAGATCAGCCTGCAGCAGGAGAATACGACCTTGCCTAAATTCCGTCGCTTTGGTGGTAACAATGCTTATGCTGAAGGCTGGGCATTGTATTGCGAAAGCTTAGGTAAAGAACTCGGCTTATATACAGACCCTTACCAGTATATGGGCGCCCTGGGCGATGAAATACACCGTGCTATCCGCCTGGTTGTAGATGTGGGTATGCATGCAAAAGGAATGACACGTGAAGAAGCCATTAAATATATGACAGACAATGAACAGATCAGCGAAGAAGGCGCAACGGCCGAGATAGAAAGATACATGGCGATTCCTGCACAGGCCCTGGGTTATAAAATAGGCGCTTTGAAAATACGCGAGTTAAGAAATAAATATGAAAAGGAACTGGGCGCTAAATTTAAGCTCTCGGCTTTTCATGATGCGATATTGAAAGATGGCAATATGCCCCTCGATGTAATGGAACAGAAAATGGATGCCTGGGCGAAAAAAGTTGAATAACTGTCCGGGAGTCAGTGCTACTTTTGTATATGCTTATCGCCGTTAACACCAGCTTCCCGGGAATCGGTTCATCAGAAGTGTATGATCATTATGTGAAAGAAATATTTGGCCACCTGGTACAGCAGCATCCGGAGCATAGGTTCTTCTTTGTTACGGATACTAATAAGGGTGCATTAGCTAAGAACAAGCCCGATATGTGGGTGACACCTTATAACGATGGTAGCCTGCGTAGAACCAGGCATAAAATACTGGTTGTACACGATCTTTCCTTTGTTCATTACCCGCAGTTTGCCAGCTGGCGGCAAAAGCTGTATTACAAACTGTTCATGCCAGGCCTGTTGCGCAAAGCAAAAAAAATCATAACGGCCTCCGCATTTTCAAAAAATGCAATCATTGAGCGTTACAAAATACCGGCCGGTAAAATTGCGGTGGTCCATGGCGCAGCAGGGGATCATTTGTTGCCCTTGTTATGGGAAGAGAAGGAAGCAGTAAAGAACAAGTACACGGCCGGCAGGGAATATTTTCTTGCTGCTGGTGACACCTATACCCGGGATAACCTGTTAACACTGCTCAAAGCTTTCTCATTATTTAAAAAATGGCAGCGCAGTAATATGAAACTGCTGGTAACCGGCAACCCGGTATTGCAACATGCAGGACTTGCCGAAAAGTTAAAAACATATAAATACAGGGAGGATGTGGTATTGGCCGCTTCTCCAACAGGAGAAGCATCGCCCATGCTTACCGCCGCGGCATATGCTGTGCTGCATATTGGTTCGTTGGATGGATCAGGACTGGCAGTGCTGGATGCCATGCAGTGTGAAGTGCCGGTAATCGCCGGTAATACCGCCATACCTGAAATCAGTGGTGAAGCGGCCCTTTATACAGCCCCCGATGACCCTGACGCCCTTGCAAAGCAGATGCTTACGCTTTATAAAGATGAAAACCTGCGCAGCAGGTTTATAAGGGAAGGTAAGGAAAGGGTACGGCAGTTTAACTGGGAACAGGCGGCCGTTGCATGCTGGCAGGAAATAGTATCGTGAATCATCTTACTTTTGCGGTTCTCCATATAAATAAAACATATGCACAAATCAAGCATTTCAATAGATGTTCAGTTAGATGAGAATAAAGTACCGCAATCCATTCACTGGTCGGCCACAGACAGTACGGCCGATATGGTGCAGCCGGCTAAAGCCATGATGGTGGCATTCTGGGATGGGGCCGATAAGAGCGCATTACGGATCGATTTGTGGACGAAAGACATGATGGTGGATGAGATGGCGGATTTTTACTACCAGATCATGATGGGAATGGCAGACACTTACCAGCGTGCCACCCAGCAGGTAGAACTGGTGAACGACATGAAAAAATTTGCCAAAGAATTTTACCAGAAGTTCCGGGAAACCCAGTTAAAAGAAAACAAATAAAAACATTGATATGAGTTTAGAAGAAAAAGTGATGGCTGGCATGAAAGATGCCATGAAATCAAAGAATGAAGCACTCCTTCGCGGACTCCGTGCTATTAAGGCGGAGATCATCAAAGCCAAAACAGAACCCGGTGCCAATGGCCAGGTAACTGCCGAAGGTGAAGCAAAACTGTTGCAGAAATTAGTGAAACAAAGAAAGGATTCATTAGAGATATTCACCCAGCAAAAACGTGAAGACCTGGCACAAAAAGAGTCGGAAGAGATTGCTGTGATTGAGCAATTCCTGCCCAAACAGCTTAATGAGGTCGAATTGAAAGAAGCATTAACAGCGATCATTGCGGCTGTTGGCGCTACCGGCCCGCAAGACATGGGAAAAGTAATGGGCGCAGCAACGAAACAATTAGCCGGCAAAGCAGACGGGAAAGCGATTTCAGCGGCAGTGAAGGCATTGTTGGGGTGATTTCACGCAAAGTTTAACTATGCTCATAGACGCCATTTTTATTGTACTCATGATCGTTGCAGCAATAAAAGGCTACCGCAATGGATTGGTTGTGGCGGCGTTTTCATTCCTGGGTATCATAGTTGGTCTGGCAGCTGCGATGAAGTTATCAGCCGTAGTGGCCGGGCATTTAAAGGAAAGCACACACCTGGCGGCAACCTGGCTGCCATTTATTTCTTTTGCCCTGATCATGATTGCCGTGTTGTTGCTGGTGCGGCTGGGTGCAGCCATTGTACAAACCACCCTGGAACTTGCTTTCCTGGGATGGGCGAACAAGCTGGCCGGTATGGTAGTATATGCATGCCTTTATACCGTCTTATTCAGTGTGGTCCTATTCTTTGCCGAACATATTCATTTGATAAAAGAGGAGACTATCCGGGCATCAAAAACCTATGCTTTTATTCAGCCATGGGGACCAAAAGCCATCGATGCATTTGGGGTAGTGATACCAGTGTTTAAGGGATTGTTTGCAGAACTTTCTCAATTTTTTGAAGACATCGGCAAAAAGATGCAATAATCCTTTGTCGTCATACACCCGCCAAACAACTGTTTTTAGTGTAAAATCAGTATTTTAGCATACATCATGATGCATTATGCGAATGTGATGCTTTTTTACGTTTCCTTATTTTTTGAACGGATTTGCGTTTATTTGTACCGAGCCAATGCTGCTTGCATAAGAAACTGACTAAATGAATTACAAGATCAAACAACAGGATAAGTTCAGGTTTATTGAAGAAGGAGAAGGGGAACCCCTGCTGCTGCTGCACGGATTATTCGGCGCACTGAGTAATTTTAAGGACCTGGTAGAACATTTCAGGAAAAATTATAAAGTAGTGGTACCCATACTGCCACTCTTTGACCTGGATATCTTTCATACCTCAGTAGGCGGGTTGGAAAAATACGTCCAGAAATTCATAGAAGCCAGAGGGTATACCGGTATTCATTTACTGGGCAACTCTCTTGGCGGCCATGTGGCGCTGATCCATGCCATCAAGCACCCTGAAAAGATCAAATCAATGAGCCTTACCGGGAGGAGCGGGTTGTTCGAAAATTGCATGGGCGACAGCTATCCCAAGCGCGGCGACTATGAATACATTAAAAAGAAAACACAGCTTACTTTTTATGATCCCGCAGCTGCTACCAAAGAGCTGGTAGATGAAGTGTTTGAAATAACCAACAACAGGATCAAAGTGATCAAGATCATTGCATTGGCAAAAAGTGCTATCCGCAATAACCTTGGCGAAGAGATCAGCCAGATCAAACAACCCACTTTACTGATCTGGGGTAACAATGATACTATTACACCGCCATTCGTTGGCCGCGAGTTCAATCGCCTGATACCGAACAGTGAATTGCATTTTGTTGATAAATGCGGACATGCACCTATGATGGAAGTGCCCGCTGAATTCAATATTATCTTAGAAGGCTTTTTAGATAAGCTGAAACAAAAACAACCTGCTGCAACCGTAGCGTAGTTTTTGACGTATCTGAAAGAAAGAACTAGAGAGCATGCTGGCATCGCAACTGATAAATACCGGGTTCCCTGCAGTGAACCTCTTCGATAAGGTTTCACTGGCCCTCCAGTTAATGGAAGATTACGATGTTTTGCACCTGCCGGTGTTAAATGAAGAGAAATTTGCCGGCCTTGTTGAAAAAGGCGACCTGCTGGATGCCGATGAAGATGGCCTGCTGGCTTCACTGGAACAGTCACTGATCAGGGTATCGGTTAAACTGGAAGAACATTTTTTGATAGCAGTCAAACTGGCATCAGAACATGGGCTTTCATTGGTACCCGTTATCAATGAAAATGCGGAACTGGCCGGCGTCATCCCGGCAAAAGATCTGCTGCATCACCTGTCAGACTTTGTGGGTAATGAGGATCGGGGCGGCATGATTGTACTCGAAACAGACAAACGCAATTTTTCCTTCGGGGAGATCAGCCGGCTCGTAGAAACAAACGATGCTTACATTACACAGCTCAACACTTATACTGAGCCCGATACAGGGCTCACGATCGTAACCCTCAAGGTAAACAAGATCGAGATCTCGGACATTGTAGCCACCTTCCAGCGTTACGAGTACAGCGTACGCTATTATTTTGGCGAAGAGCATTATGCCAATGAACTTAAAGAAAATTACAATCACCTGATCGCCTACCTGAACATATAAAAGGTAATAACTGATGAATGTATTACCTGTAGCTGTTTTTACCCTTTCGCTTTTTCTCTGTTCAGGCCTCTGTGCACAGGATACAACAGCGACGGCAATGACAGATACGCTGCCTCCAAGCCTCGCTGAAATGGTTGTTTTAAAACAGATGCCGTTGGTTATTGGCGATATACGCATAACAGGCAATAAAAAAACAAAACCCTTTATTGTACTGCGGGAAGTGCCTTTTAAGAAAGGCGACCGCCTGTCCGGTGCGGAGCTGGATAAACAACTGGAGCTGGCGCACCAGCAATTGATGAATACCCTGTTATTTGTCGATGTAGCTGCTTATATTGCCGAACGGAAAGGAAATGTGATAACGATCAACATAGACCTTAAAGAGCGGTGGTATCTTTTTCCCTTACCTTATTTCAGACTGGTGGACCGGAACTTTAACCAGTGGTGGGTAGACCAGAAACGCAGCCTCGACCGGGTGAACTATGGGGTCAAATTCATACAGAATAATGTAAGCGGACGAAGCGATAACCTGGACGTATGGCTGATCAATGGCTATACACAACAGCTGACCTTGCGGTATGAACTGCCCTTCTTTGACAGGAAACTCAGGAGTGGTTTCAACATAGGGTTTGTCTATGCCACACAGAAAGAACTGAACTACGGAACCGGTAACAATAAACAATTGTTCTTCCGGCAGGAAGAGATCACGAGGCAACATACCCGTTTCGACCTTACCTATTCTTACCGGCCCAATGTAAGGCAGCGGCACTATTTCAGGATATCCTATAATACCGAACAGGTAGCCGACACCATACTAAAGATCAACCCGCTCTATTATCCGGGCACCGGTAATGAAATGAAATACATTGATTTCAACTACCAGTTTAAATACTATCATGTTGATTATATCTCTTACCCCTCTAAAGGATTTTTGCTGGAAGCAAACCTGTATAAAAGAGGGCTTGACCAGGTATCCAATCTTTGGATGACTACTGCCAGGGCCGTATATGCAGTGCCGCTTGCCCGAAAAACCTTCCTGCATTGGGATGCTATCGGTACACTTAAACTGCCTTTCAATAATTATTTTTTCAATCAGCGGCTGATCGGGTACGGGTTTTCGCAAATGAGAGGACTGGAATACAATGTGGTGGATGGCACGGCCGGAGGTATTTTGAAAACAACCCTGCACAGGCAATTGGTAAGCTTTATACTAAAGAATCCTTTTCCAAGCAAAACGCATGATAAGATACCCTTCCGGATTTTCCTCAAAGCCTATGGAGACCTTGGTTATGGCTACAACACCACACCGGATATGACCAATACGTTAAATAACCGCCTGCTCAGGACCTGGGGTATCGGGATGGATATTGTTTCCATTTATGATTTTGTATTTAAAATTGAATATAGCATCAACCAACTGGGACGCAATGGCTTATATATACAGAGCAGAAATGATTTTTAGTTATGAAAGTAGCTATTTATAGCCGCGGACTGGATTTTGAACAGGAAAACCCGCTGCTGGTCCTCCTGGAGGAACTGGCGCGGTACGATACAACTATTCATCTATATGAACCATTGCTGCACCGGTTTACATTACCCCGGAACCTGCTGGAGAAAATGGTGCGTTTTCAAACCTCCGGCGACCTGAACAAGGATATTGACTACCTGATCAGCCTGGGGGGAGATGGAACCATGCTGGACGCGGTAACCCTGGTCAAAGATTATAATATTCCGATCCTGGGGATCAATTTCGGCCGCCTGGGTTTCCTGGCAAGCATTAGCCGTGATGAGCTGGGCAGCGCAGTGGATGCTTTGGTGAATCATACATTTGTGGTAGACAAACGATCGCTCATTCACCTGGATTCAAATGAATCGCTTTTTGGCGAAGCACCCTTTGCCCTGAATGAGTTTGCCATTCATAAAAGAGATACGGCACCTATGATTAAAGTGCATACTTACCTGAATGGCGAATTTCTCAATAGTTATTGGGCCGACGGACTGATCGTGGCAACACCAACCGGTTCTACAGGATATAATATGAGCTGTAACGGGCCTATTCTTTTTCCCGAATCGGCAAGTTTTGTAATCACCCCGGTGGCGCCGCACAACCTGAATGTGCGATCCATCATCGTGCCCGATACCAGCGTGATATCCTTTGAAGTAGAAGGCCGGGCCGACCAGTTCATCTGCGCCATGGACGCCCGCCGTGAAATAGTGAATAAAACCATCCAGCTGGCTGTAAAGCGGGAAAAATTCGATATCAACCTGATCAGACTGAATGAAAATAGCTTTCTCTCCACGCTAAGGACAAAGCTTACCTGGGGATTGGATAAAAGAAATTAACTTTAACATATTGAAATAGATGTTATTTTACAGTTCCAATATGCCGGTTTCAAACATGCTCAGAAAAGCCATCACATTACTATTACTAATTGCAGGACTGCAGCGGGCAGATGCCCAGTTAATGGAGAGCTTTGTTCACCAGGGAGAGATTGGAGTGGGTGTGGGAGCCAGCCACTATTTTGGCGACCTGAACCCCGGATTGCACATTAACAGGCCAAAAGTAGCCGCCGGCGCTTTTTTCAGGAAACAACTCACAGAGTATATCGGTATCAGGGTATCCGGCGATTATGCCATGCTGGGCTATTCTGATGTGTACAGTAATAATGACGTGCAACGCCGCCGCAACCTCAGCTTCAATACCAATGTGTGGGAGCTGAGCCTGTCGGGCGACTTTAATTTTTTCAGGTTCAATCCGACTTTTGAAGGGTACAATTACACGCCGTATATAGGATTGGGGATCGGGGTCTTTTCTTTTGACCCCTATGCTTATCTCAATGGAGAAAAATATTACCTGCGCCCCCTGGGCACCGAAGGCCAGGGAAGTGCAGCTTATCCCGACCGGAAACCGTACAGCCCCATCGCCATCAGTATTCCGTTCACCATCGGGTTTAAATATGCACTCAACGAAAACACTAATTTCTTCACAGAATTCACCTACCGCTTTACCAATACCGATTATTTAGATGATGTGAGCGGGGCAACCTATGCACCGGATGCATTTGCGCCCTTACCGGATGGCTCGCCTTCGCCGGGGTTCCTGTTGCAGGACAGGAGCTATGAGACCGGTACCGCCATAGGAGTCAAGGGAAGACAAAGAGGGAACAGTAATCAAAAAGATGCTTTCGCTACCTTAAAGGTTGGCCTTTCTTTTAACCTGCAGTCGTATAAATGCCCGACTGCCACCAGGAAATAAACCCCCGCGAAACCGTTGATTTTATTAATTTCGCAGCTTAAATGAAGGGGAATATTATGCCTGAAGACCTCATTTCCAGGATCGATAAAGAACACTTGCCTAAACATATTGCCATTATCATGGATGGTAACGGACGCTGGGCGCAAGAGAAGGGCCAGGATCGCTTGTATGGGCATTTTCATGGGGTGGAAAGTGTACGGAATATTGTGGAAGGCAGCGCTGAACTGGGAATCAACTACCTTACTTTATACGCTTTCAGTACAGAGAACTGGGACCGGCCGCAGCGGGAAGTAGAGGGACTGATGTCATTATTGGTAGACACCATCAGGAAAGAAGTGCCTACCCTGAACAAGAACAATATCCGCCTGCATGTGATTGGCGATATGAATATGCTGCCGCAGTTTGCCCGGACTGAATTACTGGAGTCATTGGAAATGACCAGCCATAATACCGGCCTGAATCTGGTGATGGCGCTGAGTTACAGCAGCAGGTGGGAACTGGTGAATGCAGTAAAAAATATAGGAGTGGATGTAAAAGCGGGCAAAATTGATCCTGCAGCCATTAACCAGGACACCTTGCAGCAATACCTTTCTACCAGTCAATTTCCTGATCCGGAACTGATGATACGTACAAGTGGCGAATACCGGATCAGTAATTTCCTGTTATATCAGCTGGCTTATGCTGAATTATACTTCACCGACACCCGTTGGCCCGATTTCCGCAAAGAAAACCTGTACGAAGCCATTATTGACTTCCAGGCCCGAGAACGCAGATTTGGTAAAACAGGGCAGCAAATACAGGAGGAAACACAATTGAAATAAGCCTATTTCACCATCACACCTTATTCATGGCGGGGGATTTAACAAAGACTTTTAATAATTCCCGTTAATTTGCCCCGCTTAAAAACCTGAAGCCATTGCTGAAAGCTCCTTCTGGAGTACTTTCGGCCAGCAATTTAACAAACCGAAACCGGATGCAGAAAGTGTACAAATTTTTAGTCTTGGCGTTAGTAACATCAATGGTGAGTCTCTCTGCCCAATCGCAACAAACAACAACAACGGGACAACACGACACTACAATCACATCTATCGATGCAGACCTGCTGTCTATCTTCAATCAGAAAACCGCTAAGAAATACAAAGTCGCAGTTGTAAAGGTTACCGGTAACCGTTTTTTTGATGAAAACCTACTGATCTCTATTGCCAATATCAACGTAGGGGATGAAATTAACATTCCCGGTGGCGATAATTTCTCAAAAGCCATTACCAAACTCTGGGCGCAGAATTATTTCAGCAATGTTGAAATCTACCTCACCAAACTGCATGGCAGAGAGATAGATGTTGAAATTGCAGTAACTGAAAGACCCCGGTTATCTAAATTCTTTTTCTTAGGCATTCGCAAAGGGGAAGCTGACGATCTCCAGGGAAAAACAGGACTGGTTCCAAACCGAGTAGTAACAGAGAATATGAAGATATCTGCTATGGAAGCCATTAAAAAATTCTATGCAGAAAAAGGATACAGGGATTCAAAAGTTAACATTGCCGAAAAGAAAGACAGTACGTTCGATAATTCATTGGTACTGAATTTCATGATTGATAAGGGAAGAAAAATACACATCAATAACATCAATTTCGGTGGTACCACAGTTGACGATACCAAGCTGAAGAAGCAACTGAAAAATACAAAAGAACAATCAAGATTTACCTTGTATCCAACCTATGACAAAGGGCAGATTGTAACACCTAAACGTTATACGTTTGACCAGTACTTGCAGGAAAACGGACTGCTTTCTTTCAGTAAAACAAAAAAAATACTCGACCCTTATGTGCGTATAAAACTATCGTCTGCAAAGTTTAACGATAAAAAATACACAGAAGATAAGGAAAGCCTGCTGGAGTATTACAACTCATTAGGCTACAGGGATGCTATTGTTGATAAGGATACCGTTTACCACAATCCTAAAGGCGACCTCAACATTGATATTAAAATGAATGAGGGGCATAAATATTATTTCGGGAATATTAGCTGGAGAGGAAACACCAAATTCTCCGACTCTGTGCTGACCGCTATATTGGGTATACGCAAAGGCGATACTTATAACCTGGGCGTACTGAATAATAAATTAGGAAAAGCAGCTTCACCTGAAGGAGGCGATATCAGTGGTCTGTACCAGGATGATGGTTACCTGTTCTTCCGTACCGACCCGGTGGAGACAGCTGTATATAATGATACAATTGATTACGAGATCCGCATTATTGAAGGACCGCAGGCTACGATTAAAAATGTGCGAATCAGCGGTAATGACCGCACCAAAGAACACGTGATCCGCCGCGAACTGCGTACCATACCGGGTGAAAAATTCAGTCGCCGCGAGCTGGTACGTTCACAGCGTGAGATCGCGCAGCTGAACTATTTTAACCAGGAAAAGATCGGTATCAATCCTATTCCCAACCCGGAAGATGGTACGGTTGATATCAACTATTCTGTCGAAGAAAAGTCAAGCGATCAGCTCGAACTGAGCGCCGGCTGGGGTGGTGTAATTGGCTTGACGGGAACCCTCGGGGTATCATTCAACAACTTTTCTATCCGTAATATCTGGAAGAAATCTGCCTGGGATCCATTACCAATGGGAGACGGACAGAAACTGAGTGTCAGGGTGCAAAGTAATGGCAAGGCATTCCGCTCTTATAACTTTTCATTCACAGAACCATGGCTGGGCGGTAAAAAAAGAAATGCACTAACCTTTAGTGTTTTCAATACCAAATACGGCCAGACGTATGACCCTCTTACTGGAGCATACGACCCAAGTGTGGCAGACCGCAGGTATATTTCAACCACCGGCGCTACGCTGAGCCTGGCCAAACAATTGAAATGGCCGGATGATTATTTCTCACTGTCAATGGGTATCAACTACACCCGTTACAAGCTGAGCAATTATGCCATTGATCCTACCAACCTGCCGGGATTTGATAATGGTATCGTTAACAACCTGAATTTCAGGATAGCACTGCAGCGCTCCTCCGTTAACCAGCCCCTGTTCCCAACTTCCGGTTCTACCTTTTTGCTGAGCCTGCAGGTAACGCCTCCTTATTCATTGATCGATAAAAACATTTTAACTGCCTCTAATCCCTACAACTGGATAGAATACCATAAATGGCGTTTTAATGGCGAATGGTATGTGCCTTTAGGTAAACCACACGGAGAGGAGCGGAACAAGCAATTCGTATTAAAAATAGCAGCTAAATACGGGTTCCTGGGAAGGTATAATGCTGACCTGGGCATCTCTCCTTTTGAAAGATTCCAGGTGGGTGACGCCGGATTGAGTAACCAGTTTGCATTATTGGGTTACGATATCATTGCGCACAGGGGATATCCTGTGTATGATAATTCAAATCCTAAGATCAATCCCGACAGGCAGACGGCCAGCCAGTACTTTACTATATTTAACAAGTACACCATGGAACTGCGCTATCCGCTGAGCCTGAATCCGAGCAGTACCATTTATGCGCTGGGCTTCTTTGAAGCGGCGAATGGCTGGTATAACATGAAAGATTATAATCCGTTCAAGCTGCGCCGTTCAGTGGGACTGGGTATGCGCTTCTTCCTGCCAATGTTCGGTTTGTTAGGGTTTGACTATGGCATAGGATTAGACAGGTTTACGCCCGGAGGCAGCTTAAAAGACGCAGCAAGGTTTACCTTCATGCTCGGTTTTGAACCAGAATAAATCCAACCCCCCATGTTTATGAAAAAAACAGTATTCATTGCAGTCGTACTGCTCATGTCTGTCCTTGCAACAAAGGCACAACAGCGTTATGCGATCATTGACACCAAGTATATTCTGGAAAGAATACCGGAATACAAGGATGCGGATAAAAAACTGCAACTGATAGGCGATCAATGGCAGAAAGAGATCGATGCCAAACAGGCGCAGTTGGATAAGATGTATAAGAACTATGAGGCGGAGCAGTTTATGCTGACAGAAGAGCTGAAGAAGAAAAGAGAAGATGAACTGTTCATGAGGGAAAAAGAGATCCGCGACCTGCAGAAAAAACGCTTTGGTTACGAAGGGGATCTTTTCAAAGAAAGACAAAGACTTGTTAAACCTGTGCAGGACAGGGTATACAACGCCGTACAGAAAATAGCCGTGGCACGTGCCTATGATTTTGTCCTCGATAAAAGTGAAGGAATTACCGTTATATTTGCCGACCCCAAGCTGGATAAAAGCGATGAGGTGTTGAAAGAAATGGGCATTAAAAATTAGTGTTAAACAAAAACAATCATAAACTCTCACTAAAATGAAGAAATTATTATTCGTGTGTGTGGCTTTTGCAGCAAGCTCCTTGTTTGCGAACCAGGTAAGTGCACAGGCTAAAATTGGTTATTTTGACGAACAGGCTGTGCTTGGATCAATGCCTGGTATTCAGAAAGTGGATTCACTGCTGAAAAGCTATGCCCAGGATTCACTGCAGGCAGAATATGACTATACTTTAAGTGTTTTCCAGCGCCAGGACAGCATCTTCAAAAAAGATTCTGCTGCCATGCCTCCCAAAGCAAGAGACCTTGCCCTGCGCGACCTGAACAACCTGAAGATCAAACTGATCAGGTGGCAGGAATATTCAAACAGCCTTACAGAGCAGAAAAAAGAAGAACTTATTGCACCTTTGATGAAGAAAATAGTAGAAGCCCTGCACGAAGTGGTTACAGAACAGAAATACACCTATGTACTCAGGCAGGATGCTTTATCGCCCTATGTACAGCCACCACTGTTAGACAATATCACCATCAGGGTGGCGATGAAACTGAAATTGGCCATACCTAAAGACCTGGAAGATGAGTGGAAGCGCCAGGCGGGTGGTGGTGCAGCCAAACCAGCAGCAACAAAACCTAAAGGATAATAAATATTCCTGTTAATTTTTTCAGAACCCCGCTGTTATCAACGGGGTTCTTATTTTTGGGTATGCAGGAAAAAGCTCCGATTGGTGTATTTGACAGCGGCTACGGCGGGTTGACTGTTTTGAAAGCAATAGTTAAACAGTTGCCCGACTACGATTATATCTACTTAGGCGATAATGCACGTGCTCCTTATGGTCCCCGGTCTTTCGAAACGGTCTATCATTACACACTGGAATGCGTGGAATGGTTTTTTCAACAGGGATGTGAATTGGTGGTCCTGGCCTGTAATACCGCATCGGCCAAGGCGCTGCGTACCATACAGCAACATGATCTTCCAAAGATAAGCCCGGCTAAGCGTGTACTGGGTGTGATCAGGCCCACTACCGAAGTGATAGGAAATTTCACCAGTACAGGGCAGGTAGGTATTATGGGAACAGCCGGAACTGTGCAGAGCGAAAGCTACCCGATAGAGATTGCAAAATTCTTTCCGCACCTGCATGTATACCAGGAGGCTTGTCCTATGTGGGTACCCCTGGTAGAGAACAATGAATACAATAAGCCCGGCGCTGATTATTATATCCAACAACATATTGACAGGCTATTGTCTAAATCACCCGCAATAGATACCATCCTGCTTGCCTGTACCCATTACCCACTGCTTATGAGCAAGATCAGGCAATTTACCCCGGCAGGCATGACCATCCTGTCGCAAGGCGAAATCGTTGCCCCAAGCTTAGCCTCTTATCTCGAAAAACATCCTGAAATTGCCAATAAATGCTCAAAGAACGGGCAGCGCAGCTTTTATACGACCGATTCGGTTACTGATTTTGATAACCAGGCCAGTATCTTCTTCGGAAAGGCAGTCCAGTCCAAACATGTTGATCTTCAATTGCTTAGATCGTGAATGCTGGAACCTGTCTCCGGCAGGATAAAAAATCTGCCGCCCGGCATCTCACAACTAATATCTTTTTCATACCTTCGCCGTCCTTTCACAAGCAGCAGTATGGTGACTGCCGTTCTGAAATGAAACAAAATTTCCGGGTTAGTTAAAAAAACGTAATTATGAAGCGTACATTTCAACCGCACAAACGCCGCCGTAAATCTGTTCACGGATTCCGTCAGCGTATGGCAACTGCCAATGGCCGTAAAGTATTAGCAAGCCGCAGAGCGAAAGGCCGTAAGAAACTCACTGTTTCGAGCGAGAAAGGATTAAAATAATTGACAGGTTCTCCTGGGAACCATTAGTCATGAAAAATATAAGTCCCGTTCCGCATATGCGGAACGGGACTTTTTTAGTTTAGCATTGTAATGACCAAAGCATTTTCATACAACAAAAAAGAAAAGCTGAAAAGCCGCAAACAGCTCGACCTTTTGTTTACTAAAGGCCGGTCGTTCTCGGTGTTCCCGGTAAAAGTGTTTTACCTGCCGGTAACGGCGGCGACTGATCATCCCGTAAAAGCAGGTGTAGGGGTTAGTTCCCGGTATTTCAGAAAAGCAGTGCACCGCAACCGTGTGAAACGTTTATTGCGGGAAGCTTACCGGTTAGAAAAGCAGGTGTTATACGATTATGCCGCGAAACAAAACAGGCAGGTAGCGGTCTTCTTTTTGTATATTGATAAAGTATTGCCGGATCATGCCGTACTGCAGCAAAAAATGCCCCTGGTTTTAAACCGCCTTATCAAGGAATTACATGAAAATCATCCTGCAAATACTTAGTTATCCTTTCATCTTACTGATCAGAATATATCAGTACATCATCTCCCCTGCCCTCGGCCCCAAGTGCAGGTTTACGCCTACCTGCTCTCAATACGCAGTAACGGCGTTACAAAAATACGGGCTCATTAAAGGAAGTATCCTTGTTGTTAAACGGATCAGCAAATGCAGGCCGGGAGGCGGCAGCGGCTATGATCCGGTACCATAGATTATTTTTTCTCTGCAATCGTAAACGACCGCAGCCTCGCAATTTCTTCACGCATTTCTTTAATGCTGTAGAAGCGGTAAACCTCGGGGTCTTTATCGCCCACTTTTTCTGCGGAAGTCATTTTATGGTAAGGCCCGACAACAATGGCATCCAGGTTACCGGAGATCCTGACAGCCGTATTGGGAAGAATGAAGAAGTTATGGTTGGCAGCGTTTACATTTTTACCGGCCACCAATGAGCTCAGTGAATCGATCTTCTTTTTCAGCTCTTCCTGTGTTACAACATTTTTCACCAGGCTGGGATCAGTGTATTGCTGGTAAGAACCGATGATGGTATCATTCTTAACATTGATAATATAGTATCCGTTCTCTAACAGCTCCACATTAGCATCACCGGCAGGTGTACTGAGCTTGAAGCTCACTTTTTTATCAGAAATATTAATTGTCTTTTCATCATGGCCTGCGCCATCCTTTGCAGTGATGGTTTTTGTATCGGTATTGATATCAGCAGCGCCCTTACTCATGATAATAATTTTCTTGTTGTTACTGGCACAGGAAGCGGCCAGTACCAACAGTGCCAGGCAGGCGATTATTTTTTTCATGTCAGTTTGTTTAATAAAAAGTCCCGCTAAACATAGCGGGACTCAATAATACTACTATTTTTTCTGATCGCTGTTATTTTGCGGCAGCAAAGCGTTCAGCTACTTTGTTCCAGTTCACAACATTCCAGAAAGCTGCTAAATAATCAGCGCGGCGGTTCTGGTATTTCAGGTAATAAGCATGCTCCCATACATCAGCGCCAAGAACAGGTGTTCCTTTTACTTCGGCTACATCCATCAAAGGATTATCCTGGTTAGGTGTGGAAGACACTTCTAATTTGCCATCTTTTACGATCAGCCAGGCCCAGCCACTGCCAAAACGGGTCATACCTGCCTGTGAAAATTTTTCTTTGAAAGCATCAAAAGAACCAAATGCAGCAGTAATGGCATCGGCTAAAGCGCCGGATGGGCTACCGCCGGCCTTAGGAGCAAGACTCTCCCAGAAGAAAGTATGGTTCCAGTGACCGCCGCCGTTGTTGCGTACAGCAGGACTGATAGAACCAGCAACAGCAACCAGCTCGGCCAGTGATTTGTTTTCATTGGGTGTACCGGCAATGGCTTTGTTCAGGTTGTCAACATAGGCCTGGTGGTGCTTGCCATGGTGTATCTGCATGGTAGTGGTGTCGATATGCGGCTCTAATGCGTCGTGTGCATAAGGCAGGGGTGCAAGTGTGAATGCCATATTGATTGATTTTTGATTTAGGATGATTGATTGGGTACCAAATTTACTGCTGTTCGGTTGATATTGATAAGGTAAGGATGATTTCTTTCTTAAATCGAAAGAGGTTAACGTTTACTCCTGAAAAAGGATTTTATTAATTGAGCGCAGTCTTCTTCCAGGATGCCTTTTATTAATTCGGTCTTCGGATGAAAGGGCCAGTTTTCCCCGGTGATATGTTTGAACCCGTTTTTCTCATCTGATGCGCCGTATACGATCTTGCCGATCTTGCTCCAGTACAAGGCGCCACAGCACATGAGACAGGGCTCAAGCGTAACATAAAGGGTTGCATCGGGCAAATACTTCGCGCCAAGGTGATTGAAGGCAGAAGTAAGCGCCAGTATCTCTGCGTGCGCGGTTGAATCGTTCAGCAGTTCTACCTGGTTATGCCCGCGGGCAATGATCCGGTTATTGAGCACTACAACAGCGCCCACAGGCACTTCATCAGCCGCGTAAGCTTTTTCTGCTTCCAGGAGGGCCTGGCGCATAAAATAATCGTGGTCATATTGCAACATGACGCTAAATTACGGAAGAATACACGCGGTCTATTCTATATAAATAATCAGGAATGAACGATACCATGCAAAGAGCACAAAGCTTAGCAAGTCTTAACGGGTCCGGTCAATGGGATATTATTGTCATCGGTGGCGGTGCCACTGGCCTGGGCGCTGCAGTGGAAGCTTCGGCCAGGGGCTACAGGACTTTATTATTAGAACAATCCGATTTTGCAAAATCAACCTCCAGTAAAAGCACCAAATTAGTGCATGGCGGGGTCCGGTATATGGCCCAGGGTAATATTGGATTGGTCAGGGAAGCAAGCATTGAAAGGGGATTATTGCACAGGAATGCTCCGCACCTGGTGCGGAACCTGGGTTTTATTATTCCCATTTATAGTTTTTTCGACAGGATCAAATACACCATTGGACTCAAACTGTACGACTGGATTGCGGGCAGGTTAAGCCTGGGGGCCTCTGTTTTCATCTCTAAAAAGCAAACACTCGAAAAACTTCCCAATATCAAGAGCGATGGCCTTGTGGGTGGGGTGTTATACCACGATGGCCAGTTTGATGATGCAAGATTGGCCATCAACCTGGCGCAAACCATTTTTGACCAGGGCGGCTTTGCCATTAATTATGTAAAAGTGACGGGCTTATTAAAAGACAAAGGGAAATTATCCGGTGTTACGGCCCGCGACGAAGAAACAGGCGCCGTGTTCTCGCTGCCGGCAAAAGCAGTGATCAATGCCACCGGAGTATTTGTAGATGAGATTTTAAAAATGGACGACCCCACTGCAGGTAAAAGTATTTGCGTGAGCCAGGGCGTACATATTGTGCTTGATAAAAAATTCCAGCCAACTGCCTACGCTTTAATGATTCCGGAAACGGCTGATGGAAGAGTGCTTTTTGCCGTACCCTGGCACGATAAATTAGTAGTTGGCACCACTGATACGCCTGTTGAAGCAGCCAGCCTTGAGCCGGTAGCGCTCGAAGAAGAGATCAGGTTCATTCTGAATACAGCGGCACAGTACCTCAGCACTAAACCGGAGCGTTCAGACGTATTGAGTGTGTTTGCCGGACTAAGGCCACTGGCCGCACCGCAGGGAGAAGGACAACGCACAAAGGAGATATCAAGGAGCCATAAAATAATGGTTACGGCTTCGGGCCTGTTCACCATGCTGGGCGGCAAATGGACTACCTACCGTAAAATGGGCGAGGACCTCATCAACCGCATAGAAAAAGAATTGTACTGGCCATCAAAGCAAACACCAACAACCCAACTTGCTGTTCACGGTTATGCTACTGGTATGAACTGGGCAGATCCTTTTTATTACTATGGGGCCGATGCAGTGGAATTGAGGAAACTGATGAACGGATATGGAGCAGCATGGATCAGTGAAAATTTGCACATACATGAAGTGCAGGTTATCTGGGCCGTTCAACATGAAATGGCAAGAACACTGGAAGATGTACTGTCGCGCAGAATCAGGGCTTTGTTATTAGATGCGAAAGAATGTATGCGTATTGCACCACCTGTTGCAGCGATCATGGCCCGTGTTATGGGTAAAGACGAACAGTGGGTAGCAGAACAAGTGAATGAATTTAAAGAGCTGGCAATAAAATATACGTTAAATTAACAGCATAATTCGATCTGCTTCCATGGAAAAATACATTTTAGCCTTTGACCAGGGAACCACCAGTTCCCGTGCTATTGTTTTCAATCACAAAAGCGAACTGATATCCGTTGCACAAAAAGAGTTCACACAAATATTCCCTCAGCCGGGATGGGTGGAACATGATGCAACAGAAATATGGCATTCACAATTGTCCGTTGCCACAGAAGCGGTAATCAAAGCGGGACTCAATTTAGCAGATATAGCCGCCATTGGCATTACCAACCAGCGCGAAACCACTGTGGTATGGAACCGCCAAACGGGCGAACCTTTGTATCATGCCATTGTGTGGCAGGATAAACGGACAGCAGCTTATTGTGAAACATTGAAACAGGCAGGTAAACATGTGGCGATACAACAAAAAACCGGGTTGATACTGGATGCTTATTTCTCGGCCACCAAACTGAAATGGATATTAGATAACGTAACAGGCGCAAGAGAACAGGCCAATAAAGGTGAATTGTGTTTTGGCACCATCGATTCATGGCTGATATGGAAACTCACAAAGGGGCAGGTACATGCAACAGATATCAGCAATGCATCACGTACCATGTTGTTCAATATTCATACACTGCAATGGGATGCGGATTTACTGGAACTCTTTGATATTCCTGCATCGGTATTACCTGAGGTTCGTTCTAGCAGTGAAATATTCGGCCATACACAGGGTGTACTCACCAACCTGCATATTCCCATTGGCGGTGTGTCGGGTGACCAGCAGTCGGCTTTATTCGGGCAAATGTGCCTGCAGCCGGGGATGGTAAAAAATACCTATGGTACCGGTTGTTTTATGTTGATGAATACCGGAACAAAACCTATTCTCTCCCATAATAATTTGATCACGACCATTGCCTGGAAAATAAATAATGAAGTATACTATGCACTGGAAGGAAGTGTGTTCATTGCGGGCGCCGTGGTACAGTGGCTACGTGATGGATTGGGTATGATTAAAACTTCCGGAGATGTGGAAGTATTGGCAGCATCAGTGGAGGACAATGGGGGCGTGTATATGGTGCCGGCGTTTGCGGGCTTAGGCGCTCCCTACTGGAACCAACAGGCAAGGGGTACCATTGTGGGTATTACCAGGGGCACTACAGCGGGACATATTGCAAGAGCTGCAGTGGAAAGTATTGCTTACCAGGTGATGGATGTATTGACTGCCATGGAAGCAGATGCGGGTGTAAAGATCAAAGAACTGCGTGTAGACGGTGGCGCCACCGTGAATGATAAATTGTTACAGTTTCAAAGTGACCTGCTCAGCACAACTGTTGTTCGCCCGGTTATTACGGAAACAACTGCATTGGGAGCGGCTTATCTTGCAGGACTGGCAGTCGGGTATTGGAAAGATATAGCCGAAATAGAACAATACTGGCAGGCAGACCAAAAATTCAACCCGCTGATGCCGGCTGTAACTGTACAGCAAAAAGCAAACAACTGGAAGCAGGCAATCAATGCAACAGCAGCATATGTTGTAGCTGATTAATTTAGAACGCATCAATTATTTCTTAACCCTGTAATACTAATTATTTATGTCAATCTTTTTAACAGAGCTCATCGGCACTGCTATGCTGGTACTCTTGGGTACCAGTGTTGTAGCAAATGTAGTACTGGCTAAAACCAAAGGCAATAACAGCGGATGGATTGTGATTTCATTGGGATGGGGTATTGCGGTTTTTGTTGGCGTATTTATCGCGGCTAAAGGAAGCGGCGCGCATCTGAACCCTGCGATTACCATTGCTTTCGCCTGGCTGAATAAGATCAGCTGGAGCATGGTGCCTGCGTATATTGCCGGCCAGTTCCTTGGCGCTATGGCAGGCGCATCGCTAACCTGGCTGGCTTACTATAAACATTTTGAAGCTACAGAAGACACCAGTGCCAAGCTCGGGGTTTTTTGCAATATGCCGGCTATTAAAAACACAACAGCCAACCTGCTAACGGAGATCATTGGCACTTTTGTATTGGTGTTCGGAGCATTGTTTATCACCGGGGGGGCCACCAGTCTCGGTTCGCTTGACGCATTGCCGGTGGCATTATTGGTAGTAGGGATCGGCCTTAGTATAGGTGGACCAACAGGCTACGCCATCAATCCTGCCCGTGACCTGGGGCCGCGTATCATGCATGCTTTACTGCCCATACGAGCAAAAGGGAGCAGCGGATGGGAATACAGCTGGATACCTGTTGCCGGGCCTGTTATCGGCGGATTGATTGCTGCGATCCTGTTCAGCTTAGTGCAATAGTAGTTACTGCCTGCTGATAGTATAACGCAATAAAAAACACCATGTGGATGCATGGTGTTTTTTATTGCGTTATAGTAATGACCCTTCTTATAATTTCTTGATCATAATATTCCTGAACCATACATCATTGCCATGATCCTGTAATGCAATATGCCCCTTTGCACTCCTGGCAAAGTCAGGCATGGTTTTGAATTTACTGCCGGCTACGAGCTGGTTCCAGTTGTCATCACCATAAGTGGTAGATACAACAGTAACACCATTAAGAATAAGGTCTAATTTGCCTTTGTTGCTGATGATCTCAGCCTGGTTCCATTCGCCCACTGGTTTTACAACCCCTTCTTTGCCTGCAATAAGGTCATACAGGTTACCGGCACGGTGTTTATTGATCTTGCCATCGGCATGACCATCGTTGTCAAGTATCTGCATCTCAGGGCCGGTATACCATACATATTTATACTTGGCAGGATCATCCTGAATCCAGAAGATCAGGCCGCTGTTACCGTTTTTTGATATTTTCCATTCGTATTTCAGGTGGAAGTTTTCAAATTCCCCTTCACTTACCAGGTCGCCGCCGCCCTTGCTTTGCCAGTCGGCTTTGTTAGAAGCGTCTAAGTATAAAACACCATCTGCCACTTTCCATGCCTGGCCAACAGTTGTTTTGCCATAGCTGTGCCAGCCTTTGGTTGTTTTTCCATCGAACAAAGAGATCCAGCCTTTTTTTGCTTTTGTCTGCACAGAAGCAGAGCTGGCAGGTTGTTTATCAGGCGTACCTGTAAACAATACTGCTGCCAGGAGTGTGCCGGTGAGGAATAATTGCATAGCTTATTTGTTTTTGAGTAGGAGAATATATTTTACCATTTGTTTTGCATCGGCTTCAGACAATTGGGGGTGAGGAGTCATTGGAACAGTACCCCATACACCTTGTCCGCCTTTCATCACTTTTGCAGCAAGCATGCTGATGTTTGCATCATTGCTTTCATATTTGGCAGCTACATCTTTATAAGCGGGCCCGATATTTTTCTCACTTACTTTATGGCAGGTAAGACAGTCATTCTTGGCAATAAGTTCCAGGCCTTTCTGGTAATCCGGATTTGAACTAAGATCGCTGACTGCTGTTGCAGGAGCTTGTGGTGCCGCGGGTTTCTCTTCTTTTTTTTCATTGTTACCGCCGCAGGCACTCATGGTTGCAGCCAGTAAAGCAATTGCTACGTAATACTTTTTCATTTGATTGGCGTTTGTCTTTATAAATACTTTGCAAGTTATTGATCTATTCCTAAAATGCGGCGGTTAAAATTTTCATCGGAGCCGGTACCTGCAAAATCATCAAACGCTTTATCGGTTACTTTGATGATCTGTTGTTTGATGAAAACGGCTCCTTCTGCCGCGCCCACTTCCGGGTGTTTAATAGCGCATTCCCATTCCATTACGGCCCAGCCCTTGTAATCATAAGCAGCCAGTTTGCTGAAGATGGATTTAAAATCCACCTGCCCGTCGCCCAATGAACGGAAACGCCCCGCACGGTCAATCCAGTTCTGGTAACCGCCATATACGCCCTGCTTTCCGGTCGGATTGAACTCGGCATCTTTTACATGGAACATTTTGATGCGTTCATGGTAATGATCTATATAACTCAGGTAATCCAGGCATTGTAATACAAAATGTGAGGGGTCGAATAACAAACAGGCGCGCTGGTGGTTGTTTACTTTTTCAAGGAACATCTCATAGGTAATACCATCATGCAGGTCCTCACCCGGATGGATCTCATAACAGAGATCAACACCATGAGCATCAAACTCATTCAGTATAGGCAACCAGCGTTTACCGAGTTCTGTAAAACCGGTTTCTACCAAACCGGCAGGCCTTTGCGGCCAGGGATAAACCGTATGCCATAACAGGGAGCCGCTGAAAGTAGCGTGTGCATTCAGTCCCAGGTTCCTGGAAGCTTTGGCTGCATACTTTAACTGCTGAACCGCCCATGCCGTTCTGGCTTTGGGGTTGTTGCGTACATTTTCAGGCGCAAACCCGTCAAAGGACACATCATAGGCAGGATGCACGGCTACTAATTGTCCCTGTAAATGCGTAGATAATTCTGTGATCTCCAATCCGGCTGCCTGCACAATACCCCTGATCTCGTCTGCATAAGTTTTGCTCTCTGCCGCTTGCTGCAGGTCAATACAGCGACTGTCCCACGTTGGGATCTGTACGCCTGTAAAACCTAATGATGCGGCCCATTTGCAAATGGACTCCAATGAATTAAACGGTGCAGCATCGCCCATGAACTGTGCAAGAAAAATACCCGGCCCTTTTAGTGTGGTCATTTTATCGTTAGTTTAAAAGATTGGTGAAATGTGTCACGAAAATTACATTTCAAACTTAGTCCATTTCACATCCGAATTTGCCGATGCCACTACATTATCAATGAATGCCATACCACGGATGCCATCTGCAACCGAAGGAAAGTCGAGCATTTCTTTCGTAGGTGTTTTACCATCTATTTTGGCAGATAAGGTGAGGGCAAAATTGCGGTAGATATTACCGAATGCTTCCAGGTAACCCTCGGGGTGGCCACCCGGTGTGCGACAGTTATGTGTGGCAAAGCTGGATAAACGGTCGCCATAGTTGCCACCCGCACGGAGGATCTGGGTGGGTTGCTCCAGCCATTTTACCAACAATGTATTGGGTTCATGCTGCGCCCATTCAATACCACCTTTTTCTCCATAGACACGGATCTTCAATGCATTCTCTTCGCCGGCAGCTACCTGGGAAGCCATCAGTACACCGGTTGCACCATTATTGAATTTCAGTAAAACATTGCCATCATCATCCAGCGCACGTCCTTCTACCATGATGTTCAGGTCTGCACAGAGGTGCGTAATCTGTAAACCGGTAACATATTCTGCAAGGTGTGCAGCATGTGTACCAATATCGCCCATACTGCCGCTCTTGCCGGAGCGTTTGGGAT
Source organism: uncultured Sediminibacterium sp. (assembly GCA_964507525.1). Classification (GTDB taxonomy): domain Bacteria; phylum Bacteroidota; class Bacteroidia; order Chitinophagales; family Chitinophagaceae; genus Sediminibacterium. The sequence continues at coordinate 45,770 of CAZDQB010000013.1, read as the reverse complement.
CGGTACGCCATGCGGCCTGGGTGTTGCCCTCGCGTTCACTCAGTTTGCTCAGCCAGCCCTGCGGGTATTCTACCCATACCTTTCTTATTTTCCCTAATGCACCTTCAGCGATCATGGCACGGGATTGTTTTACCATTGGGTAACCGGAATAAGTATGTGTTAAACAGAGTACCAGACCCGTTGCTTCCACTTTTTCCTTCAGTTGCTTAGCTTCGTCCAATGTAAAGGTCATAGGCTTTTCGAGTACCACATTAAAACCATGGTCCAATGCCATCATGGCCGGAGCAAAGTGTGCAAAGTTGGGTGTAACGATGGTTACGAAATCCATGCGTTTATCAGCCGGCAACTTGCTTTCTTTTTCAATCATTTCACTAAACGTAAGATAAATGCGGTCTTCCGGCAGGAATAAGGAATGTCCGGAATCTACAGCGATCTCCGGGTTGATGCTTAAGGCACCACATACTAATTCAATAAGGCCATCCATGTTGGCAGCAATGCGGTGTATGGCACCTATGAAGGCGTCCTTGCCTCCACCAACCATACCCATTCTTAATTTACGGTTCATAATAATTGTACTTTTTTATCTTATTCTAATCATATATTATCATATATGTAAAAATGCTTCAGCATGACTGCCGATTTGTTGTAAAACTGGGAAAAAAAATTGATGAAAGTGTATTTATAACACCAACTTTTAAAAATAAAAATTTACATTTAACAGCTGATTTTAAAAACTCTAACGATCTGACAACTATGCAAACCCCTCCCCAGCGCAACCAACTTTTTGTTGCGAGCTGCTTAGCATTATTAGTAACCTCTCTTTCTTTTGGTATCCGTGCAGGAATCTTAAACAGGTTGGGTGTTCAGTTTGAATTGAACGCCTCACAATTAGGCTCTATTGCTGCCACTGCTTTCTGGGGGTTTCCCCTGGCAGTAGTAATAGGCGGTTTTGTAGTGGATGTAATCGGGATGAAGCGGTTATTAATTGTGGCATTCATTTTCCATCTTGCCGGTATCCTGTTAACCATTTTTGCGGGCGGTTACTGGACATTATTTATTTCAACACTCTGCATCGGTATTGCCAATGGTACGGTAGAGGCGGCGTGTAATCCGCTGGTGGCTACCATTTATGCTGACAATAAAACCACGAAGCTCAACCATTTTCACTTGTGGTTTCCCGGTGGTATTGTAATTGGCACCTTATTAGTTTATTTTTTAGACAAGGTGAATATCGGCTGGCAGGTGCAGGTAGGATTAATGATCATCCCCACCTTATTATATGGCTTCCTGTTCAGTAAGCTCAGCTTCCCGGTTACAGAAAGGGTGGCCAGCGGTGTTTCAACGGGTGATATGTATAAGGCATTGCTCAATCCCCTGTTTATCTGCATGATCGTTCTTATGTTCGGTACAGCCATTACAGAATTGTTTACCGGGCAGTGGATAGATGTGTTATTGAAAAATGTATCAGATAATGCCATTCTCCTCTTAACAATTGAAACAGGTGTTATGGTTGTGGGCCGTGGCCTGGCAGAGCCGGTGGTGCATCGTTTCTCGCCACAGGGGGTATTACTGATCTCGGCAATTTTGTCTGCACTGGGTTTATACCTGTTGGGACACACTTCCGGCAACATGCTGTTTGTTGGGGCGCTGGTATTTGGAATGGGAGTATGTTATTTCTGGCCCACCATGCTGGGTTTTGTATCAGAGAACCTGCCTAAAACAGGGGCTGTTGGCATGAACCTGATGGGCGGTGCGGGTATGTTTGCCGTATCTGTCTACATGATGTTCATGGGCGGACGTTATGATAGCCTGCTGGCATCCAAATTACCCGTCGGCGCTGATATGAAACAATATACCGAAGCTGCGGCCGGATCAGTAATGGCGAATGCATTGAATGATGCAAAGAAAGCAGCAGGCCCTGAAATACTGAATACTACTTTAGTAATACCCATCATACTGATCGCTGCATTCGCCATCCTTTTAGTTTATATGCGAAACAGGAGAACGGCAGTTGCAGTAGCGGCTTAATTTTTGTACATTTTATTTAAACACAGCATCCACAATGGCTACAGACCATAACAGAAGAAAAGCAATTAAAAACATCCTGGCAGGATCGGCAGCATTGGCTGCAGGTGCAGCTCTGCCTGCATTTACACCAGCCGAAAAGAAAGAAAAAAATACCATGATGTTGAAAGGGAATATCAACCATTCTGTTTGCCAATGGACATACAGCTATCTCCCATTAGAAGAACTATGCAAGGCTGCTAAAGAGATCGGCATTGGAGCGATAGATCTGATAACTCCGAAGGACTGGCCTATGCTGCAGAAATATGGCCTGTACAGTTCTATGTGCTACATCAACGGAAAGGTGAGCCTTACGAATGGATGGAACAATAAAACCTACCATGCACCACTAACGGAGAGCTACCTTGAAGTTATACCGCTGATGGTAAAAGCCGGGTATAAAGATGTTATCTGTTTCAGCGGCAGCCGCAACGGCATGGATGATGAAACAGGACTCAAGAACTGTGTGGAAGGCTTACAGAAGATAATGCCACTGGCAGAAAAAAATGGTATTACCGTCCATATGGAACTGTTGAACAGCAAGGTTGATCACAAAGATTATATGTGCGACAGAACGCCGTGGGGTGTTGAGCTCTGTAAGCGCCTTGGGTCGCCTAATTTCAAACTGTTGTATGATATTTATCACATGCAGATTGATGAGGGGGATGTGATCAGAACCATCCGGGATTACCATCCATACCTGGGTCATTACCATACAGCTGGTGTACCGGGAAGGCATGAGATAGATGAAACACAGGAATTGTATTATCCTGCTATCATGCGGGCAATAGCTGCTACAGGATTTAAAGGCTATGTAGCCCAAGAGTTCATCCCGGCAGCAACTGATAAATTGGGGTCATTAAGAAAAGCGATTGAGATCTGCGATATTTAAACAAACAATAAACCACAAACCAATAAAAAATGTCTGATCAAACCTACGATGCGATTGTCATTGGCTCGGGTATCAGCGGGGGCTGGGCCGCCAAAGAGCTTACTGAAAAAGGGCTTAAAGTGCTGATGCTGGAGCGTGGTCGCAACATCGAACACATCAAAGATTATGTGAATGCCAACAAAGAGTCATGGGATTACCCACACCATGGCAGAAGAACACAGCAGATGATCAATGATTATCCTGTGCTTAAACGCGATTATCCGCTGAATGAAACGAACTTGGATTACTGGGTAAATGACAAAGAGAGCCCATACACTGAGATTAAGCGTTTCGATTGGTTCCGCGGTTACCATGTAGGCGGCCGGTCATTAATGTGGGGCCGCCAAAGTTACCGCTGGAGCGATTTTGATTTTGAAGCGAATGCCAAAGACGGTATTGCTGTTGATTGGCCCGTTCGTTACAATGAAATTGCACCCTGGTATGATTATGCAGAAAAATTTGCAGGTATCAGTGGTAACAGAGATGGCCTGGCGCAATTACCCGATGGCCAGTTCCTGCCACCAATGGATATGACCTGCGTAGAAAAAGATGCAGCAGTACGACTGAAAGAATATTATAAAGGCAAACGTTCCATGATTATTGGACGTACAGCTAATCTTACCGTGCCACATGAAGGAAGAACCAATTGCCAGTTCAGGAACAAGTGCTGGCTGGGATGTCCGTTCGGTGGTTATTTCAGTACGCAATCTTCTACCTTACCTGCTGCTATGAAAACAGGTAACCTTACTCTGCGTCCATGGTCCATCGTTACGAAGATCCTGTACGACAAGGATAAAAAAAGAGCAACAGGTGTGGAAGTACTTGATGCTGAAACAAACAAGACCTATGTGTTCAATTCAAAGATCGTTTTCTTAAACGCGTCTACTCTCAACTCTGCCTGGGTATTGATGAATTCTGCCACTGATGTATGGCCCGATGGTTTGGGCAGCAGCAGCGGAGAACTGGGCCATAACCTGATGGATCATCATTTGGGTGTAGGCGCAGGCGGACGGGTAGAAGGTTATGAGGATAAATACTATTTCGGTCGCCGTGCCAACGGTATTTATATTCCGCGTTACCAGAACCTGTTTGGCGATAAGCGCGATTACTTACGCGGTTTCGGTTACCAGGGTGGTGGCGGCCGCGAGGGATATAACCATGAAGTTGCCGAATTGAGTATTGGTGGCGCTTACAAAGATGCCCTCACTGAACCAGGCAGCTGGACGCTGGGCATTGGTGGCTTTGGTGAGATCCTGCCCGATCACAGTAATAAAGTGACTTTGGATAAAACCAAAAAAGACAAATGGGGATTGAATGTATTGGCAATAGATTGTGAGCTGAAAGAGAATGAGCTGAAGATGCGGAAGGACATGCTGAAAGATGCCATTGAAATGCTGGAAGCTGTTGGAGTGAAAGATGTAAAAGGACGTGATGGTGATGGTACTCCTGGCCGTGGTATCCATGAAATGGGTACTGCACGCATGGGAGCCGATCCTAAAACATCTGTGCTGAATAAATTCAACCAGGTATGGGATGCACCAAACGTATATGTTACAGATGGTTCTTTTATGGTTTCTGCTGCATGCGTGAATCCGTCACTTACTTATATGGCGTTCACTGCACGTGCGGTAGACCATGCTGTATCAGAGCTTAAGAAACAGAATTTATAAAAAACTTAAATACACTACAATGAACAGAAGAGAAGCCATTTCCAGTGTAGCACTGCTCCTGGGTGGAACGATCCTTGGCGCAGAAGCCTTTTTGTCGGGTTGCAAAACCAAGGGCACAGAAGCAGGTGTTGTCAATTTCTCTGCAGATGACGTTGGTTTTTTAAATGAAGTGGCCGAAACCATTCTGCCGGCTACCAGCACACCGGGAGCCAAAGCGGCAAAAGTGGGCGACTTCATGACCGTGATCGTAAAAGATTGTTATGAAGCCAAAGACCAGCAAATATTTACCGAAGGCATCAAAAAGCTGGATGAAGCGAGCAAGAAGAAGAACAATAAATCTTTCCTGGAAAGTACGCCAGAACAGCGCCACGATTTATTGGTAGAGTTGGACAAAGAGCAGAAAGAATACCAGAAGAACAAGAAAAAAGAAGATCCTACCCATTATTTCCGCATGATGAAGGAATTAACCCTTTGGGGCTATTTCACTTCTGAAATAGGCGCCAAACAAGCATTGCGTTATGTAGCAGTACCTGGTAAATATGAAGGCTGTATCCCTTATAAGAAAGGAGATAAGGCCTGGGCAACCTAGAGTGAACCAGTCTGTGGTTTATGGTCTGTGGTTTGTAGTTGTTTTGCAAAGACATTAAACACAAACCACAGGCTTTTTGTTTTAAACACAATAAACAGCATATACTATGTCAACCAACAGAAGAGATTTTTTACGCTACGGAGCATTTGCTGCGTTGGGCTTATCATTACCTTTCAGGGGCAGGTCAGCGTCCCTGCTGGAAAATTTTGCAGTGCCTAAAAAGCTGCCTGCGTTTGGTATTCAATTGTGGACTGTTAAGGAAGATATGGCCAAGGATGCCAGGGAAACTTTAAAGAAAATTGCTTCATACGGCTACAACCAGGTTGAAAGCTTTGAGGGCAAACAGGGAATGTTCTGGGGAATGGGGAACAAAGAATTTAAGCAATACATGGATGAATTAGGCATGCACATTATTTCATCACACTGTAACAACACCGTCGATTTTGAACGCAAAGCCGCAGAAGCTGCGGAGATCGGCATGAAGTACCTGATCTGCCCTTACAAAGGGCCGCAAAAAAGCATTGATAACTTCAAGCACTTTGCAGATGAATTCAATAAATCGGGCGAGATTTGTAAGAAGAATGGTATCCGCTTCGCTTACCATAACCACGATTATTCATTCAAACCGATCGATGGAGAAGTGCCGCAGGAAGTGATGATGAAGAACACCGATAAAAACCTGGTTGATTTTGAAATGGATATTTATTGGGTGGTGGCTGCTGGTGAAGACCCCAAAGCCTGGTTCAAGAAACATCCCAACCGTTTCCGCCTGTGTCATGTAAAAGACCTGGGTAAGACAGCCAAGGGACATGAATCTGTCCAGCTCGGAAAAGGAACCATTGATTTTGCTTCCATCCTGAAAGTGGGTAAAGCCAACGGCCTGAAAAATTTTATTGTTGAACAGGAAGCATTTACAGGGAGTAATCCTTTGGAAAGTGCGGCAGCCGATGCAGCGTATATGGCAAAGCTTAGCGTTTAAAGAGACAAGTCAGGATTCAAAATTAAAAAGTCAAAATTCAAAAGGGATGCAAGCATCTTAACTTTTGAATTTTGACTTTTGTTTTTTTACTTTTAAATTCCCAATGTCCATCCCTCTCTGTAACTTCTCTTCACAAACTGGTTGGCTTCTTCAAAGTTGGTGATCTTCATATTCGGACCATCCCATATTAATTTGATATTGCGGCCGGGGTAGCTGATATTGCCTTTGTCATTTTTCTTCTGGATATCATAACTGCGGATGGCAAGGTTGCCCATCAGTACGCTTTCAGTCAAAGGTCCGGCAATGTCAAAATTAGAGCTGAGGTTATTGGCTTTTTCACTGCCATAACCGGCAATTGCAGCTTCTACCCATGCAGCATAGTGGCCATTATCACCTCCCGGTACACGTGCGAGTGTTTGAGGCGTGTTTGTTGTTTTGGTACGTGAGGTGGGGAGCAGTTGCGGGTCTTTGCCATAAGTACCACACATCATCTTGCCTTTGGTACCGATAAAGATGGCACCATTGCCACCATCGCCCATTATTTCATTGGGGCCGAGCTCTTCAGGACGCTCCGGCTGTATACCACCATCCATCCAGTGCAGTTTAACATCGGACTTGCCATTCTGTCCTTTGAATGTGAGTGTGATATGTGATGAAATAGGACCGGCTTCGGGGAAGTACGCTTTTCTCCATGGCTCTACGTAACGTGTAGCCACACTGCATTCGGCAGATACGGGATAGCCCAGTCCTAATACAGCAAATGCAGGAGCCATAATATGACAGGCCATATCGCCCAGGGCGCCGGTACCATAATCCCACCAGCCACGCCAGTTGAAAGGAACGAGGCCGTCCACATAGTCTTTATAAGGAGCAGTGCCTAACCAGAGATTCCAGTCGAGCTCTTTAGGCAAAGTGGGTTGTTTGGCAGGCCAGCCAATACCCTGGGGCCAAACGGGACGGTCGGTATAGCAATAAATGGTATGTACATCGCCGAGCAGGCCGGCATTGTACCATTCCACCAGTTGGCGTACACCATCGCCGGAAGCACCCTGGTTACCCATTTGTGTCACCACTTTATAGCGATGAGCAGCCTGTGTAAGTGTGCGTGCTTCGTAGATATCATGTGTGAGCGGTTTTTGTACGTACACGTGTTTATTCAGCTGCATGGCAGCCATGGCCATCACAGCGTGCATGTGATCGGGTGTGGAAACAGATACCGCATCAATATGCTTGGCCTCTTTGTCAAGCATTTCACGGTAGTCTTTGTATATTTTAGCTTTAGGATAGCGTTCCCGGCTTTTTTTGAACTGCCTTTCATCTACATCGCAGAGAAAAGCAATGTCAGCCTTGCCGCTCTGAAAGAAATTCCAGAGATCACTTTCACCTTTACCACCGGCGCCAATACCGGCAACCTGGAGTTTATCACTGGGAGCTACAAACCCGGTGCCACCCAATACATGGCGGGGAAGAATGTAAAAGCCAGCCAGCGCGGTTACGCCGTTGCGCAGGAACTTTCTCCTGGAGTTATCGGAACCTTCGGCCTGTGGCTTGTTTTCGATTTTCTTTTTCATGCAATTGTCGTTAGTGTTTTTAAATAGAAAAATGGAGCCATGAATATATTGAATTTTAAGTAAAAATTAAGTGTTGGTTTGAAGTTTATATTTTAGACAGGGACTGACGGATGATCAACCCCCGATGAAATATTCTTTTTACATTAGTACATCGGATTTTACATTATATAACATATTAATTCCTCAATGCGATCAATTTTATCATAATCTCAACGTATATGAATATTGTCATTGTATCATCCAGTGTCCGCATTGCCCGCAACAGCCACAGGGCTGCCTTGTATTTTAGCAATTATATTACAGAAAACAAGCTTGCCAATGTTGAGATAGCAGACCTGAACGAATACCAATTCCCTGTTTTTGATGAACGTTTAAGGATGATGAAAAACCCGACGCCACAGGTACTCCGGTTTGCAGAGAAGATAACGCATGCGGATGGGGTGATCATTGTTACGCCTGAATACAATGGCGGTTACCCGGCCAGCCTCAAGAATGCGATTGACCTGTTGTATGCTGAATGGCGCCACAAGCCAATAGCCCTTGTTACAGCATCTGCGGGACCTTTTGGCGGAGCACAGGTTACCACATCACTCGTTTTCTCTTTGTGGAAGATCGGCGTACTGATGGTGCCTGCCATGTATCCCATACCAAAAGTGCAGGAAGCATTTGATGAATTGGGTAACCCGGCAGATAAAGCGGGAACCGATAAAAGAACGAAAGTATTCTTAGATGAATTGCTGTGGTGTATGGAAGCGAAGCGGAGAATGGCTGATGGCTGATTGGAGGCTTTCTGGTTTGGTGATGCTGGGTTTATTTATTGCTGTGAGTAAAGTATCGTATTATGAAATATAAATTAGAGAAGCCGGTTCATGGAACTATTGGTACAGCAAAATACCAGTGTACCATTGAATGGCGGAACGGAAAATTTATCGCCGATGAACCGGAAAGTTCAGGTGGCGGGGATGAGGGCCCCGACCCTTTTACATTATTGCTTTCTTCCTTGGCCTCCTGTACCCTGGTTACCCTGCGTATGTATATAGACCGGAAGGGGTGGGATATTCCCGCGATCTCCGTAAAGGCCAACCTTTACCAGGAAATAAAAGATGAAGTGCTGACCACGACCATCGATCGTGATATCGTATTCTCCGGGCAGGTTGAAGAAACAGTGAAAACAAAACTGCAGGAAATAGCCAGCCATTGCCCGGTTTCAAAAATACTGGAAGGCGATACCAAGGTAAGGACCTTTGTTTTCCGCGACGGCCCGGATGAGGAGACGATCAAATACAGCAATGATGAAATAACGGTCGACTGGAAGCCCGGCTACTGCCAGCATTCCACCCGTTGCTGGAAACAACTGCTGCAGGTATTCGATCCAAGGATAAAAAAATGGATTAATGTAGACGGCGCCAGCGCAGAACGCATTAAACAACAGGTAGCGCAATGCCCTTCCGGCGCTTTACTGTTCCATTATAACGAAGCCAAGAAGGAAGAGGGCAGCATACCGTAGCAACTTAAACAGGTATTACAACATAGTAAGCAATGCAACTGCTCCCATCGCAATCATTAAGCTGTCTTCTATAATGGTTACGGTACTCATGGGCAAGTTAAAAACAGCGCCGAGGCAGGCGCAACGGATCTTCCTTTTGTTTAAAACGCTTTGCAATACCCCGATAAGGCTAACGGCCATCACCACAACAGTAACAAGGTTGATAATGAAAGGCTGCAGGTTCATAGCATATGCAACGCCCAATCCCAACTCAATGAAAGCATACAAATACCCCCATTGCCTGAATTTTTTTGCAACAATGTCATAAGTGGCATAGCTATCGGCAAATCCATCCAGGTCGAGCATTTTAAAGAAGGAAAAGGTTAAAAAGAACCCGCTCATGAAAACCCTCATGCCAAGCAGGCCATCAAATCCGTCAGCCCTGCCTGCAATGATAAGGGAAAGGATGGTGATGTATCCGAAGATCAGGAGAATGGGTTTATAAGTAGCCAGCCATGAGCTGGTTTCCCCTGTTTCACCAGCTGGTACGGGATCATGCTTTCCGGAAAGCTGGTACTTGGGATAATCTTTCAAAGCATTTTTGAAAGTATCTGTTGAAATATGTTTGTCCATCTCAACAGCTGCTTCGCCCTTTGTAAGGTCGATGGATACGTTTTTTACCCCTGGTACCTGCGACAGCAGGTTCTGAACTTTTGACTGGCAGCCGTTGCAGGTCATACCGGTTATGGAATATTGATGTGTCATGATCAAATGATTATGATACAAAGTTAGACAGGCTTCTTGCTGTGTTTATTACAGAATTCAGGGATGTATTTGTAAGATTTACAGTTCTTCTATATTCCTGCGTTTATGCTCTTTGAGCGATTTAAAATAAGTGGGCGTGAACCCGGTTATCTTTTTAAACTGGTTGGATAAATAAGCTACGCTGCTATATCCGAGTTTGTCGGCAATTTGAGAAAGGCTTAATTCATCGTACACGAGCAGTTCCTTTACTTTTTCTATACGCTGGGCAATGAAATATTTCTCAATGGTGGTGCCTTCTACTTCAGAGAAAAGATTACTGAGGTAGTTATAATCATGGTGGATATGACTGGTAATATAGGCAGATAAGTTCGTATCGATCGTTTCACCGGAATGATGTACCAGCTGCACAATGATGTTTTTGATCTTTTCAATGAGCCGGCTTTTCTGGTCATCAATCCTTTCAAACCCCAGTTGATGTAAAGAAGTATCTAATAATGTTAACTGGTTCTGCGATGGTTGTTCAGCCATTTCCACTTCTCCAAGCTCTACGGTTATGGGGTGGATGCCCAGTTTCTCCAGTTCGCTTCTCACCACCATCCTGCAGCGGCTGCAAACCATGTTTTTTATATAAAGCTTCTTTCCTGCCATAGGCGCTATCATCGACCGACTTTGAATTAATTCCCGTACACGCTCAAAAATTTGATCCGCATGATCTTCAATTGCTCCCAGGTATAATCATTTTCACTCAACTCCTGTTGTGCGATCTGTAAAGAAGAGGTCTGACAACCCTTGAAGTATTCAATGATGTCTTCCTGGTCGTATTCATCTAACCATTCATCGATGGCATAATCAAGATTCAACCTGGTGCCACTGGCAGCAATGGTTTCCATTTCTTCGAGCAATTCATCCAAACGGAGGCTCTTATTTTTCGCAATGGTCTCCAGCGGGATCTTTTTGTCTACATTCTGTATGATATAGATCTTGTTATTGCCGGCATTGACCACGCTTTTCATGACAAAATCATCGGGCTTCTCAATATCATTCTCTGCCACGTATTTGGCAATCATTTCTACAAACGGCTTACCGTATTTCAATGCTTTCCCTTTGCTTACTCCCTGGCATTTCTCCATTTCGGCCAAAGTCGTAGGATATAAAGTAGCCATATCCTGTAATGAGCTTTCCAGGAAGATAACAAACGGGGGCAGGCTCTTTTTCTTCGCTTCTTTCTGCCGCAGTTCTTTCAGCATTTCAAATAATTTATCGTCTGCTGCTGCACCTGCCTGCGAAGCGTTCTCACCTTCTTCATCATCGGCATTGGCATCTTCAAATAAATTATTCAACATGATCTTGAAGGAAGCGGGTTTCTTCAGGAATTTCTCACCCTTCTCAGTGATCTTTAACAAACCGTATTCTTCAATGTCTTTCCTGATTAGGTTTTCCAGTAGCATCTGGCGAACCAGGCTGTTCCATAAATGCGGTTCTTTATCTTTACCAATACCAAATACGTCAAGGCTGTCGTGTCTGAACATGGTCATCTGCGGTGTCAGTTTGCCCATCACAACATTAACCACATAATCTGTTACAAAACGTTCATCCAATGCCTTGACCGCTTTCAATACTTTTACCACCTCTTCTTTCGCCTCTATCTTTTCTTTGGGGTTGCGGCAGTTATCACAATTACCGCAGTTTTTGGTGTCCCAGTTCTCGCCAAAATAATGCAGCAGAATTTTTCTCCGGCAAACAGAGCTTTCTGCATAAGCTACTGTTTCATCTATCAGTTGCCCGCCCACTTCGCGTTCACTCAAAGGCTTGTCGCGCATCAGGTGTTCCAGTTTTGCTACATCTTTATGTGAATAGTATAGCACGCAGATGCCTTCCAGTCCATCACGCCCGGCGCGGCCTGTTTCCTGGTAATAATTTTCAATTGATTTTGGGATGTTGAAATGGATAACAAAACGGATATCGGGTTTGTCGATACCCATACCAAAGGCAATAGTAGCCACAATTACCTGCACATCTTCGTTCAGGAACTGGTCCTGCCGGTCGGCACGCAGTTTCTGGTCAAGCCCCGCATGATAAGCCACTGCTTTGATATTATTAGCCACTAATATTGCGGCCAGTTCTTCTGTTGTTTTACGGTTCAGTGTATAGATGATACCGCTCTTTCCTTTGTGCTGGCTGATGAATTTTACGATACTCTTTATCGTTTGATCCATTTTGATCTTAGGCTGGATCTCGTAGTAGAGGTTTGACCTGTTAAAGGAAGAGATAAAAATATTAGGGTTGCGCAGTCCCAGGTTCTTAACAATATCACTTTGTACTTTCGGTGTTGCTGTTGCGGTCAGCGCTACTACCGGTATATCGGGGTTAATAATATCCATCATCTCCCGCAGGCGGCGGTACTCAGGCCTGAAATCATGTCCCCATTCAGAAATACAATGCGCTTCATCTACAGCAAAGAAGGAAATTTCGAGATCGCTGAAATAGTCAAGGTTCTCTTGTTTGGTCAGCGTTTCCGGAGCAACATACAGGAGTTTGGTCTTGCCGCTGGTAAGGTCATCTCTCACTGCCTTGATCTGCCCCTTATTCAGTGATGAATTCAGAAAATGGGCCACCTCATCTTTTTCACTATATCCCCTGACCAGGTCGACCTGATTTTTCATCAAAGCGATCAGCGGCGAAACGATGATGGCGCAGCCCGGCATCATCATGGCAGGTAATTGGTAACAGAGGCTTTTACCACCGCCTGTAGGCATGATGACGAATGTGTCTTGTCCGCCCATCAGGCTTTTGATCGATGCTTCCTGTGTGCCTTTAAATTCCCTGAATCCGAAATATTGTTCTAATCCGGCATGGATATCATATGCGCCGTTGTCAGCAGTTTTTTTAGCACCTGCTTTTTTAAGAGTCGCTGCTTTAGCGGTCTTTGCGGCAGGTTTGGGGGCTGTTTTTTTAGTACTCGTTGCCATTTATTCAAGTCTTTTTGCTACCCGTGTAAACGGGTATCTTTGGAAATAGATAAGTTAATTCATTTTACCGGAATTTTCAGCGTAAAATTTCTAATGGGATAGGTTTACATCCGGTAGCAGCAATCATTTTGGTAGTTCCTGTTAAGCAGGGGCTTTTTAAAATGACCGCGAAGTTAACGAAGTATAAGGGGAATATCCACACTTTGCTGTTAAAGTTTACCTTTGCACGGCATGAACACATCTATTCAACAAACTGCATTGAATACCATACAGTTGGAAGCGCAATCGATTGCGGGCCTGGCTGCATTTATTGACCAGTCTTTTGAGCAGGCGGTAACGGCTGTGAACGGCTCAAAAGGCAGGTTAGTGATCAGTGGTATTGGCAAGAGTGCCATTGTTGCCCAGAAAATTACAGCAACCCTTAATTCCACCGGAACCCCCTCCCTTTTCATGCATGCTGCGGATGCCATTCATGGAGACCTTGGTATGGTGCAGGGAGACGATGTGGTGATGATCATCAGCAAAAGCGGCGAGAGCCCCGAAATAAAAGTGCTGGTACCATTGATCAAAAACTTTGGTAATACCCTGATTGCCATGGTAGGTGCCACACAAAGTTTCCTGGCTAACCAGGCCGATATTGTGCTGAACACGACCGTAAGTAAAGAAGCTTGTCCCAATAACCTTGCTCCTACCAGCAGCACTACAGCCCAAATGGTGATGGGCGATGTATTGGCTGTTTGCCTGATGGAACTGAATGGTTTCAGCGGGCGCGATTTTGCCAGGTATCACCCTGGCGGCAACCTGGGCAAGCGTATGTACCTCCGGGTGGCCGATCTTTATGTGCATAATGCCAGTCCCAAAGTCTTACCTGCTGCCACGCTGAAAGAAGTGATCGTAGAGATCACTGAAAAACGCCTGGGTGTTACGGCGGTAACAGATGCACAAAATAAAGTAGTGGGCATTATTACGGATGGTGATCTGCGAAGGATGCTGGAAAAAAGTAATAACATACAGGATATTAAAGCGGCGGATATCTTATCTGCAAATCCCAAAACAATTGAACCGGATGTATTGGCTGTTGATGCGTTGGATGTGTTAAGGCATTATGATATCAGCCAGTTAATTGTTACAGAAAATGGAAATTATCTCGGCGTATTACATATTCATGACCTGGTAAAAGAGGGGATCATCTAATATCCCCTATTATTGCACCTCGAAAGGAAGTCTAAACAACCTAAGAATGAACAAAAGTCATTATGTAGCCATCATGGCGGGGGGCATTGGCAGTCGCTTCTGGCCCAAAAGCCGCACTGGTTTCCCCAAACAGTTCCTCGATATTCTGAATACAGGCAAGACGCTGATCCAATGGACCTATGAGCGTTATGCGGCGTTTATTCCCAAAGAAAATATTTTCGTTGTTACATCTGATGAATACACTGCTATTGTGAAAAAGCAGTTACCTGAATTATGTTCCGATAATATTCTTGCAGAACCCAGCCGTAAGAACACCGCCCCCTGTATTGCTTATATTTCTTTCAAGTTATTACAGAAAGACCCGGAAGCATCATTGATCGTGGCGCCCAGCGACCACATGATACTTGATCATGAGCATTTCCGGAAGATTACTTTGCAAGCGCTTGATTTTGTAAGCCATATCAAATCGCTCGTAACATTGGGCATCAACCCAACACATCCCAATACAGGATATGGTTATATCCAGCACGATGTAATGCCGGTGGTGGATGGTATTTATAAAGTAAAGACATTCACGGAAAAGCCCAACCTGGAATTGGCTAAAACCTTTCTGTCGAGCGGTGATTTTTTATGGAATGCAGGGATATTTGTATGGCAGGTGAAGAATGTGGTCAAAGCATTTGAACTTTTTCAGCCTGAAATGTTTGAATTGTTCGATGGAGAGAAGGAACATTATAATACACCTGAAGAGAAAAAAGCGATTGACAGGATATATCCGCTCTGCACCAATATCTCCATTGATGTTGCAGTGATGGAGAAGGCAGATAATGTATATGTGATCCCCTCTTCTTTTGGCTGGAGTGACCTGGGCACCTGGAACAGTGCTTACGATAACCTGGAAAAAGATTATTTAGGCAATGCGGTTGCCAGTGATAATGTGATTGTGATAGATGCTACCAAATGTATGGTAACAGCGCCACATGAGAAGCTGCTGGTATTGCAGGGACTCGATGATTTCATTGTAGTAGATACAAAAGATGTGTTGCTCATCTGTAAGAAAGAAAAGGAGCAGGCCATTAAAGAATATGTGGCGGAAGTGAAAAGGAATAAGGGAGAGAAGTACCTGTAACCCTGACAGCACAGACGGCGGCAAATAACGCAAACGATTGATCATCAGAAGTGCTGAACCATGTGTTATATTAGCAAGCACAAATACACGCAGATCAATGAAAATCCGGCTGTTGAACACAAGGCCCTTTTTTGCCATCGCTTTATGTGTCATGTTTGCTGTTGCCAATGCGCAGCAAAAACCCAATGTCATTTTCATCCTTGCAGATGACCTGGGCTATGGAGATTTGGGTTGTTACGGCGCCGGTAAACTCAAAACACCAAATATTGACCAGCTTGCTTCGCAGGGGCTGCGGTTTACAGACGGGCATTGTACCTCTGCCACCTGTACGCCATCGCGTTATGCACTGATGACCGGGCTATATCCCTGGCGCAAACAGGGAACAGGTGTATTACCCGGTGATGCAGCCCTGATCATTCCAACAGATAAAATCACCCTGCCGCTGGTGTTTCAAAAAGCAGGATACCAAACAGGAATAGTGGGTAAATGGCATTTGGGTATAGGGAACACCGTAGAAAAAAGCTGGAATAGTGAATTAAAACCCGGGCCCAACGAAACAGGGTTTCATTATTCTTTCATCTTTCCCGCAACGGCCGACCGTGTACCTACGGTATTTGTAGAAAACCATCATGTATTGGCATTGGACAGTACCGACCCCATAGCGGTTGATTATAAAAACAAAATAGGCAATGATCCAACAGGGAAGGAACATCCCGAATTGCTGAAGATACTATCTTCTCCCGGGCAGGGTCATGACCAAACCATTGTTAACGGGATAGGCCGTATTGGTTATATGAGTGGCGGGAAAAAAGCCCGGTGGGCAGACGAAGAATTGTCGCTCACTTTTCTGGCCAAAGCAAAATTTTTTATTGAAGCAAATAAACGCCAGCCGTTTTTTCTATACTTCGCACTGACAGAGCCGCATGTGCCTCGTATGCCCGCTACTATGTTCAAAGGGAAGAGCGGACTGGGGTATCGCGGAGATGCCATATTGCAGTTAGACTGGACGGTTGGGGAGATCATGAAGCAATTGGCTGCACTGGGTCTTTCAAAAAATACGCTGATCATTTTCAGCAGCGATAACGGCCCGGTGCTTGACGATGGTTACCAGGATGAAGCAGTGACCAGGTTAAACGGTCACACGCCAGCCGGGCCATTACGCGGTGG
This sequence comes from uncultured Sediminibacterium sp., assembly GCA_964507525.1. GTDB lineage: Bacteria > Bacteroidota > Bacteroidia > Chitinophagales > Chitinophagaceae > Sediminibacterium. The sequence continues at coordinate 29,256 of CAZDQB010000013.1, read as the reverse complement.
TAAGTACAGCGCCTATGAAGGAGGTACAAGGGTACCATGGATCGTTAGCTGGCCGGGTACCATTCACCCGGGTGTTTCAAAAGCGATGGTAAGCCAGGTTGATCTGATTGCATCGTTTGCCGACATGCTGCACATACCCCTGTCAGCCGGTGAGGCAGCCGATAGTGAAGATATGCTGAAAACCTTGTTGGGTAAATCTTCCAAAGGAAGAGAGGTGCTGGTTGAACAGGGCGGCCCGCTTGCTGTGAGGAAGGGCGACTGGAAACTGGTGGAACCACGAAAGGGTCCTGCAAAAGATACACTCACCAATACCGAACTGGCTAATGCGCCACAACCGCAGTTGTACCATCTGACAGAAGATATAGAGGAACGAAATAATGTAGCAGGCGCGCACCCTGAAGTGGTGAAAGAACTGTTGGCATTACTGGAAAAAATAAAAGCAGGCAGCCGGGTTGGTCAATAGCCGTTCCCATATGTTGCTGTTGCCAGGGGTTATTTATTTGGTAACTTCAGCAAGTTTTTTATATCCCTGATAATCGATTGCGAAATGAATAAACTAATAAGGGTACTTGCCATTCGTACCATAATAATTTTTGCTGCATTCTCTTTGCTGGCGCCAACTGCTAAGGGCCAAAGAGCCGATGTGACTATATCATTTGATTCTGCAGCAACCAATTTTACCGAAAGCCTGCCATTGGGTAATGGCAGACTGGGCGCTATGATGTATGGCAGCACGCGTAAAGAAAGGATTGCTTTAAATGAACTGTCATTATGGTCGGGTGGTGTACAGGATGCAGACAGTGAAGACGCCAATCAATACTTAAAACCGATACAGGACCTGTTACTCGCAGGTAAAAACAAAGAAGCGCAGGCGCTGCTGCAAAAACATTTCATTGCCAGGGGAGAAGGATCGGGCTATGGAAACGGTGCTAACGTAAAGTATGGTTGTTACCAGGCGCTGGGCGATCTTTTTATTACCTGGAAAGATAGTGCCGCACCAGTTACAGATTATTCGCGTGTACTGGATATTGAAAATGCCAGGGCAACCACTCATTTCTCACGTAACGGGCAGCTGATCAAAGAAGAACTGTTTGCAGATTTTGTGAACGACATCATCTGGATCAGGGTAAGCAGCACTAAAAAAGGAGGCATCAATGCGAGCCTGTCATTATACAGAAAAGAAAATGCAACCATTACAACAGTAGCCAATCAATTGATCATGACAGGCCAGCTGCCTTCCGGTAAGGATAAGGGGATGCAGTTTGTTGCCATCGTACAACCCAGTACCAAGGATGGAAGCATCAGTACTAACGGAACAGACCTGGTTATTGACAATGCAACAGAATGCTGGATAAGGATTGCTGCAGCCACCAACTATGAATGGAAAACCGGGTCGCTGCACAATGGCGACCTGCTGCAACAATGCAGGAATGCGATTGCGGCAACCAACCAGGGGAATTATACGGCCGCTGCTAAAAAAAGTACAGCGGCATACCAGCATTTGTTCAACCGGTGCCGTCTGCAAATGCCCGAGAACAGTGAAGTGAATGGATTGACCACCAATCAAAGGTTGATACGATATTGGAAAGGCGGGAGCGATCCGCAATTACCAGTGCTCTATTTTAATTTCGGCAGGTACCTGCTCATTGCTTCCTCGCGCCCGGGCTTATTACCTGCCAACCTGCAGGGCTTATGGGCAATAGAATACCAGACACCCTGGAATGGAGACTATCACCTGAATATAAATATCCAGATGAATTACTGGCTGGCCGAGACAACCAACCTGGGCGACCTTGCAGAGCCGCTTCACCGGTTTACAAAAGACCTTGTGGCGCCCGGAGAAAAAACGGCCAAAGCATACTATAACGCAAATGGCTGGGTGGCACATGTCATCAGCAATCCCTGGCATTATACATCGCCGGGTGAAGGAGCAGAATGGGGTTCTACCTTAACCGGTGGCGCCTGGCTTTGCGAACATATCTGGGAACATTACCGGTTTACCAATGACACATCCTTCCTGAGAACCTATTACCCGGTATTGAAAGGAGCTGCACAATTCCTGCAGTCTGTGCTGATCAGGGAACCCAAACATGGCTGGTTAGTCACAGCGCCTTCCAATTCGCCGGAGAATACATACATTATGCCGGATGGTACGAAGGGGCAAACAGTAATGGGACCCGCAATAGACATGCAGATCTGCCGTGAACTGTTCAATGCATGCATCAGGACTGCTGACCTGTTGAAAACAGACGGCGCCTGGAAAAAAGAACTGACCCTGTTATTACCGCAACTGGCACCTGATCAGATTGGCGCAGCAGGAGATCTGAATGAATGGTTAGACGACTGGAAAGATGCGGAGCCCAAACACAGGCATGTATCACATTTATATGGCTTACATCCTTATGATGAGATCAGTCCGGTCAGAACACCGGAGCTGGCCAAAGCCGCTAAGCAAACATTGATCGACAGAGGCGACGATGGAACCGGCTGGTCCAAAGCATGGAAGATCAACTTCTGGGCGCGTTTAGGCGATGGAGATCATGCGCTGCTTTTATTGAAACAATTATTGAAACCCGTAACACAAACCAGTGTACAGATGCAGGGTGGAGGCGGCACTTATGCCAATTTATTCTGCGGACACCCGCCTTTCCAGATAGACGGCAATTTTGGCGGCACGGCAGGGATTGCTGAAATGTTATTGCAATCACACGAAGGATACATCAAACTGTTACCAGCCCTGCCTAAGGAATGGAGCAGCGGCTCCGTAAAAGGATTGTGCGCAAGAGGTGGCTTCCAGGTAGATATGGAATGGCAGCTGGGAAAAGTAACTTCATGTACCGTGTATTCACGTACCGGTGGTATGTGCTATATTTCTGTCAATGGAAAAACAAGCGTATTTGAAACGTCACGCGGACAATCTTACAAAGTAGAGATATGAAACGACTGATATACTTTTTACTATGCCTGTTATGCCAGGCTGTTGTCATAGCACAGCCCCATCAGCGAAAACCGAATATCCTGGTTATTTTTTCAGATGACCATGCTTACCAGGCCATCAGCGCTTATGGAAGTAAACTGATGCAGACACCCAATATCGACAGGATCGCAAAAGAGGGAGCGCTGTTTACCAATGCCTGTGTTACCAATTCACTGTGCGCACCAAGCCGGGCAGCATTGCTTACCGGTAAATACAGTCATATCAACGGGCTTAGGGTCAATGACATTTCAAATCCTTTCAATATCAGGCAGGAGGTGTTTACCCGCATTCTCAAACAAAATAATTACCAGACAAGCTGGATAGGTAAATGGCACCTGCAGACACTGCCGGGCGATGCGTTTGATTTCTGGAAAGTGGTACCCGACCAGGGGCAGTATTACAATCCAGATTTCATTAATATGCAGAATGACACTGTTCGCACAAAAGGATACATCACAGACGTGATCACAGACATTGCATTTGACTGGCTCGATCATCGTGATACGTCCAAACCCTTCTGTATGGTGGTGGGAGAAAAAGCAACACACCGAAGCTGGTTACCCGATCTGCAGGACCTGGGTGCTTTTGATGACCGGACTTTTCCACTGCCGGCTAATTTTTACGACGAGTATAAAAATCGTATAGCAGCAAAGAACCAGGATATGTCGATCGATAAAACGATGCTGATGGACTATGACCTGAAAGTGCATGTCAAAGATGCAGCAAAAGGCATGTACGGTCGGATGACGCCTGACCAGTCGAAAGTATTCAAAGCCTATTACGACAAAGTAAGTAAGGATTTTGATGAACACCAGTATAAGGGAAATGCCCTGGTACAATGGAAATACCAACGTTACCTGAAAGACTACCTGTCAACCGCCCGCTCACTCGACAGGAATATCGGCAGGATCTTAGCTTACTTGGACAGGAATGGTTTGGCAGAAAACACAGTGGTTATCTATGCATCGGACCAGGGTTTTTATATGGGAGAACATGGCTGGTTTGATAAAAGGTTCATGTATGAGGAATCGCTTAAAACGCCGGTACTGATGCGCTACCCGGGAGTGATCCGCCCTGGAACAAAGGTTGATCAGCTGGTTGTTAATATAGATTTTGCACCCACCATACTGAATATCGCCGGGGTGAAAACACCCGCTGGTATGCAGGGAGCATCTTTTCTCCCGCTGGTAAAAAATGAAAAAAATATTTCATGGAGAAAAGGAGTGTATTACCATTACTATGAGTACCCCGAGCCGCATCGTGTTGCTCCTCATTTCGGTATCCGCACGGCGCAGTATAAACTGATCCGTTTTTATGGACCTGTTGATTCCTGGGAGTTGTATGACCTGCGCAAAGATCCGCGTGAAATGAATAATAGGTATGGAGATAAGCAGCACGAAAAACTCATTGCCGGTTTAAAGCAGCAATTGACAGCTTTGATACGGCAGTACAGGGATGAAGAAGCGATGAAAATACTGGAGAAAGAAAAATAAGACAGTGCAGGTGCCCTGTTGTGTAACCTGCTTGCTGAATCGTTGTGTTTGTTTACTTTTATTGCGATCTCTATAATTTGCCAAATCAATTGCTTTGCCTGTTGAACCCATATATGATGAAAGAGAATTACTGCTGCTGTTAAGCCAGGGGAATGCAACGGCATTTGAACAGCTATACCGTCTTTACAGTGCAAGGCTGTTGGGCAATTTTATCCGCCTGGTAAAGTCGGAAGCGATGGCAGCAGAACTGTTACAGTCACTTTTCATTAAGATATGGGATAACCGTTGTACGATAGACCCTGATAAATCTTTCTGCTCTTACCTGTTCCGCATTGCAGAGAACCTGGTCCATGATTATTTCCGCAAGGCAGCCCGGGATAAAAAATTGCAGGCGATATTAGTGAGCAGGGCAACAGGACAGTACCTGCATGTAGAAGAAAGATTGTACAATAAAGAGAGCGCCCATGCATTGTACGATGCCATTGCAGCCCTGCCTTCCCAGCGGCGGAGAGTATTTCAGTTGGTGAAAATGGAAGGGAGGTCATACGAAGAAGTGAGCAGGTTACTGAATATTTCCACTTCTACAATCAGCGATCATATCGTAAAAGCTACCAAATTCATCCGCGAAAAGTTGGGTAATAATTATGAACTCTCCGTCAGCATGCTGTTCCTGATCATGGCTGATATTATTTCCCCAGTATAAGATTTTTTATTTCCGGGCAGAGGAAAACCTTTTCTCAGGCGTATTAGCTATAAAATAACCGTATTGGAAGAAAATACTGCCATCAGCCAGCTGTTTAGGTGCTACTTAGACGGACAATGCACGCCCGGAGAAGTGAACTTATTGCTTCAATATTTTGATCGTGCAGAGAATGATGCACTATTGAAGAAATTAATCCGGCAGCAGTTAGAGACGGACCCAGGTGCCGGCCAGCAATCTGATTGTCTGCCCGAACATCTTCTCGACAGCACCTACCAGCGTATCAAACTGGAAATCTTTTCAGGTACAAGTACCATACCTGTTATACCCTTATGGAAGCGTACATGGTTACGTACAACTGTGGCTGCAGCTATGATCATTATGCTGGCCACTACTGCTTTGTTCCTGTTTTACCATAAGCAGGAAACAGGGCTGGCGGTAAATAAACAACACGTGCTGCAGGGTAATGACATAGCGCCAGGCAGGGATAATGCGGTGCTGACGCTTGCAGATGGAACTACGATTGTACTGGACAGTGCTGCGAATGGCACGCTGACCAACGAGGGAGGGATAAAAGTGCTAAAGCTGAATGGCCAGATCGCATATGATCATGCAAAAAACAAAGATGCCGACGGTAAAGTACTTTATAATACGATAGCAACGGCAAGAGGGAACCAATACCAGCTGATATTATCAGATGGCTCAAAAGTCTGGTTAAATGCTGCATCTTCTATTCATTTCCCTGCGCTGTTTGCAGGCAATGAAAGAAGAGTAGAGATAACAGGGGAAGCCTATTTTGAAGTGACAAAAAGCCCGTCTATGCCGTTTAAAGTAGTAGCGAATGGCATGGAGGTGGAAGTGCTGGGCACACATTTTAATGTCAGTGCCTACGAAGACGAACCTGAAATGAACACGACTTTGGTAGAAGGCCGGGTGAAAATAAACAAGGCCAATGCGATGAAAATACTTGAACCGGGACAACAGGCGAGACTCAGTGCAGGCAGTGCAGGTATAGCGGTTAAGGATGTTGATGCTATGCAGGCGGTAGCATGGAAAGATGGGTTCTTTTGGTTTGATAATACAGATATCCATACCCTGATGAGACAGGTATCGAGATGGTATGATGTGGCAGTAAGTTTTGAAGGAAAAGTGACAGATGATGGCTTCTCCGGGAAGATTCCACGGAATGTGCCATTGTCAAAACTATTGGCCATTCTTCAGCTCAACGAAATACATTTTAGAATGGAAGGAAGAAAAATTATTGTAATACCATAAAACCTGTTTACGACCGATGAAATACCTGTGAAGAACCCTATCTAAAAATCGACCCGGCAAAAAAGCCAGTAGTGCGGGAACACTGCTGGCCGGTATCCGGGTTGATGAACTGCCTTATCCAGGCAATTGTAACAAGCCAGTTAGGACACTGCTTATTGTTTAACCCAAACACAACAAAGTTATGCATTTAAAAACCCCATGCAAACCTCCTTTCACAAAAGGGAGAGGCTTCACCAAAACACTACTGATTATGAAGCTGATTGCGATCTTCCTGTTTGCCGCCTGCCTGCAGGTCAGCGCCAATGGCTATTCCCAGAAAATAACTCTTGCACAGGCAAACAGTTCTTTAAAAAGTATTTTCAGAGAAATTGAAAACCAAAGCGGGTACCAGTTCTTTTACAAAGAGAGACTATTAAAGCAGGCTGGTAAAGTAACCATTAACGTAACGAATGCCTCTTTGGAGGATGTGCTGGACAAATGCTTTAAAGGCCAGCAACTGACTTATGCCATAGTAGATAAGATCATTGTGCTGAAAGAAAGACCAGCAGAAAATACAAATAGGGAACCCGTGTCTGTTCAGATCAATGAAGTCATCACCATTACAGGTGTTGTTATCTCGGATAGTACAGGACAACCGTTGCGTGGCGCTTCGGTGAAATTGAAAGGAACCAATATCGGAACTGCCACAGATGAGAATGGCAGTTTTACCTTGAAGGTTACAACTACAACCGGCATATTGGTCATTTCTTATGTTGGTTATCAGACTATTGAAATCCCGGTTTCAAAAGCCGGCAGTAGCAAGATTGCGCTGAAAGCGAAACCAGTTAATATAGAGGATGTGGTGGTAGTAGCTTTTGGAACACAGAAGAAGACAAGTCTTACCAGCGCCGTTTCTGAAGTAAAAGGAGAAGAAATAACGCGGAGACCTGTCAGCAATGCCCAGCAGGCCCTGCAGGGAATTGCCCCGGGGGTAACAGTATTGGACAGGGGTGGGGCACCCGGACGGTCAGGTGCCACCATTCGCGTTCGTGGCGTAACTACTTTGGCTAATAATGATCCGCTGGTGATTGTTGATGGGATAGAACAACAGCTGTATGATATCAACCCGGCTGATATTGAATCGATCTCACTTCTGAAAGATGCTTCCTCAACTGCCATCTATGGTTCAAGGGCTGCGAATGGTGTGTTACTGATCACCACTAAAAGGGCAGCAAGGAACGGAAAAATATCAGTCAGTTACAGTGGCTATTATGCAGTTCAGAAAACGATGAACAAGCCGGAAATGATGGACCTGGAACCGTATATGCGGGAGCAGGTGGTGGCTTATACCAATGCCAATGCTGCTGTACCTGCGCGTTTCTCAGACCAGTCGATCAAAGACTGGGTGAGTGCAACAGACAGGTATAAATATCCCCTGCCCAATACCTGGTTTCAGACAGTATTTCATGCTGCGTCCCAGTACAGTAATACCGTTGCTGTAAGCGGGGGTAATGAAGTGCTGAAGGCCAGGATGAGTGTGCGTTACCAGGACCAGGATGGTATTATTCCAAATGCAGAGAACAGGATCAGGGAAATCAGGGTGAACAGTGATTTCAATGCTTCAAAGAAATTGAAGTTTACAGCCGATGTCAATTACCGGTATAATTATTCTGCTACTCCTGCGGCCGGAGACGAAGTGTTCAACCGGCTTTTTCACGGGTCCTTATGGGCAGTTCCCAAATATCCTAATGGTACGTATGGTTTAAGTCCGCAAGGAGCCAACCCTTTAATGATTGCAGAAATTTCAGGCAAATCCAGGCAATATACAGACTATGTAGTGGGTAACCTGAAAGGAGAATGGGAAATCACCAAAGGGTTGAATTTCTCTGTTCAGTTTGGCGCAAGGATCAATTCCATCTCGCAGAAAAATTTCACCAATGCCTATACCAATAAAGACAGTATTACAGGCATTACCAGAATAGTGGCTAATAATAGCCTGACAGAAGGAAGAAACACCGTTCGTGAATACACTACCAATGTCTTGCTCAATTACCAGCGTAGCTGGGAAAAGCACGATGTAAAATTATTGGCAGGTTATTCGGAGATCAGTAATACAGCTACCTCTATTTCTGCCTACCGCGAAAGGTTTTATAATAATGCAGTTACTTCACTTGGCCAGGGCACCAATGATGGTACCAGGAATAATGATGGTAACGATGCAGAATGGGGACTGCGTTCTTATTTCGGACGTATCAACTATGCATTCGACAATAAATACCTGCTAGAAGCCAATGGCCGTTATGACGGCTCCTCAAGGTTTGCGGGTGATAACCAGTACAGCTTTTTCCCTTCCTTTTCTGCAGGCTGGCGCCTTTCGCAGGAAAACTTCTGGCGCGATAACCTCAAAAACATAATCAATGAGTTTAAGCTCAGGGGCTCATGGGGTAAAACAGGTAACCAGACAGTACCCTTGTACCAGTATTACGGCTCATTAAGCCTGATCAATTACACCTTCGGAGGCTCACCTGTACAGGCGTATTTACAGAATACACTGAACAATAAAGACCTCACATGGGAAACTACCAGACAAACCGATATCGGGTTTGATGCACAGTTCCTGAAAGGAAGGGCCGGGATCAGCTTTGACTATTATCAAAAGCGAACCAGTGGCATATTGCTGAATATACCCATTCCTGCAGCAATAGGGTTAGCAGCACCTTATCAGAATGCCGGAGTAGTGGATAACAACGGCATTGAGCTAGCCTTAAATTACCGCAGCGCACCTGGCAGTAATTTCAGATACGATCTTAAAGGAAACATAGCTATTAATGATAACAAAGTAGTTAGTCTGGCAGGAACGGGCCCTTATATAACAGGAAGCGATATCGATCCCAGGTATATTATTAAAGAAGGATTGCCTATCAACGCACACTGGGGTTACAAAACGGCAGGGCTCTTTCAGACAAAAGAAGAAATAGCCAGTTATGGTGCTACCTATGCGCCCAACACCAAGCCCGGTGATGTCAAATACCTTGACCTGAATCACGATGGAAAGATTGATGCCAGTGATATGACCATGATCGGCGTTTCTTTCCCGAAATATACTTTCGGACTCGCTACGAATTTTGGGTATAAAAACTTTGAACTGAACCTTTTTTTCCAGGGGGCTGCAGGTGTTGATACCAGGTTATCAGGCGCCCTTGCTGAAATGGGCGACTATGAAGGATTCACGCACAAGATCTATACCAATAATTACTGGACACCTGATCATCCGGGTGCCAGATTTCCGAGACCCATTAAGTTCGACCTGCGTAACCGTGCCACTTCAGATATGATAATGATCAACGGATCTTATGTGCGACTGAAGAATATTCAGTTCGTGTATCATCTGCCGGCATCCCTGTCAAAAAGAATATCGGCTAACAAAGCCAGTGTATATGTGTCAGGTACCAACCTGTTCACTTTGTCCAAGTTAAATGAATGGAATATTGATCCTGAAGCAGAATCAGGAAGGGCTGTTTACTATCCGCAGACCTCATTGCTGACAGTAGGCGTAAACATTCAATTTTAATCGTAAAAACGAATACAATGATCCGCACATATTTTTCTCTTAAAAGTAACATAATGGTCGTTTTTCTGGCCGCCTGTTTTTTTACAGCATGCAAGAAAGACCTGTTAGAAACCCTCCCCACCGATCGTATTTCCACTGAAATATTCTGGAAGACAGAGAATGATGCCAAACTCGCAAGCAATGGTATCTATACGTATTTAGATGGACTGAACCTGTTTGCGTGGGATGGTATCACTGATATAGGACATACCAACCAGCTGTTTCAAACAGAAGCAATTGTGGAGCAGGGTATTTTTGATGCCTTGAATTCAAGGATTGCAAATGAATGGAGCAATGCGTATGCCGGTATTCATGCAGCCAATTATTTCCTGGAGAATGTAGACAAGGTTCCCACAACCAATACTGCATTCATCAACCAGTTAAAAGGAGAAGCAAAAACACTGCGGGCATATTTCTATATCAAGCTGGCCGGCCTGTATGGCGGGGTGCCATTGGTTACCAAATCTATTTCTATCAGCGAAGGCAGGTCACTGACCCGCAATACGGTTGTTGAAATATGGGACTTCATTGATAAGGAATTGATGGATGCATCGGCCCTGTTACCCGCAAATTATGGGGCAGCAGATAAAGGTCGGGTAACCAAAGGAGCAGCGTTGTCATTAAAAGCAAGGGCCGATCTTTTTGCCGGGCGTTACCAGCAGGCGGCAGACGCAGCCAAGCAGGTGATGGATCTGAAGGTCTATATCATCTATCCGCAATATGGCAAATTGTTTTCCTATGCAGCAGAGAACAATGTGGAAGTGATATTAGACAAAGAATTCATTAAAGATAATTACGCCAATAATGTTTTCGGTTCAATGGCACCCTACAGCCAGAAGAATTCGAACAATACCTATGTCCCTACCAAGGCAATGATCGATGCTTACCGGATGAATAACGGGAAAGATATCACAGATTCAACCAGTGGGTTCGACCCATATAACCCGTATAAGAATCGTGACCCGAGGTTACAATATTCGGTTTTTATACCGGGCGACTTATTACCCAATGGACAGGTGTTTAACTCAGTACCCACAAGCGGCACTGCCGATGCAACAGGCAGCACTTACTATGCTACAAGTACGGGCTTCACATTGAAAAAGTATATCAATGCTGAAGACTATGCCAACCCCGGCAACAGCGGCATTAATATTATCCTGCTGCGCTATGCAGAAGTATTACTTACTTATGCGGAAGCGAAAATTGAACTAAACCAGGTTGACCAAACTGTGATAGATGCCATCAACAAAGTACGGCAGCGCCCGGATGTAAACCTGCCTGCTATTCTCCCTGGTCTTTCTCAAACAGAGATGCGTGACCTGGTACGCAGGGAACGGTTGAACGAACTGGCATTCGAAGGCCTGCGTTTATTCGATATCCGCCGGTGGAAAATTGCAGAAAATATAATACCAGGGGCAGTATATGGTATGACCTATGCTTCCGGCAGCACATTGATCACATTAAAAGTGCAGGCATTTGATAAAGTATTTGATAAAAGCCGCCATTATCTTTGGCCCGTTCCGCAGAAAGAAAGAGAACTTGATCCAAACCTTAGCCAGAACCCGGGATGGTAATGCTTCCCAGGTAATTTGATAGAACTACACTTAAATACTTGACATGAATACACACAGAGCAGGACACGTTGCCATAGGTTTACTGTTGTTGTTCAATGGATTTGTAAACAGTTCAGCGGCTCAGAAGAAATTACCCAAACCAAATGTTATCTTCATTCTGGCAGATGACATGGGATATGGCGACCTGGGTTGTTACGGACAGCAACTGATCCAAACACCAAACATAGACCGGCTTGCTGCAGGCGGCATGCGCTTTACACAGTTTTATGCAGGCACAGCAGTCTGTGCACCCTCGCGTGCTTCGCTGATGACGGGCATGCATACAGGGCATACACCCATACGCGGTAATGTTGAAGTGCAGCCGGAAGGCCAGTTGCCCATACCGGAAAGTGCTTATACTATAGCCGAACTGTTTAAAAAAGCAGGCTATACAACAGGCGATTTTGGCAAATGGGGATTGGGTTATGTAGGTTCTTCCGGCGATCCCATTAAGCAGGGCTTTGACCATTTCTTCGGCTACAACTGCCAGGCCCAGGCCCATAATTATTTCCCGGATCATTTATGGGATAATGATACGAAAGTGCTGTTGCCTAATACTTCCGCACAGCAACCTGCTTATGCCGGGGACATCATCCAGCAAAAAGCACTTTCTTTTTTAGACGAGAACCAGGCGAAGCCTTTCTTTCTGTACCTCTCTTATACGCTGCCGCATGCGGGACTGCAATTGCCAGTGGGGGACAGCCTGTTTATATGGTATAAGCAAAAGTTCAACGAACAACCCCAGCCTGTAAAAGCATGGAACGGCACAGGGTATCAGCCACAGGCATACCCGCATGCAGCTTATGCGGCAATGGTAGCGAAGTTGGATTTGTATGTTGGACAAGTGCTTGCAAAATTGAAAGCACTGAACATCGATCAAAACACGCTAGTCATTTTTACCAGTGATAATGGTCCGCATGCCGAAGGCGGAAATGATCCCGGATTCTTTAACAGCAGCGGAGGCTTCAGGGGCATTAAAAGAGACCTGTATGAAGGCGGCATCCGGGAACCGATGATCGCCAGCTGGCCTGCAGTGATCAAAAAGGGGCAGGTATCCCGGCAGGTTGGCGCTTTTTGGGATTTCTTTCCAACTTTTGCTAACATACTGGGAGAACCGGTTAGCGGGTCTGTTGATGGTATCTCTATTCTGCCAACGTTTACTTCAAAGGGCAAACAAAAACAGCACCGGTATCTTTATTGGGAATTCCATGAGAACGGAGGCAGGCAGGCCATCCGGATGGGTAAATGGAAAGGCGTCAGGTACAATGTCAAAAGAGACAGGCAGGCGAAATGGGAGGTCTATGATCTTCTCACTGATGCTGGTGAAACAAATAATGTATCGTCGCAACACCCTGAACTGGTAAAGCAATTTGAAGCGCTTGCAAAGCTGGCGCATGCACCATCGCAGGTTGCGGAATGGAATTTTTGAACATCATTGTCATTAAACTAACAATCAAATGAAACAACATTTCCACCGGTCAAAAACCATCTTTTTTCTTTTGATGCCGCTCATATTATTATGCAGTTATCACCAACCATCAACTAATGGCGAAAAAGAAACAGCCGCACCTAATATCATTATTATACTGATGGATGATATGGGTTATGGCGACCTGGAATGCTATGGTGGCTTCCCTTATCACACACCCAATATCAACAGGCTGGCGATGCAGGGAATGCGGTTTACTAATTTTTATGCTGCACAGGCCGTATGCAGTGCATCAAGAGCAGGATTGCTTACGGGTTGTTATCCTAACCGTGTTGGCATTTCGGGCGCATTGATGCCCTGGAGCGAGAAAGCACTGAACCCGGATGAAGAAACCATTGCTGAGTTACTAAAAACAAAAGGATACAAAACAGGCATGATCGGCAAATGGCACCTGGGACAAAAAGAACCTTTTCTTCCTTTGCAGCAAGGGTTTGATGAGTTCCTTGGACTTCCCTACTCCAATGATATGTGGCCGGTGAATTATGATGGCAAACCCATTACGGATACATCCAGCTGGAAATCGCATTACCCGCCGCTTCCGTTGCTGGAGGGCAACAAAAAAATAAGATCCGTCAATACCCTGGAAGACCAGTCGCTCTTAACCACAATGTATACAGAGAGAGCGGTACAGTTCATCAAACAAAACAAACAGCATCCTTTTTTCCTGTACCTGGCGCACGCAATGGTGCATGTACCTATTGCAGCTTCTGCCAAATTCAGGGGGAAGAGCGGGGCAGGTTTATTTGGCGACGTGATGGAAGAAGTGGACTGGTCGATCGGGGAAGTGATGAAAACACTGACCGAACAGGGACTGACCAAGAACACCCTGGTCGTTTTTACGAGCGATAATGGCCCGTGGCTTACATTTGGTAATCATGCTGGCAACAGTGCGGGTTTCCGTGAAGGAAAAGGGACAGCCTGGGAGGGAGGCTTAAGGGTTCCCTGTATCATCAGCTGGCCTGGAAAAGTAACGGGCGGTACGATCTGCAACAACATTGTATCAGCTATGGATATGCTGCCAACGATAACAAACCTTTGCCACGCAGCAAAACCGGCTAAAAAAATTGACGGGATAGATATATGGCCATTGCTGTCGCAGCAGCCCGGCGCCAATCCGCGCGATGAGTTTGCTTATTATTATGACAACAACAGCCTGAAAGCCATCAGGAAAGGCCAGTGGAAATTGACTTTCCCGTGCATGTCCCAAACCTATAAAAAAACCACAGCCATCGGCAACAATGGATGGCCGGGGAAATACACAACCGATTCAGTAAAACTTGCTTTATACGATCTCAGGACAGACCCCGGTGAGACATTAGACGTAAAAGAACAGCATGCGGATATCGTAGATCAGCTCGGTACCCTGGCCAACCAGTACCGGAAAGCATTAGGAGATGACCTGACTAAGCAAGCAGGCGCAGAGGTAAGACCGGCGGCAAAGGTTATGCTAAAATAAGAGCAAACGATTGCGCCGGTATGGAGACAATTTATTGCTTACTTTTTGCCTGGTTTCATTTCGGCAAAGGATATAAAAGATCCCATGGCAGTGGGATCTTTTATGGTTTGATATCGTTGATAAATTGATAAAATGGTGAAACACATTTATAACGGATGTTTTTATGTGGTGCTGGCAGCCATGCTTTCCTGCAACAGCAGGAGTAATAAACCAACTGCCTCACACACAGATACCATGGTTTCCTGCGAAAAGAACATGCCTGCCAGGTTCAAGACTGTTACCACCGGTGACAGCGCTGTTGTTATTGCAGCAGGAAAAACATTGCACGAAGCGATGACCTGGATCAGTGGTGGCGAATACCTGATGGGTGCTGCAGACAATGAAGGAAGGCCGGATGAATATCCATTGCATAAAGTTATAGTAGCCGGATTCTGGATGGATGCAACAGAAGTGACCAATGCTTCTTTTAAAAAATTTGTAGCGGCAACCGGTTATATCACTACGGCTGAAAAAGCGCCGGATTGGGAGGAATTGAAAAAGCAGTTGCCTCCCGGTACAGCCAAACCAGACCCAGGGTTAATGGTGCCTGCCTCACTTGTATTTGACCAGCCAAATCATCCCGTACCCTTAACCGATGCTTCACAATGGTGGAGGTGGGTAAAGGGAGCTAATTGGAAACATCCGCAGGGGCCTAATAGTACAATCAATGGGAAAGACAATTACCCCGTTGTACATATTTCATGGGATGATGCCATGGCCTATTGCAAATGGGCCGGCAAACGACTGCCTACAGAGGCAGAATGGGAATTTGCGGCACGCGGGGGTTTACAGGGAGCAAAATATCCATGGGGTAATGAAGATATAGAAGCAGGTAAACCCAAAGCCAATACCTGGCAGGGGAGTTTTCCTGATAAGAATACGGACTGGGACAAATTTGATAAACTGGCGCCGGTAAAATCATTTGCAGCCAACGGGTATGGATTGTATGACATGGCCGGCAATGTATGGGAATGGACGGCGGACTGGTACCGGCCCGATTATTATGAACAGTTAAAGAACAAGGAAACACTCAATCCGAAAGGCCCGGCAGACAGTTATGATCCGATGGAACCTGGTATTCCTAAGAAAGTAGTGCGGGGCGGATCATTTATGTGCAATGCTTCTTACTGCAAAGGCTATCGCGTTACATCACGCATGAAAACATCGCCGGATACAGGTCTGGAACATACGGGGTTCAGGTGTGTAGCCTCCCGATAAAATAACCAATGAACCTGTTTTGCTAATTTTTTACAACGCTGTTAATCGAACAAAAAGTCAAATGAAAAAAAATCTGTTATTAGGTTGTTGCCTCCTGTTATTGAACCATACACAGGCGCAGCACTTACCCGTTGAATTACAAACACCGGAGATCGTTTCAGTAAACCGTATGCCCATGCGGGCCTCCGCTTTTGCCTTTGAGAACAGGGAGCTGGCAGCGAAAAGACAAAAAGAACAGTCCGGCTATTTTATGTCGCTGAATGGCGACTGGAAATTCAACTGGGTGAAAGACCCCCGCCAAAGGCCGGCAGATTTTTACAGGACTGATTTCAATGATACGGACTGGAAGAATTTTAAAGTGCCCGCCAACTGGGAACTGAATGGCTACGGGTTGCCGATCTATGTAAACCAGCCATACGAATTTGCCGGACGCACTAAAACAGGAGCGCGACTGAACCCTCCTTATGATATACCGGAAGACAATGACCCTGTTGGCTCTTACCGCAGGAAGATAAATATCCCGGCTTCCTGGAAAGACAGGCAGGTATTCATCCATCTCGGCGCTGTAAAATCTGCCTTCTTTATATGGGTGAACGGGAAAAAGGTGGGCTATAGCGAAGACAGCAAACTGGCCGCAGAATTTGACATCACAAAATATGTACAGCCCGGCGAAAACTTAGTTGCCCTGCAGGTATATCGCTGGAGTGATGGCTCTTACCTGGAGTGCCAGGATATGTGGCGGATATCAGGTATTGAAAGAGAAGTGTACCTCTATGCAACCCCCAAACTGGACATACGCGATTATAAAGTAACAGGCACATTGGATCATACTTATACAAAAGGCCTGCTCACGGTTGACCTTAGCATCAGCAACTACCGTGTTGATCAGAGAACACTGCACAGCAAACCTGATAGTTGTTATGTAAGCATGGAGCTGGCAGATGCAAAGGGAAATGTATTATGGCAAGAAGAAAGCGGATTACAAAAAGTGCTGGGGAGCTACAGGACGAATTGCTCCTTCAAAAAAGAATTGCCGGGAGTACAAACCTGGTCAGCCGAAACACCCTATTTATATACCTTGTGCCTGACGTTGAAAGATAAGAACGGCGTTATATTGGAAGTAGTGCCACAACGTGTAGGCTTCCGGTCTGTTGAGATCAAAGGGAATGATTTCTTAGTCAATGGCAAAAGGGTTTTCCTCAAAGGCGTGAACAGACATGAACACAACGCCACGCAAGGCCATACGCTGACCAAAGAGAACATGCGGAAAGATATGGAGATGATGAAGCGCCTGAATGTAAATGCAGTCCGTCATTCACACTATCCGCCCGATCCCTACTGGATGGACCTTTGTGATGAATATGGTTTGTATGTGATCGATGAAGCCAATATTGAATCGCACGGCCGTTACTACAGCCTTGAAACAACGCTGGGCAATGATAAGCAATGGCGTGTGCCGCACATGGAGCGGATCACGCGCATGTATGAGAGAGATAAAAACCATCCTGCTGTGGTAACCTGGTCATTAGGTAATGAAGCAGGTAATGGTATTAATTTCTATGAAGCATATGAGTGGCTGAAACAGAAAGACACCAGGCCGGTGCAATATGAAAGGGCTGAATTTGATTTCAACACCGATATGATTGTTCCGCAATACCCTTCTCCCGATTGGTTGGCAAAGTATTCAAAAGAGAACAGTGAAAGGCCGCTGATCATGAGCGAGTACGCGCATATCATGGGAAACAGCCTCGGTAATTTCAAAGAATACTGGGATGTGATTGAAAGCAATCCCAAACTGCAGGGCGGTTTTATCTGGGAATGGATAGACCAGGCCATTGATACAGTGAAGCATGGTAAACGGATCATGGCTTACGGCGGTGACTTTCCGCTGGAAGGCCCTGTTAATGAAAATTTCAGTGACAATGATTTCTGCGTCAAAGGAGTGGTAACAGCGCATAGGGGCATGACACCCATGGCAGTAGAAGTTAAAAAAGTTTACCAGTATGTGAAAACGGCTTACAGTGGAAACAACCAGGTTGCCATTACCAACAGTTATTTTTTCCGCAATTTAGATAATGTACAACTTACCTGGGAATTATCAGAAGATGGGCAGGTGATGGAAAAAGGAATGATCACTGGTCTCACTATAGCCCCGCGCGGAACAGCAAACATTACTTTACCTGTCCGTACAAAACAGCAAACAGGTAAGGAATACTTCCTGAACCTGCACTATCAATTGAAAGAAGCAGAACCTTTTTTAGAGAAAGGGTATGAAATCGCATATGAACAGTTTGTTTTAAATACTGTCAAGGCCGCACCCATTACCGTTACGGCCAAAGGTTCAGTAACCGGCGTTAGGACCGGCAACAAGATCACTGTGAACGGGAAAGATTTTACAATTGTATTTGATGCTGAAGCAGGGACCATGCAGGGATACACATTGCAAAAGCAGGAATTATTACAACAGGGACCAACGCCTGCATTCTGGCGCGCGCCAACCGATAATGATATCGGTGCGGGCTTTAACAGGGACCTGCGTATGTGGCGCAACGCATACGGCGAAGGGAAAGTGACCGATGCGGTAACAAATAGGAATACAGACGGATCTTTTGCGGTACAGTTCAAAAAAGAATTGCTGCATGGCGACGCCATACAGGAACAGGTGTTCACTATTTATGCGAATGGTGCAGTAAAAGTTGACAACCGTTTTACAGCAGTAAAAGGTAAATACCCTTTACTAATGCGGCTGGGGAACGACCTGCAGTTAAACAAACAATACAGCAATATGGCATGGTACGGACGCGGACCCGGAGAAAGTTATTGGGACAGGAAGACGGCTTCTTTGGTGGGCGTGTACAAACAAACAGTGCAGGAACAATACTTCCCCTATGCCAGGCCGCAGGAAAGCGGTAACAAATCAGACGTACGCTGGGTATCATTCACCAATGCAAAAGGAAAGGGCATACAGTTTTCATTTGATACCGGTCTGCTGAATGTTGCAGCATTGCCGTACAGTCTGAACGACCTTGATCCGGAAGTGAATAAAAAACAATATCACTCGGGTGAGCTGACGGCGCGCGATGAAATATACCTGCATATTGACCAGCAGCAAACAGGCGTGCAGGGAATGGACAGCTGGGGTGCGTGGCCATTGGAGCAGTATCGTATTCCTTACAGCAACAACCAGTATAGTTACTGGATCAATCCGTTGAGATAGCAACAATAACTAACCATCAAACCGAACAACAGGTGAAACGATATAAAAATTTACTGCCCTTGGCAGGCATAGTCATGCTGCTGTCTGCCTTTTCGCCGGCAGATACAGGTAAAGTAATTGTGCCCTTGGGCGGCAATTCATGGCTGACGGTAAAAGCAAAGAGGGGCAATGAAAAAGTAACGAACAACGGATGGGAAAACTGGCAGCATGCAACGGCTGTTTTCAGCACTTATATAAAAGTAATGAAGCAGGGCAGTTTCAAACTGAGTGCGCCGGTCAGTGTCCCCGAGGGGGAGAGTGTGATACGGTGTACCATCAATGGTAAAGCTGTAGCAACTACTGTGCGCGGGGCAACAGAAAAAGAATATAAACTGGGCGAATGGAACCTGCCGGCAGGGTATGTAAAAATTGACATACAGGGTATTCAAAAAACAGGGGCCGTTTTTGCCAACCTGCATGAACTGGTTGTCAGCGGTTCGTCGGCAGATGGACAGGCTGTCTATGTAAAGAACAATGAAGGCAATTATTTTTATTGGGGAAGAAGAGGCCCATCTGTACATATCAATTATGACCTCTTAGCGGCAGGTAATGAGATCGAATGGTTTTACAATGAAATAAAGGTTCCGGTGGGAAGTGATCCTATCGGCTCCTATTTTATGGCCAATGGTTTTAAAGAAGGATATTTTGGCATACAGGTTAACTCAGCAACAGAGAGAAGGGTATTGTTTTCCGTATGGAGCCCGTTTACCACAGATGATCCGGCTAAAATACCCGACGATCAGAAGATCAGGATGCTGAAAAAAGGAGCGCAGGTACATGCCGGCGAATTTGGTCATGAAGGCTCGGGCGGACAGAGTTATTTAAAATATGACTGGAAAGCAGGCCAGACCTGTAAGTTCCTGCTTCATGCACAACCGGACGCTGACCAGTACACCACTTACACGGCGTATTTTTATGCACCAACCGAACAAAAATGGTTGCTGATAGCCAGTTTTAAACGCCCGCACACCAATACTTATTTAACAAGGCTGCATTCCTTTCTCGAAAATTTTGATCCGTTGATGGGCAATATGGTTCGTAAGGCCTTTTACCAGAACCAATGGGTGAGGACGAAAAGCGGCGAGTGGATACCACTCAGTAAAATGACATTCACTGGAGACGCAACGGCGCAAAAAGGCTACCGTGCCGACTACGGCGGAGGTGAAGAGAAGGGGGCCTTCTTCCTGCGTAACGGAGGATTCTTTAATGATAATACGGTACTAAAAACAGTATTTACGCATGAGCCGGGCACAACAAAACCCGATGTAGATTTCTCAGCACTTCAATGATATTCTTCAGTTGCTTTGTTTGTTATAATCTACCACAATGCCATTGACAAGCATCTTCTTTCCCTGGTAGCTGATTTTTCCTCCGGATGGTATGCATACAATTACTGCTGCTTCCTGCGGAGCAAGTTGTAACAGGAAAGATGGCGTATGGCTCCTGGCTATAAAACGGCCTTTGACTGTATTGTAAAAATCGATGGCTTTTTTACCAGGTGCCCTGATAATAACCTGTTTACTGGTGTTGTAGGGATTGTAATACAGGTAAGACGGATAAGCAGTATCATGAAAAAAATCAGTGGCCAGTAAATTCAGCTGCAGTATTCCTTCCACTGTTGTTGAACGGATGATACTGCCAAAAATGCCCGCATGGGCACTTCCGTAAACACTGAACTGAGACTCGGGCGGATTTTTGCCGGGAACCCAAAGCGGGCCGTCGCCCTGTGCTACCGGGCCAGGCAGTGAAGCGTGCTGTGCATAGGCCGACTGCTTAATGATCCCTTCGTAGCCAATGACATTTTTTGTAACAGCAGCCAGTTGAGGAATGGTCTGATGCGCTGCCGGCAGGTACTTCGGATAAAAAAAACGTGCTGCATTTGCTGCATTCAGCATCCATTTTGCGACGGCTTTGCTGTAAGACTGGTCATACCTCACGAGCGGCAGCAAGGGCAATGCTGCATCATAGGTATTCATCAGAAAACCATATCCCCCGTGATCAACGGTGCTTCCTACGATACCCGAAATGTCATAACCATTCCAGTTGCCCACCAGCATTCCCCATCCTTCCCTGCAGACAGCCGTTCCGTCAATACTCCAATGAAGCAATTGAGCAAGGTCAAACTTTGTATCCTGTTCGGCGTTGATACGTGCCGCCAGGTAAGCTGCGAATGGCATCAATACTTCATAGCTTGGATTTGACTTTTCCGATTCCAGGGCCTGCAACGCATGAACGGCAGCTTTCAGGTAACGCGGATCTTTGAACTTTTTGTAGGCTGCATACAGCACGTAGGCATGACCCGCTGCAGCATCGGGTTGAATGCATAGCTGGCTGGTCATAGGCTTCATCTGCCCGTAATCAAAAAAAGAGTAATGATAATTGCCATTTAGTATGGAGTCTGCCTGGCAGAATTTTTCAGCAATATGATGTGCAATAGAATCAAAACCCGGCTCATTGGGGTACTGGCTGTAGATGGCGTAGAATAATACATTGGGATAAATGTCATACCACCAGTCGCGGCCATAACCACCGCCCAGCAGGGCAACTTCCGGGCAGGTATTGTTCATCATAATATTCCAGCCGGTTTCGCGGTTGAAGTAGTTTTTAAGCATGGCCACATAGTTGGTACCTTTTTGGTTATGCTTGTCTATTCCCACGAGTGTAGCACTCAGGACGGCCCCCATAGCGGCAAGCGCTTCATGGAACATGCCTTTGGCATTGGCAGGGCCTTGTCTTACATCGCCAACTGCTGTGTACAACACAATGACCGGCTGGTTAAAATTTTTACCGCTGCTGTCTATCCAAACCAATGGCCAGTATTTACCTGTAGCATTAAAATCATAGACCGTTTTGTCAAACTGGTGCGCCAATTGGTAATAATCTATGATCTTTAAAGGCCGGGGTACATCGGCCATTGCATTGATACGGGGTAATACTTTTTGTACAGTCTGGCCTGCAGCCCTGTTACTAAATGCAGTACATAAAAAGCAGGCCAGCACCACCGGCATTACTAATTTCATAAGGATACTTTGGTCAGGTAATGGTTATAAAGTTACAAAGCAAAACAGGGGAGAAAGGATGATATACACGATTAGTTAATGACACAAGGGCTTGGGCAATTTCTGCACCAACCTCTTGTAATGTAAATATTAACCTGGGCAGCAATATCATCATATAATTTTTCAAGCGTTACATAATCCGTATTTAAACTGAAATTGAAATTGCCATCATACACATAACCGGTCATTGAAGCTCCATAGTGTCCATAACTATCTGTACTGAGTAAAATGTACAGGTTCAGATTCGGCGTTACCCCGTCTGCTAATTTGTACTTAGCATAAGTCAGGCTATTTAATGCATCAATGATATAGCCAGGCCTGATGCGTTGTGCTTCAGAAAGGTCTTTCATCGAATAAGTTCCGCTCAGATTCACTTTTACTAAAACAGGACTATAATTAAGCGGTGTATGTTTTGTACATGGCTGGGGCTTTGACTGGTAAGTTCTTCTCGGCGGGGCGCTTGCCACTGCTAAAAGGAAAAAGAGCAGCACTACTGCTATTGATAAAAGATCAGATTTAATGCTTTTCATATCGGGGGGTTATTAGTATAGGAAAAACAAGGATAAATACCGATTCAATTATTCCATAGGAAAGGAGATCAAACCAGTCAAAACTGCCATTAATGAGCCCAAAACCCTGTGCCGACTCGGTTATGAATGGTAATAGTAATATAAGTATTTTATACCTGAAAAGCAAATAATTTAATTCCGACAACATAACTGTTATTAAAAGCAGGGCGGCGCACCATAGCATATCTGAAAAATAGCCGGTGAGAAAATGCTGTATCAAAGGATGATGGGTCAATGTAATTTTTGCCGTGTGAAAACCAAGCGATTCAAATAATACAATGTTGGGTTGAAAGAGATAATAATTGAATGCCCCTGCCAGCAACAAAATGACTGCTGAAAAGAAAAAGGTTTTATGCCTGGCAGAAGAGGCTGTCCAAAAGGGAATAGGATTCGGCATTTGATGCTAAAGCTAAGCTTTGATTAAGTGACAGTTATAAAGCTACAGAACAAAACCGGTAAGAAAACGGGCCCGTCTCGCCGGATTTCAGTAAATTACAGTAGTTCTTTATAGCCGCACCGGCATTTCAATTAACCGGTTGGCATATGCATGAAACGCATTGTATTATATTATGTCTTTCTCTTTTTACTGCTGCCATTGATACCTTCAGCGCAGACAGTTATTGCTATAAAAATTGACGGCTCTATTAATCCTGTAACGGCAGATTTTATTCATAACAGCATTGAGCAAGCCCGGAGTACACATGCTGAATGCCTTATTATTGAGCTTAATACACCCGGCGGCTTGTTGAAATCAACACGGGTTATTGTCAGCGATATGCTGGAGTCGCCGGTGCCGGTGATCGTTTATGTTGCTCCGGGCGGCGCACACGCGGGCTCAGCAGGCGTTTTTATTACGATGGCGGCCAATATAGCTGCGATGGCCCCCGGAACA
Source organism: uncultured Sediminibacterium sp. (assembly GCA_964507525.1). Classification (GTDB taxonomy): domain Bacteria; phylum Bacteroidota; class Bacteroidia; order Chitinophagales; family Chitinophagaceae; genus Sediminibacterium. Next base: position 5,631 of record CAZDQB010000013.1, on the reverse strand, counting down.
AATATCGGCGCAGCCCACCCGGTGGCTTTGCAGGCTGCGATGGATAGCATCATGACGGAGAAATCGACCAATGATGCAGCCGCATTTATCCGTACCATCGCCGAAAAGCGCAACCGTAATTTGCAATGGGCAGAGGAAGCCGTGCGCAAAAGCCTTTCTATTACAGAAAACGAAGCGCTGAGCAAGAAAGTGATTGACCTGATAGCTCCTAATGAGCACGAATTGCTGAACCAGGTAAACGGTAGGCAGGTTGTGCTGAGCGGAGGAACAGTTACCCTGCATACAAAAGACGCTAAAATTGAAACCATCAGTATGGGCTTTGTTGAAAAACTGTTGGATACTATCAGCGATCCCAACATCGCCTATGTGTTGATGCTGCTGGGCATGTATGGAATACTGTTCGAACTGTACAATCCGGGCGCTATCCTGCCGGGTATTGTTGGTGTTATCGCACTCATTCTTGCGTTTTATTCAATGCACAGCCTGCCGATCAATTATGCAGGACTGGCATTGATCATTTTTTCCATCATCCTGTTTTTATTAGAGATCAAGATAGTCAGTCACGGTATACTGGCCATCGGCGGCACCTGCTCACTGTTGCTGGGTTCGATGATGTTACTGCGACCCAGTTCTTCCCTGGAACTGGTAAAAATTTCACGTTCGGTCATTATTTCTTTCACAACGGTTACAACACTCTTTTTTCTTTTTGTGATCGGATTGGGATTAAAAGCGCAACGGCGGAAAGTTGTTACTGGTATTGAATCGTTAACAGGAGCTATCGGGAAAACACTTGTTACACTTGATCCGGTAGGAACAGTGATGCTGCAGGGAGAAATATGGAATGCAGAATCTGTTGGCGGGAAAATAGGGAAGGGGGAAAAAGTTCGTGTAACGGCCATGAGAAACCTGAAATTATACGTTGAGAAAATCAATACTTAAATCAATAAAAATTAATGTATGCAACAGGTACCGGTTATACTTTTCGTCGTTATTATTTTCGCTGTCTTTATATTATCTAATGCCATCCGTATTCTCCGCGAATACGAACGGGGAGTTATTTTCCGTTTAGGGCGGTTAATAGGCGGCGATGGGATCAAAGGGCCGGGACTCATCCTGCTTATCCCGGTCGTTGATAAGATGGTAAGGGTGAGTCTGCGAACTGTAGTCATGGATGTACCAACGCAGGACGTCATAACGCAGGACAATGTTTCTATTAAAGTGAATGCAGTGGTTTATTTCCGGGTGATAGAGCCTCAGAAGGCTATCATCGGGGTTGAAAATTACCTGATGGCCACTTCGCAGCTCTCGCAAACTACATTACGGAGTGTATTGGGACAGTCGGAATTAGACGACCTTCTTTCACAGCGGGAGAAGATCAATCACAGGTTGCAGCAGATCATTGATGCCAATACGGAGCCATGGGGGATCAAGGTTTCCAATGTGGAAGTGAAGCAGATAGACCTGCCACAGGAGATGCAACGTGCCATGGCTAAACAGGCAGAGGCAGAAAGGGAACGAAGAAGTAAAGTCATTGCCGCAGAAGGAGAGTTCCAGGCTTCACAACGTTTAGCCGATGCGGCGAAGATACTTGCTGATCAACCCAGTGCATTGACCCTGCGTTACCTGCAAACACTGCGCGAGATAGCTACTGAAAACAATTCAACAACCATATTCCCTGTCCCCATTGACCTGCTGAAACCATTCCTTAATAGCGGCGATAATAAAACAAGAGGGCTGTAGGGCTCAAAGTTTTCATAGTAGTAATAATAAGGGGCATATACTATTGTAATAGTGTGTAGGTACTGTGGATACGGAGTGTCATCGAAGAGAACCCGGATCAGGGTCTCTGTAAGGTAACATTGAGGTCTCTATAACTTACTATGATATCTCTATAAAGTCTCTATAGGGTCTCTATAAGGTCACTGGAGGGTCTTTGTACCTGTGTCCGGCTTTACCTGCTTTTTTCCGTTACTTATTTCAGCGGAGCCCCTTTTGATCAATTCAGGCTTTAATATAATTGTTTCGTCCGGTATTGCTGCTTTTTTCCTGGCTAAATATTTAAACGGCACCGCCGCTGCCTGTTTACTCAAATTGAAACGCTATACTTTTTCCGAAACCCTTTCCGTAAATAAACCGGTTCGAAAAAAAATAAAAGACAATCCTATATGCTAATTTGGGTCTCCATGCAGACGATTGCTTTATCAGGTAAAAGACTGGGGCAATCTAATGGTACATGGAACAAACAATAAAATAGCCATATAAATCTCCCCCTCATGAAACCAGCATTCCTTGCAAGCATCTTGTTAGCTGTCATCACAACAAACCTTTTCTCACAGTCATTCAAAGTCGCAAACGTAAAAGACATTGCACTGTTTCCGCAACAGAATGAATATAGAAACCTGCTGAATATTTCTGGTATGTGGAAGTTCAAAAAAGACTCGTCAGCCATTGGTGAGCAGGAACAATGGTTCAATGGCTTAAAAGGCAGCCGTTCCATTGCTGTTCCGGGCAGCTGGAACGAACAGTTTGAAGATACCCGTGATTATATGGGACCTGTCTGGTACGAACAAAGCGCATATATACCACAGGGATGGAAGGGACAGAGAATCTATATCAGGGTAGGCTCTGCCAACTATGCTGCTAAGCTATGGCTGAATGGTAAACCCATCGGAAAACACGAAGGCGGACATCTGCCTTTTGCTTTTGATATTACGGATGATGTGAAATGGGATACGGAGAACAGGGTTTCCATCGAGGTGGAAAATATCCTGAAACCCAACCGTGTTCCAACCGGTGGCGAAAACACAAAGGGAATAGGCGGCGGTTTCCTGAGCAATAACCCCAAAGCCAATTTTGATTTTTTTCCTTATGGAGGATTACAACGCCCGGTTTGGTTATATGCCACACCCAAAAACGCCATTGCAGATGTTACGGTTACAACCAATATCAGTGGAGCGGACGGAATAGTAGCGCTGACGGTTAAGAAAGAGGGTATTGCTAAACAGGGGAAAGTGAAATTAACAGCTGGTGACAAAGTCTACGAGAGTAGTTTTTCTTTCAATGGAAATACTGCAACCCTCACCCTGAATATACCAGGTGCGCATTTCTGGTCGGTTGATGACCCCTTCCTGTACCAGTTAAGTGTTGTTATACAAGAAGGTGACAAAACGATCGACAGGTATGAGCTCCCGGTAGGCATCCGTACTATTGCCGTGAACGACAAGCAATTGCTGCTTAACGGCAAGCCGATTGTCCTGAAGGGATTTGGTAAACACGAAGATTTTCCAATTTTTGGCAAGGGTACAGCGGGGCCGGTCATCGTGAAAGACTTTTCTTTATTAAAATGGATAGGGGCTAATTCATTCAGAACATCTCATTATCCCTATGATGAAGAATACATGAATATGGCAGACAGGGAAGGTATCCTGATCATAGATGAGATACCGGCAGTTGGTTTGTTTTTTGAAGGAGATACGGTGCAACTGCGTGAGAGAAAGGAAACCTGTAAGCAATACATCAAAGAATTAGTGGCCAGAGATAAAAATCACCCGGCAGTAATTATATGGAGCCTTGCCAATGAGCCTGTTGCACCAAAATTGGATTTTTCAAGTGGCCAGGCCGCAAAATCTGACCCGGCTTCTTACATGTTCTTCTCAGAGTTATTTAAAACAGTCAAGGAAGAAGATCATACCAGGCTGGCAACCATCGTGGGGGTAATGGGCGGTCCGGTTGAATGGTTAGGTTTATCGGATATTGTTTGTATCAATCGTTATTGGGGCTGGTATACACAACCGGGCGATATAAAAGCAGGTGCTGCCATGTTAAGCAAAGAATTAGACGGCTTGCATCAAACCTTGCATAAACCGATTGTCATTACAGAATTCGGCGCAGATACTTATGCAGGTATGCACTCCAATCCCGCTGAAATGTTTACCGAAGAGTACCAGTCAGACTTTATCAAAGCCTACTTAGATGTAGCGGATACCAAGGATTTTATCGCAGGTATGCATGTATGGGCTTTTGCAGATTTCAAAACCACACAGGGCATTATCCGTTTTGGCGGCATGAATTACAAAGGCGTCTTTACAAGAGACCGCCGCCCTAAAATGGCAGCGCATATGCTCCGCTCCAGGTGGGCCAAACAATAAGCAATCAACTGGTAATACAAACTAGCAAAGCCTGCAAATTTCTATTTACGGGCTTTGCTGGTTTATCGATATACCTGTTATTAATTGAATGGGAAAGTGGGTATGAAACAATTTGTTTTTATAGGGAGTTACGCAAAGTCAGTTTAAAAGGAACTTCCAGGTGTTGAACCTGGTTATTTAATATCAATTGGGCTGCCATGGCCCCCATTTCTTTAAAATCACTTGATATGGTAGTGATCCCGTTGAGAATAAAACGTTTCCATGGGGTTTCATTATAAGAGATGATACCTACATTTTTTCCTACCTGCAATGTAGAACCCTGTATTTTTTCCAGCAGGATGATCAGGTCATCTTCCATAAGATTGATGTATGCTTCCCCTTCATGAATGGGTTCTTCTGCAATGTTGTGTACTACGTTGTGATTAAAAGCATATTCTGCACAAAAAGACCGGAACCCTTTTAATATCTCTTCGGGGAAATAAGTATACGCTGGGAAAACAATTTTAAGGGTCTGGTATTTCTCTAATTGGGGAAGCGCCTGTTGCAATGATTGAAAAATGTCTTTCTCAAAATTTTCATACACTGCTCCAAAGTGCCTGTTGACGCCATTGATCAGTTTGTCTAATAATATCAACTGTCCGCCGGCGATATCATTGATCAGTTCATGAGCATGTTCACCACCGTCTAAAAAATGAGGGATGATGACATAATGGGTATAATCTGTTTTCCTGTTTTGCATCAATTTTTTGAACAGACCGAAATCGTTGTTATATATATAGAAATCAATAGCGGCCTGATCGCCCAGTGTCTCCACAAAAGCATCGTAAATTAATTTTTTATGTATGCTTAGTTTATTAAAAAGAAGGAATACTTTGATCGATTGCTTAAAGTCTGTTTTTGTGATGAAATACCCTTTGCCCGGCACCGATCCGATAACGCCGAGCGATTTCAGTTGCCGGTAGGCTTTCTCAGCGGTATCCCGCGATATTTCAAGTTCGTAGCTTAATTCATTGATGGAGGGTAACAAATAATCCTTTTCCAGTTTCCCCTGCTCAATAGCCTGCAGTATGGAATTAGTTAGCTGTAAGTATTTGGGAGTGATGGATTGTTCATCTATATGAACAACTGCGTATATATTCTCTGATGGCATGATCGAATGGTTACCTAAAAGTAGGGATAAATTTTTTGTGGCCGGGTACGCAGTACAGTACAGGATGGTTAATTTTTGGACGGTTTCTATATTGCATTTTAGCTGATTGCGAGATGCCCGATCATAAAACAAGCGAATGGCTCTGTTTCGTGCTCGCCAGTATGGTTGCAGCAGCCAATCCTGCAGGACATTTAGCCAGGCGGGGGAGTTATATTAAAAAACATGGCTGATTTAAGCCAGGTTCTTCATATTTCAATAATTTTTTTTGCATAAATTACCACTAGTGTCCGGTTAAATTAGGTTGATTTTCAATTGAATATGATTTTGTTCTTT
>CAZDQB010000012.1:114930-121279 GCA_964507525.1 uncultured Sediminibacterium sp. | reverse complement strand
TGATACAAATGTTATAGTAATCCCCTTGTGTGTATCGTCATAAAGGAAAAATAATTTGTGATTGGTTGATAAGGCAACAACATCTTCAGAACCTTTCACTTGCGTTGAATTGCAATCAATACAGATAGGTACAAGATTCTTAAAATTGATTGAACTAAATGGGTAAATTGACTTTGGTAAGTAATGGTCATATTGATCTCTTGTTAGGTCAGTGTGCTTTTTTAATTCTCCAATCCCACAAATGGGGCAGAGGGTGATGTCCGCGTTTAAACGGCTGAAGTCATCAAAGTGTGTTCTTAATGTTGTGTGATATTTTTCATTAAAGCCATCACCATCTAAGACCTGATTGTACGGATTAAGAAATAAATCCCTTAATAACTTATTTATGCCGGTTGCATATCTGTCAATTGTAGGGGGTGAATAATTGCCTTTACATATGTTTTCGATATTGTTACTGGCCCGGATTTGTAAGCATAAATTGCTTCTGTCCTGCTGATTCCATAATCTAAAGGATGCAGACGAAGCATTAAATGCGGTTGTTGGGTTTTAGATCCGCTCAATGATATAGGTTATTCTACAGATACCTAAATCCCATTTCGTTATAATAATATGGTAACGTAATCCCATATTATTATACGATTTGCAGATTCCATCTCACTCATATAATAGCCCATAATACTAAAAGGTTATTTCACGTTGCGTAACTTCTTAACGTATGACGGACGGCGCGCACCATGAATGATACCAAGGATAATGATTTCGGTATCGGTAATCTTATAAACGATAACCCAAGAATAGCAGACGGCTCTCCGATACATTTTCGATTTTGTCGGAAGTTCTTCGCACTCTTTGAATGCAAGCGGATTTTTCTCAATCCGGTCAATAGTAGAGAAAATAGCATCACCGACTTTGATTGCATTCGCCGGAGATTGTGAGACAAAGGCAATATATCCAGTCACTTCATGGATATTCTGAAGTGCTGAGACACTGATCCTTATTTGCCGAGGCTCTCTAGATGTTTTTTGCGACTTGCCCATTCTGATTTTGCGGCTTTAAGGCTGATAGTTGGAGCGGCTTCTGCGCTTGCAATCCATTGCTTCATTGCGGAAAGGCTCAGCGGAGTTCCCGGAAATGCCGGTGAATGCATCTCATTATTTGAGATGATTTTGACCTCTTTTTTGCTTACTAGGCTTTGTATTGCCCGCATCGCATTGGTATTTGTTATTTCGAGGGTAAGGGTTTGCATATATTCATTTTACACGACCATGGTAAAAATACAACTATTTATTTGAGGGTCAAAATTGGCCTCTAAAGTGTATCATTGGGTATCTAACGCCAAATAATCTGAAAGAAAAGGTAATAACAAAGCCCTGGGTGGTATATATTGCTTTTTCAGACATTACCGAGTCTCTGCTTGAACGATTTAAAATACATTTAAAGACCGCCTACAAAATCAAAAAAAAGAAAGACGAGCCTGGAAAGCCTCTAAGTGAACGTTCTATTGTGAATCACTTGGCCATGGTACGTTCTATGTTCAGTTTAGTTGTTAAAGAGGGAGTTCTTGATTATTTAACAGGGGTAAAAAATGCAGTTCGTACCGGGGTTTGTACAATATGCTTTTAAGGATCATATAAAGTAAAACATCTATCACACAAACACCAATCAGAGTTTGCCAAAAAGGCCAGGGTTTCGGAACAAAACTAACAATTAGAAAAAGTATAATTGATACACAGGCAAAATGAACCGGCATCAGTAGGTTCCAGTAATCGCCTTCCAGCCTTTTTGCCGTGGATTGCATGTGGATTGCATGGTCCAGTGTTCGTATTTGTCCTTCCACCGGTCGTGGTGCGATCTGAATAACGCTTCCACCTTTTTTAGGTCGGTAAACCCTGAAAATGTTATGAAGGAAAGAATGCTTGCAGAGTAGGATTTATGCGCCGGAGATTAGCCAGGTATTGTCGCTGCTTTTCAACCCACAATCAACCGGTCAAATGCGATAAGAGTGCTAATTTTTCCCGGTCCTGCAATTTTTCTGCCCCAATAGTGCCTAAAAGATCAATCAGGGTGTTTAATTGCCATGATTATTGTCCGCAAAACTGTCCTCCTTACAAACAAAAATGCCAGTAAACTATTCATTTACAGGCACTTACGTTTGTTTAAGTGGTGTGGGCCGGGATCGAACCGGCGACACAAGGATTTTCAGTCCTTTGCTCTACCGACTGAGCTACCGCACCATATCGGTTTGTGGATTGGAAATTCCAAACCCCTTTCGGGGCTGCAAAAATAGGGGGATTTCACAAATAATCCACATACTTTATGCCCATTTCCTGTTTTTTTTAGTGAGGCACTGCAGAAGGCCTACAACCCGGGCTGATAACAGCAAGCACCTCACATCCCACAACGCTATGTGGTATCGCAGGCTTCATTTGATGGATTTTTAAAACTCGCAATTCTTCGGCGTACGTGCGAATGGGATCACATCCCTGATATTACCCATGCCTGTTACAAACTGCACCATCCTTTCAAAACCTAATCCGAAACCGGCATGCGGCACCGTTCCAAAACGGCGGGTGTCCAGGTACCAGCTCATCTCTTCGGCAGGAATTTGCATGTCTTTCATCCTTTGTTCCAGCTTCTCTAATCTTTCTTCCCTTTGCGAACCACCCACGATCTCCCCAATGCCCGGTGCCAGGATGTCCATCGCTGCTACTGTTTTTTCGTCATCATTCATTCGCATATAAAATGCCTTGATCGCTGCAGGGTAACCGGTAACAATCACTGGCTTTTTGAAATGCTTCTCCACCAAATAGCGCTCATGTTCACTCTGCATGTCAATGCCCCAGCTTACATCGTACTTGAACTTCTTCTTTTTGTAAGCAGGTGAATCCAATAAAATATTGATGGCTTCCGTATAAGTGATGCGCTCAAATTGATTGTCGACCACAAAACTGAGTTTCTCCAGCAACCCCATCTCCGAACGCTCTGCCTGCGGTTTTTGCTTTTCCTCCTCGGCTAATCGCTGGTCAAGAAATGCAAGGTCTTCTGCATTATGCTCCATGGCATAACGGATCAGGTACTGTATAAATTCCTCTGCCAGGTTCATGTTATCTTCTATATCATGAAATGCCATCTCCGGTTCAATCATCCAGAACTCTGCCAGGTGGCGGGTGGTGTTGGAATTCTCTGCACGGAAAGTGGGTCCGAAAGTATAGACCTCGCTGAATGCCATCGCACCCAGTTCTCCTTCCAATTGCCCGCTCACCGTAAGATTCGTGGACTTACCAAAAAAGTCTTCTGCAAAATCAATACTTCCATCTTCTTTGCGCGGCGTATGATCAAATGGCAGTGTCGTTACCCGGAACATTTCTCCCGCACCTTCCGCATCACTCGAAGTGATGATGGGCGTATGCAGGTACACAAATCCCTTCTCATTAAAGAACTGGTGCACCGCAAATGCCAGTGAATGCCTGATACGGAAAACAGCGCCGAAAGTATTGGTACGGAAACGCAGGTGGGCTATCTCCCTTAAAAACTCGAGGCTGTGTTTTTTGGGTTGTAAAGGATATTTTTCAGCATCACTATCCCCCAGTATCTCAACCTGTTTCGCTTTTACTTCCACCTTCTGCCCCTTGCCCAGGGAAGGAACCACTTCCCCAATCACTTTTAAAGAAGCACCGGTAGTGATCCGCTTCAGGGTTTCTTCATCCAGCAAACCAAGCTCCGCCACTACCTGTACATTATCATTGGTGCTCCCGTCATTCAATGCGATGAACTGGTTGTTGCGGAAAGTACGCACCCAACCCATTACCGTAACTTCCTGGCCGGTTAATTCGCCTGACAACAGGTGTTTGATCTTGATTCTCTTGTTAAACATGGTTGCTCTATTTGACCCCGGAGCGATGCAGTATTGGTTCGTCCGAAAAGTTTATACAGGCAGCAAAGATAAGTGTTGCAATTGCTTAAATTTTGTTTTTATGCCATATTCAGTGATGCTGAAACAGTTACAATCCAGCCAATGCATTGAAATTTGAAATTCACCCCGTATTTTTAAACCCTGTAGCATAATACTTTATATAGCACTTATATAATATATAAATATGGCTATAGTATAGCATACCAATATCCAGCCAATGAATACTGTCAGCCCGCATCTTTTTGTAGCTCTCGTTGAACGCACGGCAGATGCTGTGTTTGTACTTCGGGTGCAGGACGGGGGACAGGCTTTCATCATGGAATATGTTAACAATGCCTACCTCAGGAAATTTGATCAGCCGCGTGAACAATTTATTGGAAAAGAACTGAAAGAGTTTCTTTCACCGGAGAAATGCGCGCTTGTCAGAGAACGTCTTACTACCTGTGTCAACAATAAAACAATCCTCAGATATGAGGAAAATATTTTACTGAACAATAAAACATTCACCAGCCTCAGCGAAGCGTTCCCCATTGACAACAAAAAAGGAGCCGTGGAATATGTAGTGGGGATCTCTAAAGATATTACTGAATTAAAACAGCAGCGCGACCAGCTTTCCGAGTCCGAAAATACCCTACAGGGCATTATGAACAGTTCGGACAATATTACTTTACTTATTGGCTCCGATCTGCGTATCGTTTATGCAAATGCAGCCGCTCAGCGGCATGCCATAAGAATGCTTGGCAAAGAATATATTATTGGCGATCTCATACTGAGTTATCTTTCTGAAGCGCAGGTGAATACGGCAGCCGAACACTTTCTTGCTTTGATAAAACAGAATGAAAAAAGCTTCGCTTTTGAACACAGCATTACATATCCCGACGGCGAGGAAAGCTGGTTCATCAGGAGATATTACCCGGTAACTGATAACAACAACAAGATCATTGGCGTTGTGGTTAATTCTGTAAATATCACGGAAAGAAAACGGCAGGAAATGCAGATACAAAAACATGCAGATGCGCTCCGGGAGATAGCAAAAATGCAGTCGCACGAAATACGGAGGCCCGTAGCTAATATTATAGGGCTGACCGACCTGATCGACCTGCAAAAACCGGCGGCAGAAAACGCAGAAGTCATTGCCCACCTCAAAAAAAGCACCCAGGAATTAGACGAACTGATCAGGCGTATTATTGCCAAAACGAATAACGAAAACTTATAATGAGATTCTTTTTTGAGGCTCTCTTAGTAACTTTTTGTTTTGTTTTTGATTATTTTGGCTTAACATTGCATCGGAAACCAAGCTGATTTGGTCCTCGTTTCGCTCTCGACAACATCAGTTTACTCTCTTTCCAATCAGAAACCAGAAACATTATCCGAATTTATCCCGATCTGAGTTTGCATTTCCTTAGACAGGATTTTTACCTAATGATTTTAGACAACTTGAATTCTCTTCTTAATTGATTTTATGTACGACATTTTGCAATTGAACGACATGTTATTGCCAGAGCTGCTTGATATTGCCGAGCAGCTGAATATTACCGGGGCCAAGAAATTGGACAAACAAGGCCTGATTTACAAGATCCTCGATGGACAGGCTTTAAAAGCCAGTGAAACCAAGGACGATGGCAGAAAAAAAAATACTAGGGCCCGCAAACCGGTCACTGTAAAAACAGCCATCGCAACCGAAGAGGCCGAAGTGATGCAGGAAGCACCGCAACATGCAGACAAAGCCGCAACCAATAAAAGAGGTGCCCCCCGTAAGCCAAAAAATGAAAAGGCACCCGAAAAAGCAGCTGCATCAATCGTCCCTCCCCAAACAACAGAAACTACCGATACAGCAGGAAGACCAGTAGCAGAAAATGAGATCGCTTCCGAAAACGGTCTGCCCCAGGAAGGACCAGCCCAGCAGTATCCCCAAAAACACCAACGCAAAGAACCTACTTTCAATATTGAATTTGAAGGCGTGATCCTTGGCGAAGGCGTTTTGGAAATGATGCCCGATGGTTATGGCTTTCTCCGTTCTTCAGACTACAACTATCTCTCTTCTCCCGATGACGTGTATGTTTCTCCATCCCAGATCAAATTATTCGGCTTAAAGACCGGCGATACCGTTCACGGTTCTGTCAGGCCGCCTAAAGAAGGAGAGAAATACTTTGCATTATTGAAAGTAGATACCATCAACGGAAAAAAACCGGATGAGGTGCGCGACCGCGTACCATTCGATTACCTGACTCCTTTGTTCCCTTATGAAAAGCTTAACCTCTTTACTACCTCCAACAATTACAGCACACGGATCATGGACCTCTTCACCCCTATTGGTAAAGGCCAGCGTGGATTGATTGTTGCACAGCCAAAAGTTGGTAAGACCATCCTCCTGAAGGAAGTAGCCAACGCCATCGCAGCCAGCCACCCCGAGTGTTACCTGATGGTAGTATTGAT